>CAVSTE010000001.1:0-177465 GCA_963730835.1 uncultured Actinomycetes bacterium
CGGCGGGTGGTGAACAGCAGCGCGACACGGAGCGCGAGTTACAGCTGCGAGCGCAGGTCGGCTCCGAGCTTCCTCTTGAGCAGGAGCTCGACCGCTGGTTCCCCTTGTGGGGGATTCCGATCTAGAGAAGGCCACGCCCGTCCTCCCGGTATCTTGACCGCCGTGCCCGGCGGGGAAAGCCAGCCGACGCTTCTCGAGTTGATCGTCGGGGGCGATCCTGACGCACTCGGGGGCTACTACGACGCCCACTCGGGGATCGTCAACGAGTACTCCGTTCAGCTCTGTACGGCCCCCAGGGCTGGCGATGCGGTCCTGGCAGCGTTCACCGACTTTTTCGGCAGAGCCCAAACGGCCGCGCCGGACGGCGACCTTAAGGAGTTGTTGCGTAAAAGCGCTCGGGCGGCTGCCGCCGCTCGCATGGACCTCACCGGCATGCGTGAGCCAGTCTGTCGTTTCGTCCCCGAGCTGCTAGCCGCGCGCGCTAATGATGAGGATCATCGCGACGGGGCGACCCTCGACGAACACCTGAGCACGTGTCGCTTTTGCCAGGTCACCGCGCAGCGGCTCCACGATGCAGAGCAGACGTTGCTCGGAACGTCGACGAGCCTGGGCCCTGAGGAGGCGCGCACAGCCTGGCTCGAGATCGCCTCGCGGGCGGAGCCGACGGCCGCTGCCCCCGTCGAGGAGCACCAAGAAGCCGAGAGCCCGCCCGCCCCAGCGGTGCCCGAGCCCGCCCCACCGGCTCCTTCCCCCGCTCGAGCGGCGACCGAGCCGTCGCTGGCTCCTGAGCCTCCTTCGCAGCCGACCACCGTTCGTCGGCGGCGCGGCGGGCTCATGGGCGCAGCCCGGCGGGTCGCGCCGCCACGGTGGCGCTGACGCTATCCGCCCTTGAATAACGAGGCGTACTCGAACACGATCGCGTGCGGGCGGAGCTCATACGCACGGCGGTAGTCGCGCACGGCGGCGGCGAGCTGGCCGAATTCGGTCTCGATCCGAGAGCGGATGAGGTAGTGCGCGTAGTTGGTCGGCTCATCGGAGATCGAGAGCGACTCCTGGTGCTTGGCCTGGCCTAGGCTTCCGTCCGCCTCGAGCACAAGCGCCTCCTGCTCGTGCGCGCTCGCCGACCAGGGCTCTGCCGACACGGCTCCGCGCGCCCGCGAAAGTGCGAGCGCCGCATTTCCCGCGCGCGTGGCCGCCTGGCTGGAGCGCACGCTCAAGGTCGAGAGCAGCCCGGGGAGCTGGATTACCGCTGCAGCCGCCGCTACCGCAACTAGCGCAGCTCTGATGGGAAGGTTCAGGCGCACACGGCCCGCCGACAGCCTCACGCTGAGTACGCCGATACCGGCTAGCGCAAGCACCGTGACAGCCGTCGATTCCCACATCCAGTCAAAGCTCGCGTGAAGCAGGTACACAAGAAACGTTGCGAGTGCTGCAGCTGCCGCGCCGGCCGTCGCCCCGCGCCGAGCACGGAGCCGAACCGTCACCGCGACCGCGAGGGCGGCGACCGCCACGGCCACGATTAGGAGAAGCCCAGGCAGCCCGAGCTCCGCCATGTTCTCGATCCAGACGTTGTGGACATCGCGGATGAATTCGCTCGTGCTGCCGTGCGCGTTCCACCAGAACTCGAATGTTCCAGCCCCGGTGCCGTCGGAGGGGTGGGCGTCAAACGACTTGATCGCGGACTTCCACACGAGATAGCGGTTGCTTGAGAGCGTGGCCAGACGAGCAGTCGGGTTTGAGCTCGCCGTGACCACCGCCGGCCGCTTGAACGAGCGCCAGGCGTGACTTGCGAGCCTCGGCCCGAGAGCTGCTGCGGCGACCACGACTGCCAGCGCGGCGGCGACCGTCAAGGCCCGCGCCAGTCGCGGCGGCAGGTGCCGGCGATCGAGCCGGAATCGCCGCGTAATCACGGCCGTCAGAGCTCCAGCCCCGCCGGCACAAAGCAGCGAGGCGAAGACCAAACCCGCCCCGCGCGTGCCAGTGGCGTGCGCGATTGGCGCCTCCCCTCTGACGGCGGCGATTGCGAGCGCCGTGCCTGCGGCGGCGACAGCGGCGTGGATCAGGGCGGTGATCCAGCTCCGGCTCAGCGCGATCGAGGCGATCACGGCCAGCCCGGCGCCGGCCAACCCCGCCCGCGAGTAGGTCAGGTAGATCATCGTCCCCGCCACCGGTACCAACCCGAGCGCAAGCGCGCGGCGAACGCGATTGGAGTCGTGGACACTCCAGGTAAGTGCCAGCGCCCCACACATCGCTCCCCAGGCCGCGACCGCGTTCCAGTACCCGAACGGATACGCGAGCCGATCTATGTGCAGGACGGCATCGACGTGATCGACGCCGAATACCGATGGCGCAAGTCGGCTTCCGACCGAGATCACGCACACGAGTAGGGCGCCGAACAGCAGACCTCGAGCCGCGTGACGCCAGGTGGTGCGGTCCAGCAGCGAGATCGCAAGCGCCACCAGTCCCAGGTAATCGATCGAGCGCGCCAGCTCCTCGGTCGTGAGCTCGCTGCTTTGCGTCCAGAGCAAGCTCAGAGCGGTCCAGATGGTGTAGGCGGCGAGGGCGGCCAGCAACATCATCGCCGCGAGGGAGGGGCGACGACGCGGCAGCACCCCGAGCGCGAGGCCGAGCGCGAGAACCCACCAGACGACAAGCCCTTGTTCCTCGAATGTGACTATGTCGTAGGAGCCGCCGCCCCTGAGCGCGTAGAGCAGGATGACACCGAGGGCAGCCAGAAACGCGATCCCCGGTGCCAGTCTGGACATTGCTGGACCTGCTGGCCTGCCCAGGAACGTGCGCGGTCCTGAGGGCTCGCCCATGCGCGCCGTCACCACTGGTTGATCGGCTAGCATCGCGCCGGAATCAAGTCCGACATGCCCAGGTTCCTGCGCATCGCTGCCGTGGTCCTCGCCTTAAGCGCTCTCGCACCGCTGTCCGCGACTGCGGCGACGGTGCCCGGTTGCACAAACCCGGCAGATAGCGCGCTCAACGAATACTGTGAAACGATCCCCTCAGCTGGTGGCGGACAGACACCTCGGCCTGGCCTCCCATCGCTTGGCGCTGCCTTGCCGAGCCGGGCAGCGAACCGACTCGCCGGCGGCACCGGCCCGCGCTCACGCCGCGTTCTGTTGACGCTGCCGGCAGCGCCACAACATCGTGTGAATGGTTCGCCACTGGGTAACGCCACCCCGAGCACGTCGGCCTTTCCTGTATGGCTGATCCTCGTCCTGATCGCCGCCGCGCTGACGTTTGCTGCTGTGGCTGCGGCCCGCTGGCGCCGGCGGCACCCGCCTGCCCCCGGGGACGGGCGACTGCCTGAGCTGTCTCGTTGTTCACCGGTCAAGCCTTGGCGCGCCGGCCTTGAGTGCCGCGAACGACGGCTTCCGGGCTAGTCGAGTCGTGAAGAACCCCTCGTGAAAGCCCCACCAGCTCCTCGGTCCGGCGGTCCAAAAGCGGTCCTGCCACTGGTACCACATAACCACCTGCAGGCGCACGCGGTTTCGGATGCGCTGAATCAAGCGGAAGAAGGCCGCGACGCTCGAGCGCTGCTTTCGGGGATTGGTCAAGAAAAGGTCCGGGTCTCCACCGGACCAGCCGACTTCGGTCACCCACAAGGGCTTGTCGCGATCGCCGAATCGATCCATCACGCTACGCGCGCCCAATAGCCACTTCGCAGTCTCTTGCACCACGTTCGCGTAGGGATGAATCGCCAGCGCATCGAAGTAGGGACGGGCGCCAAACCGATACAGCTCCGAGAGGTCACGGATCTCGTCCTGCGGGAAGTAGAACGGCATGCCGGCGGTGACAACGGTCGCGCGCGGGTCGACCTGCTTGATCGCGAGTGACGTGGCTTTCAAAAGCTTTACGTACGCGGCTAGATCCGGCCGCGGCTCCCAGCTTTGAGCGAGATCCGGCTCATTCCATACCTGCCATGCGTGAGTTGGGTCATATGGAATCTGAGGGTTCTGCCGCCAGAACGTGCCATTCGGCCCGTATCGCGCTACCAACAGAGACGTGAAATACGCAAAGTCCTGTGGGTTGGACGGCGGATAGAAGCCCGCCTTCGCGCCGCTCGCCGGGGCCGTTGACCGCCACGGGGGCGCGTCGAAGACCATTCCCAGAATCTTCATGTGGTGCTTCGCGGCGGCGGCCTCGAAGCCGTCGAAAGTGCTGAAGTTGTAGACGTTCGGCGCGATCTCGACCTGGCTCCAGTCGATGAATTCGCGGAAGTAGCCGATCCCCGCCGCAACCATCTGGCCCATGCTGCAGTCCCGGTAGACGCCGTCGGGGTTCGCGTTGCTCACTTCGACGCCAACGTCGCTGATTCCCACGAAGGGACGGGGGTACTTGAAAACGGCGTCCTGGTTGGCGCAGTAGTTGAATCGGCGTGTCGCGCGCGCGCTCGCCGCCCCATGGAACCTGGCGGCGATCGCCGCCCCGGAACCGCCGAGAGCTGACACTGCGATCAGAAGAATCAGCGTTCCGCTCCAGCGCGGTCCCTGTCGCGCGAACCCCTCCCCGAGCATCGTGCACATGGTTGCATGTGCCCGGTCGGCCGCGCAACCTGGAGCTGGTGTGACACGGCCGTATCCGGACCGCCGTACAGGCAACGCTTGCTACATTGCGGCCGCCGATGTCGACGCGCGTACTTGTTACCGGGGCTGCCGGCAACGTGGGGCAAGCCGTCGTCCGGCACCTGATCGACGACGACCGCTATGAGGTGCGTGCTTCAGACCAGCGGGCGTTACCGCCGTGGATGACAGAGAACTGCGAGACGCATACCGGCGACCTTCGGGACTACGGGGAGGGCCGCGACGCGACCCACGGATGCTCCCACGTCATCCACCTCGCTGCGATTGTCGGCGGGATAGGCAACTTCCACAAGCTCCCCTACTCCTTGACGGAGACCAACGCGGCGCTGAACAACGCTGTCTTTCGAGCCGCACTCGACCTGGAGGTAGAGCGCTTCGTCTACATGTCGTCATCGATGGTGTTCGAACGCGCTGAGCAGTTTCCAACACTCGAGGACTATCTCCCCGACTGTCCCACCCCGCAGTCCGCTTACGGCTTTTCGAAGCTGGCTGGCGAGGTCTACTGCCGGGCAGCGAATGAGGAGTTTGGATTTCCCTACACGATCTGCCGCCCCGGTAACGCCTACGGTCCGGGCGAGGTGCCGGCAGACGAGGCAGGCATCACGCACGTGATTCCCGACCTGATCGGAAAAGTCCTCTCGGGACAGCGGCCGCTTCAGATTCTGGGCTCTGGTCGACAGACGCGCGCGTTCACCTACCTCAGCGATACCGCGGCTGGAATCGTCGCGGCGATGTCCCACCCTCGCGGGTTACATCAGGATTTCAACCTCACGACGTCCGAGGAGGTCACGATCGCGGAGCTCGCCCGCGTGGTGTGGGAGAGATGCGGCCGTGACCCCGCCGAGTTTGAGCTCGAGCCGCTGCCGCAGCCGT
This sequence comes from uncultured Actinomycetes bacterium, assembly GCA_963730835.1. Taxonomy (GTDB): domain Bacteria; phylum Actinomycetota; class Thermoleophilia; order Solirubrobacterales; family Solirubrobacteraceae; genus Palsa-465. The sequence continues at coordinate 5,466 of CAVSTE010000001.1, forward strand.
ACCAGGTCGACGTCCAGCGTCGCATTCTCTCGGGCGAGAAGGCCAAGCGCCTGCTGGGCTGGGAGCCTCAGGTGTCGCTTCGCGACGGCATCCGGATGACGGCCGAATGGATGTCGGAGCACTACGCAGCCGCCGGCCAGTAGGCAGGAATCAAGCGCTGCGATGCCGCTAAGCTTCGCCGCCACATGACCCCCGACGTCTCCATCGTCGGCATCGGTCGAGTTGGCCTGCCGCTTGCGCTTTGCTTCGCGGACCGCGGACTGACGGTCCTAGGAATCGATCGGGACCGCGGGCGACTCGACTCGGTGCGCAACGGACGGATGCCGTTCGAGGAGCCCGGCACTCAGGAGATGCTCGAGCGAGCCCTCGCGTCAGGGAACTTCGACGTGTCTCACACAGTGGCAGATGCAACACGAGCCCGCGACATAGTGCTGACACTGGGTACGCCAACGTTCTCTCACATCGAAATCGACATGAGAGATATCCGCTCGGCACTGGACGACCTTATGCCGGCTCTCAGCCCAGGTCATGCCGTGGTGCTCCGGTCGACCGTGGCTCCGGGCACGACGGAATTTGTCGCCGGTTATATCCAGCAGCGACGTGGGCTTCGCTCCGACGAGGACATCTTCGTCGTTCACTGTCCAGAGCGCATCGTCGGCGGACGGTTCGTCCAAGAGATCGACACGCTGCCGTGCATCGTCGGCGGAACCGGCGACCCCTCCACCGAGCGCGGGGCGGAGTTGTTCAGCCTGTTCAACGCGCCGGTGTATCGCACGACGGCCACCCACGCGGAGCTCGCGAAGATCTGGGCAAACATCTTTCGTTACACGTCGTTCGCACTCCCGAATCTCCTGATGATGGACTGTGAGCGCTACGGCGCGAACGTGTTCGACGTAATTGATCTGATCAACCGCGACTATCCGCGCGGTGGGATGGCCTCACCGGGGCTGACGGCCGGCACCTGCCTGCGCAAGGACTTCGCGTTCAGCGAAGAACGATCGAACGCGCCCGGCATGCTGCTAGCCGTGTCGCGTGTAAACGAGTCGGTCCCCCGGTTCCTGGTCGACGGCATCCGTACTCGCCTGGGATCCCTCCGTGGACGCAGGGTCGCGGTGCTCGGCCTGGGCTTCAAGCGCGATTCGGACGACGAGCGCGACTCGCTCTCGCACAAGCTGGTACGCCTCCTGGAGAGGGAATTGGCGCTCGTCAGCGTGTGCGATCCACATGCCTATTCGGTGACCGTGCCGCTCGAGGATGCGGTCCGGGACGCGGAGGCAGTGATCGTTGCCACCAACCACTCGTACTTCGAGAGTGACGAGGGCCGGCGAATTATCAGTGAGCTCTCAGCCCCGGGCTGCATGCTGATCGATCCCTGGAACTCGCTGGGTGCCGACAGCGTCTTTTCTTCGGTCACCACACCGAGAGCCGGCGCCGTCACGGAACCAGTGCCTGCCGGCGAGGGCGATCCGGTCCTTTGACCTATTGCGACGATCGGGAGATCGTCGCCGCAAGAACCTCGCGAGTTTGGGCTGCCATTTGCGCCCACGTGAATGATCCGACCCACGAGCGCGCCGCCGCGAGTTCGTGATCGTTCGTCTTCCAGGCGTGCGCAACTCCGTCGGCCAGCGACTCCGGCGTCTTTCCGCGTATCACGGTGGCGTGACCACCCGTGACCTCCATCAACGCCGGGTCATCGGATATCACCAAGGGGATCCGCAACCGGAGCGCCTCGACCGCCGGCAGCCCGAAACCTTCGAAGTCGGACGGGAACACGATCAGCCCCGCGGAAGCGAACCGCTCGTGGAACCCGTCACGGTCGAGCCACGCCAACGGCGTCACGAACTCGCTCAACCCAGCGGCTTCGATCTGGTCGCGCACGGCAGCGCGAGTTTCCTGTGGGAGGCCGACAAACACCAGCGGGTGCGCGTCGCCGCGTCGCTTGAGGATCCGCCAGGCTTCGATCACGCGGTCGACGCCTTTGTTGACGAAATGGCCGAACGCGAGGGCATACGGTTCCTGGTTGGCGGGATCGCTGCGAGGCCAGCTATCGACATGGTCTGCCCCCCAGAGCACAACCGTCGTCTTACCGGCCAGTCCGGGATGCAGGCGCAATAGGTCATTGCGAGTCCTCTGCGAGATACAGATGATCGATGCCGCCTGGCGGTACCCGATGCCGTAAGAGACTCTACGGCTGAGGCGTGTCAACAACGTGAACTGTTCGGGAAGCAATTCGTGGCGCAGGTCGTAGACCATGATCACCTTCGGGACACCGACCGACGCCAAAGCGGTTGCGGGGAGCATGGCCAGCAGCACCTCGGCGTCGGTGTCGCGGCACACGCGCCGGAGCTCGCGAGTCTGCACCGCGGGCCGACGCGCGACTTCGGGGCGGCCCACACCCACATCGTGCACGCGCACGAACGAAGGCATCGCCAGCTCGGCAGCTTGGGAAACCACGACGTGTAGCTCGTCGGCTGTTCCGAGCTTTTCCCACCCCGCAAGCATCTCCTCGAGGGCGACTGCGAATCCTCCGGTGCGCACCGGGATCGCATCGATGACGACGCGCATCAACTGCGTAACATCAATCAGTCTCGGAGACGGGCGGGCGGAACGCTGCTGACAAGGGGGGCGAAGGTACAACAATCCGAGTGCAGGATGCGGCCGGGCCTACACCCCGCCGCGGCACATACTATGTTCGCCGCTTGGGCGCGAGACACGCCTACTCCGGCCCACCGGACACTCGATGAGAGAGGTAGCGTCCTGCGATTTGCATGGCTGACAATTGGCATAGCGGGATACGTCGACTCCTGTCTGCGAACTCTGCACGATCTCGGCAACGACATCTTCGTCGCGCGCCCCGAGTCCGTTGCCGATACGTCGTATGACCTTTCTCGCTTCTGCGATTACGCGGAGAATCTCGTCTGGCGGGAGCCACCGAAGGAGGGGGAGCTCATCCGCCGGGTGACTGAGTTCGCGCCCGACGTGGTGCTCATGGGCACGTGGACACACCCGAGTTCATACCGAGCTGTGATCAAGGCCCAGCCCCCGGGCGTCCAACGGGTGCTGGTCGTCGACGGCCAGTGGCATGGCACGGCGAAGCAACGGCTGGCGCGAGCGCTGCACCGGGTGTACCTCGACCCTGTGTTCGACTGCGTGCTCGTTCCCAGCGATCGTTCCGAGTCGCTTGCGCGAAGGCTTGGCTTCGAGGGCGACCAGGTGATCCGTGGCCTGTACACAGCCGATACTGCCCTGTACACGGGGGAGCCACGATCGGGGGAAGACATCAGGAGCAGCGCCCGCTTCTTGTTCGTGGGCCGCTTGATCGCGGAGAAAGGGATCGATGTCCTCTCGCGGGCATACAGTCGCTACCGGGAGCTGGCAGAAGACCCGTGGGATCTGGACATCGTCGGGATCGGGCCGCTCCGCACCGAGCTCGAGGGCAGCGAAGGCGTGACTGTTCATGGCTTCCTTGAACCAGCGGACGTGGCGAAGCTCATGCGCCGTGTCTCGTGTCTCGTGCTTCCGTCACGGTTCGAGCCCTATGCGGTTGTGGTACACGAGGCGGCATGCGCAGCGCTCCCGGTGTTGGTGACTGACGTCTCCGGATCCCACCCCACGTTCGTGCAAGACGGCTACAACGGTTGGGTGCTACCGGCGGGGGATTCTGATGCCCTGTGTGACGCGCTCGGGCACATGGCAGGGCTCCCCGACGATCGGCTGACAGAGATGTCTCGGATCAGCAGAGCGCTCTCGACACGCTTGAGCACATCCGGATGGGCTAGACACCTGCACGAGGAATTCTCCGGCCGGGTCCGGTCGGAGCCCACGAACCCGCCCGGCCGTATAGCGACCAAGTGACTTCACTGGCTAGCCGCATCCAGCAGCTTCAGTACGGTGCTTTTCACCTGCTTCACGGCTACAACGCCCGTCAACTCGACGCCTGCGGCCACGACTCGGTCGTGGCGGCGCGGATCCTCCGCCACGCCCGTGGCGGCCGGATCGAGGTTGGTGGCTACAGCCACATCCGCGGGCGGCTGATCACTTGGCTGGCGGACAGCAAGATCGTGATCGGCGATAACGCGATCCTCCAGGCATACGCGATCGTTGAGGCATTCGGCGCAGTCACAATCGGCGACGACACTATGATCGGCGCGTGGTCGATCATCTCAGACGGCCGCGGCCATAGCCTCGACTGGGCCGAGCGGGTCGAGGATCAGAAGAACCTTTACCGCAAGCCCGGCACGATCGTGATGGATCACCTGGATCGGGACCCGATCGTGATCGGAAAGGGATGCTGGCTCGGGACGAGGGTTATCGTGCTGCCCGGTGTGACGATCGGGGATGGCGTCACAATCGGCGCGGCGAGCGTCGTCACCTCTGACATTCCGGAGTTCACTGTCGCAGCCGGAAACCCCGCCAGGGTGGTGCGGGAACTTGAGCACCGCCGTCCGACGGGGCGCTGAGATCCAAGTAGTCTGGTCTGCGAGCGTTGCACGGGTGAGGACCCTCCGAGGAAGAGCACCGCGCGCGCTGCGACGGGAGCTGCAACGTCTGCGTCGGGATCCCGCGATCGAGGCGGGGGCGCTACTCCGGCGCCTGCAATGGCGAATCGTGCGCCGCTTTACACCCGTGATCGCAGTCGATGCCGACGGAATGCGGCTCTTTGTGTCGACCGCTGATCAAACGCTCTCCAAGGGATTGTTCTGCTACCGAGGGCTGCGACAGCGCGATGCGGAACTTGCGTTCTCCGTGCTCGGGTCCTTGCCGAAGTCAGCTGAGCGCTTGCCGGTGGCACCGTGCTCGAGATCGGCGCAAACATCGGAAGCCACACGGTCGAGTTCCTGATGCACTACCGCGCGGACCACGTGGTTGCGCTCGAGCCTGACCCCGGCAACTTCGCGTTGCTCAGGCACAACGTGCTGGCAAATGACCTTGCCGAGCGGACGACGTTGCTGCAGCTCGCGGCTTCCGACAGCGACGGCATCGTCGAGCTGGAGCTGTCTCCGGACAACGCCGGCGACCACAGGGTGCGGGTTTCCGGTAAGGCCAACGGAGCTCGGCCAACCGTTACCGTTCGCGCCGCTTCGGTGGACTCCCTTGAACGGGCCGAGAAACTCGACCTGGAAGCGGTCAGCCTCGTATGGATGGACGTCCAGGGACACGAGACACACGTCTTGCGCGGGGCGCGCCGACTGCTTGGATCCGAGGTCCCGATCGTGATGGAGTACTGGCCGGGAGGCCTGCGAAGGTCCGGCACCCTCGACGCTCTTCACGAGCTCGTCGCGGCGCACTATCGCTACGTGATCGACCTCGACACTCGCGGCGACGGGCAGCCGCGTGTCATCTCGAGCAGCGAGCTTCCCGCGCTCGAGCGGATGCCCAACTGGAACGACGGGTCCGTGCTAGAGCCCTCCACCGATCTGGTGCTCGCCCCGGACATCGATCCGCGCTGGCGCTTCCGAGCCTGATGCCTACCCATCGGCCGAGGGAATCCGCCCGGTCAGCATCCGACGACGCGGCGGAGCATGCTCAGGTCGATTGCCTGTGCCATCGCGGCGAATCCCTTCGCGTTCGGATGGAGGTGGTCACCTGAGTCGTAGGCGGGAAGGAGCCGCGCCGGATCAGAGGGATCCTGCGACGACTTTGGCGAAGTCGATGACACCGTCGAAGACGTGCTGGGAACGGATCCAGTCGTTGACCGAGGAGCGGATGGCTTCGGCGGTGGGCGTGGCGTCCAAGCCGCCTCGGACCGGGGTGAGCGTGCCGATCAAGACCGGAACGCGCTCCGCGTGGGCCCGACTGGCGATGCCCTTGAGTCCCGCAATCACGTTGTCGGCGGGACTGGTCGTCAGCAGGATGTCGTTGAGGCCCTCGAGGACGATGATCCCGCCCAGGTTCGGCTGAGAGAGCACGTCGCGGTCGAGGCGATTTTCGAGGCTGGGACCGCCCACCAGCTGAGAGGGCGGCCGGCTGTGCGTGACCTGGTTGCCGGAGATGCCGGCGTCTGCCATCGAACAGCTGCTTCCTGCCGTCAGCAGGCGGCGCTGCAGAAAGTCCGGCCAGCGCGCGTTTTGATCGATGGTGTCCGGGCTGGGAGCCCCTCCGTCGGTGATCGAGTCGCCGGCTGCGACAACCGTCTTAGCGGAGGCCGACGCAAGTACCTCAACGGCGGTGAGGAAGAACCGGCTGGGGGTGCCCTCGGTGAACTCCGTGCCGTCGAGCGAGCCGGTGCGGTCGCCCGAGCCGACCGGTGAGTAGTAGGACGTCTGGAGGCCGTTGTAATGGTTGGTGGGCGGACCGGTCGGCGCGCCAAATGCAAGGCTGACCGCTATATCTTCAAAAGGCGCGAGCGAGATCGTGGTCGGGTCGCTCTGTACCTGTTGCCCGGCCGGGATCGTTACCGATCCGCGCCCGCCGAACGTCAGGCGCCTGACGGTCCCAGCCGTCAAGTTGGGGCCAGTCGTGCGGCGGGCAATCGTGGCTGCGGTGATCGTGACGGCTCTCGATCCGAACGCGTTCGAGAGCACGATCCGGGCTTGGGTCCCCGCAGTGTGTGGGGTGACGATCAACCGCAGAGTCTGGTTGCTGAATCCGAGACCGGCCGCATCGACTGCCGGCGCCTCCCAGGCGGTCACCCAGCGAGCACCGTGCACGAGGTTGGAACTGGTGCTCGTTGTGCCACCGCTGGGGGTGGCGTGAGAGCCGCCACACCCCGCAGCGGCCAAGCTCGCGAGCGTCGCGACGACGGCCGCAACTCTCGTCGCGGTCAGATGGCTGCGGCGTTGGTGCAAGGTGTCTACATCCTCATCCATGCGCTGGATCGCTGCGACGCGCCCAGCAGCGCCCATGCGAAGACGAACCATCCTAATCCCATGGCTCAGACACCTATACTCATCGCGAGGGTATGCCGCAGGTCGTCGTCGATCTGAACGATGGGCGTGGACCCCGGCCCGCCCGGGAGGCGCTGCGGGACGGGCCAAACGACCTTTCGTATTTTGTGCGGCTGGCCGAGGTGGCGTCGGCGTTGAGCGACGAGTTCGAGCGTTTCGTGATCTCCTATTCACCTGCGGTTGCCGATCAGCTCACCACACGAGACGTGTGGCTGCTCGTCGGTGACGAGACCGCCACACCAGTGGAAAACGGACGCTGTCCCGTGCTTCGCACTTACGGCGAGCGCTTCACCGCGCCGACGCGCGATTTCATGAAGGACCCGCTGCTCGCGCTGACCGAGCAAGTGCAGTTGGCGCGGAACGGCATACGCGGGGTATGGCGCAACCGTGGGCAGCGTCGAGAACCGCGCAATCCGCCGGCGTGGCTTCCGCTCGGAACGCCCGCCTTCGCTGACGTCCCCGACGACGTTCCGCCACTCGGCGAACGCGTCATCGACGTCGGATTTCGCGGCAGCATCGGCGGTGGGCGCCCGTACGCCCCGAAGACGATCAGTAGAAGGCGCATGGCCAGCGCCGTCGCGCGGCTCCCAGCGGAGCTCCGTAGTCGACTTTGTCGAGTTCGAATCGTTCATAGCCGCCTACCGGCAGGACCCCTCCGACTATGTACGCTCACTGCTCGACACGAGGATTTGCCTTGCGCCAAGAGGCGGATCAACAGAGACCTTCCGCCTATTCGAAGGGGCATTGGCCGGGTGCGTGATCATCTCGGAGCCGCTCCCTCCGGCCTGGTTCTACGCAGGGCTGCCGCGCGCGGAGCTCCGGTCCTGGTCCCAACTACCGGCTGTGATCGAAGACCTCCTCAGCCACGGCTCACTAATGGAGCTCATGTCCCATAACGCGCGCCAGTGGGCCCTGAACGTAGTCAGCCCAGAGGCCATCGGCCGATGGGCCGCACACTGGCTCGCGAGTTATTCGAAATGAGCACCGTGCGTCTGAACCGGGGATGGCGGCACATCCGCTACGAAGGGCGATGGATCCCGCGGCTTTCCGGCATGCACCGGAATGTGGTGGGCACGATCGGCACGAGTCTGGCTGTTCAGGGTGCTCTCGTCGTCAGCGGCGTGGCGGCAGCCCGCATGCTGGGGGTACTCGACAGAGGGCCACCTGGCGATGTTCATCCTGCTCGCCACCGTCTTGCCGGTGATCTGCTTCGATGGGGTTGCCGCTGGCCTTGACGTACTGGATTGCGCGTACACCCGAGATCGGGTGGGCGCTGCTAATTCGCGTTCGCTCGGCGTTCCGTCCTGCTTGTCGGCGCGGTGCTGGGTGCCCACGGCATCGTGCTGGCCCTGATGTTTCGTAACGCTCCGGGCTACGTTCAGATCAGCGCGGTGATCAGCTGGCTCAGCTCGCCGGCGATCCTGGTCTGGATCTTCGGTATGGCGGTCCTTCAGGGCAACCAACAGTTCCGGGCGCTCAACGTTTCCCGCGTGATTTCCCCGCCGGTCACCGCCCTGCTAATGGCTTCGTACCTGGTGATCGGAAGCCACAGCCTCGCACTCGCGACGCTCACCTGGACAGTTCTCGCCTGGGTGACCGCAATCATCACCTCGGTTGCGGTGTGGCGAGGCGTCCCGAGGCGCACGAGTCGAAGAGACGACGACCGCTTGCCGTCATTGCGCACGCTCATCGGCTTCAGCCTGAAGGCGCTACTCGGGTCGGTGACGCCGCTCGAGGGGTTTCAGCTCGACCAGGCGATCGTCGGCATCTTCTTGTCTCAGGCCGCGCTCGGGGTGTACGTGGTCGCGGTCGCCTTCACGAATCTGCCTCGGTTCGTCGCTCAGGGGATTGGCTTGGTCGGGTATCCGCACGTCGCCGCGGCTCGTGAGGGGCATGGCACGGCACGGCTGATCATGAGGTTCATGCTCACCACGCTCGTGCTGTGTGGCGCAACGGTCGGCATCATCGAGGTCGGCCTGCCGATCCTGGTGCCGGTCCTGTTCGGTAAGCCGTTCCATGCGCGCCATCGGAGTCGCTCGCATCCTCCTCATCAGCGCGCTGCTGTTCGCGCTACGGCGGGTGCTGACCGAATGCGCCCGCGGCGCGGGCAGACCCGGCCTTGGGAGCGTCGCCGAGGCGATCTCACTCGTAACTCTGTTTCCGGCCGTCGCCTTGCTCTACCACTCAGGGGCCCGCGGCGTCGCTCTGGCGCTTGTGATCGCCGCATTCGCGGGACTTGCGGGCATGGTCGTTGGGCTCGTTGCACCCTCGCTCCGGGGCCGACGCGTAAGCATCTCGCTCGCCGGGCCCCGGACCGGCGACGTTGGAGGCCTCCGCCGAGGCGGGAGTAAATGAGCTCGCCGAGACGGCTACCGAATGGACCAGGCAGTGAGCACGCCCATCTCTGTCGCCCGTGTCCAGACCACACCTCAGCGGGTCGCCGCCACGGTGAACAATCGCTGGGACCGGCTGGCTTTCGGCGCGACAGCGGTCGTGGCCCTATTCATCCCGTGGGACGGAATACGGCTTGGAGGAGGGTCGCTCGTCAACCTGTTTCTCGTCCTGGCGTTTGTCGCCACGCTGGTGCTGGTCGTCGGGGAGCGGCGCCCCGTTCCCCTCCCCGGCTGGATGCTCTTTGCCGCGGCGGGCCTGCTCGTGTCGGCACTTCTGACGATCGCCTTTCCTACGGCATTGAGGCTGAAGCAGGCCTCGCTGATGGATCTCCTGCAGTCGGCTGGGCTCCCCTACCTGCTGGGCGAGCGGTCGGACATGTCTGCTCTGTTCAAGTGGGAAGTGGCTTGGCTCGTCCTGCCGGTGATCCTGATGATCAACGGCAACACCCGAGAGCGATGCAGGCTGCTCCTCGACCTCTTTGCGCTTGCGGCCACAGATCAGCGCAATCGTGGCGCTGCTCGACGTGGCCGGCCTTCACTTTCTCGCCGCGACGCCGATCGCAAACCACCGCTCGTCGGGTCTGACGATCCACCCGAACTACCTGGCGTTCGAGTCTGCGCTGGCCGCTCCTGTCGCGCTGCTGTGGATCAGCCGCGGCGGTCGTTGGACGATCGGAGGGCTGCTTGCAACGCGGGGCGCTGCTCGGCGGGGTCTACTCCTCCGGCTCGCGAGCGGCAGCCGTCGGCGCCGTGCTGGCGGTGGCAGCCACGGTTATCTTCATCCCGCGGCTGCGGCGGTACAGCGGGCTCATGCTTCCGTTCGTTGGGATCGCAGTCGTTGCGCTGCTGGCGCTCACCAACGCGGGAACGCAGATCATTCACCAGGTCCGTCTCGATACAGGCGATCCAACGACGCTGGCGAGCAACACGACGCGCCACGAAGCGGCGCACACGGCGCTCGTTCAGTTTCGCGCCCGCCCGATCGAAGGGGTCGGTTTCCAAGTCATCGAGGATGCCCACAACATCTATCTTCAGCTGCTCGCGGCCGGCGGTGTGATCGCCTTCGTTTCGTTCCTCGTCTATATCGGCGGGCTCGCTGCTGCTTACGTTCGTGCCCGAGCCGGACCGCTGCGAGACGAAGCGACGGCCATCGCCGCCTCGGTGCTGGTGTGGCTGGTCGGCGGGGCGTTCGACAACCAGCTGATCGACAAGTTCCTCTACGTGATGCCAGGTCTGCTGCTGGCCATGGCCTACCTTGTGGAACGAGCGCCGCACAGGCGGAGCGCCGCGGTGTTCAAGCCGGAGCCGGTGCGTCACGACGGCGTGGCTGACAGTCCAGGCCTGGCGACAGGGGGGGCGACGTGAGCCTGACAGACGGCGCGGCTGCCGTGCCCTCTAGCCACTCGGCAGGGTGTGCGAGGTGCCCGGCGTGCGGCGCCGACACGCAGCCGCATGACCTGTTGGAGATTCGGCATGAAGTCGCGCAGCTGAACCGGTGCGCCCGATGCGGACTGCTCTTCTTCCCCCAGCCGCGATGGCTAGAGGCTGCCTACGCCCAGCCCATCTCCGAGATCGACGTCGGCCTGGCCTCTCGCTGTGTCAACTCAGCTCGCATCCTGGAGGCCCTGATCCGCGGCGAGTGCCTTGGGGCACATCGCCACCTGGACTTCGGCGGTGGATATGGGCTCCTGACCCGCCTGGCGAGGGATCGCGGAATCGACATGCTGCATCACGATCCGCTCGCCCGCAACCTCTTCGCAAAGGGATTCGAGGGGACGCTCGACTCCAACTACGGCGTGATCTCGCTGATCGAGGTCCTAGAGCATCTGACCGCACCTGCGGACCTCATAACGGAAATCGCGCGCCGGTCCGAGTTGATCATGGTGTCGACCTTTCTCGTGCCTCCCGGCATGCGGGAGCTTCGCGGCTGGTGGTATTTGCTCCCGGAGCTTGGGCAGCACGTGACGTTCTACACCGAGGAGGCGCTAGGCCAGATCGCCCGCCGAGCCGGCCTGATGCTGACCAGCAACGGCAAATCGTTGCACGTGTTCCATCGCCGCCCGCTCAGCCACCTCAGCCGTCTAGTCATCCGCGATCCCCGGATCTCACCGGCCATCGGAACCGTGCTGCGCCTCCGGGACAGGGCACGGTCGCTCCGCGAGGTAGACGCGGCGATCGCGCGCGAGCGGTTTGCTGCCCGGTCGCCTTCCGTCTGATGCTTGTCGCAGCGCCTCCGGGTTGCACGGGCCGCGCGCAGCGACGATAATGCGGCACCGGCCGGGGACGTCGCGGAGAGCCGCGGACCGGCAGCCGTCGGTATTGGGCACGAAAGCAGGGTTCCAGGCTTGGGAGGGCCACAAGTGGAGCTAGGGCCACAAAAACGGCTGGGAGGCCAAACGTGACCGTAAGCGCACCTCCGTCAAGGGAGGAGCTTGCCGCTGGCGCTCGCGCACACTTCGCGTCGCACAAACGCGGCGCACCGCGCCCAAGTGGACGACTACATCGGGCGCCTGCAGAAAGCCTTGGAGCTCTTGCCGCGACACCGTTTGATCGAGGTTGGGGAGGTGCTCCTCACCGCCTACCGCAATGACAAGCAGGTGTTCACGCTCGGCAACGGCGGCAGCTCGTCCACCGCAAGCCACATGGCGGCGGACCTCGCAAAGAACACAATCGGTCCCAACCTCAAGCGCTTCCACGTCAACAGCCTGTCGGACAACACATCGATCATCACCGCACTGGCAAACGACCTGAGCTATGACAGGGTTTTCTCCGAGCAGCTAATCAACGTCATCTCCGCCGGGGACGTGCTGATCGTGATCTCGGCCAGCGGTAATTCCCAGAACGTTCTGAACGCGATTCACTACGCACGGCTTCAGAGCGTGGAGACGATCGGGCTGCTGGGCTTCGATGGGGGCGAGGCCGCGGCCCTCGTTGATATCTCGATCGTCGTGCGATCTTCCGACTACGGAATCATCGAGGACGTCCACCTGGCGATCAATCACATGCTGGTGGAGTACTTCAAGGAGCACCTGGCGGAGTCGCGTCCCTGGGTGGCGTAGCCGCGACGGTCTCCGCTTGCCGGTGGTGTCAACGGCGATGATCCTCGCGGCCGGGCGCGGAACCCGCCTCGGCAACGTGGGACTGACGATGCCGAAGGTACTAGTCGAGGTCGGGGGCCAGCCGCTGTTGCAGTCACAGATCGAGTACCTCAGTCGCGAGGGAACCGAGCACGTTGTCATCAATGCCCATCACCGCGCCGAGGCTATTGAGCGGTTCGCCGATCGCTACCGAGGACCGCTGACGCTGACTGTGGTCAAGGAGCAGAAGCTGCTAGGCACCGCGGGTGGCGTTCGCAACGCGCTGGACCATCTAGGTCCAGCGCCGTTTTTCGTGCTGTACGGAGACGTTGTGATCGACCAGCCCCTAGCCCCGATCGTGGCTGCGCACCGCCGCAAGAGAGCGGCGGCAACGGTCACCGTGTACGAGAGCGACTCGGTGCAGGACAAAGGAACCGTGCAGATCGATGAACACGCGTGGATCCGTCGCTTTGCCGAGAAGGAGGCACCTGTCCGCGGGCCCAGCCTGATTAACGCGGGGCTTTACCTATTGGAGCCCTCGTTCATAACCGGCATCGCACCGCACACCCAGGTTGACTTCGGCCACGACGTCTTCCCCGCCTCGCTCGTCAGCGGCGCTCGGATTCTCGCTTTCAAACTGTCCCAACCCGTAATCGATGTTGGAACACCCGAAGGCTTGGCGCTCGCCCGCGCTCGCGCCGCAACCTTGCGTTGATCAGCCAACCAAACGCTGAGCGGCTTCGAGCAACGAGGCGGCACGCTCGAAGCCGACGGATCCGTCGTTGGCAAGCAGTGGGGGGCGGCGATCGTCGATCAATATTCCTCTTGCACCGATTCGCTGAGCCGCGGTCATGTCGCTGAGCGAGTCGCCGACGACCGCCGAGTGGCTGAAGTTGATCTCGGGGTGGTTCCGCCGGGCGGTAACGAAGAGACCGATGCCTGGCTTGCGACACTCGCAGGTCCCGAGCGGATGAGGACAGTGGTAGATCGCGTCCAGCCAGGCGCCCCTGAGAGCGAGTTCGTCGCGCAGGACGGCATGAATTCGCTCGAGGTCGAGGGAGCTAAGTCGGCCGAGCGCGATTCCCCGCTGATTGGTGACAACCACCACCAGGATGCGGTTGTCGTTGAGCAGGCGTACCGCTTCCGCCGCGCCGGCGAGCAACTCGAACTCATCCGGTGACTTGATGTAATCGCCCTCGGCGGCGCGGTGGTTAAGGACTCCATCCCGGTCGAGGAATACGGTTGAAGGTCGCAGTCGCTAGCTCCCATTCGTCGGCTCGAAGAGCGGGATGTGTGTGCCCCGGGAGGCGAATCGAAACGACACCTCACGGAGGTTGCTGAGCGCGACCCGCACGGCGGCTTGGCGATCAAGCGGAGCTACGACTAGGAGAAAGCCGGACGAGCCCGCGCCGAGCAGCTTTGCGCCGGTGGCTCCCGCGGCCTTGACTCGCTCGTACAGGTCATCGATGTATGGATTGGTGATCCCATCGGCGAGCGCGCGCTTCAATTGCCAGTTTTGATCGAGCAGCCGTCCAAGGGCTTCCACGTCGCCGCGCGCCAACCGGTCGCGCAGCTCGTAGGCCAGGTCTCGCATCTGCTTGAGGGTGCTGATCGTCCTCTCTTCATCATTGTCGATCGCCGCTTTCTGGACGTTCAGGGTGGTCTCCGCTGCTCGCTGCCGACCGGTGTAGAAAAGTGACATGAACCGGTGCGCGGCTCGCAACGTCCCGGGAGGGCAAACGATCGGGCTAACGCGCACTCCACCGCCATTCGCGATGAACTCGATCAAGTTGAATCCGCCGATGGCGGCCGAGTAGTGGTCCTGGCGACCGATCGGCTTCCCCAGTGCCTCAATCTCGATTCCCGCCGCCTCCTCCGCCAAGCCGACCGGCGAGCGATAAACGCCTTGAAATGCGTACAGCGCCGCGAGTGTTCCGACGAGGACCGCGCTCGACGAGCCCATCCCAGTGCCCGAGGGCAAATCTGCCAGAGTCATGACGTCCAAACCCCGCGGCATGCCGGTCGCCCGCAAACCCTCGCGGACCAGCTCGTGCTCGAGCTCAGAGGCCGTGGTGACGATCTCCGTACGCGAGTAGCTGACTCTGATGTCGCCCTCGAATCGCCGCGCGACAATCACATGGATCCATTTATCGACGGCCGTCGATACGACTGCGCCGCCGTGTCTCTCGTAAAAGCCGGGCAGGTCTGTGCCCCCTCCGACGAAGCTGATCCGTAGCGGCGTCCTGGAGATGATCATTCGGCTCGCCTGCGCGATTCAGCCGCGCGGCGTCGCCGGTTTCGGGACCCTCATGGCTCATTGCGAGCCGAAGGGTATTCGTTTGATCCTCGCTGCCGGGGGTGGAGGCGCTCAGATGTGCCGTCGGTCGCCCGAGTTCGACTTGCTCTTGGCTCCCGGCCCGGACGGAGCTATGCGCTAGTTGAGACCTAACTGTCGGAGCGCAATCCTTTTTCTGGAGCGCTAGACTTTTGTAGGTTTGCTGGGCAGAGGGGCGTTCACCCTTGGCGAGCGGGCTACTCCAGATGGGATCGCCAAGCAGCAGGGAGACGCGGCATTTCGGTTGAGAGCTCACAGGAATCGGCGCTACCGCTGAGCCCGATCGGGGACGAGAGTAACGGCGCCAATGGCGAGGCCACCGGCACGCATGAGATAGCCGACTCAACTCCCTATGCACCGCAGCAGGGCAAGCGGCTGCTCGGGTACGACGAGGTCCTGGCTGCAGGGACGTGGCCGCGGTCGGCACGAGATTCGACCCGACGCAGGCTACTGGTCGGCGCGGATATCGCTTCGCTTGCGCTGGCGCTCATCGTCACCGGAGTCGGGGGGCATCTTGCCCACCCGTGGTATCGCCTCGCGGCCACGGTAGCGCTCTGGTTACTGCTGAACAAGCTTCTCGGCATCTACGACTGGGACTCCGCGGTGATCGACAAGTGGACCTTCAACGAACTGCCCCGACTGGCTCAGTCCGTAGCGGTAGCGGCGGCAACTCTGTTCGTCCTGGGGCCGCCCGCCGGCCTAAACGGTCACCGCTACGTGGCGCTCGAGTTCGGCGTCCTGACGCTGGCGGCGATGTGGGCGAGTAGATCACTCGTCCGGATGGTCGTGTTACGCCTGTTCGGCCCCGAGCGTGCGCTCATCATCGGTTCCGGGGAGGTGGCCGAGCTGATCGGGCGCAAGCTGCGGAATCACCCCGGCTACGGCACCGAGGCTATCGGCTATGTCGATGGCACCGGCCCTGACGGCGATGCGCCCGAGGGATCGTCGCTGATTGGTGACCTGGGCAGCCTGCACAGGTTGTGCCGCGAGCTCCGGGTCGAGCGCCTGATCATCGCGTTTTCACGCTTGCAGTACGAGGACGTCCTCGATGCTGTCCGGGCGGGCAGGACGCTGGGCGTCAAGGTCTCGATAGCTCCCCGCCTGTTCGAGGTCTTGGGCCCGTCGGTCGTCGTCGATGGCGTCGAAGGTATGAGCGTGCTCAGCCTTCGAAGCCATTCTCGAACCCGTTTGTCACTCGCGCTCAAGCGGACGATCGACATCATCGGCGCCGGAGCGGGCCTGGTGCTGCTCGCTCCCTTGCTGGCTCTGATCGCCGTCCTCATCAAGCTCGACTCACGGGGGCCCGTGATCTTCTCCCAGGTTCGCATCGGCCGCGGCAACCGACCGTTTCGGATCCACAAATTCAGGACCATGGTCACCAACGCCGACGAGCTGAAGGACGCGATCCTGCATCTGAACGAGGTTGCGTTCCCGCTGCTTAAGATCCCCGAAGACCGCGATCCCCGCCTGACGCGGGTGGGGCGGGTCCTGCGGCGCACGATGCTGGACGAACTCCCACAGCTTTGGAACGTTTTGCGTGGCGAGATGAGCCTGGTCGGGCCTCGGCCGTTGGAGCCCCAGGACGACGCCGAGGTGATGGGCTGGCACAGGGCACGCCTCGAGCTCACTCCTGGGCTCACGGGACCGTGGCAGGCGCTAGGCCGGCATTCGATCCCGTTCCGCGAGATGCTCACGCTCGACTATCTCTACGTCGCGGAATGGTCGCTCTGGCACGACATCAAGCTGTTGGTCCGCACCGTGCAGACCTTGCTGAGATCGCGCTGAAGCCGATCTCGTTCGTCGCAGCTGCCACCGATCGAGCATGACACGGGCATTGAACATCCAACTCTGGAGCCACAGCTTCGCGCCTGAGCCAACCGGCATCGGTCCGGTCAACACCGTCTGGGCCCACGGACTTCGCGATCGCGGCCACCGTGTCGAGGTGATCGCGGCGCACCCCCATTATCCGGAGCCGCTGTGGGGCACGCGCAGACTTCCTTACCGCGAGACGCGCGACGGCATCGACATCCTCCGTCTTCCGATGTGGGTCGGGCGGGACAGCGCGTTGCAGCGCTATCGGCAGGAGCTGTCGTTCACCTCCGCACTGGCCGCGGCGGCTCCGTTCGTTGGTAGCCCGGACGTTGTGGTGTCCACGTCGCCGATGCTGTCCGCCTTGCTGCCTGCGATGGCCAACGTGCGCGCCCGAAAGCTCCCGTGGGTACTTTGGCTGCATGACCTGCTGCCCGACGGAGCGGCCGCGACCGGCCTCGTCGATGAGCAGGGAGTGGTGGTGTCAGCGGCCCGCAGGGTTGAACGAGCCGCATATCAAACCGCGACGCGAATCATCGTCCTGTCGCGGTCGTTCACCGACAATTTGCTTTCCAAGGATGTCGATGCGGAGAAGATCGAGCTGATCTACGACCCAGCTACGCGGGTGCCTCAGAATTCGAGCGAACGCCCTGGAGACAACGGAGGCATCAGGATCCTTTCGATGGGAAACATCGGCCACTCCCAGGGGCTGACCCCGGTGATCGAGAAATTCGAAGCTTCTGGAGAGCTGACCCGCGATGCGTCTCTCATAATCGCCGGCACCGGGGTGGCAGCCGAGGAGGCCCGCCTGCGGATACGCAGCGATCGGGTGCAAATGCTCGGCCTGGTCGACGACGCACAGCTCGAGCGGGAGCTGGGCCAGGCAGACTTGGGATTGGTGACTCAGCGCTATGAGGGTCCGGAATTCAACATTCCGTCGAAGCTCATGAACTTCATGGCATATGGTCTGCCAGTCGTCGCAGTCGTCGATCCCAGAGGAGAGGTGGCAACGATCATCAGAGAGGCAGAGGCCGGCTGGGTCGTCGACTCACGAGATCTCGATGCTCTTCCGAGAGAGATCGCGCGCGTCTGGCGCGAACGTAAAGAACTCAGGGCACGGTCCGCGAACGCCCGGCGCTACGCCGGGCTGCATTTCACCCCGGACCGATTCGCCGCCCGCTTCGAGGAGGTCTTGCTCGCGGTGAGCGGCCGCTGATGGTGGCGATGCCACGGACTGGGCCGAAGCTGCGCTTGCCGCGTCCGGGCTCTCCGCCACCAAGCCGTACCAAGCGAATGCTCGTCAAGGCGGGCGGGCTCTCCTCACAGAACGCCATCTACGGATTCCTTGGGGTTTTCAACTACGTGCACCTCGGCTGGTGGCTGAAGCGAAAGAAGTTCCCGATGGTGGCCGTAGTCGACAGCCGGGAGCGCGTGTTCGAACAGATCGCCGCGGCCGTCTCCGGACAACAGGTCCTCTACCTGGAATTCGGAGTGGCCAACGGCTACTCGCTGCGCTATTGGTCTCGGCTGCTCGAAAACCCCAGCAGCAGGCTGCACGGCTTCGACAGCTTCGAAGGCTTGCCGGCGGAGTGGGCGCTCGGCTGGTCGGCCGGCAGCTTTTCCCCGCCGGAAGGAGTGCCCGAGTTTGACGACAGCCGCATCGAGCTCTTTCAAGGCTGGTTCACCGATACCTTGCCGCGGTACGTCTGGCCAGAGAATTACGAACAGCTCGTGATCAATGTCGACTGCGACCTCTACGCATCGGCCGCCTATGTGCTGCGAGAGATCGAGGGACGGATCACGCCCGGGACCGTGCTGTACTTCGATGAATTCCATCACTACGCCGACGAACTCCGAGCCTTCGATGAGCTGCTGCAGCGGACGTGTTGGCGCTTCGAGATCCTGGCGGCTAGCCAAGACTTTGCGCAGGTCGCCTTCAGGCGCCTCGGATAACGGATCGTGGCCGGCGTAGTCGTAACCGGAGGAGCGGGGTTCATCGGATCGCACGTCGTCGACGCGCTGATCGCCGCCGGAGAGCGGGTTCTCGTCATCGATGACTTGTCGACTGGCCGTGCGGAGCTGGTCGCGGCCGAGGCGAATCTCGAAGTCCTGGACGTCGCGGACGCCGCAGCGCTCGACCCGGTGCTGGACGCCGCCCGCCCAAAGGCGATTTACCACCTAGCCGCCCAGGCGTCCGTCACGGCATCCGTGGCAAATCCGGGGCGGGACTGCGAGGTCAACGTGCGCGGGACCCTCAACTTGCTCGAGGGGGCGCGGCGATGCGGCGCACCCCTCGTCTTCAGCTCCACGGGGGGAGCTCTATACGGGAACAAGGCGCCGATGCCGACGCCAGAAAGCTTCATTCCCTCCCCGCTCGCACCTTACGGTGCGTCTAAGTGGGCCGCCGAGGCGTACGTGAACACGTGGGCCAACTCGTCGGGTCTACCACACGCGATACTGCGCTTCGGGAACATCTACGGACCACGGCAGAGCCCGCATGGGGAGGCGGGCGTGGTTGCGATCTTTAGCCATGCCCTATGGCGCGGCGAGACGCCACGAATGTTCGGTTTTGGCAAGCCGACGCGAGACTACGTTCACGTCGCAGACGTCGCAGGCGCAATGCTGCGTGCCGCCGGGGTCCAGGGCACGTTCAACATCTCGACCGGCATCGAGACGCCGGTGTCCGAGCTGTTCTCGATCCTCTCCCAAGTGGCGGGCAGCTCCGTTGAACCCGAGCTGCTGCCGCTGCGTGAAGGCGAGCTGGAGCGTTCGTGCATGGATCCATCGCGCGCATCAGAGGCGCTTGGATGGCGGTCAGGCGTCCAACTAAGGCACGGCCTCGAGCAGACGTACCGCGAGCTAGTGTCCGGCTTTGAGGCCGAGGAGCGCGAAACCACCCCCTGACGCGCGCGGCCACCACCAGCGGGCCGCTACGACGACGCAGATGCTGTGGCGTAGTAGCCCGAGTAGTACCCGTAGTAGCCCGAGTCGGACTTGCTCAGACCGGTGATCACAACGCCAAGCGGTCGCGAGGGCAAACGATCCAGCGCCGATTGGGCCGCACGCAATTGCTCTCGGGTGGTCTGGCGAAGCCGGACACAGAGAAGGATCGTCGAAACAGCGGGAACGATCTCGAGGGTGTCAGCCACCGTCAGGAGGGGCGCGCTGTCAAGGATGACGCTGTCGTACACCTCGCCGACCTCGGTCAGGAAGGCGCGGAAACGGTCCGAGCCCAGCAGGTCGGCGGGCCGTGGCGCGGGGGTACCAGCTGTGATGCAGGCCAGAGGCTGAGCCTCGACGTACGAGGTCAGCCCCTTACCGCCATTCGGGGTTCCGGTGAGATTCTGATGGATGGTCGGCACGGATCGCACGACGTGGTGCGGCTCCGCCTGACCAGTGAGGTAGTCGGTCAAGCCCGGGCCTTGCGGCAGACCAAGCCTCGCTGCGAGCACCGGACGGCGAAGATCGCACTCGACAAGCAACGTGCGCTGCCCCGAGGCCACAGTCGTGGCGGCGAGGCACGCTGCCACAGTCGACTTGCCCTCCTGCGCCCCGGCGCTGGTGACCAGCACGGTGCGCAGAGATTCAGCCGCGAAGTAGCGGACGTTTTGGCGAAGAACACGAAACGCGTCTTCATCGGCTGGCTCGAGCGGGGCCGCGCCGTTGAGGGATTGGTTCGAATGAGCGGCCACGTGGCCCAACGCTTCCTTGCGCAGGTGGCCGACGATCGGATGATCGAGCAGACCTTCCACGTCGGCGGGCTGCCGCAGTCGGCGTTCCAGCGCCTCGCGGGCGTAGATGACTACAACGCCCAACAGCAGACCGATGATCAGCGCGACCACGGTGTTCTGCACAGGTCGAGGGGAGCTTGGCGTGGACGGAACCTGAGCGCTTGAGTTGACCTGGACGGGTGTAGCGACTGAGCTAAGTGTTTGGATCCGCTGTAGCTGAGTTTGCGTCAGGAGCTTTTCGCTTGGGTCGTTTGAGTTATTTCCCTTCACGATCTTCTTGGCAAGGGCGGAAGCCTGAAGCGCGTATTGATGCCGAGTCGCAGAAGTCGTCAGGGCCGCGTCCTCCTGAGCAAACGCGTTGGCGATGGCCGCGGCATCCCTGGCGTTGCGCGAGGTTGCGAGGATGTCGATCAGACCGGAGTTCGGATCCACCGAGACCGACACTGAATGCACCAGCTCATTCGAGGTAAGCGGGAGTCGAAGCCTGGACTGCACCGCTTCCACGACCTGCGCACGCGTAACTTGCGGCGCATAGCTCAAAGCCAGCTGTACCTGCGTCTGCGTGCTGACACCGCCAGAGGTACCAGCCAGGGCGAGTGCCTGGTTGGGGTCCTGGATTGCAAGCGCGGCTTGCGCCTGATAGGTCTTCTTTGTGACCGCGGATATGCCGAGTGCGATGGCCGCGCAGACAATCCCCGTAATCACAATGATCGGGAGCCCCCGGCGTAGCAGCCCGAGGTAGTCCCCCAACGTCTTATCTCGATGCGTGCTCATACGTCGGTCGATGATCCAGCCTTATTGCTGGCGTGGCCGCCTCACGGCCTAGCCCACCCACGCCTCCGTTGCCAGGACGGATCGCCGATAATAGCGTCGGTCCTGGCGGTAGCGCACTGGTAGGGCATCGCGGCGCTCCCGGAGACCCAACTTCCCGAGCAGCCACTGTATTACTTCAGGGAGACCATGGCTAACGATCACGTGCTTGTAACCGGTGGTGGTGGCTTCATCGGGAGCCACCTTGTCAACCGTTTGCTGGACGCCGGTCTGCAGGTACGAGCCGTTGACCAGGATCCAGTGGAGGAGTGGCACCAGGTCTCCCCGCAAGCCGAGAACGTGGTGCTGGACCTCCAGTTGGCTGAAGCATGCCACCAGGCAGCAACTGACGTCGACGTCGTTTACAACCTGGCTGCCGACATGGGTGGCATGGGGTTCATCGAGGCCAATAAGGCGCGCTGCATGTTGTCGGTGCTGATCAACACACATATGCTTCAAGCGGCGCTCGACGCGGGCGTGGAGCGTTACTTCTTCTCTTCCTCGGCGTGTGTCTATGCGGCGGGCAAGCAGCTCTCGCCAGACATCGAGCCGCTGAAGGAGTCGGACGCCTATCCGGCAGATGCCGAGGACGGTTACGGATGGGAGAAGCTCTTCTCGGAGCGCATGTGCCGCCATTTCACGGAGGACTTCGGCCTACCGACGCGCGTCGCCCGTTATCACAACGTCTACGGGCCGAATGGAACCTGGGCGGGCGGCCGCGAGAAGGCGCCAGCCGCGATCTGTCGGAAGGTTGCCGAAGCGCAGCTATCGGGTAATCGCGAAATCGAGATCTGGGGCGATGGCGAACAGACGCGCAGCTTCATGTACATCGACGACTGCGTTGACGGCACGCTCAGAATCATGGAATCGGAAATCGGGGAGCCGATAAACCTCGGCAGCGAGGAGATGGTCACGATCAATGAGCTGGTCGATGCCGTTGAGGGCATCGCCGGGATCAAGGTCGCGCGCCGCTATAACCTGGCCGCCCCGAAAGGCGTCCGGGGCCGCAACAGCGACAACACCTTGATCCGCCAGCGCCTCGGTTGGGAGCCGTCGATTCCTTTGCGTCACGGACTCGAGCGAACCTACCGCTGGATCTACGACCAGGTCGCGGCGCTCGAGCGGGTTTAGATGTGGAGGGCTCGACTGTCCCGTCTCGCTGAGCGCAGGCCGGTGAGGCTGCTGCCCAGGCGCCTCAATGACAAGCCCCAGTATGTCTTTCATCCATACCGCACGCTGCGCCGTGTCTTCCGACCGCCGACAGGCATGACCCCCGACGGTGGCGAGCCCGCGATGTGTGCTCTTCCCTGGGGATTGCCTCTTTACGTTTGGCCACAGGAGGCGATCGGATACGCGATCCTCGTATCTGGCGCGTTTGACCCGTGCGTGACAGAGACGATGCATCGCCTCATCGATCCCGGTGACCTGGTCATGGATGTGGGCGCCAACGTCGGATACCTGACCAGCCTTTCCATCGCGCGAGCGGGCAGCGATGGAATGGTGATCGCCTTCGAGCCACACCCAGCGGTATTCGGCCTCCTGGAGCGCAACGCGTCGATTTGGCACCAGCGCACCGGGCTCGCGGATCTCAAACTGCGCCGGATCGCTCTATCGGACCGGTCGGGGACCGCGCAGTTGGCCGCCGGATCGACCCTCCGAACCAACATGGGCCTCGCCAGCCTCGAGCAGGCGGACACGGTTCGAGCGGAGGACCTGGTGCCCGTTGAGCTATGCCGGCTGGACGACGAGATCGCAGATCGGATGGTTGGACTGCTGAAGATCGACGTCGAAGGGCACGAGTCCCAGGTTCTTCGAGGCGCCGCGCGCCTGCTCGAACACGGACTGGTTCGAGATGTCATCTTCGAGGATCATGGGTCATATCCCGATCCTTCGACCGAGATCGTGGAGAGTGCCGGATACACGCTCCTAGATCTTCACAATGACCTCTTGGGACTGTGCCTTGGCCCGCCGTCGAGTCGCGGCCAACGGTCGGGGTGGCCCGGACCGAGCTACCTCGCCACTCGCGATCCGGTCCGGGCACGGGCGCGGCTTGCACCGCTGGGTTGGCGGGTCCGAGGGATCGGTCCCGGTGCTCCTGCCGCGGTGACCCGTTTTACCCGGCCGGCATCACGGGTCGCTTGAGTTGGCGGAATGCCGGAAGGACGCGTCGCCGATCTCTTCTGGCCGCCACCTAGCCACCACCTACTTCCAGGCGCGTACGTAGTCGATTGAAATCGTCGCCGGCAGCGGCGTCGTCGCCGGATTGAACGCGGGGTTGTCCAGGCCTTGGGTGAGAGCGATGAAGAACGGTTGATCGAACGGCTTGGGACTTACCAGGCCGCTGGCGGCGTAGTTGTCCTCGAGGCAGGTCTGGCCGTTGATCGACACCATAAAGTTGCCGGGCGACCACACCAGGACATAGTCGTTGTATTGGGTCGGATCGATCTGACAGAGGTGGTTGTAGGTGTTCGTATGAGTGGCCGCGTCGACCGTTGACGGGTCGAAGTTGTAATGCATCCACGCCACGGCGAGGTTCGGGTGAGTGCTAAAGAACTCGGCGATGTCGATCTCCCCTGACCCCGGCCAGGAGCCATAGAGCTTGTCGTTGACCGGCCACAGCCAAAGTGCCTCATCGAGTCCGGCGACAGTCGTCTGCGGCAGCAACGCCCGGATCTCGAACCTGCCGTAGGTCTGGTGGAAGCCGTAATACGTGCTCACCATGCCGCCGGTGTACGGCGAGTGAAACCAGCCGCAATCGATGGGCTGGGACTCCTTACGTACGGTCAGATGAAGCGCGCCTCCGTACACGGCGATGTTGTTCGGACTATCGACGTAGCACACGTAATCGCTGGGCGGACCGGTCGCGAACCCACTCGTCGCCGAGATCTGCGGAGCCCACCAGGAGGAGTTGAGCGCGCTCGGGTCACCAGACAAAGCATCGAACTCGTCGTCGAAAGTGCAGACCCAACGACTACCGTCGGGCTTGGGCGGTAGCGCCTCCCCTGAACACCCTGTAGGCAGCGCGTCGGCGCCAGCTGAGGAGGAGGCAGCCGACGGGCCCGCTGCCGTCGGCTTGGTTGCAGGTCGCGGAGCAGCATGCAGCACACCGTCTGCGGCCGCCAACAGGCCAAGCAGCACCGTGAATGCAGCGACCCATGCCAGCCCCCGGCGTTTTGCGGCAATTGTCGCGAACCAAGCTTTTGCCATGGATGGCGGTATCGGGGGATGCCCACGCGCGACGTAGACGGCCGGGCGCGCGACTCTACAACTTCGCCGTGGCCCGCGCTCCGGCGCTAACTGCTCCCGTACGCGAAGGTGGCGTATTCGACTGTTGTTACGGGTGCGCGCGCCAAATCGCCCGCCCGTAGGCATTGCTCGTCTATCCTGCTGATCGTGGCCACCGACGGGCGGCGATCCTGGTGCTTGGACGGCTGAGACCGCATCGCGAAAATCCGCGAGGGAACGGCCCTGTTCCTGCGCAGATCGCGACGGACAGAGCCGAGCCGCGCGGACCTTGGATACCACCTCCCGAGCCGCCGAGCCGCTTCTTGCTGGAGGACCAGCCAGGGCGCGACGGGGACGGGAACAGTCGCTGGCTTCCGCTTGGCGCGGATACGGCGACAGCCCAGCCCGGCCAGGCGTCCACGGCTACCTTCGAGCGGCCGCCAGCTGGTCTCGAGACCACCGCCACTGAGCCGCAGCGCGCGTCGGCTCCCGAGCCGAACGCGTACGACGCGAGTGACCGGCGCAGCCGCGCCGTCGAGGCCTACTGTGCCGAGATATGCCTGTCCGGGCAAGGATCCTCGGCGGCGGCTGAGACACTCGGTTCGTTCGCCGGGGGCGGCGACCACGACCTGCTGAGGATGACGCGGGCGCTCGCCGCAAAGCACGTCAACCCGATACCTGAGGAACTCCGCGGCTGGCGCGATGCGTTGACGGTGCAGCGTACCCACGAGTGCACTTCCACTCCGGCCTTCCTCGCCGCGCGGGACAACGACGAGCTGAGCGGGGAAGAGAAACTCAAGCTTGAGAATCACTGCGAATCTTGCGTCACCTGCCAAGCGCTCGAGCTGCGCTCACGGCGCGCCGAGCGCATCTTCGCGGCAATCATGGGGATCATCCCAACGGCCGCGGGCGCGGCCACCGGCGGAAAAGAGACGTCGGCCACCTCCGAGCCGGCGGTTGCGCCCGCAGAGGCTGAGGATGCGCCGGAGACATCCGGCCCTGGCGAATCCGACTGGATTCCCGCCGAACTCGCGTCGGCGGAACCGAACGCCGCGCCAGGCCGGTTCACGCCCGGGTCCGCTCCTGGGGCTGCCGAGCCGACAGCCCCCGCGGCCGGGACGATCAGCACTCCGGCCGCCGAACCCCGAGGCTCCAGACGACGTCGGCGTGGGCTGATCCTCGGTGCGGCGACGGCAGTTGCAGCGGCAGCGATCGCCGCCGGCGTACTGCTCGCCAACGGCTCGGGCAACGGAGTTTCGGCGGCGCGAACGAATATCGCGGCCAAACAGGCGGCGACCGCGGCGGCACGACATCGAGCCGCCAAGCCAGGAGCCGCGGTCCACGCGCATCACGGCGCGGCCCGGGCGGCTACCCGGCCCCCGGCGGCGGCCCCCACAACGGCCGCGTCTCCGGGTCCTGCGCCCCAGGCCTCCCCAGCGCCGGTCAGTCGCCCATCCGCGACCCCCACCCCAGCGTCGTCAGTCCGCTCGTCTCCCAAGCCCAGTGAATCTGCGCCGAGTACTCCAGCGAGTACGCCAGCGGCCCCACAGTCCGGCGCCTCCTTTCACCAGCCCTCGCTGGGCGCGACGAACGCACCACAGGGTCTCGGCTCGAAGCATTAGCTCGGCCGAGGCCAGCCTCAGCGCGTAACCATCTATCCGAGGATTAGCCCCTCGCCCGTGAATCCGCCTTGGCGTCGTCGAGCGACACATCGGGTGGCGGGAGGAGGTCAGGTGCGACCAGCTGATTTTCATGGAGGCCCGTCCCCCGCGGCCGCACCAGCTCGAGCATCCCGTCGAACGAGGTTCGAAATGCTTCTTCGTCGTGTGCAGCTCTAGCTCGTACTGCTCAGCGGGCGCGATGCGGACGATCACGGAGCGTGTTCTTGCGGCGATGCCTGCTCGCTCGCAGGCGCGCCACCGGCGGCATCGCCGCCCGACCCTGTCCCCAGCTCGCCCGCCGAGCCGCTACCTAGCTCGGCCTTCATCTTCTCGAGCTCGGAGTCCACCTCGCTCGAGGACGAGAGCTCCTTGAGCTGGCGATCGATGTCGTCCTCGCCCGATCCGAGCGCCGTCAGGTCCTCGAAGGTGCCGGCCGCCTCTAGCTCGCCGACAGCGCTGGCACGGGCCTTCATGTTCTCGGTCTTGTCCAACGCCCGTTGCATCGCCAGGCCGACGTCCGCCATCTCGTCGCCCACGCCTGTCGCGGCCTCGGAGATCCGCACCTGTGCCTCGGCAGCCGAGTACTGGGCCTTGACGACCTCCTTCTTGGAGCGGAACTGCTCGATCTTGGTCCGCAGTTTCTGTTCGGATGCTGTGAGCTGATCCTGCTGCTGCTCGAGCTCGGCGATCTGTGAGTCGAGCGACTGCAGCTCGGTCTGAGCCACGTTCTTCCGCTCCAGTGCAGCACGCGCGAGCTCTTCGTTGCCGGAGGCGAGCGCCTGTCGGGCCTGGGTGTCCAGCTTTACGAGCTGCTGCTGGATCTTCTCTTCCTGCAGCTGGAGTCGCTTCTTTGAGGTAACGACGTCGGCGATCCCCTTCTTGACGTTCTGAAGCAGCTCGATCTGCTTCTGGTAGCTGTACTCGAGCGTCTCCGACGGATCCTCTGCACGGTCGAGGAGCTTGGAGATCTTGGCTTTGATGACTGTCGACATGCGCCCGGAAAGGCCCGGCATCGCATCCTCCTTGGCGGGTGACTGAAAACGCCTCTCAAGCGTAGCGGGGACGGGCTCGAGATTCCGTAGGATCGCTCTGTGGCAGCAGATTCAAGGCCCGTTTCCGACTCCCGCGCGCAACTCGTCCGGTGGATGGCCGTCACCGACGCCAACAGCGCCGGAAACGTGCATGGGGGAACAGTGATGCGGATGGCCGACGAGGCGGCGGCGCTCGCGGCGATCAAGCACTCGCGGCGGCGCGTGGTGACCGTGGCAATGGATCGGATGAATTTCCTGTATCCGATCTACGTCGGGGAACTGGTGACCTTCAGCGCCACGGTCAACGCGGCGTGGCGCACCTCGATGGAGGTCGGCGTACGCGTCGACGCCGAGAATCCGCGCACCGGCGAAATACGACACACCAATACCGCCTACCTGACGATGGTGGCGCTTGACGATGAGGGCAAGCCGACGCCGATCCCGCCGATTGTGGCCACATCCCCCGCGGAACTGCGACGGATGCGAGAAGCGGAACTCCGACGCGCAAACCGGTTGACAGAGCGCGAGCAGATCCTGGCCCATCGTAAGCGCGAAACGGCAGAGCCAAGCCCCACTTAACGCGACCCGCACCCGGCGCCTGAGCGCGGATCGCCCGCTAAGGTCCCGCGCCGAAAATGATCCGCCTCCGCCCTCTCGTGGTCGTTGCCGTCACCTGCGCCGCGGTCGCCGGGTGCGGAGGTGGCGGCTCCAAGCTCGTCGTCACGGCGCCCTCGACGGTCAGCGGCGTCGCATCGAGGACCCCGCAGGCAGGCCAGAGACTGGGCTTCCCGTCGCTGGCGACCAAGAACACGACCCGAGTAGGCGGCACTGACCCGGTGGCGGACGCCGCCGGCGTCGCGCTTGCTGTGTATCCATCGACTACCAGCTCTACGCGCCCCCCAGCGGCCGTGATCGCGCCAACTTCCGACTGGCAAGCCGCGATCGCCTCCTCGGTGCTGATGGCCTCGCCGGTCAGAGCTCCAGTTCTCTTGTCGGGCGCCTCGTCTCTGCCGTCTGCGACGTCCGACGCGCTCGGGACGCTCGCTCCGACCGGCTCCGGCGCGATCGATGGCGCCCAGGTGGTGCGAGTCGGCGACGTTCCCGGCCCGCGTGGGCTGCGCTCGGTGTCGATTCATGGCTCCAACCCGTATACGCTCGCGGCGGCGATCGACCGCTTTCAGAGCGCCGCTGCCGGCAGGCCAAGCGAGGATGTTGTCGTGACATCCGCAGACGACCCGGGCTATGCGATGCCGGCCGCTGGCTGGGCGGCGGAAAGCGGAGATCCGATCCTTTTTGTCAACGGCTCGGGCATACCTGCGCCCACGCGTCAGGCGCTCCAATCCCATCAGCAGCCTCACATCTATGTGCTGGGACCGTCGAGCGTGATCTCCGATGGGGTCGTGAAGCAGCTGCAGCGCTACGGCACGGTCAAGCGGGTCGGCGCCAGCGATCCCGCCGCCAACTCGGTGGCGTTCGCCATCTACCGCGACCCTCCATGCGCATCGGGACAGCCCTGTGCTCACGTGCCAGGAAGCTTCGGATGGGCTATGAAGAGCCCCGGCCACGGCTACGTGCTGATCAATGCGTCGCGGCCACTCGATGCGGCCGCTGCCGCGCCGCTGTCGGCGAGTGGAACCTACGGCCCACAGCTGATGCTGGACGGTGCCTCTAGCCTCCCATCCTCAGTGGAAAGCTTCTTCTTCGACTACGCCACGCCGGGCTACACCCAGGAAGGCCCCACGGCCGCCGTCTACAACCACGGCTGGCTGATCGGCGATCCAAGCGCGATCTCTGTCGCGGTGCAGGCCAAGGTGGACGCCGACCTCGAGCCGCAGCCGGTGAGCAACGGCGGCAACGGGCCCTGATATGAGCCAGGCTGAGCACCCGGATCGGATGAGACAGGGCCGCGAGGTCACCGTCGACGACGTCCGGCAGCTGATGGGCGCCTCGACGCCGCATTTCGCGCTGCAGTTGCGAGAGCGGATCCGGGCCCTGATTCGCGGCCTCCCTGCGGGTCATCCGGCGAGG
The DNA here is from genome assembly GCA_963730835.1 of uncultured Actinomycetes bacterium. Classification (GTDB taxonomy): domain Bacteria; phylum Actinomycetota; class Thermoleophilia; order Solirubrobacterales; family Solirubrobacteraceae; genus Palsa-465. The sequence goes on from CAVSTE010000001.1 coordinate 34,453, forward strand.
ATCGAAGGGGAACGCGAAATTGCGCGCCTCGACCGACTGGCCTACGCGGGGGAGGTCCGCGGGCACGAGGCGGAGTCCGGGCTGACGCCGCTGCCGAGCCTGGGGCATGAGCCCAGCGGCTAGCCTCCCTACAGCCCCAGCGTCTTGGCGATGATGTCCCGCTGGATCTCGCTGGTACCGCCGTAGATCGTGGAGGCCAGGGCCGTGCGGACGTGACGCTCCATGTCGTATTCGGTCGCGTAGCCGTACCCACCCATCATCTGCATGCCCTCAAGCGCCACGCGCTTGGCTGTCTCGGTGGCCTTTAGCTTGGCCATCGACGCCTCCCGCGGCAGCAGCTGTCCGGGGTTGGCGTCGGTCCGCGCCGCGACGTCGTAGACCAGGAGGCGCGAAGTCTCGATCTCAGTGGCCAGGTCCGCTAGTCGGTGCCGAAGGGACTGAAAGCTGCCGATCGGGCGCCCGAACTGTTTGCGCTCTTTGACGTAAGAGAGCGCGTCGTCGAAGGCCCGCTCGGCGACGCCCAGTAGCTGGGCGCCGATGATCAACCGCTCGTGGTTCAGGCCGGCCATCAGCTGCATCCATGCCTGGTCCTCTTGCCCCAGCAACCGATCCGCCGGAACCTCGCAATCGGTGAAGAACACGTCGTTGACCTCGCGGCCCCCCATCGTGTCGATCCCTCGGATCTCGAGCCCGTTCGAGTCTGTGGGCACCGAGATCATGCTGAGCCCCTCGTGCTTGTTGTCGGTCCGGTTGGTGCGGCACACCAACAGGATGTGCTCGGCCTCGTGGGCGCCGGTGATCCAGGTCTTCTGCCCGTTGATCACGTAGCCGCCGTTGGCCCGCGCGGCGCGGCAGGAGAGGTTGCCGACGTCCGACCCCGCCTCCGGTTCCGACATCGCGATGCACTCAAGCATCCCGTCGGCGATGCCCCCCAGCACATGATGCTTCTGGCCCTCCGTTCCGAAACGCTGATATGCGCCGGCGACGATCATCGTCACGGCGTAGAAGCCCATCGGGATCTGCCCCCGGGCCGACTCCTCGAGCAACAAACACAGCTCCACGGCGCCACCGCCCGAACCGCCGTACTCCTCGGGAATCGCAGCGCCCAGCCAGCCGAGGTCCGCCACGCGCCCGTAGAGATCACGGTTGAAGACCTCCTTGCCGTTGTCGGTCAGCGCGTCGCGTTGCTCGCGCGTGCCGCACTCGCGCCGCGCGAAGTCGCGGATGGCCTCGGCGAATGCCTGTTGCTCGTCGGTGAAGGTCAAGCTCATGGTCTCTCCTCGGAAACTGGGGTCAGCCGGTAGCGGCGTCCAAGACTAATTGGCATTGTGCCAACAAGCATGAGCGACCGGCGCCCGCGACAGCGGCCCGACCCGGCCGCGGACCGCTCACTGCGATACACCAACGCCATGCGCATCCGCCCCGCCGCTGCCGACCGCGATGCCGCCGCGTGCGCTTCGATCTACGAGCCGTACGTCCGCGACACGGCGATCTCGTTTGAGGAGCGGCCGCCCGACTCGCTCGCCTTGGCCGAGCGAATCGAGCGCATTTCACGCACCCATCCGTGGCTCGTCGCCGAGGACGGGGGCGAGGTCACCGCTTTCGCCTATGGGTGTCCGCATCGTGAGCGCGCCGCCTACCGGTGGGCTGCTGACGTCAGCGTGTACGTGGACGCCGACCGCCGTCGGCGCGGAGCGGGAGCCGCGCTCTACGGCGCCCTGCTTCCTCTCCTCCAGGACCAGGGCTTCTACGTCGCCTGCGCCGGCGTGACGCTGCCAAACGAGGCGAGCGTTGGCTTCCACGAATCGTTCGGTTTCACGCCCGTCGGCGTCTACCGACGAATCGGGTTCAAGTTCGGCACCTGGTGGGACGTCGGGTGGTGGCAGCTGCAGCTCCGCGAGCCGGGCACAAGCACGCCGGCCGAGCCCACGCCGCCGCCCCCGCGCGGCTAAACCCGTCCCGCGAAACTAGTCCCGCTTTCGCTCCAGCAGCAGTGCGAGCGTCGGGCAGACGTCCACTGCGCGGCGCGCGAGGGGTTCGAGCTCCGCAGGGACCTCCGAGCGCTCGATGATCGGATAGCCCCAGTCGTCGAGGCGGATCAGCTCGGGGAGCAGTTCGGCGCACTGGCCGTGCCCCTCGCAGCGGATCGGATTGACGCGCAGGCGCTCGCTCATCGGACAATCACTCGTCGCAGCCGCTGTCTCATCGGAACGACCCGATCACCGAACGCCGTCTCTCTGGTCCACCGATCGCCGAGACCCCGGGCCTGGAACCGAGCGGCAGCCCCGCCGGCTGCGCCGTGCAGCGCCGGTTCTGGTGGTCCTCGAGCTCGTCGGCGAAGACCCGGAGCGTGCTCTCCACGAAGCGGACCGCGCCGTCCGGGTGATGGCAGGCGCCGCGGCCCCGGATGTCCGACGCCCACCGCAGCACGCGCTCGCGCTCGCCGATGTGGGCGACGCCGTCGGCGAGCTCGATGACCGAGTCGGCGATCGCCCGCAGGCCATGCACGCAGGGGCCGCACTGGCCGGCGGACTCGCGCGCCAGGTAGTCGATCACCTTGGCGCTCTCGTGAAGCCCGCAGGCGCTCTCGCCCAGCGCGATCACGACTCCGGACCCGAGCGAGCAGCCGACCGCCCGCAGGTCCTGGCGCGCAAGTCGTAGGCCGAGGGCCTCCGAGGCCTCGACCCATGTCCCGAAGTAGCCCCCGACGAGGAGTGCTCGCAGAGGCTCGCGCTCGCCGCCCGCTGCCGCCAGCAGGCCCGAAAGAGGGGTGCCGAACGCCAGCTCGTAGACCCCCGGCCGGATCACCGCCCCGGAGATCGTGACCAGCGCCGACCCCGGATCTTCCTCAGTGCCGAGCTCTCTGAACCATTGGTCGCCGTGACGCGCGATCAGCGCCAGCTGGGCGGCGGTCTCGGCGTTCGCCACCAGCGTCGGCCGGCGGCGGTAGCCGCGCTCGTAGGGTCGCGGCGGCACGAACGTTGGCTTCGGCTGTCCGCCGTTCAGATACTGGATGACCGCGCTCTCCTCGCCGCTCACGTATCCGTTGGGGCCGCCCACCAGCTGTACAGGAACCGGGTCCTTGCGCACGGCGATCGCGCCTTGGAGGGCCTGGACCATCTCCACGGCCCGGTCCGAGACCTTGACGATGACCTCCTTGGCGCCGACGGCCGCGGCGGCGACGATCGCGCCGTCGAGCACCAGATGCGGCAGCCGCGCGAACAGCAACCGGTCCTTTGCGCTTGCCGGCTCGGTCTCGGAGCCATTGATCACCACTGCGCGGTTGCGCGACCGCGCCTGAGCCACCGCCCTCAGCTTGCGCCCGGTGGGGAAGTCGGCACCACCGCGGCCCCTCAGACCGCTGTGCTCCACCATCTCGATCAGCCTGCTGGGGTGGTGTTGGGGCAGAGGGCCGTGGACACGCTCGTGATCTGAGAGCGTCATCGCCGCGCCGCCACGGTCGATCCCTGCGAGTAGGCGGGGAAGTCCCATCACAGCTCTCCGCGAAGGGTGGATCGGAAAGAGCCAGCCATCAGCTCGTGGTTGCCTGAAGCGAGCCGGTCACGGTGTCGCTTCCCTCGTCGATGTTGAGGTTCACCTGAAGGTCCCGGCTGTTGCCACTCGCATCGTGCACCTTGGCCACGAACTGCTGGCCCTGGAGCTGGGTTACCTGCCCTTGGAGCAGCGGCGTGCCGGTAAGCACCAGATCGACCTGGCTGCCGGTCATCGAGAGTCCTCCGCCGTTGGCCGGAACCCCGCCGAGCCTGATGCGCAAAACGCCGCGCGCCCCGCCGCTCAGATGAAGCAGCATGTTGACGATCTCCCCTCCTGTATCGCCGGCTTGCGCCTGGGAGATGGAGCCGTTGAGCGAGGCGCTGAAAGACGAGGGAGCAGTGGCCGGGCTGCGCGCGGCGCTAGAGGAACTGGTCTGAGTCGACACCTCTTCGGAGCTCGACGCCGCAGCGCCGCGCGAGAGCAGGCTCGAAGGCGTCCCCGCCTTGCGCGCCCACCCTGACTGAAGCGGGCCGGCGAGTGTGAAGATCGCCAGACCGAGCGGAGTTGCCACCGCCAGCGCGATCACCGCCTGGCGCACGCCGCCGTACACCGGCTTGGCGTCCTGGATCCGCGCCCAGACCGCAGCCACCACCGCCAACAGACACACAGCGGTGAGCACCAGGTTCCACCACGCCTTCGTGTCGCTGCCGGTTCCCAGGCCGTGGAACACGGCGACCGGCCAGCTGGCGTATGCCAGCCAGTGAATCGCGCGCCAGCTTCGGTACCCGAGCCGGCGTCGCATCAGGCTGGTGATGGTTAGCGCCAGGAGAAGATCGAAAGCCACCGCGCCCAGCCCAATCCAAAGCGGGCGGTAGGTGGAGGTGAAGGGGATCACGGCGTCGATCAGCCGGATAGGCGCAAACCCGTCGAGGACGCTGGTCACGATGTGGATCACCAGCACGGCCATCACGAGCAGCGATACGTCGCGATGCAGGGTGTCGATCGCAAACCGCGGCCAGCGGTCGGAGATCTTGACCCGCAACGGCCCGAGCACGCCCAGCACGACGCTCACCGTGAGCAGCAGCAGCGACACGATTCCCGTTGCCCGCGCCAGGTACCAGTAGGCGCTGGGCCCTGCTATCGAGGCCAGCGCGGTCACGCGACAAGCTCTTGTTCGCGAGTCGGCAAGTCGTCGCCGGCTTCGGGCCAGTCGGCGAGGTGAAGAACAGCTCCTTCCACCGACACGAGCCGGCTCGGGAGCCCGAGCGCCTCGAGCCACGGCGCCGCTCGCTCGCCGCGCACGATGGCGGCGGTGCTCGCGATGTTTGCGTCAACGCACGACACAGCCGTAACGCTCGCGGTCCGCCAGGGACCCTCGGTGGGCCTTCCCGTGGCCGGATCGAGCAGGTGATGGACAACTTCCGAGCCCGTCCGCCAGCGCCGCACAGTGCTGCTCGATGTGGCAAGGCCGCCGGAATGAAGCCTGATCCACTGGCCCGGCGCCTCCACGCCGGCGCGGTGATCGTCGGTTACCCGCACGCGCCAACCGTCGTCGGGCGCTCCGCCAGCCAGCGCGATGTCGCCGCCCAACCCGACGAGCACGCCGCAACCCGCCGTGTCAGCGGCGTGCTCGGCGGCGCGATCGGCGGCCAGGGCCTTGGCGGTGGCGCCAAGGTCGAGCTTGACCCCACGCGGCACGCGGATCGTCAAGGCCTGGCGATCGCACTCGATCGCCCGCCACCCGGCGACCCGCGCGATCCGCGGCCCGCGGCGGGAGCCGGTCGCAAACGGCTCGCCTGGCTCGGAGTCCCGGTCCGGCGCATACCCCCCGACGAACGCGAAGTCACGGTCATAACCCAACGCGATCAGCGCCTCGCCCACGCTGGGGTCGACGTCGCCGTCGGTCAGCACGGCCGCCCGCAGTGCGGCATCGATCGCCGCGAGCAGCAGCGGGCTGGCGCGCACACGCGCGCCGTCGGCCCCGTTCAGGGCACTCAGCTCGGAGTCCTGGCGAAAGCGCGAACACGCGAGGTCGAACTCCTCGATCACTTCGAGCACTGCGCGCCGGGCCGGCTCGAGGACGACGGGATCCTGGGCGATCAGAACCCCGGCGCTTCCCCACACCGGGAATGTGACCGGGTTCATGACCCGCCGGAGACAGCCGCCGACCCGCCGCCGGAGGAGCTCGACGACGGAGCGGAGGAAGAGGCCGTGCTCGACCCGGAGGATGACCCGGACGACCCAGATGAAGAAGACCCAGACGACCCCGACCCCGAAGACCCGGAGAGCCCCGAAGACCCGGAGGACCCCGAGGACGAACTGGACCCATCCGACGATGGCCCGGAGCTCGGTCCTTGAAGGCCCAGCTGGCTGGCCCCGGCCGGCGTCGGCAGCGAGGCGCTCTGTGAGGCACTAGACGTAGACTTGGTCGAGCCGCTTGATCCTGCGGTGCTCGTGCTACGCGTGCTGGCCCCCAGCGTGCGGCCTGGATTGATCACCGACACGAGCGCGGCGATGCCGGCGGTGGCGGCCGCGGTGCCAGCAATGATCCACCGCCGGGTGCGCGAGACCCGCAGCAACGCGGCATCGCGCATCAGAGCGGACGATGCTCTGCGCTGGACGGGCTCTGGCTCTGTTCGAAACTGATTTGACATTGGAGTCGATATTCCACGTCGAGCGTAAGACCCTCGTCAGAGGAGTATGAGAATTCACGTAGAGCGGAGAATGAGAATTCCCCTATCGAATTGTTGCTTTGACTCAACCCCCTTAGCTTCCTTTAGCCCTGCTCAGGGAAGATAAAGGTGATGCGCCCAGGCTCCTCCAGCCGGCGCGCGCGCCATCGACAGGCCGGTCGGTCGGGGCGGGCGCCCATAACACCTGCCCACGCGCGCCGGAAGGCCGCCGATGCGGCCAGGCGTCGCCGGCGGCGGACGTCCGCGTGGGCCGCGGCGCTGATCGTCGCGGGCGCGGCTGCTGTCGTCATCGAGCTGGCCAGCACCCGGAGTGCGTCCGCACCGGACAGGACCGCGGCGACCGACCGTCAAACCACGTCGGCCGCTTCGATCCCGATGCAGCTCCGTGCGCGCGAAGCGGGGCGCATTCCCCTCGCCATCCAGGACGCCGCCGCCGCGCCGCTGGCCGGCAACACGGTGGCGCTGCTCGGCGGACTGGACGCCACGGACGTCTCCCGGGCAGGGATCGTGACGGTCAAGAACGGGAGCTCGAGCAACATAGGCAGCCTCCCCACGCCGCTACACGACGCGGCCGCCGTCGCGCTTGGCTCCTCCGTCTATCTGTTCGGCGGTGGACAGAGCGCCTCCAGCGCGAGCATCGTGGCAGTCGATCCCCATAGCGGTCGGACGACCAACGCTGGACAGCTCCCGGAGCCGCGCTCGGACCTCGTGGCCGCCAGCCTCGACGGCACCGCCTACTTGATCGGCGGCTATACGGGCCAACAGCCGCTCGACACGATCCTCGCCTGGCGCCCGGGGCAGCCGGCCCGGGTCGTGGGACGGCTGCCGCAGCCGCTTCGCTATGCCGCCGCGGCGGCCGAGGGCAACCGGATCGTGATCGCCGGTGGTCAGACGCCGCAGGGGCCGACTCGCCAGATCCTGAGCTTCGATCCAGCGACCGGACGGGTCGTCTCTCTGGGTTCGCTGCCCGCAGCGATCTCCCACGCCGCGGCCGCCGCGCTAGCGGGCTTCGTGTACATCGTCGGCGGACGGGACGGACGCTCCACGCCGACGCGCTCCCTGACCGCCGTAGACCCGGCGAGCGGCGTGGCCACCCCCGCCGGGAGCCTGCCGCAGCCGCTGTCCGATGCCACCGCCACCGCCGCGGGCAGCACGATCGTGGTCGCAGGCGGACAAAGCAGCACGGGGCCGGTCAACCGCGTGCTCGAGCTCACCGACGCCCCGGGAAAGCCAAAGACGCCGACGGCCAGGGGCCCAACGCCGTCCACCCTCAGACCAGGGTCTGACCCCTCGGTCCTCCCCGGCGACGTCCTAATCGCCGACAAGGCCAACAACCGGCTGGTGGAGGTCACACCCCGGGGCCAGATCGTGTGGAGCTTCCCCCGCCCCGGCGATCTGAAGAACGGCCAATCTTTCCTAGTGCCCGACGATGCGTTCTTCACCTACGACGGGCGGCACATCATTGCCACCCAGGAGGACGACTTTGCAATCTCGGTGATCGAGATGGGCAGCGGGCACATCGTCTACCGCTACGGGCACCCAGGCGTACCGGGAGCCAGTCCGGGCTATGTCTTCAACCCCGATGACGCGATCAGCCTGCGCGACGGGAACATCAACTCGGCCGATATCAAGAACTGCCGCCTGATCGAGCTGAGACCACCATTGCAGCACCCCGTGGCCCAGATGGGCGTTACCGGCGCCTGCTACCACGGCCCGCCCGCTGCCTTCTCCTCGCCGAACGGCGCCTTTCCGCTGTCGGACGGCGGCACGGTGGTCACCGAGATCAACGGTCAGTGGATCGACGTGTTCGATCGCTCGGGCAAGCTGACCGCCACCACCAACCCCCCTGGATTCAGCTACCCGTCCGACACCAACGAGGTCCGGCCGGGCGTCTATCTGAGCGTCGACTACGCCCAGCCGGGGACGATGATGGAGCTAACCGCCACCGGCAAGGTGTTGTGGCGCTTCTCGCCCAACGGCGCCGACGAGCTAAACCACCCCTCGCTGGCGCTGCCGCTGCCGAACGGCGACATCTTGGCCAACGACGACTACAACGATCGCGTGATCGTGGTGGACCCTCGCACCAACCGGATCGTGTGGCAGTACGGCCACACGGGCGTGTCGGGCACCGCGCCCGGGTATTTGAACATCCCCGACGGCGTCGACCTCGCGCCGCCCTACTCGCTCAGCGAGCGCTTCCCTCAGGTGCGCGGGCTTCCCGGACACTGACGTCGTCCAGCGGCAGCTCGACGGTGAACGTCGAGCCCTGCACCTGCACCCGCCCGCCGTGCCCTTCGGCGACGGCCTGAACGATCGACAGTCCCAGCCCAGAGCCGGGCCGCCCGGCCGCGTCGGCACCGCGCCAGAAGCGCTCGAACAGGCGCTCGCGCTCGGCGCTCGCCGGCCCGGGGCCCTCGTCGGAGACCGACAGCGCCGCGCACCGGCCATCGCGGCGTAGGAAAACGCTGACGGGTCGTCCAGCAGGACCGTGGACCAGCGCGTTCTCGATCAGGTTGCGCAGCGCCCGGGCCAGCGCGTCGCGCTCGCCGCGCACCCGCAGCGGCTCGGATGCCTGGACCACCACCCGCTCCTCGCGCTCGGAGTCCACCACCTCCACCACCAGCTGATCGAGCTCCACGGCCACCGGCTCGGCGGTCGCCGGGCCTGCCGCCCGCTCGAGCACCAGCAGGTCGTCGACCAGCCGTGCCAGCCTCATCGCGTCCTGGCGGAGATCGGCGAGCACGGCGGCGTCGGCGCCGTGCTTCAGGGCGTACTCGATGTTCCCGCGCAGCGCCGTGACCGGCGTGCGCAGCTCGTGCGATGCATCCGCCAGGAAGCGGCGCTCGCTGGAGCGGGCCGCGTCCAAGGAGGAGAGCATTCTGTTGAGAACACCGGTCAGCGCGCCGATCTCGTCGGCGGCGGTGGCCTCGGGGAGGCGCGTGGCAGGATCGGCCGTGCGCTCGATCTCCGCCGCGCCGGCCGCCAGCCGCCGCAGGGGCCGGAGCCCCTGGCCCGTCAAAACGGCGGCGGCCACCGCCGCCAGGAGCGCCGCTCCCGCGCCGCTCAGGGCCAGCAGGACGCCCAGGTGCCCGACCGTGTGGTCGATGTCCGTCGTGTCGGAGGCCACCAGCACTACGCCTCCTGACGCCGGGCCGCCCGCCGCGGCGATCGGCGCCGCGTAGAGCCGGAATGGCCGCCCGTCAAGTCGCGTGTTCTCAAAGCCGGCGCGGGCTGCCGCCAGCGCTGTGCGCGCCAGACGATCGATCGGCAGTAGGCGAGCGCCGAGCGTCTGCGAGCGCGCCAGAAGCCGTCCACGACCGTCAAGGACCTCTACCGCGATCTGCCGCCCTGAGACCGGACTCTCGAGCGCCCCCGGCTCGGTCAGCACAGCGGGCGCGGAGACGGCTAACTCCGAGACTTGCTGGGCTCGTTGCCGCAGCGCCTGGTCGAGGCTTCCCCGCAGCTCGTGGTTGACCACCACGACGGTGGCGACAGCGAACAGCGCCACCGCCACCAAGATGGCGCCCGTGGCAGCGAGCACCAGTCGCGCCCGCACGGTACGAGGGAAGACCCGCGACGTACCGAAAAAGCTACGCCTCCCGTCAGCGTTACCGCGTATTGTCACCTTTGAGCAGGGGTCGTAAGGGTTTGCCGACTACGGGACGCGGGGATCGACGCCATTGGAGCACGACGCAGGGCGTTCAGCCACATCGCGGGTACTGCTGGTCGACCAGAACGCAGGCGCGGCGGCGCTGGTCACAGAGATGTTGCGCGGGTCGGGACCGGAGCGTCTCGTGCTGGCGCGCGCAGACCGGCTCGAGGACGCCATCCAGGAGCTGCTCGACTACGGCGCCTCGTGCGTGGTGCTCGCGCTGAGCGCCACGGCGGAGCTCGGCTCGCTCGAGCAGCTTCGCACGGTCGCGCCTGAGGTCCCCGTAGTGGTCGTCTCCGAACAGGCCGACGAAGCGTGCTCTCTTCAGGCGATCCGTGTCGGCGCCCAGGACTACCTCGTTCGGGACGAGCTCAACGCCACACTCCTGGGCCGCGCCATCACGCACGCCATCGAACGCAACCGCTCCGAGGTCCGTCTCGCCGAGCGAGCGCTCCACGATCCGCTGACCGGCCTGCCCAACCGCGCCCTGTTTCTCGATCGACTGTCGGTGGCGCTCGATCGCTTGCGCCGCACGGCGGCCACCGCGGCCGTCCTGTTCCTTGACATCGACGACTTCAAGCGGGTCAACGACTCTCTGGGCCATGCCGCCGGTGACCGTGTGCTCCACCAGCTGGCGCGCCGCCTGCGCGCGATGCTGCGGCCAATGGACACGGTGGCGCGCTTCGGCGGTGACGAGTTCACGTTCCTGTTCGAGGAGCTGGCGAGTGAACGCGAGGCGGTTTTGATAGCCGAGCGCATCGTCCGTACCGCGGAGCTGCCGGTCGCTCTGGCGGAGGCCGAGACGCGAGTCACGGTCAGCATTGGCATCACGTTGGTGAGCGATCCCGCCACCGCTCCGGAGACCGTCATACGCGAGGCCGACGCCGCGATGTATCGCGCCAAGGAGCCGGGGACACCGCGCTATGAGCTGTTCGATGAGGCCTCGCGCCAGCGCGCGCACGCCAGGGGCGAACGCGAAGGCGCGCTGCGCCGCGCCGTGGAAGCTTCTGAGCTGCGTGTCGTCTACGCGCCGCGGGTGAGCCTCGACGCCGGCGGGAGGATCCTCGGCTTCGAGGCGCTGCTGCGGTGGGAGTACCCCGAGCGAGGAGCGATCCCCGCCGAGGAGTTCATGCCTCTGGCCGAGGAGGCTGGCCTGGCGCTGACGATCAAACAGTACGTGCTGAGCGAAGCACTCCGTGCCCACGAGCGCTTGCGAGCGCAAAGGCCCGACGTTGCCCTGTCCGTGAGCGTCTCGGCCCGCGAGCTCGAGAACCCAGGACTGGCTTCGGTGCTCGAGCGCTCGCGCGCCTCGGGGCTGCTGCTGGCGCTGGCGGGCTTCGGCGCGGACGGATGCTCTGTCGGCGAGCTGGCAGGTCTGCCGGTCGACCTCTTCAAGCTTGATCGGAGCTTGGTGCAGGGGCTCGGCGAACACGCACAAGGGCGAGGAGTCGAAGAAGCGATCGTGGGGCTGGTGCACGCCTTGGGACGGACGGTGGTGGCCGAGGATGTCGCCACCGAGGCTCGGCTCGAGCAGCTGCGGGCGATCGGCTGTGACGCGGTGCAAGGCCCGTTGTTCGGCGCGCCGGTTTCGGACGAAGAGGCCGTGGTCCTGCTGGGCGCGCAGGCAGGCGGCTAGTCCTGGGCCCGAATCGTGAATCCCCGTCCCCTCACGGTGTGGATCAGCGGCGGCTCGCCCAGCTTGCGCCGCAGCCGAGTGATGTAGCGGTCGACCACATTCGGCTCCGCCGCGCCGCCCCAGATCTCGGTGATCGCCCGCTCGCGGGAGACCGCGTGCCCAGCCTCGTGCAGCAGCAGCGCCAGCAGCTCTGCCTCCCTTCCGGTCAGATCGATTGTCTCCCCACGACGCGTCGCCCGCCGCTCGCCGAGCTCGAGCGTCAGATCCGCGTAGGAACGAACCGTGCCCGTCTCGACGCCCCGCCTCCTCAGCGCCCGTAGCCGAGCCACGAGCTCCTCGAGCGCGAACGGCTTGACCAAGTAGTCGTCGGCGCCGGCATCGAAACCGGCCACCCGGTCGGAGACCGCATCGCGTGCAGTCAGCATCAGGATCGGTGTGGCCAGCCCCTTGGCGCGCAGCCGCCTGCACACGGCGAGCCCGTCGAGGCCGGGCATGGCCACGTCGAGCACGATTACGTCGGGCGCCGCACGTTCTGTCTCGAGCAGCGCCCGGGCCCCGTCGCTGGCGGCTTTGACATCGAAGCCCTCCGCCGCCAGGGCACGCTCGAGCATTCGGCGCAGCGATGGGTCGTCGTCGACCACGAGGACGCGCTCGCCGGCAGACGGCGCGTCGGAGGCAGTTGTGAACGGTGCGCCGCAGCGCGCCCGCGATCCGGCCTCAGCCACCTGCCACGTCGCGGCGGATGAAGACCAAGAACGACGCCAGCAACGCCGGCACTCCGTACATGGCGCAGACCCAGACCGCGCGGATGATCGGCGACCAGTCGATCGGCGTGCGCAGGAACCCCTGCCAGGCGTTGAACTGCGTGCTCAGCAAGTAGGGCTGGGCTCCCCCCAACCCGGGCAGGATCCCGATCAGCTGGAACAGCAACGAGATCATCAGCGTGCCCACCACCGCTGCCGCGCTGTTGCGCGTGACCGCCGAGAGCATCAGCCCGATGGACATGATCGTGGCGATCGGGATCAGGTAGACGAGCAGGCTGACGTACACGAGCTCCAGCGCCTTGGGGGCGGAGACGATCGTTCCCGAGAGGCTCTGCAACGGGTTGAAACCGGACTCGATACCGCCGGCGACGATGGCAACGGTGCCGTTGATCAGGATCGCCGCCGCGGCATAGGTGGCCGCCGTCAGCAGCTTGCCGGCGAAGATCTGACTGCGCTCCAGCGAGCGCGTGAAGACCGTCTTGAGCGTGCCGTTGTGATCCTCGGAGGCGATGATGTCTCCGGCCACGAGGGCGGTGATCAAGGGGAACATCCACACCGCGCCGAACAGCAGGATCACCAGCGGGAACGCGAAGCCGCTCTTGGTCAAGTAAGAGGCGAAGGCGAAGTCGCCTCCCCGGCGGTCGGGGCGGAAGTGGACGGCGACGACGAAGATGATCGGCACGATGATCGCCGCTCCCAGGCCGAGATAGGTCCGCTTTTGGTAGCGGAGCTTCGTCAGCTCCCAGCGGTAGACCGTGAGCACCCCGGGCCCTGCCGCCCGCGAGCGCCGCGCCTCCCGGGCCCTGCCGCGCTGCGCCAGCGCACCGATGCTCATCGCGCCACCTGCGCCGTCTGCGCTGGCTCCGCGGGCACCTGCGTCTCCGGAGCCACGTGCGTGACCTCCCCGGCCTCGGTCAGCGAGAAGAACAGCTGCTCGAGCGTGGCCGTCTGCGGGGTCAGCGAGCGGATCAGTGCACCTGACTCCACCAGCGCTCGCGACAGCGCGGCGACGGCCTGGTCGTTGTCGGCGGTGAACCACACGCCGCCGTGCTGGATGCGCACGTCGTCAATCCCCCGTTGCGCGCGGCAAACGCCGAGCGCGCGAGCGTCGTCCGTGCTCGAGAGCGCGTACGAGGCGCCGGCGCTGCGCTTGAGCGCCGCGATCTCGCCCTCGTAGACCATCCGCCCCGTCTGCACGATGGCCACGCGGTTGCAGAGCTCCTCTACCTCGGCCAGCAGATGGCTCGAGAGGACGATCGTCATTCCTTGCTCGGCCAGCCGGCGGACGAGAACGCGCATGTCACGCATGCCCGCGGGATCGAGCCCGGTCCCGGGCTCGTCGAGCAGCAGCAGCCGCGGGTTTCGCAGCAGCGCGGCCGCGATCCCCAGGCGTTGACGCATGCCGTGCGAGTAGCCGCCGACGCGGTCGCCGGCGCGCTCTGAGAGCTCCACGCGCTCGAGCGCTTCGTCGATCCTCCCGGCGGCGCCGTCGCCGTCGAACGCCGCCAGCAGCTCGAGGTTCCGTCGCCCCGACAGATAGGGGTAGAAGGTCGGCGCCTCGACGAAGCCCGCAACGCCGTCCAGCGCGCGGACGGTCTGCCAGGGATCGCGGCCAAACAGCCTGACCGTGCCCGCGGTGGGGCGGATCAGCCCGAGCATCATCCGCAGCGAGGTCGTCTTGCCCGCGCCGTTCGGGCCCAGATAGCCATACACGTCGCCGGCCTGCACCGTGACGTCGACGCCCGCCACGGCAGTGAGGTCGCCGTAGCGCTTGACGAGCCCGCGGACCTCGAGCGGAGCGGGACCGCCGGCGTCCGTCATGGCCTCCGGCTCACAGCGCCCGGGCGGCCGCTTCCGCCGCGGCGGGCGGCACGGAGCCGAGCACCGTGTAGCTGACGTTGCCGCTCGTGAAGCGGATCACCGTCCCCAGCGCGGTGTCGAGCTCCTGTCCGGTCGAGCCGTTGATCGAGACCGTGGGCAGGCTCAGCCCTTGGCCGTGGTCGCCTCCCTGGCTCGAGTGGCCGACCTTGCCGGCGGAGCTGGCGCTCTGCTCGACGACGGCGATTCCGCCCAGGTTCTGGCCGTAGGTAACGAGCGCGGCCGGCTTGCCGCCCCAGTCGAGCAGCGTGACTGACTGCCTGGGCAGGCCGACCAGCGTGCTCGGCGCGTTCAGCGAGAAGGGCACCCGACGCGACACCGCAGCGACGCCCGAGACGTCGTGCTTGCGAACGTGCGTGGCCGCCCGGCGAGCCTTGCTCGCCGCGCGGTTCTCGCTCGCGCCGGCGGTCGAGACCTTGACCACCTTCGAGCCGCTCGGCGGGGAGACGTTGAAGTCGGAGCTCGGGACCGTGCCGAAGGAGATGTCGGTGGCCTTCACCTCGATCACCGGCGACGACGAGCCGCGGGCATAGACCGCAAAGCGCAGCGGCACCCCGCGCACGGCATCCCACGCGGTCTCGGCGTCGCCCAGAAGACCGCCGTCGTGCTTGGGCGAGACCCGCACCGTGTAGGCCGCCTGACCGGCGACGTCGCTGGGAATGGCTCCCGAGAGGTTGGTGTGCTGGGCGAGCTTGTTCAGCTCGGTTTGGATCTGCTTGAGCGACGGCACGGTGCTCTTCTCCGCCTCGTGGCGTTTCGAGCGGTCCGTAGCCGACTGCGCAGGCAGGGTGCCCTCGTAGACCGTTTTCGAGGTCGGGTCATAGACCCAGAACGAGCGGCTGTTCACCACCGCCTGGGCGTCGCCGTTGTCGGACTGCAGCTCTAGGCGCAACTGATGGGTGGACGGCGAGAACCACAGCCGTCCTGACGCGCCCTGCAGCAGCGGGTCCTTGCCCTGGATGTCGGAGGAGTCGATCAGGTTGTTGGTGAACGTGACGCGGGCGGTGATTCCCTGCACCGATGGCGCCGTTAGCACGCCGTGCACAGCCTGCGCCAGCGGCTCCGCCCGGGGCACCGGCCCTCCGCTCGACGCCGCCACGGCGATTGCGCTGCCGCCGGCGATCGCTATCACCAAGCCGGCCAAGATGGCCAGAAGCCTTTGTGTTGAGACGGTACGTAGGAACTTCATGATCGACCCAGCCTTTCTCGTGATCGAGCCACAAGATAGGCCGGGAGCTTGAAATTACCCTGACAATCCTAGGGGGTGATTAATGCGAGCCCGCCAGGGCCCGGCGGGCCGGCGGCTGTCATCCGTATTGGAAGGCCTGGGTCTGCGTGACCTTGGCCGCGAGCTTGCCGTCGTCACGGGCCAGCTCGGTCTCCAGCACCATGAAATTGCGCCCGGCGTGAAGCGGCTGCGTAGTCGCCGTGACCGCACCGCCCCGCACCGCGCGCATGAAGTTGGTCTTCGACTCGATCGTCGCGGTGCCCTTCGCCCCCTCGGGCAGGTTCAGGAAGGCACACAGACCGCCGCAGTTGTCGGCAAGCCCCATCAGCGCGCCGCCGTGCACGATGCCTCCCGCCGTGCAGCGCTCAGGCGCCCACTGAAGCCTGGCGCGCACGAGCTCCGGGGTGGCCTCCAACAGCTCGATGCCCAGGAGCTTCGAGAAGGGAATGCCGTCGTCCACGGGGCTGGAAACCTACACATCAGCACGGCCGCTCTCCACCGCGGTAGTGTCGAGGTTGACATGTGCCGCCTGTTCGGGATGAGCGGTGGACGTGAGCGAGTGGCCGCAACGTTCTGGCTGCTCGAGGCGCCCGACTCGCTGGCCCTGCAGAGCCGTCGCGAGCCGGACGGCACCGGCCTGGGCGCGTTCGACGAAGACGGCCGCCCGATGGTCTCAAAGCAGCCGCTCGCCGCCTACGAGGACCAGCAGTTCGGGCGCGAGGCGCGCGAGGTCCGCTCGCGCACGTTCGTGGCCCACATCCGCTACGCCTCGACGGGCGCGCTCACTCCCGAGAACACGCACCCGTTCGAGCAGAACGGGCGTCTGTTCGCCCACAACGGCGTGATCGGAGACCTGGACGCGCTCGACGAGCGCCTGGGCCAGGCGCGATCGCTGGTGCAGGGGGAGACCGACTCGGAGCGCTACTTCGCGCTGATCACGAGCGAGATCGAGCGCACCGGCGAGATCGCGAAGGGGATCGAGGCCGCGGTCGGCTGGATCGCCCAGAACCTGCCGGTGTTCGCGCTGAACTTCGTCCTCATCACCGCCGATGAGCTGTGGGCGCTCCGCTACCCCGACGTGCACGAGCTGTACGTGCTCGAACGCGCCGCCGGCGGCCCCACCGGCAAGCGCCATTTGGAGCACGCTAGCGCCCGCGGCAGCATTCGCGTCCGCTCTGGCGACCTCAGCCGGGCGCCCGCCGTGGTCGTGGCCTCGGAGACGATGGACGAAGACGCCGGCTGGCGTGCGCTGGCCCCGGGCGAGCTTGTCCACGTGGGCCCGGATCTGAGCGTCTCGAGCACCACCGTGGTGGACGCACCTCCGGCCCATCAGCTGACGCTTGCCGATCTGGGCGCCACGGCGGCCGCCTCCCAGGCACCGTCGGGCCGCTCGTGAGCCAGGCGATCGGGGTCGTCAGCGGCGAGGACGGCGTCAGGCGGTGCTGGTGGGGAGACTCGGCGCCCGAGTACCGCGCCTACCACGACACAGAATGGGGGTTTCCCGTCGCCGACGACGTGCGGCTGTTCGAGAAGCTGAGCCTCGAGGGCTTCCAGGCCGGTCTCTCCTGGCTGACGATCCTCAGAAAACGCGAGGCCTTTCGTCGTGGGTTCTCAGGCTTTCGCTTCGACCAGGTAGCCGGCTTCGGCCAGCAGGACGTCGAGCGCCTGCTCGCCGACGCGTCGATCATCCGCCACCGCGGGAAGATCGAAGCGGTCATCAACAACGCCAGTCGCTGCGTCGAGCTCGTGGAGGCCGAGGGATCCCTGGCCGCGTTTGTGTGGCGCTTCGAGCCGCAGGTGGAGCGCAAGCGCGCTCGGCGGCCGCCGGCGCACACCCCGGATTCGGCCGCTCTGGCGCGCGAGCTTAGGCGACGGGGTTGGCGCTTCGTCGGCCCGACCACTATGTATGCCTTCATGCAGGCCATGGGCCTGGTCAACGACCACCTCCCCGGCTGCGCGGCGGGCAAAGCGGTCGAGCGGGCACGCAAGGCCTTTGTGCGACCATCGCCTGGCCAGTGACCGCCACCGCCACCGAGACCGCAAAGCTCCCTCCCGGCCCCCGCCTGCCCCGCGTACTCCAGACGGCAGCGTTCATGCTCGCCGGGCCGCGGTTCCTCGAGGCTTGCCGGCGCCGCTACGGCGGTGCCGTGACCCTGGGCACGCTGTTCGACGAGCGGTTTGTGATCCTGTTCGACCCCGAGCTGGTGAAGGAGCTGTTCAAGGGGCCCGCGGATCAGCTGCACGCCGGCGAGGCCAATGCGCTGCTGGGGCCGGTCCTCGGCGAGCGCTCCGTGCTCCTGCTTGACGGCTCGGAGCACCTCCGCCACCGCCGGCTGATGCTGCCCCACCTCCACGGCCAGCGGATGCAGTCCTATGCCCACACGGTGCTCGAGGCCACCGACCACGAGATTGACGCCTGGCCGGTCGGCGAGCCGTTCGCGCTGCTGCCGAGCATGCAGGCCCTGACGCTGCAGGTGATCATGCGGGCGGTGTTCGGCTACCGGCCTGGCGCCGCTAATGACGAGCTGCGCACGCGGCTGCGGGCGATGGTCGAGCCGCTGTCCAGTCCCCGCGGCATCCCCCTGATGATGCTGCTGGGGCGGCTGGGCTCCGACCGCGGCGCGCTTCAGCGTTTCGAGGCCCAGCGCCGGGCGGTCGACGAGATCCTGTACGCCGAGATCGAGCGCCGGCGCGCGCAGGTAGACCTTGCGGGGCGGGACGACGTCTTCTCGGCGCTGCTGCTGGCGGAGGACGAGGAGGGCCAGCGCTTGTCGGATCGCGAGGTCCGCGACGAGCTGGTGACGCTGCTGCTCGCCGGCCACGAGACAACTGCCACCGGACTGGCGTGGACGTTTGATCTGGTGCTCCACGACCAGCGCGTCCTCGGCCGCCTGCGCGCCGACTCGGGCGACGAGTATCGCGACGCCGTCGTCAAGGAGGCGCTTCGCATTCGCCCGGTGATCCCGGGCGTCGGCCGTGTTGTCCGCAACGAGCCTTTCCGGCTGAACGGCTACGTGATCCCGCCGGGCGTGGAGATCAACCCTTCGATCCGCATGATCCACCACCGAGCCGACCTTTATCCCCAGCCGTCCTCGTTCCGTCCCGAGCGCTTCCTGGGAACGGACGCCCCGGACACTTACACCTGGCTTCCGTTCGGAGGCGGGATCCGCCGCTGCCTGGGAGCCAGCTTCGCGCTGATGGAGATGCGGATCGTGCTGGACCGCGTGCTCCAGCGTGCGGCGCTGCGCGCCGCCGACCCCGAGCGCGAGCGGGTCCAGTTCCGGGCGATCACGCTCTCGCCGCGCAACGGCACCCGCGTGGTTCAGGACTGCGCGCCGGCTCGTAAGTAATTAGGGTGGCTCAGCCGCTGCAGCGCGCCGGTTGCGGCACGGTGACGGCGTGGCGTCCTCCGGACGTGGCGCGATCGCCGAGCCCGGTGGTCGCCGTGCGTTGGCCGATCAGTGAGGGCGTCGCGGGCCGCCGCGCTCGACGTCCTGCGGCACGAATGCCGCTCGAGCGCGGCCGGCATGCCGTGCTGGTCAGGCGATGGGAAACATAGGGCCGCCACAACGGCAGGTGCCGAGTCAGCTTCACAGTGCCGGCGAGCCTCGTCCGCGATATGTGGTGCCGCCGGCCCGTGGCGGCGTAATAGGTACGGAAGCGCCGCCGACCGGCGATGCGGCGGTGCCGGCCGTGGCTTCGCGCCTTGGCGTGCGTCGAGGCGATCACCGGTGGTCCGGAAAAGCTCGGCAAGCCGCTGTTTGCGACGGCGACGCCGCCGGCGGAGACGATCAGGCCAATGGCGATCGGCAGGCCACGGCGGCCGAGGTAAGCCGGCCGCAGCCGGTCGTGCCACGCCGGTCGCCGTTGCTGCGGGCGGCGACCCTCGGCCCTCAGCGCCTCGCGTCCGGGCTCGGTGATCCTCCACTCGCCACGATGGTTCGTGTGAACGAGCCCATGGGCGTGCGCGTCGACGAGCACCATGCGCGCGTCAAGTCGGGTCAGCCCGAGCTGCCGCGCGAGCTCTTCGCTCGACAGCGGCCCGTCTTCGACCAAAGCGCCGAGAACATCGTCCAGCGCAACCAGCGTGTGATGATCGTTTTGTAGCGACACCCCTTGCCCCGTACAGGATACGGCCACGGGGCGCGTTTAGGTAAACGAGAGCTGTCGAACAGTCAGCGCTTGCCGGCCGCGTAGCCCAGGATCGAGAGATCGGTCAGCCACTCGACCGGGGCGCGGTCGTCGGTGAACACCGAGCCGCCGCTCAGCGGCGGGCCGAGGCGGGAGGCCACCGTCTGCGCCACGCCGCCGAGCTCGGGGGCCAGCGCCCGGCTCAGGGCCAGCATCCGCCCTCCGGACAGGGGTGCGGAGCTCGCCATCACCAGCGAGTTGTCGGCGTTGAAGTGGTCCGTGACGACGTCGGGGAACGCGGCGCGGAGGGTCGCGCTGACCACCTTCTCCAGCGCATCCGAGCCCGGAATGTGGCCCACATTGACGATCAGCTCCCTCCGGGCAGCAGATGCCGGCGCGCGAGCGCGAAGAACTCGCGTGTGACCAGGTAGAAGGGGATGTAGGGCTGGCGGTAGGCGTCGACGAAGATCGCGTCGTAGCGGTCCGTGCTCTGCTCGAGCCAGGGACGGGCGTCGGCCGTGTAGAGGTGAAGGCGGGGCCCTGAGAGCGCGAAGTAGCGCCTGCCGATCGCGGTCAGCTCGCCGTCGAGCTCGACGGCGTCGACGCGCGTGCCGGGGTAGTAGTGGCCGTATGCCCGGGCGACCGTCCCCGCCGCGTCGCCCAGGATCGCGATCCGGTGCGGCACGCCGCGCTCGCCGGCCAGCGGCAGAACCAGAAAGTCGTCCCAATAACCGCCCGTCAGATAGCTCCAGGGGCGGTAGAGCGAGTGGATCGCGACGCCTTCGTTGAGCTGAAGCCAGCGCGCCCCGTTCGAGAACTGCAACACGCGCGCGTACTGGTAAGGGGTCTCGGTCTCATAGATGACCCTCGCGCGGGCCACGTTAGTGCCCACCCCCGGAGGCGGAACGAACAGCAGGCCGGCGATGATGAGCGGCACGAGCAGGAAGCGGCGCCCGATCCAGGGGGCGGCGACCAGTGCCAGCGCCAGCGCAAACAGGCCGAACGTCCGGTGCGTGCCGACGGTGGGGATCAGGAGCAGGGCCGCCAGGAAGGTGCCGACCAGCGAGCCGGCGGTGGAGATCGCATACAGGCGGCCGGTGACCGTGCCGGTCTCCCCCACGCGAACGAGCGCCAGCCGGTTGGCATACGGCGCGACGGTCCCCAGCAGGAGCACGGGCAGTGCCACCAGCGCCAGCACGGCGGCCAGGGATCCGGCGAAGCCGCCGACCGACAGCGCCCCGAGCGCCTTCACCGACAGCCGCAGGAAGGGGTCGGCGATGAAGGGGACCACCGCCAGCAGCACGGCGGCCGCCAACACGACGGTGCACAACCCCCGCAGATCGGCGCGGCGATCGGCGAGCTTGCCGCCGAAGGCGTAGCCGGCCGAGAGCGCGACGAGCACGGTGGCGATCGTGTTGGCCCAGACGATCGTCGAGGCGCCAAAGTAGGGCGCAAGCAGCCGGGCGGCGGCGATCTCCGCCCCCAGGCTGGCCGAGCCGACGACGAACACGATCAGCCGCAGCGCACCGCGGGGCGCGGCCCGTGGGCGCTGCTCGAGAACCTGGGCGTCCTCGGCCTCGCGTTCGGTGTCGGTGACGGTCACCGTTGCCGAGAAGCTACCCGCCAACGGGCCGCGCCCGGACACTGGCGGTCCACGCGACCGCGATCAGCGCGCCGCCGAGGGCGAACACAACCCAGGCGACGGGGTCGCTCGAGCCACCGCCGGACGCCGAGCTGGCGCTGGGCAGCGGCAACGGATGGCCGGAGCTCGCCGCGAGCTGCCCGACCGCCACGATCGTGTGCGACCCCAGACGGCTACCGGGCACGGTCGCCCGGGCGAGCGCGGATTGCTCGCCGCTCGACGCACCGCCCGGCCGGAAGAGGCCGTAACCGTCTGGCATCACGACGAGCAGCAAGCCGCGGTACACCAGCGACAGCTCCTGCCCCAGAAAACGCGCATAGTCCTGCGGCCGGCGCCATAGCGCGGTGACCGACCCCAGGTCCGCTGGCGATGCCACCAGCGCCACGCGGATGGGAGCGCCGTCGCGCCCGGCTTCTTCGAGGAGAGCTTCGAGTTGGGTCTGCTGGGCAGCGGCCACATGGCCGTCTTGAGGCAAGAACAGCGACTGAGTAGCGAGTACGTCGCTGGCCGGATCTCCGTCAGCGTGGGCCGACGCGGCAAACCATCCACACAGCAGCACCAGGGCGCTCGCCGCAGTCGCCGCGCGCAGCAGCATCCCTCGATGAGCCCAGCGCTTCGCAGTGCGCGTACAGTCCGGCAATGGCGGTCGAGTAAGAGTCTATGCGCCGTTCGCTGATCCTCCTCTCCCTGCTGGGGACGCTAGTGGCATTCCCTAGTGCCGCCCAGGCCCATGGTCCCGTCTCCCCCGTCGCCTCGAGCTACCTGGCCAGAGTCAACAGTGTCCCGGCGGGCATCCAGGCCAAGGTCGTCGACGGCGACCAGCGGCTATGGCTGAGCGTCCAGCGAAGCGAGACGGCGATCGTGCTCGACTACCAAGGAGCTCCGTACTTGCGTTTCTCCCCCTCCGGGGTATCGGTCAACGCCCACTCGGCGATGTACTACCTGAATCACACCCCGGCCGAGACGCCACCGACGAGCATCACGCGCGCAACGCCGCCCGACTGGCGGTCCGTGAGCGGCGGCCATGACTACGTCTGGCACGACGGAAGGCTTCATGCACTGGCCTCCGTCGCGATCTCCTCGGGTACGTCGTTGGTCGGCACATGGAGGATCTCGGTACTGACTGCCGGGCGGCTCAGCGCTATCTCGGGTGGACTTTGGCACGCTAGCGACCCCTCGCTCGTCTGGTTCTGGCCGATCGTCGTGCTGCTGGCCTGTGTGCTGGCGGCCGTCCGACTGCGGAATTCTGCACTTGACCTGTTGTTGGCGCGGGCGCTTGGAGTCACGGCACTCGCGGCTACCACGCTCGGCGGCATCGGGCGCGAGCTCTACGGGCGCCCCACCGTCGGTGCATTCCAGCTGATCGTGATCGGGATCGTGGCGGCGTTCGCCTTATGGGCTCTGCCCGGCGCCGTTCGGGGGCAGTGGGTGCCGCTCCTCGTGATCGCGTTCGCGGCGCTTTGGGTCGGCGGCTTGCTCGTGCCGACGCTGCTGCACGGTTTCGTGTTGATGGCGATTCCCGCCTTCCCCACTCGGGCCGCCGCGGTGGCCTGTCTGGCGTGCGCTCCGGCTGTGGTGTTGCTCGTCTTTCGGCTGGCGCTCAGCGAAGATCGCTCCGATCCCCAGCGCAGTGAAGCCGGACACGATGGGCTCGGGGCCAAGCAGAGCTTCGCCTAGGCGCGCGACGCCCCGCGCCTCGCTGGTGGCGGGCGCGATCGTGGCCGCCGTGGTGCCGTGCGCTTGCGGATCGTCGCATCGGCCAGCGGTCAGCGACGCCATTCCGCAGGCGCTGGTCGCCGAAGCGCGGCCGATCGGCGAGGGTGCTCGCTTCAGACCGCCGGTCAGCGGGCGGCCGGTCGGCAGTTGCCGGCCGGTCCTGGGCCCCCGGATCGGAGTCCACGTCGAGGTATTCGCCGCAGACAGGGTGGTGCTGCTGCCGGCCGGAATCGGGGCCGAGCCGCCGTTTCGGTACTCGGCTGGGCGGATCGACGGCGCGGCCTGTTTCGGCGCACTCGTGACGATCGATCCCACGGGACTGGTGCTGGCGCGTCCCGGTGTCCGCCTGACGCTCTCGGCGCTGTTCCGCTCCTGGGGTCAACCGCTGTCGTCAAAGCGCGTGGCCTCCTTCGTAAGCCACCGAGGGGTGGCGATCTATGTCGATGGCCGGACGTGGCGCGGCGGTCCGCGGAAGGTGGCCCTCAGCCCACATGCCGAGATCGTGCTCGAGGTGGGGCCTTACGTGCCGCCGCACTCGCGCTACGGGTTCCCTCTCGGCACGTGAGCGGGCCGAACGCGCCATCATGTCCGCCACCGCGACCTTCCAGTCCAGAGTGAAAGCCAACAGACTCGGTGGAACCAAGCGGCTCGCGCCCGTAGCGCTGATGCCGCTGGCCGCGTTTGCGGTCCACCAGCTGCGCTACTGGCTGGCGTTCGGCCGTGGCGCCGGACTCGAGCTGCAGCGGACCGGTCATTCCTACCTGCATTCGGTGGCGCCCTGGTTGATGCTGCTGCTGGCGCTCGTGGTAGGTGGCTTCCTCGTTGCGCTCGGTCGCGCATTCGCCGGCCAGCGCTCGGTCACGCGCTACACGGTCTCATTCACAGCGCTGTGGCTGATCTCCACCAGCGCTCTTGTGGCCATCTACGCCAGCCAGGAATTCCTGGAGGGTCTGTTCGCCACAGGACACCCCGGCGGGCTGGCGGGCATCTTCGGCTCCGGCGGCTGGTGGGCGATTTTCGCCGCCGCCTGCGTCGGCCTCGTCCTGGCGGCGATCTTCCACGGGGCTCGGCGGGTGCTGAGCGAGATCTTTGAACGGCGCGCTCGCCGACAGCAAACGCCTACGCCAGCGATCTTTCGCCTTCGCCCCCCGGGCGATGCGCTCCTTCCCCGTGTGGCCCCGCTATGCGCGGGCTGGTCGGGGCGCGGTCCTCCTCGCTGATCAAAACGCGTCTTGAGTAGCTGATCCGAGCGACGCACGGCCGCTCGGCTGCCCATACGCGCACGCCTTTCCCCAGATCTCGAACGAGGAGGACTACGAAGGTGAACGTCAAGACGCCGATCAGGCGGCTCGCGGTTGCCGCCGCTGCTCTAGCCGCGGCGGGGCTGGTTCTGCCGACCATGGCATCGGCTCACGCGCGGCTCAGCCCCGCCGTATCGCTGTCCGGCAAGCTCCAGCTCTACAGCCTCGCGGTGCCGACCGAGAAGAGCGGCCTGACCACGACCAAGCTGGTGATGACCGTGCCCAGCGGCTTCGGGATCGACTCGTTCGTGCCCCCGCCAGCTCCCTGGCACATGCACGTGGCGCAGACCGGCTCAGGTGACAACGCCGTCGTCACGCAGGTCACCTGGACCGGCGGCAAGACGCCCACCGGTGAAGACTCGTTGTTTCAGTTCCTGGCCCAGCCGGCGGCGGCCAAGACGTACACATTCCAGGTTGAGCAGACCTATTCGGACGGTTCGATCGTCAACTGGGCGGGCCCCGAATCCTCTGCCGCACCGGCGCCGACGATCGAGGCCGCCAGCTCGCTGGGCGGCGGCGGCACCTCGACGCTGACGATCGTCGCGCTGATCATCGGGGCGCTCGGGCTGCTGGTAGGAGGCTTCGCGCTCGTCGGCGGCTCCCGGGGGCGGACGCTGGCGTGAGGGTGAGAGCGCGGAGCGTCGGGTCGCTCGCCGCCGTGCTCGCGGCAACGCTCGCGCTGCCGAGCTCCGCTTCCGCGCACGCCTACCTGGTGAGGACCGTGCCCGCCGCCAGCGGCGTGCTCGACACGCCTCCTCCAAGCGTCCAGCTGACCTATGACGAGGCGGTCGAACCGCGGTTCGCCGTGATCTCGGTCACCGACGCCGTCGGCAGGCAAGAGACCACGGCACCCCCGCGCCGCTCGCAGGCCAACCCAGACACGCTGATCGTGCCGCTGCGACGGCACCTGCCCGAGGGGTGGTACCTGATCTACTGGCGGGCGATCTCGGTGGACGGGCATCCGGTCCAGGGAGCGTTCACGTATGCGGTCGGGCCGAGTCCCGGGCCGGCACCGCAGTTTCAGGTGCCGAGCGTCTCCGCCACGGCGACCACGCCGCAGCTGCTCATCACCCGCTGGCTGATGTTCATCTCGGTGATGGCGTCCATCGGCCTGTTCGTGCTGCGCCTGCTGATCGCCAGGCCGGCCGTGAGGCGCGCCGCGGGGGTCCGCCTGCGGGCGGTGACCGTCGCGTTCGTGGCCGCTTCGCTGGTGGGTCTGATCGCCATCCCCGTCTACCTCGAGTTCGTCGTCGCAAACGACTCGCTGCGCTCGTTCTGGGACGTGACGACGCTCGTCCCTCTGTTCCGCGTGACGGCGTTCGGACGGGCGATCGTCGACCTCGAGCTCTGCTTTGCGCTGTTCTGCATCGCGGCCTGGATCGCGGTGTGGGTCGATCGTCCGCAGCGCCAGCACCGATCGGTGTCCGAGCTCAGCGCGATCACTGGCGCCCTGCTGGGGGCGGCCGCGGTGCTGGTCATCCCGGGTGTTGCGGGACACGCCGCCCAGACGGCGCCTCGGGGACTGACGCTGCTGTTCGACTGGCTGCACCTGCTTGCCGGCTCGGTGTGGCTCGGGGGGCTGATCGGGCTGCTCGTGCTGTGGGGTGCCGCGCGCGCCAGTCAGCGCGTCGACGCGTTGTCGGCCGTCGTGCCCCGGTTCTCGAACGTGGCCTTGGCCTCGGTGGTGGTGCTGGCCGGCACCGGGATCGGAGAGGCGGTGGAGCACATGCCGGCGGTCAACGCCCTGTGGGACACCGGCTATGGCGTCGCGATCCTGGTCAAGGCCGGACTGCTGTGCGTGGCGATGCTGATCGCCTCCGGCAACCTGCTCCGCTCGCGGCCCAGGCTGATCGCCGCCGGCGCGCGTCCCGAGCTCGGGGAGCCGGCGGCCCGCCTGCTGCGCGGGCTGGTGAGCGGCGAAGTGGCCGTGGTGGCCGGGGTGGTTTTCGCCGCGGCCCTCCTCTCGAGCCTGGCTCCGCCGCCGCCGGCCTTCGCCCTCCAGAACTCGGCGCTGGCCCAGGTCGGCCCCGGCCGTGTGGCGGAGACCGTCAGGCGCGGGGGCTACGAGCTCCAGGTTCTTGTCTTGCCCAACAAGGCCGCGGCGCCCGACTCGTTCGCACTGCGGATAACCAAGGGCGGCCAGCCGGTCCGAGGCGCGAACGTGACGCTGACGTTCAACCACACGCAGATGCAGATGCCCCAGCAGGAATACCAGCTCGCCGAGACCAGGCCCGGGGTCTACACCCGCGCCGCGCCGGCGCTCGTGATGGTCGGCAAGTGGGCACTCAGCTTTCAGATCACGCCGACGAGCGGCCCCCCGTTCACGGCGCTGATACTCGACCAGGCAAACGGATGAGGAGGTCACCCTGACCAGGAGAAGCAATCTCGCCGCGCTCGCGGCGCTGGCGCTGACGACGCCGGCGCTCGTCGCGTGCGGCTCGAGCTCGGGCGTGTCGGTGAGCGTGCCGCGGGTAGCGCCGGCGCGGGTGTTCTCGCTCGCGGGCTTCCAGCCGGCCACGTCGGTGCAGGCCGGTCAGCCCGTCACGATCGCCTTCACCGTCCAGCAGCCGGGCGGCAAGCCGCTTACGCGATACAGGACCGGGCCGGGACCGCACACCGGCGTGCACCTGATCATCGTGCGCGACGACCTGGCCTACATCATCCACCAGCACCCTCCGATCGGGCCCGGAGGGCTACTGCGACAGACGGTGACCTTCCCGGCGCCCGGGCCCTACAGGGTGCTGGTCGACGTCTATCCGAACGTCCCGGGCGTGGTGGCGAACTTCCAGCTCTCGCGCCAGGTCGAAGTGGCGGGGCCCTATCGCCCCCGGCCACTGCCGCCCTATCACGGTGACGTCACGGTCGACGGTTACCGCGTCGCGATGCAGAGCCACCCAGCGCTCCACGCGATCCAGGCACAGTTCTTGCACGCCGAGGTGACGGACGCCGCCGGGCACCCGGTCATGTTCACGCCGTGGTTCGGTGCACTGGCCCACGCGATCTTCTTCCGGCAGGGATCGCTCGACTACTTCCACACGCACATCTGCGCTCCCAGCGCGCCCAACTGCGGGAGCCTGCCGGGCGTGCGGGCGAGCGCGATCACCGGCAGCTCGGCGGCGCCCGGCAAGCTGACGGTCGGCGTGCTGCTGGTGGCGCCCGGCACCTGGCGGCTATTCCTGCAGATGAAGCTGGCCGGGAAGATCGTGACCGCCCCGTTCACGTTGCAGGTGGCCTCATGACCCGACGGGAGATCGGGCTCAAGCTGTTCGCAGCGGCCGTGGCGCTGGCGGCCGGCACGGTCGCGGTCGTGGTGGCGATCCTGCTGGTGCGGAGCGTGCTGGGATGAGGAAGCCCGGTATCGCCGCGCTCGCGCTCGCGCTGGTGCTCGCCGGCTGCGGGAGCTCGAGCCGCCCCCAAAGCGCCGGCGCCTCGGGCAGCACCGGCAGCGCGGGACCGGGAACGACGATCACGCTCCCGGTACCGGCGTCGCTTCGCAGGGCTGCCGCTGGTAAACCAGTATCGGCCGCCGGACCACGCTCTCCTCATATCAAGGACGGACGGTGCTCCTGGTGCCGTTCCTGTCGCTTTGCCAGGACATCTGTCCCATGACCACCGGAAACCTGCTCCAGGTGCAGCAATCGCTGAGCGCAGACCACGCCGCCTCGAAGCGTGAAGATCATCGAGCTGTCGGTCGATCCTGGACGGGACACGCCCAAGCCGTCTCGCGGCCTACGCCAAGCTGACCGACGCGAGTTGGGAGCTCGTCACCGAGACGCCGTCCGAGCTCCGCGCGCTGGCCAAGTTCTTTGGCTTCACCTATCAGAAGGTGCCCGAGGACAAACCGGCCTCGATCGACTGGCTGACCGGCAGGCCTCTGAGGTATGACGTCGATCACTCCGACAACTACTTCGTGATCGATCCGAGCGGCGTCGAGCGCGTGGCCCAGGACGCGGCGCCGGACTTCCACGGCAGCCTGAACCCCAAGCTCCATGAGTTCCTCGACCAGCTCGGCCGCCAGCACCTCGCCCATCCGCCGCAGCCCGATTGGACGCCGGCAGACGCTCTACAGGCGCTGGCCGTTTCAGTCGGCCACGCGCTGCCGGCATCTCAGTTGCAGTGAGAGTCGTGCGCCAGATCATGTTGTCGGCGGTGCTCCTGGCCGCGCCGATCCTGCCAGCGAGCCTGGCGCTCGCCGACGCGGACCCGGCGAGCGACACGCTGGTCACCGCAAGCGTGTTCTACCCCTACACCTCGCAGGTCTCTTCCCAGCTGCAGAAGAAGCTCAACGCCCAGACCGCGGCCGCGAGCCGGGCGCAAATGCCGATCAAGGTGGCGCTGATTCCCGCGCCACTCGACCTCGGCGGACTCCCGACGCTGTTCGGAAAGCCGCAGCAGTACGCCAAGTTCCTCGATCAGGAGATCACCTTCAACCGCAAGCCACCGTTGCTGGTGGTGATGCCTTCTGGCTTCGGAGTCGCTGGATTGAGTCCCGCCGCGACGGCGGCAGCTGGCTCGCTGGCCAAACCCGCCGGCAAGACCGGAGACGATCTCGCGCGGTCGGCGCTGGCGGCGATCCCCAAGCTCGCCGCGGCGTCGGGGATCACGCTCGCGCCCGTCAGTTCCCCTTCGCCCGCCACCAGCGGTGGCGGCGGCTCGAGCCCGACCACGCCGGAAATCGTGCTCGTGGCGGCTATTGCGGTCCTCGCCACCGGCGCGATCATCACCTACAACCGCCGCCACGCGCCCCCGCGCTGAGAGGGCCGGCGCTAGACCTTCACGCGCGCGAGCTTGCCCGGGTTGAGCAGCAGGTCCATCTCGGTGATCCGGCCGCCCTCGACGCGGCACGCCATCACGGACGCCACGCGATCGCCCCTGGCCACAACCGCGCCCGCGCGGCCCTCGACCACCGCCGGCCGAGCCAGGTGCGCAACCGGCGTTCCGCGCTGGATAACCACCTGCGCCACCTGATCGGAGCCCCTGAGCTCCGCCGGAGCGGGGAGCCCGCTGGTGCCGGCCTCGGCTCGGAAGACCACCGTTACGCCCTCGTCGATCCCAGCGGCAAGGGTCTTCACGACATCTGGCACATGAGCAACGTGACCGTCGAGGCCTGGCTCAGCCTGGCAGTGGTGGGTGAGGTGGGCCTGACACGTTTGATTCGCGATCCGCTCGCAGCCTCAGCAACCGGTGGCGTGACTGGCCTTGAGCGTGATCTGGTGCGCAAGCCACTGCGCCACTTCGGTGACCATTTCAGTGCCGGTCCCGAACGAGTCGCCTCCCGCCGGAGGGTAGGCGACGATGCTAACCGCCACACCCTTGGGTGAGCCCGGGTCAATGATTCCCGACTGTCGGACCAGATATCCAGACTGTTCTGGGCCCCAGCCACCTTTGAACGCGACAGGCACACCAAAGTTCGCCGCCCCGAGACCCCAGCTTTCACTCGGCACCACGCGCTGCATAAGGTCGAGCACGTAGCTAGTCTGCGACGGGGAAATTAGGCAGCCGCGCGCCAGTGCGCGAAAGAACTTCACGGCCTCACCGGGTGCCCATTCGGTCTGACCGAACGTCGTGACCGCGCCGGGCGGCGGCGGAGCAGTTGCCACAACCGTCTGATCGTCCCCGCTCTGCCTGAGCAGTCTCTGCACGTACTCACTGGCGCCGACGGGCCCTCCTTTCAGACTCTCGAGATCCGCAAACAGATTCAAGATCGACTGGTTATCGGATTCAGTGACTGCTAGCTGCGCCCACCGCTGCTCAGCAGTGGTGAGCCCTGCCGAACCGCGTGCAAGCAGCAACGCAGCCAGCACCGGGATCTTGGTCGTACTCCAGCCGTGGGCAGCTGTGTCACTGCCGAGAGCGACCGGCTGCTCGCCGGCGAGCGGCTCGATTGCAACGTCGACCTTTCCGGGGAGTCCAGCGGCGAACTGGACGAACCCAGCTCTGGCCCCGGCACGAAGGACCGAGCCCGAGTCTGGTGGCGAGAAGGACCCGTTCGAGCCAGCCGAGGCAGGAGGCAGGGCGCCGTGAATGGGTGGGGCAGCCGTCGTGCGCGGAATCGGTGTCGGTGACGTGACGACGACGGTGACAACCTTGTGGCGGGTAGGGCTAAACGCGCCGGCGGCTACCGCGGCGAGCACCCCGACCACGACCGCGCTAGTGAGCACGCACACCGATAGGCTGCGACGGCTCAGTCGCGGCGTTGGCCAACGACGCTTGACCAATGATCTAGCCGGCGAGGCGGGTTAGAACCGTCATTGTGGGAAGTAAACCGATGCGTTGTTCCCGCCGGTGCAGGTGACCTCGCTGCCACTCAAATTGCAGGTCATCGAGTATGTCTGGCCCGTCGCCGGGCTAGACACCTGGAATGTGCCTGGTCCCCCGTTTCCGCGATAGGCGTTCTCCACGTTCTGGGCGAACGAGCAGCTCGTGTTGGGTCCTACCGACAGCCCGCCGCCGCACGACGACTGCCCATTGGTCTGCGGCTGCCCACTGGCCTGGAAGTAGACCGAAGCGTTGTTCCCGCCGGTGCAGGCGACCTGGCTGCCGTTCAGATTGCACGTCAATGTGTACGTCTGGCCGGTTACCGGGCTGGAGACGGGGAATGTGCCGGGGCCGCCATTTGCCTGATAGGCGTTCTCCACGTTCTGGGCGAACGGGCAGCTCGTGTTGGGTCCCACCGACAGCCCGCCGCCGCACGACGACTGCCCACTGGTCGCACCGTTCCCCTGGGATCCGCTGCCGCCACCCGCCCCCGTCCGGGTGATCACGATCGTCGCGGTTGCCGGCGACTTCCCTGCTGCGCTCCCGATCACGTCGATGGTGTTCTTGCCCGGCTGCAGGCTCACGGTACCGGCGAACACCCCGTTTCCGACCGCAGCGGGCTGCCCCGCAACCTGAACCGCGGCGTTTCCCGGAGCGACGGTCCCGCGGACAGCAACCCTGTTGGCATTGACCGCAGCCCCATTCGCCGGCGAGGTCACCTGAAGGACAACCGCCTGCGCAGCGACCGTCGTGGTCGACGTGGACGTTCCACCTCCGCAGCCGCTCAACCCCACAAGCGAGAGCCCGACGACCAACGCGGCCCCCATCGACCGCAACGGCACCACAGATCTCACTCTCATTTTCGTCCCCCCTCTTACAGACCCGCAGGACCCCATGCGAGACAGCTACAGCCCTCAACCCTTGTCCGCATTAGACCACATTCTTGACCAAAAGTCAGCGATTTCACCATCCGCACTTCGAGCTACGCGACGATCGCGATAGCCACGGGTGACAGCTTCATCGCAGACCAGCCCGGGCGCCCGCGGCGGCCGTACCATCCCGCGCCATGCTGCTCTACAACAACCCGGTCTCGGGCAACTGCTACAAGGTCCGGCTACTCGCCGCGCAACTCGGCCTAAAGCTGGACCTCCGCGAGGTGGATGTTCTCGACCGGGCGGGTAGGCCCGAGCTGCTGGGCGGGCTGAATCCGGCGTGCCGATGAGTGCCTGATGGTCCCGCTTTGAGCCAACTGGGTGTTCGATCACAGCTGAGACGGGGCTCGTGGAGGGGGCGAGCGCGGATGGCGCTCAGGCTCATCACGCCGTGGGGAATTGAGTGGTGGCTCTTCCGCCGCCGCGCGAAGCGCGCGGCCGCCGCCTACGAGGCCGATGTGGTTCGGCGGCCTCCCCCCCGCGAGCGCCGCGTAGAGGAGGCGATCCGCTTTCTGGTCGGCAGGGGACTCGACGAGCAACAGGTGCGCCAAGGCTCGATCCCCGCGCACTCACTCGATTTCATCGGCGAGCGCGTATTCGAGCGGCTGCCTTCCGACCGTCCGGTGCGGGCCCTGCAGATCGGCAATTTTGTCGGCGTCTCCCTCTGCTACCTGTCGTGGCTCGTCACCGAGCGACACCCCGAGTCGGTTGTCGTCTCGATCGATCCGAACGCCACCCACAGAGGCATCGAGGATCCTCAAGGCCATGCGCTGGCGCTCCTTCACCACTTCGACCTGTTACGGACGAACGTCATCATCTGCGGCTACACGGTCGACTGGACGTTGGGGGAGCAGCTGAGGGCCGACGGCCTGGCGTGCGAAAACGTGCTCTCGAGTCTGACGCGGTTCGTCGGCGAGGGCTTCGACCTGATCCTGCTCGACGGAAACCACGACGAGAGCTACCTCTCCCGGGAACTGGATGCCCTCCGCGCGCTGATGACCGACGGAAGCATCGTCGTGTTCGACGACATCCGCGAATGGGAGGGCGTGAGGGCGGTATTCGGGCGCGCGTTAGACGAGCAGCGGTTTGTCAGCCTCGGGGACGACGGCCGCGTCGGCATCCTCCAGCTCGGTGGTGCGCCGACGGCGGACTAGCGCTTCTTGCGTCCCCGGACGAGTCGCCGCGGCAGCCCCACCGGTGAGAGGTGCTCGGCGACGAGTCCGGCGAATAGGCGCGGCTCGGCCTTGGCCACCAGCTCATGCAGCTCCTCGCGCTCGGCGGCGTCCAGGTGGCTCGGCCTCCCGTGGCCCTTACGCACCAGCTGGAGCACCCGGCGGCGCTCGTAGGGGTCGAGCCGCTCGACGTGCTCCCGGGCGATCAGGATGATCTCGGCCGCCGCGAGCAGCTTCACAACCGGGATCGCGCGCAGCCCGGGAACCCGGCGGGTGGCCCGTTCGACCATGCGTCCTGTTCGCTTGCTCGGCATCGACCTCATCAGTGTAGGTCGATCGCTGGCCGCTACGTTTGGGTGACGATGGAGCTCGAGCTGGCGATCCGTACGCGTCGCACCCACAAGGCGTTCGCCCCCGACCCGGTTCCTGGCGAACTGCTCGACGAGCTGCTCGAGCTGGCCCGCTGGGTGCCCAACCATCATCTGACCAACCCCTGGCGCTTCCGCGTGCTGGGGCCGAAGACGCTGGCGGCCCTGAAGCGGATCGTCGGTCCCGAGGGCGGCGCCAAGCTCGACCGGGCGCCGACGCTGGTAGCCGCCAGCGCCAAGCGCTCGAATGACCCCGTCCAGGACGAAGAGGACCTCTGCGCCACGGCCTGCGCCACTTACGCGGTGCTCCTGGCCGCTCACGCCCGGGGACTTGCGGGCTACTGGCGCACGCCGTCTGTTTTCCGCTCCGAAGAGGGGCGTGCGGCGCTGGGGATGGCGGAGGATGAGCGGTTTGTGGCGCTGATCCATCTCGGCTGGGCTCGCCAGGAGAAGGAGCCGCCGGAGCGGCTGGCGCCGCGCGAAGTCGTGAGCTACCTCGATTGATGCCGAGCCTAGGCGGGCGACGATGCTGTCCTTTCCGGAGGGTCCGCCCTAGTAGTTCGGCAGCCGGCCAGCCCGTCCTCCATCGGGCGCAGTGAGGCGGCTCGATACAGTCATCGGCGGATGAGAGACGCCGTCATCTGCGAGCCGCTTCGCACGCCCGTCGGCCGCTTCGGCGGCGTTTTCCGTGACCAGCCCGCGGCAAGGCTGGCTTCCACCGTCGTGTCGGCCGTCGTTGAGCGAACCGGGCTGCCGCACGAGGCGATCGATGACGTGCTGCTCGGCCAGTGCTACGCCAACGGCGATGCCCCGGCGCTGGGACGCGTGGCGGCGCTCGACGCCGGTCTGCCGGTGGAGGTCCCCGGCCTCCAGCTCGACCGCCGTTGCGGCTCCGGGCTGCAGGCCGTGATCGAGGCCAGCATGATGGTCCAGACCGAAGCCGCCGACCTCGTGCTGGCGGGCGGCGGCGAGAGCATGAGCCAGGCCGAGCTCTACTCCACCCATCTGCGCTGGGGGGCGCGCTCCGGCGGCGCGATGCTCGAGGATCGGCTCGTGCGCTCGCGGGTGACGGCGGGCGGGGTCAACCACCCAGTTCCCGGCGGCATGTTGGAGACGGCCGAGAACCTGCGCCGCGAGTACGGGATCCCGCGTGAGGAGCAGGACGAGCTCTCGCTGCGCTCGCACCAGCTCGCGGTAGACGCCCACGAGCGGGGCGCGTTCGCCGAGGAGATCGTGCCCGTGACGGTGGAGGACCGCAAGAACGACACCCGCGTCATCAGCCGCGACGAGCATCCTCGGCCGGACGCCACGCGCGAGAGCCTGGCCGCTCTGAAGCCCATCACGCGGCGCCAGGACAGCGAGGCAACCGTCACCGCCGGCAACTCGAGCGGTCAGAACGACGGCGCCGCGGTGTGCGTGGTCACGCACCCTGAGCGGGCCGCGGAGCTGGGCCTTGAGCCGTTCGGCCGGCTCGTGTCCTGGGCGGTGGCTGGGGTGCCGCCGCGGACGATGGGCATCGGGCCCGTGCCCGCCGCCGCCCGGGCGCTGGAGCGCGCCGGCCTGAGCTTTGACGACCTCAGCCTGATCGAGCTCAACGAGGCGTTCGCCGCGCAGGTGCTCGCCGTGCTGCGCGAGTGGCAGCTCTCGGACGGCCTGGAGCGGCTGAACGTGAATGGTTCCGGGATCTCGCTCGGCCATCCAGTCGGCGCCACCGGCGCCCGCATCCTGACGACGCTGCTGCGCGAGCTACGACGGCGCGAGGGTCGCTACGGACTGGAGACGATGTGCATCGGCGGCGGGCAGGGGTTGGCGGCGATCTTCGAGCGCGTCTAGCCACACTGTGCCGCTCGCCACCGAGCTCGAGCTCCCCCGCTTAGATCACACCGACCCCTCCCTCAGCGGCCGTCGCTACATCGAGGCGATGACGAACCTGGGCGGCCGTGACGGCTGGCTGGCGGCAAGTCCATTCGGGTTCATCGTGCTCGATCGTGAGGCAGGCGAGTTCTTTCTGCGCACCAAGGATGCCGTCTTCCCTGGGATGACGATCGCGCAGCTGTTCAAGATCGACGACGGGCCGCTGCATGAGGAGATCGTCAAGAACATCATCAACATAAACGGCGACGATCACCGGCGCCTGCGAAACCTGGTCAACCCAGCGCTGGCGCCCCGTGCCATCGACCGCTACCGGCCGGCGATGCGCCGCTTCCTCGAGCAGCTGCTCCCGCCCAGCGGCTCTTTGGAGTTCATCGCCGATTTCGCCAAGCCCTATCCATCGCTCGTGATCGCTGAGGTGATGGGCGCACCGCTCGAGGACGCGCCGCGGCTTCACCATTGGTCGAACTGGATCCAGCGCCAGTTCGATGCGACCGCCCTGACGGAGGAACGGCAGCTGATCGAGGATGCGGTGGCGGAGTTCTACGACTACGAGGACGCGCTGATCGCCGACCGGCGCGCCCGGCCGGGAGACGACTTGATCACCGATCTGATCCACGCCGAAGAGGCCGGCGATCACCAGGCCGGCGACGCGGCCGGGATCACCAGGCCAGCGAAGCCGGCCGGGATCGTTTGTCCCATGACGAGCTGCGCAACCTGGTGCTGAACATTCTCGTCGGTGGCGTGGATACGAGCCAGAGCCAGTTGGCACACGCGGTCCGGCTACTGGCAGAGCACCCTTTGCAATGGGAGACGCTGCGCTCGGACCCGCACGGCCTGGCGCTCGCCGCAGTCGAGGAAGCGCTTCGGTACGAGCCGATCACTCCGCTCACGGCGCGGATCACGCTCGCAGAGGTGGAGCACCGCGGAGTGACGTTCCCGGCGGGGACAATCGTCTTGGTGTCCGCCTGGCATGCCAACCGGGAGGGGATCGAGCCCGATACGTTCGACATCACCGCCGAGCGTCCGCGGTCTCGCGTGCTGACGTTTGGCGCCGGGATCCACTACTGCGTCGGGGCGAATCTGGCCCGAGCCGAGATGCAGGAGGGACTGGCATTCCTCGCCGAACGGGTGCGCTCCATGGCGGCTCGATGGCGAGCCCGAGTTCGGCACGCCCTCGGGGATCTACGGACTGGAGAAGCTACCGCTGGCGCTGGAGCTCGACTGAACGCCAGTCGGGCCCGACCCTACGCCGGGGCTACTGATTCCAGCTCGGAATGCCCGCGCGCCTGACGAGAATCGTGGCCTTGCCGCCCGAGAACGGAATCGTCGCCACGCTCCCGGTCGGCGGTCCTTGGAACCCACCGAGGGCTACCAGCACCCGCTTGCCGTTGCGGGAGATGCCGTACGGCGACACGTACTGCTTGCCGGCGGTGAGCCGCACGAGCTTCTTGGTCGAAAGATTGACGGTCCAGGCCTCGTCCGTGTCCTCGCCGCTGTAGGCAGCCAGCAGGCGCACGCCGTCGGACGCGATGGCCATGGGGACCAACCCCGTCAGCAGCGATGGCACCTTCAGGTTCGTGATCTGCCTGGCCTTGCCGCCGCTCAGCACATAGATCTGAGAGATCGGAGCGTCGTTCTTGCGTGGCGTCTCGCGGTCGAAGACGATGCCCTTGGAGCCCCACACCGGGTTGGCGCTGCGGCCGTTCGTGGTGAGCTGCTTGCGGCTCGTTCCGTTTGCATTGATCGTGTAGAGGTTGACGGGCGAGTTCAACTGCTCGGACTTGCTGAGGCCATAAACCAGCCTGCTGCCGCTGGGCGCAAAGCCCATGCCCTGGAGCTGTCCCTTGGCGATCTGCGTGACCTTCCCGGACTGCAGGTCTGCGACCTGTAGGCCGCTTTTTTGCATGGCCAGATATCGGGAGTTGGAGGAGAACACCAGCGGACCTTCTGCCCCCGGGAACTGCGCCAGGAGCGTCCCATTGACCGTATACACCGCCACCGACTGGGTGTTCGTCTGGGGCAGCAACGCCACCAGCTGGCCGTTGGGCGATACGACTGGCTCGTCTGCCTGAGCCAGCCGGGTCGGATTCTGGCCCTTGGGTCCGGCCACCCATGACAGGGTGGTGGTGTTGTTATTGGCGGAGGTGACGTAGGCCAGCCGCCCCGGCGCCGCCGCGATCGCACTCGCGGGAATCACAGCGAGGAAAACAGCCGCCCCCACCGCGACCGCGGCCTTGATCAGCGCGGCGAGCGCGGTCGATCGTGAGTGCCCCACGCGGTCAAGCCTATGTGACCGGTGGTCGAACGCCAACCGCCCACCCGCCGTGCGCTGAAAGGGGAGCGCATTTTGGCTGAAAGCTAGGCGCTTGGAGCGCTCGAGACGTGACTGGGTTCGCGTGGCTTCCACAGGGCGTCGCTGCCCAGCGGCTGACGCACGGCTTTCCCCTCGCCGACCAGCTCCAGCAGCGCCGCCTCGGCCGCCACGGGGTCCGGCGTGTCGTTGCCCTGCGTCAGCAGTGCCGCCACCTCCTGCGTCGTCAGCCCGTCGGGGAAGCGCTCGAGCAGCGGCTCGGGTGTCTCGGGCGGCGGCTCGCGCTGGAGCGCGGGGTCCAGGTTGGCGACCAGCACGTCGTAGGCCTCGACTGGCTGAAAGCCGCCGGCAACCAATCGCTGGCCGTCGCGCTGGAAGACCACGGACGGCGCGGTGAAGCGCACCGGCCCATCGGTGGTGGCGGTCTTGCCCTGCAGCTCGGCCGCAGAGCCCGCGGCGACTCGCGCCTCCTCCCGATCGCGCCGGTATGCCTCTACGACCTCGGGAGCGTCGATCCGCAGCACGATCTCGCGGGCGTCGATCCCGGGCACGCCGGCCAGCGCATCCGCCAGCTGGGCGTCGTCGTCGAGCACCAGCGGCGTGGTGAAGTTCGCGAGCTGTAGCGCCCGGAAGACGCGCCACTCCGAGCCCGGATTGGCCAGCCGGGCGGCGACCACAGCTCGGCAGGCTCGGGCCGTCGCGCTGAGGCGGGCTTTCGGCGCCGGCGCGAACGGCATTCCGTAGCGACCGCGGAACCGCAGCTGTCCCAGCGCGCCGCGCAACGGCGTGTAGCCGCGGCGCTCGTACTGCGATGCGTCCTCGGTCAGGCCGATCAGCACCAGCCGCCAGCGAAGCTGCTGGCCGTAGCGCCACTCGATCACCCGCAGCGCCGGGTTCTCCGAGTAGGCCCAGGGACACGCCGGATCGTTGTAGAGCGTGGCGTCGATCATCAGACCGTGGCCTCCAGCACGTGCGCCAGTTGACTGGCGCTGTTGCTCTCCTCGCCGGCGATGTCCGAGGCTCGGCGGACCTCGGCGGTCGTGAACCCGGCGTCGAGCAACGCCGTGCGGATCTCCGAGGGCTCGCCGAAGTGCAGATACACGCGGCCGCGGACGAAGACCGACAGCAGGACGCGGAACGCCCGCACCTGCGGGTTCTGCAGCTCGCCGACGTGGATGTCGGAGATGTAGGTCCCCTGGTCGAAGTCGCCGAGCGTCTGCGCAAAGCGCCGCCAGATGCCATGCACCGACTCAGGCTCCAGGTAACCGAGTAGCCCTTCGGTGATGATCGCCAGTCCTCGGCCGCGATCGAGCGTGGCTGCCAGCTCGGCGAGGCTGCCCGGACCGCCGTCGCGCAGCGCGTCCACCTCCGCCACGCGGTGGGTCTCCGACAGAGCGCCGGCCTTCTCAAGCGCCTCGCGCTTTCGCTCCACCATCCCCGACAGATCGGCCTCCACGTAGGTCAGCTGGTCGCCATAGCGGCGGCTGAAGCGAAGGCCGCGCGGCGAGAGACCGGACGCCACCTCTATCACCTGACCGATCTGGCCGACGTCGATCGCCTTGCTGAGACGCGCGTCGATGGCCCGGTGGCGTGCCAGCAGGTACGCCTCGAGCGTCCCGCCGCCGAGCACGGCGCTGACGATCATCGGCACGCGCAGCGACTCGAACAGGATCCGTCCCTCCACCGTCTCCAGCTCCGGATCCGAGAGGCCGTTCCGGGCCCACACGTAGCCGGTGTAATGGGCGGTTGGGCTGATGCGCCCGCCGGAGCTCATTGCTGCTCTAGCTCCGCCGCGACTCGCTCAGCGCCGCCTTGCGCCAGCAGACGGTCCAAGAACGCAACCTGGGCCGGGATCAGCTTCTCCCTCGCCGCCTCGATCCCGAACCACTCGGCGCGGTCGACCTCGGGGAACTCTCGCATCCGCCCCGACCGCGGTGGCCACTGGACCGTGAACGTATTGCTCTCGATCTCCGCCGTGTCGAGGTCGCCCTCGAGCGCCCATGCCGTGACGCGTTTGCCGGACTTCTGGCGGACCTCACCCAGAGCGAATGGCTCGGGGTCGCGGGGCGGCGGGGTGCCCAGCTCCTCCTCGAACTCGCGTCGCGCAGCCTCCAATGGGTCGTCGGCGCCCTCGTACTCTCCCTTGGGGATCGACCAGACGCCGGTGTCACGGCGCGAGAAGAACGGCCCCCCGGGATGCACAAGCAGCACCTCCAGCCGATCGCCCGGCTGCGCACGATCGGAAGCGGGAACCGGCGAGCGGCGGTAGAGCAGGATGCCGGCGCTGAGGCGTCGTGAGCTTGCCCGGGGCATTAGTGGTCGGCGCTGTAAGTACGGTCGCACCGAGAGACGGGACTGACGGGTGGCTGCCGAGGACGCAGGAGGCAGCCGGACGACTCGGGCGCGGCCCGGAAGTGGCGAGGCGGGATGCCGAGCGGGCCGCAAGCTCGCGCAGGCGCCGTCAGGGCCGACTCGAATGCGAGCGTATTTGCGGCGGCGGCCACTAGCCCATGGTCGCACGACGGGGCGCGGTGTGGTCCGGCGCCCCGCCGTTTGGCCTACGCCGCCAGCGGCTCGGGATCGCCCTGGTCGACCTCCGCCTCCGGCTCGCGCGAGACCACTACGGCCTCGGCATGCGATGGCGCCGAGCGCAGCCCAGACACAGCCACGAGCGCGCCCACGAGGCACAGCCCGGCGCCGATCGTGAATGCCAGGCCGAAGCCGTCGGTCAGGGCCTGTCCGGTGCTCACCCCCAGGCTGGCGTGGGTCCGCGAGGCGGCGAGCGTGGAGAGCACAGCGAGCCCGAGCGCGCCGCCGAACAGCCGCGACATGTTGAGCAGACCTGACGCCAGGCCGCTCTGGGTGGCGGGTACGCCCTGGGTGGCGGCGATCGTCGACGCCACGAGCCCCAGTCCCATCCCCAGACCGGACAGCACCGCGCCTGGAAGTACCAGCGCGAAGTAGCTGCCGCCCGGCCGGACGCCGGTGAACAGCAGCAGGCCCGCGGCCGCCAGCAGCAGACCGAGCGTCACGACGGCCCGCAGGCCGAAGCGCGCCACCAGCCGCGGTGCGAGCGAGGAGCCGGTGAACACCGCCAGCGTCATCGGCAAAAACGAAAGACCGGCCACGAGCGCGTCGTCCCCCAGGACCTGCTGGAGGTAGAGCGTGATGAAGAAAAACGTCGAGAACAGCGCCGCGTACATCAGCAGGACGACCAGGTTCGCGGCCCGCAACCGCCCGACCCTGAAGATCGACAACGGCACCAGCGGCGCCTCGGCCACGCGCCCCTCGACAAATGCGAACGAACCGATCAGCGCCAGCGCCGCCGCGAGCGGCAGCAGCACGCCGGCGGAGCCCCAGCCCAGAGCGTCGGTGCGCACGATCCCGTAGGTCAGGCTGACCAGCCCGGCCGTGATCAGCATCGCGCCAGTGAAATCGAAGTGGCGCGGCCCCTCGCGGCGCACGTCGGCGGGGATCACGCGCAGGCCGAGCGCCACCACCAAGGCCCCGATGGGAGCGTTGATGGCGAAGATCGCGGGCCAGCCGAACCCCTGGGTCAACAGCCCTCCGAGCAGTGCACCGGATGACGCGCCGAGACCGCCGAGCGCCGCCCACAGCCCCAGTCCGCGGTTGCGCTCGGGACCCTCCGGCAGCGAGGACGTGATGATCGACAGGGTCGTCGGCGAGACGATCGCGCCGGCGAATCCCTGCACGGCGCGGGCGGACACCAGCAGCGCGGGCGAGTCGGCGAACGCGCAGGCCAGCGAGGAGAGCACGAACAGCGCCGTGCCGGCGAGCAGTACCTTGCGGCGGCCCAGCAGGTCGGCGGAGCGCGCCCCGAGCATCAGGAAACCGGCGAAAGCGATCGTGTAGGCGTTGACCACCCACTGCAGGCCGGTAGTGGAGAAGTGAAGTCCGTCGCGCATCGACGGCAGCGCGATGTTCACCACCGAGACGTCCAGGATGACCATGAACTGAGCCAGGCAGACGACCAGCAGCAGCGCGTTGGTGGAGGTGGGGCGAGCTTTGTTCATACGCTCTAGAACGCCGCGGTTACCGTCGGCGTGAGATCGCAGACGGGCTCGAAGGGACCTGGGGCTATTTATGAGAGTTGAAGGCACGCCGTCAGTGTGCGACTATTCTTATCCAGGTACAAGAGAGGAAGTTATCCTGGTAGTAGATATCACCCCCAAGCGCAACAACGGGACACTGGCGAGCGCCGGAGAGGCTCAGTCGGCGGCCAAGACCAGGTCCACTGAACAAGCCGAGACCGCTCGCAACGGCGAGCGCCGCCGCGCCGAGCTGGCGGACTTCCTGCGCCGGCGGCGCGAGCGGATCCGCCCCGAGGACGTCGGCCTGCCTAATGGCGGGCGGCGCCGTACGCCGGGCCTGCGGCGCGAGGAGGTCGCACAGCTGTCCGGTGTCGGCACCACCTGGTACACGTGGCTCGAGCAGGGCCGTGACGTCCGCGCCTCGCTGGAGGTACTGGAGGCCATCTCCCGCGCGCTGCGGCTGACCCCGACGGAGCGCACGCACCTGCTGCTGCTGGGCCGCGGCGAGGACCCGCCGCCGTGCAAGTCACAGCGCGAGCGCGTGTCGCCGACGCTGCGCCGGCTGATAGAGAACCTCGGCCCCAACCCGGCCTACGTCATCGGCCGCCGCTGGGATTACCTGTCGTGGAACCGCGCGGCGTGCGTGCTGCTCGGCGACCTTGATCGCGTCCCCCGCGCCCAGCGCAATCACGTGTGGCTTCACTTCATGGATCCCGGCCGGCGCGAGCTGTTCACCGACTGGGCCGAGGGCTCACGGCTGCTGGTGGCCAAGTTCCGCGCCGACAGTGCCCACCACCTGGGCGACCCGGAGTTCGAGCAGCTGATCCACGCGCTGAGGCAGTCGAGCCCCGAGTTCTGCCGGGAGTGGAAGCGACACGAGGTCGCCCGAACGGGTCCGGGACGCAAGGAGCTCCGCCACCCGGAGATGGGCGCGATGGTCTTTGAGCACGCCGTGCTGCACCCCGGCGATGCTCCGGAGCAGCGGCTGGTCCTCTACTCGCCGCTGCCGGAGCACGACACGCCGACCAAGCTGGCGCAGCTGATGGAAGACTCGCCCGAGCTTGCGCCGGCTTAGCTGTCGTCACGAGCTTGCACCGGCTTAGCTCGTCGTCGGGAGGAGAGTTAGAAGTTATATGGCGCCAGACGACCACAACTTCGATCTCTCCCGTACGGGCGCTCTCGCGTCGGCTCGCTAGGCGCGCGTCCGTCTGCTCAGCCGGGCGCCCCGCCACCGCGATCCCAACCGCTGCGCCAAGCGGTCGCCCAGCGACGGCGGCCGCCGCCACCGTCGCGGGTCAAGCTCCGCGCCGCACAACGCGCAGCCGGCGGCGAATGGGGTAACTCGCTCGCCGCACTGAGGGCAATAGCCGGGATGCATGAAACGAGCTTGCCCCGCGTCGCTCTCGGCCGGATAAACCGAACCACAGATGACGCGAAGAGCGCCAGGGCCAAGAGCCCTAACCGTGGCCCTCTTCGACATCTCTTCGGTGCGCTTAGCGTTGCCGCCACCGACCCGTGGTGGACTGCGCCCATGAGCATCCAAGCATTCCCCACACCCGTAGAGCACCGAGACGAGCCGACGGCGGAGCTGCGGCCGGATGTCGGGGAGCCGATCCTCGAGGCGCTGCCACTGCTCGACCACCGCACCCGGGCCCGGGCACTCCAGCCGCGCATGGCCCCCCGCGGGCACTACATCGAGTTCCACGACGGCGAAGAGGTGGTCTACGTCCCGCTCGAGCGGCGGATAACGCACGTCGGCCGCGGCTTCACCGCCGACCTGCGTTTGGAGCAAAGCCACGTATCGGTCAGCCACGCCATCCTTGTCCGCCACGGAGGCTTCATGCGCGTGCTTGACAACCGCAGCTCCAACGGCACGTTCGTCAACGGCCGGCGCATCATTGCCACCAACCTCCAGGACGGCGACGTCCTGAGGGTCGGCCCGGTCGTGATGCGCTACGTCGTGGTCGACTGACTGCGCGAGTCGCGCTACGTAGCCGTGAGCTGAGGCCCTTCCTCGGCCACGTCGCGTGCCACGAGCGCCGCGTAGATCCCACCCTGTGCCAGCAGCTCGTAGTGCGTGCCGCGCTCGACGATCCGCCCGTGGTCGAGCACCACGATCTGATCGGCGTCTCTGATCGTGGAGAGACGGTGGGCGATTGTGATCGTCGTACGGCCTTCGGACAGCCGCTCTAGCTCGGCCTGAATGGCGGCCTCAGTCTGCGTGTCGAGCGAGCTCGTGGCCTCGTCCAGCACCAGCACCGGCGG
Organism: uncultured Actinomycetes bacterium; assembly: GCA_963730835.1. GTDB lineage: Bacteria > Actinomycetota > Thermoleophilia > Solirubrobacterales > Solirubrobacteraceae > Palsa-465. The sequence continues at coordinate 77,822 of CAVSTE010000001.1, forward strand.
ATTGCGCAGGATCGTCCGGGCGATCGCCATGCGCTGCTTCTCCCCGCCCGAGAAGCGGTAGCCGCGCTCGCCGACGATCGTGTCGTAGCCGTCGGGCAGCGAGGCGATGAGCTCGTGGATGTGTGCGGTGCGCGCGGCCTCCTCAATCTGCTCATCGGTCGCGTCCGGGCAGGCGAAGCGCAGATTCTCGCGCACGCTGGCGTGGAACAGATATGTCTCCTGCGAAACGACCCCCACCGTGTTGGCCAGCGACCGAAGCGAGGCGTCGCGGACATCGATGCCGTCGATCGTCACCCGTCCCCGCTGCGGGTCATACAGCCTGGCCACCAAGTACCCGAGTGTCGTCTTGCCGGCACCCGTCTCGCCGACGATCGCGGTGCGCGTGCCGGCGGGGACCGCGAGCTCGATGTCCTGCACCGTCCATGGCTCCTCGCCGTGGTAGCTGAAGTACACGTCCTCGAAGTGGACCTCCCCCAGTAGCTCATCGGGCTGCAGCTCGACCGGGTTCTCCTTCTCGACGATGTCGATCGGCAGATCCAGGTACTCGAAGATGCGGTCGAAGAACGCCAGCGACGCCTCGACGTCAGCGCCCACGCCGAGCAGCTGCTGGATCGGGAACAGCAGCCGCGTCTGGAGCGTGGTCAGCGCCACGACCGTCCCCACCGAGATGTGGCCGATGATCGAGCTCTGGCCGGCAAGGAAGTAGACGATCGCCGGCTGGATGGCGAACGTCATCTGGATCGTCGACATGACCCAGCGGCCCGCCATCCGCGAGCGCACCTCGAGATCGGCGATATCGCGCGACTCGCCGGTGAAGCGCTTGGCCAGATCGCCACCCCGCCCCATCGTCTTGCCCAGCATGATCCCGGAGACCGACAGCGATTCGGCGACCAGCGCCGACATGTCGGCCAGCCGGCGCTGCTGCTCCATCGTGATCCGGCGGCGGAGCTTGCCCACGCGGCGCGTGAGGTAGACGAACAGCGGCACGAACACGAGCGAGATCGCCGCCAGTTGCCAATCGAGCAGCAGCATGGCGATGATCGTGGCGATCACCGTGGTGGTGTTCTGGGCGATCGTCGTCGCCGTGTTGGTGAGGATGTTGTCGAGGCCGCCGATGTCGTTGGCGATCCTCGACTGGACCTCCCCGGTCCGCGTGCGGGTGAAGAACGCCAGAGACATCCGTTGCAGCCGTTCGTAGACGGCCGAGCGGAGGTCGTGCATCACCCGCTGGCCGACGGCGTTCGAGAGGTATGTCTGCCACACGCTGAACACGGCGGTGACGATCGCGATGGCGATCATCCCGGCGACGCCCCAGTCGAGCACCGTCGAGTCGTGCCCCAACAGTCCCTTGTCGAGCACCGCCCGCAGCAGGAACGGCGAGATCATGCTGATCCCGGCGGAGAGCGCGATCAGGCCCATCGCCGCGCCCAGCCGCCACTTGTAGGGGACGAACAGGCGCAAGATCCGGTGCCGGTCACGCTCGCGCGTGGGGTCCATCAGCGGCGGCGGCTTTTTATCCGTCCCGCCCGCCCCGCGCAGGGAGCGCATCGCGCCGCTCCCGGCGGCGCCCCCGAATCCACGATTTACAAAGCTCATCTGTAGTCCATGATGACAAGCGGCCTTCGCCATACTTGCCGGCGATGAGCGGACCCGAGGTAGGACTTGCCCTGTCGGTGCTGCTGGCTTGCTCGGTGGAGGCCGTGGAGGCGCTGACGATCGTGCTCGCGGTGGGGAGCACGCGGAACTGGCGCTCCTCGTTCTACGGCGTCGGCGCGGCGGTGGCCGTGCTGGCGGTGCTCGTCGCCGCGCTCGGGCCGGCGCTGACCGCGCTGCCGCTGAACGCGCTGCGGGTGGCGATCGGCGGGCTGCTGCTGGTGTTCGGGCTGCAGTGGCTGCGCAAGGCGATCCTGCGCGCAGCCGGCCTCAAGGCCCTGCACGACGAAGCGGCCGCCTTTCAAAAAGAAAGCGCCGCGGCTCGCGCGGCGAGCCCGCGGCGCGCATTTAGAGGAATTGACTCCTACGCGTTTGTCGTCTCGTTCAAGGGCGTGCTGCTCGAGGGACTGGAGGTGGCGGTGATCGTGCTCACGTTCGGCGCCAACCAGCACCGCATCGGGCTGGCGGCCGCGGCGGCGGGCGTGGCGGTGGCACTGGTCGTGCTGGCGGGCGTGGCGGTCAGGGCGCCGCTGGCCCGGGTCCCCGAGAACGCGATGAAGTTCGCGGTGGGAGTGATGCTGAGCTCGTTCGGCATGTTCTGGGGCGCCGAGGGAGCGGGAGCCTCGTGGCCGGGCGGCGACGCGTCGCTGCTGGCGATCATTCCGGGCGTGGCGGTGGTCTCGCTGGCGCTCGCGGCCTGGATGCGCGGCGCACGCCGCGAGCGGCCGCGCGGCGCGCCCGCTGGAGAGCCGGCATGAACGCGATCCGGCGGATCCTGGCCGGGGTGTGGGACTTCGTCGTCGGCGACGACTGGGTCACGGCCCTGGGCGTGGTCGTGGCGCTCGGGGTGACGGCACTCCTGGCCGGCGGCGGCGCCGCCGCCTGGTGGGTGATGCCGGTGGCCGTGCTTTTGCTGCTGGGAATCTCCTTGCGCCGCGCGGCTTCGCGCACGTAATACTCACCGCCATGGAGCGGGCAACCGGGAACCCCGAACTGGCGGGAGACGCGCAGGCCCTGCACATCACCGCACCGTCGCCCACCAGGGGCCCCGTACCCCGCCTGCGCTCCGAGGTGCCGCCGTCGGCCAGCCCGTTCCCGCCCATCGCCGACTACGCGTTCCTGTCCGACTGCGAGACGATCGCGCTCGTTGCCCCGGGTGGCGCCGTGGAGTGGATGTGCCTGCCGCGCGTCGACTCGCCGAGCGTGTTCGGCGCCATGCTCGACCGCGACGCCGGCTACTTCCGGATCGGACCGGCCGGTGTGGCGGTCCCGGCCTCGCGCCGCTACCTGCCGGGGACGATGGTGCTGGAGACCAGCTGGGGCACGGGCTCCGGCTGGATCATCGTCCGCGACCTGTTGCTGATGGGGCCCTGGCACCACGAGGGCGAGCGCTCGCACTCCCACCGCCGGGCTCCCACCGACTACGACGCCGACCACGTCCTGCTGCGAACCGTGCGATGCGTAAACGGCGAGGTTGAGTTGCTGCTCGACTGCGAGCCGGAGTTCGACTACGGCCGCAGGCCGGCGCGCTGGGAGTACACGGCCGCCGGCTACCACCAAGGCGTGGCCCGGGCCGAGGGCCTGGACCTCGAGCTGCGGCTGACCACGGACCTGCGGCTGGGTTTTGAAGGACCACGGGCCACGGCCCGCCACAGGATGAAGGAGGGCGAGGAGCTGTTCTGCGCGCTGAGCTGGTCAGAGCACCCGCCGCCCCAGAACTTCGAGCAGGCCTACAGCCGGCTGGTGTGGACCGCCCACCACTGGCAGCACTGGCTCGACCGCGGCGACTTCCCCGACCATCCGTGGCGCGAGTACCTGCAGCGCAGCGCGCTGACGCTCAAGGGATTGACCTACGCCCCTACCGGGGCGCTGGTGGCGGCGGCCACCACCTCGCTGCCCGAGACCCCGCACGGCGAGCGCAACTGGGACTACCGCTACAGCTGGATCCGTGACTCCACGTTCATGCTCTGGTCGCTCTACACGCTGGGCTTCGACTGGGAGGCCAACGACTTCTTCTACTTCATCGCCGACGTCGCCGAGGGCGCCGAGGACCTGCAGGTCCTGTACGGGGTGGGCGGCGAGCGGGCGCTCGACGAGCACGTGCTCGAGCACCTGGCCGGTTACCAGGGCGCCCGCCCGGTGCGCACCGGCAACGACGCCTACAAGCAACGCCAGCATGACGTGTGGGGCGTACTGCTTGACTCCGTCTATCTGCACACCCGCTCGCGTGACTCGCTCGATGAGCGCGTGTGGCCGATCCTCAAGCGCCAGGTGGAGGCGGCGATCGCCAACTGGCGCAAGCCTGACCGCGGCATCTGGGAGGTCAGAGGCGAACTCAAGCACTTCACCTCCTCGAAGATGTTCTGCTGGGTGGCCTGCGACCGCGGCGCGCGGCTGGCCGAGCTTCGCGAGGACTCAGAGCACGTCGCCCGCTGGCAGGCGGTCGCGGACGAGATCCACTCCGACATCTGCGAGCGCGCCGTCGATGACCGCGGTGTGTTCGTCCAGCACTACGACACGACGGCGCTCGACGCCTCGCTGCTGCTGCTGCCGATCGTCCGCTTTCTGCCGCCGAGCGATGACCGTATCCGGGCCACGGTGTTCGCCATCGAGCAGGAGCTGACCGACAACGGGCTCGTGCTCCGTTACCGCCCCGATCAGACCGACGACGGCCTCCAGAGCCGCGAGGGTACCTTCACGATCTGCTCCTTCTGGATGGTGTCAGCGCTGTGCGAAATCGGCGAGGTGGAGCGCGCCCGCAGCCTGTGCGAGCGGCTCCTGGCGCATTCCAGCCCCCTCGGCCTCTATGCCGAAGAGCTGGACGCCCGCAGCGGCCGGCACCTCGGCAACTTCCCCCAGGCCTTCACGCACCTGTCGCTGATCAATGCTGTGATGCACGTGATCCAGGCCGACGAAGAGCTGGAACGTGCCCAGTCACCCTGGCTGTATCACTGAACGGCGAGGCATTGACGCCGGCCCAGGTAGGCACTGGGCCTGACCGACATGCCCCGTGGGGCTCGCTGGACGACCGCGCTAGCTGACCTGGAAGCCCTTGCTCGCGTGGAGCAGGACACCGCTCTTGGGGTTGAAGGGCTGCGAGATCTGCACCAGGTAGGCGCACACGTAGTAGGTGGTGCGCCTCGGCGAGCGCCAGCCACGCGAGTTCTTCCTGAACGACCCGTTGACGATGAAGTCGTCGCCGTTGGCGTTGTGCACCGCGTGCTCGACGTGCGGGTTGGGGCCGCACTTCAGCACGTCGTCGAAGACGTACAGACGCTCGATCTGTCCCGCGGAGCCGCTCACCGTGAACGAGTAGCTCTTGTTGATCTTGGCGTTGGTCGGCGGCGTGATGCTGATGCTGTTGCCGGCCGCCAGCGCGGTGCCGCCGAACGCGCAGACCACGATGGCCGCAGTCAGAAGTAACAGCCGGCTGGCCAGCCGGCTCGTGTGCCCGATCATGATCGGCCTCCGTTTCGTGTTCACCTGCCGGGGTCAATCACCGGCCGCCCCGTTGACGTGAGGCTAAACGCGCCCCGGCGCGGTGTCAACAAGCCTCAGGCGGTCGCCCCGAGCCGCACGGGCAGCGACTTCAGCTGGTTCACGAACGCCGACTCCACGTACGCGGGCGTCCCCGCCAGCTGCATCTCCGGGTAGCGGGCGAGCGTCTCCTCGAACAGGATCCGCAGCTCGAGCCTGGCGAGCGCGGCGCCCAGGCAGAAGTGCCGACCGCCGGCGCCGAATGCCTGGTGCTCCGGATGGCGGCGCACGTCGAAGCGGTCCGGATCGCGGTAGCGCGACTCGTCCCGGTTGGAGGACACGTACCACATCACGACCTTGTCTCCCTTGCGGATCCCCTGTCCGCCGACCTTCGTGTCGCACATGGCCGTGCGGCCGAAGTGGGCGAACGCCGGGTACATGCGCAGCGACTCCTCGACCGCCGCGGGAATCAGCGAGGGATCCTCCACCAGCAGCTGACGCTGGTCCGGGTGCTCGATCAGCGCCCGCATGCCGCTGGCGTAGGTCGCCTTGGTGGAGTCGTTGCCCGCGGCCACAAGCAGGAAGAAGCCCATCACGATCTCGTGCTCCTCGAGCTTCTGACCATCGATCTCGGCGTGCACCAGCACGCTCGTCAGATCATCGGTCGGGCGCTCCCTTCGCTCGGCGATCATCCGCCCGCAGCGCGCGAACAGCTCGGGCACGTACTTGGCCATGACCTCGCCGACCCCGCCGGGATTGAGGTCTGGGTCGCCCATGCCCAGCATCGAGTTCATGAGCTGAGCCCAGATCGCGTCGTCCTCTTCGGGGATGCCCATGAAGCTGCCGATCACCCGCGAGACCACAGGCTGCGCAACGTCATTTACAAGCTCGCAGGCCTCGAGCCCGTCGAGCCGCTGGAGCACGTCACGGACGATGGTGCGGATCGCCGGCTCGTGGTTCGCGATCCGCTTGGGCGTGAACCCCATCTGGAAGAGCTTCTTCAGCCGGTCGTGCTTGGGCGGGTCCATGCCGATGAACATGGCCCGGATCAGCTCGAGCGGGAACACGTCGCGAGTGGCGGTGATGCCGCCCTCCTCGGAGGAGAACGTGCGCCAGTCACGGCTCACGGTGTGGATGTCGTCGCCGCGGGTGATCGACCAGAAGCCTGGCTCCGTTGGGTATTCGCTGAGCTGATCGGTCCAGTGCACGGGGCACTCGGAGCGCAGCCGGCGGAACATCTCGTGGGGTGGCCCGTCGAGCCACAGTTCCCGTTCGCCGACGCGGACCCTGCCCAGGTCCTCGAGGCTCTCCCGCTCCACCGCCATCGCGGTCATCCTACAGGCGGCGACTCGACCGCCCCGCTCACTGGGGCGGCCGAGTGCCTGTCCCGCCGACGGGCGGCTCACATGTTCGGGCAGGGATGCGAGCTGCCCCCCGGTCCACGGGAACCTGGTGGCGTCCGCGGGGCGGTGCGGGATGGGGCGGTGCTATGCGATGTCGTCGTGCTCGAGGTCGAGGGGGCCGTGGTGGCGGTCGAAGTCGAGCTGGCCGCGTTCGCTATCGCGGCTCCGCCGCCCGCGAGCGCGCCGGTGGCGGCTAGGGTCGCCAGCAGCGGGGTGATTCGCATGTCTGTCACCTCCTTTGGGTTGACGCCCGAGACGTTCCTCCTCGAACATCAGAGCGACGTAGGAGGCGACGAAGAACTTGTTTGCCAATTGATGGCGGCCAGACCGATGAGTTTTCGGCCCCCGTGGTGTCTAAAGAAGAGGTGACCTCCGTCACGATCAGCCGCGCCCGCGCCGGCGACGAGGAGGCGTTCCATGAGCTGATCGGCCCCTACAGGCGCGAACTGCAAATTCACTGCTATCGGATCCTCGGCTCGGCTCAGGATGCCGAGGACCTGCTCCAGGAGACACTGTTGGCGGCATGGAGAGGACTCAAGAAGTTCGAGGGGCGCTCATCGCTGCGCACCTGGCTCTATCGGATCGCGACCAACCGCTGCCTTAACGCGCTGCGCGACTCGGGCCGCGGCTCGCTCGAGACACCGGCCGACCTTCCCCGACCCACCCGTGTGGGCGAGCCCCTGTGGCTCGAGCCGTACCCGGATGCGCTGCTCGAGGGGATCGCCGATTTGGCGCCCGGCCCCGAGGCGCGTTACGAGCAGAAGGAGGCGATCTCGCTGGCCTTCGTCGCTGGGCTTCAGCATCTGCCGCCGCGCCAGCGCGCCGTGCTGGTCCTCCGCGACGTCCTCGGCTTCCCGGCCGCACGGGTGGCACAGATGCTCGAGACGAGCGAGCCGTCAGTGAACAGCGCGCTGCAGCGCGCGCGGGCGACGCTCGAGGCCCGGCTTCCCGTGGCGCGCGAGCGGGCACCGCTGCCGCGCTCGCCACGGGAACGAAAGCTGCTCGGCGAATTCGGACAGGCGTTCGAGGAGGGCGACGTGGAGCGGATCGTCGCGCTGCTGACCGACGACGCGCTCTTGACGATGCCGCCGCAGCCGCTGGAGTACGAGGGCCCCGCGACGATCGGCGCGTTTCTGGCCAACCGCTTCGCCACGCATGCCGGCCGCCGCGCGCACTGCGTCTGGACGCGTGCCAACAACCAGCCGGCCTTCGGCCATTACATCGACGACGCCCACGCTCCCGTGGCTCGGTGCTACGGCGTGATCGTGCTGACGCTCGACGGCGAGCGGATCTCCGCGCTCACCCGCTTCGGCGACGCCGGCGTGCTGCGCCACTTCGACCTCCCGCGCACGCTGCCGCGGTGAGCGGGGCCGCTATCCGCGCCGCCGAGGGCTATCGGCGCCGGGCAGCGGGGGCGAGCGCCGGGTTCTGCCAGCCCCCGTCGACCGGGTTCAAGTTGACGCCCGGAGGCGCGATCTCATCGATGCGGTCAAGCACGTCGTCGGTCAGCTGGAGGTCGGCGCCCGTCAGCTGAGACTCGAGCTGCTCCATTGTCCGCGGGCCGATGATCGCCGCCGTCACCGCCGGGTGGCGGATCACGAACGCCAGCGCCATCTCGATCAGCGTGATCCCCGCCTCCTCGGCCAGCTTGGCCAGCGCGTCGGCGGCCTCGAGCTTTCGCTGGTTTCCAGGCAGCGACATGTCGTAGCGCGCCGGTATCCGCTCGGCGCGGTGCGAGCTCGGGAGCTCCTGACCGAGGCGGTAGCGACCGGTCAGCCAGCCGCCGGCCAGCGGGCTCCAGGGGATGACGCCCATGCCGTGGCGCTGGCAGGTGGGCAGCACGTCGTTCTCGACTCCGCGGACGAGAATCGAGTAGGGCGGTTGCTCGCAGACGAATCGCTCGCGCCCGCGCTCTCTGGCCACCCACTGGGCTTCGACGATCTGGCTGGCGGGAAACGTGGAGGAGCCGAGGTAGCGGATCTTGCCGGCGTGGACCAGGTCGCTGAGCGCGCCGAGCGTCTCGTCGATGTCGGTGTCGTCCTCCGGCCGGTGGATCTGGTAGAGGTCGATCCAGTCGGTCCTCAGCCGCCGCAGGCTGTTGTCCACCTCGCGCACAATCCAGCGCCGCGAGTTGCCGAACTCGTTGGGATCCTCCCCCATCGTGCCGTGAATCTTGGTGGCCAGCACGACGTTGTCCCGTCGGCCGCCGGCCAGCGCCTTGCCCACGATCTCCTCCGACTCGCCACGGGCGTAGACGTCGGCCGTGTCGATGAAGTTCAGTCCGCCGTCGAGCGCCCGGTGGATGATCCGCACGCACTCGTCCTGGTCGGTGTTGCCCCAGGCGCCGAACATCATCGCGCCGAGGCACAGCGGGCTGACCTTGACGCCGGTGCGCCCGAGGGTGCGGGGCTCCATTTGTCCTAACTTAGCGTGGGTCGGGCGGCGCTCAGCCCGAGTCGTCGCCGATCAAGCTCAGGCGCAGCGCCTGCAGGGGCTGCAGGTATACGCGCCAGCGCTTGCGACAACGCGGGCATGAGCATTCGACTGACGGGTCGTAGCCCTCGAGCGCGGCGTGCCATTCGACGTCCTCGCTGCGCAGGCACAGCGGGCAGGCAAGCGAAGCGGTCACCAGCTCGTCGGGATCATTGGCGCGAAAGCGCGCGGTGTCGACGAGAGCGGTCATCTCCCGAGCATGCCCGCCGAGCACGGTTCTTACAACCGTGCCGGCCGAGCAACCCCCCGGGTGGGGGGACCCTCCTAGGGGATCGGTCGCGTCGGGACGGCGCCGTCGGTGACGAGCGCCCCGTCCGCGGCCGGACCCGCGGCCATCTCGTCGATCAGCGACGCCAGCCGCAGCAGCAGATCGGGCGCCAGCCGCCGCTCGTCATGGGGCAGGCGGGCGTAGAACTCGCGCTCGCGGGCGCGCAGCCAATCGTCCTCGTCGCGGAGCGCATCGCGTCCGGCGGCGGTCAGCGTCACGCTCACGCCGCGGCGGTCGCCCGGCGACCGGCTGCGGTCGACGATCCCCCGCCGCTCGAGGGCGTCGAGGATCCGGGTCGCCGTCGAGGGCGCGATTCCCGCCTGCTCGGCGAGCTCGCGCACGCGTGCCCCGTCGGATTGCGCCAGTGGCTGCAGCAGGCCGTATTGGGACAGTGTCAGCGCGCGCTCGCGTTCACGCGTGCGGCCTCCGCGCGCCCGCCGGACCGCCTGTACGAAGGCATCGAACGCATCGAGGAACTCCTCGACGTTGTCTTTTTCCCCAATTTCCTCGTAGCGCCCGCGAGACTGCACGGTCAGCACCGTAGCACGGTCACTTGCATGCTAGTATTTAGCATGCTAAACATATCCTCCCGAGGGAGGACCCGCCATGTTTCACAACATCCTCGTCAGCATCGACGGCTCGCCCCAGGCGAACCAGGCGTTGCAGGAGGCGATCGATATCGCGCTCGCCGACAACTCGCGGCTCACGCTGCTGACATCCGTCCGCCGGTGCCCGTCCTGGGCCTACAGCCCGGTCAGCGCCGGCGCCGTCCAGCAGCTGGCGACGGACTTCGAGCGCGACGCCAAGCGCGTGATGTGCGACGGCGTCGACCGCGTGCCGGAGTCGATTCCGGTGACCAAGATCATCACCCGCGAGCCGGTCAAGCCGGCGCTGATGCGCCAGCTCAAATCGGGGAAGCACGACCTGCTCGTGATGGGCTCGCGCGGGCGCGGCACGGTTTCCGCGTCGCTGCTCGGCAGCGTCAGCCACTACATGCTGGGTCACAGCCCGATCCCGGTGCTGATCGCGAACGCGCCGGGCGACGAGCCGGGCGAGCGGCCGCAGCCTCACCGCCCGAGGCAGGCACGCGACCTCGGCGGTAGCAGCGGTCCCGAGCCCGCCGGCGGCGGCGCCGGGGCGCCGGCTGCGGCCTGAGCTGATCCCGGTACGCAGGCGCTCGCGTCCCGCGCGAGCGCCTCGGCTGAGCCTGTGGAGCAGCGCCTAACCTTGGTGCATGCGCTTCTCAGTGCTAGACCAGTCGCCGATCCCCGAAGGGTCGAGCGGCGCCGACGCGCTACGCAACACGCTCGATCTGGCGCGGCTCGCCGACGAGCTCGGCTACCACCGTTACTGGGTCGCCGAGCACCACGGCGGCCCGATGCTGGCCAGCGCCAGCCCCGAGGCGCTGATCGGCCCGATCGCCTCGGCGACGGAGCGCATCCGCGTCGGCAGCGGCGGCGTCATGCTCCCCCACTACAGCCCGTTCAAGGTCGCGGAAACGTTCACCGTCCTGGCGGCCCTGTTCCCGGGCCGCATCGATCTGGGCATCGGGCGCGCCGCAGGCACCGACCCCCTGACCACCTTCGCGCTCCAGCGCGACCGACGTGACGCCGCGCCCGACGATTTTCCCCAGCAGCTCGCCGAGCTGCTGGCCTACTTCGACGACAGCCTCCCAGCCGATCATCCGTTCGCGCGGCTGGCGGGGATGCTGCCCGGCCGACCCGAGCTGCCGGTGCCGTGGCTGCTCGGTTCCTCGCCGCAGAGCGCGATCTGGGCCGCGCAGCTCGGGCTCCCGTACGCCTTTGCGGACTTCATCGCTCCCGAGGGCGGCGAGATCGCAGCAGAGTACCGGCGCCGGTTCAGCCCCGAGCGGGGTTTGTCGGCGCCGCGGACCGCCGTGGCGTGCTGGGTGCTGTGCGCCGAAAGCGACGAGAAGGCTTCGCGCCTTGCCGCCAGCAGCAGGATGACGCTCACGCTGCTGCGCCGCGGGCAGCTGATCCCGGTACCGACGCCGGAGCGGGCGCTCGAGTTCCTGGCCGCGGAGGGCAAGCCGGTCAACGGGCCGCTGCCAGGCCGGCGCGGGATCGTCGGCTCCCCGGACACGGTCCGGGAGGGACTGGATCGAATCGCCGCCGACTACGGCGCCGACGAGGTGATCGTGGTCACGATCACCCATGATCACGGCGCCCGTCGGCGCTCGTACGAGCTGCTGGCCGAGGCCGTGGGCCTCGGGCGCGATCTCACGAGCGCAAGCCAGAGCGCGTTTTAGACACATGAGATACACCACCATCGAAAGCCCGATCGGCGAGCTCCTGCTAGCGGGCGACGAACGCGGTCTGCGCCGTCTGCACATGTCGCCTTTCACCATCGAAGATCACTGGGAGCGCGACGATGATCTGTTCGCCGGCGTCCGGCGCCAGCTCGACGAATACTTCGCCGGCGCCCGCCGCGACTTCGACGTCGCGCTCGACCTGAACGGCAATTCGTTCGAGCTCGCCGTGTGGGGCGCGCTTCTGGAGATCCCGTACGGCGAGACTGCGAGCTACGGCGAGATCGCCCGCCGCGTGGGTCACCCGGATGCACCACGAGCCGTGGGCGTGGCCAACGCCCGCAACCCGGTGGCACTGATCGTCCCCTGCCACAGGGTGATCGGGTCGGACGGAAGCCTCACCGGCTACGGCGGCGGCCTTGATCGCAAGCGTTTCCTGCTCGACCTCGAGGCCGGCGTGACGCCGCTGCTCAGCGCCTAACTTTGGCCGTCGCCCAACGCCAGCGGCTGGCCTCCGCGGGCGCCGCATACGCGTTCTTGGTGACGATGATCGGGACCACCCTGCCCACGTCGCTCTATCCGCTGTATGAGCGCCGGATGGGGTTCTCGAGCGAAATCGTGACGATCGTGTTCGCCGCGTATGCGGTTGGAGTGATTGCCGCGCTTCTGGCGGTCGGCCAGCGCTCGGACGAGGTCGGGCGCCGACCGGTGCTGCTGGCGGGCCTGGTGTTCGCGGCCGTCAGCTCCGTGGTGTTCCTGGTGGCCCAGGACCTGGCGACACTGCTCGTCGGACGGGTCTTGTCGGGCCTGTCGGCGGGAATCTTCACCGGCACCGCCACCGCCACGCTCGTCGACCTCGCTCCGGCCGATCGCCGCGGCCGCGCGACTTTGTTGGCAACGATCGTCAACATCGGCGGCCTGGGGCTCGGGTCGCTGGTGGCGGGGGCGTTCGCGGAGCTGGCCCCCGATCGACTGCGGCTGGTCTACATGTTTCATCTGTTGCTGCTCCTCCCCGCAGCCCTGGCCATCTGGTTCTTGCCCGAACCGGTGGAAGTGCAGGCAGATCGCCGGCAGGCGTGGCTTCGCCTCCAGCGACTGAGCGTGCCGCGCGAGCTGCGCCCCATCTTTGTGCCCGCTGTGGCGGCCGCTTTCGCGGGCTTTGCCCTCGGCGGCCTCTTCAGCGGAGTCGGGCCCTCTTTCCTGGGCCAGGATCTGGGCGAGCACAACCTGGCCGTCGTCGGGGCCGTCGCCTCCTCGACGTTCGCGGCCTCGATCGTCGGCCAGCTCGGTCTCGAGTGGTTCTCCAACCGTAACGCGATGCTGCTCGGCTGCGGAACGATGGTGGCGAGCGCCGGGGTGATTGCCGCGGGCCTGGCCGCCAGCTCCTTGGCCCTGCTGGTCATCGGCGCCGTGCTCGGCGGCCTTGGAATGGGACTTAGCTTCCGCGCGGGCCTGGCGGCCGTCAACAGCGAGACCCCTAGCGAGCGCCGCGGCGAGGTGGCCTCGAGCTTCTTCGTCCTCGCCTATCTGGCGCTGGCCATCCCGATCGTCGGTGTCGGCGTCGTCAGCCAGGGGATCGGCCTGCGCGGCGCCGGTCTCTTGTTCTCGGCCTTCGTCGGGGCGCTCTCGCTGCTGGTGCTGCTCAGCCTCGCCCGGAGGCCGAAGCGCTGAGGGCCGCGGTCGATTTCGACGCCCGGCTGGAGGATCCGCTCGCCGCCGGCGGCTGCGACTGGGCGGGCCGCGTCGGGCCCGCCCTAAGCCGCCCGGTCAAAGATCGCCCCTAACTACTTACGTCCCAGACTTTTGTGTCTGCCTGGGCGGCTGACACTCCCGACCACCGGGACGGGCCGCCGACCGTTGAAGGCCGGCGCGTGGCCCGGTTGGGCGCTGGGCCCTGGCCGAGTAGGCGATCCGCCGGAGCGCAAATGTTAGCCTCGCCAGCCCGTGACCCCCCTGTTCGCTCCTCTCCCGCGCGTCGCAGCCCGGTTGTATCGATGGGATTGCTACGCCAGTGGCCTTGTTCAGCACCACCACGTGCGCGTGTTCGGGCTCGTCTGCACCCGGGGACTGCGCACCGCCAGCGCCACGCTGAAGGTCGGCTAGGCCACCGCGACGCCGCGAGCCGCACGCTGCTCGGCGGACGCCAGGCCCCGCTCGTGAAGGAGCTGGGCGATCTGGACCGCGTTCGTGGCGGCGCCCTTGCGCAGGTTGTCGCCGACCACCCACATGTTCAGGTAGCGCTCGCCGCCAGGGCCCGGGTCGTGGCGCAGGCGGCCGACGAACACCTCGTCTCGCTCCGCGGCCTCGGTGGCCAGCGGGTAGCCGGCCTGCTCGGGATCGTCGATGACCACCACGCCCGGCGCGTGCCGGAGGAGCTCCCGGGCCCGCTCTACGCTGAGCGGCTCACGAGTACGGATCCGGACCGACTCCGAGTGCGCCTGGATCACTGGTACCCGCACGCAGGTGGCGGTGATGTGCAGCTCGTCTTCGCCCACCCCGAGGATCTTGCGCGTCTCGTCCATCATCTTGCGCTCCTCGGTCGTGTAGGCGCTCCCGTCCTTGAAGGACTCCACCTGGGGGATGGCGTTGAAGGCGATCTGATGGGGATAGACGCTCGGCGGCTCGGGTTGCGAGCCGTGCAGCAGCGTATGCGTCTGCAGCTCAAGCTCCTCGATCGCGGCGCGGCCCGTGCCCGACACCGATTGGTAGGTGGAGACGACGACCTCCTCCAGCACGGCCTCACGGTGAAGCGGACACAGCGGGACGACCATGGCCATCGTCGAGCAGTTGGGGCTGGCGATGATCCCCCGCCCCTCGGCTCTCAGCGCGCGCTCGGCGGCGTCCGGGTTGATCTCGGGCACCACGAGCGGCACTTCCTCGTGCATGCGCCAGTAGCTCGTCTTGTCGATCACCACCGCGCCGCGCTCGGCGAAGCGGGGTGCCCATTCGGCGCTGACCGATCCGCCGGCCGCGCCGAACGCCAGGTCAAAGCCCTCGATCGCGTCGTCTGACAGCGAGCGGCAAGGCAGCTGCCCCCCGCGGAACGAGACCTCCTTGCCCTCCGAGCGGACGCTGGCGAACGGAACGAGCTCCGAGATCGGGAAGTCGCGCTCCTCGAGCACCTGGAGCACCTTCTGACCGACGGCGCCCGTGGCGCCGAGCACTGCCACCCGGTAGGCCATGGCTCCCATTATCCAGATGCAACGCCGGAGCCTTCGCTGCAAGGCACGTTGCAGTCCGTCCGCGGGGCGTCCTAGGGTCGCGCGCCCGTGTCCGCCGTCGCCGAAGCCCCCACTCAGCCCTGGCTGAGCCAGCTGAACCCTGAACAGCTCGCCGCGGCCACCCACTCCGGCGGCCCGCTCCTGATCCTGGCGGGGGCCGGCACCGGCAAGACGATGACCCTCTCGGCGCGGGTCGCCTGGCTCATCGCTCGCGGAGTGGCGCCACAGCGGATCATGCTGCTCACCTTCACCCGCCGGGCGGCGCGGGAGATGCTCGAGCGGGTGCGAACGATGATCGGTGTCTCGAGCCGCGAGGCAGGCGTGCTGGGCGGCACCTTCCACTCGGTGGCGCACCGCTTCGTACGGATGCACGCCGCGTCGCTCGGCCTGTCCCCCGGCTTTGCCGTGCTCGACCCGGGGGACGCCGCCGACGTCATCGATCTCATCCGCGAGGAGCGTGGCCACGCCGCCGGCCCCCGTCGCTTCCCGCGAGCCGGAACGCTGCTCGACATCTATTCCCGGACGGTCAACAGCCAGCAGCAACTCTCAGATGTCGTCGCCCTGCACTTCCCCTGGTGCGAGGACCACGTCGATGCCATGGGCGCCATCTTCAAGGATTACGTGACGCGCAAGCGCGCGCTCGACGCCCTGGATCTCGACGACCTGCTGCTCTACTGGCATGCCCTGGCCCAGGACGAGGTGATCGGCCGATCGATCGAGCAGGCCTTCGATCACGTGCTCATCGACGAGTACCAGGACGTCAACGGCCTACAGGTGGAGATCGTGCGCGGACTACGCTCCGACCGCCTTGATGTGACGGCGGTCGGCGACGACCTGCAGGCGATCTACGGCTGGCGCGCCGCCTCGGCCCAGCACATCCTGGAGTTTCCCGAGCAGTTCCCCGGCACCGCGCTCGTCACGCTCGAGCGAAACTACCGCTCGCGCCAGCCGATCGTTGAGACCGCGAACGCGCTCGCCGGCCAGTTCAAGCGCGCGTTTCGCAAGCAGCTCAGAACAGAACGCACGCGGGGCGCCCGGCCCGAGCTCTTCTTCTGCCGCGACGAATCGGCCCAGGCCATGGAGGTCTGTGAGCGCGTGCTGGACGCGCGCGAGCAGGGCATTGAGCTACGCAGCCAGGCGGTGCTGATGCGGACCTCGCATGACTCGGACCTGCTCGAGCTCGAGTTGGCCCGCCGGCAGATCCCGTTCATCAAGTACGGCGGCCTGCGCTACCTGGAGGCCGCGCACGTCAAGGACCTGATCGCTTTGTTCCGCCTGCTCGAGAATCCCAACAACGAGCTGTCGTGGTTTCGCCTGCTTCGCCTGCTGGACGGCGTGGGTCCGGTGACGGCCCGCCGAACGGTTGACGCGCTGTTGGGCGGCACGTGGAGGAGTGCGCGCGAGCGGCTCCCAAGCAGCGCTCGGGCCCCGGCAGATCAACTGATCGCCGCGCTGGAAACGGCCCGCGCCGCCGACAATGCCGGAACACAGGCGGAGCTGCTGCGCGACGCGCTGGCGCCGCTTGTCGAGGCCCGCTACCCAGACGGCGTGCTGCGGCTCGGCGACCTCGACCGCCTCGTCGAGGCCGCGCACCAGTCGCCCCATCTGGGCCACTTCGCCGCCGAGCTGGCGCTCGACCCACCGCAGTCGAGCGCCGACCTGGCCGGGCCGCCGCATCTCGACGAGGACTACCTCGTGCTGTCAACGGTCCACTCGGCGAAGGGCCTCGAGTGGGAGGCCGTTCACGTGTTGGCGCTCTACGACGGCAACTTCCCGGCCGACATGGCCTGCGGCTCGGCTGAAGGCATCGAGGAGGAGCGCCGGCTCCTGTACGTGGCCGTGACCCGCGCCCGCCGGCAGCTACGCCTGTACGTGCCGGTGCGCTACTACCACCGCCCGCGGGGCATCGACGACGCGCACGGCTACGGCAAGCCGTCCCGGTTCTTGACCGCCGAGCTCAGGGGCACGTGCGATGCCATCACGCGGGACGACGCCGCGGCTCCCGCCCCCGAGACGGCGAAGCGCACGCCGCGCCAGATCACCGTCTCGCTCGACGGCCTGTTCAGCTGACGGCCGCGGCCAGCCGCTCGAGAATCTGGCCGTAGATTCGGCGCAGGCCGAGGGGAGCGAAAACCCGCTCGAAGAAGCCGGGAATCCCGCCGGCGCCGTCCCAGGAGCCCTTGAGCGTCACCGTGCTGCCGGTGGCGGCGGGCGTGACCGTCCAGTTGGAGACGAATGACGAGTTCTCGTCGCTCTCGAACAGCCCCTCGCCCGACTCGTGCACGCGGAGCCGGAAATCGCGCTCGCTGCTGCCGGCGCTCAGGTGGTAGGCGAACACGGTGCCCGCACCGTGGCCACCCTCCTCCACGCGGTAGGCCGTGTAGTTGTCGGGCAGGATCGAGGGCCGCGCCTCGCGGTAGTCGCGCAGGAACTCCAGCACCTTCTCCGGCGGCGCGTTGACCGACCGGCTGGCGTTTGCTCTGACCTTGGCCATGGGGCTGATTCTCGCATCCGCGGCCGCTTGGGGCGATCCGTCATGATTGGGGCGGTGCGAGCCGTATTCGCCACCGACCTCGACCGCGAGGATCCGCTCCGCGGTCTCGAGATCGGCGACCGTCCTGACCCCGAGGTGCAGGACGGCTGGACCACCGTCGAGGTCAAGGCCGCCTCGCTGAACCACCACGACTTGTGGTCGCTACGGGGGGTCGGCCTCGACAAGGATCGCCTGCCGATGATCCTGGGTTGCGACGCCGCCGGCCTCGACGAGGACGGCAATGCGGTGGTCGTTCACTCCGTCCTGACCGATGACGCGTGGCGCGCCGACGAGACGCTTGACCCGAGGCGCTCGATCCTCTCGGAGCGCTACCAGGGCACGTTCGCGGAGCGCGTGGCGGTTCCGCGCCGGAACCTCGTGCCCAAGCCGGAGCAGCTGTCGTTCGAGGACGCGGCCTGCCTGCCGACCGCCTGGCTGACCGCCTACCGGATGCTGTTCACGCGTGGCGGCGTCGTGCCGGGGATGACCGTGCTCGCGCAGGGAGCGGGCGGCGGCGTGTCGACGGCAATGATCGTGCTGGGCAAGGCGGCCGGCGTCCGGGTATGGGTCACGAGCCGCTCGGAGCGCAAGCGGGCCGAAGCAGTGGAGCTGGGCGCCGACGAGGCGTTCGAGCCGGGCGCCCGGCTGCCCGAGCGCGTCGACGCCGTGATGGAGACGGTCGGCGAGGCAACGTGGAAGCACTCGGTGCGCTCGCTGAAGCCCGGGGGGACGCTGGTCGTCTCAGGCGCCACAACCGGCGACGCGCCCCCCGCCGAGCTGAGCCGGGTGTTCTTCCTGCAGCTTTCGATCGTCGGCTCGACGATGGGCACGCGCGACGAGCTCGAGCGGCTGATCCGCATGTGCGTCGAGCGCGACGTGCGGCCGGTGGTCGACAAGCAGCTGCCTCTCGATCAGGCTCGCGAGGGCTTCGAGGCCATGCTGGCCGGCGAGATGCTGGGGAAGATCGTCTTTACCCAGTGAACAGCCGCGGGTCGGAGGTCGCGACTCCGTGCACGCCCAATGCCCGCAACGTGTCGATGGCTGCGCGCTCGTTGACCGTCCAGGCGTAGAGCTGGCCGCGGCGCTCGAGCACCTGGTCGAGCAGCGCCCGGTCGATCAGCCGGTGCTGGGCCATCAGCGCGTCCCAGCGGCGCTCGCTCAGGCCGGCCAGCACCTGCTCGCGCCAGTCCCGCCAGCGCTGGCTGGCCCGCGCCACCCGGCCGCCGATCGAGATGCCGACGCGGACGTTCGGTTCGAGCTCGCGCACGCGGTCGAGCACCGCCGTCACCTGAGAGGAGATCACCGTGCGGCCCAGGAGCTCGCGCGCCCGCAGCCCGTCGAGCAGCGCCGACTCGCAGCCGATCTGCTTGAGGTCGACGTTCAGCTCAATGTCAACAAAGCCGGGCCCCGAGAGATAGTCGAGCGCCTCGCGCAGCAGCACGTTGCCGCCGCGCCGGGCGTGCAGGATCGTGTGCGCCAGCACCAGCTCGCCGCGCCAGGCGCGGACGTCGAACTCCACGACATCGACCCCGATCTCGCGTGCCATGTCGAACGAGGCCAGCGTGTTGGCGGGCGCCAGCGCGCTCGCGCCCCCGTGGCCGATCCGCTGGAAGATGTGCGCCTGCACGTCAGACCAAAAGATGGCACGTCGGGCGGCGGCTCAAGCCGGACGGCCCAGCCGGCTCGTGGCCGCGGGCGGGCTTCACTTCGGCCAGACCCGCTCCCGTTCCGGCGCGCCCCGATCCTCGACGCAGAACTCGGGCGCGGGCCCCAAGACCAGTTGGCGCTGCCAGACCGTCGCTTCGCCCAGCCCCTCGATGAAACCGGCGTAGCCCGCGCCGGCGGGCTTGGCGCGCCAGCGCGCTCTGGACAGCGGAATCGGCTCGCCGCCCGCCAGGCGGTAGACGCCGCCCCAGCCATGAGCGGACAGCCCGGCCACCGCGTCGTGGGCCGGTCGCGAGCGGAGGTCTACCGCCGCCTCAGCCAGCACCCCGAGCGCTGACCAGTCGTCGATCAGGTACCAGTCCTCGTAGCCGTCGCGCTCCGCGAAAGGCAGCCGCTCCAGGCGGAAGGCGGCGGTGGTGTAGCCGCGCCCCGCGAGCGCGGCGTGGAACCCGACGAGGTGGCGCTCGTAGTCGCGCCGGCCCCCGTCCGGTCCGGGGCGGTGCCAGAACAGGTAGGCCAGCATCGGTGCCTATCGGATCCCGTCCGGCCCGCTCATCCTCCTACGACAATCACCTTCAGCACCGCGCAGCTTCCGATGCGCGGGTCGATTCCCGCGCAGAAGCGGGTGTGGCGCGCGAAAAGCAGCGCTACGCCACGCGTCGCGCCCCGATAGATGATGGTCGCGCCGACGCGGCGGACGATGCCAACGGACCCGGCCGCCGGCCTGGGAATCGGGAAATCGAGCCGTCCGTTCTGCCCGTGCATGATCCGCACGGAGAACGTCTGCCCCCGGCGGACCGTGGCCCGCGGCGGCGGCGCTGGAGGCAGCAGCCCGGCGCACGAACCGGAGCGCAGAGACCGGTGCTGGGGCAGCGAGAAGGTGTAGGGGATTGCGCACGTCGTGACCGGTGGGATGCCCTCACCGCTCGCGCCGCCGGCGCAGGCACCCAAGACCAGCGCGACGAACGCGACGCACGCGGTCGTCCACCGACGCGACATCACTCGCCGCGCCACAGCCTCCGCAGCGGGCCGTCCTCGCCCTCCACCGGGTCCCCGTCCGGCAGCGGCACCGCGCGGATGTTCTCGAGCACCTCGTCGTGCTCGTCGGGATCGCCCCTACGCATATCCCACGACATCCCGTTCGGGTAGGCGCCGATTACCAGAAAGTCGCCGCTCGAGCCGGCGTTGAAATGGCCGGTCCCGGCCGGCAGCACGAGCACGTCGCCGGCCGCCACCTCGAACCGGCGCCCCACTGACGGGCCGCCGAGCACGACGGAGGCCGAGCCCGAAGCGACGCCCAGCACCTCGTGCGCGGTGGAGTGGAAGTGATGGAAGGAGAAGATCCCGTCGCGCCAGGCGCCCAGCCAGCCGTGGCGGGCGAACAGCGCCTCGCAGCTGCCGGCATCGCGGGCCTCGGCGACGTCGTGATAGACGAGCACGGGCAGGCGCGAGCCCGGAAACGATCCGTCGTCCTCGAACTGGTAGCTCTCGACGTCGGCCATGGTGGTGCTGACCCTGGCTACTCGGCTATCAGCAGCAGCTTGCCGCTGATGCGCCGGGCCTCCATGTCCTCGTGCGCATGGCGGGCTTCGCTCAGCGGGTAACGCTGGCCGATCCTCAGCTTGAGCTTGCCGTCGGCCAGCAGCCCGAAGAGCCGCGTGGCGCGGTCCTCGAGCAGCTCGGGTGTGCGGGTGTAAGTGGCGAGCGTCGGCCGCTGGACGTAGAGCGAGCCCGCGGGCGCGAGCGAAGCCACCTCGAGCGGGTCGGGCTGCCCGCTGGCGTTGCCGTAGAGAATCATCCGTCCCAGCGGCCTCAGCGCCTTGAAGCCCTCGTAGAACGTGGTCTTCCCGACGCCGTCATAGACGGCCGCCGCGCCCTCGCCGTCGGAGATCTCTTTGACCCGCTCCGCAAAGCCCTCGTAGCCGATCACCTCGTCGGCGCCGGCCTCGCGGGCCAGGCCCGCCTTCTCCTCGCTGGAGGTCGTGGCGATCACCCGTCCGCCGCGCAATTTGGCCATCTGCACAAGCAACAGCCCGACGCCGCTCGCCGCGGCATGGACGACGACCCAGTCGCCCGGCTCGATCGGGTAAGAGTCAAAGGCCAGGAAGTGAGCGGTCATGCCCTGGAGCATCGCCGCCGCCGCATTCTCGAACGAGACGCCCTCGGGCATCGGCACCAGGCGTCCGCGGTCGGCGGCCACGCGCGTCGCGTAGCTCCCGGGTACCGCGTTCCAGACCACGCGCTCGCCTGTGTCGGCGATCCGCCCCGCGCCCTCGATGCCGAGCACCGCAGGCGGCGAAGCCCCGTATCCCTCCTGGCGGCGCTCGTATACGTCGCGGTGGTTGACCCCCGCCACCTCGACGTCGACCAGCACCTGGTCGTCGCCGGGCGTCGGGTCCTCGAGCTCCCTGTAATCCAGGACCTCGGGCCCGCCCAAGCGCTCAAACACGACAGCGTTCACGGTCCGGGAAACTTAGCGGCCGTGTTCGATCCGCGCGAGCTGAGGGAGCCCATCGTCCAGGCGCCGCTGGCCGGCGGCCCCTCGACGCCCGAATTGGCGATCGCCGTCTGCCAAGCCGGAGGGCTCGGATTTCTGGCCGCCGGCTACAAGCGTGCCGAGGCCGTGGGCGAGCAGATCGCCGCCGTCCGCGCCGCGGTCGGCGAAGCCCCGTTCGGCGTGAACATATTCGTGCCCGCGCCAGCGGGCAGCCCGCCCGACGCCGGACGGCTGGGGGCGTACGTCGAGCGCCTTGGAGCCGAGGCGGCGCGCCAGGGCGCCGAGCTGGGCGAGCCCCGCCAGGACGACGACGATTGGGAGCACAAGCTGGAGCTGCTGGCCGAAGAGCGCCCCGCCGTGGCCTCGTTCACGTTCGGCTGCCCCGAGGCCGCCGTCGTGGCCCGCCTGCGCGAGGCCGGAATCGTCGTTTGGGTCACGGTCGGCGCGCCCGAGGAGGCGCAGCAGGCGGCTGAGGCGGGCGCCGACGGGCTCGTCGTCCAGGGCACCGAGGCGGGCGGGCACCGAGGCGGCTTCAGCGACGACCCGGGCGAGAGCTGGGGATTACTGGCGCTGCTGCGCGTCGTCGCCCATCGCGTGCAGCTACCGCTGATCGCGTCGGGCGGCATCGCCGACGGCCCGGCGGTGGCCGCAGTGCTGTGCGCGGGCGCCGCTGCGGCCCAGGTCGGGACCGCGCTGATGCTGGCCCCCGAGGCCGGCACCGCCCAAGCCCAGCGAGAGCTCCTGGCGCAGCCCGCGCCAACGCGCCTGACGCGCGCCTTCACCGGCCGCGCGGCGCGGGGGATCGTCAACCGCTTCATGCAGGAGCACGGCGATCAAGCCCCCGCGGCCTACCCCCACATCCACCACGCCACGAGCGCTCTTCGGGCGGCCGCACGCCGTAGCGGCGATGCCGGCTCTTTCAACCTCTGGGCGGGGCAGGCGCACGAGCTGACGGCCGAGCGCCCGGCGGGCGACATCGTCCGCGAGCTGGGGGCAGAAGCCCGGCGCGTGCTCCGGGACGTGACCGAACGGACATAAAAAAAGGGCGGCCCCTGCGGGGGGCCGCCCTGATTAACGATTTACGCCGCTTCGCGCAGCGCCGCCAGCTCCGGCCTACGAGCCAAGCGGCGGAGGCCCTGCTCCTCGAGCTGCCGGGCGCGCTCGGCCGAGATGCCGAGCTCCTTGCCCGCCTGCCCTAGCGTCCGCGGCTCCTCGCCGGCCAGCCCGAAGCGCAGACGGATCACGTTGCGCTCTGACTCGGGCAGCTGCTCGACCACGCCGTTGAGCTGCCGACCAACTTCGGCGTCCACGACCTCCTCGACCGGCTCCGGCTTGTCCGAAGCCAGCAGGGCGCCGAGCGGGGTCTCGCCCTCGTCGTCGACGCCCTGATCGAGGCTCGTCAGGCTGCGGCTCAGCTCGCGCAGCTCGCGTACCTCCTCGATCGGGAAGTCGGCCACTTCGGCCAGCTCCTCATCGGTCGGCTCGCGGGACAAACGCGTCTGCAGATCCGCCTCCAGCTTGCGGAGCTTGGTCTGGCGCTGGGCGACGTGGACCGGGACGCGAATCGTGCGGCCCGTGTTCTGCAATCCGCGCTGAATCGCCTGGCGGATCCACAACGTCCCGTAGGTGGAGAACTTGAACCCGCGCCGCCAGTCGAACTTCTCGACCGCCCGGATCAGGCCCAGCATGCCCTCCTGGACGAGGTCGCCCATCTCCAGGCCCAGCCCCTGGTAGCGGCGGGCCTGCGAGACGACCAGCCGCAGGTTGGAGTTGATCATCCGCTCCTTGGCCTCGAGGTCACCGCGCTCGATCCGCTTGGCGAGCTCGACCTCCTCGGCGGCCGTCAGCAGCGGGTGGACGCGCGCCTGCTGGAAGAACAGCTCCAGCGACTCACGTACGGGGCCGTCGTTCTCCCGCGCCACCGCGCGCTCGGCGGGCTCAGCCGCACGGCGACGCTGGCGCCGGTTGACGGTCGCTGTCGGGCTCTTTCTACTCCCCGGCCGCCCATCTTGGTTTTTCTCGTGCTGGTCACCACGAGCCCTCGACCCGGGCCCGTGGCGGCCGTTCTCAAACTTGCTCAGGGTGATCTCCGAGTTTCGATGAATGATAGTTGGTACTTCCAATTGTTCTTTATTGTAGCACTTGTTCGACGTTTGTCGAACGTTGGTGCGCGCCCCACTGGGGCCCCCGCGCCCGGCGAAACGCCTGGAGGCGCGGGTGGCGGCGCGTGTCCGGGCGCGAGCCGCGGCGCGTGGCCGCGCGCGATTCCTGCCCGCGCCGGCGCTGCGCTTGGTGGCGCGGCGCCAGTGCGAGCTCGTTCAGCCACGTATCGACTACCCATTCTGCGGTCATAAATCAAGCCTCCGAATAAGCGGGTTCAGCGGCCACCGTTTCCTGCTCCACGACCGGGTCCCGGCGCGCCGACTGGAGCACCAGCAGCGCGACGATGATCCCCGCGCCGGCGATGCTCGCCGACACCACCCAGGCCAGGTGGAAACCGCTGGTGAGGGCGGTGTTTGTGGAAACGTGGGTGGCCAGAAGATGTGAGGTTCTGGTGCTCGACAGCGTCGCCAGCACAGCCAGTCCCAGCGCGCCCCCGACCTGCATCGTCGTGTTGACGAGCCCCGAGGCCAGCCCGGCCTCCTCCGGCCGGGCGCCAGACATGGCGAGCGTCATCAGCGACGGGAATGCCAGCCCGGCGCCGACGCCCAGCAGCAGCATGGCCGGAAGCAGGTCGGTCACGTAGGACGCCGGCACCGGCACGCGCGCGATCCATGCCAGCCCGGCCACCGCCAGCCCCAAGCCCACGAGCAGCATCGGCTTGGGGCCGAAGCGCATGTTGAGCCGCGCCGAGAAGCCGAGCGACAGGACTCCGATCCCCAGGCTCACCGGCAAGAACGCCACGCCCGTGCCGATCGAGCTGTAACCCAGCACGTGCTGCATGAACAGCACGCCCAGGAAGAACATCCCGAACAGGCCGGCGACCATCAACAGCTGCACGGCGTTGGCGCCCGTCACGTTGCGCGAGCGAAAGATGCGCAGCGGCGTCAGCGGCTCCGAGGCCGTGGCCTCGCGGACCACGAACCCCGCCAGGAGCGCCAGCGCAACGGCGCCGAAGCCCAGCGTGTGCGCCGAGCCCCAGCCGTAGTCCGAGGCCTTGACGATCGTGTAGACGGCGAGCATCAACGCACTGGTCACGAGCCCGGCACCCGCGACGTCAACGCCGCGATGAAGCCCGGCCACCTCGCCGTCGCGGCTGACAAGCCGGGCGGCCAGTAGCGCGGTGACGACGCCGATTGGCAGGTTGATGAAGAAGATCCAGTGCCAGTTGATGGCCTGCGTGACGACGCCGCCCAGCAGCAGCCCGAGTGAGGCGCCGGCCGAGGCCACGAAGGCGTAGACGCCGATCGCCTTCCCTTGCTCTTCGGGCTCGGGGAACATCGTCACCACCATCCCCAGGATCACGGCCGAGGTCAGCGCCCCGCCGATTCCCTGGATGAAGCGCGCGGCGATCAGGATGCCCTGGCTCTGCGAGAGCCCGCAGGCCAGCGAGGCCAGCGTGAACAGCGCCAGCCCGATCATGAACACTCGCTTACGACCCACGAGGTCGCCGAGCCGGCCGGCCAACAGCAGCAAGCCGCCGAACGTGATCAGGTAGGCATTGACGACCCAGGCCAGGTTGGCCTGGGAGAAGTGAAGATCGCGCTGGATTGACGGCAGCGCAACATTCACGACGGTCGAGTCGAGGATGATCATCAGCATCCCGGCGCACAGCACGACGAGCGCGATCCACCGACTCCTCGATGTCTGGGGCGTAAGCGTGTCGGTCATAGGGCCTTCTCCCATTCGATCCTTTTCGAGAAGGAACTGTATCAAATCGTCCCGTACAAGATCATCATTATTTTGCAGATGATCTTGGGAGCGCATATATAGGCGGCTGGGGCGGCCGCGGTCGCGCCGCGGCCCGGCCGCGGCCCGCCGACCCCGCCCGCGCGGCTCGGCCGCGGCCCCGATCGGCCGCCGCCCGGGCTAGACCCAGCCCCCCGACCGGGCTAGACCCCCTGCGCGCGTGCGCCGCGGCCCGGCGTAGACCCCCGCGCGCGCGACCGGCGTCACCCCCCGCGCGCGTGCGGATAACGTGGCAAACCCCCATCTCCCCGGCCGCCCATGTCCACATAAGCGTCTCTATGACGCTTATGTGGCCAAGCCGCGAGCGGGCGGGTGGATTTGCTGCGTTATTTGAAGCCCGAGGCCGCCCACCCTCGGCTATTTGAAGCCTTAGGGCGTCGCCCACCCGGACCCCTCGGTTCGGCGTCGCCCACACCCGGACCCATCGGCGCCAGCGCCACCGCAAACGCGCGCCTCCGGCCTCGCCGTCGCCCCCACGCACCCGGACCCCCTCGGGGGACCTTCGGCCTCGCCTCCGCCCCCACGCGCCCGGACCGCCAAGGAAGACCCGCCCCTCGGCCAGCCCCCGGCCCTAACCCCTAGGCCCGCGGTTCGCGCCGGCGGACGCCCTTGCACACGACGGGTTCCGCCAGCCGGTTGCGGACCAGCTCGCAGAGCCCGTCGAGCAGCGCGGCACCGCTGTTGGCGCCCAGCGAGGTCAGGACGTCGGACTGGACGCGCTTTGCCAGGCGGTCGGCCTCGCCCACCTTGCTGGCGCCGGCCTTCGTGACCTCCACAACTCGCGCCCGGCGGTCGTGGGGCGAGGGCACGCGGCGTGCCAGACCCGCCTCTTCGAGCTCGTCAAGCGTGACCACCATTGTCGTCTTGTCGAGCCCCACCATCTCGCCCAGCTCCTTCTGGGTCAGGGCCCCCGTCATCGCCGCCGCGAGCACCGCATGGCCGCGCGGCGTGATCTCGAGTGGCTCGAGTGCCGCCGCCAGCTCTCTGGCCAGCGCGTAGTGGGCCTGCTTCAGAAGCCACCCCAAGTTGTCGCTGAGACACGCCGGACAGGCTCCCGCCTCGGTCTTCTCAGGAGGTGCGGCGATTACGGTCATTTGCTGGCAATCTTAGCAGCGTCGGTTGACATAGAGATAATCTGCTCCGGGACTATTTCGCGGCCACCGCACCGGTGCCCAGAGGCAGGACTGCCCCCGGATTGAGCCTGTTGTCTGGGTCGAGGGCCCGTTTGATGGCCCGCATGGCGTGAAGCTCGGCCTCGCCTCGCGCGCGCTGGAGCCAGCGGGCCTTGGCCACCCCCACCCCGTGCTCGGCGCTGATCGTTCCGCCCAGGGAGAGCGTCAGCTCGAGCACCGCGTCGTCCACGGAGGGGTCCCCGGCGTCGGCACCCAGCACGTTGACGTGCACATTGCCGTCGCCCAGGTGGCCGAACAGGATCACACGCTCGCCGCCCGCCTCGCGCACCGTGTCCGGGACCTGCTCCAAGAAGCCGTCGAGCCGCTCGAGCGGAACGCCGACGTCCAGCTTGTGCGGCACGCCCGCGGCGTTGATGGCGTCAGTGTGCCCTTCGCGCAGAGCCCACAGGCTCTGGCGGCTGGTCGTGTCATCGGCCACGAACGCATCCTCGATGCCGGCCTGCTCGAGCGCCTCGGCCAGCTCCTCCGTCGGGTCGGTCTGGGCCGCGCACTCGGCCAGCACGTACAGGGGCGCACGGGTGCGCAGCGGCGACTCGCGGTGCTGGTGGGAGAGCACCAGCTCAAGTCCCTCGTCGAGGAAGAAGTCACAGCTCTCGAGCGACGGCGCGTGTGCCCGCAGCGAAGCGAGTAACCGGCCCGCCTCGCCGGCCGAGGACAGCGGCACCAGCATCGCCACGCGGACGGGCAGGCGGGGCGTCAGCTTCCAGCGCACGGCGGTCACGATCCCCAGCGTCCCCTCCGAGCCGACGAACAGCGCCGGCAGGTCATAGCCGGCGTTGTCCTTAGTCAGACCTGACATGCGGGAGACGAGCGAACCGTCGGCCAGCACCGCCTCGAGCCCCGCCACGTGGCTGCGCGCCGTCCCGTGGCGCAGCGCCCGCGCGCCCCCGGCGTCGCAGGCCACGACGCCGCCCACGGTGCAGGAGTCACGCGCGGCAAAGTCGAGCCCCGCGTCCTCGTCGGCCTCGCGCGCCGCGCGCTGAAGCGCGGCCAGGGTCGCGCCGGCACCTGCGGTGAGCTGGCCCACCGCCGCGTCTAAGTCGCCGATGCGGTCCAGGCGTGTGGTCGAGATCACCACCTCCTCCGCGCGGGGCACGCTGGCCCCGACCAGCCCGGTGTTGCCTCCCTGGGGGACGACCGCCGCTCCATGCTCGGCGCAGGCGGCCATCACCGCCTGAACCTCGGCCGTCTCGCCGGGCCTCACGACCAGCCGCGCGCGGCCCTGGTAACGACCCGTGTAGTCGCGCTCGTAGGGTTCCTTGAGCTCCGGATCGTCGAGCACGTGCCGCGCGCCGACCGCTTCCTCCAGTGCTCGTTTCAGCACATCCACTGAGGGAAAGCTAGCCCGTAGGGAGCGGGTCAACACAGGAGGTGAGGAGATGGCTTCAGGCCACGAGACGATCTTCACGATGGAGGCCACGCCCGTTAAGTACGGCGCCGGAGCCTCCGACGACGCCGGTTGGGAGCTCAAGCGCCTCGGCGTCAAGCGGGTGATGCTGGTCACGGACCCCGGCGTCGCCGCGCTGGGGCATCCGGAGCGGATCAAGGGGCTGATCGAGAAGGAGGGGATCGAGGTCGTCGTCTACGACCGGGCGAGGGTCGAGCCGACGATCGAAAGCTTTCAGGACGCTGTGGATTTCGCGCTGGAGCACGACGTCGACGGCTTCGTCTCGGTGGGCGGCGGCTCGAGCATGGACACCGCCAAGGTGGCCAACCTCGTCTCCACCCACCCGGCGCCGGTGATGGACTATGTGAACCCGCCCGTAGGGGAAGGCAAGAAGCCGCCCTCGCCGATCAAGCCGCACGTGGCGATCCCCACCACCTCCGGGACCGGCTCGGAGGCCACGACGGTTGCCGTGCTGGACATCCCCGACCTGAAGGTCAAGACCGGCATCTCGCACCGCTACCTGCGCGCCACGCAGGCAATCGTCGACCCCGAGCTGACGCGCTCGCTGCCACAGGAAGTGACGTCCTCAACCGGTCTCGACGTCGTCTGCCACGCAGCGGAGTCGTTTCTGTCAAAGCCCTACGATCAGCGCCCGGCGCCGGACTCACCCGATGACCGGCCGCCCTACCAGGGCTCCAACCCGATCGCCGATGTGTGGTCGGCGAAGGCGCTCGAGCTCGGCGGTCGATACCTGCGGCGCGCGGTGGCCGACGGCGACGACGTCGAGGCCCGGGGCTTCATGATGCTGGGCGCCACCATGGCCGGCGTCGGCTTCGGCTCGGCCGGCGTGCACATCCCGCACTCATGCGCCTACCCCATCGCCGGGCTCAAGCATGAGTACCAGCCCGCGGGCTATCCCGACGACCACCCATTCGTCCCCCACGGCCACTCGGTGATCGTCACCGCCCCGGCCGCGTTCCGCTTCACCTATGACGCGCTGCCCGAGCGCCATCAACAGGTTGCGGAGCTGTTGGCCGGCGAGAAGATCTCCGACCCCGGTCCGGACACGTTGCCGGAGATCCTGCGTCAGCTGATGCGCGACGTGGACGCTCCCCGGGGCGTGGCTGAGTTCGGCTACACCGAGGACGACATCCCGGAACTGGTCGAGGGAGCGCTCAAGCAAAAGCGGCTGCTCGACGGGACCCCGAAAGAGGTGAGCGGCGACGACCTGAGGCACATCATCACGGCGTCAATGACCAACTGGTAAGTGAATCGCGAAGTAGAGGGAGCAGAACAAATGACCACGGCGGATACCCAACTGCACGAGCAGCGGGCGCGGATACCGGAGGGCGTCAAGCTGCACATGTTCGAGTGCGGCACGCTCAAGTGCCACGTGGAGAACATCAAGATGAACCAGGGGCTGGGCGAGGAGTACGAGGTTCCCGTTCCTTGGTACCTCGTCGAGCACCCGCGGGGCCTGGTGGTGATCGACGGCGGCAACGCCGCCGAGTGCGCCACCAATGCCCGCGAGCACTGGGGTGAGATCACGGACGTCTACTGGCCGGAGATGACCGAGGAGCAGGCCTGCGTGCCGGCGATGAAGGCCGCGGGCTTCGACCCCGCGGACGTGGTCTATGTCCTGCAGTCGCACCTGCACCTCGACCACACCGGCGCGCTCGGCGCGATCGACCAGTTCCCGAACGCCACGGTCATCGCCTGCCGCGAGGAGTACGACTACGCGTTCAACCCAGACTGGTTCGCCGCCGGTGGCTACATCCAGAAGGACTTCAACAAGCCCGGCGTGCCTTGGACCCTGCTCGAGGGCACGGAGGACGGCTACGACGTGTTCGACGACGGGACGATCCGCTGCTGGCAGAGCCCTGGCCACGCACCGGGCCACCAGTCGTTCGCGGTCACGCTCCCGAATTCGGGGACGATCCTCCTGACGGTGGACGCCGCGTATACCACGGACCACTGGGAGGAGAAGGCGCTGCCCGGCTTCCTGGCCTCGGCAGTCGATGCCGTGCGCTCGGTGAAGAAGCTCAGGCGCCTGGCGGAGCGCTCGAATGCCACCGTCGTCACAGGCCATGACCCGGACGCCTGGCCGAAGTTCAAGCAGTCGCCCGAGTACTACGACTGAGGGGCCGGCGATGAGCGTCTATGACGAGCGGCCCTGGTTGCGGCTATATGCGGCCGGGATCCCGCATCACATCGAGCCAGAACACGGGAGCATGCTGGACGCGTTCAAGCACACCGCGGCTCGCTTTCCTGACAAGACGGCGCTGCAGTACTTCGACTCGGCGATCAGCTACCGGGAGCTTGACGAGCTCTCAGATTCGCTGGCCGCGGCGCTGCGAGCCGAGGGGTTTGAGCCTTCTCAGCGGCTGGCCGTCTATCTGCAGAACATCCCCCAGTTCCCGGTCGCCATGCTCGCCACCTGGAAGGCAGGCGGGATCATGGTCTCGGTCAGCCCGATGCTCAAGCACAAGGAGCTGAAGGCCCAGCTGACGGACTCCGGAGCGACGGCCCTCGTCACGCACGAGTCGCTGTGGCACGACGTGGCGCGCGAGGTGGCACCGGAGACCGGCCTACGCACGGTCATCACCACCTCCGAGCTCGACTACCTCGACGAGCTTCCCCCGCTTCTGGAGGGGTCGCGGCGGATGCGGGATGACTCAGTGCTCGACCTGGTGGAGCTGGTAGAGCAGAATGCCGGTCGCGAGCCACCAGCCGCGTCGGCGCTGGGGCCGGACGACATCGCCGTGCTCACGTACACCTCGGGCACCACCGGCCCCTCCAAAGGCGCGATGAACACCCACGGCAACGTGGTCTTCAACGCCCAGGCATACCGCGACTGGATCGGGCTCGACGAGCACGACGTGGTGTTCGGCGTGGCGCCGTTCTTCCATATCACGGGCATGATCGGGCACGTGGCCGCGGGATTGCTGGTGGGGATGCCGATCGTGATGAGCCACCGGTTCGAGCCCGACAGCGCGCTGGAGCTGATCGAGCGCCACGGCGCGACCTTCACCGTGGCGTCAATCACCGTGTTCATCGCGCTGATGAACGCCTCGAGCGCCGAGCAACATGACCTGTCGAAGTTCAGCAAGATCGTCAGCGGCGGGGCGCCCATCGCCCCACCGACGACCGAGGCCTACGAGCAGAAGTTCGGCACCTACATCCACAACATCTACGGGCTGACCGAGACCACCTCTCCCTCGCACTGCGTCCCGATCGGGACCCGGGCGCCGGTCGACCCGGACTCGGGCGCCCTGTCGGTCGGGGTACCGATCTTCGACACCGTGGTCCGCGTGGTCGACGAGCAGGGCGAGGACCTGCCGCCGGGCGAGATCGGGGAATTCGTCACCGCCGGGCCGCAGGTGGTCTCGGGCTACTGGGAGAAGCCCGAGGAGAGCGAGCGCGCCATCCCCGGGGGCCAGCTGCACACGGGCGATGTGGGCTTCATGGACGAAGACGGCTGGTTCTACCTGGTCGACCGCAAGAAGGACCAGATCAACGTCTCCGGCTACAAGGTCTGGCCGCGTGACGTGGAGGACGTCCTATACGGCAACGACGCGGTCCGCGAGGCGGCGGTGGTCGGCGTCCCCGACGAGTACCGGGGCGAGCACGTGAAGGCATTCGTCAGCCTGAAGCCCGGCGAGTCGGTAGACGGCGATGCGCTGATCGCCTACTGCAAGGAGCGGATGGCCGCCTACAAGTATCCGCGCGAAATCGAGTTCCTGGACGAGCTGCCGAAGACCGCCAGCGGCAAGATCCTGCGCCGCGAGCTGCGCGACAAGGAGCTGAGCCGGGCGGGTTGATCCACCGACCGCCCGGTCCGCGGCTCAATCCACGGGCCGCCCCAGCGTCCGCGCCGTCGGCGACTTGGGCACCGTCCGCTGGTCGGGGTCGGTGCCAAGGACGCGGTCGCCGAGCTTGGAGGTGATGCCCAGCCAGTAGCCCTCGTGCTTGTAGTGGTGGAGGCGATGGTTACGCCAGATCGAGCGATACCAGCGCGTCTTGGGTACATACGGGGTGTGGATCAGGAAGTGAGACCACTCGTAGCGGAACAGGCCCAGGTAGCTGAGGATCACCGCGCTCAGCCACAGCGGCAGGAAGTGCCCGCCGGTCAGGGCGACGAACACCCAGACAATGCCCGCAGCCACCGCCGGGATCTGGGCGCAGAAGCTGACCACCTCCACGGGCTTCAGCAGCACGCGGTCGAGGTTGGACGGGTCGCGGTGGTGGATGCGGTGCTGGATCGAGCCGTAGAGCTCAAGGCGCCGGCCGAGCAGCTTGAACGGAGGCAGGTGAAGCAGGTAGCGGTGGATGATCCATTCCACGAACGGCTGCATCGCGATCACACCCAGCGGCACGAGCGCGTCGCGCCACGACCAGCGCCCGACGGCGATGCGGGCGGCGAGAGCGATCGCCGTGACGGTAAGGATGGTGCGCGGCGAGAAGCGGGTCAGAAACTCGCGCCAGCAGGCGCGCAGCGTGCGCAGGTCGTTACGGTCGGCGGTCAGCGCCGCGTCGTAGCCCGCCGGGACGCGCGCGGTACTCATGAAGCCGCCCGCTTCGCTCTGGCCCGCTTGGCCGGCAGCAGCTCCCGCGGCGGCGCCAGCGCCTGGCGCGTGGCCTCGACCGCCGCCTGCGGGTCGCCCGCGGCGATCGCCCGGGCGATCGGGCGGCGGTAGTCCGAGCGCTCGAGCTCATGCTCGAGCCAGCGGAGATTGAAATTCGCGTTGGCGTTGACCGAGCGGATCAGGCTGTTGAACGCCAGCTGGTAGGCGAGGTTGCCGGCTCCGTCGAGCATCCGTCGCCAGAGGCGCTGATCGAGCGCCAGCAACTCCGGGCCCCGGCCGATCGAAGCCAGCTGGTCGGCGAGCCGCGGGAGCTCTTGGCGAATCTCGGGCGACGCGTTCTGCGCCGCGAGCCGCGCGACGTCCAACCCGATGACGGCCCGCATCTGCATCGCCGCCTCGAGCATTCCCTCGAGCGCCTGCGCGTGCTCGGCGAACACCGCGAGCAGGTCGAGGCCCGCGGTGTGGCGGAAGTCAAGGACGCGGGTCCGGCCGCCCTGCGCGGTCTTGACCAGCCCGATCTGCTCCAGGCGCTTTAGCGCCTCGCGCACGACGTGGCGGTTGACCTCGAGCAGCGCCGTCAGCGCGCGCTCGGAGGGCAGCGCGTCGCCCGGGGCGTAGCGACCGCCGACGATCTCGGCCAGCAGTTGGCCGAAGACGTCGTCGGGGAGGGATCTCGGTTCGACGGGGCGGAGCATGCACGCGCGCCGGGAGCGGCGCGGTCAGGCAGCATAGCAGCTGGTTGGACCAGTTCTCCTCTGGTGTGGGTGTGTGTGTGCGCGCGGGGGGTGCGTGCGGGGCGGGGCGCACCGGCGCGACGAGCTGGCCGTCACATAGCCCGTCAATACGGCGGGCCGCGGCTTCAGCCGCGGGCCCGCTTTTTATAGATGCTGCTCCGCGCGCTCCTGGTGGCGCTCGGCGTCGGCGCGCTCCGAGTGGTGCTCCTGGAGCCAGGCGATGATGTGGTCCTCGTCGGAGATCGCCGTGCCGTCCTCCAGCAGCAGCGTCGGGATCTCGTCCGTTCCCGCCTTGCGGCGGAGCTCCTCGCGGTCGACGCGCTCGGCTGGCACCTGGCGGGCGATGTAGGAGAGGCCGAGCTCGGTCATGCGCTCCCTGACCTTCGAGGAGTGCGGGCACCATTCGGCCTGATAGAGCTCGAGCATCGCCTAAGCCGTAGCAGTCGTCGTTTCGAGCGAGCGGCCGGTCGCCGTGATCCCCGCCAGGATCAGCCCCGCGGTGACGAATCCGGTGATGCCCATCACCAGGAAGGCGGATGAGAAGCCCCAGGCGGAGTTGGCGCCGAGCACTATCAGCGGCGCGAGGGCGCCGCCGACATGCCCCAGCCCGTCGCTGAGCGCTACCCCGGTGGCGCGGGCGTTGGTGGAGAAGTGCTCGGCCGTGTAGGTGTAGAGCAGCGGCACCGTCAGTCCGATCGTGAGCGAGGCGACGAAGCCCACGCCGATGATGACCCCGGGCGAGACGAGGTAGCCGATGATCAGTAGTGAGACGCCCCAGACGAAGGCGAAGATCGCCGTCGTGAACTTGCGCTCGAAGCGGTCCGAGAAGCGAGTCGTGGCGTACGCGCCGACGAGGAAACCGATGCCGGAGACCAGCAGGTAGGTCGTGCTGTCGGCGAGGCTGTAGCCCTTGTCGGTGAACAGCGTCGGCGTCAGCGTCAGCCATCCATAGTTGCCGATGTAGTACACGAACCAGATCGCGACGAACAACCCCAGCCGGCCGATCATCGGCCGCTGTAGCAGCGCTCGGACCGGGAAGCGCTCGGCCCTCGCCTCCTCCGGTACGGCCTCGGGCTCGGGGAGCTCGCCTTCGATGTCCTCGCGCGCCGACCGTTCTGCCTCAGTCACGGTCCGCTCTGCCTCCTCGACCCGTCCCTGTGAGACCAGCCAGCGCGGTGACTGTGGCAGGCCGCGGCGCATGAAAAGAATCGTCACTCCCCCGAGCGCGCCGATCAGGAACAGGATCCGCCAGCCTGAGGCGATCGTCGGCACCAGACCGCGCGCCACGAACGGCACCACCGCGAAGCCGGCATAGGCCATCGTGGTCGCCAAGCTCGTGAACCGCCCCCGAAGCCGGGCCGGCGAGATCTCGCCCAGGTACGTGGTGACCGTGGCGATCTCGGCACCGATCCCCAGCCCGGAGATGAAGCGGAAGATGATCAGCTCGGTGACGTTGGTGCTGAATGCCGCGAGCACGGTGCCAATCGAGAACACGGTCACCGACAGCCCGAGACCAAGGCGCCGACCCCACTTATCGGCGATCGTGCTGTCGGCCAACGCCCCGATGATGTAGCCGATCAGGCTACTGGTCACCGACAGGGTGACGGTCGCCTTCGAGACGTGGAACTGCTTGGCGATCACCGGCGCCGCGAACGAGATCGTCACGATGTCGAAGAACGCAAAGAAGTAGCCCGCGCCCACGATCCACAGCAGCTTTCGCTCATAGGGCCAGACCGGGATCCGGTCCAGACGCGCCAGCGGCCCGAAGCGACGGCGCCGTCGCCTGGGCGACTGTTGGGAATCCAGCGCGGGTTCTCGATCCATCTCTCGCTCCCTCCTCGCGCGTGGGCTACCCACCTCGCGGGGTGCGTGAACCGCGGGCTACTAGCGCCCGTGCGTCAGGAAGCGCTGGATCGCGGCGTGCGTCTCCTTGGGCCGCTCGAGCTGCGGCACGTGGCCGCAAACCAGCTCCAGATGCTTGGAGTGCGGCAGGGCGTCGCGGACGTGATGCTCAAAGCCAATCGGCACCAGCGGATCCTTGCGACCCCACACGAACAGGCTCTGTGGCCGGAGCTCCGGCAGCCGCGTCCAGAAGCCGTTTGGACCATGCGGCTCCTCGAGATAGATGTTGCGCGCGGCGGCATAGAACGCGGCCCGGCCGCGGGGCGTCAGATAGGAGCGCAGGAACTCGTCGATCCCGGCCGAGGTCCATTCCTCTTCCGCGCCCGGGACTCGCGTTGCGGACGATCTGCTCGACGACGAAGCGCGGGGCGGGCTGAAACAGGCCCAGCTGCGGCGCGACCATCCTCAGATACGGCGCCCAGGGCCGGTCGCGCAGCCAGGCCAGCGACGGAGCCAACAGCGCCAGGCGCTGCACACGCTCCGGACACGAGAGCCCGATCTCGATCGCAACCCGGCCGCCCATGCTGTTGCCGATCACGTGTGCCCGGTCGATGTCGAGCGCGTCGAGCAGCAGGCACATCTCCTCAGCGAAGAACGCGGCGTCGTAGCGAGCCAGGATCGGCTTGTGCGAGTCGCCGAAGCCCGGTAGGTCGACGGCGATCGCCCGGAACCCCTGCGGCGCGAGCGCGGCCAGCGTGGGCAGGAACGAGACCTTGGTCGCTCCCAGGCCGTGAACCATCAGCACTGCGGGCCCCTGGCCGGCCTCCGAGATCGAGATCGGCCCGTGGGCGGTACGGATGTTGCGGATCCGCAGCCCGCCCATCTCGGATGACGCGGTGGCCGCCAGGAAGCCGACGCCCAGATGGAGGTCACGCCGGATCTTGAGCCGCCCGCGGCGATAGGCGTCCATACCGCCGCGGAGGTCGGAGGCGATCGTCTCCCAGGTCTGCTCGTCGGCGTCCAGTACAGCGTCGGGCTGGGCGCCGTTGGCGCTGACGAGCTTGGCGCGGCCATCGCCGTCGAGCAATACGTCGTATGCCTTGGGGCCGGCGCCGGAAAGCCGGATCCGTGCCCGGCTCCGACCCACCTCGAACTGATCGGGGTCGTAGCGGTCGGCCAGCTCGCGCAGCGTTCGCGGTGTGTCTGTAGTGCTTGACATGTGTTCCTATTCGACGCGTCGGCCTCAGCGGATCTGCATGCCAGAGATCGCCCGCGAGATCACGAGCCGCTGGATCTCGGACGTGCCCTCGAAGATCGTGTAGATCTTGGCGTCGCGGTGCATCCGCTCGACCGGGAACTCGCGCGTGTAGCCGTTGCCGCCCAGGATCTGGATCGCGCGCTCGGTTGCCCACACCGCCACCTCGCCCGCCTTGAGCTTGCTCATCGAGCCTTCGGCGTTGTCGAAGTCGTGGCCGGTGCGGCCCATCCAGGCGGCGCGCCAGACGAGCAGCCGGGCGGCGTCGATCTCGAGCTTCATGTCCGCCAGCGTGAAAGCGATCGCCTGGTTCTCGATAATCGGGCGGCCGAACTGCGAGCGCTGCTTGGCGTAGTCGAGCGCGTACTCGTAGGCCGCTCGGGCGATGCCCAGCGCTTGTGCGCCCACCGTCGGGCGGCTGATCTCGAACGTCCGCATCGCCGCCTGCCCGCGGGAGCTCTCGCCTTCACGCGCGCGCGCAAGGCGCTCGTCGAGCTTCTCCTTGCCGCCCAGCAGGCAGGAACCGGGGATACGCACGTCGTCAAGGAATACGTCGGCGGTGTGCGAGGCCCGCAGCCCGTGCTTCTTGACCTTGGTCCCCATCTCGAGCCCCTTCGTGTCCGGTGGGACGACGAATGAACCGTGGCCGCGGGCCTTGAGCTCCGGGTCGACCTGAGCCACCACCACGTGGACGCCCGCGATGCCGCCATTGGTGGCCCAGGCCTTCTGGCCGTTGAGGACCCACTCTTCCTTGGCCTCGTCGTACTTGGCGCGCGTGCGCAGCGACGAGACGTCGGAGCCGGCGTCGGGCTCTGAGACGCAGAACGCAGCGACCTTGGGCTCTGTCTCTGAGCCGAAGCACTGTGGGATCCACTCGCCCCACTGCTCGGGCGTGCCGTTGGCCCGGATCGCGGCCACGGCCAGCGTCGTGCCCATGATCGACATGCCGATCCCGGCGTCGCCCCAAAAAAGCTCCTCGTTGACGATCGGGAACATGATTCCGCTCTGGTCGAACCAGAACTGGGCGATGCCCTCTAGGCCGTAGAGGCCGATCTTGGCGGCCTCCTCGATGACCGGCCACGGCGTCTCCTCGCGCTCGTCCCACTCCGCCGCCGCCGGGCGCACGGTCTGCTCCGCGAAGCCGTGGACCCAGTCACGGATGTCCTTCTGGTCCTGGGTGAGCTCCAGCGAGAAGCTTGGCTCTGCCGGCGAGGCGCCGTCCGGCTCGGATGAGCCCCGCTCCTCCTCTGCGATCTCCCGCTCCGCCGACGCCGATTCCATCGTGCTCCTTTTAGATGTTCGAACGCCTGGGATGAACACAAGCGTTCAATTGATCTGGTGCTTAATTACCCGGCGGAAGGCACTAGGTGACGCGCATGTCAGCTTCCAACATCGGCCCAAATGCGCGGTTTGTCGCAAGCACCGCGCGCCGAACGCTTCGGGTTGCTCGTCGGCCGAGGCGGCGGCGCGCTGTTTGGCCGCGGTCCGGCCCGGCTACTACCGAGAGATGGACCACAGCCAGGCGCCGCTGCTCGACGCCGTCGGCGAGTACCACGAGCTCGGTCGCTACGGCTTCACCCCGCCCGGGCATAGGCAGGGTCGCGGCGCCGATCCTCGCGTCCGCGCGGTGCTGGGCGATCAGCCGTTCCGCGACGATCTCCTGGCCAGCGCCGGGCTCGACGATCGTTCCTCCTCGCGCGGGCTGCTGAAGCACGCCGAGGAGCTGATGGCCGACGCGGTCGGCGCCGAGCACGCATTCTTCTCCACCTGCGGCAGCTCGCTATCGGTCAAGTCGGCGATGCTCGCGGTCGCCGGCCACAGCGCCGGCCTGCTGCTGGGACGCGACACCCACAAGTCCGTGGTAGCCGGCCTGATCTTCTCGGGGGTCTGGCCCGGCTGGATCAGCCCTCACTACGACGCAGAGCTCAACATCGCCCATCCCCCCTCTCCGCAGCAGGTCGCCGAGGCCTGGGAACGTCATCCCGACGCGGCTGGGGCGCTGATCGTCAGCCCCACCCCGTACGGGACGTGCGCCGACCTCGAGGCGATCGCCGACATCTGCCACCAGCGCGGCCGGCCGCTGATCGTCGATGAGGCTTGGGGCGCCCACCTTCCGTTCCACGAGGCGCTGCCGACCTGGGCCATGGACGCCGGCGCCGACGTGTGCGTGGTGAGCGTCCACAAGATGGGAGCGGGCTTCGAGCAGGGCTCCGTGTTCCACGTCCAGGGCGACCTTGTCGACCCCTCGCACATCGCCGCTTGCGCCGACCTGCTGATGACGACCAGCCCCAACGTGCTGCTCTACTCGGCGCTTGACGGCTGGCGCCGCCAGATGGTGGAGTCAGGCCATGGGCTGCTCGACGCGGCGCTGGCCGTGGCCGGAGAGCTTCGGGCGTCTGCGGATGAGCTTGCGGGCGTGCAGGTAGTGGAGCAGGAGCTGATCGCGGCCGAGGCCTCGCACGACCTGGACCGCCTCCAGGTGATGATGGACGTCTCAGAGCTCGGCATCAGCGGCTATCAGGCGGCCGACTGGCTGCGCGAGCACGAGCGAATCGACGTCGGCCTGAGCGATCACCGGCGGATCCTGGCCACGCTGTCGATGGCGGACGACCAAAAGACAATCGGGCGGCTGCTCGGGGCCCTGGCGCGGCTCCTCGACGCCGCAGAGGGCCTCCCCACGCCGCATCCGGTCAAGCTCCCGGACCTCCCGGGCCTGCAGCTCGAGACCGTCGACCTTCCCCGCGATGCGTTCTTCGGTCCGGTCGAGGACGTCCCCCGCGACCGCGTGGTGGGGAGGGTCGCCGCCGAGCAGATCACCCCCTACCCGCCGGGCATCCCGGCCGTGATCCCCGGCGAGCGCATCAACCAGGAGGTGCTCGACTACCTCCTCAGCGGCCTGGAGGCGGGGATGGTGCTGCCCGACCCCGCCGATCCCAAGCTGGAGACGTTCAGGGTCAAGGCGGGCTGAGGGCGCTCAAGCGCACCAGATCGGGTTGGTCAGCGCTAAGAGAGGGAACGCCTCCTGCCAGGAGGCGTTCCCCGTTCCCCGCAACTCGGCGCGGACGAGCCGCTCTTGGCCCAAGTCCACGGCGAGCTCGAGCTCGAAGTGATCAGCATCCACGGCTGCGGCGACGAGCTCCTGCTGGGCGGAAATGACCCTGACCGTGCACCCGGCACCGCGCTCGACGGTGCAGCGGACACTGACCCTAGCGCTCGGCGCGCTGTCGCCGACACCCCAGGCCGCCGTGCCGTCGGTGGCCTGTAGCTCCAGCCAGGGGCCGTCGTGAGCGGTGATCGTGACGCGCCCCGCGCTCAGGCCCTCGAGCAGAGCGGCGGGGGTCAGACCCCGAGCCCGGATCCAGGTCGTCGGCTCGCCCACCACCGGCGACCCCGGCTTGCCGATGTGCACGTCGCTGCCTCCCACGGCGGTAACACGCCGTCCCGCCGAGAGCATCCCGTCCCACATCTCGAGCGTCACGGCGTTCAGCGCGCCGGCGCGCCCGTGCCAGACCTCGAGGCAGTCGAGCGGCAGCTCATAGCCGAAGGTCCATTCCACCCCGGTCACCGTCGGGTGGCTGGCGCTGACGATCGCCCCCTGCGCGTGCGCGGCCTCGATCACCGGGCGCAGCTCGGACGCCTCCCTGAGCCGGAATTCGAGCGGCTTGGAGTTGCCCCACACGTTCATGTGGCCGTAGTAGGAGGTCACCTCCTCGCCGGGGAGCAGGGCCAGCTCGTGGTACCCGGACAGGTACGGGAAGTGGCTCGTCGTGTTGTGGTCGGTGACGGCCAGGAACTCGAGCCCGCGTTCTCGCGCCGCCCCGACCAGCTCCTCGAGCGAGCCCGGCGCGTCGCTGTGGGACGTGTGGCTGTGCAGGTCGCCGCGATACCAGCGTGGCTCGCCGATCGGCGCCTCGCGCGCGCGGCCCGGGGCCGGCCGCGGCGCCTTGCCCGCGACCGTCGTGTGCGGGCGCGGTCCCGCGACCTCGCCGGCGCTCGGCGCGGTGCGGATCGTCAGCGCCACCTCGAGTGGCTCTGAGGACACCTTGTAGAGCCCCAGCAGCACCCACCACCTCCCGGGCTCGATCGGACCCGGCAGGTACCCCGGGGTTGCGGCCTGCTCGGTGAGCACCACGTGGTGCCTGACCGCGCCGCTCCAGCCCCTGAAGCCCGGAAAGCGAGAGAACTCCGCGCCGCGCGGATCGACCAGCCCGAGATCGATCTGGTTGGCGCCCTCGCGCTCGTCGTAGGCGTACTCCACCTCCAGCCGCGCCGTCCCGGCCGCCACCTCGAACGGCACCAGCGCGTAGTCGGCACGCCGCTTCATCGCGGGATCGAGGCGACAGACGAGCGTGACCGCCGCGACGTCCTGCAGCCGCTCGGTCCGGACTGACGAGGGCGCTAGCTCCGGGACGTCCACACGCGCATCATCGCGCGCCGGGGCCAATTCACACCCGAGGCGGGCGAGAAGCCCGTCGCTTCCTAGCCCACGCCGACGGCGAAGATGTGCATCGCGGTGACATGGCCAGCCGGGCTGGCGCTGATACTCGGCAGCTCCACCGCCGTCACCGATTTGCTCGGATCGATCGGGACCTGGGCGAAGTCCACGTATACCGTGTGGCTGTATGGGCCGCTCGGACTGTTCACATAGGGCATCGATGCCACGGCGGTGTTCTCCGGACCCGGCGGGTACCAGAAGTCGTCGAACTGCAGCTTGAAGGTCTGGCTCGTGCCGTCGCTGTAGTAGACGGTTCCGGTGCCGCTCGGGCTGCCGGAGTTGCTGGCACCCAGGAATCCCAGCATGGAGCCCTGGCCGCTGACGTCGATGACCTGGCCGTCGGCGACGGCGTTGTCGGACTGGCCGGCGGCAACGTTCGGCCAGGTGAATGTGATCCCGCCCTTATGCACCATCGCGCCTGGGCCGAGCCCGGCCCCGGTCAAGGCCTGCTCGGAGAAGCTGTAGCCCGAGCCGTCGAAGTTCCCGGCCGCCGGGTTTGAGTCGTCGGAGATGCCCACGTTCGTGAAGGCGTCCGCCAGCGAGGCGAACGGCACCGTGAACGTGGCCGCACCGGACGTGCTCCGGGACATCTTGTTCTGCGTGTAGGTAGCTGAAACGGCGACCTGGTAGGTGCCGGCAGACAGGTTGGCCGGGGTGTGGACGGTCCAGCTGGTGCTGGCGCTCTGCCCCGATCGCACCCGCGCGATGGTGACCGGCGCCGAGGGTGATACCGACCAGCCGGACGGTGGAGCGACGGTCAGCTGTGCGTTGCTGACGGCGCCGCCGGCCGGGTTGGTCAGCGTGCCCTTGAGCTTGAACGTCTGTCCTCCGTGCACGACGCTCACCGGGCTCGAGACGTCGAGGCTCACGTCCTCGGGCGGGGCCGGCGAGCCGTACGTGGCCCGGTTCCAGCGCGGGCTCGGCACCTGGCTCACGGGTACGCCCCCGGCGTAGGTGCCGTAGCTCACGAGGCTGACGTTCCCCAGGCCGCCACCCTGCTGGTCCTCGCCCCACACCGCGATCGCCACCGTGTTCTGGCCGTCCGGGTTGAGGATGCCGGTCGGCAGACTGAACACGTGCTGAGGGCCCAGGTCGTTGGCATACAGCCCCAGCAGCCAGCCGTTGAGGAAGATCTCCGCGCGGTAGTGCCGGCTGGGGTTGTCGCTGATCTTCAGCCCCACCGGCACATCGGTGTGCGTCGGGAGGTGCAGCGAGAACGTCGTGCGGTACCAGCCGATTCCGGGCGGGAGCCCCCTCGGGGACCAGCGGTCGGGGAGCGACACCGACTGCCAGCTCCCGTCCGGATAGCCGTGCAGGAACCAGCCGTGGCGCTCGCCGTAGAGCCCGCCGACATTGAGCGGGCCGCGGACCGTATCCACCGGCTGCTCGCCGCCCAGGTTGCCCTGGATCCGCCAGGTGATCGGCGTGGAGGACCCGGTGAGCACCGCGGTGCGGATTCCGCGCGGGTCCTGGAACGAGGTGCACGGGGCGCCACACTCGTCGTGGCCCGAGTCGTAGACCAGCACAGCGATCACGTTGTGGCTGCCTTTGCGCAGCGTGGCGGGGGCAAACGCGAAGGTGTGGGTCCCGCTGGCCTCAGTTCCGAGCAGAGCGCCGTTCAGCCAGGCCGACCACATCCCTGCGGGGGAACCGCCCTCCCCGTCGATGGTCAGACCGGTCTCGTTGCCGGTGGCGGTGAAATGCCCGCGGTACCAGACGTCACCGTGGTGGAACCCGTAGTCGTCTTCGTAGAGAACGGGCAGGCTGCCGGGCGGGTTGGGGTTATTGGTCGTGGTGTGGTCCGCTCGGACCCAACTCGAGTCATCGAAGCTCGGCAGGCGCTCGGGAGACTCGAAGGCGAACTTCCACTGACTCAGGGTCGGAAGCTTGACCGCAGGCGGCCCGCCAATTGCGAATGCCAGACTCCCGTCGGACCGCGGGGTGGCGGTGACCGGACGGCCGTCCCAGGTCACCCGGGTAACGCCAGCGGGCACGAAGGCCTCGGCCACCGTTGGCCCATTGGTGTCACCCTGCAGGTCAAGCGTGGATCCGCTGATGGACGCGGAGCGCACCAGGTAGGGCCCGTGTATGAGCACCATGCCCTGCGAGGTCTGGTCCGGCCAGAAGCCCTTGGCCGCGCCCGTGCCGGTGAGCAAGAGCTCCAGCGGCCGCCTGCCTCCCCCGGTCACGAGCACCTCGGTGAGCCCGCTGTGCTTGTAGTCCAAGCGCAGGTCGCCGCGCGTCGCATCCCAGGTGCTGGCCGCGGCGCCACGGAGCACGTGCACCTGTGGCTGGCTCTGGTAGCGCAGGACCGTCTCGCCGTCGGAGCCGGTCGTCCCGTACAGCAGGGCGACGTCGGCCCCTCCGGTGACGTCCCAGCTGCCGTCGGTGACAAGCTGCGAGGTGGAGTACACGAGCTGCTGGCCGCCGAAGCTGAAGTTGGCCACGAGCAGCTGCGAGTCACGGCCGTCGACGGTGATCGCGGTGCCGGTCTGTTGGGGCACGCTCGGGTAGTAGTCGCTGGCAGGCTCGTTGAACGCGTCAAAGCCATCAATGGAGACGAACGAGTCACTCGAGGCCGGGTTGTGCTGGCCGGTGACCACAACCTTGAGCGTATGCGTGCCTGATGCCAGCCCCACCGCCTGGTAGAGCGCTTGCTCGTACTCCTTGTTGCCCGGGGCATAGGTGTCCACGGTGGCCACCTTGTTGCCGTCGAGGTAGATGTCTGCCATACCGCCGTTTGACCCCTTCACGCCCACGTAGCGCACAGCGTTTGTCTGGAACGTGAAGGAGGCACTCGCCCCGGCGGTGTCAGAGAACGATTCGGTGTTGTCGTAGTCGCCCGCGGTGTAGGACTGATTCGAGGCGTGGGTCCACCCGGCGCTGTAGTCGATGGAGGGGCTTGGGTCGTCATCGCTGATCGTGGTCCGGCCCGCCAGATCGAGCGACAGGTGGGTGGTGTCCTCGGCCGTCGAGGTCGTGTCCGCGTGGCGCAGCGTCAGCAGCTCGAAGCCGTCGTCCGGGTTGCCGCGCCCCAGCACCGTCAGGGCAGTATCGCTCGGAGGCGCCACCGGCATCTCGTCAGTCTTGGTCAGTGGGCTGGCGGCCTGCAGGAAGTTGGCGATCAGCTTCTGCTGGTTGTACTTGTCGGTGAGCTGACGCGCTTCGGTGATGGCCGCGCCGTAGTCGTAGGAGCTGTAGACGCATGTGCACGGCATGAAGCCCCAGCTCGTGCCGCCATA
Source organism: uncultured Actinomycetes bacterium (assembly GCA_963730835.1). Classification (GTDB taxonomy): domain Bacteria; phylum Actinomycetota; class Thermoleophilia; order Solirubrobacterales; family Solirubrobacteraceae; genus Palsa-465. Next base: position 121,944 of record CAVSTE010000001.1, read on the forward strand.
GGTCATGTAGAAATTCATCATCGTCGACCCGGCGGCGACGTTGTTGTCGTAGTAGACCTTCTCGAACTGCGAGTTCGTGAGCTGGCGGCACTTGGCATAGCCCGCGCCGCCCCAGGGATCGAATGAACCGCCCTGGAACTCCGGGTAGTAGAGCGGACTGTTCGGGGTATCGAGGTGGTCGCCCATCTCATCCGGAACCTGTCCCGGCCAGGTGGTCGGGCTGGAGCAGTTGAATCCCAGCGGGTAGGAGTCGTACCCGGGAAGCTGGACGGCCCCCGGACCGGTGACGAAGCTCGTGTTGTCGTTGCCGGTCAGCGGCACCGTGATGCCGTCGGACCGCATCTGGTTCTCCAGGTCGGCCATGTAGGTCTGACCGTCGGTGGTGTTGGAGTCGTAGATCTCGTTCTCGACCTGGGTGGCGATCACCGTGCCCGTGCCGTTTGTCAACTGGTGGCGGGCGATGATGGGATCGATCTCATGCAGCCACTGCAGCGCGTAGTGCAGGTATGTGGGATTGCTGGTACGGGGCGTGCCGGCCATTCGCGCCAGCCATCCGGGGAAACCGCCGCCGTCGTGCTCGGCGTTGATGTAGGGGCCTGGGCGGGCGATCACATAGAGGCCAACCTTGGCGGCGTCGTCCAGGTACTGGTCGATGTTGCGGATCCCGCTGAAGTCGTAGACGCCTGGCCGCGGAGACACATATCCCCAATCGAAATAGGAAGTGACCGTGTTGAACCCGGCGGCCTTGATCTTCTCCAGCACGTCCATCCACAGGCTGGGACTGGGCAGCCGGAAGGGGTGAAGCGAACCCGAATAGATGAACACCCGCTGCCCGTCGATCATCAGCGAGTACTTGTCCCAGGTGACGGTGTCTGAGATCGGCACATGCGAGCGTGAGGCGACGCGAGCGTGCGAGGAGCTCTTGGTCCTGGCAGCGACGGCGGCGCCAGTGTTTGTGCTGACGGACGCGGCCGCCAACAGCAGCACGAACATGACCGCGGAGATACGCGTCAAGCTTCGGACACCAACGCGCGTCCGCGACAAGAACCGACTGCGTACCGGCATGCTTCCAACCTCCCATACCTCCGGCGACCGCGGCATTCTATAAGCGAAGATCGCGATTTCAAGAGTAAAAGTGAGATCGACCGGCCATACGTCCAGGCGGTTGGTTATCAACGGCGACGGCACTGGCATTTGGACGGTCCGCCGCGATCGACCGAGCGTCTTGCCGAAGCGAAAGTATCGGCAAAGAAAGCTATGAATGAGGAAGGTGGACGGCGCGCTCGGAACCAGCTACCCCGCGATCACTACCTCACAGCCGCGGTCGCCCAGGGCATCCACGACCGCCGGATCCGCCGAGGCCCCGGTGATCAGCAGGTCGATCTCCTCCACCGGGCAGAGCTGGGCCAGCTCCACGCGGCCCAGCTTGCTCCCGTCGGCGAGGACCACTCGTCGAGCCGCGATCCTCAGCATCCGCTTCTTGATCTCCGCCTCTGGCAGGTTGATGTTCGTGACGCCGCCCACTGGGTCGACGCCGTTGCAGCCCAAAAACAGCGTCTTGACAGCGAGCTGATCGAGAACTCCGGCCGCGAGAGGATCGACGAGCGAGTGCTGCAGCGGCCGCAGCGTGCCACCGATCACCACGACGGTCAGACGCGGGATCGCAGGCTCGAGTTCGAGCGCGGTCTTCAAACCGTTGGTGAAGACGACGACGTCTTGCAGATCGGGCCGGCTCACGAGCGCATGGGCCGCAGCCACGGTGGTCGTGCCGACGTCGAGCAACACCGTCTCGCCTGCGCCGACCAGCGCCGCGGCGGCCTCTCCGATGGCGAGCTTCTCTTCCGCGAAGCGCGAAGCCGTTTCCTCGAAGGGCCGTTCGTGGCCGAGTGCGAAGCGGGGTATCGCCCCACCGCGGATCCGCCGTATCTGGCCCCGCCGCGCCAGATACTCGAGGTCGCTGCGCACAGTTACGCCGGAAATCCCGAAGCGCTCGCTGAGCTCCGTCACCGGCACGAAGTCCCGCTGTTTGATGAGCGCCAGCATCTGTCCCCTGCGTCGGGCGGCGGTGACGGCGCCGGGCTCATCCGAGGGGTGACCAAACGCTGCGGCACCGTCGCTCGAGCCCGGCGTATCGGCCCCGGCCAGCGTCGCGTTTCCTGTTTCGACGCCATCGCTTGTTTGCCGCCTCGCCACCCTGCCCTCCTTACGATCCCGAAAGCCCGCTTGCGCGAATGGTAAACGCAAGGGTGTCGATGCGCCCCGGGTACCGTCCCACCCGTGCCACGCATCGCCTTCGCCACCTGCTCGACGTTTCCCGACGGCTGGCCCGACGACCAGGAGGCCGCGCGGCTGCTCGGCGCCGAGTTTCCCGTGTGGGACGACGAGAGCGTCGACTGGCACGCGTATGACCTGGTCGTCCTGCGCTCTGTGTGGGACTACACGTGGCGCCACGAAGAGTTCCTGCGGTGGTGCCGCGCGGTCGGCGCTGAACGGCTGCGCAACCAGCCGGAGATGGTGGCCTTCAACGCCGACAAGCGCTACCTGGGAGCCTTGTCGGCGCCGACCGTTCCCACCACGTTCGTCGCCCCCGGCGACGAAGTTCCGTCACTCGCCGGCGAGGTGGTGGTCAAGCCCAACGTCTCGGCCGGCTCTCGCGACACGGGGCGCTTCTCGCCCCAGTCGCACGGCGAAGCAATCGGGTTGATCGAAGCCATCTGCGCCGACGGGCGCGTCGCGCTCGTCCAGCCCTACCTCTCGGCGGTCGACGAGCACGGCGAGACCGCCGTGGTGTTCGCCCGCGGAGAGGTACTGCACGTGCTCAACAAGCGCCCCGTCCTGAGGACGGAGGGTCTCGCGCCGCTGGCGGACGGCCCGCTCCGGGTCGCCGCGGCGATGCTCGAGCAAGATCTGGTCAGCGCCGCCAGCGCCGATGAGGCGGAGCTGTCTCTGGCCCACGCCGTCCATGACGAGCTGACCGCGCGTTTCGGCCTCCCGCTCTACGCGCGTGTGGACCTCGTGCCGGGGCCGGACTCCTCGCCGGTGCTGCTCGAGCTGGAGGCGATCGAGCCGTGCCTCTACCTCGAAGAGGTCCCCGGGGCCTCTGAGCGCTTCGCGCGCGCCGTCGCCGACAGCGCCTGACGCGCCGTCGCCGACAGCGCCCGAGAGGATCCTCACAAGCTGGTAGCGAAACAAGACGCATTCGTTGCATCCCTGGGACAAGTCGGCGCCAGAAGGCCAAAATCGTCGGCTTTCCACGACAATTAGCCGGTTTGAACGCTTCATGCAGTGACCGAATCGACGGGCGGAAGCACTAGCCGTGCCGCGCCCGATCGAGCGCGATCAGCGCTACTTCCCTGGGCTCGATGGCATTCGAGCTCTGGCTGTGCTGTGCGTTATCGCCTACCACGTCAACATCCCGGCGGCGCGCGGCGGGATGCTCGGCGTGGGGGTGTTCTTCACCCTCTCCGGCTACCTGATCACCGATCTGCTGCTCGGCCGCTGGCATACCCACGGCGACCTGGGCCTCGGCACCTTCTGGCTGCGCCGCGCGCGACGGCTGCTGCCGGCCCTGTTCTTGATGCTGGCCGCGGTCAGCGTATGGGTGGCCCTGTTTGACACCGCGCAGCTGAACGAAGTGCGCCGTCAGGTGGTCTCGGCCGTCTTCTACTTCAACAACTGGTCGACGATCGCCCAGCACGGGTCCTACTTCGCGCGCTTCGCCGCTCCGCTGCCGCTCGACCACCTGTGGTCGCTGTCGATCGAGGAGCAGTTCTACCTCGTGTGGCCGTGGCTGCTGCTGGTCGCCATTTGGACCGTGCGAAAGCGCAGCGCGCTGGCGGTGCTGGTACTCGCCGGGGCAGCGGCCTCGGCTGTGGCCATGGGGCTCATGTTCCACCCGGGCTACGACCCGACCAGGGTCTACGAGGGCACCGATACGCGGGCATTCGAGCTTCTGTTCGGCGCGGCGCTGGCGATCATCTGGCCCAGCCGCGCCGCGCTGAGGGGCACGGGACCGCGCGTGGCCAAGCTGCTCGATGCCGCCGGCATAGCCGGCCTCATTTGCATTTTTATCCTTGTCTGGCGCACGAACTCGTTCTCCTCGTTCCTCTATCCCTACGGGTTCGTCCTGCTGTCGCTGGCCACCGTGGCCGTGCTCGCCGCCGCGGTCAACCCGTCCGGGAGGCTGGGCGGCGTCCTGGGCTGGGAGCCGCTGCGCTGGATCGGCGTCCGCTCCTACGGCATCTACCTCTGGCAGTGGCCGATCGTGGTGCTGGCCACCCCCGGGGGCAGCGGCTTCAACCTGCTCCGCGCGGTGCTCGCCACCGCCGCGGCGGTGCTGATCGCCAGCCTGTCGTGGCGCTACGTCGAGCAGCCCATCCGCCACGGGGCGCTGCGCCGGGTGTGGGGCCACATTCGTGCCGGCGTGGTGGTGGTCTCAGAGCGCCGGCGAGCGCTCGCCTTCGCCAGCGGGGCGTCCGTCGCCGTGATGCTCTCGGTGGTCGGGCTGGCCGGAGCGCTGCCCATCGTCTCCAAGAACCTCACCGGCGCGGGCGAGCTCAAGAAGCTCCACGGAACTCCAACCCGGCTGGTGGCGGACAGATCAGCCCGCGCGACCAACGCGCAACGCGACGCCAGAGCCGCCGACCCGCCCAGGACCACCGCGCCCCCGGCGACGACCGTGCCAGCCGCCCACCAAGACCTCGTGCCGCTCGGTGGTCTACATCGGCGACTCCACCTCCGAGGGCTCGATCTCGCCCGACTACCTGCCCAACTGGCGTGAGCGCCTCGGGCCGCAGCTGGCCGACGTCGGCGTCACACAGACGATCCCCGAGATCTCCGGCGCCCGCTCGATCGTCGAGATCTACAAGAACATTCCCAACGCCGCCACCGTGGCCCGCAACCACGTCGCCGCCGGCTACCACGGCTGCTGGATCATCGCCATGGGGACCAACGACGTCGACAACGTGGCCGGTGGGTCGAACACCGGGCTGGCGCCGCGGATCTCGCGCATGATGAAGATCATCGGCGACCAGCCTGTGATGTGGGTCGACGTTGTCACGATGCTCAGTTCCGGGCCCTATGCCGAGAGCGGCATGCAGAGGTGGAACCGGGATCTGGCGGCAGCCTGCCAGCGCTACCCGAACATGCGGGTGTTCGACTGGGCTTCGGTGGCCAAGCCGCGCTACTTCATTCCGGACGGCATCCATTACTACACCCCGGGCTACATCGCCCGCACGCACCTGATCGCCAGGGCGCTGGCCGCGGCGTTCCCGCAGGGCTCCTCGCCCAGCGTCAGCTGCGTTGTGCGCTGAGTGGGCGCCGCGGCGCTGTGCCTCATGCGTCCTGGTAGACGGTGATCTCCTCGCTGTAGAAGTCGATCGCCGCCCGGCCCTGCTCATGCGGACCGTAGCCCGATGCCTTGGTGCCGCCGAACGGCACGTGGACGTCGGCGCCGGCGGTCTGCGAGTTGACGTGCAGGATTCCGGCCTGCAGCTCGTCGACGAATTGGGTGGCGGTGGCCAGGTGGGAGGTGAAGACCGCCGCCGAGAGCCCGAAGCGCACGGCGTTGGCGCGCTCGATAGCCTCCTCGAGCGTCCCGAAGCGGTAGAGCGAGCTCACCGGGCCGAACACCTCCTCGCAGGAAAGGAAGGCGTCGTCCTTGACGTCCTCGAACAACGTCGGAGGGACCAGATAGCCCTCGTCGTCGGCGCGCTCTCCGCCTGCCAGCAGCCTGCCGCCCTCCTCGCGCCCCCGGGCGATGCCCGAGAGGACATCCTCGAACTGGCTCTCGTTGACGATCGGCCCCACCTCCGTCTCGGGGTCTGCTGGGTCGCCGACCTTGCCTTGTTCGATGCGCTTCAGGAACCGCTCGCGGAACTCGTCGTACACCTCATCCTGGACGTAGATCCGGCGCGTGGCGGTGCACTTCTGACCTGCGGACCAGAACGCCCCCGCGTACACGGCTTCCACCGCGGCGTCGAGCTTGGCGTCGGCGGCCACGATCGCCGGGTTGTGACCGCCCAGCTCTAGCTGGACCCGCTTGCCGAGGTGGGCGGCCTGATCACGGACGCCATGGCCGACCGGTACGGAGCCCGTGAACGAGATCGCCCTCACGCGCGGGTCGGCAATCAGCGGCTCGCCGACCTCCGAACCGCGGCCGATGACGATGTTGAAAACTCCCTCCGGGATCTCCGCCTCCTGCAGTGCCCGCGCCAGGTGCAGGCCGGTGAGCGGCGAGTACTGCGCCAGCTTCATCACCACCGTGTTGCCGTATGCCAGCGCCGGCGCCGACTTCCACGTCGGGATCGCCGCCGGGAAGTTCCACGGCGTGATCAGCCCCACCACGCCCAGCGAGCGGCGGCGGGTATAGACGGTGGAGCCGGTGGCGGACTGCTCGTAGACCTCGCCCAGCGGGCGCCAGCCCTCGCCCGCGAAGAAGCGAAGAATCGTCGCCGCACGGGCAGACTCCACGCGCGCCTCGCGCAGCGGCTTGCCCATCTCCCGCGTCATGTCCTGGGCGATCTCTTCAACCCGGGACTCGATCACGTCCGCCGCCTTGGACAGGATCGCTCCGCGCTTGGCGGCGGGCATCGACGACCACGCCGGATACGCCGCATGCGCCGCTTCCACCGCGGCGCGGACGTCATCGGCGCTCGAGCTCGGAAACTCACCCACCACTTCCGACGGGCGCCACGGGTTGTGCAGCTCGTAGGTGTTGCCGCCGCTGCTGGGCGTCCACTTGCCGGCGATGAAGTTCACACCGCCCTCTGCGGTGAGTGTTTCAGCCATCTGCTTGTCCTCCTCGTTCGCTTGATCCCGCGGCCGTACCGACCGGGTTGCGCAGCACGCCAATTCCCGGGATCCGAATCTCAACCGACTGCCCCGGCGCGAGCCCGAAGTCGTCGGGCGGTACGAGGCCGGTGCCGGTCAGTAACACGCTACCCGCCGGAACGGGGTTGTCACGAAATAGAAAGTCGATCAGCTCGTCGATCGAGCGCCGCATGGACTCCGTCGAGGTCTGCTCCGAGAATGTCTGCCGGCCGTCGCCGTCGAGGATCCGGCACTCGATCTCGAACGTCTGGCCCCAATCCTCGGGGACCAGCAACGCCGGGCCGAGCGCGCAAGCTCGGCCGTAGATCTTGGCCTGCGGCAAATACAGCGGGTTGGCACCCTCGATGTCCCGCGAGGACACGTCGTTGCCGACCGTGACGGCCAGCGGCCCGTCACGCCCCACGACGACGGCCAGCTCCGGCTCGGGCACCGTCCACGTCGCGTCCGAGCGCACGGCGATCGGCTCGCCCGGGCCCACCGTGCGGCGCCCGGCCGCGTCCTTCATGAACAGCTCGGGGCGCTCGTCCTCGTATACGAGGTCGTAGACGTCGAGCACGCGGCTCTCGTGCACGCGGGCGGAGCGGCTGCGTTCATAGGTGACGCCCGCCGCCCACGTCTCGGGAGCCACCACCGGCACCAGCAGCCGCCATGGCTCAGGCAGCTCGCAGGTCTCGGGGTCGGCGATCGAGACGCGGTCTACTTCATCAGCGAGTTCGCCGTGCTCGAGCGCTCCCAGGATGTCCACGTCGGCGTGCAGGGCGACCTCGCCGTTGTGAATCACGCCCACGTGGATACGACCATCGCCGTCGCGGGCGCGCAGCAGCCGCAAGCCGGCAAGCTCGCTGGTCATGTCCGGGCCTCGTTCCATGCCTCACCGTCAGGGTAGGCGTACTCCGCCAGCGACTCGGGGAGCATCTCGATGCTGTACCCCGGGGCGTCCGGAACCACGTAGCGGCTGTCGTGGATCTTCACAGGCTCCGTGAAGTGCTCGTGGAGCTCGTCGACGTACTCGATCACCCGGTCGGTGAGGTCCCCCGAGACCGCGATGTAGTCGATCAGCGACAGGTGCTGGACGTACTCGGACAGCCCCACGCCGCCGGCGTGTGGACAGACGGGGATCCCGAAGCGCGCCGCCAGCAGCAGCACAGCCAGCACCTCATTGACCCCTCCCAGCCGGCAGGAGTCAAGCTGGCAGACCGCGAGCGCCCCGGCCTGCATGAACTGCTTGAACATCGTGCGGTTGTGGCAGTGCTCGCCGGTGGCCACGCGGATGGGCGCGATCTCCCGCGCGATGCGGGCGTGCCCCAGGATGTCGTCGGGGCTGGTGGGCTCCTCCATCCACCACGGCTCGAACTGCGCCAGGCGCCGGGTGGCGGCGATCGCCTGCTCCACGTCCCACACCTGGTTGGCGTCCATCATCAGCTTGCGCTCCGAGCCGATCTCCTCGCGGATCAGCGCCGCCCGGCGATCGTCGTCCTCGGGGTTGCCGCCGACCTTCATCTTCACGTGCGTCCAGCCGTCCTCGACCGCCGCGCGCGCCCGGCGACGCACCTCCTCGTCGCTGAAGCCGAGCCACCCGACGGAGGTGGTGTAGGCGGGAAAGCCGTCGCGCCGCATCTCGGCCTCCCGCTCTGGCTTCCCGGAGGCTCGCGAATGGAGCAGCTCGACGGCCTGCTCGGGCGTGAGCACGTCGGTCATGTAGCGAAAGTCGACGCAGCCCACCAGCTGCTCCGGGCTCATGTCGCTCACGAGCTTCCACAGCGGCTTGCCCTCTGCCCTGGCCCAAAGATCCCAGACGGCGTTTACCAGTGCCGCCGTGGCCAGATGTATGACCCCCTTCTCGGGGCCGATCCAGCGGAGATTGGGCTCGTTCGACAGGCTGCGCCACAGCGCCCGTGGGTGTTCGGCCACGTCGGACAGCCGCCGCCCCTTGATCACGGGCGCCAGCGCGTGGATGGCGGCCACCACCACCTCCGTTCCCTTGCCCGTGGTGAAAGTCATCCCGTACCCGGTGAGGTCGGAATCCGTCTCCAGGATCACGTACGCGGCCGAGTAGTCGGGGGCCTGGTTCATGGCGTCCGAGCCCGCGAGCGTGCGCGAGGTCGGAAAGCGCACATCGCGCACGTCGATGGCAGTCACCCGACAGTCCTCCACGTAGGAAGCCATACCCGTTGCGGTCCGTTTTCCCACGCCGGCCTCGGGGTACGCCAGAGTTGTGGAGAGCGAGAGGATCGAAACCGAGGCGCCGCCGGTACCCGCGCGGAACCTGGGCGCGAGGGATCGTCTAGCCGCCCTGGCGCTGATCGAGGAGGGCCGGGTCTACGACCTGGACAGCGGGCGCTTTTCGGGCATGCCGCTGTTTCCCGCCCACCCGCCGTTTCAGGTCCTCTCCTACCGCACGCCACGGGGGCTTCGAGAACCAGGGCGATCAGGAGTGGCTGGGCGAGAACACGGTCAACTTCCGCTGGCACTCGGAGATGCTGATGGGCACCGTCCACTCGGGCACGCACATCGACGCCCTGTCCCACATCACGTGCGGCCCCGACCACGGCTTCTTCGGCGGCTTCTCCTCGAACCGCGACCTCGGCGATTTCGGTCCCCTGCGCCAGGACGCGACCGAGATCCCTGCGCTGATAACTCGCGGTGTCCTGATCGACGTGGCCGGAGCGCGGGGCGTGGACGCGCTCGAGGCGCACGCAGCCATCGGTCCCGACGAGCTCCGCCGGACGCTCGAGCGCCAGGAGCTCGAGCTGCGCCCCGGGGACGTGCCCCTGATCAGGACCGGCTACCTCGCTGGCTGGCCGGACGCGGAGTTCATCGCCGGGCACGAGCAGGCGGGCATCGACCGCGACGCGGCGCTGTGGCTCGCGGAGCAGGGCGTGGTCGCCGTGGGCGCGGACACGGAGGCACTCGAGGTGCTGCCGTCGCCGGTGGAGGGCAATCCGCACCCCGTCCACATCGCGCTGCTGGTCGAGCGCGGGATCTTCATCATCGAGATGGTCAACTGCGAGGAGCTGGCGCGCGAGAGGCGGTACGAGTTCTGCTTTGTCTGCCTGCCGCTGTCGATCAAGGGGGCCACGGGCTCGATGGTGCGCCCCGTCGCCATCTGCTGAGCTCAATACAGCAACTCGGGATCGACCCGGTTGAGGAGCTCCTCCCCCCGTAGGTAGCGGCGGAGGTTCTCGATGAAGAGCGCGACGATGCGCTCGTTCTCGTGCAGCGACAGCGCCGCCGTGTGAGGGGCGATGAGCACGTTTGGCAGCTCCCACAGCGGGCTGTCGGCGGGGAGCGGCTCCGTGGCGAACACGTCGAGCGCCGCTCCGCCCAGCTTGCCTTTCCGCAGCGCCTCGGCGAGCTCCGGCTCAGCGATCACCTCGCCGCGGCCGACGTTGACCAGGACCGCGCCCTGCTTGATGCGCCCGATCGCCTGGGCGTCGATCAGGCTTTCGGTCTCGGCGGTCAGGGGCAGCGAGACGACGATCGCGTCGGCTCGGGGAAGCCATCGATCGAGCTCGGCGATCGGGCCCACCTCCGCCACGTGGGGCGCGTCGCTGGCGCCGCGGCGGTTCAGCCCGACGACGTGCATGCCGAACGCCGCCGCCAGCCTGGCGACTTCCGCGCCGATCTGCCCCAGGCCCACGACCAACAGCGTGCGGCCGCGCAACTCCGCGGTCGGGTAGTGGTCCCAGCGTCGCTCGGCCTTGTCCTCGAGCAGCCGCGGCAGCCCCTTGACGAACGCCAGGATCCCGAACAGCGAGAACTCCGCCAGCGGCACGGCGTGGACGCCGCTGGCGCTGGTGAGGATCACGCGCTGAAGCTCCACCGGGGTCAGCCCGGCGGCGCCGAGCTGCTGCCCCGCCCCGGCCGCGGTGGCCTGAACCCACCGCAACCCCGGATTGCGGCGGACTGCGTAGGCCAGGCCGTCAGGCGAGTCGCCCGGGATCCCGTACAGCACCTCCGCCGCTGCGATCAGCTCCTGCCAGGAGCGCTCGTCGGCGTCGCTTCGCTTGAAGTCGTCGATCCCGCGATGGTCGCCCGGGTAGCGCGTGGGCGGCAGCAGCTGCGGACGATGGAAGACCCGCACTCGGGGATCGACGGCGGCGATCGCGTCGACCAGCTCCTGCTCTAGCGGCACGGCGATTGCCACGGTCACGCGGTCGGCCATCGGACTGGTCCTCTACTCGGGCGGCGAAGCGGCAATTATCCCCGCCGTTTGGGGGGAGCTTGGTTTATCTGAAGCTGACCCGGGAAGGGTCACGGCATGGAGGAGAGCGGCGCCAGCCCGGTCGCGGCCATCACGCGCCGACGTTTCGTTGGCGCTGCGGCGAGCAGCATGGCCGGGCTCACCGTGTTGGGCGCGGCCGGCTGCAACGGCGCCGCCGGCTCCCGTGTCTCGGACAAGCTGAAGATCCCGCTGGCCAACTCGTTCATCGGCAACACCTGGCGGCTGGAGATGGAGAACACCTACCGCGCGGCACTGGGCATGGAGCCCTACCGCTCGCAGGTTTTCGGGCAGGTGTTCAACTCACAGAACAACATGTCCGATCAGGCGCTGCAGCTCTCGAACCTGATTTCGTCCAAGGTGGACGCGATCCTGATCGACGCCGCTTCGCCCACCGGGCTGAACGGGGTCGTCAGCCAGGCGATCGACCGCGGAATCCTGGTGGTCTCGTTCGACAACATCGTCACCGCGCCCGGCGCGCTCCAGGTCAACACCGACCAGTTCAAGTTCGGGCAAGAGCTGGCCCTGTGGCTGGTGCGTGAGCTGCACGGCAAGGGCACCATCATCATGGTCACCGGGGTGCCGGGCACGTTCGTCGACACGCAACGGACGGCCGGCGGGATGTCGGTCTTCTCAAAGACCCCCGGGATCAAGATCGCCAACAAGTACTCGGGCATGTGGGACTCGGCCGTCGCCCAGCGCAACACGGCCGCGGTGCTGCCCTCGCTGCCGAAGATCGACGGCATCTGGGCCCAGGGCGGAACGGATGGGATTCTCAAGGCCTTCAAGGCGGCCGGAAAGCCGCTGCCGCCGACCGCCGGCGAGTCCGAGAACGGCTTTCGGCTCTACATGGACGGCTCCAAGACCGGCCAGAAGCTGCCCGGTTTCTCGATCGCGCAGCCCCCCTACCTCGTGCTCCTGGCGCTCGAGCTCGCGCGCCGCGTCCTGCGCCACGAGTACCCCAAGAAGAGCATCACGGTCCCCTTCGACACCGCCACCACCGCCACGATCAAGCCGGGCGTGAACGTGTTCCCCCAGCTCCAGGACTCGTTCTTCACCGGGATCACCGATCTCACCCCGGACCACCTCGTCGACGTCAAGCTGTCCGAGGTCGTCACTGGGAAGCCGGCCAGCTCGAGCATCAACGTCGGCCTGCCGAAGGTATGAACGACGGCCGCGACAACGCGATCGAAGGCATCGGCGTCCACAAGTCCTACGGCGGCGTGAAGGCCCTGGACGACGCCAGCTTCTGTGCCGCAGCGGGCGAGGTGCACGCTCTGGTCGGAGAGAACGGGGCGGGGAAGAGCACGATGATCAAGGTCCTGGCCGGCGTGATCCTCCCCGATGAGGGCGAGGTCCGGATCGGCGGCGAGGACGTGCGCCTGCGCTCGCCGGAGCACGCCCTGCGTCGTGGCGTGGCCACGGTGTTCCAGGAGCTCACGCTGCTGCCGCGGATGACGGTGGCCGAGAACCTCCTGCTGGGACATGAGCCCCGCGGCCTGGGACGAATAATCCGCCGGCGCGAGCTGCCGGCCCGCGCCATCGCGCTGCTCGCCGAGCACGGCATCGAGTCGGTGGACGCCGGAGAGCTCGTGGAGAACCTGCCGCTCGCGCAGCAGCAACTCGTCGAGATCGTGGGCGCGATGCAGCGCAAGCCCTCCGTGCTGATCCTCGATGAGCCGACGTCGGCGCTGGCCCGGCGGGAGGTCGACTGGCTGTTCGACGCCGTCCGTCGGCTGCGGGACCAAGGCACCTGCGTGGTCTTCACCACCCATCGCTGGAGCGAGGTCACCGAGCTCGCCGATCGCATCACTGTGTTTCGCAACGGGACCGACGTCGGTACGCACAAGCAGCTCTCCGAGGAGGAGGCGGTCAAGCTCATGACCGGCCGCGAGGTGTCGACCGCCTACGTCGAGCCGGAGGAGGCGGCTGAGGGGGATGTGGTGCTCGAGGCGCGCGACTTGACGGCACCGGGCCTCGCGGGAGTGTCGCTGTCGTTGCGAGCCGGGGAGGTGGTCGGAATCGGCGGCCTCGAGGGCCAGGGCCAGCGCGAGCTCTTCCACGCGCTCTTCGGCCTCACCCCGTCAACAGGTGAGATCGAGATCGACGGCAAGCACGCGCGGCTGCGCACCCCCCGCGATGCGATCCGCAAGGGCATCGCGTTCATCCCCCAGGACCGCAAGGCCGAAGGGTTGCTGCTGCCGATGTCGGTGCGCGAGAACCTGACGCTGCCGATCCTCCGCCGCGTAGCCGCGGCCGGCGTGCTTCGGCTGGCCGCCGAGCGCAGCACCGCCGCGGGCATGGTCAAGCGCCTCAGCATCGACGCCCGGCGGCCCGGACAGCCGGTGGAGACGCTGAGCGGCGGCAACCAGCAGAAGGTCCTGCTCGGCCGGTGGCTGCTGGCCGATTCGCGCATCTTGCTGCTCTACGACGTCACGCGCGGGGTGGACGTCGCGACCAAGCAGGACATCTACAAGCTGATCCTCGACCTGGCCCGAGACGGGCGCGCGATTCTGTTCTATTCGTCGGACACCGACGAGGTCGCCCACCTCTGCCACAGCGTGCTGGTGCTCAGGGAGGGCGCGATCGCAAAGGAGCTCGACGGCGAGTTCTCCTCCGAGGACATCATCGCGGCGTCCTTCAGGGAGGAGGAGCAAGCCCATGCTTGAACGCGTCGGTGCCCCTCCCGAGGTGACCAGTCCCCGCGACTGGCTGGCCGAGCGCCGCGAGCAGCTGCTGGCTCAGAACGCGCCGCTGGTGGTGGCGGCCACGCTGCTGGTGGCGATGATCGTGATCTACATCGTGCTGTACGCGATCTCGATCGGCTCCTTCCCGGGTGGATTCGAGGCCGCGTCGATCACCGACCACGCGATGCCGCTGTCGCTGGCGGCCGTGGGGCAGACGTTCGTGATCCTGACCCGCGGAATCGACCTCTCCGTGGGCGGCATGATGGACATGACCAATGCCCTCGCGGCGCTGAAGCTGCAGGGCGGGTTCGGCACCGAGCTGCTGTGGACGGTGCTCATCCTGCTGATGGGCGCGGCGGGGGGGCTGGTGAACGGCCTGCTCGTGGCGTTCGGCCGCCTACAGCCGATCCTGGTGACGCTGGGAACGCTGTCGATCTTCCAGGGCATCGCCCTGTGGATCCTGCCGTCGCCGGGCGGCCACGTGGCGCACGGCTACACCGGCTTCTTTTTGAACCCAAGCGCCCCGAGCGCATTGATCTTCGTCGTCCTGCTGGGGATCGCGTGGTCCGTGCTGCGCCGTAGCAGGCTGGGGGTGAACATCTATGCCATCGGCAACGACGAGGCCGCGGCACGCGCCAACACGGTGCCCGTCCTGCGGACCAAGGTCATCGTCTACGTCCTTTCGGGAACACTGGCCGCCGGGGCGGGGATCGCGCTCGCAACGACGACCACAGGCGGCGACGCGACCGGCGGCGACGTGTTCACGCTGTCATCGATCGCCGCCGTGGTGATCGGAGGCGTATCGCTGTTCGGCGGTCGGGGCAGCGCCGTGGGCTCGATCTGCGGCGCGTTCGTCCTCACGCTGCTGATCGACGTCCTCTTCTTCGCCAACATCGACCCCCTGTTCCAGCCCTTCTACCAGGGGCTGTTCCTGGTGCTGGCGGTGGGTGCCAGCATCCTGCTCGGCCGCTACCTGGTCAGGAGGCGTAGATGAGCACCGCCACAGAATCACGCCCGGGGCCGAGTGCGCTGCGCCAGGCACTCAGCCCTGACCGGCGGAAGATCCTCTTCGCCTACGCGGCAGCCGTGGGACTGTTCATCCTCGGGGACATTCTCACGCCGGGCTTCGCCAGCGGGACCGGCATCCAGGAGATCTTGCAGGTTTCGTCCTTCGTGGGCCTGGTGGCCGCCGGCCAGACGTTCGTGATCCTGGTGGGCGGGATCGACCTCTCGGTGCCCTGGGTTCTGAACGCCGCCGCCATCGTGCTGATCGCGGCGTCCGGCGGCTCCAACGGCAAGCTGGGGATCGGCATCGTGCTGGCGCTGGCCCTGGGCTTGGCGTGCGGGATCGTCAACGGGCTCGGCGTGGCGCTGCTCGGTGTCCCGGCGGTGGTGATGACGCTAGGGATGAATGGGATCGTGGAGGGACTGTCGCTGGGCATCACGCACGGTCTGTCGTGCGGCAGCTGCCAGAAGCCGGCTCCCATGTCGCTGGTCAACCTGATGACGGGCAAGACACTGGGGATTGACACGATCCTTTGGATCTGGCTGGGGATCATCATCGTGGTCACGTTCGTGCTCTCCTACACGACGTTCGGACGCCGTATCTACGCCGTCGGCAACTCCGGACGGGTGTCGTTCCTGGCCGGCGTGAACGTGAAGCTCGTGACGATCGCCCTCTACGCGCTCAGCGGCATGTTCGCGGCGCTGGCGGGCATAGCGCTCGTCGGCTTCGGCGGCAGCGCCACGCTGGGCATGGGCGACCCGTACCTGTTCCAGTCGATCGCCGCGGTGGTGATCGGCGGTACGTACATCCTCGGCGGCCGTGGCAACTACCTGGGGACGGTCGCCGGGGCGATCGTGCTGACCACGCTCGTGAGCGTGCTGCTGGCCAAGAGCGCCCCCGACTACGCCCGGGACATCGTCTACGGCGTGGTGATCCTGGTCATCCTGTTGCTCTACGGACGCCAGCGGAGCGAAGCATGAAGGTGATCGTCTGGGAGGGCCCCGAACGGATGAGCGTCGGCGAGCACCCCGACCCGGAAGACCCCGGCGCCGGCGAGGTGGTCATCCGCCCGGGGGCCGTGGGGATCTGCGGTTCGGAGGTCGAGGGCTACCTGGGCCACATGGGCAACCGCCATCCGCCCCTGATCATGGGCCACGAGTTCGCCGGTCAGGTGATCGCCGCCGGACCGGGCGCCGAGGACTGGCTCGGGGCCCGCGCCACGGTCAATCCCATCGCTGGCTGCGGGCAGTGCCGGATGTGCCGCGCCGGACAGGAGAACCTCTGCCCGCAGCGGACGCTGATCGGCATCCACCACGACGGGGCGTTCGCCGACATGGTCAGGGCACCGGCGGCCAATCTGCGGCCCCTACCCGACGGCCTGGACATCCGCGTCGGCGCGCTCACCGAGCCCCTGGCCAACGGGGTGCACGCCGTCCGCCTTGGACTGGCCGCGGCCGAGGCCCGGACCGCGGCCGTGATCGGCGCCGGCACGATCGGATTGGTCACGCTCCAGGCCGCGCTGCTCAGCGTGATCCCGCACGTGGCGGTGATCGAGCCCCAGGCGGCCCGGCGCGAGCGCGCGCTGAGGCTGGGCGCGCACGCCGCGTACGCGGACGGTGCCTCCGTCCACCCGGCCGACGACGATCTGGGCTTCGATTTGGTGCTCGACGCGGTCGGCGCCGAGGCCACCCGCAAGCTGGCGCTCGATCTCGTCCGTCCCGGCGCCACGGTCGTGTGTATCGGGCTGGCCAGCGATGAGACCACGCTGCCGTTCCACACCGTGGTCCGCGAGCAGATCGCGATCGTCGGCTCCTACGCCTACACGATGGCCGACTTCGAGCAGGCACTCGAGTGGCTTGTGGCGGGCGGCGCGACGCTCGGCGAGCTCGAGCCGGTGCGCCCGCTCGAGGACGGCCCGGAGGCTTTCGCCCGACTCGTCGAGGGGCCGCCCGATCAGGTCAAGGTCTTCCTCGCCGGCGCGGGGCGCGACGCTTGAACGACCGCTCGCTGAGCGGGCGCGTGGCGATCGTCGTCGGTGCGTCCACCGGCATCGGGGCGGCCACCGCCCAGGCGTTCGCCGGCGCGGGAGCGCGGGTCCACGCCGCCGCCCGGCGGCGGCCCGAGCTCGGCGAGGGCGTCACCGGCCACGAGCTCGACATCACCGAGCGCTCCGCGGTCGACGAGCTTGCCCGTGACGTGAGCGCTCAGGGACCCGTGCACGCGGTGGTGGTTGCCGCCGGAACGAACGTCCGCGAGCGGCGACTCGAGCAGCTCGACCCCGGCACCTGGGATCAGATGCTGGCCGTCAACCTGACGGGCGCTTACAACGTGGTGCATACCTTCCTCCCCGCGCTGCGCGAGACGCGGGGAGACGCGGTGCTCGTCGGCTCGGTCTCCGGCAGCTGGCCCGACGTCTCCGGTGCCGCCTACCAGGCGGCCAAGGCGGGGCTGCTGGCGTTCGCTCGCGCCGCGGGCTTTGAGGAGCACACTCAGGGCGTGCGCTTCACCACCGTGCTCCCCGGCGTTGTCAACACGCCGATCCTTGACCGCCGGCCCGAGCCGCCGAGTGCAGAGCTCCGCGCACACATGCTCCAGCCCGAGGACGTGGCCGCCGCGTGTCTGTTCGCGGTCAGCCTCCCACCCCGCGCTCACGTTCCGGAATTAACGGTCTTGCCCACACGCCTTCAGGCGGTGGGCAAGACGAATATTGCTAATCCCGAGCCTCCGTAGGGTTTTCGGGATGGTCGACGACCGAGAGGCGAGACGGCGCGCCCGGGCGGCTCTGAAATCAGGGGCCGAGCGCGCCGGCGCACGCTCGCACTTTCGCTCCATGGGCATCGACCCCGACCGGCTCGACCGTCCGATCATCGGGATCGCCTCGACCTGGACGGGGACGATGCCCTGCAACCTGAACCTCCGCCGGCTGGCCGATCGGGTGGCCGCCGGGGTGCAGTCCGCGGGCGGGCTGCCGCTGGTCTTCAACACGATCGCGGTGTCGGACAACGTGACCCAGGGCACGCCCGGCATGCGCGCCTCGCTCGTCTCGCGCGAGGTGATCGCCGACTCGATCGAGGTGATGGTCGACGCCCACGACTTCGACGGGGTCGTGTGCCTGGTTGGCTGCGACAAGACCGTCCCCGCGGCGCTGATGGCCGTGGCGCGGCTCGACGTGCCGGCCGTCGTGCTCTCCGGCGGCCCGATGCTCGCCGGCCGCGACGGCAACCGGGCGCTGACGATCCAGGATGTGTGGGAGGCGGTCGGCGCGCAGGAGCGCGGGCGGATCTCGCGCCAGGAGCTCGACCAGATCGAGCGCACGGCGTGCCCCGGTCCCGGCTACTGCGCTGGGAACTTCACCGCCAACACGATGGCAATCGCTGTCGACTTCCTCGGTTTGGGCGTGACCGGCGACGGCATGATTCCGGCGACATACGTCGAGGAGAAGGACGTCGCGGCATCGCGGGCCGGCGAGGTCGCGGTGTCGGTGGCCCAGAAGGGGACGACCGCGCGGCGCTTCCTGGACCGCCGCGCGCTGGAGAACGCCGCCGCCGGAGTGGTGGCCAGTGGCGGCTCGACAAACGGCTTTCTGCATCTGCTGGCGATCGCCCACGAGGCCGAGGTCCCGCTGTCGCTCGACGATCTGGCCGAGATCAGCGCCCGCACGCCCGTGATCGCCGACCTGGCGCCCGGGGGGCGGTGGGTGGCGGAGGACCTGCACCGGGCCGGCGGCACCGCGGCCTTGATGCGGGAGCTGCTCCGCATGGGGAAGCTCGACGGCGATGCACCGACGGTCGAGGGGCGGACGCTCGCTGAGGTGAGCGCGCCGGCACCGGCGCCGGACGGGAACGTGATCGGCTCGTTCAAGCCCCGCGGCTCGCTGTACCCGCTGCGCGGCAACGTGGCCCCCGAGGGCTGCGTGGTCAAGCTGGCGGGCACCGAGCGGCGCAGACACGTGGGCCCGGCGCGGGTGTTCGACGGCGAGCGGACTTGCACCGAGGTGATCCGAGCGGGTTTGATCGAGCCCGACGACGTCGTGGTGGTCCGCTACGAGGGCCCGGCGGGCGGCCCAGGGATGCGCGAGATGCTGGGGCTGACGGCGTCGATCGTCGGCGCCGGCCTGGGCGAGTCCGTGGCGCTCGTCACCGACGGGCGCTTCTCGGGCGCCACGCGCGGGCTGATGGTCGGCCACGTCGCCCCCGAGGCCGCCCGCGCCGGCCCGATCGCCGTTTTGAGGGACGGCGATGTGATGACGATCGACGTCGAGACCGGGCGGCTGGATGTGGACCTAAGCGACGAGGAGCTGGCGCGGCGGCTGGCCTCGCTCTCACCGCCACTTCCGCGCGCCACGCGCGGCGTCTTCGCCCGCTACGCCGCGGCCGTCGGCTCGGCGTCGGCTGGGGCGGTGTTGCTGACGGACGGCGAGGCGCCGGTGCGTGGCCATCGGGTCGAGCCCTCCCGGCCGGCGCGCTAGCGAGGTTCTACGAGCGAGAACACCGTCGGGACCGAGGTGCCGCACAGGCCGTCGGGTCCGCACTCGATCTTGGCCGTCGACGAGACCAGGCCCTGCCGAACAGCGTCGTCGACCGCCCACCACATAGCGTCGCGGTCGACATCTCCTAGGCGCGCGGCGAGCGCATCGGGCGTCGCCGGCCCGAGGCGCAGGGCGCGGGCGACGTCCTCGGGGGTGGGGGCGGGCACCCCTTGATGGTAGGAACGAGCGTCGCTACGGCTCGCGTCAGCGGCAGGGCTCGTTGCGCAGGCTCGGGCACGGCGGCAGGCCGGTTGGCACGCTGACGCCGGGGACTACGGGGAGCGTCAGGCTCGACGGCATGCTCTTGGAGAAGGCGACCGTTTCGTTCGCGGTGCCGTTGGCCGGCTGTGTCTCGGCGAACGACCAGATCGGCTGGGTTCCGTTCGGCGCGGCGATCGTGACCTTGATCCGCGAACCGGCCCGGTAGGCGTGACCCTCGAAGTAGAGCGGGATCGTCACCTGGGCGAACTGCCCCGCCGGCATCGGCTGCACGTCGGAGGCCAGGAAGGTGGGGATCGGCTCGAGCGAGGTACTCGGCTCCTTGAAGATGTTGTTCGAGTTCGTCGAGAGCTTGCGCTCGCTGGCGCGGAGCCAGCCGTTCTGGACGAACGTCTCCTTGCCGTCCGGGCGAATCTCGCTGACCGTGGCCTGAAGATCGACGTCGGGCGTGGAGGACTCCACCCAAGCCTTGACCGAGCCACCCCCGATGACGGTGGCGTTCGAGCTGAGCGGCGCGGAGGTGTAGGAGACCGCGGTGCCCGAGGGATTCTGCTCCCAGTTCCACGACCACTGAGAGGCATTGCCCCACAGGCCGCCGGAGCCCGTGTTGCCCGTGAAGTCGTTCGCCGGTAGCGCCGACGCGTTCGAGGTGTAGGTATCGGTGCCAGCGCTCGTCGGCGGGCTGTCGCTCAGCGTGCTGCCGGCGCCGAAGTACCACGTGCGCGCCGTCGTGCCCGGGATCGGGAAAGCCGAGAACGACTGCTCGTACGCCGGGTACGGGTCGCCGGCGCTCGAGGTGAGGGTCGGGGACTTTCCGGCGCCGTTGTCGAACAGCACCCGGACCTCGGGGAGCGCTTCGAACGCGGCGAGCGCGGACTGATACGTCGGCTGCAGCCAAATCGGGTCAGGCGGCAGCGTGACGATGTCCGTCTGCGGAAGCCCCATCGCCGTCTGATAGATCACCGGGGCGGCCGCCACCGTCGGCGCGAGATTGATGGCCGGCGCCTGATGCGCCACGTATAACTGCAGGAAGTCGTATAAGCGGTCGTAGGTGTAGGGATCGAGCGAGTCGATGTGCGCCCCGTTGGTGAACGTGAACCACTTGTGGCTCGTGCCGGTGAAGTGCTGCGCCAGGTCGGCGCAGTGGCCGCCTGTCTGCTCGTCCTCCCACTGGCACGCGAGGAACGTCGGCACGTTGATCTTGTGGACGAACGTCACCGGGTCGAGCGGGTCCGCCACCGACGGGTTGTAGTAGCTATTGGCGCGGACCTTGGCCATCAGGTCGGTCGCCTCGCCGTGGAGGACCTGATTGGACTTGCAGGTCTGGTCGCCGTTCGCGATCTGCTGCTCGGCGTAGGGCTGCGTGCCCGTCAGGCCCTGGCCGGCCGGCTGGGCCTCCTGCTGTCGCTGCTCGGCCCAGGGGACGGCGAAGCCGGTGTTGAGGATGCCGCCGGGATAGAGGGTCGAGGCGGTGGCGTCGATCACCGACAGGGGCGCGATCGCCTCGAGATCCGGCGGCCGGGTCTGGGCGGTGAACAGCTGGCTGATGCCGCCGTAGGAGATGCCGAGCATCCCCACCTTGTGGCCGAGCACCCAGGGCTGGTGGGCGATGGCCTCGATCACGTCGTAACCGTCGAGGTTCTGCAGCGGCTCGAAGAAGTCGAACGCCCCACCCGAGCAACCGGTCCCGCGCATGTTGACGTCGACGACGGTGAAGCCCATCAGATTCGCCAGGACGGCGATGCCGTTCACCGGCCCGTTCGGGTCGGCGTAGCCGTAGCCCGAGTACTCGATCAGCGTGGGGTAGGGCGGGAGGTAGGTCGGCATCGGAACGCCCGGCCTGGGGAAGGTCGGCAGGTGGATGAACGACGGAACTCCGGGTTCGCCGGCCGGGCTGGTCGGCGGGTGCACGTCGATCGCCAGCTGCGTGCCGTCACGCGTCGTCAGGTACGTGTAGCCGTTGTCGGGGATCGACTGGTTGTAGATGCTGGGATCCCAGGGCGCCGAGGCGTCGGAGTGAACCGTGATCGGCCCCGACTCGGGGCCGCCCGGGTCTAGCTGCACCCGGTAGCCCTTGCCGGGCGGCACGTTGCGGAACAGAAGGCCGCCGAGCGAGTCGGCGTTCTGCGTGTAGAGGGTCGTCCCCGATGAGGTGAGGAGCGACATCTGCGCGTTCGGCGCGGCGCCGGTGACGTAGACCTGCTCGGCGCTGCCCTGGGCGTTGAAGGGCGGTGTCGCGGCGCCGGCGGTTGCCGCGAAGATGACCCCCGCAGCAAGGAGCGCAGCAACGGCGATCGCCATCCGCAGAACCCTCATCCGTGCTGAGCTCCCCCGGAGCCTGGCTCTCGGCACGCGGCCACTATTTCACATTGCGCTCCATTGCGCCAGTTATTGGTAACGAAGCAGTCGGGATCAAACGTGGGCGCCGGCTCGCGTCACGCGAGGCTCGCTTGGTATGTAAGTTCGTAGTGCATGCGTCCCTCCAGTCGTTTCGGTCTGTCTGCTGAGACCGCGCTGCGCGATGAAACTCATCGCTTGCGTGGCGGCTCATGAAGAAATCGCCTGAAGGAAGAAAGCTGACGCCGGTGGGCGCCATTGTTCGCGGGCTCATGGCGGGTGCGGTCGGGACCGCCGCGATGGACGCCGTGTGGTTCGCGCGCTACAAGCGCGACGGCGGCGAAAGCGGATTCGCCGCCTGGGAGTTCGCCGGCGAGCTGGGCAGCTGGGAGGACGCCCCCGCCCCGGCGCAGGTCGGCAAGCGCTTCGTAGAGGGGTTGTTCGAAGTCCAGCTCTCGCCCCAGCGCGCCGGAGTGATGAACAACGTCACCCATTGGCTGTACGGGATGCTCGGCGGGATGCAGTACGGGATCGTGGCCGGGTCGCTGCCGACTGCGCGCGTCTGGTACGGCCTGCCGTTTGGAGCCAGCGTGTGGGGGGCGAGCTACATCGTGCTGCCCGCGATGAAGCTTTACAAGCCGATCTGGGAGTACGACAAGGAGACGCTGGCCAGAGACCTGAGCGCGCATCTCGTCTACGGGATGACGACGGCGGCTGCGCTACAGGTGCTAGCCACCCGTTGACGGTGTGCTCGTCCCGTCGCTACGGCGCGGCCTCGGAGTCGATCGGCTCCTGGCCGGCGCCCCGGAGACCATCCTCGATCGCTTCGATCACCTCGTTTAGCACCGCCACGCGGGCGTAGGGCTTGTTCTCGGCGGGGACGATTCGCCATGGCGCCTGCTTGTGGTCGGTATGGCGGAGCATGTCCGCAACCGCTCGCTCGTACTCCGAGCGCTTCGAGAGGTTGCGCCAGTCCTCCCCGGTCAGCTTCCAACGCTTGAGCGGGTCTTTGTCCCGGGCGCGGAAGCGCCGCATTTGCTCCTTCTCGGAGATGTGGAGCCAGAACTTGACGAGCACCATGCCCTCGTTGCAGATGCCGCGCTCGAAGCTCACGATCTCCTTGTAGGCACGACGCCATTCGGTCTCGGTGGCGAAGCCCTCGACCCGCTCCACCAGCACCCGCCCGTACCACGAGCGATCCACCACGGTCATCCCGCCCCACCCGGGCAGCACCGGCCAAAAGCGCCACAGGAAATGGTGGCGCTTCTCGCGCTCACTCGGCGCCGCGAACTCCTCGACGCGCACGTGTCTGGGATCGAAGGCGGCGGTCAGCCTGCGGATCGCGCCGCCCTTTCCGGCCGCGTCCCAGCCCTCGAACATCACGCACACAGGCGGCCCGAGGCCCCCGTCGCCGATCTGGCCACCGCATTGAAGTCGCAGCGCAAGCAGCCGCCGCTGCAGCACCTCGAGGCGCTTGCGTCCCTCGCTTCCCGAGAGCTTCAGGCCCAGGTCGACGTCCTTCAGTGCTGCCACGGCGGATACTCTGACAGCTTGGGGCGCGCGCGTCGGGGCCGCGGCTCACCTTATGGCGTCTGCGGACCGGAACCAGTCAGGGAGCGTGAACCACGAACTGAGCATCCCGTCAAGCTGCGCGAACGCGGCGCCGTCCGCCGTAGAGGCCACGAAGCCGATGAAGCCGTCAGGACGCACCAGGACGAGAGCGCCCGGCGGAATGCACGCGGGCGGTGGGTCAACGGGCTCGAGGATCTCGCGCCACCGTTGAACGAACTCATCGGGTGCGATCCCGCCCTCGCCGACGTACAGGGCGTGACCTGCATTGGGCGGGCATGAGAAGTGGGGGAACAGAGTGCCGGGGGTCAGGTGTGAGACGGCCGCGGTTCGGTCGTTCGGCCGGGCGCCGACGAGCGGACTCCCCTCATAGCGCTCATCGAGCATCAGGATCGTGCGGCGCGGGTCGATGGCCACGTCGGTCGCCATTGGCGGTGCTGAGCTCGCCGGCCGGGCCCCTGTCTGGGCTTCGCCGGGATTCATGACGCGTTGGTGGCTGGCGTCAGAGATCATCAGCGAGCGCTCGTCCGCCGGACGGCGCTCGAGGACGTAGGTATGCAGCAGCCCCGCGTGCGCCTGCTGCCTCAGGCAGTAGGCGAGCTTCCAGCCCAGGTTGGCTGCGTCGTGGAGACCGGCGTTCATGCCCATCCCCGAGAACAGACTCTCGATGTGGGCTGCATCCCCCACGAGGTAACGGCGGATGTCGCCGAAGCTCTTGGCGATCCGATGATGCAGCGTGAAGCACGACGACCAGCGCACGTCCAGCAGCGGCGGGGCTTCGAGAAGCCTGTCCCGCATCAGTGACTGCAGCTCCTCGATGCCGGGTGTGGCGCCGAGCTCCAGCGCCGGGGGTATGTCCATGACGATGATCGTCCGGCCTCCCGGCAGCGGGCCGAGCAGAACCACGCCTCGCGCGGTCGCCACGCGGGTGATCTCGTCGCGCGGAAGGTCGCTGTCGATCTGCACATCCCCGACCGCGAACCGCTGCTCATAGGTTCCGCCCTGCAACACCTGCCGAATCGCCGCGCGCACCAGGCTGCGCGTGCCTCCGGCGTCGATTACTGCTCGCGCATCGACGAGCTCGTGCCCCGCCGGTCCGTCGAGGGCAACGCCCGTGCCGTCCACCCGCATGTCCACATCCGTGGCGGTGGTACCGCGTTCGACCTCCACGCCTAGTTCGGCCAGCCGCTCGGTCAAGAACTGCTCGGTCATCCACTGCGGCAACGTCAACGCAAACGGCATCGGCGTGTCGAGGTCGGACATGTCTAGCGCGGAGATCTGCGCCAGACCCGCGTCCCGTACGGCGAAGCGGTTGATGCGAACGGCCGCCTCCAGGAAGCGGTCGGCGACGCCGGCGAGCTTGAGCAGATGGACAGTCGAGGGCATGATTGTCGTCGCCCGCGACTGCTGGTGCGCGGTCGGCTGGGAGTCGACGATCCGCGGTCTCACGCCACCGCGCGCCAGCTGAATGGCGGTGAACAGCCCGCTGGGGCCGGCCCCGATGACGAGGGCGTCCAGCGACGTACCCTCGCCCGTGGCCGCAGCGCTCACTGAACGATCATGGCAAGCCCGAACGGGCTGCCCTCTGAATCGCGGCAGATCGCCCAGCTCGATCCGGGATGGACGATGCTGCCACCGAGCTGCTCGACGCGGTCCAGTGCTTCCTCGAGATTCTCCACGGCGAAATAGGGGAGCGAGACGGTGTCGCCTGGTCCGCGGCCGCGCTGGTGAACCCCGACGTGTGAACCCGCTCCGTGTGTCTGCCAGCCGCTCCCCTCCCCCTCTCCTCTCTCATCGAGGGACGCGCCGAGCAGACCTGACCAGAACCGGAGCGCCCGCTCTGGATCATCGGCCGGGAACTCGATCAAACTCGGGTGCGCGCCCATCCGTGACTCACGATACGGCAGCATCATTTGGCGCATCGCGGAGGCAGCACCCCGGAGGTCGGCGGCTGGCCCCGCTTGGGTCGACCTTGGTGAGAGCATGTGGGCGTGACCGAGCGCCGCCCAATCGCGATCGTCACCGGCGCCGGTTCGGGGATCGGACGCGCGGTGACAAAGGGGCTGTTGGAGGCCCATTACCGGGTCGCCCTGGCCGGCCGGCGTGCGGACGCGCTGAGCGAAACGCTCGCCGGCATCGCGATCACCGAGGACGACGCGCTCGTGATCCCCACCGATGTGATCGACTCTCAGCAGGTGCGGGGCCTGTTCGCGCGCGTGCGCGCGGCGTGGGGACGGGTCGATTTGCTGTTCAACAACGCCGGCTTGTTCGGCCCTTCCGCCCCCCTGGACGAGGTGGAGCTCGAGCAATGGCGATCGGTCGTCGAGACGAACCTGACCGGAAGCTTCCTTTGCGCTCGGGAGGCGTTCCGGGCGATGAAGGAGCAGGACCCCCAGGGCGGCCGGATCATCAACAACGGCTCGATCTCGGCCCACGTCCCCCGCCCGCATGCGGTCGCCTATACCGCCAGCAAGCACGCGATCACCGGCCTGACCAGGACGATCTCGCTAGAGGGCAGGCCATTCGCCATCGCCTGCGGGCAGATCGACATCGGCAACGCCGCGACCGAGCTGAGCGCGGGCCTCGGTCGGGGCGCACTGCAGCCCGACGGCTCGGTGCGCGCCGAGCCGATGATGGACGCGCGCCACGCCGCGGACGCCGTCCTTTACATGGCCGGGCTGCCGCTCGACGCCAACGTGCAGTTCATAACCGTGATGGCGACCAACATGCCGTTCATCGGGCGCGGCTAGCGCTGTGTGCGCTCTTAGCGGGTCGCCACCGCGTTTGGGTCCTGCTTGCTGAGCTGGACCCGTCGCTTACGCTGCGTCTCTTCGTCAGGGGTCACCACCCCGCGGGCCAACCCGACCGTGGCCAGGGTCCGGATGACCAGCGCCGAGAGATCGAGTTCGTACCACCGCAGCCCGTGGTAGGCCGAACGAGGGAATGCGTGGTGGTTGTGATGCCAGGATTCACCGAGCGATACGACCGCCAGCCAGCCGACGTTGCGAGATTCATCAGGCGTGTTCCAGCGTCGGCGTCCCAGGAAGTGGCAGACGGAATTGACCGACCACGTGACGTGGTGGACGAGGAACATCCGCACGAGCCCACCCCACAGGAGACCGGCGAGGCCGCCGGCCAGGGTTCCACGGATCGCCCATCCGAGCCCGAACGGGATCATCAGCCCGAGCAGGACCCAGGCGGGAAAGAGACGGTTGATCGTGCGCATTCCCGGATCGCGCAGCAGGTCACGAGCGAACTGCCGCTTCGACGCCTGCCCGTTGGTCTCAAGTAGCCAGCCGACGTGGGCGTGCAGCAGGCCCCGCAGCCCAGACTCGTGGTGGTGCGGGGAATGAGGATCGCCGTCGCTGTCCGCGAAGGCGTGGTGCTTGCGGTGGTCCGCGACCCAGTCGAGCACGGGTCCCTGTACTGCCATCGATCCGAGAATCGCCAGTGCGTACCGAACCGCCCGGGGCGTCTGGAACGCCTTATGAGTGAGGAGGCGGTGGTAGCCGACCGTGATTCCCATACCCGTCACCAGATACATGCCGAGGAATAGCGACATCTCAACCGGTCCGATGCCCTTGTCCCACAGCAGCACGACCGCGAGCACGAACCCGACCAGCGGGATCAGCACCGCGGCGAGGTTGATCAGTTTCTCGGCACGGGACATGGTTCGCTAGGAGCGGGGGTTGGTTTTCAGCGCGAAGCGGAGCGCCTGTTGCGGCGCCAGGTAGACGCGCCAGCGGACATCGCAGGCCGCGCACTGGCACTCAACCGCTGGATCGTGCCCGTGGACATCTGCGTCCCATTCCACGTCGTCGCTCTGCAGGCAGATCGGGCAGGCGAGCGATGCGGCCACGAGCGAGTCCGGATCGGTTGCGCGGAAGCGGGCGGTGTCGCTGAGCATCGGCACCTAGGCCGCGAGCGCCTCTGCGCGCGCGATCGGCCGTTTGCCCCACCGGCTGCGCGTCGCGAAATCGAGCAGCCGCTCGAGATACGAGGCCAGCGGCGAGGACCGTATTTCGGCCGGCTCGAGCCGGGCCCGAGCTTCGGCGTTGTCGAACACGGTGCTGATGGCGAAATATGGGAAGTAGACGGCGCTGCGTCCGAGCGCTGACTTCTGGACCCCGGTCATTTTTTTGGCGTACTCAGCGAACTCCATCGGCGGGAGGACTCGAGGCGGTGGCCGCTTGAAGTAGCGGCTCGCCAGCTCGACCAGCTCGCCGACGCTGCTCGCGTCGGCACCGGCGGTGAGGTGGTAGGTCCGTCCGATCCCCCCACTCGAGCGGCAGAGCTCGTAAATCGCATCGGCCACGTAGTCGATCGACACGACGTCAACGGGTGCCGAGGAGATCGCGGGGACGGCCTGATAGAGGCCTCGGGCAAATGCGCGCAGCGGCCAGTACAGGACGTTGAAGGCCGCCGTCCAGCCACTCCGACGGTCACCGACGACGATGCTCGGGCGGAGGATCATCGTCGGCAGCTCGCGCTTGGAGCGCACGAGCTGCTCGGCCTCGAACTTGGATTGCTCGTAGGTGTTGCGAAAGCCCTGGCCGACGTTGTGATCACACTCGTGAAAGCGGCCGCTGTGCGTGCCGGCCACGTACGCGGTGGAGATGTGGGTGTAGCGCCGCAAAGGCCGGTGGGTGTTGGCCAGCTCGGCGAACTCGAGCACCCTTCGCGTCCCCTCGAGGTTGATCGCCCGCGCCTCATCGAGTCCGAGCCCGAACGAGACTGACCCCGCCGCGTGGATGACCTCGTCAACGCGGCGCGCAATCTCCTCGCGGCGAGCCGTTGAGAGACCGAGGTCAGGCTCGAGCAAATCGGCCGCAAAGGGGTAAACGCGGCGGTCGTACCGGCGAGCACGAATGCCGAACAAGCCGCGCAGGACGGCACCGACGCGCTCCGCCGCGGCTTCGTCATCGGCCGCCCGCACCGGGAGGATGATCGTGCGCTCGCTGCGCTCGAGGTAGCGCCCGAGCACCTCCATCCCGAGAAACCCCGTGGCTCCGGTCAGCAGCAGCCCGCCGCTCACGGCGCGTTTTCTCCTGCGATCAAGCTCGCCCTCACCGCCTCGCCGGGTGACGCGACATCGTCGAGCCTTCCGGTCGCATCACCGACTGAGCCCAGCGCCCAGGCCAGCCGCCGGCGCGTGTCGCCGGGAGCGATCAGCTCGTCGACATAGCCCTCACGCGCGGCGACCTCCGAGCCCAGATGCTTCTGGGCATACTCGGCCACGAGCCGCTCACGCGTTATCTCGGCGTCCGCCGCACCGGCCAGCTCGCGCCGGTGGATGATGCCCACGGCCGGCCGGGCGCCCATGACCCCGATCTCGGCCCGTGGCCAGGCGAACACATAGTCGGCCCCGAGGTCCTTGGAGTTCATGGTGATGAACGCGCCACCGAACGCCTTGCGCAGGATGACCGTGACCCGCGGGACCGTTGCCTCGGCAAAGGCGTGGACCAGCGTGGCGCCGAAGCGGATCACCCCAGCCGACTCCTGGCGACGACCGGGCATATACCCCGGAGTGTCGACCAGCACGATCAGCGGGATCCCGAAGGCATTGCACTTGGCCACGAACCGCGCGCCCTTCTGTGAGCTATTGGCGTCGAGGACACCACCCAGGTAGCGCGGCTGGTTGGCGATCACTCCGACCGAGCGGCCGTCGATCCGGGCAAAACCGGTGACGATGCTCCGCGCCCATGTGGCGGCGACTTCGAGCAGCTCGCCGCCATCGACGAGGCAGCGGGCTACGTCACGCACGTCGTAGACGCGGCGTCCCTCTGCTGGCACGAGGTCCCCAGGGTCGCGCGCCGGCGCTGGGCGCGCAGGACGGCTGCGGGGCGGATCTCCGGCCCGCGACGGCAGATACCCGAGCAGATCTCGAGCGAGCTGTGCCCCCTCGACGTCGCTGTCGGCGACGAAATGGCAGACGCCGTTGCGCTGATGTACGCGCGGGCCACCGAGCCCCGCCGTGCTCACCTCCTCGCCGAGGGCGTCCCGGACGACGCTCGGACCGGTGAGGAACATGCTCGACTCTCGCGTCATCACGATCCAGTCGGTCAACGCGGGCGAATAGGCGCCGCCGCCCGCCGACAGGCCGGTGATGATGGAAATCTGCGGCACTTTGCCTGACATCAGGACGGTCTCGCGGAAGATCCGGCCATAGCCGCCGAGGGCGGCGAGACCCTCCTGCATCCGTGCGCCGCCGGAACCCACGAAGCTGACGACGGGTACCCGCGCGCGGCGGGCAAGCCGCATCACACGCAAGATCGTTTCGGCGTGCGCCTCGCCGAGCGACCCTCCAACATAGGTCGCGTCCTGCGCATAGCAGAAGATTGGCCGGCCGTCGACCCGGCCGGCGCCTGCGACGACGCCGTCGCCGGAGCGAGTCTTCGCCCCCATGTGGTGCGAGGTCACCTCCGAGCGGATCACCTGGAGCGAGCCGGGATCACAGAGCACCTCGAGCCGTTCGAGCGCCGTGAGCGTCTCCTGCGGCCGCTGAGCAAGCGCGAGTGTCGTCATTCGACGGCTCCCAGGCACAGCACGGCGTTGTGGCCGCCGAACCCGAACGAGTTCGACAGCCCGACCGCCGGCTCCGATTCCGCTCCGCGCAGAGGCTTGGCGACCCCGGGCACGTAGTCCAGGTCCATGCCTTCGTCGGGCTGCTCGTAGCCGAGGGTTGGTGGCGCGACGCGCTCGCGCAGCGCCAGCACGGTGGCCACCGCCTCGACTGCGCCCGCAGCGCCTAGCAGGTGACCGGTCGCGGACTTGGTCGAGGATGCCGGAACGCTCATGGCGTGCTCCCCGAGGGCGGACTTTATGGCCCTGGTCTCGGCTCGATCGTTGAGCGGCGTCGAGGTGCCGTGTGCGTTGACGTAGTCGATGTCCTCGGGCGCCAGGCCCGCGTCTTGGAGCGCGCGGCGGATCGCCTCCGCCGCACCCCGGCCCTCGGGCTCGGGAGCGGTCAGGTGGTGGGCGTCCGAGGTCGCTGCATAGCCGAGGACCTCGCCTAGCACCCGAGCGCCGCGGTCGCCTGCCGCCTCAGCGTCCTCGAGCACGAGCACGCCCGCGCCCTCGCCCATCACGAAGCCATCACGGCGCGCGTCGAAAGGTCGCGAGATGCCCGACTTTGAGGTTGCCTCCATCGCGCCGAAGGCGGCGGTGGCAAGCGGGGTGAGCGTCGCCTCGGCTCCGCCCGCGAGGACCGCAACGGCGTCTCCGGACTGGATCATCCTCGTGGCGACGCCGATTGCGTGCGAACCGGCGGCACAAGCCGACCCGACGCTGTAGGTCTGTCCGCGGAGGCCATGGCGCATCGCCAGCACCCCTGCCGCGGCGTTAGTCATCATCAGCGGCACCAGCAGCGGTGACACTCGCTCTTGGCCCCTGTCGCGCAGCACGTCGTGACCGCTCTCCATCGTTCCGAGGCCGCCAATGCCGGTGCCGATCACACAACCCACGTCCGCGGGGTCGTAGGGAGGCTCGCCAGCCCAGCCGGCGTCCTCGATCGCCTCGGCGGCAGCCGCGATCGCCAGCTGTGTGAAGCGGTCGCTGCGCCTCGCATCCTTGGCTGACATGACTTCGGTCGGCTCGAACTCTGCGCAGCGACCGACGCCGTCCTCGATCCCGCTGCACCCTGTGGTCCAGCGTTTGTGCAGGCGGCGAGCGCCCACGCCCAGCGGCGACACGGCACCAAGGCCCGTGATCACGACGCGGCGCCTCACGACGAGCGTGCCTCTCGAAACTCTGGAATCTCCCATTCGACGACGACCGCCCCCCAGGTGAAGCCGGCGCCGAACGCCCCCAGCAGCACGCGATCGCCGGGCTTAAGCCGACCTGCGTCCCGAGCCTGGGCGAGGGCGAGCGGCAGCGTTGCCGCCGAGGTGTTGGCGAAGCCACCGATGCAATCGACGATGCGCTCGTCGGGGAGCCCGAGCTGCTCACCAACCGCGCGCAGGATGCGGGCGTTGGCCTGGTGATAAACGAACAGGTCGATGTCATCGAGGCTCAGCTCTTCGGACTCGAGCGCCTCGAGCGTCGCCTGGGACATCCGCGCCACCGCGTGCCTGAAGGTGTCCTGTCCCTGCATGCGGATGAGCGCTTCCTTGCGCTTGACCACGATCAGCTCGGCGCCTGCGCCGTCGGCGCCAAGAATCACCGGGCCGATCCGACCGACGCCATCGCTCTCCGTCAGCAAGGCGGCGCCCGCGCCATCACCAAACAGCGCCGCCGTCTGGCGACAGTCGGGATCTGTGATGCGCGTCATCGCGTCTGCGCCCACGAGCAAAACATTGTGGGCGCGGCCCGACTCGATCTGGGCGACGCCGATCGCCAATGCGGAGAGGAATCCGGTGCATGCCGCGCCCACGTCAAATGCGCCCGCCCGCGTGGCACCGAGCGCGTGTGCGACCAGAGGCGCCGCGTTGGGCACCAGCTCGTCGGAGGTCGTCGTGGCGACCAGCACCAGGTCGAGCTCGGAGGCATCGAGGGCGGCCCGCTCGAGCGCGTCCCGCGCCGCGTCAGCGGCGAGATCCGTCAGACGCCCATCGTGACCGAGCACGTGCCGCGAATGAATCCCGGTGCGCTTGAGGATCCACTCATCGCTGACGCCGATTCGCTCGGCGATCGGGGCGTTGTCGACGACCGTAGGCGGCAGGCTGGTGCCCAGCGCTGAGATCGCGGCACTCCGGGGTCGCGCCGGCGAGCCGATCGCGAACGGGGCCGCCACGGTGCTCTCCACTGGCGAGGTCGCGGTGCTCTCAACGGGCGCGGTTGCGGCTTGCATGCAATTCAACCTGCCCGCTCCGCTGCAACTTAGCCACCGGAACCCGCCGCTTGGGGGGAGTGGACCACCCCCAAGCGGCTTACGCGATCAGCCCGAGCTTCTCGGCACGCAGGACGGCCTCGACGCGGTTGTGCACGTCGAGCTTTCGATACAGCGTGCTTGCGTACTCCTTCACCGTGTACGGGGAGAGGTGAAGCTTGGTGGCGATCTCCCGGTTTGTGGCGCCGGCGGCAACCAGCGCCAACACCTGCTCCTCGCGCTCGGACAACCTGGGCCTGCTCTGCTCCTCCTCGGGCACCTCCTCGAACACCGACATGCCGAGCGCGACCATCCCGAGCGCCCGGACGATGTTGGTGCCTCGCCAGTCCTTGGAGATGAAGCCGCTAGCCCCGCACGCCGCCGCAGCCCTGGGTGAGATCTGTCCGACCCCCGAAATCAACAGCATTCGCATCCCTGGACGGACTGCATGGAGCCGCTCGCAGATCTCCGGTCCCGACTCGGCACCGACGAACAGGTCGATCAGCGCGAGGTCGATCTCGTGCCGCTGGGCACGGGCGATCGCCTCGGCGCCGCTGTGCGCCGAGAACGAGCGCTCGATCCAGGGCAGGCGCTCGAGCAGAATCCGAAGGCCCCAGTGGACGACGTCATGATCGTCGACGATCAACGCGCGGATTGGGCGCTCAAGCTTCGACAGCTCGTTCACGGCGCCCCCTCGGGCACAGCAAGACGCACCTGCCACCTACCGGGGTCGCGCTCGCCGAATTCCAGCACGCCACCGGCCTGCACGGCCTCGAGCGCCGCGATCTGCAATCCAACGCCCGGTGGCCCCGCGGAGGGCCGGACACCGACGCCGTCATTCTCGACTTCCATCACAAGCAGCCCATCGGCGCGGCGTACGCGGACGACGAGCGAACGAGCGTGGGCGTGCTTGCGGACGTTGCGGACCGCCTCCGCCAGCACCGACTGAACCAGCGGCTCGAGCGAAGACGGCACCTCGGGGACCGGCCCGTCGATGTGGAGATCGACGTCAAGCCGTTCTCCCGCCAGCCGCTCGAGTTCGGCGGCGAGCGTCGTGACGGTCGCCCGAGGTGTTGGGCTGAGCGGACGCTGCAGCGCGGCACGGAGGTCGCCCAGCGCAATCTGAAGCTCATCGGCACACCGTTCGCGGGCGGCATCGTCGAGCGCGCCCGGTAGCGACAGCGCCATCGACACACCGAACAGCCGCTGGACCACGCGCTCGTGAAGATCGCGTGCGAGGTCGATCCGCTGCTGCAACTCACGCGTACGCTCGCCGTAGTAGGTGGCGATCCGCGCCGTCGACGCCAGCGCGAGCGTCTTGCCCAGCGTCCACAAGAGCTCGCGGCGCTCCTCATCGAGCGGTGGCGACCCCGCGACTGGCTGGGCGATGATAACTCCCGGCCAGCGTCCCGCGGCCACGAGCGGCACGTAGACCAGCGGATGACCTCCAACCAGTTGCTCGAACTCCGGCGGGATCGCGTGCACGGCCGGAGGCGCGATCTCGATCACCCGGTCCTCGTGGAGCGCGCGGGCCGCGTCAGGGGCCAGCTCCAGGCTCACCGGAAAATCGGCGAAACGCTCGAGCTCGATCCCGTATGCACCCGCCGCCTCCACGCGGTGGGTGACTTCGTCGAAGCGGAAGACCACCGCTCGCTGCATGCGGGCGATCCGGCACACCCCCTCGGCGAGGCGCGAATAGAAGCCCTTTCGGTCGAGGTCGACCTCGCCCCCCGAGAGAACCTCTACCAACAGCTCGATCGCGGCGCGCGCGCTGTGCGCGCTGCCTCCTTTCAACCGGTCAACGACGGCCATACTCCGATGTTGCACATCGCCAGCCAGGCCGTAACTAAGCGGGCCGCGGTACCCCCCAGGTGGGGGGGTACGCTCGTCCAGCCAGGTGGCGTCGCCCCGATTGCCTAGTGACCTGCAGCTGGCGACGGCCCGCGAAGCCTCAGTAGTAGTCCTCGACCTGGATCGCCCAGCGGGCGGTGTCATTACCCGGCTTGATCCTCAGCTGATAAACGCCGGGACCCGACTTCAGCACCTGTGTCTGGTTGTCCCCGCTGCCCAGACCGAAGCCGGCGGGGGAGGTGTTGGCGTTCAGCCGCACGATCTGGGCGCTCGGCCCGTCACAGAAGAAGATGAATGTGCACATGCCCACGTAGTCCATTCGGTAGACGACCCGCCATTGCGTCCCGCGGATCCGGAACGGGACCGATTGGCCGCCGTCAGTCCCGGCAAACGAGGTGACCGCCCGCCACTGAGGAGTCTCCGCAATCGACAGCGCGACCTTCCCCCGCGATGCCACGTATGCGCCGGCCGACGGGGCCTGGGCGGTGACCGTTCCGGGCTGCACTCCGGGTGCGGGGACCGAGGTCACTCGCGCGCTCAACCCGAGCGAGGAGAGGATCGACGTCGCCGAGCTCGATCCCTGCCCCACGAGCCGCGGCAGCTTGACCGGCGGTGGGCCGCTGCTGAGAACGACGCGGAGCGTGGACCCGCCATCCACGCGCGTTCCGGGTGCTGGCGTCTGGGCGACGGCCGTGCCGGGCGCCGCGGCGTCGGAGCGAGTGGCGAAGGACGGTTTCAGGCCCGCCCGGCCGAGCCTGGCGATGACTGCCGCCCTGGTCAGCCCCCGGAGCTGAGGTACCCGGACGTGGCCAGGTGATGCCAGCAGGACGGCTCCCAACGCCAGCGCGGCGAGGAGCGTCATCGTGATGCTGATCGTCGCGATGCTTCTCCTCACATCGGCCGGGTCGAAGTTCCGGCGAGGAGAACGCTCGGGGGCTGGCCGTGTGGGGTCGATGTCCCCCGAGCCCTCCGCACGGCCCAGGCTCGATGCGCGTTCCGTTGCGAAGCTAACGGTTGGTGCCGCTCGGCCCCGGGCGTCGGCAGCTTTGCGAGCGTGTCCGAGCGCCACCGCCATCTCGTGGCCGTCCCGGTAGCGGTCGGCCGGGTCCTTCGCCAGGGCCCGCATCACGACGCGGACCAGCTCGGCGGGTGTACCGGCCGGAAGGCTCGGCGGGTCATCGTGGAGGTGACTGAGCGCCAGATCCACCGCGGCGGTTCCGCTGAAGGGCGGGTCCCCGGCGAGCATCTCGTACAGGACGACGCCGACGCTGTAGGTGTCGGACGCGGGAGTTGTCGGCAACCCGCGCGCGTGCTCCGGGGCCATGTACCTCGGCGTGCCGGCAATCATCGAGCCCGATGACCCGTCGGCGCCCTCTTCGGCCAGCCGGGCGACGCCGAAGTCGCCCAGCTTGACCTCTCCCGTGGTTGAGATGAGGACGTTTGCGGGCTTTATGTCCCGGTGCACGATGTGCTGCGAATGGGCCCTGCCGAGCGCCCGCGACAGCTGCTCGGCGATGTCACATGCCTGCCATGGGTCAAGCGGCCGGCCGGACAAGCGGTCGGCGAGGCTTTCCCCTTCCACGAACTCCGTCACGTAATACGGGCTCTCCGGGGCGCTCCCGACGTCGAAGATCTGCACGATCCCGGGATCGTTCACCCGGGCCAGGAGACGACCCTCGCGCTCGAATGCGCGGACCCAGCTCGGATCCGCCGCCCACCAAGGTTTGATCAGCTTGACGGCGACCGTCCTGTCGAGGCGGCGATCTACGGCGCGGTAGACATGACCGAAGGTCCCCTCACCGATCACGGTCTGGAGCTGATAGCGCCCGTCGAGGAGGAGCCCGGAGAGCTTGGGAGCGGGCGGCGCGGATGGGACCGGAGCGCTCACAAAGCCCCCATCGGTACTGGCATCAGCGACCCAAGCGCAATATCCGGCATGCGGAGCTCGATGCTACTGGGCGGATCGGTGATCGGCCTCGGGTTCGCGATGCCGGGCGCCCTGCTTACGGGCGGTCAGCCCGGGGCTCTGGCGGCGCGGGCGGAAGGGCGATCGTCTCCTCCGGGAAGAGGGCCGCGAGGCCGCCCTGGTCGCGGAGCCTCCCGCCGAGCTTCTCGACGTACCGCCGGAGCGTCGATAGGTATAGCTCGCGGTCCGCCCGGAGCTCGGGTGCATCCGGCTCGCTGTGCTCGAGCGCCGCCTCGATCACCGCCACCGCGCTCCCGCGCCTCTCTCGCGTACGGGCGATCAGCACCTGAGCCTCCATCAGGCGCGCATATGTCTCGATGCGATCGTCGCTCACCGCGCTCTCCCTTCGCCTGCTCTCGCCGGACTCAGAGCGCAACGTGTGGCTCCATTTCTCCGGTTGTGTTCGTCGAGTAGGCGGTCGGCCCGCCTGACCTGCTGCCGGTACCAGCGCTTTGAGGCGCCGCGCTTGTCGCCTCCGATCAGCAGCACGGCTCGCCGGCGCTCGTCGAAGGCGAACAGGACCCGTACCGTCCTGCCGGCGCGCAGCTCCTTCATGTTGTGGTGACGCGAGCCCTTGACCGAATCCGCGAACGGCCGAGGCAGGGTGGGGCCATATCGACTGAGGTATCGGAGGGACCCGTCAACCCTCTTCCGATCCTCGGAGCCGAGGCCCTCGTACCAGCGCCGATACTGCGGCTGGGGGTCAGTCTGCCACCGGCGCTCTGCGTTCCTGGCCACATACTCCAAAGGCGCCAAGGCGCCGAGATTCGCCCCCCGAAGCTGTCACGGCGCGTGCCAAGTGTCTCGCGCGTTGTGTAACAAGTGGGGTGGCGAGGACCCGGCAAGTGGGCGGGGCGCGCCTCGCGAGCGTCGCGCAGGCGAATCCACTCCGCCTCGGTGCCGACTATCGTGGACAGGGTCGGTGTCCAGGTTTCCGTCCACGACCCATGGGACAGACCCCCGTCTGCGTGAGGGTCGAGCAGAGCAGCGAGCGACGGCGGGCGAGAGCGACACGCCTGCGCTGTCCGCTGACCGTCTGACCAAGCGCTTCGGGGATCGGGTCGCGTTCGACGAGGTCTCATTCCAGATCGCTTATGGCGAGGTGTTCGGCTTCCTCGGCCCGAACGGCGCCGGGAAGACGACCACGGTGCGCACGCTGTCGACACTGATCGCGCCGAGTGCCGGATCGGCGACCGTCGCGGGGATCCCCCTGCGGCCGGAGAACGGAGTGGCGATTCGGCGCCGGATCGCCGTCATGCCAGAGACGCCCGGCCTCTATCCGCGGCTCACCGTAAAAGAGAATCTGGAGTGCTTCGCCGATCTGTATGAAGTCGACGACCGCGCCGCTCGTATCGAGAATGCGCTGCGGGCGGTCCGTTTGCTCGAGCGCGCAGCCGATCCGTGCGGCACCCTGTCCAAGGGACTGCGCCAGCGGGTGGCGCTTGCGCGCGCGCTGCTGAGCGATCCCGAGGTGCTGTTTCTCGACGAGCCGACGGCTGGACTCGACCCGGTCGCCAGCCGCGAGGTTCACGACCTGATCGCCGAGCTCGGGCGTGGCGGAGTGACGATTTTCCTGACGACCCATCGCCTCGAGGAGGCCGAGCGCCTGTGCGACCGCGTGGCGATTCTCAATACGACGCTGCGCACGATCGGCCGTCCCGACGAGCTTCGCGAGCGGTTGTTCGCCAAGTCGCTGTCAGTCAGGACGCTAAGACCGCTCGAGGACTCTGAGAAGGTCTTCGACGGACTCCCGGGGGTTGAAGGCTGGCACCAGGAGCGGCCCGGGGCCTATGCCCTCTCCGTGTCCGACTTCAA
This sequence comes from uncultured Actinomycetes bacterium, assembly GCA_963730835.1. GTDB lineage: Bacteria > Actinomycetota > Thermoleophilia > Solirubrobacterales > Solirubrobacteraceae > Palsa-465. The sequence goes on from CAVSTE010000001.1 coordinate 159,781, forward strand.
CCTCGCAGCGCCGTCGGTCACGCGGGCGCTGGTGCAGGCCGGCGCCGACGTCCTCTCGATCGGCGAGTCGCAGCACTCGCTCGAGGACGTCTATCTGGAGCTGATCGACGAAAGCGAGAAAGGAGGCGGAGAGTGAGCCGTCGCCGGACCCTCGCGATCCTCGTCAAGGAGCTCCGCGACTACCGCCGCAACAGGTACATCCTCGTGACGATGACGATCATCCCGATCGTCTTCCTGCTCCAGCCGCTCCTTTACATCCTCAATCTCTCGGCGGCAGCGACGGTCCCGCTCAGCCACAGGCACGAGCTGCTGTACATGCTCGGAATCCCCGCGCTCGTCCCGACCGTGATCGCCGCCTCGTCGATCGTCACCGAGCGCCAGCAAGGAACGCTCGAGCCGGTGCTCAGCACGCCCATCCGTCGCGAGGAATTCCTGTTGGCGAAAGCGCTGGCCCCGATCGTCCCCGCGGTCGTCGTCTCCTACCTCGTCTACGGATTGTTCGTGATCGTCATCGAGTTGTTCGCGCGCTCCGGGGTCGCCCCGGCCCTGCTCCAAGGCCCGGAGGTGATCGCACAGCTGGTCTTCACTCCGCTGCTCGCCAGCTGGTCGATCTGGGTGGGGATCGCGATCTCGACCCGCGCCACCGATGTGCGCGCCGCGCAACAGTTGAGCGTTATCGCCAACCTGCCGCTGATTGCGGTGACCTCGCTGATTGCATTCAACACGATCCATGCGACGCTTCGGCTCGCGCTCATCTGCGGCGCCGCGCTGCTGATTCTCGACCGTTTGGGTTGGCGCTTCGTCTCGGCGCTGTTTGACCGGGAGCGGCTTATCAGCGGGACGCGGTGAGACCCCTTCCGATGATGAAGCGGCGTCCGATCAGAGCGCGTCGTCGCCCGCGGACGGCGTTAGCCCGCGGTCGCGCAGCCACCGCTCGAACATCGGGTCCGTGAGACGTGGCTTGTCCCCCTCCTCGATCACATCTGCGTTGGCGCGGAGGCTCTCGAGCGCTGCGCGGATGCTGGTGCGCTTGATGCCGACGGCCGTCGCGGTCTCTTCGCTGTAAAGCGGCGTCGTCGCGACCGCCACAGCCCTCGCCACACGTCGTTCGTTGGTGGTGAGAGCGCGCCAGATCGCCCGCATCAGCTGAATCGTGTCTGCCACCGCCTGATCGAGCGCCGAGACCCACGCCTCCTCATCCGCCGTATTGCCTGCCGGCGTGCGCTCCCACAGGTAGTGCGCCAGCATCATGCTCCTCTGGGGATGGCCGCGGGTGAAATCAAGCATCGGCTCAAGCGCGCTACCAATTTCTTTGCGCGTTTTCTCGAACCGGTCGCTCACATATTGGGCCACGTCGTCGAGCGGCAGCGGCATGAGGCTCTTCGGAACGGCCTGGTCCAGCAGCGGCCGCTTTGGATCGGCGAACAGCTCCTGCATCACACCGGGCGCCGAACCGGCGAAGGCATAGGTGGCCGCGTCGGCCTGATGCTGGATCACGCTGCGGATCTTTCCGTCGGCGCCGGGGACGGCCAGCACGTCCTGGATCTCGTCGAACACGATCAGACTGGTGGTCCCCTCCCGCTCGAACAGGGCAGCCGGCACCTCCAGCAGCCGCAGGAGCACGGACTCTGCATCGACGTTGGGGTTGCGCTGAAGCGTGGCCGTGAAGCCGCCTCCGCCCAGTGCCAGGCCGATGTTCCAGCTGCGGAAGAGGCTCTCGACTCGCCTGCGAACGGGGCCTTTCAGGCGCTCATAACCCCGCTCGATCCGCACCACGATCTCCGCGATCGAGAGCACGTCCTGGAGGTCGACCAACACGGTCGCCATCCCCTCCCGGTCTGCCGCCTCAAGCACTCGGCGGAGCAGGGTCGTCTTGCCATAGCGGCGCGGGCCCACGAGGCGAAACGAATGGCGGCCCGCAGCCAGCGCGAGCAGATCGTCTGCCTCCGGATCCCGATCGATCATTTCCTCCGGCGGCAGCGGCCCCGAGAAGCGGAACGGGTTGAGAGCTCGGGGCGCCATCTCGTGGAGGGTAGCGAAAAGTTGACTAAAACTCTACGGGTTTGTTGACTGGAGCTATACGGGACCGTAGGCAATGAGTATTCGAGACCTCGCTGTGGCGTGGCTTTACGGGGACTGGCGTGAGCGCGATGCGCCCCGGGTAGCTGTCCGCTATGAGCGGGCTGCTCGATGCACTGAGAAAGCTGCTGGCGGGTATGCGAGACGAGTCGGTGCGGCCCCGCCGCGATCCCTCCTCCGTCGGTCGCTCGTCGGCCAAGGAGATTGAGAACGCGTCGCCTGAGCGGGCGGGCGAGCTCGCCGGTCATGCGGTCGAGCGAGTCGAAACCTGAGCGACCGCTGAGCGATGGACTACCTAGATGTGGCAGACCATCTGTGGTTCTTGCTGGCCCCACTGATGCGGGGGCACGCCGCGCTCTACCAGGTCAGCGACGGGCGCCTCGGGGGGCGCCTGCCAGGGCTTCCTTCGCTGCTACTGCTCGATCACGTCGGTGCCAAGAGCGGCAAACGCCGCACGACGCCCTTGGTCTACATGCCGGACGGGGACGACCTCCTGGTCGTGGCGTCCAAGGGCGGGTATGCGCAGAACCCCGGCTGGCTTCACAACCTCCGCGCCCACCCAGACACCGAGGTGCGGATCGGCAGAAGGCGGTTGCAGGTTCGCGCCCGAGAGGCAGGCGACGAGGAGCGCCGGCGACTGTGGCCAAAGGCCGCCGAGTACAACCCGCACTGGGCCAGATACCGCACACGAACCTCGCGCGAGATTCCGCTGGTACTTCTCGAGCCCCGCTAGCCACGGTCCTCGCCCTCACCGAGGCGCTTAAGCGCGGACTCGTCCAGCTGACCGCGACCGCAAACCGCGGCGGGAAGCCCTCCTCGTCCAGCGGACCGCCGACAGCAAACCGCGGCTGGAAGCCCTCGAAGTACCCTCTCCCCAAATGGCAGCAACGAGCGATCCGTACAAGGTCCTGGGGATAAGCCCCGAGGCATCCGAGGATCAGCTTCACGCCGCCTACCGCCGGCTGGTGCGCATCCATCATCCGGACCACAACCACGGCTCAGTGGAGTCGGCTCGTCGCTTCGAGGAGATCCAGGAGGCCTACTCGCGGATCCGAAGGCTCCGTGTGCACGCCCCGCCCCGCCAGCCCTCACCCGCGGCCACAGATCCGGGCCTCGAGGACCGCCTCTCCGACCTCGAACGGCAGGTCCGTCAAGCTCACGCGGCGCGCGAGCGAGCGAGGCGCGCCGCGGCCGAAGCGGCGAGAGATGAACCCCGTCGCGCCTCCGACGAGGAGCTCGGATACGTGAGGACCGACGACAGCTTCGCCAAGGTCCTCGCCGACGCCGAGGCCGAGCTCTCCCAGCGGCTGGCGGGCGCGCAGGAGCATCCCACCGGCCGTCGGGTCGGCCGGCTGATCGACGAGCTGACCGGCAAGCTCAAGGCCGAGGGCTCCGACCGCTCAGATCGGTGACGCCTGCGGCGGGTCCGTCTGACGCCCGCCCGGCCTACCGTCCGGTCCGTCCGGCCTACCGTCCGGTCCGTCCGGCCTACAGTCCGGGCCGCGATCGCCTCTGCGACGGCATAGCCAAGCCGCGCGGCGTCCGCGATCGTCCGGTAGACCAGATGCTCGGGAACGTCGGTCATCAGGTGATAGTTGGACATCAGCTGCCACTCGTTTAGCGATCCGAGGCAGACGCTCGGGTACCCGGCGCGGCTCGTGATCACGCTGTCAGTCGAGGCCCGGGCGCGGAAACCTCGCTCGAGCGCCCCGGCCGCCCTCGCTTACCGCTCGAACGTGATCCTGCCCACCGCGTCCGGTTCGGTCAGCGTGAACGCCAGGCTGTCACCAGGGCCGCTCCCGAGGTACCACGGGAGCGTGTCTTTCCCGTCTGGCAGCGCCCACGACTGCTCGTGACACCGATAGTCCATCGCTGTCAGGTGAGCTTCCACCGGGTGTTCGCCGCCCGCCTGACCGGATTGAAACAGCCAGAAATGCCCGTTCTTGCGGACGATGAACGTCGGAAACGTGTTGTCCGGACCAAACGGCGGACACTGGGTGACGTGACCGCCGCGCGTGATCTGACCGACTCTGTTGCCGAGATACTCGGTGAACCAGAAGCCTCCGGCCGGTGATGCCGTCAATCCGAACGGATGACCGTCGACGGGATAGGTCTTGATCGCGCCGTCCTCCGTGATGCTGCCGATCCGGTCCGCGATCTCCTCCGTGAACCAGAACGTCTGCTTGGGACCGTGGACGATGGTCAAAGGGTCACTCTCCCGACCAAGGGAGAAAGCCGTCACCTTGCCCGGGTCACTGAGCGTCACCCGCCCGATGCCACCCTCTCGGTTCTTCGTGTGGAAGGTGAACCACAGCGTATCCCGCGGTCCCGCGATGATGTCCTGCGGAGAATCGGGGGAATCGAAAATGGTGGGGATCGGCCAGAAGCTGAACTGCCCAGACGTCGTGATGCGCCCGATTCCCTGGCCGGTGCCCTCGTCCTCGTTGGGTGCCACCGTGAACCACAACGCATGATCGGGCCCCACCGTAATGTAGTTAGGAAAGCCGCTCAGCCCAGGCAATTGATAGGACGTGAGCTCTCCAGAGGGAGTGAGCCGGTCGATAACGGCCCCCCATAGCTCTGTGGTCCAGAGATTGCCGTCGGGCCCTGTGACCACTCCACCCGGGTTGCTGTGCGCCGGAAGTGCATACGGAGTGATCTTTGGTTTGAGCGTGACCCGTACGGCCGCGAAGCTCGCGCCGGAACTGGCCGCCAACGCAACCACGCATATCGCTGTTCCCACGACGCCAACGGCACCGGCGCGGAGTTTGGGACTGATGAGCTTCATGGCCCTCCTCTGGCTTCCCGCCTGACGATTCGCTTTACACCTCCGCCGCGTCGCCGCCCTCGCGACCCGCCGCGCTCAAACCAACTTCGCCCTCGTCTCCGACCCCGTCCGTGACGATTCGCCCCCGTCTTCGACCCCGTCCGTGACGAGCAAGACCGCGTACGCCATCCCCCACTCACCGGACCAGCTCGCCGAAAGTACTGATGAAGGCCGGTGATCACAAGTCCCGGTTTGTTGCGGGTCGCTTTGGCGGGGCCAGATGTCACGGCACGCTCTGAACGAGCGTGCTTCCGTACGGCCTCATAACAGTCGATCGCGGTCGGCGACTGCGCTCGCGCCATCACCTCACGCGATCCCCGCCGAGCTTTATCGGCCTATGGGCCTTGAGAGGTGCTGGCGTTCTGGCATTGGACGTCGGGCAATCCCGGGCCGACGTTCGCCGGGACGGTAAGCCCGCCCGCTGCAGAGCACGTGCGGGAGAGGAATTCATCGACCGTCTCACTAAGCCCGGGCGGGAATGGAGCACTGCAATTCCATAGTCCCGGCGAGTTCGTGAAATTCCCGCCTCCGAGCTGGCACATCATCTGCCACAGCGCCTCGTCGTCGCCGCCCGGTGGTGACCTCAGCATCCCCCCGCGCGCCGCGTAACGGACGCATTGCCTCTCGGTGCGAAACGACCGGCCACGGGAGGTTTGGAGCGCTCGCCAGCCACCATGCCGACACAGCTTGGCGGTGAGACGCCGTCCCGGTTGGGGCCTGAGGATTCCTCCGCGCGCGGCATAACGGACACACTGCCGCTCGTTGCGGAACGACCGGCCACGGGAGGTTTGGAGCGTTCGCCAGCCTCCGTGGCGACACTGCTTGGCGGTGAGACCCACTGCCGAGCCCGCCTGTGCCAGTGCGCTTGCCGGCATCACCGCACATATGCTCAACACAGCCAGGCCCGCGGCGCCACCCACGACGCCTCTGCTCGTCATCCGTCCCTGCCCCATCGTGCCTCCTTCAAGCTCCCGACATTCCGGTCCCCTGAGCGGTGAAGAATACGGGTCCGCAGAAGATAAGAGATCAGCGGCCTGCGGATGCTGTGTGGCTATTCGAACTCGGGCGCCCGCCACCAGGGGAGCGCGTCCGGCAGTCCGTCGCTCACCCGATCCGGGAACTTCGCCGGTCGTTTCTCGAGGAACGCGGTCACCCCCTCGCGCGCGTCGGCCGATTGTCCTCGCGCGAACATTGCGCGCGAGTCGGCACGATGCGCGAGCATCGGGTGCTCCGCGCCGAGCATGCGCCACATCATCCGCCGCGCGAGCGCGACGGAAACCGGCGCGGCGTTGTCGATGATCTCCTTCGCCAGCTGGTACGCCGCGTCGAGGAGGCCTTCGCCGGAGTGCACACTGCGAACGAGTCCGGCGTCGTGTGCTTCCCGCGCGTCGAACACGCGGCCGGTCGCGACCCACTCCATCGCCCGGCTGATCCCCACCAGGCGCGGCAAGAACCAGCTCGAGCAAGCCTCCGGAACGATCCCGCGGCGCGCGAACACGAACCCGATGCGCGCGCCTTCGGCCGCGAGCCGGATGTCCATTGGCAGCGTCATCGTCGCGCCGACACCGACGGCCGGGCCGTTGATCGCGGCGATCACCGGCTTGGTGGACTCGAACACGCGCAGCGTGAACACGCCGCCGTTGTCCCGTGGCACGGGATCGGTATTCCCGCGAGCCCGGTAGTCGAACGTCTCTCCCCCGCCCGCCAAATCTGCGCCGGCACAGAACCCGCGCCCTTCGCCCGTGACCACGATCACTCGGACCTCGTCGTCGGCATCGGCCCGATCGAATGCAGCGATCAGCTCGCTGCCCATCGTCGCCGTCCACGCATTCAGCCGCTCGGGACGGTTGAGCGTGATCGTCAGCACGTGCTCGCTCACCTCGGCGCGGATCTGCTCGAACTCCATCCTGGTCGCCTCCTCTCCTAGCTGTCAGCGTCCGACCGATACGGACTTGAACGCAAGCTACAGCCCCCGTAAGCCGTGACGCGGAGGCCAGGGCGAGCCGTAACGAGCCCAGGGTGAGAAAGGACCCGCTGGACCTGCGTCGTAAGCTCGCGAAACTCAAAGGCGAACGGATGCTCTCCGGAGGCGAGTCCAGGCGAGCCACTGCCCACCCGCGACCTTCGGGTTATGGGGGTTTTGCAGGAGATTTACTAGCTTTCGGTACTGCGGACTTGCCTAAACTTAAGTGAGGTTGTCTGAGGCTGAATTTCGCCACCCTGTTAGGTGTTCTGTTAGACGAAACCTGTGAACGTCACGGCGCTCGGCGTCCGGCGTCTCGCAGGCTCGCCCAGTCTGGGGCCTGCCAGGCCGAACCGGGCGAACCAGCGCCCGTCAAGTGCCCAGCGCCGATGGACCTGAAGGCCACCGGATCGGGCGACGCGATCCACGTCACGCACGGACACCCGCGCCCATCGAAACCAGCTGCTGACGGCATCGGCGGTCTCAATCCGCACGAGCGTCGACTCGGTGGGCTGGTCGGGGGCGCCGAGCTCGACGAGCAGCTCGCCGTCGCGGCGCAGGAGGGCACGAATCCGCGCGAGGAGGCGATCCGGGGCGCCGCCGATGCCGATGTTGCCGTCGAGCAGCAGCGCGGTGCGCCAGCTGCCGCTTCCGGGCAGCTCGTCGAAAACGGATGCCACGACCGCTCGTCCTCCGCGCCCGGTGGCGAGTTCGACGGCGGCTGGAGATAGGTCCACGCCGAGCGCGAACACGCCGCAGGCGGCGAGTGCGTGGAGGTGACGGCCTGGTCCGCAACCTACGTCGAGGACCGGGCCGCGGATGCCCTTCAGCAGCTGCTGATCGGTCCGATCGGCGGGGCCGAGATAGCGATCCAGCGGGAGCGGCAGCACCGTCCCGTCCTGTAACCGTAGGCGCGCGTCGCCCGGACGCCGCAGCCCGTCGGCGTAAACGCGCAGCGGACGGATCATGCTGCGATCGCGGCGGATGCGGCGATCGCGTCGAGCGCGGCCGCGAACCGAGTTCCGCGGGCCTCGCTGGCGACGGCGTGGGCGTCGTCGATGGTGTCAACGTCCCGCAGCCGGGGCTGAACGTGCACGCGGAAGCCGAGCTCGCGCAGGCGGGCACGCTGTGCGGCGCACGTGTCTGGGCGGCTCATAGGGATGCCGGCGAACGCAGGTGCGGCGGGGCGCGTTAGGCCTATGCTCCAGTAGCCGCCGTCGTCCGCTGGGCCAAGGACCGCGTCGACGGCCCGAGTCGCCAGGGCTCGAATCCCCTCGGACAGCAGCGACGGCGTCACCTGTGGGGTGTCCATGCCGACCAGCAGCGCGGGACCCCCCACGTCCTCGAACGCGGCCGCGAGTCGCTCGGCGAGGCCGTCGCCGCGCTGTGGGATCACTTCGAATCCGGCCCGCCGGAAGCGTCCGGAGTTGCCGTCGAATACGAGCACTCTGCGCTCCGCCGGCGTGCTTCCCACCACCTCGAGCGTGTCCAGCAGCGCGGCTTCCGCGAGCGTCGCCGCCTCTGCCGGGGTGCACGGCGGCGTCAGGCGAGTCTTGGCTCGCCCCGGAAGCGGTTCCTTTGCAATCACGATCAGTGCTACTGCGCTCACGCAATGAACGTATTGCGGTTCGCCTCCAGTTCCATTACGAAACGCGAAAGCCCAGGGCTTTGGGCCGGGCGTCAGGCCCGCGCTTGGGTGGGAGTGAGCGGAACCGTGAACGACGCCTTAAATCCCACCCCGCGCTGGTTTGATCAGCGGGGCCTTGGTGTCACTCTGCGAGGGTGCGTAAGCCGCTCGTGGATCCAGCCGCGCCGCCGCCGGGACCATTTCGACGAAGTTTCTGGCGCAGTCCCCTGCGGGGTCCATGGCTTACCTCGGTGCTCAGCCTGGCGCTGCTGGTCGCGATCCCGATGATCGCGATCACTGGGTTTCTGTCAAACGCCATCTATTACCCGCGCCTCGGCTCCAACGCAATCGGCCGACCGCTGGGGCCGCTCGACTTCTACCTTCTCCCGTTTCCGACGCACCCGAGCTGGCTGTATGCGCTGACTCAGGGGTTGCACGTGACGATCGGCCTGGCGGCGTTCCCGATCGTGCTGGCCAAGCTCTGGTCGGTGATCCCGAAGCTGTTCGAGTGGCCGCCCGTGCACAGCCCGGCCCAGGCCCTCGAGCGCCTGTCCCTAGCCCTGCTGGTGGGCGGGGCGCTGTTCGAGTTCGCGACCGGGATTCTCAACATCCAGTACTACTACGTGTTCCCGTTCTTTTTCACCACCGCGCACTACTACGGCGCGTGGGTATTTACGGGGGCGTTCCTGTTTCACGCCGCGGTGAAGTTCGGGACGATGCGCCGGGCCCTGTCGACCAGGTCCGCGATGTCCGTGCTGCGCGAGCGCCTCGAGGACACTCAACCGGAGCCGATCCACCCGGTCGAAAGCGAGCTGATCCCGGTGGCGCCGGGGCGACCGACCATGTCCCGGCGCGCGCTGCTGGGCACGGTCGGGGCGGGTTCCCTTTTCCTACTAGTGCAGGGAGCCGGGCAGGCCCTCGGCGGACCCCTGAGGAGCATCGCCCTGTTGGCGCCGCGCAGCCTCAAGGAGGGCGGACCGAACGGGTTCCCAGTCAACCGTACGGCCGCGACCGCGGGGATCACCGCAAGGGAGGTCGGGCCGAGCTGGCGGCTCCGGCTCCACGCCGGCAACCGGATAGTGGCGCTGTCGCGTGAGCAGTTGCTGAGCCTGCCCCAGCAGACATATGACCTTCCGATCGCGTGCGTGGAGGGATGGTCGACCACGCAGCGATGGACTGGGGTGCGGATCTCGGAGCTCGCGAGGCTGGTCGGGATCGACGGCCCGTTCACGGTCCAGACGAGTTCGATCGCCGACAACGGCTTGTTCGACTCGGCGACGCTGGCGTCGGAGCAGACGGGCGATGAGCGGACGCTCCTGGCGATGAGGGTGAACGGGACCGACCTCTCGCTGAACCATGGCTACCCGGCGCGCGTGATCGGCCCGGGCATCCCCGGGGTGCACTGCACCAAGTGGGCGGCCTCGATGACGTTCGTCAGGTCCTAACCGATGCCCGCCCGCTTCCGGTCGGTGTATGGAGCCGATCCTTTGCACCTGCTGGCGCTCGTCGCCAGCCTGCTGATCGCGGGCGCGGCGATCGCCGGCTGGTTCGAGGCCTTCCCGGGCACGACCGCCATCAAGGTCGTGCTGTGGTTCCTGGGCGCAATCGTGGCGCACGACCTCGTGCTGCTGCCGCTCTACTCGCTGCTGGGCCGCATTGCCTTCGGCCCACGTCATTCAGACCCAGCGCACCGGCCCGCTGAGCGAGCCTCCGACATGAACTACCTGCGCATCCCAGCGCTGTTGAGCGGGCTGCTGTTCCTGGTGTTCTTCCCGGAAATCCTGCGGCTCGGCGACCAGGCGTTCTTTACTGCCAGCGGGCTTCACCAGCGAGCGTTTCTCGTTCGATACCTGCTGATCTGTGCAGCGCTGTTCGCGCTATCCGGTCTGGCCTACGCGGTCAAGTTGCGACGGGCATCAGCGAGCTCGCGAGCTCGGCCATCCCCGGGTGGAACTCCTCGCAAGCGGAGAATCCAAGCTCTTGGGCGGCTCGTGCCGGCGAGGCGAACACGTGGCGCACGTCGCCGAGCCGGAACTCGCCGGTCGTAACCGGCCGCGGGGCATCCGGGCCGGCGGCGTCGGCCAGCGCTTCGGCCATCTCGCCCACGCTGCGCGGCCGACCGCTGGCGATGTTGAACGCGCCCCGGGGCGGTTCATCCCCCGTGAGCGCGGTCACGTTCGCCCGAGCGACGTCGCGCACATGGATGAAGTCCCGCAGCTGGCGGCCGTCCTCGAACACGCGGGGAGCTCGGCCGGCGGCGAGCGAGCTCGCAAAGATAGCCGCCACGCCGGCGTACGGGGTGTCACGCGGCATCCGCGGGCCGTAGACGTTGTGGTAGCGAAGCGCCGTCACCGGGACGCGCGTTTCCCGGGCGAAGGAGAAGGACAGATGCTCCTGGTGGACCTTCGTCGCCGCGTAGACGTTGCGAGGGTCGAGCGGCGAGCACTCGGCGATCGCCACCGGCTCTAGCGGGCGGTTGCAGCTGGGACATCCCGGCTCGAAGCGCCCACAGGTCAAGTCCTCGAGCGCGCGGGGCTCCGGCCGGACGTCCCGGTGCTCTACGCAGCGATATCCGCCCTCGCCATAGACGACCATGCTGCTGGCGAGCACGAGCCGTCCGTCAAAGCCGGCAGCCCTGAGTTCGCGCAGGAGGACCGCGGTTCCCAGATCGTTGTTGCGGCTGTAGTCGGCGATGTCCAGCATGTCCTGCCCGAGCCCGACCATCGCGGCCTGGTGGCACACGGCGTCGACGCCGCGCAGAGCCTGGGCGACGGCCTGACGATCGGTCACGTCGGCTTGCATTAGCTCAGCTTCGGGGTTCAGGTATTCAGGCGGTCTGGGATGCGTCGACGGGGGCAGCGCGTCCAGTACGCGCACCTCTCGGCCGGCGGCGATCAGCGCGTCCACGATGTGCGATCCGATGAATCCGGCTCCGCCGGTGACGAGGATCATCGTCGCGACGCTAGGGCAACGAGCGCCCGCCGCAAGGCGATCTGGCGCCGAATTTCGTCGCCTGTAAGCATTGTCCGCCTAGCCTCCGAGCGATGATCGAGGTCATCCTTCCTGTGCTCGACGAGGCCGGGGCGATTCCCGCCGTGCTGGGCGCGATGCCCGCCGGGTTCGAGGCGCTCGTGGTGGACAACGGCTCACACGACGGATCGGCGCAGGTGGCCACAGCGCTCGGTGCACACGTCGTGCATGAGCCGCGCAGAGGGTTCGGGGCCGCGTGCTTCGCGGGCCTTCGGGCGGCGCGCACGGAGATCGTCTGCTTCATGGATTGCGACGGCTCACTCGACCCGGCCCAGCTCCCCCGGGTGACAGCACCGGTCGCCGCGGGTGAGCACGATTTGTGCCTCGGCGCCCGCGTGGCCCAGCCGGGCGCCTGGCCCTGGCACGTGCGCATCGCCAACCGCTTGCTGGCGCTCGAGCTTCGCCGCCGATGCGGCCTTGGCCTCAGCGACCTGGGGCCGATGCGCGCGGCGCGGCGGGAGGGGTTGCTAGAGCTCGATCTTCGCGACCGTCAGTTTGGCTGGCCGCTCGAGATGGTGCTGAAGGCTGCGACTCACCGGTGGCGGGTCGGCGAGGTGCCAGTCACCTACAGGCCTCGCGCCGCAGGCCGCTCGAAGGTCTCGGGCAGCGTGCGCGGAACGGTGCGGGCAACGCGCGACATGGCCTCGCTTCTGACGTGAGCGCGGTCGCTCGGGCTGTTCGATCCCGGAGGTTGAACCCGGAGGCGGTCGTGCCGGCGCTCGGCCTGATCGTGGCCGCCCTGACGGTGCTGATCGGCCAGGCGATCAAGGCTGCCGGCGGCCGGCTGGGGGTGTTCTTTCCCCCTTTCTACATTCGCTGGGCTCCTCACGTCGGCTCTCTCGCAGCCGTATCGCTCGCCACGGCGCTGGGCGCCGCCGCGTTGACGCCACGCTGGCTCGAGCGCGTACGCCGGCCACCTTTCGTCGCCGCCGGACTGTATGCACTGGCGCTCGCGCTGGGCGTCGGCATCAACGTGGCCAGGCACGGGTTCCAGGACCTGTGGGCGATCTTTCAGATCAGCGCCGGGGGATCGCCCGAGGCCGGAAACGAGTACCTGGCAAGCCCGCACGCGTTGAGCCACGGGATCGCGTACTACGTCGCGCACTTCCCGGCGCTGTTTCCGTCGCTGCCGCAGAAGGTCACCGGCAATCCGCCCGGCCCGCTCGTCGCCCTGCACCTGATCGGGATCTCCACGCCGGGGGCGCTGGCCGCGCTGTGCATCGGAACCGGAGCGCTGACGGCGCCGCTGGCGTATGCCCTCGGCCGCACGCTCGGCGGCGAGGAGCGCGGCCGGGTGGCGGGGGTGCTGGCCGCATTCGCTCCCTCGCTCCTGTTGTGGGGAGTCACGTCGGCCGATTACGCGTTCGCGACGCTGGGGCTGGCCGCCGCCTGCCTGCTGGTACACGACCGGGTGGAGGCCCGTGTAGCCGGCGCGCTGCTCGCTGCGGTGGGGACGTTCTTCTCATGGCTTCTGTTCGCGATTCCAGCCTGGGCGGTGCTGGTGGTCCTGGGGCGCGAGGGAACGCGACGGGCACTGGTTCTGACGTCCATGTGCGCGCTTGCGACCGCCGCTGTGTACTTGACGCTCGCGCTCACGTGGGGCTACGACCCGTTCGCGGCGCTGAAGGCGACGGATGCCGTGTACCGACAGGGAATCGCGCACATGCGTCCGTACGCCTATTGGGCGTTCGGGTCGCCCGTCGCGTGGGGGCTCGCGCTCGGCCTCCCCACCGGCTGGTCGCTGCTGCGCGCAGTCGGGGTGGGCGATCAGGCCGCGCTGGCGCTGCTGGCGGTGGTGCTGGCCGGGGCGGTGCTCGGTTACGCGAAAGCCGAGACGGAGCGCATCTGGCTGCCGTTCGTGCCGCTGGCGTGCGTCGCGGCCGCCCGCGTGCTGCCCGCGCGGAGCCTGAGAACGACGCTGTGGCTGCTTGTCTCGCAGGCCCTGGCGATCGAGCTGCTGTTCAACACGATCTGGTGAGCAGTGTCACGGCGGGGGGTCTATCACCTGCACCACGCCGGGCCCGGCGTCGGCGACGAACACGCGCCCGTCGCGGGGATCGACGGCGACGGTGTTCGGCTGCCGTCCGGTCGGGTACGACGCGACGCGCCGTAGCGTCGATCCGTCGATCCGCACCTCGGCCAGCTCGTTGGCAGCGGTCAGAGTGACCCACAGTCGGTTGCGCGCCCGGTCGATCGCGATGCCGTAAGGAGTGCCCGGTAACGGAAGCCGGCCCATAGCCTGCAGCTTCGGCTTGATCGCATAGGTCAGCAGCGCGTTGCCGCGCGTGTCGGCAACGAACAATCGTCCGTTTTTCGTCACCACGTGGGTTGGGCCTTGGCCGGCCCGAGCACTGCCGAGCACGTGCAAGCTGTGTGCATCGATCAATGTGACCGTGTCTGCTCGGACGTCCACGACCGCCACGTCGCCCCCGGTCGAGGCTAGGCCACCGGGCTGCAGGAAGCCTCCAATTCGCGCGACCACTCGTCGCCCGACAACCACGGACACACTCCTTCCGAACTCGTTGCCCACGAACACGCGATCCGCCACCGCTGCGGCGTCGTGCGGGTGCACGCCGACCGGGATCGACAGAAGGGTTCCGCTTGGGAGGCTGACTTCAATCAGCTGGTCGAGCGGCTCGGCTGGAACCAGCACCGGGCCGCTGTCGCCCGCCAGCTCGAGGTGCCGCGGCGGTGCCGCAACAGGCATCCTGCGCAGCACCCGGCCGCTGCGGGCGCCGAGCAACACGATTGCCGCTGGGTCCCTGACCGCGACCGCCACCATTTCGGCGTGAGGGTCGACGACGATCCCTTCGGGCAAAGTGCCCACGCGAATCTCGTAGCCGGCTGGGTGGAGCGTCGTCGCGGGGGCCGAAGCCGGCTCCGCCGCGGGCGGATGCGTCCGCGGCCGGGGATGCTGCTTGTCGCCGCCGCAGGCACTCAACAGGAGGGCGACTGCGACCAGCCAGGCAGCGCCAAGTGATCTTGTCGCATGAGCCGCTCGTACGCTCCGGGCCATCTGACGGTTCTAGCGGCCAGCCGATTACAACTCTCTGAACGATTACGCGACTGCGCCCGGTGCGCTGCGGCGGCCCCTACTCTCTGGCTATGAGTGCGCACCACAGGGGCCGGGTGCTCGTCGTGGACGACGAGCCAACGATCAGAGAGGTGGTGTCTCGCTACCTCGCGCGCGCGGGTTACGAAACGACCCTGGCCGCCACGGGCAGGGAAGCGATGCGGCATGCGAGCAGCGAGCGCCCGGACGTCGTCGTGCTCGATCTGATGCTCCCAGACGTCGATGGACTGGAAGTGATGCGCCGGCTACGACAGCAGGACCGTGACCGGACTGCGATCGTGCTGCTCACCGCGCGCGGCGAGGAATCCGATCGAGTAGTGGGCCTGCGACTCGGAGCAGACGACTACGTCGTCAAGCCCTTCTCTCCCGCAGAGCTGGTGGCGCGCGTCGACGCGATGCTGCGGCGACTGGAGCCTGCGCTCGAGCTCCAGCCCCCGCTCGTCTTCGACGGGCTGGAGATCGATCCCGGCGCTCGGCAGGTCCGCCTCGACAGTGAGCCGATCGAACTGACGCAGCGCGAGTTCGAGCTGCTGCTATTCCTGGCCCGGCATGCGGGGAAGGCGTTCACCCGCGACCAGCTGATGGAATCGGTCTGGCAGCACAGCTTCTACATCGACACCTCGACCGTGACGGTGCACATCCGGCGGCTACGGGCCAAGCTCGAGCGAGATCCCGCGCATCCGCGGTTCATCGAGACGATCTGGGGGGTCGGCTACAGGTTCGCGCCATGAGGCGGCGAGCTCTCAGCGCCACGGCGGCAGTGGTGGCCGCGGCCGTGGTATCAGCGATCGGCGGGCTGGTGTACGGCTATGACGCGTTCATATCGTCGTTCGAGATCCTGGCCCCGCTCGGCGCCGTCACCGCGATCCTGGCGGACCTGATCGCCACCCAGCGTTGGTGGTCGCGGGGTGTCCGCGGCCAACTCGGCCTGCTCGCGGCGCTCGTCGCCGCGCAGCTTGCGGTGGCTGTAGCGCTGTTCGTCTCCCTGATGTTCGTCTCGCATCACGATGCCCTGTTGATATCGCTCGCCGCGGGCTACTCCGGGGTGATAGGTCTAGGTGCGGCTCGTCTCGTCACCCGCGGTGCGCTGTCGGACCTCGACGCAATCCGCTCGGCCGTCGAGGAGGTCGGCGAGGGCGCACGCGAAGTGGATATCCCGGTCCGGGGACGCGGTGAGCTTGCGGCGCTCGCCGCCGACCTACAGGCGATGGTGGGCAAGCTCGATACCGCTGAGCGTGCCCGCCGGGAGCTGGTGGCGTCCGTCTCTCACGACCTGCGCACGCCACTGACGACCCTCCGGCTGATCGCCGACGGCCTCGAAGATGACATCTTCGAACCCGAGCGAACCCGCGAACAGCTGCGTCTGATCAGCGCCAATGTGAGCGCCCTCGGCTCACTGACCGATGACCTGTTCGAGTTCTCCCGCCTCGAGGCGGGCGACATCCGCTGGTCGATGGAGCGGGTCCAGCTCGACGAGCTGGTGCGCGACACGGTCGAAGCGATGAGACCGCACGCCGTCGCCGGGCGCGTCGACATCCGCACCGAACTCAACGCAGCCATTACCCCCGCGCGCGCAAACCCCGAGCAGCTCCAGCGCGTGTTGTTCAACCTGATCCAAAACGCGATCCGCCACACCCCGCCGGACGGAAGCGTCGTGGTCCGCTCAGAAGCGGCCCGCGGGCGCTCCGCCGGCGTCGAGGTCGAGATCGCCGATACAGGCAGCGGCATCGAGCCGGAGCTGCGCGAGCGGATCTTCGAGCCGTTCATCCAAGGCCCGTCACGAGTAGCCGGCGTCAATGGCTCCTCAGGACTAGGCCTCGCGATCGCGCGTGCGATCGTGGAGGCTCACGGAGGCCGCATCTGGGTCGCCGCGGGGGGTGGTCCGGGAACTCACGTGAGGTTCAGGCTGCCGGTGGCGTGAGCCGAGGACGCGTGCGAAACCCCGAACGCGGGGCGAGGTGGGATCGCACCAGTCGGGCAGGGTCTTCTCGATCGTTTGCTGCCCGAGGGTCCAGCGAGCGTCAGCACCGCTAGCACCGACGGTCGGTCTCTCCTCAACCGGCGAACCCGGGAGACTTGAAGACACCCCTCAGCGGGGCGTTTCATAGCGGGGGCGGGATTCGAACCCGCGACCTTCGGGTTATGAGGCAGTTCCAGACGATTTACTAGATGACAGTTCGACCGAGCTGACTGATGTTTCGTCACTTACGTCGAGGCTGAATTTTGCAGTTTTGTTGCACCGTTGTGACACGAGGCCAACCGGCACACCGAGCCGGAATTCTCCGATTGGCTCGTGACCGCTCGTTCATATCAACCCGAAACTAGGATGATCTCGGGAGCTCGTTTTGACCGCAAATTGCGGCTCCGGAACCGTTCATATAAACCCGAAGAACGCGCACAGCTGTTACGTCCGGCGGTAAGCCGGCATCTCGAGCGCACGCACCTCCGCAGTCGCGGAGGCGGGGCGGTATCTACCTCGGCTCCATACTGAATACTTGCATCTCCTCACGTCTGCGGCTCCGGCTCAATCTCGGTCGTCCCGGGTGGTGCCGAGGGTGCCGGACTCGGCAGCGTGTAATTCAACGAGGGCACGGACGCCGACGAGAAATCTGGCTGCGGGTAGAAACACATCAACTGGTCGCCCAGGAGGTCTCCATCCCGATTTCGTCGCAGGTTGCCCGTAGAGGTGGACAGGATGAAGAGTGGCCCGGTCGCTACACCTTCGAGTGAATGCGGCAATGCCTCCAGGCCGATGAGGCCTGAATACTCCGCATCAGCTCCTGCCAGAACGACGCGGAGACGTTTGAGCGCCTGTCCATTGGGATGCAATAGGTGGAGCCAGTACGCGCCGTCAGTTGTTCGGTAGACAAACTCGCGCCATCGGGCAGGCAGGTAGTAACCAGTGATCCGCAGCCCCGCCATGTTCTTCCTCAAGTGGAGAAGCTCGAACTCTTTAAACGCTACGTGCGTCGCCGCGCCGGCTTCCGTTTCGCGGCCACAGTCGAGCGGGTCTGAGAAGAACAGCGAGAACGACGGACCGAACGTCGGGTTCCTGAGCGGCCACGACATCAGGCCGATGCCACGCG
>CAVSTE010000002.1:0-502650 GCA_963730835.1 uncultured Actinomycetes bacterium
AGCGCTGGTCGTGAATCCACTCGCACAGCGCGCTCTCATCCAGCTCCGCCAGCAGTGAGGGATCAGTCATCGTCTTCTTCCACCAGCTGGAACCAGAAGAACCCCCGGGGACCGAGTGTCAGCAGGTAGGGGAGATCGCCGATCTGGGGGAAGCGCGAGCGGCCGAACAGCTCGACGGGATAGCGACCCTTGTGCTCGCTCAGGTCGAGCTGCACCGCCTGCGCCGAGCGGGCGACGTTGTGCACGCACAGCACGAGATCATCCTCGAAGCACCGAAGGTGAGAGAAGATCCGCGGGTTTGAGGACTCGATCGGCTCATAGCTGCCGAAGCCGAACACGGGGTGCTCCTTGCGCAGCGAGATGAAGCGGTGCATCCAGCGAAGCAGGCTCGTCGCGGTGCGCAGCTGGGCCTCCACGTTGACCGCCTGATAGCCGTACACCGGGTCCATCAACGATGGCGCGTAGAGCTGGGCGAAGTCAGCGCGCGAGAAGCCGCCGTTGCGGTCGCCGGTCCACTGCATCGGCGTGCGCACCCCATCGCGATCGCCGAGGAACACGTTGTCGCCCATGGCGATCTCGTCGCCGTAGTAGAGCACCGGCGAGCCCGGCAGCGAAAACAGGATCGCGGTCATCAGCTGCATCTCGTCGCGGCCGTTGTCGAGCAGCGGCGCCAGCCGCCGGCGGATCCCCAGGTTGAGCTTCATCCGCGGATCCTTGGCGTACTCGGCGTACATGTAGTCGCGCTCCTCGTCGGTGACCATCTCCAGCGTTAGCTCGTCGTGGTTGCGCAGGAAAAGACCCCACTGGCAGGTCTCGGGGATCAGCGGCGTCTGCTCCAGGATCTCGTAGATGGGCACCGCCTGCTCGCGCCTGACGGCCATGAACATCCGCGGCATGACCGGGAAGTGGAAGGCCATCTGGCACTCGTCACCCTGCCCGAAGTACTCAACGACGTCGGCGGGCCACTGGTTGGCCTCGGCCAGCAGGACCCGGTCCGGGTAATTCTCGTCCACCTCCTTGCGGATGCGCTTGAGGTACGCGTGGGTCTCGGGCAGGTTCTCGCAGTTGGTGCCCTCGCGCTCATAGAGATAAGGCACCGCGTCGAGCCGGAAGCCGTCCAGACCGAGGTCCAGCCAGAAGCGCAGTACGCCGATCATCGCTTCCTGGACCTCGGGATTTGCGTAATTGAGGTCCGGCTGGTGGGAGAAGAACCGATGCCAGTAATAGGCACCGGCGACTGGATCCCACGTCCAGTTGGAGGACTCGGTGTCGATGAAGATGACCCGGGCGTCGGCGTAGTGCTCGTCGTTCTCGGACCACACGTACCAGTCGCGCTTGGGGTTCTCCGGGCTGCTGCGCGATTCCCGGAACCAGGGGTGGTCGATCGAGGTGTGGTTCATCACCAGGTCCGCAATCACCCGGATCCGCCGAGCGTGCGCGGCGTCGATCAGCTGGTGCATGTCCTCGACCGTGCCGTAGTCGGGGTGGACGTTGGTGAAGTCAGAGATGTCGTAGCCGCCGTCCCGCAGCGGCGAGCCGTAGAACGGCAACAGCCAGATGCAGTCGATCCCCAGCCACTGGAGGTAGTCGAGCTTCTCGGCCAGGCCCCGGAAGTCGCCCGAGCCGTCGCCGTTGGCGTCGAAGAAGCCGCGCACGTGGATCTCGTAGAAAACGGCCTTCTTGAACCACAGCGGCTCGGCCTCGAACCATTGCCGGGTCTGGGCCTGGGCCTGCGCCGGCGGCTCGGTTGCCGCCTGCGGCGGCCGCTCTGCCGCGATCAGGTGCGTGAGGGTAGGGGGGCCGGTCACCCGGCGCCTCCATCCAGTCGGCGCTCCTGATGCCGTCGGCGGGCATCCAGCCCGCCGTAACCGCGTCGCTTCGCGACGCTCACGGCTCGACCCTCATCAGGTGGGAGGCCCCCGGTGCCAAGCGCACGTAGTTCTGGCCTATCCGCCACTGGAAGCGAGCATCGCCGTCGGCCAGCAGGTCGTGCACGGTGAAGCTCGGCGGCAGTCCGAGGCTGGCCGGGATCACCGCCAGTCCCTCCTGCGTCTGGTGAGGATCGAGGTTCACGACGGTGATCAATGTATTTGGGGCCGCCCCACCGGCCCCAGCCGGCGAGTGCTTCACGTAGGCCATCATTGCCTCGTTGGCGCTGTCGAGAAACGTGATGTTCGAGAGCTCCTGGAGCGCGGGGTTCTGGCGGCGAGCGAGATTGACGCGTTGGATCAGGGGCAGCAGCGGGCCGTCCAGTGACCGAGCTTTAAGCTCGTACTTCTCCGAGTGCAGGTACTCCTCTGAGCCCTCCCTGACCGCGACGCTTTCGTAGTGCTCGTAGCCGGAGTAGATGCCGTAGCTGGGGCTGAGCGTGGCGGCCAGCACGAGCCGGGCCGCGAACGCCGGGCGGCCGCCGTGCTGCAGGTAGGCGTGCAGGATGTCCGGCGTGTTGGCGAAAAAGTTGGGGCGGAAATACTCCTGCTCGCCGGAATAGGCCAGCTCGGCGACGTACTCGGTGAGGTCATAGCGCGAGTTCTTCCAGGTGAAGTACGTGTATGACTGACTGAAGCCGAGCTTCGCCAAATGGCGCATCACCGCCCGGCGGGTGAAGGCCTCGGCCAGAAACACGACGTCGCGATCGCGGGCGTGGACCTGTTCGATCAGCCAGGCCCAGAAGGCGAATGGCTTCGTGTGCGGATTATCGACGCGGAAGGCCTTTACGCCGCAGTCGACCCAGCCGAGGACGACACCGAGCAGCGCGTCCCACAGGCCGCGCCAGTCGGGCGAGTCCCAGTTGACGTTGTAGATGTCCTGGTAGCGCTTGGGCGGGTTCTCGGCGTACTTGAGCGTGCCGTCGGGGCGACGGTGAAACCACTCCGGGTGCTCGCGCAGCCAGGGGTGGTCGGCCGAGGTCTGGATGGCGAAATCGAGCGCGATATCGATGTCGTGCTCGCGCGCGGTTTGCGTCAGCCGCTTCAGATCCTCCTTGGTGCCGAGCTCCGGGTGGATGGCGTCGTGTCCGCCCGTCTCGTCTCCGATGGCCCAGGGCGAGCCGGGGTCGCCGGGGCTCGCCACCAGCGCGTTGTCTCTGCCCTTGCGGTTCGTGTGGCCGATGGGGTGTATGGGAGCCAGGTATACGACGTCGAAGCCCAGCTCCTTGAGCTTTGGAAGCTGCACTTCGACGCCCTTGAAGCCACCCCAGGAACGCGGGAACAGCTCATACCACGCTCCGAATCGCGCACGCCGGCGATCGACCTGGATCTTCAGCGGGTCCTCGAGGGAGACTCGGCCGTGTCGGAATTGGGCCAGCTCGACGGCCTCGAACAGTTCCGGTCCGAGCGCCACGTCGTGCTTGGCGCTCTCCGGCGTGGCGGGATCCTCGAGCTGGCGCAGCGCGTGCTCGATCAGCACGCGCTCGCCTTCGGTGTCCGCGCGGTCGCACGCCTCGCGCAGCAGCACGACTCCTTCGGACATCTCGCCCGCCAAATCGTGCTGGCTGGCGGCGATCTTGCGCTCTAGCTCGTCGCGCCAGGTTCCGAACACGTCGGTCCAGGCTTCGATCGTGTACTCCCAGACGCCCATACGTTCTACGACGAAGCTGCCGGCCCAGCGCACGCCGTCGAGATGGGCGTCGATGCGCCGCATCTCGGCTTCGCGCCAGGCCGTGTGCGGCTCCTCCGGGCCCCGATAGAGGATCACCGCCCGCAGCAGGTCGTGGCCGTCGCGGAAGATGTCGGCCTCCACCCTGACCAGGTCCCCCGCGCAGCGCTTGACGGGGAAGCGGCCGCCGTCGACCGACGGCGAGGGATACTGGATCACCGTGTGCTGGGGTGGGGCTTGGGGCATTTCAGTTCAAACTAGATGGTTGGGTCCGAATTGATCGAAGACGGGGCGTTCGGGGAACGAGCGGGGCGACGCGGACGGGAGGCGACGCGTAGCAGCGCTACGCGAGCCGACTGGCTGTGGCGCATCCGCGACGTTATCCCGGGCGCAACCGACACGAGCAATTTGGAATCAATCATCTTGCTTGAGCGCCCGTGCTTCACGCGCGCCTGTGGCGACGGACGCGCCCCGGCTAGCGGGTAGACCATCGCCTCATGGACCAACTTAGTCGACGCCCGCATCGATGTCCCTGCCCATGACATCTCGCTCGAGCGGCGTTCAACTCCACATCACGTCGCTACCCGGCGGGCGACTAGGGCGTCCAGCCTACGCGTTCGTCGATTGGCTGCACGCGGCGGGCCAGAGCTGGTGGCAGCTGCTGCCGCTGGCACCGCCCGATCGCCGGCGGTCACCGTACAAGGCCCACTCGGCATTCGCGGCGTGGCCCGGGCTGCTCGGCGCGCCGCGGGCGCGGGTGTCACGGGCCGAGATCGCCGACTTCCGCCAGCGCCAGAGCTTCTGGATCTCCGGCTGGGAACGGTACGCCGGCCGCGGCGCGGCCGAGGACCAGATTCGCTTCGAGCGCGAGTGGAGCGCGCTGCGGAGGTATGCGGCTGAGCGAGGCATACGGCTGCTGGGAGACGTGGCGATCTACGTCGCCCCGGGGAGCGCCGATCACCGCGCCTACCCTGAGCTCTTCCAGCCTGGCTTCGTGGCAGGTGTGCCTCCGGACTCGTTCTCGGCCACCGGCCAGCTGTGGGGCAATCCGCTGTATGACTGGTCGGCGCTCAGGGACCGCGGTTTCGACTGGTGGGTGGCGCGGCTGCGCCGCACGCTCGAGCTGTTCGATGTGGCCCGGCTCGATCACTTCCGCGGCTTCGTCTCCTACTGGGCCGTGCCTTCTGGGTCCCGGACGGCACTGCCGGGGCGCTGGCGGCGAGGTCCGGGAGCTGCCCTGTTCGATGTCGTGGCGCGGGAGCTCGGCGGGCTGCCGTTCGTGGCCGAGGATCTGGGGGTGATCACCGAGCCGGTCCGCCGGCTGCGGGATTCGCTGTCGCTGCCGGGGATGATCGTGCTTCAGCTCGGCTTCGCGCCGCGCGAGCGCTCCAGTCCCCACCGGTTTGAGAACCACGAAGAGCATCGGTTCGTCTACACCGGCACGCATGATCACGACACGGCGCGAGGCTGGTTTGAGTCGCTGTCGCCTGCTGCGCGGCGGGTCGTTGAGAGGGTGCTTCGTTCGCGTGGGATCGCTCTCAGTCCAGAGCCCTGGTGGGCGCTGATCCGCCTGGCGCACTCGTCGCCTGCGCGCGTGGCGATGGTCCAGGCCCAGGACGTCCTTGGGCTGGGGTCAGAGGCGCGGATGAACGACCCTGGCCACCCCCGCCGGGCGAACTGGCGCTGGCGGCTGGCGCCGGGGGCGCTGACGGGGGCGCTGGCGGCGCGGCTGCGCGACGCGACGGAGGAGACGGGGCGGGTTCGGGGGCGGTAGGGCGACGAGGGGTCCTGTGGTCGCGGAGTGGTGCGGTTGCGCGTGCTGGTGCGGTTTGCGCTGGTTGGTGCGGTCGCGCGGGCGATTCGGTTGCCCGGGTTCGTGCGCGGGGGGTTGCGCGGGGTTCGGTTGGGGGGGCGCCTGCGGGGACGCATTTCGCAGCAAACCCGGCGTCCGATTCGCCGCTTGGCCACATAAGCGTCGTGGGGACGCTTATGTGGACGCGGGGCGTGAGAGACGGTTGGGTTTGCGACGTTTTCCGAGGGGCCCCCAAGCGGCGAGGGCCCCAAGGCCCCGCGGCGAGGGCCCCAAGACCCCGTGGCGCGGGCCCGAAACCACCCGGACGCGCCCGCACGCACGCCGGCACCCGCACGCGCCCGCACGCGCGCCGGCACCGGGGACGCGCCCGCACGCACCCGCGGGGGCGTCGTTGCAAAGCGAATGCGAACCTACCCCTCCAGCCCCATTCGCGCCCTGACGGCCGACACAAGCCCCCGGCGAACCTCCCTCAGGTACTGCAACACGTACACGACGTCTGACCGCAGCCGACCCAACCAGTAGGTCTCGAACCTGATCAGCGAGCGAGGCTCGATGCGCGTCTCCAGGCCATCTGCCGCCAGCACGGCCAGCGCGCGCTCGGCGATCGCGATCTGTCCAAATGCGGTGGGGTGTACCCAGTCGGCCATGACCATGTTGCGCGCGCCGAAGGACCGAAGGTCGAGCAGCAGGGCCCCGGTAGCGCGGGCTCCGTCCTCGATTACGGCGTTCGCAGCGGCGATCGCCTCCCCAGGCGCGCGGGGAACGCCCAGCCGCAGAGGGATGGTCACCACAAGCACGCGTTCGCAGCGTGCGGCCAGAAAATCCAGCGCGGCGCGAAAGTAGCGCTCGAACCCATCCAGGGAGAAGTCGAGTGCGCGCACGTCATTCACGCCGATGTACAGGCAGCCGAGGTCGTAGCGGGCATCCGGCCGGGCGCCCGCGAGCTCGAACGTCGGGATCTGCTCGGCGACGACGTCGGCCGCGCGGGCGCCATCGACGGCGCAGCCCGAGTAGGGCAGGCCGAGCCCTCGGGCGACCCAATGGGCCCACGACTGAAGCGCCACCCCCCATTGCAACTCGCCGCCGCCGTTGGTGATCGAGTCACCGAACGCCAGCACGCCCAGGGTGCATTCCGCTGCCATCCGGGAATAATCGCGCTCGATGGCCACTGACTCACCCATGGTGCTCTCAGCCGGCAGCGGCGAACTTGCCCGGGCGGCGTCCGAGCTCGCCGAGCGGCTGCCGCCAGCGCTCGCACCGCTTGCCTGGCTGGCGTACAACTATCGCTGGTCCTGGCTGCCGGGCGGTCCCGAGCTCTTCCGCAGCGTCGACCACGAGCGCTTCGAGCGCGCCCTGCAGAACCCAGTGCGGCTGCTGCAGGAGGCCTCCACCCCGGCACTGCGCCGGGCTGCCGCGGATCGCGGTCTGATCGAGCGCGCCCGGACCGCCGTCGCCGAGATCAACACCGAGCTCGAGCGCCCTGCCGACCTGAGCGCGCTCGAGCGTGCCGACGGAAGCCGTCCATTGACGACCGACCGCCCGATCGCCTTCCTGTGCGCCGAGTACGGCGTTCACGTCTCGCTGCCCATCTATTCCGGCGGCCTGGGCGTGCTGGCGGGGGACCTCCTCAAGGAGGCCTCGGACCGCGCCGTGCCGCTTGTGGCCGTCGGACTCATGTACCGCAAGGGTTACTTCCGCCAGCGGATCGATTCCAGCGGCTGGCAGCACGAGTACTGGCTCGACACCGATCCCGAGCGCCTTCCGGCCGCGCTCGTCAGGGGGGCGGATCGGCAGCCACTGAAGGTCCAGGTGCCGGTCTATGAGCACACGGTGACGGCCCAGATCTGGCGGGTGGACGTGGGGCGTGTGCCGCTGTTCTTGCTCGATGCCGAGCTTCCGGAGAACGGGCCGCTCGAGCGTTGGATCACCGCGCGGCTCTACGACTCGGACGAGCACACGCGACTCGCTCAGTACGTGCTGCTGGGCGCCGGGGGGATTCGGGCGCTGCGGGCGCTCGGTATCGAGCCTGGCGTGCTGCACCTGAACGAGGGACACGCGGCGCTGGCCCCGCTCGAGCTGGCGCATGCCGCGCTGGCAGCCGGCGAGCCGCTCGAGGCGGCGCTCGGCGGCTCGCGGGAGCGCACGGTGTTCACCACGCATACGCCGGTCGCCGCGGGGAACGACTCCTATCCGGCCAAGCAGGCGGTGCAGGCACTGGGCCGGCTGGCGCACGAGTTGGGCATCAGCGACGGCGCCCTCATGGAGCTCGGCCGAACAGAGCCCGCGAACATCGCAGAGCCATTCGGCGTCACGCAGGCCGCGCTGCGAATGAGCGGCCGAGCCAACGCGGTAAGCCGTCGCCACGAATCAGTGGCGCGCGAGATGTGGCACGCGCTGTGGCCGGACCGTGACCTCGCACAGGTCCCGATCGATCATGTCACCAACGGCGTCCATTACCCGAGCTGGGTCGGGGACCCGATGCGGGAGCTGCTCGACCGCCACGTAGGCGCGGACTGGCCGCGGCGTGTGGCCGACGAGCAGGCATGGTCCGCCGTCGATGGAATCGCAGACGACGAGTTGTGGGGCGCGCGCAAGGCCCAACGCGCGGCGCTCATATCGTTCATTGGCACGCGGAGCGTCACCGACCGCCTGATCCGCGGCGACGTGCGCGAGTACGCCGAGGCCGCGGCCAGGGCCTTCGACCCCGACGTGCTGACGCTGGGCTTCGCCCGCCGCGTGGCGACGTACAAGCGACTCGACCTCCTGGCCCGCAACTCCGAGCTCACGCTGTCGCTGCTGAGTGCCGAGCGGCCGGTTCAGGTGGTGTTGGCGGGCAAGGCGCACCCGCGCGACGACGAGGCCAAGGGCGTCGTCCAGCGTCTGTTCGGGCTCAAGGCCGCGCAGGTGGTCGGCGAACGGGTCGTCTATCTGGACGACTACGACATCGCCACCGCGGCGCGGCTGGTGCAGGGCTGCGACCTGTGGATCAACCTGCCGCGGCCGCCGCTCGAGGCCAGCGGCACGAGCGGGATGAAAGCCGCGATCAACGGGGCTCTGCAGCTGAGCGTGCTCGACGGCTGGTGGGCCGAGGCATTTGCGCCGGAGCTCGGGTGGGCCTTGCCCGGAGACACCGATCCAGACCACGAGGCCCAGGACGCGCGCGACGCCGAGATGCTGCTCCAGCTGCTCCGTGACGAGGTCGTCCCGCAGTTCTACGAGCGTGACGAGCGCGGCATCCCCGGACCCTGGATCGCACGGATCCGGGCCTCGTTGAAGGTTCTCGGGCCGAGGTTCAGCGCGGCGCGGATGTTGCGCCAGTACCTCGAGGGCCCCTACCGCGGGCCGCGCTAGGCGGCCGCTACCCGAACCCGGGTGGCCGCCGCCCGTCCCAGGGATGTATTTGCTCGAGCTGTGACGCCAGCGACAGGAGCACCTCCTCGTGCGCCGGTGGGCCGATCAGCTGCACCGATACCGGCAGGCCGTCATCGCCGTGGAATAGAGGCAGAGCGACCGCGGGCTGTCCGGTGATGTTGATGATCGCCGTGTACGGGGTGAAGTAACCCGAGCGTCTGTACTGGGCCCAGGGCTCGGGGCCGAGACCATGGATCTGCCCGATCGGCACCGGGCGCTGGGCGAGCGTTGGGGTGAGAACGGCGTCATAGGGAGCCATGAAGGAAACGATCGAGCGCGCCACCGACTCGAGCCGGGCCATTGCGGCCAGGTAGCTCATCACGCTCAGCTCGCGGGCGTGCTCCCAGATCGCCCATGTCAGTGGCTCGATGTCGGCCTGCGTGGGCTCGCGGCCCGCGAGACGCGCGCCCGTCATCGTCGTCACCGAGACCGAGGGCCCGAAGATGCGGGTGAAGTCGGGCAGCAGGTCGAGGTCCGACCACGGCGGCTCGACCTCCTCCACACCGTGGCCCAACGACTCGAGCAGCGTGGCCGCCTCGTGCACGCCGCGCTCGTGCAGGGGGTCGAGCGTCACGCCCTCGAGCGGCGGATTGAGCGCCACGCCGATCCGCAGACGGCCCGGGTCGCGCCCAGGCACCATGGCGTACCTCCCGGGCGGCGGAGGCGCCCACGTGGCGTCGCCGGGCTCGTAGCCGGCCAGGACGTCAAGCAGTTCGGCGGTCTCGGCCACCGTGCGGCTGAGGACGCCGTCCACCGTGAGGAAGCTCTGCCCGATGTCTGGCCCGCCCGAGACCCGGCCTCGGGCCGGCTTCAGGCCGACCAGGCCGCAGCACGCGGCGGGGATGCGCATCGAGCCGCCGCCGTCGTTGCCGTGCGCCAGCGGGACCATGCCCGCTGCCACGGCCGCGGCCGAGCCGCCGCTCGACCCGCCGGGCGTGCGATCCGAGCTCCAGGGGTTGTGCGTCGGCCCGAACCGCCTCGGCTCGGTGGTCGGCAGGATCCCCATCTCCGGCATCGTCGTCTTGCCGACGATCACGAAGCCGGCGGCGCGCAGCCGCGAGACCAGGAACGCGTCGTGTCGCGGTCTGAAGTCACCCCACAGATCGCTGCCCATCGTCAACGGCATGCCGGCCACGGGCCGGTTGTCCTTGATCGCGATCGGCACCCCGGCGAACGGACGCGGGTCACCAGGCCCGATCGCAGCGGCCGCAGACAGCGCCGACTCGTGCGCCACGTGCGTGAACGCGCCGACCGTGGGCTCCAGGTCGTCGATACGGGCGAGCGAGGCCGCCACCAGCTCCTGGGCCGAGAGCTGCGCCGAGCGGACCATCGCCGCCAGCTCGCCGGCCGGTCGCCACATGAGCTCGTTCAAGCTGGGAACAGTACGCGCAGCTACCCTTGAGCTTCATGACTGCAACCGCCGAAGTCCAGTCTGGCCTCGAGGGCGTTGTCGCCTTCGCCACCGAGATTGCCGAGCCCGATCGGGCCGGTGGATCGCTCCGCTACCGCGGCGTAGACATCGAGGAGCTAGTCGGCAACGTGCCCTTCGAGCAGGTGTGGGGCCTGCTCGTCGATGGCCAGCTGCTGCCGGGGATGCCGCCGGCCGAACCCCATCCGCTGTACGTGCACTCTGGCGATCCTCGCGTCGACGTGCAGTCGGCGCTGGCGATGCTGGGACCGCAATGGGGGTTCAGGGAGCTGATCGACATCTCGGACGAGGAGGCGCGTGACAACCTGGCGCGCGCGTCGGTCATGGCGCTGTCGTTCGTGGCGCAGTCGGCGCGCGGGATCGGCAGGCCGCCGGTTCCCCAGCGCGAGGTCGACCGGGCGACCAGCATTCCCGAGCGGTTCCTGATCCGCTGGCGCGGCGAAGCCGATCCCAAGCATGTGGAGGCGATCGACGCCTACTGGATCTCGGCCGCCGAGCATGGCATGAACGCCTCGACGTTCACCGCGCGCGTCGTGGCCTCGACCGGCGCGGACGTGGCGGCGGCGCTGAGCGCGGCCGTCGGCGCGCTGTCCGGCCCGCTGCACGGCGGAGCGCCGAGCCGCGTGCTGAAGATGCTCGACGACGTCGCGGTCTCCGGTGACGCCGAGCGCTACGTCAAGGATCTGCTCGACCGCGGCGAGCGGCTGATGGGCTTCGGGCACCGGATCTACCGTGCGGAGGACCCGCGGGCCAAGGTCTTGCGCGAGACCTCACGGCGGCTGGGCTCGCCCCGGGTGGAGGTCGCCGAGAGGCTCGAGGCGGCGGCGCTGGCCGAGCTTGAGGTGCGCTATCCCGAGCGCGTGCTGGCCACCAATGTCGAGTTCTGGTCGGCCGTGGTGCTCGACTTCGCCGACGTACCACCGGATCTGTTCACGCCGCTGTTCACCTGCGCCCGGACGGCCGGCTGGTCGGCGCACATCCTCGAGCAGAAGCGGGAGGGCAGGCTGATCCGGCCGACGGCGAAGTACGTGGGTCCGGGTCCGCGGCCGCTGTCGGACCTCCAGGGCTAGCGCCCGGCTCCGAGCACCTCTTGCATCGACTTCGGCCGGACGCCCAGCCGCTCGGCGTCGGTGCTCCCGCTCCGGGCGACCAGCGGCACTGCGAGCAGCTCGACCTCGTCCCAGGTGGCGAACGCTGCCGGGCCCCTGACGGTTTCGAGCGCCTTCAGCGAGGGCCGCACCAGCGCCATCGGGATCTTCAGGACCTGTCGCCGGCGGCCGAACGAGCGCAGCGCCAGCTCCACGATCTCCTGATATGTGAGCGTCTCCGGGCCGGCCAGTTCGTAGCGCACCCCCTGCGATTCCTCGTCTCGCGCACCCCCTGGCAGCGCGGCCATCACGCAGTCGGCGACGTCCTCGGCCCAGATGGGCTGAAACGCCGCTTGACCCGAACCCGACAGCGGCATCACGGGCAGCAGCGACATGCGCTTCAGCAGGCGAAGATAGGGATCGTTGGGGGCATAGATGATCGACGGCGCGAACACGGTGTGGGTGATCGAAGACTCAACGACCGCCTGTTCGGCGAGCGCTTTGGCCCGCATGAACCGGACCCGGCTGCCGGTCGAGGCGCTGAGCGTGGAGAAGAAGACGAACCGCTCTACGCCGGCGCGCTCGGCGGCTTGCACCAGCCGCCACGTGGCGACGCCCGCCAGCTCCTCGATGGAGCCGCGGGGCTGGTCACGGATGACCGACGCCAGGTGTACGACGGTGCTCACGCCGCGCAGGGCGTCGTCGAACGAGGACGGGTCGGCGAGGTCGCCGAGAGCGATCTCGACGCGCGTGTGCTCCGCGCCCAGCCGGGCAGGATCCCGTACGAAGCAGCGGATCGGTGTCCCGGCGGCCGACAGCCGCCGCACCAACCGCAGCCCAACGGTTCCCGTCGCGCCCGTCAGCAGCAGCACCCGAGTGAGCTTAACTCTTAGAATCTCGACTCCGGCCGACCCGGCCGTAGCTCCAGAAAGCGAAAACAAGAGGAATAAATGGCCTACGTGATCGCCGAGCCCTGCATTGGGACGAAGGACAACTCGTGCGTCGAGGTCTGCCCGGTCGACTGCATTCATCCGACCCCCGACGAGCCCGACTACGACAGCGTCGAGATGCTCTACATCGATCCCGAGGAATGCATCGACTGCGACGCGTGTGTCGAGGCCTGCCCGGTCGATGCCTGCTTCGCCGAGGACCAGCTGCCAGACGAGTGGCAGCAATACACGAAGATCAACTCCGACTACTACGCGAAGTGAACGTCACCAAGCTGGACTTCGTAGCGGTCCCCTCGCAGGACGCCGAGCGCTCGCGGCGCTTCTACGGCGAGGTGCTGGAGCTCCGTCGGGACGAGCACGCGCAGAACGAGTTCTGGGCCGGCGAGACCTGCCTAGGCATCTGGGAGCCGGCGCGCCTGGGGATGGAGTTCCAGCCCCAAAAGAACGGTCACCTCGCCCTGCACGTCGACGACGTCGCAGCGGCGCGCCGGGAGCTCGAGGGAAAGGGCGTTCAGTTCGCCGGCGAGACGCTTGACACCGGCGTGTGCCACATGGCGCTCTTCACCGATCCGGACGGCAACGACCTGATGCTCCACGGCCGCTACGCCCCGTATTCGTAAGCTTTTTGGTTAGGAAGACGTTGTGCTCGCGCATGCAGGGGTTGTGCGCCATCCGATGGGTCGCATACGATCGATTCATGCAACGTCCTACTAAATTTCTGACCATTTGCGTCGTGGCGCTGGCCGCGGCGCTCATCCCGGCCGCCGCGCTGGCGGCCAGTCTTCCCAAACTGGCTGTGGGGGACTCGAGCCGGTTTTCGGTAAGGCCGCACTTCATCGAGCTCAGCGCCGATGGAGCGTTGTACGTCGGCGGCGCGCAGAGCAAGGGCAAGATCGGTGCTATCGGCTGGAGCAGCTGGGGCTCCACCCGGGCGCGCGGCAGCGGCTATCTGTGGGTCAACAACTGCAAGCCGAATTGTGCGGCGGGCAAGTTCGCGGGCCACAAGGTCAGCATCTCGGCCTCCAACGTGTCGGGCGGCGAGTTCCGCAGCGTCGCGCTCACCTGCACGGTGAGCGGCAAGTCCAAGACGGACAATCTCAGCCTGAAAAAGGCGAGCAACTCGAACCTCTGGTTCTGGAATTACAAGACGCTCGCCTGCGAGAAGGGTTAGTAAGAAAAGGGTCGTTCGGGCCGGCTCATGAGCCGGCCCGCCGGCCCGATCATGATCGGCGCGGGCTTTGCCGCGCGCTCGGCCTCCAGCCTCGCCGAACGCGCGGCGCCCGCGTCATCCGGCTGGCCGGGCCGCATGCGGCCCGGCCTCAATATCGAGCTAAGCCATCGGCAGCGACACGCCCGTCGGCTTCGGCGCCGCCGCCGGCGCCGGAGCCTGCATCACCGGTAGCTCGACCGGAGACAGCGCCACCAGCCCCCGCGCGCCGTGGCGGAGCGCTTGCGCGGCTGGATCGTTGGGGTCCGAGAAGACGATCGGCAGCCCGGCGTCGGACTGCTCGCGGAGCGCCAGCGTCAGCGGCACCTTGGCCAGCAGCGGCACCTCGAGCTCCTCGGCCAGCAGCTGGCCGCCGCCCTCGCCAAAGATCTGAAAGCGCTCGCCAGCGGGGGTTACGAACCCCGACATGTTCTCGATCACACCCGCAATCTCGAGCTTGAGCTTCTCGGCCATCTGCGCGGAGCGTCGGGCCACCTTCTGGGCCACCTGCTGCGGTGTGGTCACGATCAGGAACTTCGACTGGGGCAACAGCTGGGCCAGCGTCATCGAGACGTCGCCGGTGCCCGGCGGCAGGTCGATCAGCAGGTAGTCCAGCGCGCCCCACTCGACGTCCTCCAGGAACTGCTGAAGCGCCTTGTGGAGCATCGGTCCCCGCCAGACGACGGCGGCGTCCTGCTCTACGAAGAAGCCGATCGACATCACGCTGATGCCATCGTGGGCGCTGAGCGGCACGAGCTTGCGCTCGGCGTTGACCCGCGGCTTCTCGGCCCCCAGGCCGAGCATCCGCGGCTGCGAGTAGCCCCACACATCGGCATCGAGCACACCGACGCGCTTGCCGTCGCCGGCCAGTGCGGCCGCCAGGTTGGCGGTGACGCTGGACTTGCCGACGCCGCCCTTGCCCGAGCCGACGCAGATCACGTTCGAGACCTGGGCCAGTGCGCCCTCCGGCAGCGCGCCGCGGCCAAGCTTGCGCCCCAGCGTCGCCTTCTCGTTGTCGGACAGAACGTCGAACGACACGTTGACGCCGATCACGCCCTCGAGCTCGCGCACCGCCTGGGCCACGCCCGTCTCGAAATGTGTGCGGATCGGGCACCCCGGCGTGGTCAGCGACACCATCACGTCAACGACGCCGTTGGGGTGGACATCGATCGAGCGGACCATCTCCAGCTCGACGATGTCTCGGCGGAGCTCCGGATCGATCACGCTTCTCAGAGCGTTCAAGACTTGGTCACGAGTAGGCATGAAGTCCATTCAAGCAGACCACTTCCCGGTGCCTGGAATCCCGAGCAGGCGTTTAAAGACCGCTGGGGCGCCACTTGCGTGACGCCCCGGCGGTTGAGGGAGGAGAGGGTGCTGCATTCGCCGGCGAGGTTATGAGGCCGGCGAACCTTTCCCGCTTGGCGCTCTCCTCGGGCGCGGCGGGTGAAGTCCGTTCTAGGAGACCGAGCTCAAGCGGCCCTGCGCATCCGAGACAAGGTTCTCGACGCGAGAGGACTGCTTCTCAAGATCCCTCCTTACCGAGCGTACCTGACGCTCGAACCGGCGGCGGTTCGTTTTAAACGTCCGCTCTGCACCGCGACGGCGCTGGCGGAGCTCACGCTCGACCCGCGTACGCGTCCTGCGGACCTGCCGCTCGAAGCGGTTCCGCGCGGTTGCGCCGCGGCGCTCGTAGCGCTTGAGCTCACGCTCGAGGCTGGTCAGGGTGCGATACCTCGTGGTCAGATCCCTGACGGTCGCGACGAAGTTATCGCGCGCCAGGAGGCTTGCGCCAACCGGCACGAGCACCGCGCGCTCGGCCAGCACCTGGGCCTGGTCGACCCGGGTCTTGGGCTGCGTCGAGGTGGTCGTCGCGGCCGGGCGCCTGCGGGTGCCCGTGGCCCTGCGCCGCGTGGTTGTGGTCCTGCGTCGGGTGGCGGGCTTGCGCGCGCCGGTTTTGCTGCTGGTAGTAGCCATATTCCCTAGTTTTCAGCTCCCGCTTGTAGGTCAATTTTACTTCGGGGTGTTCGCCGGCGCGGTGACCAGCCGAACACATGTTTGTAAACCGGCGGGCCGCGGTGGTTACAGCGCTGTGAACTAGCGCCGCCCGGCGCCGGTCCGCTCGAGCCACCGCTCCGGGGCGCCGAGCTCCTTCAGCGTCGGCAGCGCCTCGGGGGCCGAGAAGACGTGCCGAAGGGCCTGACCGCCTCCCTTCTCGACCACGGCGTCGCAGAACCGCTTGCCCTGCTCGTACTGGCGGAGCTTTAGGTCGAGGCCCAGCAGCTTGGCCAGCAGGCGTGACAGGCCTGACTGCGAGCGTCGGCGGCGGTCGAGCGCGGCGCGGAGTCGCGGCAGCGAGGGCAGGAGATCCGGGGCGACCGCGTCCATCACGTGCTCGGCGTGGCCCTCGATGACGGCCATCACCGCCTGCACGCGGTCGAGTGTCTCGCGCTCGGCTGGGCTCGCAACGATCGACACGAGGTCGCCGCGGCGCAGCGCCGACAGTACCTCGCGAACCTGATCGACCGTCGGCAGGCGCAGCTTGCGGGGGTTCTCCATCCGCACCTCGGCCGTTTTCAGCAGCTCGCGCACCAGCCCGGACAGGTAGCCGTGCAGCCAGGGCACGCCCGCGAACTGCACCGCGTGCGTCACTTCGTGCAGTGCGACCCAGGTCATGAATTCGCGCTCCTCGGCCTCGAACGCGCGCATGGCCTGCCCCAGGTTCGGCAGCACGAACAAGAGTCGCGGCGGGCGGTCCTCCGCCTCCTCGAGCAATACCAGCTCGTACTGACCGAGCACCCGCTGGGCCAGGTAGCCGACGACCGCTCCGACCTCGGTGGAGAGCACGACGCCGACGCCGATCTGGACCATTGGTTTCAGCGGCCCCAGGCCCTCGCCCGCCCGCTCGAGCACCGGGTCAAGCAGCGCCCGCATGGCGCCGATGTTGCTCTCGATCCACTCCCGCCGGTCGATCCCCTCGGGCGGGGGAAGCGATCGCGCCGGCTCGAGACCGGTGTACGCGGTGACGCGGCGTTCGGACTCGTCGGCCAGCGCCGCCAGGTCGGCGGTCGGGAGGCGACCATCCCCGCTGCCGGCGACGTAGCGGGCGATGCGCTCGGCGAGGATCCAGTCGATCATGGCGGCCATCAGACGCGCGGGATCCGCTCGAGCTCGTGCAGTGTCTGCTCCGATCGCGCGGCGACCACAGGTGCCCGGGGCACGGCGTCGAGCGCGGCGGTCAGCGGTCCGTCCAGGCCGGGGAAGCTAACCACGCCGCCGGCCTCGCGGACAATCAGCTGGCCGGCGGCGGCGTCCACGCCGCGGCTGCGGCGGAGGGAAACCATGCCATCGAAACGCGCCGCGGCCACCTGGCAGAGCGCCGAAGCGATCGTCCCGATCGCCCGCAGGCGGTACGCGGAGTCCACCAGCGCGTCGATCGATGCCGCCACCCAGCGGGGATCCGCGGACTCTATTCCCAGCACCTCGAGCCTGCCGTCACGGCCGCGTCGTTCGCTCAGCTCGCGGTCGAGCGGCTGGCCGTCGAGCCACGAGCCCTCGTCTCGACGCGCCCACCACTCCTCGCCCGGGCCGAAGTCATAGACGTAGGCAAACTCCACGTCGTCCATAGTCTGCCCGCCGGCTACGGCGATCGAAAGCGCGTGGTGGGGGATGCCGCGCTTGGCGTTCAGCGATCCATCGATGGGGTCGATGATGACCCTGACGCCGGGGTCCCCGAAGTCGAGCTCGCCGCGCTCCTCGGACAGGGCCACGAAGCGATAGCCGGCGTCGCGCAGCGCCTGAAGCTCCTCCAGCACGAGGCGCTCGGCGGACGAGTCGATGACCAGCGTGCGGTCGCCGCCAGAGCCGCGGGTTCCGGTCTCTTGCGCCCGCTCCTCGATGCTGGGGGCGCCGGCCAGCATCAGCTTCAGCTTCTCGACGGCGCGCCTGCTCGCCGAGAGCCAATCGGCGTCAAGCGCTGAACGGATCGTGGTCATCGTGAACCTATGCTGTCAGAGTGGACTCGCAGTGGCATGAGGCCGTCGCACACCGGGGTGGGCGGCTCGTCGTGCTCGGGTCCGCGGGGACCGGAAAGACGCGTCTCATCGCCGAGCGCTTCGGCGAGCTGGTCGAGCGGGGGACGGCCGTGGAGCGGATCGCGGTGCTCGCGCCATCCGTGGCCCGGGGTGACGCCCTCCAGGCCCGGCTCGAGAGTTCGCTGACGCAAGGCTACGAGCAGCTGTTCGTCGGCTCGCCCGTCGAGCTGGCGGCCGCAATCCTGCGAGGCGAGGGCGCGCCGGCGGTGCTCGGCGCGGGCGAACGGCTGGCGATGCTGCTCGAGCGAATCGACGAGCTCTCGCTTCAGCACCACGACTTCGGCGGCAGCGCCAGCGGTCTGCTCGGGCGCTTCGTACGGCGGATCGACAGGCTCAAGTCGGAGTCGATCGGAGCCGCGGAGTTCGTCGCCTGGGCCGCGGGGCTTCCCGACGGCGCCGAGGCGGCCGCCGAGCGGGAGTTCGCCGCCGTCTACAGCACCCACGAGCAGCTGCTCTCGCGCGCCGGCGCCCGCGACGAGGGCGACCTGTTGGGCGACGCGCTGAGACTGGCGCGCAGCCGGGCCGGCCGCTTTGAGCACACGCTGATCGACGACGCCCAGGAGCTCGGCTTCGCCGCGGCCTGCCTGGTCGAGGCGCTGGGAGCGGGCGGGCTGACGGTGGCGGGCGATCCGCACGCCGCCGTGCTGCGGCTGCGGGCCGCGGGCACCGAGCGCATGCGGAGCTTCGCCGCCGCCGACGGAACGCGCGTGGTGCGCCTGCAGCGAAGCTTTCGCTGCCCTGTGACAGTGGCCCGCGCCGCGCGCGTGGCGCTGGGCAGCGAGCCGCGAGAGCTCGCCGCGGATACCGAGGCGACCTCCACGCTCGCCCCGGATACGGAGGCGACCTCCACGCTCGCCCCGGATACGGGCCAGATCGCGTTTTGGCGCTGTGCAAATCGCCGCGCGCAGGCCCAGGGGGTCGCCTCCGACATCGAGCGGCTGATCGCCCGTGAGAACATTGATCCCGGCGCGATCGCGGTGCTCGTGCCGGGCATCGTCGACGAAGGTCAGGCGGTGGCGGTGGCCCTCGAAGAGCGGGCCGTGGCCCACCGCCTGGTGGGCGAGGCCGCGTTCTTCCAGCGGGCCGAGATCCGGGACGTCCTGGCCTGGCTGCGGCTGATGGCCGATCCCACCGACTCGGCGGCCGTGGTGCGCGCGCTCGCCCGGCCGCCGATCGACCTGCGCTCCGTCGACATCGCTCGCTGCACGCAGATCGCGCGGCGGCGCAAGCTCGACATGGTGGCGGCGCTGGCCGCCGCCACCGAGTCACCGCAGGTTCCGCCGGAGGCCCGCGAGCGGATCCGGGTGTTCCTGAAGCTCTATCGCTCGGGAGTCACGGCCATCGACACGGCGCGCCCCGATCTGTACGTGCACCGGCTGATCGAGCGCATCGGCCTGCGCCGCCAGCAGCTGTTCGCCGCCCAGGCCGACGTCGTCGAGCGGCTGCGGGCGCTGGCGCGGTTCGGCGAGCTGGCATCCGCCTACGTGCGCCGTGCGCCTCAGGCCACGGCGAGGGAGTTCGCGCGCTCGATTTCCGCGGTGGCCGATTTCGGCCTGCGCGAGCAGGAGGAGCCGGAGCTTGACGCCTCCCCTGTGGTGCAGATCGTTCCTTTCAGCGCCGCCGGTGGGCTTGAGGTCAGCCACGTGTTTGTCCTGGGCCTCGACTCGCGGCTGGCCGCGCCCGAGCCCGAGCCGATCCCCGATGCCCTGACGTCAGAGCCGCTTCCGCCCGATGGACCCGAGCAGCGCGCCAGCGCCCTGCGCCAGCTGTTGTACGTGGCGCTCAGCCGGGCGAGCCACCGCGTGGTGCTGTCATTCGCCGAGCGGGCGCCCTGCCCGGTGGCGGAGCAGGTGCGTCTGGCGGTGGGTGGCCAGTGGGAGGAAAAGGAGGAGGAGCTGTTCGGGCCGGCGGAGACGCTTCACTCCACCTACCGGCTGCTGCGCGACGAGCTGCTCGACGCGACCGTCCGAGCGGGCGGTCGTCTCGGCGAGTTGCGCCTTGACACCGACCTGGACGTTTCCCACGCGGTGGTCCGCTACCTGGAGTTGCTGAAGGTCGCCGCGCTGATTGCCCGCCCAGAGGGTCAGAGCGTGGCTGAGGGGCTCCGGGATATCAACGCCCGCATCCTCCAGGCGGTCACCGCCGAGCAGAGGGAGATCATTACCTCCTCGACACTCGACGACTACCTGTTGGACGCCGAGCGCGACACGCGCCGCCGGGCGCACGTGGTAGCGGCGCGAGACGAGCCGTCGCTCGAGCAGTTTCTGCCCAAGCGCGGAGAGGGGGTGATGCTGTCGGCCTCGGACATCGACACTTACCGGACGTGCCCCCTGAAGTACAAGTTCGCGCGCGTCTTCAGGATTCCGCAGGAGCCGACGGTGCACCAGCGGTTCGGGATCCTCCTGCACCAGGTGCTTGAACGTTTTCATGGCCGCGAAGGCGCCTCCGGGGGGCCGGCGTTGGCTTCGGGGCGGCCGGGCTCGCTCTCCGGGCTGCTGGGGCTGCTCGACGCGGGCTGGCGCCGGTCGGGCTTCGGTGATACCGACGAGGAGCGTCAGTTGCGCGGCAAGGCCGCCGCCGCGCTGGAGCGATACCACGCGCGCTTCGAGCACGAGGAGGCTGAACCGGTGTGGTTTGAGCGCCCGTTCACGTTCAAGCTCGGGCCCCACCTGCTGCGAGGCCGTGTCGACCGCGTCGACCGGCTGCCCGACGGAGAGTACGAGCTGATCGACTACAAGACCGGGCGCCCCAAGGACTCCACCCAGCTGGCCGATGACGTGCAGCTGTCGCTTTACGCGGTCGGCGCCCGCGAGGCGTGGCGTCTCGACGCCTCAAGGCAGGCCTACTACTACCTGCTGGACGATCAGAAGGTGGAGTTGCCCTCCGGCGGGGACGAGCGCTCGGAGTGGGTTACGGAGGTGGCCACCGAGGTCGCCGAGGGCATCCTCTCCCAGGGATTCGAGCCAACGCCCTCGTTCGCCGCCTGCTCGGTGTGCGACTACCGCCTCGTCTGTCCGGCAGCCGAGCGCTAGCCCTCGCCCTCGCCGTCGCTGCGCTGGCGCAGGAAGCGCTGAAGGTCCCGGGCGATCGTCTCACCGGAAGGCAAGGCCCCGGGGTCGGCTTCGGCTTCGCTCTCAGATGAGGCCTGCTCCAGCCGCTCGACGAATGCCTGCACGTCCGGGTCGCTCTGGACCGCCAGGTTGACCTGACGCTCGTACTCCGCCGCCGCGGTCTCGAGCTCCGAGGCGTCAACCGCAACCCCAACGAGCCCCTCGAGCTTGCGCACCAAGGCCAGCGCCGCCTTTGGGTTGGGGGTCGCCGCGATGTAGTGCGGCACGGCGGCCCAAAGGCTGGCCGACGGAAGCCCTGCCTGCTGGCAGGCGGCGTGCAGGATGCCAACGATGCCGGTAGGTCCCTCGTAGCTCGAACGGGCCAGCCCGAGCCTCGCTACGAGCGCGCGATCAGAGGTCAAACCGGTCACCGACACCGGACGGGTGTGCGGCACGTCGGCCAGTAGCGCGCCCAGCGTGACGACTAGCTGAGTCCCGATCGCCTCCGCCAGCTCGGTGATGACCTTGCTGAATGCCCGCCACCGAAACGACGGCTCGCTGCCCGTGAGGAGGATCAGGTCGCGCGGCGCTCGTGGGATGCGTGCCTCGAACAGCTCGACCGCCGGCCACACGATCTCCCGTGTCTCGCCATCGGAGAGCTTGACGCGGGGCCGCGTGGCCTGGAAGTCGTAGAACTCCTCGGGGTCGATTGTCGCGAAGCGGTGGGCGCTAAGCGCACCGCCCACCGCGGTGATCGCAGTTGAAGCCGCGTCGGCGGCGTCGTTCCAGCCCTTGAACGCACACACCAGCGCGGGAGCGCGCAATCCGTCGGGCCGGTAGTCCCACCGCAATGGCTGCATCCGGTCCACCGTACATCATGGGCAGATGGGCCCCAGCCGCATCACAGGCCCCGAGCTGCCGACCGGCGCAGGCACAATCGCCGGGCTCCGCCCGGGCGACGAAGTGGCCGGCGTGTTCGCCTGTACGCGCAAGGACCGCCTCCTTACAAAGTCAGGCGGCACCTACCTGGCGCTCGAGCTACGAGACCGGAGCGGCTCGCTGCAGGCACGCGTCTTTCGCGACGCCGACGCGCTTGCCGCCCGCTTTGAGCGCGGCCAGTTGGTGAGGCTCACGGGGCGCGTCGAGCGTTTCCGCGAGCAGCTTGTGCTCGAGGTGGAGCAGATCGCAGGCCTCGACCAGACCGACGATGTGGATCCCGCGCAGTTCCTCCCCAGTGCCTACCGCGACCTGGATGAGCTCGACGGCTTTCTCGAGCACCTGGCCGGCGAGGTCTACGACCCTGGCTACAGGGCGCTGGTGGAGGAGCTGTTCGCAGACGACGCCCTGCGCGCCGCGTTTCGGCGCGCGCCCTGCACGCGGGGCGGGCACCACGCCTATCTCGGCGGACTGCTCGAGCACACCGTCGCCGTGGCCACCTTGGCCCAGGAGCTGTGCCAGCTACACCACCGGCTGAATTCCGACCTGCTGCTCACGGCCGCGTTGGTTCACGATCTGGGACGCAGTCAGGAGTTCACCTATGGGGCCGAATTCGGTCTCACCGAGGCGGGTCAGCTGCTCGGTCATGTGACGCTCGGCGTACAGATGCTGACGGCACGCACGCGCGCCCTGGACGAGCGGCGGAGACTCGCGCTGTTGCACTGCGTTCTCTGCCATCACGGGGCGTCGCCCGCGCCCGGCGCGCGTTTCCGTAGCGCTGAAGCGCTCGCGCTGTACCGGCTGAACGCCCTGGACGCCGGGGTCAAGGATGCGCTTGAGCACGGCGTGGGCGCGCCCGACCCCCGGGCGCGCTCGTGAGCTCCTCGCGCGTGCGACACGGGCGTCAGGGTGAGGCTGCTAGCTGAGCTGCTCATGGCGCCAGAAATCTCCCACCCTCAGCTCTTTCCGTCCCGCCGTCATCTCTCCGATCGCGGTCGCGCGGCCTAGCATCGGGCGTGGCGCGGCACGGGCCTGGTGGCCCATCCGGTCTTCAAAACCGGCAGGGCGGGGCAGCCCCTCGCTTGGAAGGTTCGATTCCTTCGCCGCGTCGTGGCTGGAAATGACCGCGTTTTGCCGACGCGTGGTTGTTAGCGTTTTCGGCAGCAGCTCGCCAACACGCTGAAGGCTGCCTACGCCGACGGGCTGCTCAGCGAGGAGACGCTCGCCCACCGCCTCGATGCGCTGCTGGAGGCCAGCGTCATCGATCCGGCGCGCTCGCGCGGTGCGAACGCCCGACGCCTGGAGCTCGTACGCGCACTCGGTATGCTCGATTGAGGATGAGCGCTCCAGATGGGCCCGTGGTCGCCGCTTGTGACGGCTCAGCGGCCGCGCGACGAGCGGTCACTGGCACGCGCGCTTAGCATGACGCTCGTTCAGATGAGCGGAAAGCTTGCCCTGGTCGGGAGACTTTCGGCGCGAACAGCGAGAAATGCCGAGTGAGCGCGAGTCAGGACCGCAAACGGGTCGCGATCGCCTGCCAGGGGGGTGGAAGCCACACTGCCTTCACGGCGGGCGTTCTAAAGAGGCTGTTCCAGGAGGCCCTGACCGAGCATCAAGTGGTCGGCTTGAGCGGCACCTCAGGCGGAGCGATCTGCGCGCTTCTGGCGTGGTACGCGTTACGGGAGGGCGACCCGCCCAGTGCCGGGCGACTGCTCGACGGATTCTGGGCTGACAACTCCGCAACCACGCCGTTCGAGCAGATGGTCAACGCGACGACCATGTTCGCCGGCGAGTTGCAGCGGTTCTTCATCACGCCGGCCATCAGCCCCTATGACAACGTGTTTGTCGCCGGCGGCATCGAAGAAATGAAGCGAATGCTGGGGCGGCGGGTTGACTTCGACCGGCTCAGCAGCGAGCCTAGGATCGAGCAGCCGCTCCTGCTAATCGGCGCGGTCGACGTCCTTTCCGGTGAGTTTCGAGCCTTTGACAGTCGTCGAGACACGATTTCAGCTGAAACGATCCTGGCGTCGGCGGCAATCCCTACGGTGTTTCGCTCGGTGCGGCTGGACGGAGGCACCTACTGGGATGGCCTGTTCTCGCAGAACCCTCCGATCCGGGAACTGATCGACGCGAGACCGGACGAGATCTGGGTCATCCAGATCAACCCCAAGGAGCGGGAGACCGAGCCGACCACCGTTACGGACATAGCCGATCGCCGCAATGAGCTCGCGGGCAACCTGTCGCTGTATCAGGAGCTGTACTTCATCGAGAAGATCGACCAAATGCTCGACGTCGGCGCGCTTGCCCGCGACGGCAAGTACAAAAGCATCATGGTGCGTGTCATCGAGCTATCCCCGTCCCGGCTGCCCCGATCGCTGGGGGCCACCTCCAAGCTCAACCGTGACCCCGCCTTTATCCGCGACCTGATCGCTCACGGAGAGGCCCAAGCGGACGAGTTCCTGACGGCGCTGAGCTTCGAGCATGCGTGGAAAGACGGAGACTTGGCTGCGGTCATGGGCTTCTTTGGCGCGGAGGTGGAGTTCTCATCCACGCAACCGTTCCCCAGCGCGCCGACGACTCGAGGAGCAGAGCCGGTTCGTTCCTTTCTCAAGCAGCATCTAACCGCCATCGAGGTTGACGCGACGAGAAAGCAGGTCGCCGGCGACCGCGTCGTCTGGACGGTCAAAACACAATCAGGGAG
Organism: uncultured Actinomycetes bacterium; assembly: GCA_963730835.1. Classification (GTDB taxonomy): domain Bacteria; phylum Actinomycetota; class Thermoleophilia; order Solirubrobacterales; family Solirubrobacteraceae; genus Palsa-465. The sequence goes on from CAVSTE010000002.1 coordinate 24,274, forward strand.
CTCCGGCAACCGCGCGCACGGCCAGGCCGAGATCGCGCTCGCGGCCGGCAAGATCACGAGCCTCCAACTGGGACCAACCGCGCCGCCCAACTAACCGCACGTTGCATGCGAGCCTCGGCGAGTGCTGGCAGGGACGCACTTCAAAACCGGCAGGGCGGGCAGCCCCTCGCTTGGAAGGTTCGATTCCTTCGCCGCGTCGTGGGTCTCAGAACCCGGGCTCAGGCAGTGGGCCGGAACCCTGCCCGCTGAGGGCTCCGGCCACTGGGTACGTCAGCCTCGGCGCGAGCGCACCAGCATGGTCACGCCGAGCATTGCTGCGACGACCAGCCCGACGATGAAGGTGACGAAGAACACATTGCTGACCGTGCCGGGGTGGCCGGTGCTTTTAGCGGTGATGTTGGCGGCCAGGAACAGCGCGATCTCTACGAGCAGGTAGACGATCCAGGTGTTCCGGCCTAGGCCGATACGGCTTGGGTTGAGCGACATCGTGATTACCCCCGTTGGAGTGGTTGATCAGGTGGCTCTAACGGTCCCAGCAGCGCGGCCGCTCGTCGTCGGCGGCGGGAGCGATTCTGTGTGGACCTGAGGACGACTTCCGATCGTCCGCGCGGATGATGCGTAACGCCTTCGGGGGCGCTAGCGTGCCATCACTGTGGGCAAGCTGGACCGGGTGATTGATCGGATCGATCTCGTGTGGGTCGACCGTGCCGTTGCGGTGCTCTTAACCGCGGGCGCGATCGCTGACGCGTATTCGCAGCCGCACCGCTCGATTGGACCGATTGCTGTCGTGGCGCTCGTCGCGATCACCGGTAGCGTCGCGTGGCGACGCGCCGATCCCCTCCTGAGCACGGTTGTGGGAATCACTGGGCTGATCGTGTTCGAGTTCGCGAGCAGGTACAACGGCGACGGCTCGTTCGAGGTCGCGTCGCTAGCGCTCAACTTCTACATGCTCGGGCGCCGGCCTTGGACGCTGGTCAACCTGGCGCCGCTCGCGTACCTGTTGGGCGGCACCGCGGCGGCGACGTTCGTGCCGAGCGACGGGACCGTCGGCTCGATGCTTGGCGCCTGGGTCTTGATCGGGCCGCTCCCGTTCGTAGCCGGCCGAACGCTCGCGCGGCGTCGGGCACTGGCTGACGAGCTCGCGGCGGGCGCTGCGCAGCTGCTCGACGAGCAGGAGCTGGGCGTCCGGCGCGCCGCCGCGGAGGAGCGCAACCGGATGGCGCGTGAGCTCCACGATGTGATTGCTCACTGCGTCAGCGTGATGGTCGTGCAGACCGCTGCCGCTCGGCGGGTTGCGGAGTCCGACGCCGGAGCGGCCCGTGCGGCGATGGGGCTGGTGGAGCGCTCCGGCCGCGAGGCGCTGGTGGAGCTCCGGCGGATCGTTGGCGTGCTGCGCCGCGACTGGGACGAAGTTTCGCCGGGCGCGCCGCCGAGGCTCGACAGGCTCGGAGTCCTGATCGCGCGCGCAGAGGCGGCCGGACTGCCCGTCGAGTTGACCGTCGAGGGCCAGGTTGCGGCCGTGCCCGCCGATCTCGATCTGGTCGCCTACCGGATCGTCCAGGAGGCGCTCACCAACGCGATCAAGTACGCCGCCCGCGCACGGGCGCGCGTGGCCGTGTCGGTTAGCCCCGACGAGCTCGAGCTGCGAATCACCGACACGGGAGGCGGCGCTAAGCCGGCGGTCGTCGCCGTCAACGGGTCAGGCCACGGTCTGATCGGCATGGCCGAGCGGGTCAAGCTACACGGTGGCGAGCTGCACGCGGGGCCGAGAGCGCAGGGCGGGTTCGAAGTCAGCGCGCGGATCCCGTTCGAGCCGGCGCTCGAGCCCGGGGATTCCGAGCCTCGCGCGGCGGCGAGCGAGGCGGAGCCCGGTATCGGGCTGCGCTGGCCATGGCTCGACCCGGTGCTTGCGTGCATCGTCCTAGTTGTGCTCGAGGTCGCGGTGCTCGACGCCCATCACCGCCGAGGGCCACTGGCGCCTAGCCTGATCATTTCCGCCGGGATCGCGCTGGCGGCGGTCTGGAGGCGGCGGTCGCCGCTGGTGTTCGTGCTGGTCGTCGGAGTGCTGGGCGCGGTGATGAACGCGTCCCTGGTCGAGTTCGCGTCCTCGCCGGTGATCGGGGCCTACCTGATCGTTGTGCCGACCTACTCGGTCGCGGCGTGGGCGGAGCGGCGCCGGGCGGTCGGCGGTCTCGCGCTGTTCCTCTGTGGCGCCGCCATCTCACAGCTGATCGCAGAGCGCGGCCAGCTCGGCACCCTCGCCGGCGCGGCGTTCACGATCTGCGGGTCGTGGGCGGTCGGCCGCGCGATCCGCTCCTACCGGCTGCTAACGGCAAATCTCTCACAGACCAACGCGCGACTGGCGCTCGAACGCGAGCATCGCGCTCGGCTCGCCGTGGCGGGCGAGCGGTCGCGGATTGCCCGCGAGCTGCACGCGGCGGCGGCCGGCTCGGTAACGGCGATGGTCGTTCAGGCGGTCGGCGTGCTGCGGCTGGTTGGGGTCGAGAACGACCGCGCCGAGGAGGCGATGGCGACAATCGAACACACCGGGCGGGCGGCGATGGGTGACCTGCGGCGGATGCTCGGGGTGCTCAGACACAGCGGCAGCGGCAGCGAGCCGCGCGCGCCACAGCCCGGGATCGATCAGCTGTACGCACTGATCCAGCGGGCCCGAGACGGAGGCCAGGCCGTGGAGCTGACCGTCGAAGGCGACCCTGGAACGCTCGCCGCTGGGGTCGAGCTCGGGCTGTACAGGTTGCTCGAGACTTCGCTTGCGATCGTCGCCAGTGCGCGACTGGGAGTGTCACTGCGGTTCGGGCCGGACGATGTGGAGCTTGAGCTGCGTCAGGATGGCGTCCACACGCCTGCGTGGCCGCTTCAGTTGATGAGAGAGCGGGTCAGGCTATGCGACGGTGACGTGCTATCGAGCCCGGACGGCTCGGAGTTCATCGCCCGGCTGCCCCGTGGATTGGAGTCGGCGTTCGTATGACAGTCCGGATCGTGATCGCCGACGACCAGGAGCTCATCCGGACCGGTTTTCGCATGATCCTCAATGCCGAGCCCGGACTCGAAGTCGTGGGTGAGGCGGTCGACGGCGCCGAGGCCGTGGCGGAGGCCCGCGATCTGAAGCCGGACGTCGTGCTGATGGACATCCGGATGCCCGGCCTCGACGGGATCGAGGCCACACGACGGATCCTCGCGGCGGGGCTCGAGCCAGCTCCGAAGGTAGTGATCCTGACCACGTTCGACCTAGACGAGTACGTCTACGACGCGCTCTGCGCGGGCGCGAGCGGCTTTCTGCTCAAGGACGTACCGACGCACCAACTGGTGAGCGCGCTCGCGACGATTGGCGACGGCGACGCGCTGCTCGCGCCGACGATCACGCGCCGGCTGATCGAGCAGTTCGCGGCACCGAAGCCAGACCGAAGAGCCCTCCCCACGCTCGACGAGCTGACCCCGCGCGAGCTCGAGGTTTTCAAGCTGCTCGCGACCGGGATGAGCAATGCCGAGATCGCCGAGCGGCTGGTTGTCGGCGAGACAACGATCAAGACGCACGTCGCGCGGATTCTGATGAAGCTTGGGCTGCGCGACCGGGTGCAGGCCGTCGTCGCCGCCTATGAGTCCGGCGTCGTGCGGCCAGGCGCGGGCTTCTCAACCAGCTCGCCGGCCTAATTGGGCGCCGAGCGCACGTAGGAGCAGCGCGACTGCGCCGAGCACCACCCACCCCTTCCCGCTTTGCGGCCGACCTTCGCCGCGTCGTGGCTGGAAACGGGGCAGCACTGCGCCCGCAGCGCGCACATTCCGGAGACTTACGGGAGGATCCACGAGGACATGTACCTGTCAGCGAGTTCGGGGAGAATCCGCCGGAGGTTGACGGCACCGTATCCGTCGTCCCTGGCTAGTGCGCCTTTAGGTCAAGCTGGTGAATGGGGCAGGGTGGGTGCTGCGACCCGGGACGTGTTCGGCGATCGCGAGTCTTTGGTTTGAGTGGAGGATCCGCAGTCGGCGGAGGACTACTGCCGGCGTACCTGAGGCGCATCCTGGCTGGCGTCTACCGGGTCGATTGGACTCAGGTCCATCCGCGGCGCGCGATGCGTTACGCGGTGGGCTTCGCCATTCCGCTATTTGCCGGCATCGCTACCGGCCACACGGTCGAAGGGGTCGGCATCGCCGGCGGGGCTGTCTTGGTGGGGATGACCGACTCCGGTGCCCCCTACCGCGGGCGTGTTCGGGTGATGCTGATCGCGACGGTGGGCGTGAGTGTCGCGACGTTCCTTGGCGAGGTAACCGGGAGTTACGACGTGATCGCGGTGCTGGTGCTGGGGATCTCGTGCTTTGGGGCCGGGCTGACGATCGCGCTGGGTCTTCCCGCGTACTTTGTGGCCCTTGTGTCCGCGTTGGCGATTGTGCTGATCGCCTATTTCCCTGCCGACGCGCTGCAGTCGGCCGAGCACGCCGGGTTAGTCGCCATCGGGGGCCTGCTGGAGATAGCGCTCGTGCTGGTGTTTTGGCGCGTGCACGCCCATCGTCCGGAACGCGTCGCGATCGCAGGGCTCTACCGCTCGTTGTCCGCTTGGACCCGGGATACATCCGATGCCGATCGTCGGACGCCAGTGCTCGAGGGATTCGGGGCGGCACGAGGAGCCCTCGACGTTGCCCAGGGGCGGGTGGCGGTGCCAAGCGAGAGCGGCGAGGCGTTCCGAATGCTTGTGGACGAGGCCGATCGCGCCTACCTGGATCTCATCGCGCTCCGCAACGCGCGTGGGGAGCTCGAATCGCAAGATTCGGAAACGATCGGTGCGTTGGCGCTCGCGCGGGAGGCGGCCGCCGATGCTCTGGCGGCCGTCGCCGATGCGCTCGATGCGGGCCGCTGGCGCGGCGACGCTGACTCGCTGCGAGGCCGCCTCGACGAAGCTGTCGACGTGCTGCGGGCGGAGCTTGACCGCTGTCGAGCCACTGGGGACACCGTTGTTGCGAACCAGCTCGAAGCCTTTCTGCACAGGGGCGCGGCGGTGCGTGCCGAGCTTCGCTCCGCAGTTGACTTGGCGGTCTCGTGGCAAGGAGAGGGGGCACCGCCCGAGGACCCAGTCCGCAGTCGGCGACAGCGCCGCACCGAGTTGCGCACCCGCAGCGCGGCGGCGATCTTGCGCGCGAACTTGACGCTGCGCTCGAGCGCATTCCGCCACGCGGTGCGCCTCGCGGTGGCCACGGCGGTCGGCGCTGGGCTGTACCGGGCGCTGGATCTTTGGCATGGGTACTGGGTCCCTCTTACCGTTTTGTTCATTCTCCGGCCCGAATTCGGGTCGACGTTCACTCGCGGGCTCCAGCGATACGCAGGGACCGCGCTGGGGGTTGGACTGGCGACGGTGATCGCCGCGGCTTTTCATCCCGGGCCCTATGTGCTGGCGACGATCACGACCGTCACGGCAATGGGCATGTTCGCGTTCCTGATCGCGAACTACGGCCTCTTCGTGGTGTCGGTGACGATATTCATCGTGTTCTTATCCGCATTCGCGGGGGCTCCGGAACACTCGGCCGCGCTGCACCGGCTGATCGCCACGGCGATCGGGACCACGATCACCCTGGCCGCGATGGCGCTGTGGCCGACGTGGGAGCGCTCAACGCTGCCCGACACCGTCGCGGAGATGATCGAGTCCGACCGGGCGTACCTGCGCGCCGTGCTTGGAGCCTGGCTCGACGCCGGCTCTTTGGCTCTCGACGCGGAGCGTCAGGCACGGGTGCGGGCCCGAGTGGCGCGCACGAACGCCGAGGCGGCGCTCCAGGAGGCGCTCGACGAACCTGCGCGAGCACGCACCGGCCTCGGTACCGCCGAGGTGGCGGGCGTCATGGCGAGCCTCCGCCGGCTTGTGGACGGCGCGCTCGCGCTTTGGGCGTACCTCGAGGATTCGGTCGCGGCGGCGCTGCCCGAGGGTCGTGCTCAGCTCGAGGCGCGCGCCCTCGCCGACCGACTCGACGCGGCGTTGGCCGAGCTCGCGGCGGCCTCCCGCGAGCGCCGCGCTCCCCATTCCCTGCCGCCGCTGCGCGACACCCAACAAGCGCTCAGCAGCCAAATCGGGCGGACAGCCCCGCTGGCCGAGGAAACCGACCGCATCGTCAACAGCACGGTGGTGATCGCCGACTTGCTCACACGAGCGGCAGCGAAGGGGAGCAGCGTCGCCCAGCCCGCCGCCGCGCGTGTCGTGGCGCCGGCGGCGTAGGAACCCCAACCTCGCGGTCAGCCCCACGCCGAGTCACCCGGCGGTTGTGACCGGTGACTGTTGTAGCGCGCGGCGCATGCCGTCGATCGCGTTGAGCAATGTCGAGAGTGGGCGTAAGAGGAGCGTTGCGTCCTCGACACGGCCGAGCTGATCGGTTCTCTCAATCAGTACACCGGTCATTCCGCGGCCGCCGTATTGCGCGGTGATGATCGTGACGGTCTCATGTTCGCTGTTGAGCTTGCGTTGCGGGGTGATCGCGTCCAGGACGGTGCGGATGGTTTCAAGGATGTGGGCGACCTCAGCGTGGCCTCGGTAGTCCTTGACGGGACTGTGGAAGACGACGCGCTCGCTCAGTGCGCCCTGGAGTTGGTCAAAGTGTCCGTGCTGAAGGACTGAAGCGATTGTTGAGTGCATGTGGCTTCCGATCGGGGGGGGTTGGTGTGTTATCGGGCGGGTGCTAAGTGACCCGATAGAGCTGGTATTCGATTGCCTTGGGGCCAGTGACTCGGCCGCGGCCGAGGAACAGGCTCTCGCGGAGCCATTCGTACCGTCCCGCCCCGACGTCGAACCGCGGTGCGATGCGCATGTATTGGTCATCGAACCCGGTGGGCTCGCCGGACACGAGCGCGGCGAGAAAGGTCTCGCTGCTACGGATCACTGCGAGGTCGTAGCTGAGCAGGATTAGCTCGTCGTCATCGGCAATCAGCTGGGCGCGCGAATCTTGCCTGCGGATGCCGTCACTGCCGACACGGATCCAGTCGATGCCCGGCATCGCCAGGGTCGCGTTGACGCGCGGTCCGCGCAGTGTCGCCTGTGTGACCTGCCAGCAGAGGCGTTCGCCGAAAGGCGAGTCATGGATCGGTCCGACCGGCCCCTCGATCGTTTCGGCGTAGGTCATCTCGTACTCGAGCGTCATGCGCGAGCCCTCGCCCGTCGGTTTGGCCACGGTGTGGTCGCTGCGGACGATGCATTTACTGTCGCTCTCGAGGCTCATGGTCGTGCTCCTCGCTCGATTGGCGCTTTGGTGCTGGTGGGATTCACCGAATCAGGGCGGGTGGGGATTGGTTCACCGGACGCTCTCGATCTGGTTTGGCCTGTTCGGGGCCATCGAGAATCAATCGGGCGCCGCGTCGGCGGCTGAAGAACGCGACGGTCAAGCGGACGATCACGAGCAGCCGGTTTTGGAATCCGATCAAGTAGAAGAGGTGGACGATGAGCCAGATCGCCCAGGCGACGAACCCCGCGAGGTGCAGGCCCTTGATGTCGGCGACGGCTCGGGAGCGGCCGATCGTGGCGAGGTTCCCCTTGTCGTGGTAACGGAACCGGCTGGTGGCTCGGCCACGAAGTCGGTCGCGGACCGCACGCGCGGCGTAGCGACCCTCCTGCATGGCGACTGGGGCTAGCCCTGGGAGCGCTACGGCCTCTCCGTTGCCGGCCTGAACGCGGACCATGTCGCCGAGCGCCAGTACCTCTGGGTGAGCAGGCACGCTGAGGTCAGGCCCGACGGTGAGCCGTCCGGCCCGGTCGACCTCGCGGCCCGCCGCTTGCGCGAGTCTGGCGGCGAGGTCGGAGGCGGTGACTCCGGCCGCCCAAATCGCGGTTCGCGCAGCGACATGATCGAGCTCGCTGCCCGGTGTTTCGATCGCCACCCCCTCGTCGCTGACGCCGACGACGAGGTGTCCGGCGTGCACTGTTACGCCCAGCTGCCGCAGGGCGCGCGCCGCCTTCATCGAGAGCGATTGGGGGAAGGTCGGCAGGACGCGATCGGCAGCCTCGACGAGCAGGACGCGTGCCGTGCCGGTGTCGGCGCGTCGAAAGTCAGGTCGCAGCGTGTCGTTGGCGAGCTCGGCGATCTGCCCCGCGATCTCCACGCCGGTGGGACCAGCTCCGACGACGACGAACGTCAGCCAGGCCCTCCGCCGCTCTGGGTCAGGTTCGGCCTCGGCGGCCTCGAAGGCGGCGAGGATGCGGCCGCGGATCTCGAGCGCCCCCACCAGCGATTTTGGCTCCGGGGCATGCGTTTGCCATTCGTCGTGGCCGAAGTACGAGTAGCGCGAGCCACCGGCCACGATCAGCGTGTCGTAGCCGAGCTCACTGCGACGCTCGCCGGTGGGGAGTCGAGCGAGCTCGATGCGGCGGCGTTGGAGATCGAACCCGGTCACCTCGGCCAGCAGGACGCGGGTGTTGCGCTGGCGACGGAGGATCGCGCGCAGCGGCACTGCGATCTCTGCCGGTGACAGGACGCCGGTGGCAACCTGGTAGACCAATGGCTGAAACAGGGTGAAGTTCTGGCGGTCGACCAGCGTCACCTCCACCGGTGCCCGCCTCAGCCCGCGGACGGCTTGCAGCCCGGCGAAGCCGCCGCCGACGACGATCACTCGGTGGCGACGGCGGCCTCTAGTGCTGCCACTGCCGGGGTGGTGGTCGTCAGCCTCCGCGGTCGTGGTGAAGTCGCGCTCGCGGATCAGCGCCCATGAGCCGGCAGCGGCCGCCAGCGCGACGATCGCGCTAACCAGCAGGATCGTGTTCAGGCCGTCGACGAGCGCGGAGTGGGCGATCGCCGCGACCAGGCCGCGCAACGGCGCGGGCGTGGTCGCGATCGCCTGCGCTGCGGAGCCGGTCGCCACCGCGTGGGCGATCGTATGGGCATGGCCCGCGAGCGCGGTGCCGCCCAGCCCGGCGAGCACGGAGGAGCGCACGGTGGAGGCGAGGATCGTGCCCAGCGCGGCAACGCCGGTCGCCACGCCCACCTGCCGCAGCGTCGAGTTGATGCCCGACGCCATTCCCGCGCGGGCGGGGGCCACGACGCCGACCGCGGTAGATACCAGCGGCGTGCTTACCAGCCCCGTTCCGACGCCGCTGACGATCATCCCGGCGAGCAGGTGTGTCCAGCTCGAGCTGGGTGTCAGCCCCCGCATGAGAAGAAGGCCCACGCCGACCAGCACAAATCCGGCCGAGATCAGCAGCCGGCGCGGTACCTGGCTCGTGAGTCGACCCGCGAGCGGCGAGGTGAGGAAGATCGCCCCGGTCAGCGGCAGGAAGCGAACGCCGGTGGCCACTGCGGAGAGACCGAGGCTGTTCTGCAAAAAGACGATCAGGTAGGTGATCACCGACAGGATCGAGGCCGAGATCGCAAACGCTGCGATTAGCCCGCCGTCGAAAGTCGGCACGCGCAGCAGCCCGAGGTCGAGCATCGGCTCGCCCCGGAGCCGCTCTAGCGTGACGAACGCGCTCAACAGCGCGGCGCTCGCGGCGAGCGAAGCGATCACGCTCGTCGCCCCCCAGCCGTCTCGCTGGCTCGTGATCAGGCCGTAGACGAGGCCGGCGAGGCCGGCGCTGAACGTGAGAAAGCCCGCCCAGTCGGGCCGCGTGGCGGTTGGGTTTCGTGACTCATCGACGCGCGACAGCGTCATCAGCAGGGCGGCGATCCCGATCGGGATGTTGACGTAGAAGATCCAGCGCCACGACAGGCCGCTGGTGATCGCCCCGCCGAGCACCGGCCCGATCGCGATCGCAACACCCGTGATCGCTCCGAACAAGCCGAGCGCGACGCCACGCTCGCGCCCCTGGAAGGCCTGCGCTAGCAGCGCCAGCGAGGTCGCGAACATGATCGCCCCGCCGATGCCCTGGCCTCCGCGCGAAAGGGTCAAGAACAGCGAGCTCGTCGCCACTCCGCAGAGCAGCGAGCCGGTCGTGAAGATGATGATCCCGATGGCGAACAGCAGCCGCCGCCCGTAGAGATCGGCCAGCGAGCCTCCTGTCAGCAAAAAGGCGGCCAGCGTCAGGGCGTAGGCGCTGATGACCCATTGCAGATCTGCCAGCGATGCTTTGAACGCGTGTTCGATGTCGGGTAATGCCACATTGACGATCGTCAAATCGAGCAGCAACATGAACACGCCCGTGCAGACGGCTGCGAGCGTCCACCATTTGCCGTGCTTCGCCGTTCGCGCGTCGGTGCGGGCGCGTGGGATGCCAATCGCGGCGGTGTGCATGGTCGTCCTCCTCGTCTCAGGCATTGTTGGTCGGATGGCGGTTTCCCTCCCGGGGGCCGCGGCGGTCTGGCTGTGACCGATCCGGTTCAGTGACCGCTGCCCGACAGGAGACCAGCCGGCGAGCCGCAGACCAAGCCCTCAGACCCCCGTGCTGCTATCACATGCTGTGATGGAGGTGAGGCAGCTCGAGGCGTTCGTCGCGGTCGCCGAAGAGGGGGCGTTCACCCGTGCCGCAGACCGCCTGAATGTCGTGCAGCCAGCTGTCAGCCAGGCGGTACGCCGGCTGGAGGAAGAGTTCGGCTTTGCGCTGTTCGAACGCACCAGCCGTCGCGTGACGCTCACTGGTGCCGGCGAGGCCTTCCTGCCCCACGCCCGAGCCGTCCTGACCCGACTAGAGCGTGCCCGACGCGCCGCGATCGAGTTGTCCGTGGGTCGGACCGGGCTCGTCCGTCTTGCCAGCACCGGCGGCGCATGGGACGTCGCGCAGAAGCTGCTTGCCGAGCATCACGCCGCGCATCCAGACGTAGACGTCGAGCTGGGGCCCTCGGGCCGTGCGCCCAAGCTTCAAGCGATCCTCGACGGCCAGCTCGACGCCGCCCTCGTGCACAGCGCTCCCCCCACCCCTGGCCTGTCGTTCACTGAAACCTCCACCGAGCGCTGGCATGTGGTCGCCTCGGCACGCCACCGACTGGCCGACACGAGGCAGATCGCGCTGCGAGCGCTTGATCGCGATCCGCTGTTACTTGTGTCGGGCGAGCCGGGCGGTGCCCGCCGGCTGCGCGAGCAGCTCGTGGCGCTCTGTCGCCGAGCTGGGTTCGAACCGACGCTCGGCGCGACCCTTGCAACGCTCGATGACGCGCTCATCGAGATCGCGCGCTCCAGCGCTTGGACATTCCTACGCGCCGCCAACGCGCGCGACGTCGCCCGCGTGGGCGTCGTCGAGCTCGATATCTGCGACGAGCTGCCACCGGCCCGGCTGTGGCTCGCGCACCGAAGCGACCCAGCGCCGGCTATCCGGGCACTCGCAGCTGTTGCCAGCCGCATCCGGGACGCCAATCCAGGCGGCGCGCCGGCGCCGATTACAGAGGTCTGAGACTCGAATAACCGGCCGGGGTGGGTGAGACAATCGTGGCCATGCACGCGGGGAGGGCCACGATGGAAAGCGAGTCGCTGTGGCCGCGGCTTGCGGGGCTCCCGCTCGCGATCGAGGCGTGCGAGTACGAGCGCTTGCATGCCGTCCTCGCATATGAGTTCGAGCGCATCACGACGCACGTGCGGCTCGCCGGCGCTGGCGTTGACGGGCTGGGCGAGGACGTCTCCGTGTTCCGCGAGGACGGCACTTCGCTGCATGAGAGGAGACCGGCGCTGCCGCTGGAGGGCGAATGGACGCTGGCGGGCTTCTGTGAGCAGCTCGCGACGCTCGAGCTGTGGCCTCAGCCGCCGGAGTGGCACGCGGCGCTGCGCTTTCGCCAGTGGGCATTCGAGTCGGCGGCGCTCGACCTCGCGCTACGCCAGGCCGGCCGGCCGCTGCACGATGTGCTTGGGCTGGAGCCGCAGCCGGTGCGGTTCGTCAACTCGCTCGGTCTCGGCAAGGAGCCTTCGATCGACCCGCTGCGCCGGCGGCTTGACCGCTCCCCCGGCGTGCGCTTCAAGCTCGACGCTGAGGCCACCTGGCCGCCGGCGCTCGTCGATGAGGTCACGGCGACGGGCGCGGTCGACACGATCGACTTCAAGGGCCAATACGGCTTCGAGGTCAAGGATCCCGAGGCGCTCGGTGCGCTGTACGACCGCGTACTCCCGGCGTTTCCGGACGCCTACCTTGAGGATCCGCACGACCTGCCCGGGATCGCTGCGCGGCTCGGCGATCACCTCGGGCGCGTGTCCTACGACGCGCCGATTCGAAGCGCCGACGACATCGGCGCGACGCCGCTAGCCGCGCGGGTGGTCAATGTCAAACCCTCGCGCATCGGCAGCCTGCGGGAGCTGTTCGGGGTCTACGCACGCTGTGCACGGGACAAACGGCCGATGTATGGCGGTGGTATGGGCGAGCTGGGCGTGGGCCGCGGGCAGATCGAGCTGCTCGGGGCGTTGTTCCACGCCGACGCGCCCAACGACGTGGCGCCGAGCGCCTACAACAAGGAAAACCCCCCGGGCGACCTGCCGGCCAGCCCGCTGACGCCGCGACCCGAGGCCACCGGTTTCCGCTGGGCGCAATGAGTGCGCTCAGGATGTTGTCTTCTTCTTTCGGTTCGTCCGGTCATCGCTGGCGCGCTTTGCGACGTACAGGCGCGCGCGACGCCGATGACGTTTCGGAGTCGTCTTCGTCATCGACGTCCGGGAGGATGCTTCTGTCGGCTGGGCGTGGCGTGCGTTGATACGCCAGGCGTCCGGCGCGGCGGGCCTGATCGGCGAGGAGATACTCGATCTGGGCGTTGATGCTCCGCAGGTCGTCTTGAGCCCAGCCGCGGATGGCCTCGAATAGCCGCGGGTCGAGGCGCAGTAGGAAGTGCTTGGTGTCGCCCATGAGAGGAGGGCGGGTCAGGTGTACAGCGAGCTGGTGTTGATCACAGGCATGGGTCCCTGGTCGCCTGAGAGCACGACCATTAGGTTGGAGACCATGGCGGCCTTGCGTTCGGGGTCAAGCTCGATGAGGTCTGAGTCGGCGAGTTGCGCGAGCGCCATTTGGACCAGACCGACGGCGCCCTTGACCATCGTCTTTCGCGCCGCCAGGATCGCTTCGGCTTGCTGGCGGCGGAGCATCGCATCGGCGACCTCCGGCGCGTAGGCGAGGTGGGTCAACCGTGTGTCGAGGATCTGGATGCCGGCAGCTTGCAGGCCGCCCTGCAAATCGGACTGGAGGCTGGAGCGGACCTCGTCGGCGTTGGCGCGTAGTGAGGTCACGTCTGACAGGTAGTCGTCGTAGGGGTACTGGCCTGCGAGGTGCCGCACCGCGATCTCTGACTGCACGCTCACGAATTGCTCGAAGTCCTCGACGTCGAACACGGCCTTGGCGGTATCGATCACGCGCCAGACGACGACGGCGGCAATCTCGATCGGGTTGCCGCTGAGATCGTTGACCTTCAGCTGCTTGGTTTGGAAGTTGCGCACCCGCAGGGAGATCGTCACCCGGGAGAAGGCGGTGAACGGGTTGACCCACCACAGGCCGGCTTCGCCGAGCGTTCCGGCGTAGCGGCCGAACAGGATCAGCACCCGCGGTTCGTTCGGCGCGACAACCACGAAGCCCCGCGTGAGCACGAGCGTCAGCAGGACCAGCCACGCTCCAATGATCGTCAGGTGCCCTGTCGAGTTGCGGACACCAATCACGATGAGCGCGGCGCCTAGGACCAGCGCAGCCACGACCACGCCCGCAGCCGGTCCGCCAGGAAGGGCACGGGCCGGGCGCTGGATGTGCGCTTGGCCGGACGGCAACACCTGAACGTCGGCCGAGTCTCTGACGGTCTGGTCTCCCGATATCACGCTCATATTGTTGCAGGATCAGAAACTGATATCATGACACTATCGTGATCGGCGACAAGCGCGATGTGGGAAAAGTGCGCGTCGGGGCTGGCGAGCAGGCGCCGCGCGGCGCGGCTCCCGCGGTCGTCGTCGAGCGGCTGAGCAAGCGGTTCGGCGAGCGCTTCGCTTTCCAGGATGTTTCGTTCGAGGTCGGCCACGGCGAGGTGTTCGGCTTCCTCGGACCCAACGGGGCGGGGAAGACGACGACTGTGCGGACGCTGGGCACGCTGATCGCGCCGTCTTCGGGGTCGGCGATCGTCGCCGGAATCCCGCTGAGCGCGACCACCGGGCCTGCGATCCGCGCGCGCATCTCGATCATGCCTGAGTCACCGGGGTTGTACCTCCGGCTCACGGTGGCAGAGAACCTTCGCTGCTTCGCCAGGCTCTACGAGCTCGACGACATTCGCGGGCGGATCGAGCGGGCGCTGCGAGCGGTCAATCTGCTGGACCGCGCGAGCGATCGGTGCGGGTCATTGTCCAAGGGGCTGCGGCAGCGCGTCGCGCTGGCGCGCGCGCTGCTCAACGATCCGGCCGTGCTGTTCTTGGACGAGCCGACCTCCGGGCTTGATCCCGTCGCCGCGCACGACGTTCACGAGTTGATCGTCTCGCTGCGCGAGCGTGGGGTGACGATCTTCCTGACCACACACCGCCTGGAGGAGGCCGAGCGGCTGTGTCACCGGGTCGCGATCCTGAACACGACGCTGCGGCTCGCCGGCCGCCCCGATGAGCTGCGCAAGCAACTGTTCAACCAGGCGCTGGATGTCCGCGTCCGCGGCTCGCTTGAGAATCCCGGTTCGCTGTTCAGCGGCCTGCCGGGGGTCGAGGGCTGGGAGCCGGCTGCTTCCGGCGGCTACGAGCTGGCGGTGTCGGAGCCGGAGATCGCCGCTCCCGCCGTCGCGCGTGCGCTGGTCGGCACCGGCGCCGAGATCCTCTCCATCGGCGAGTCACGCCACTCGCTCGAGGACGTCTACCTGCAGCTGATCGACGAGGACGTGGAGGCCAAGCGGCGATGAACTTCAGCTGGACGCGCGTCGGAGCGATCCTCGTCAAGGAGCTCAGCGACTACCGTCGGAACCGCTTCGTGATCGTGTTCGCGATGATGATCCTGCCGCTGATCTTCATCGCGGCGCCGACGGTCCAGCTGCTCAGCACGCCAGCCGCCGCCGCCAGTTCCAAGCTGGATGCACGGGTCGGCCTGTCCCTGCTGTACATGCTTCTGATTCCCGCGATCGTGCCCTCCACGGTGTCGGCCTATTCGGTTATCGGCGAGCGCGAACAGGGCACGCTGGAGCCGATCCTGATCACCCCGATCCGCCGCGAGGAGTTCCTGATCGGTAAAGCGCTCGCGGTAGTCATCCCAACGCTCGTGGTCGCCTACACGATGTTCGGGATCTTCCTCGCCGTAGCGGCCCTGTTCGCCCATCCGCCGATAAGGTCCGCGATCTTCGCGGGCTCGCACATCCCGATTCAGGTGGCGTTCACCCCGCTGCTCGCCGGGTGGTCGATCTGGGTCGGGATCGCGATCTCCGCCCGCTCTTCCGACGTCCGCGCCGCCCAGCAGCTCAGCGTGCTCGCCAACCTGCCCCCCATCGCGATCGTCGCGCTGATGGGGTTCAACGTGATCACGCCATCGACGGGCCTCGCGCTCGGGCTCGCCGCAGCCCTATTCGCCGTCGACGCGCTCGGCTGGCGCGCGGTGGCCGCGATGTTCGACCGCGAACGACTGATCGCCGGAGCGCGAAGCTGAACGCAGACCCCAGCCCGACCGGCGCGCTGGCGCCATTCGGCAGCGCACGAGAACAAACCGAGAGAAGAGGAGAGCAACAGTGTCAGCAACACTGACGGTGAAACGCGAGAGTCTCTTGATGGAGCTCCGACGCACTCCGTTCCAGATCACACTGGACGACACGACCGTCGGCTCTATCAAGCGCCTCGAGACGTTTGAGACGCCGATCGAGCCAGGACACCACACGCTCCAGATCCGGGCAGGCCGCTACTCGAGCAGCGTCGAGTCTTTCGGCGCCGCTGACGGCGACGCCGTCAACTTCCGCTGCAACGGAGCCAGGATCTGGCCGATATATCTCATCTCGTTCGTCGTGCCGAGCCTGGCGCTCTCGCTCAAACGCGAATAAGGGGCTAGCGTCCCTCTCGCAGCTGTAGCCGGTTGCCGTCGAGGTCCTGGAACTGCGCGACGTAGCCCCACGGGAACTCGAGCACGTCCGACACGAACTCGACGCCGCGCGACTTCAGCTCCTCGACGGTCTTCCGGCAATCGTCGGTCTCGATTGTGATCGATGCCGGGGGGCGTCCCATCGCCAGCTCGGCCTGGCCGGGTGTCCCTGGCCAGAGAACCAGCTGGAAGTCATCCCCGCGGACGCCGACCGTCAGGAACCGCGGTCCGTCGGGCGTCGGGTTCTCAACCCGTTTTTCCAAGCCAAGGACGTTCGTGTAGAAGTCGAGCGCCTTGTCTTGGTCGCTGACGAGCACGCTCATGTAGAAGATCTTCTCCAGCACTGTTTGTCCCTCCTGCGGTCGTGGTCACTACTCCTACGACCCCGGCGAGTAATAAACGTGACAGCCAAATGACCCTAGGTGACTCAGACTGAGTACCTTCGCTCGGATGGGCCATCTAGGTCGGAGCGTTTCGCGCCTGCTCGCGGTCTCCGGGCTCGCGCTCGCCGCTATGGCCGCTGCGGCATTCCCGGCGATCAACTTGCCGCCGGGGGTTGTGACCGTCGCGCACCTGCGTCTGCCGGATGGTCATCCATTCAGGCTGACGCTTCAGCGGATCCGCTTCGACGGCCGTCAGTACCTCTGTCTGGCCGTACGGCAGACATTCCACATCGCTCCGGGCAGGCCGGGCGGAAGCAGCGCGAGCACGGGCCAGTGCCAGGGGCCGTTGCCGCTTCCAAACAAGCCGCTAGTCGCTGTGATGGGCGATCCGACGGCTTGCAAGCCAAGGCCCGCCCAGTTGGTCTGGGGCCTGGCGCTCAAGAACGTCACCGTCTCGCTTCGCTCAGGCGGTCGAGAGCAAATCGCGGCCCGCAGAGACATCCCGGCGAGGCTTCATGCTCGCGGCGATGTGTTCTTTGTCTGGTCCCGAACGGCGCCCGATTCACTCGTGGCCCGCGACCGAGCCGGGAGGGTTCTCGAGACGGACGAGATCAATGCTGGGCGGGTTCCGTTCTTCGTCACCGAGTGCAAGCTTCATCCGACCAGCGGCTCTCAGGGGTAAGAGTTGCGCCGTTGCAACTGCCCTCATTCCGCGGCCGGTGGACGCCGCTGTCGCTTGCGCTGGCTCTGTCGGCGTTTGGACTCCAGCCGGCGCTCGCGGGCGGCGGGCCCCGGACGCGTCGGACGCCGCGCGCGGGGACGTTCGAGCGCTGCGCGCAGTCGCTCGGCCAAACGCAATCTCGCGGTCTCGCGATTGCGTAGCTGACTGCGCTCGTCTTCGGCAACGGCGGTGACGCGGGGGCCGAGTCGCTCCAGCAGTCGCTCCCGCGCCCATTGAGGCAGGCTGGGCGAGCTCGCAATCTCAAAGCTCACCTCTACGCGAGAGTCCGTGACGTTGGCGTGCTGGCCACCGGCGCCCGAGGAGCGGCTCGTTCGCACGATCAGCTCCGCACCGGGAATCTGGATCTGCTCGTTGACAAATAATGGGTCGCTCATCGCTGACACCAGCTTCGATAGCTTCTCGTCGCGTACAAGGGGTGGGTATCAGGAGCCGCCCATGCCGCCTCGCCGATGGCGTCCCAATCGGTTCGAAACTGGCTTTCGCAAGGAGCTGAAGTGTTCGTTTTTATGACGCTGCATTACCCGTCCGCCGACAGTGTTGAGTCTTTCGCAGAGGGCATGGCGCAGATGCGCGGCTGGATGGAGAGCCAACCGGGTTGCCTCGGTGTCGAGCCACCGCTTCTCACTGAGGACGGCACTTGCCTGGTCGGCTTCTCGCGGTGGGAGAACAAGGAAGCGCTCCTCGCCACCGGGATCGACCTTGACGCCCTGGCTGAAACTCCCAGTAGCGAGCTACGGCCCCGCCAACCGTTCTTTCTCACCACCTCGCCCAGCCCGTCTGCTTGAGCATTTCTGGCTCTACTCCGGATCTGGCACGGGTTCGACTGCGGCTCGATCGGGTCCGCGCCGCTCTCAGCGAGATCGATCCGGCGTTCCTCGACACGCCGGCGCTGTCGTGCGCGCCACTCGCCCGGGCGCTCGGGTGCTCGGTGACACTGAAGGTCGAGACGCTCAATCCGGTCCGAAGCTTCAAAGGCCGGGGCACGGAGACGGTGACAGCCGTGGCCCGCGCGACGGGGGCATCACGCGCGGTGTGCGCGAGCGCCGGGAATCTCGGGCAGGCGCTGGCCTACAGCGGCCGGCATCGAGGACTGGCCGTGACCGTCGTGGCGGCGAGGACCGCCAACCCACTCAAGCTGCGTCAGATCGCCGCCTTTGGCGCGGACGTGCGGCTCGATGGCGATGACATCGAAGACGCCCGGGTGCTGGCGCGCGAGATCGCCGAGGCGGGGCGCGCCTATCTGGTTGAGGACAGCTTGGACCTGGCGAGCTGTGAGGGCGCAGCCACGATCGGCCTTGAGCTTGTCCGAGATGATCCGGAGCTCGACGTGGTGCTCGTGGCTGTCGGCGGCGGCGCGCTGGCCAGCGGGGTGGGGTACGCGGTGCGCTCGCTCGCCGAGCACGTGGAGGTGATCGGAGTCCAGCCCGTTGGTGCGCCCGCGATGGCGCTGTCGTGGCATCAGCGAACGGTGGTGCAGACGGACCGCATCGAGACGATTGCCGACGGCGTCGCCGGGCGCTGTCCGATCCCGGAGGTGTTGAACGACCTGCTCGTCGTGCTCGACGACGTGATGCTCGTTAGCGAGGATTCGATCAAGGCCGGCATGCGGATGCTCTATGAGCACGCGGGCCTCGTCGTCGAGCCGTCCGCGGCGCTTGGGATCGCCGCCGTCCTTGAGCAAACTGAACGGTTCGCCGGGCGGCGCGTCACCACGATCCTGTGCGGTAGCAACGTGGGTCCTGCCGACTTCGCGCGGTGGGTGTTGGAACCCGCCGCGGGCGGCGCCGCGTGATCGGGAATCGGACCCTCGGCTCGGGGCCGCCCCTGCCCCTCACCTCCTCCGCAGCCGGTCGAGCGGCCACATGACCGCCGCTGTGAAGCGGTAGCGGCGGGTCAGCTTGATCGTTTCGAGCTCGCGGCGGGCCGCGATGGCCGCCTGCTCGAGCGTCTCGCGCTCGGTCATCCGCGCCTGCTCCAGCTTCCTGCGCTCTGCCACCCACGCCTGCTCGTGCGCCTTGTGCTCAGTCATCCACGCTTCTCTCGCCCGCTTGAGCGCAATGCGGTGTTCCTCGGCGACGCCCTCGGCGCGTAGGTGTGCCTCGGTCAGCGTGATCAGCGTGCGGGTTATCGAGGGGTCAGCGACGGCCGCCGGCCTGCGCCCGGGACGCAGCCGCTCGATAAGCGCCACGAGCTGGGCCACGTGGGTGCGGACGTCGTGATGGGCACGGGCCAGGTCCTGTGCCACCTGGCCGAGGTCCCGGGTGTACGAGTCCAGGTCCGCACGAATCGCCGCGGGATCACGGCCCGTGCGTCGGCTTGAGATCGCGAAGCCTCCGGTCTCCAGCGCCGGGTAGGTCTCTGCTGTCACCCATCCCTCGGTGCCCGAATGGTCGTGGATGTACACCGCACGCCCGCACGCCATGCCCTCGAGCGCCGACCGGCCGCATCCGACGACGATGTCGGCGCTACCTATCGCTTGGGCAACCGCCATCGTCTGCTCACCGCCTGCTCCGATCTCCTGCCATTCCAGGCCCGCGTCCGCCCATGCGCGGCGGAGCGCGGCGCCGCGGCCCTCGGGGAGGGAGTGGTAGTTGCCGAGCAGGACGACACGGCGAGGTCGCTCGGACACAGGCCGCCGTGGGGTGAACACGCTGAGATCGATCGGCTGGCGCAGGCGGACGATCTCACCGGCGCCCACGCACGCCCTCGCGCGTTCGGCCTGTCGGTCGGACATGGTCACCGTTGCGCTCACAGCGCCGGCCACGGGAGGCGGCAGATAGCGTGCCTCCTCGCTGTGGACGATGAATACGCGGGGCGCGCTTGGATACCGCTGGGCCATCCGCAGCGCCAGGCCACGGTCCAGTCCCACAATGACCGCATCAGGATCGGCAGGCAGCTCTTGCTCCTGGTCGGTGATCGCCAGCATTCGGGCACCGGCCCAGCCCGCCACCGGCTCGCCGACCTCGCGTGCGTAGAGCATCACTTCGTGTCCGAGTCGCGCCAGGTGCTCTGCCACCGTGAGCGCATAAGTCTCGGAGCCGCCCGGATCTACGAGCCGCAGCGTCGAGAGGATCAAACGCAGCTTGGCACCTCAACC
The DNA here is from genome assembly GCA_963730835.1 of uncultured Actinomycetes bacterium. Taxonomy (GTDB): domain Bacteria; phylum Actinomycetota; class Thermoleophilia; order Solirubrobacterales; family Solirubrobacteraceae; genus Palsa-465. The sequence goes on from CAVSTE010000002.1 coordinate 44,392, forward strand.
CTGCGCCGCAACGCACCGCGGGCTACCTCTTCGTCGCTGTGCGGGACCGCTGTGCCGGCGGCGTCGACGATCAGTCGTCCGAGCGCGCCGAGCCCCAGGATGGCCACGACATCGCCGGGCTCCGCGGCACAAATCGTGCGCTCGATGGCGGCCTTGCGCTCGAGCACGACAGTCAACCGAGCGCCTCCAACCGCCGCCCTGCGAAGCTCGGCCAGCCGGAGGACTCTAGAGCTCTGGGGTGCGCTTCCGGTGGTCAGAATCAGCTCATCGCTGAGGTCACTGAGGACCCGCGCGCTGGCCTTCGCCTTGACGGGATCCGGCAGCCCGACGGCGCCGAACACGGTCCGCACCGCGCCGGCCTCGCGCTCGGCGATCACCCGTCGAATCGCCTCCAGGGCCTGCGCGAGCCCATCGGGCGTGTGCGCATAGTCAACGATGACCGCAAACGGCTGGCCTTCGTCGATCAGCTGCCAGCGCCCGGGAGGAGGTCTGAACGAGCCGATCGCGGCGAGGACGTCGTCGCGAGGTAGGTCAAGCCCCGCCGCCGCCGCCAGTGCAGCGGCGACGTTGTGCGCGTTGTGCGCGCCCGGCAAGCGCGTCGTCAGCTCAACGTTCCCCCACGGCGTGCGGGCCCGCATGTGAGACCGCCCAATCGTCCAATCGGCGCTCGTGATCCGTACGTCGGCTGCGGCCCCGAAGCCGTAGGTGAGCAGCTCGCCGCCGGCACGCACGATATCCCGCGCCAGCGAGTGACCGAATTGATCGTCGATGTTGACCACCGAGCAGCCAGCGGTGTCGGCTCCCGCCACGAACATCCTCCGCTTGGCGGCGCCGTAGCGCGCCATCGAGCCGTGCCTATCGAGATGCTCGGGGGTCAGATTCGTGAAGACCGCCAGCTGGGGGCGAAACGTCGGCGAGGCTTCGAGCTGAAAGCTCGACACCTCGCACACGACCCAGTCGCGTCGCGGCGCGGCTGTCAACGGGGGACCGAACTCCGTGTTGCCTGCGATCGCCACCTGGTGGCCGGCGGCCGAGAGCACGGCTGCGACGAGGGCCGAGGTGGTCGATTTGCCATTCGTTCCGGTCACCGCCGCCACACGGCTGCAGCAGCGCCGCCAACCGAGCTCGAGTTCGTCGATCACCTCGGTCCCGCGGATGCGGGCAGCCTGGAGCAGCGGCACCTCGAAGCCGACGCCCGGGCTCTTGACGATCGTCCGAGGAAGGCCGAGCGCGGGGATCTGAGTTCCATCGCCGCCGAGGACAACTTCAGCTCCGCGCCGAGACAGACGCCGGGCCCGCGCCTCGGTCGTCGGCGTGCGCGCTGCGTCCCATACGAGCACGCGGGGCGAGATCCGCTCGTCGAGCAGCGCTTCGGCCGCCGCCTGCCCGGCGCGGGCGAGGCCCAGGATCAGATAGGAGCCAGGGTCACTGTGGGAATGCACCGGAAAACCCGGCTACCGCCGGCCTCTGTCCGGCCGCGCGCCGGGAGCCCCCGTCGAGCAGACGCCGGGCGATGGTCGCCGCGATCGGCATCCCCGTCGCCTCCTCCACCCAGGCCCATTGTCCGCTGGCGTTGATCTCAAGAAACACGAGACGCCGATCGGGTGTAAGCACCAGATCGACGCCCGCCACTTCGAGCCCGAGTCTGGACGTCAACGAACGACAAAGCTGCGCCGAGGCGCCATCCAGCGAAAACGGTGCCGGTGCGAGCGCGGCCCGGCCGGCACGGCGCCAGTCCACTGTTCCGTTCTCGCTCTCCTGCGACGGAATGGAGCAGGCGAAGACCTGCTCGCCGACGACGGTCACACGCACGTCGCAGACCTTGTCGAGCTCGCGCTGGTAGATCGCCGGGCAGGCGGCGATCGAGGCATCATCCTGAAGATCCGCAGCCTCGAGGCGGGTCGTGAATACCGCGTATGGCTCCTCGCCCGGCCGCTCCAGCACCTGGCCTCCGACGAGCTTCGCCACCATCCGTCCGCCCCATTCGGTCCACAGCTCGCGGACCACCGTGGGATCGGCGGTTATGCAGGTCTCCGGCACCTCAAACCCCTCCGCCCGAGCCAGGGCGAGCTGAAGGGGCTTGTGGCGAGCCAGCCCGCTGGTCGCTGGGTGATTGATCCAGAAGGCGTCGAGCGACAAGAGCGCACCGTCGAGCAGCGCGCGCAGTTCGGACTCCACCATCCCCACGGCCGCTGGCTCAGTCCCCGCCGGTGCCCGCGGCAGCCAACGGTGGCGGTACAGAATGGCGGTGATATCGCGGCCTGGGACGAGGTGGCCGTTCAGTCGAAGACCGACCTCCGGCCCGCCCGACCGGTCCGTAAAGGTGACGGTCGAGCGGGCCGGATAGGTATCGGTGTCGAACCGCACCGGCGTTCCCCCTTGCTCGGCCACGGCCGACATCACGCGCTCGGCGTGATCGTCGTCCTGGCCATGGGTGACTATCAGTACCACGCCGGTGCGGCCGCGGCGATCAACCTTTGATATCGCGGTCGGTGTCAGTGCCCTCGTACTGGCGGGCATCCGTCAGGCTGAGCGCCCGACGTTTGCCGAACAGCAGCGGCACGGCATTGGTCGAGCCCGTGTGTGCGGCCTGGGCTTCCTGTCCCATTTCCACCCCCTTTCGCGTAGCCGGAGCGAAACCGACGCGATCGTACCAGGGCCCATCCTGCCTTCAAAACTCTTCACGGTGGCGCCCGGCCTCGCTTGGAGGGTCGATTCGTTCGCCGCGTCGAGGCCGCGAATGAGGTATTAGAGGCGGCATGAGAAGTACGGATTGGCGCGCTTCAAAGAGGCGCTCCTAGCTTGAGCACGAACTTCGACCTCGCGGTGCGCGGCGGAACGGTGGTGGACGCTCGCAAGCACGCGCAGCTGGATGTGTACATCCGCGATGGGAAGGTGGCGCTGCTCACACCGGGCGACCGTTCGCCGGAGGGCCCCGCTACGGACGTCCTGGACGCCTCTGGCTGCCTCGTCCTGCCGGGAATGGTCGACACGCACGTGCACTTCATGGACCCGGGCGATCCGGAGCGCGAGGATTTCCCCACCGGGACCGCTGCGGCCGCGCTCGCAGGCGTCACAACCGTCGTGGAGCACACACACGCGTGGCCGGTGAACACCGTCGCGCGGCTGCACGAGAAGCTCGACCACCTATCTGGGCGGGCGTATGTCGACTACGGGCTCGCCGCGCACGTGTGGCCAGAGCACATGCAGGAGCTGCCGGCACTCTGGCGAGAGGGCATCGCCTATTTCAAGGCCTTCACCTGCGAGACCCACGGTGTGCCCGCGATCGACGCCGACCTTCTGCTCGTGCTGGCGGACCAGCTGGTGGCGCTGGGCGCGCCCTGCCTTGTGCACTGTGAGGACGATCTGCTCACGGCACGCAACGAGCACAGGCTGCGGCAGGCGGCGCGGCGGGACGGTGGGATCGTTCCCGAGTGGCGTTCGCGCGAGGCTGAAATGCTCGCCACTGCGGCCGTGGCGATGATCGCCAGGCTACGCCAGGCGCGGTTGCTTGTGGCCCACGCAAGCAGCGCCGACATCCTCGAGCTGCTCGCCCGCGAACGTGCGCTTGGGTCGCCTGTGCTGGCCGAGACGTGTCCTCAATACCTTCATCTGCGCGAGGAGGAAGTCCTCGTCGAGGGGGCATTCCGGAAGTTCACGCCGCCCGCCCGCATCAGGTCTCGTCACGACGAAGAGCGAATGTGGGCGGCGTTGAACTCAGGCCTCGTCCATCATCTCTCAACTGATCACGCGCCCGCGACGGTCGAGCAGAAGCGAGACGGTGATTTGTGGCAGGTCCACTTTGGCCTTCCGGGGATCGACACGACCTTCCCGCTGATGCTGAGCGATGCGTTGGCTGGACGGACGTCACTCGAGCGGCTCGTCGAGACCTACTCGCTCAACCCGGCACGCGTTTACGGGCTGCGGGCCAAGGGCGCGGTCGCTCCCGGATTCGATGCCGACCTCGTGATCGTCGATCCCGACGCGCAGTGGACCCTGACCGATGACGCCATTCACTCGAAGGCGGGATGGACGCCGTACGCGCAGGCCGAGCTACGAGGCCGGGTCATGGCAACCATCGCTCATGGCCGCGTCATCGCGCGGGAGGGTGCGCTAATCGACCAGACGCCCCACGGCCGGTTCCTGCCGGGGCCCGCGGCCGGCCGATCGGCCCGCTAACCGCGGGCTACGCTCCGTAAGCCGCGGTCGAGGCTGCTCGAACGTCGCCACCGCGGCCGGGCGTGGTCGATACTCCGCCGATGAACGCTGCTGGTCTCCCCGGGTGGGGCGGGGCACTCCACCGTCTGCAATCAAGCCCGTGCGTGCACTAGTCATATCTGACACCCACTTCGGCACCTGGACTGGCGAGGACCTGCTGCGCGAGCGGGAGAACCTGGACCTGCTGGCGCCGCATCTCGACGTGGACGAAGTGATCGTGCTGGGCGACCTGTTCGACTTCCTGTTCGCGTCAATAGGCGAGGCGTTCACGGCGGCAGCCGGCCTGCTTGAGCTGTTCCGAGAGCGGTTGCAGGGCAAGCGGCTGGTGTTCCTAGCCGGCAACCACGACTACCACGTGGTCGCGCGGGAGGCAGAGGGCCTGCTCGAACTGCAGCTGGCAACGGGTGAGCCCGTCGAGCGGCTCGAGCGAAGCCTGCGCCGGATGGATCCATTCTGTCGGCTGCTCGAACAACGTCTCGATGGCGTGCAGCTTTGCTTCCGGTACCCGACCTACACGTTCGGACGGGTGCTCTGTACACATGGACACCATCTCGACGTCCACGCGCGCCGGCTCGGCTCGCGCGAGGACCGGCTGCTGGCCCGGCTGATCTGGGCAATCTCCGTTGGCGCCCACCGCACGCCGACGCTGGCGGACTACGAGGCCACCACGCAGCTCCTGACCGGACTGCTTTACACGATCGCCCAGCTGCCCAATGGAACGCACGCCCAACGACGGGCGTTTAAGACCTTTCGGGCGCTGGAGCACGCCTTGAGTCTGGGGGCTGCTCCGGCCAGAGTGCTCGAACGGGCAGCGCTGCACTGGCGAAAGGCGGGTCTCCTCGGCGGCACCGGCCCCGGCGAGGAGCGCTCGATGGAACGGGCGGAACGCACTTACCGAGGGGCGCGGTCGGAGGAGGCGGAACGCAGACGGCGCACCGGCGCCCCCGCCGGCGGCGAGGCGGCGAGCTACGCCATGGCCCGCACGGTCCGCCCGAGCGTTGCCACCCAGCGCCCGGTCGCCGCGTTCGAGCGGGCGGTGATGAATCTCGGCTGGGCCAGAGACACCGACCAGATCGTCTTCGCCCACACCCATCAACCCCTAGACGGTGTCACCGGACCCAGTGGGACCTGGCGCTATTGGAATAGCGGGTCCTGGATCTACGAACCTGACCTCAGCTCGCAACGGGCATACGCCGCATATCTACGCAATGCGTGGCCCGGGACCGCGATCCTGATCGACACCGACGAGCCGCAGCCGGCGCTGCTGAGACTCCGCGAGCACCTGAACCCACTCAATCGCCCAACCGCGTGAACGTGCCTCAAGGCGGGGACTTGTCGATTTCGTCGATGATCGCCGCCAGCCGCTCGCCGTGGCGGTGGGGCAGAAGGTGTCCTGCCCCTGCCAGCAGCACGAGGTCGGCTCCGGGGATCTGAGTCGCAAGCGCGCGGGCCGCCGCTGCCGGCACGATCCGATCGTGGGCGCCGGCGACGATCACGGTGGGCACGGCGATTCGCCCCAGCTCGGCATCGAGCTGCGGCAGCTGTCCCACGAGCGCCCGCTGCTCGATCGCAAACGCGCGCCACGCATCCGGCCACGCCAGCCGGCGACCCAGGCTGAGCAACTGCCGGCCATCGAGACGCAGCCGTCGGACCAGCGAGCGGCGCAACGGGCCGAAGCGCAGCGCGGCGCCGGCGGCGGCGAGGATGCCACTGCTGACGAGCGGGCCGGCGGGGGGCGTCGCCAGAAACTGGTCGATGTGCGTGAGCGAGGCCGTATTTGCCGCCGGGGCCGCCAGCACCAGGGCGCAAACCCGTTTCGGGTGATGGACAGCGATCCACGCGGCGACGCCCGCTCCGAGGCTGTGGCCAACAACGGTGGCGCGTTCGACTTGCTGCTGATCCAGAGCCTCGACCGCGGCTTCGGCGTTGCCGGGCAGATCGGTGGCGCGAGTCGTCCCGTCCCAGCCCGGCCTGTCGATCGCGATCGTATGAGTCTCGTTTCCCAGCGCGGCGATGACCTGTGTCCAGTCGGCGGCGCTGCCGGGTTGCCCGTGAAGGAGCAGCACCGGCGCGGGGGTTTGACTCAAGCCGCGCTTGGCGGTGCGCCCGCGCCGGGCGGACCGTCCCCAGGCCCGGAGCCGACCCTGACTCCATCACGTCCCACGTACCCCTCCCTGCCGCCGGCGACGACGACTACCGCGTCCCCGTCTCCGGCGTTGCGCATTCCCCGGTGCGTCCGGGGGTCGACACGGACCACGCCACCGGGTCCAAGCCGGTGAGTGGACCCATCCCCAAACCGGAACTCCACCTCGCCCCGGTGGACGAAATAAGTCTCCTCCTGCTGCTCGTGGTAATGGACGCCCGTCTCATAATCCGGCGGCAGCACGATCGCGTTGATCCCGAAAGCAGTTACGCCCACCCCCTGGCGGATCTTGCGAAAGCCATAGCCGTCGCCGAGCTCCTCGAGGCTCGAAACGGCATATCCGCTGCCTTGCTCCGCCATGGCGGCAATCGTATCCCAGCGCTTTGCGCCCAGCAGGCGAAAGCATTTGTGCGAGACCCGGTGAAGGCGCATCGAGAAGGCATACTTGTCGTGTGCCGGTTGCACGCTCGCACGACGCACTCGAGCCGTTGCGCGCCAACGCCGCGAGGACGGCGATCCTGCTCGACATCGACGGCACGCTCGCGCCGATCGTCGAGCTGGCCTCGGACGCTCAGGTCCCCGAACGGACGCGCCAGCTCGTCATCCAGGTGGCGAGGCGCTACGGCGTGGTGGCGTGCGTGAGCGGCCGCCGCGCATCGGAGGCCCGCGCGATGGTCTCGGTGGGGTCGATCTCCTACCTCGGCTCGCATGGCGTCGAGCTGCTGCGCGCCGGGTGGACCGAGCCGGTGCTCGATCCGAGCCTCGAGGATTGGGCCCGACGGGTGCAGGAGTTCGGACGCGAGCTTGACACTCCCGACCTGCGCCGCCGCCGCGTACGCATCGAGAACAAGGGCACGATCGTTGCCTTCCATTGGCGTGGCGCGCCGAACGAGGAGACGGCGCGAGCGGCGATCGACTCGATCGCTTCGCGCGCCGAGTCCTCCGGGCTCCGCACGCACTGGGGCCGTAAGGTGCTCGAGGTGCGACCACCCGTGCGGATCGACAAGGGCGCGGGAATCACCTCGTTCCTCGCCGACACGGACGTCGACATGGCCCTCTACGCCGGCGACGACAGGACCGATCTCGACGCGTTTCACGCGCTCGGGGAGTTGGCGGCGGACGGCAAGCTGAAGCACGTCGTGCGCGTCGGAGTTCGCTCCGACGAGGGCCCGGACGAGGTCGTCAGCGAAGCGGATTTCGTCGTCGAGGGCACAGACGGGGTGCGCGATCTGCTCGAGATGTTGGTGGCCACAGAGTCGTCCCGTACGGACGGCGCGGGCACGCCCGAGGAGTAGAGGACGCCGGGCACTAAATGCGCTTCACCGACTTCCTGCGCACGACGGTGCTGATCAGCGCGGGAGCCGCGAGCGCTCTGGCCGCGGTGGCCGTCGCCGGTGCGAGCGATGCGGGCGACGCCCTGACCGTCCCTGTGGGTGCCGGCTGGTGGCTGATCGCCGCACTGATCGGTATCTGGCTCGGTCGGCGTGCCGACGCGTCGCCGCCGATCGCATCGCTTCTGGCCAACGCACGGATGCAGACCTCGTTGCCCGAAGTCAGCCCGGCGCGGACCGTCCTGAACCGCCTCTGGCCGCTGGTCCTCTCCACGCTCGGCGCCGGCGCGCTGTCGTTCGTGCTACCGCAGGTCCCGGCCGTCGCCGCGGGCTTCGCGATCATCTGGGCGCTGGCGTGGCGCCGCCAATCCGGTGCGGTGGCCGCGATCGAGGAACGCGACGGTGTCCGCTTCTACGTTCAGCGGACTTCTCCGTTCAAGCCGATTCGGTTGACGCGCACGCCCGGCTTTCGCTCGAATCTCTTCGAGTTCAACGGGGCCTCTGGTCGAGCCCCGCGAGCCAGGCCCCGAGCCTGACATCGGCGGCACCCGGCGGCCGCCTGTAGTCCGCTCAGCTGACAACATGCTCTGCCGGTGATACCCGCCTACATCCCGAGCCCCTCCTCGAACGGGATTCACATCGGGCCGTTCTTCCTGCACGCCTACGGGTTGATGTACGTGCTGGCGGTGGCGGCCGCGATCATCGTCTCGCGGCGGCGCTGGGCCAAGGCCGGCGGCGATCCGGACCTGGTCTACGAGACCGCGATGTGGGCCTTCCCCGCCGGGCTCATCGGCGGGCGGATCTACTTCCTGATCACCACTCCGAGCCAGGTGCCGGACCACTGGTGGGGGCCGTTCGCCATCTGGCAGGGGGGTCTGGGTATCTGGGGCGGCATCGCCGCCGGGGCAGGGGTCGGCGTCTGGTACGCGCGTCGGAAGCTTCCCTACGGCCAGCTCCCGGCCTTCGCCGACGCTGTGGCACCAGCGCTGCTCGTGGCCCAGTCGTTCGGCCGCGTCGGCAACTACTTCAACCAGGAGCTCTTCGGCGCTCCCTCCAAGCTGCCCTGGGCGCTTGAGATCTCGCGCTCGCACCGGGTCGCCAATCTGGCTCCGAAGTACTGGGGTTACTCCACCTTCGAGCCCACCTTCCTCTACGAGATCATCTGGAACCTCTCGCTGGCGTCGTTCCTCGTGTGGCTCGGGCACCACCGCAAGGTCCGACCCCCGGGCCTGTTTGCCCTGTATGTCGCGGGCTACTCGGGCTTTCGCATCTTTGAGGAGACCCAGCGGATCGACTACTCCAACTACTTCCTCGGGATGCGCGTCAATTTCTGGATCGCGCTCGTGCTCTGCCTGGCCGGCCTGCTGTGGTTCGTGGCACTACAGCGAGGCGTTACGCTGACGGCGATCCGAGCTCGGCGAGGCGGAGGCGGGGCTCCCGGCGCGCCGCGGCGCGGCGTCCGGCGATCGCCGGCCATTGCCGCTGATCGCCCGCCGGCCGACTCTAGGGCCGCGCGTAAGTCGCTCCAAGCTCGCCGAGCGCCAGCGCCCGGGAAACCGGCAGCGAGGCGACCGAGAAGCCGGGACTGAGCCCGGACGGCGAGGCCAGCGCGATCAGCGCGAACACGTAGCGGTGGGCGGGCCCCGACGGTGGACAGGGCCCGCCGTACCCGTCCTTGCCGAAGCCGTTGCGTCCGGCGACAGCGCCCCGTGGCACGGCCTCTCCGGCGCTGAGGCTGCCGAGCGAGGGAGGGATGCCGGCCACAGCCCAGTGGATGAAGGGTCCGCCGGGGGCGTCGCGGTCGATCAGCTCCAGTGCCAGCTCGCGGGTATTGGCCGGAACTCCGGACCAGCGCAGCGGCGGCGAGACGTCGCGTCCGTTGCAGGTATAGGCCGCGGGGATTTTGGCCCCCGCCGAGAAGGCGGGGCTGGAGAGCGTGATTGAGATCGGCGTGGTACGCACGCGGATCGGGGTGGTCTCGGTGCGCCCGGCGGGCTTCACGGGCTTCGACCCGCCGCCGCATGAGGCAAGCGCGATCGCCAGCAAAAGCCCAGCTCCCGCTCGCTTCACGCCCTCGTGACCCGCTTTCGCATCGCCTCGAGCTCGCTCCACGGCCGCGTGTTGGCCACCTCGGCCGCGGTAAGCCAAGCGCGGCGGGCGGTGGCGATGCCGAATCGGGGCACACGCGTGAAGGTGGCGGGCCGGTGGGCGTCCGTGTCGATCACCAGCCGCACCCCGGCCGCCGCGGCCGCCCGGGCCTGCACGTCGTTCAAATCACGCCGGTCCGGATTGGCGTTTATCTCGAGCATCGTCCCCGTCCGCGCCGCGGCGTCGATCACCGCGTCGAGGTCGTAGTCGTACGGCGGACGGTGCTCGATCTTGCGCCCCGATGGATGGCCGAGGGCGTCTACCAGGGGATGCTCGATGGCGGTCACCATGCGCGCGGTCATGGTTTCCCTGGGCATCCTGAACGAGGTGTGCACGCTGGCGATGACCCAATCGAGCTGCTCCAGCAGCGCGTCGTCGTAGTCGAGCGAGCCGTCGGGCAGGACGTTGACCTCGGACCCGGCCAGCAGGTCGATGCCCTCGACCTCGGTCGAGCGGATCAGCTCGATCTGACGTCGCAGCTGGTCGGGGGAGACCTCGGAGCCGAATCCCATCGTCGCTGAGTGGTCGGTGATCGCCAGGTACTCATAGCCCGCCTCGCGTGCCGCCACGGCCATCTCCGCGATCGAGGCCGTGCCGTCGGACGCGGTCGTGTGGGAGTGCAGATCGCCCTTGAGGTCGGAAAGGGTGATCAGCTCGGGCAGCGTGCCGTTGGCCGCGGCCTCGAGCTCGCCGCGGTTCTCGCGCAGCTCCGGCTCGATGTAGCTCAGCCCTAGCAACCGGTAGACCTGGTCCTCGGTCGCGCAGCGGTGCGTCGCTCCCGTGCGATCGTCGAGCACGCCGTACTCGGAGACGTGAAGGCCCTTGCGGACGGCGGTGTCGCGAAGCGCCATGTTGTGCTGCTTGGAGCCGGTTAGGTGCTGCAGGAGATTGCCGAACTGATCGGGGGCGACGATCCGTAGCTCAACGCGAAGCCCGGTGTGTGTGCGGAGCCTGACCCCGGCCGCGGCCGGCTTCTGGGCGGATTCCACCAGTTCCAGCTCGGCCGCCGCCCGGGCCAGGGACAGTGCGTCCGTGGCAGTGGCGATGACGTCCAGGTCCTTGACGCTGTCGGTCATCCGCCGCGCCGAGCCCGCGAGCTCCACGCGCTCAGAGGCGGGGTGGGCGCGGAGCGCCTCGATCAACTGCTCGCCGACGGCCAGCGCGCGATCGAGGACGACGCGCTGGCCATGATTGCCGCCGCCTGCTGCCTCCAGCGCGGCGAGTATTCCCTCCTCGGCCTTCGGTCCAAATCCCTTCAGCGTGCGGACGCGCTGCCCCTGGGCGGCATCGCGTAAGGCCTCGAGCGAATCGATGCCGAGTTCGTCGAACAGGCGGCGGGCGCGCTTGGGGCCAAGACCGGGGACATGGGTGACCTCGATCAAGCCGACGGGGAACTTGGCCTTCAGCTTGGCAGTCGCCGGGATCACCCCGTCGTCGGCCAGCGCCAGCACTTTCTCCTGGATCGTGGCTCCGATGCCCGCCAGTTCGGTGGCGCGACCCTGCCGCGCCAGGGCGGTGACCGACACCGGTGCCTCGCGCACCGCTTTGGCGGCGTTGCGGTAAGCGACGACGCGGTGGACGATCGCGCCGTCCAACTCGTAGAGGTCACCGAGCTCGTCGAGTGCTGCCGCGATCTCGGTGTTAGTCGGGTCGGCCATCCGTTAGGAGTCGTAGGCTAATGACTATGTTGGCCGGCGCTCATGAGCGCCGGCCCCGCGGGCGCATGCGCCCGCGGCGGCTCCGCGCATGCGCGGAGCCGATCCGATTGGACCCGCTATACTTTTTGAAGCAACCCCTCCGAGCAAGGAGCACCGATGGCAGGCACCGTCACCGAAGTCAACGACAGCAACTTCCAGGCCGAGGTTCTCGAGTCAGAGACCCCCGTGCTCGTGGACTTCTGGGCGCCGTGGTGCGGGCCTTGTCGGATGGTCGCACCGGTCGTCGAGGAGATCGCGCAGGAGCGCACCGGCGATCTCAAGGTCGTCAAGCTGAACATCGACGAGAATCAGCAGACGGCAATCAACTACGACGTGATGTCGATTCCGACCTTGATCGTCTTCAACCATGGCCAAGTGGCCAAGAAGGTGATCGGCGCCTACCCCAAGCGCAAGCTCGAGGCCGAGCTCGAGCCGGCGCTGACCGCCTAGGTCGCTCGGGCGACGGCCACCCGGAGCTCGCGGCCGTCGATCGTGACGGGCTCCGCCCCATCGGCCGAGCCGTAGTGAACCTGGATGGCGAGCGTTTCGCCCGCGATGTAGTCCTGGTACGCGCGCGCGGCGCCGACCAGGTCCTCGTCGCCGGCGAGCCGTAGCACGATGCGGTCTGAGACATCGAACCCGGCAGCGGCGCGCGCGTTCTGGATCGCACGGACGATGTCTCGCACCCAGCCCTCGATCCGCAGCTCGGCGTCGATTGCCAACTCGAGCGCCACCGCGTGCGAGCCCTCGCGCTCCACCTGGTAGCCCTCGAGCGGTTTTATCGCCACGGTCAGATCCTCCGCGCTCAACTCGTGGTCGTGGCCATTGAGGCTGATCGCCACGGGCCGTCCCTCGCGAAGCGCCGCTGTCACGCTCGCTGGATCGAGGCCGGCGACGGCTGCCGCCACCGTCGGCATGTCCTTGCCAAAGCGCGGACCGAGCGTCCGGTAGTTGGGCTTTACCTCGACCTGCCCCAGCTCGTCGGCCTGGGCGACGAACCGCAGCTCGCGCACGTTGAGTTCCTCCTTGACGATCCGGGCGAGCTGCTCGATGGCCCTGCGCTCGGGGCCCGCCGCCACGATCACCGCCGCGCGCAGCGGCTGGCGCACCTTGAGCTTGGCCTGTGCTCGCGCCGCGAGCCCCAGGCGCACGGTCTCGCGGGCGATGGCCATTGCCTGCTCGAGCTCCACCTCCCGTGCGTGCGGCTGGGGAAAGTCCGTCAGGTGCACGCTCGGCTCCGAGCCGTCGAGGTTGTCGTAGACCTCATCGGCGATGAAGGGACAAAACGGCGCCAGCAGCTGCGCGAGCGTGATCAGCGCTGTGCGGAGCGTCGCGAAGGCAGCACGATCGCCGTCCCAGAATCGTCGGCGAGAGCGCCGGATGTACCAGTTCGAGAGCTCATCGAGGTAGCCGGCGATCGCGCGGCCGGCAGTGGTGGCGTCGTAATCGTCGAGCCGCTCGCGGACGGTCTCGACTGTCGCGCTCAGCCGCGAGAGCGCCCAGCGGTCCAGGTCGTCCCCGGGTTCACCGGCGAGCGCGTCGTTGGGGTCGATCCCGTTGGCGTTCGCGTAGAGGACATAGAACGAGTAGGTGTTCCACAGCGGCAAGAGGAACTGCCTGACCGACTCGCCGATCGTCTGAAGCGAGAAGCGATAGCCATCCCACGGCTGCTTTGAGGTGAAGAAGTACCACCGGAACGCGTCGGCGCCGAACTGATCGAGGACGTCCCACGGCTCGACGGTGTTGCCGATCGACTTGGACATCTTGCGACCGTCCTCGTCGAGGATCAGCCCGAGGCAGACGACGTTCCGATACGGGGAGCGGTCGAACAGCAGCGTCGAGACCGCGATCAGCGAGTAGAACCAGCCGCGCGTCTGGTCGAGCGCCTCGCAGACGAAGTCGGCCGGAAAGCGCTGCTCGAAGTGAGCCTCGTTCTCGTGGGGGGCGTGGAACTGGGCGAACGGCATCGAGCCCGAGTCGAACCACACGTCGATCACCTCGGGCACCCGGCGCATCGGCTCGCCGCACTCGGTGCAGGCGAATGTCACCTCGTCGACGAACGGCCTGTGCGGGTCCTCGAGCAGGGCGCCGCTCAGCTGGTGAAGTTCCTCGAGCGACCCGACCGCCCGGGTGTGGTCGTTACCGCAGCGCCAGATTGGGAGCGGCGTTCCCCAGTAGCGTTCACGGGAGAGGGCCCAATCGACGTTGCCCTCCAGCCAGTTGCCGAAGCGCCCGTACTTGACGTGCTCGGGATACCAGGTCACGGTTTCGTTGCTCGCGAGCAGCCGGTCCTTGCGCAGGCTCGTTGCGATGTACCAGGAGGGCTTGGCGTAATAGAGCAACGGCGTGCCGCAGCGCCAGCAATGGGGATAGGAGTGCTCGTATGTCTCGGCTCGTAGCAGCCGACCGCGGCTGCGCAGATCCTCGATCAGGTCGGGGTCGGCGTCCTTGACCCAACGTCCCGCGTAGGGTCCGATCCGCTCGTCGTAGGTGCCGTCGAGCCTGACGGGGTTGATCACGTCCAGGCCCTGCTGTTCGCCGAGGCGAAAGTCGTCATCACCGAAAGCAATTGCGGTGTGGACCAGGCCGGTGCCCTCGTGGGCGGAGACGAAATCGGCGGGCAGGACCGTGTGGCCCTTGGGCCCGTATGCGCTCCCGGGGATGAAGCCAAATGGCGGCTCGTAGGGCGTGCCGACAAGCTCTGAGCCTTTGAAGCGCTCCACGATCTCTGCGTCCTCGCCCAGGACCCGCTCGAGGGCTGCCTCGGCCAAGACGTAGCCCTCGTCGGTCTTGACATACGTCAGCTCTGGATCGATCGCCACCGCGGCGTTGGAGACGAGCGTCCACGGCGTCGTCGTCCACACCAGGAGCGTCCCGCGCGGGCTCGGCAGCTTCACGTAGACGCTCGGATCCAGCACATCGCGGTACACGTCCGGCTGTCCGAGCTCATGGCTCGAGAGCGTGACCTGGTCCCGCGGGCAGTACGGGACGACCTTGAACTTCTCGTAGAGGAGGCCCTGGTCGTAGATCGTCTTCAGCGCCCACCAGACAGACTCGACGTAGGCCGGGTCAAGCGTACGGTAGGCGTGCTCGAGGTCGATCCAGAACCCGATCCGCTCCGTCAGCCGGTTCCAGTCCTCTACGTGGCTGAGCACCTTCTCGCGGCAGACGGCGTTGAACTCCGCGATCCCGTAACGCTCGATGTCCCCCTTCGAGGTGAACCCCAGCTCCTCCTCGACCGCCAGCTCCACGGCCAGTCCGTGGCAGTCCCAGCCACCCTTGCGCTCGACGTAGAACCCGCGCATCGTCTTGTACCGAGGGAAGATGTCCTTGAACACCCGCGCGAGCACGTGGTGGGAACCGGGCGCGCCGTTCGCGGTCGGCGGCCCCTCGTAGAAGCCCCACGACGGCGCGCCCTGCCGGCGGCGGAGCGACTCACCGAACACGTCCCGTTCGCGCCAGCGCGCGAGCACCTCCTGCTCGAGCTCCGGAAACGAGGGCTGGGGACTTACGGGGCGGTGCGGTTGTGCCATCGGGTGGCCGATTGTGGCAGGGGTCCGCCCGCCCCTCCTGGGCTGCGCTAAGTGTCGTCTACGCGGACTGCAGCGAGCGCTGGCGCGCGGCGGCCTGCGCGGCGGCCCGTGCGCGCACCTGACCGCTCGCTCGCGACTCCGAGCTCGTCCGCCCACCATCGAGGTGGGCCAGGAGCACGTCGCGCGCTGCGATCGGCTCGTCGCCGAGCCGCTGGACGGTGCTCGCGCCGGTGTCCGGAACGGCGCCGCGGTAGTCGAACACCACGGCTCCCGGGACGACGCCGCGGACCGCGTAGACCAGTCGACCGATCTGATCGAGGCTGGCGCGCCGGCCGGTGAGGACAAAGGCCGCGGGCCCCAAGGCGCGGACGGCATGCGTCAGCCTCGCCGACTCCACCGCCAGCGTCAGCAGCAGGGTTCGCAACCCGGCGCGGCGCAGCAGCAGCTCCAGCGCCTGCGCGTGGAGCGCGTCGAAGTCGTGTAGCTCCGAGGCATCGAAGACGAGGACGCCCTCGGGACGCGACGAAGGGGGCGAGAGGCGCTTGAGAGCTGAGATCCACCCCGTCGCGTGGCGCCAGCCGAACTCGTACTCCGTGGTGATCTGCTCGGAAGCCGAGTGGGCGTCCACCCCGGCCAGCAGAACCTCCTCGACCGTGCGCTCGACCGACCGCAGCGCGAGGCTCTCCTCGAGCAGGCGGTTCGCGCGCTCCTCGTCGAAGGAGCCAAACGCCGCCGCCAGGCGCGCCGAGGTAGACGGGCCCTCGCCGCGCTCGCGGGCCAGCGAGATCGCCGACGACACGTTGTGCGTCTCCGACAGCGTCATGCGCAACGCCTCGATCTCGGCCAGGGAGTACTGCCGGTGCCCGCCGGGGGAACGAAGGGGGCGGGGAAAGTCGTAGCGACGCTCCCAGCTGCGGAGGGTGTTGGGGCTGACGTCGAGCATCACGGCAGCCGCATTGGTGCGGATTCCACTCATGGGGCGGGGTTTATGCAGGTATTTCGCGAGCTGCGCAAGCTTCGCAAGGAAGCGTGCAGATTCGGTCGCTACGTAGTTGGCGCCGTTCGGGGGCCCTTGAAGCACCCGCGGCGTCTCTTTTCCCAGCGCCACGCGCCCTCGACGGACCCGAACGCAGGCTCAGCCGGGATCGTTCAGTCGAAGACGAGCAGCGCGGCCTGAGGCGGCCCGCAGCTGGCGATCCGTGCCTGGAGCCTCACGCCGAAGACGTTCGTGGGACGCACCGTCACACGGCGCTCGGTGCCGTCCCCGCGCGCCGCCCAGGTGATCCCTACCGCCAGGTTCGCCGGTCCCTGCGCCTCGGCGTCCGCGGGCGCCAGCAGTTCCGTGACGTGGCGGTTGACGGCGTCCGGCTCGCGCGTGGCCAGCACACGTTCGGCCTCGCCCGAGACGGCACAGATGGAGAGCGAGCTATCGACGACGAGGAACGCCGCGCCTTCCTCCGGAGCTACGTCGGCGCCCGTCTCGAGCAGCAGCCCGAGGCTGCAGCTATCGCAAACCCGTGAGCTGGGCTCGCCGGCCGGCAGCTCCTGCGCGCCGTCGCTCGGGCTGGCTCCGCAGTGACTGCAGAAGCGAATCCTCGGCGCTGCTTCCCGCTCGCTGCCCCGTTCTACTTCCGTGTTTGGCACGACCGCAAGGCCCTGCCGCTTTTGCCCCTTCAACTTAGTCCGCCTCCCTGGATCTCATCCTTGTCACTCTCTCTACGTCCGCCGGTCTCTTTGGTTACAGGCCCGCGGTTTGCGCCCTTAGCTGTGCACTCGCGCTGCGAGCGCCCTCGGCCGCTCTCCTCTCGGCCTGGTCCGCCTCCACCAGCTCGAGCAGGCGCCTCTGTGCCTCCGCCGACCCTCCCGGAAGCACGCTCGTCCCCGTCGTCCGCATCCGGACACGCTGAGCTCCCCGCCGGTAGACCGCCACTGGCAGCGCCCCCGCCGCCAGTCGAACCGCGTACGCCCACCTGGCGACGGTGTCGTCGTCCAGGTGGCCGCCGGCGATGACGACCAGGTTGGGGCCGTGCACCGCAACAGCGTCCCCGATCCCGGTCACCCCCCTGGCGGAGAGACTCAGCATGCTGACCCCAGCCCGTACGCAAAAGAGCTCGAACGCGCGGATGTACGGGGCGTCGGGGTCCAGGTCGTCACGCGTGGCATCGCCGAGGAGCACCGACACAGGCCGGACAGGCGGCGGCGAGAGGTGCGTCGCACGCCGAAGCCAGCTGGTCGCCCACTGAGCGGAGAAGGCCCACGCCGCTGAATCGACGGTGTGTCGCCGGACGATCTCATCGAGCGACGGCAGCAGCACCTCTTCCACCGAGCGCTCCACCGAGCGCAGCGCCAGCGCCGCCTCCAGCGCGCCGTCGGCCCGCTGCCCCTCAAATGAGACGAGCGCGCCGACGAGCGAGTTGCTGTCGGCTGACAGTCCCTCGCGCGCGCGGGAAACAGCGGAGGAGATCGAGAGTCCCTCCTGCAAGGCGTCGCGCAGCGCGGCCACCTCGCCGTGCGTGAAAAGCCGGTGCTTGCCGGGCGAGCGCTGCGGTTTCGGGAACCCGAAACGCCGCTCCCAAGCTCGGAGCGTGTTCGGGCTCACGTTCAAAAGCGAGGCGGCCTCGCTCGTTTTGAGATAGCGCATGCACAGGAAAGGTCGGCCTAGCCCGTGCTAAAAGCGTCATACGAGCAGAAATTGCACAACTTTCGTGCTATAAACCTATGCAAAACCTCCATCAATTGGAGGGTTTTTGGAGTTTTAGTCGTCGGGCTTGCGCCGCTGCAGTGGGTGCAAGTGCACTTCGGAGAGCAGAAGGAAAAGGAAAGGGCACCTATGAGCTGTCGCGGTTGGTAGTAGTCAAAAGGCGGTAGATTTCGGTTCAGGAGTAGCGCTAGAGCGGGGGCCAGCGCTACTTTCTGCACATGGGCGCACCTGCGGTCTCTGTTACCGTGCGGCGCGCAGCATGGCGTCGCTTAGCCATCGCTTCTGCGGTTGCTGGGTTGACGGTCTGCTTGGCGTTGGCGATCTGGCAGGCCCAGATCGACCGCGCAGGGCACGATGGGCTCAGCATCGTGCTGCTACGTGTCAGCGGTGCTGGCTGGTTGGCTGGTCGTCCCGCTGCCAAGGCGGCAGCTCGGTTTCGCCCTCGTTCATTGTTGCGCTGTTGGCGGCGGCGTTCCTCGGTCCGGCGTCTGCGTGCGCGGCATCGTCATCAGCGAGCTGGTGGCGTCTGTGCGCACGCGATCGCCCTGGTGGGGTGCCGGCTTGAACTTCTCGCGGTGATGGTCGCCGGCGCTAGTGGCTGCGAAACCTGATCCGGGCGCTGGCAGCCCTCCGATACCGGCACGCCGCCGACTTCTATTGCGTCGTCGCTGGCGTCGGCGCGATGTGGCTCTACTCAATTTCACGATCGTCGCTCTCTACCAGCGAGCGTTCCCCAGCGGTCGCGCACTCACCCTGGAGGTTTTCAAGCAAAACGCGTTCAGCCAGGGAATCGCGCTCGCGCTAGCCGTCGCTGGCGCGGCGATCTATGTCCACGTGGGTCTTGGGGCGATTACCTTCGCGCTCACCGCATTATTCGCGTTCGCCTATCAAGCGCAGCTCCTCGAGCAATCCCGAGAGCGCACCGAGCAATACGTCTCCCTCTCCTGGGGTGTGCTCGCCGGCTTGATGCGCTCGCTGAACATTCGTGACGGACGGGCGGCCCGGCACGCCGCGGCGGTTGCCCGGTTCGCTCGCGACATGGCGGAATCGGTCGGGATGAGCGCACAGGAGCAGGAGCTCGCGCACACAGCCGGCTTGCTCCACGACATCGGCCATTTCGCGCTGTCCGACCGTGTCGCCGAACGGGGGCGGCCGCTTCAGGAGGAGGACTGGATAGCGATTCAGCGCCATCCTGAGCTGGGGGCCGACATGCTGCGAGACCTCGGCATGTATGGCCCTGTCTCGGAGATCGTCATCGCCCACCATGAGCGAGTCGACGGACGCGGATATCCGAAGGGGCTTCCAGCCGATCAGATCCCGGAGCTGGCCAAGATGATCGCCGTTGCGGAGGTGTACGACACGCTGACCGCTAGCGACACCTACCGCACGCCGATGAGCTCATTCGAGGCGCTGCGCGAGCTGCGACGGGTGTCAGGTACGCAGCTCGATGCTCGCTACGTGGAGGTCCTCGCCGGCCTGCTCTCGGGCGAGGGCACCGAGTACCGGCACGCCGATGCCGCCGACTTCGACGTCGAGCTGGCGATGGAGCGGCGGATCAAAGAGGCGCGCGCGTAAGCACGCCTAGCGCTCGCCAGCCGCCCGACGCGGTGACTGGCCGGGTTCCTGCAGTGACTTCAGGAACTGCTCGATCTGGTCGCGGCTGAAGCGACGCTGACCGCCGGGGGTGCGGTAGGACTGGAGGTAGCCCATGTCCGACCAGCGGCGGATCGTGCCCAGCGAGACGCCCAGAACGTGCGCGGCCTGAGAGGTGGACAGACCAAGTGGGCTTGTAGAGGTTGACTCCATGAGCACAATTCAGCCCACTTTCGGCAGCGTTGACCAGCATCGTCCACGAATTGCACAACCTTGCGATCGGAAAGCCCTCGCTGCCGGTGCGAGTGGCGCTGCGCGCGGCGCCCAGCCCTGCTTCGCGGCACGCCCCAGGGGTGCTTCGCGGCCCCGGAGTGCGACGATGACGCGGCATGCGCCTGCGCCTCTACCACCACCGTGACGGCGCACGGGTCGCATACAGGGAGGCGGGGACGGGACCCGGCATCGTTCTGCTGCACTCGCTGGGCCTCTCGCACCGCGAATGGGAGCCGATCGTCGCGCCGCTGTCCGGACGCTTTCGCGTCGTGCTGCCGGACCTGCCGCTGCATGGTGACTCAGAGGACCGGCCTCGCCACCCGTACACGGTGGGCTGGCTGACGGAAGTCATCGCCGGCTTCTGTCGCGAGGTGCTCGGCCCCCGGCCATTGATCGCCGGCCACGATCTCGGTGCCGAGCTGGCGCTGAAGGCGGCGGCCACCGGCCTGATCGAGCCGGCGCGAATCGTGCTCATGCCCACGCGGCTTCACCGGCGCGAGGAGCACCGTGCCAAGCGCTCGGCGTGGAGGATCGCGTGCAGGGCGGCGGCGGTGCCGGGCCTTGACCGGCTGCTGGCGCGCGGGGCGACGATCGTATTTCGTCCCTCGATCGGCGAGCAGCTCTCCGCGCAGCACAATCCCGCCAGCCGCGATCTGCTGCGCCACGCGTTCGCTGACGTGGGCGGCAATGGCAACCGCGCTCGCTCCTGGGCCAAGTTCGCGCGGCGCTGGCCTGTGGCCCCGCAGCGCCAGCTGCTCGACATCTATCAGCAGCTGGACATTCCGGTCCTGTTGCTTTGGGCTGAGAACGACAACTTCCACCCGCTGGCGGGCGCGCAGGAGGCGCTCGACCTGCTCCCGAACGCACAGCTACGGACACTGCCCGGGACGGGGTTCCTGATCGCCTACGACGACCCCGTGGGGGTGGCCCGCGAGCTGATCGCGTTCTGCGGGTGAGCGGGACCGTTGAGCGAGGCTCGAACGACGACCGGAGTAGCGTTCATGGCAGAGCGAGACAGCGAAAGGACGGCAAATGGGCGTAACCGAACAGGAGCAGCTGTGGGGGGGCGAGACCACCAAGGCGGTGGACAACTTTCCGATCTCGGGCGAGCGGGTACCGGTACCGGTCATCCGCTGGCTGGGTCGGATCAAGGCCGCCGCCGCCCGCGTGAACGCCGAGCTCGGCAAGCTCGACGGTGACGTGGCCGAGCGGATCGCCCGCGCCGCGGACCGAGTCGCCGAGGGCGAGTTCGACGATCACTTCCCCATCGACATCTTCCAGACCGGCTCGGGTACCTCGACCAACATGAACGCCAACGAGGTGATCGCGCACGTGGCGGGCGACGACGCCCACGCCAACGACCACGTGAACATGGGCCAGTCGTCAAACGACGTCTTCCCCTCCGCCGTCCATCTCGCGGCGCTGGCCGAGGCCCACGACGACCTGCTGCCGGCGCTCGAGCAGCTCGAGGCCTCCTTCCAGGCCAAGGCTGACGAGTTCCGAGACATCGTCAAGTCAGGCCGTACGCACCTGATGGACGCCGTTCCCGTGACGCTCGGGCAGGAGTTCTCCGGATACGCCGCCCAGCTCCGACTCGGGGCTCGGCGGGTCAGAAACTCGCTGTCGCAGGTCTCGCAGATCCCGCTCGGCGGCACCGCTACGGGCACCGGCCTCAACACCCATCCGGAGTTCGCCCAGCGGGTGCGCCAGCACCTGGGCGCGGCGACCGGCTTTGAGATCAATCCGCCCGAGGACCCGTTCGAGGCTCAGGGCAACCGCGACGCCCTCATCGAGCTCTCCGGTGCCCTCAAGGTGATCGCGGTCTCGCTGACGAAGATCGCCAACGACCTCGCACTGATGGCCTCGGGCCCACGCGCCGGCATCGGCGAGCTGCTGCTGCCGGAGCTCCAGAAGGGCTCCTCGATCATGCCGGGGAAGGTCAACCCGGTGATTCCCGAGGTTGTGCTCCAGGTCGCAGCGCAGGTGATCGGCAACGACACGGCGATCACGATCGGCGGGCTCGAGGGCAACTTCGAGCTGAATGTGCGCGTGCCGCTGATCGCCCGCAACCTGCTGGAGTCGATCCGCCTCTTGGCCTCCACCGCCCGCGCCTTCGCCGAGAAGTGCGTCGCCGGCATCGAGGCCAACGAGGAGGGCTGCCGGCACTCGGCCGAGGCGACGCTCGCCGCGGCTACCGCGCTCAATCCGGCGATCGGCTACGACAAGGCCACCGAGATCGTCAAGGAGGCGGCCACCTCCGGGCGGATGCTGAGGGACGTGGCGCTCGAGCACGGCGTCGACGAGGAGACCTACGACAAGGCGATGGACCTGCGCAAGATGGCGCAGGGCAGCTTGAAGTAACGGGGCGCCCGCGAGACACAGGGCGCCCGGGAGACGGGGCGCCTGCGAGACACAGGGCGCCCGGGAGACCAGCGGCGCCCTTTAGCCCCCGTCGAGAATCGTCCGGGCGGCGACCCTGCCCGTGAACACGCATCCGCCGAGGAACGTGCCCTCCAGCGAGCGCTTGCCGTGCACGCCTCCGCCGCCGAACCCGGCCGCCTCCCCCACCGCAAACAGACCAGGAATCACCGCTCCATCCGGCCGCAGCACGCGGCCTTCGAGATCGGTCTGGATGCCGCCCAGGCTCTTGCGCGCCAGGACGGTCATTCGGATCGCGATCAGCGGGCCAGCCTTGGCGTCCTCGATCGGTTGAAAACGGCTCGTGCGCAGGCGGTCGCCGCGCCAGTTGCGAAGCTGCGCCACCCGCCGCAGCTGGTCATCGTTGAACAGCCCCTTGCCGCGGTCGACAGTGGCGTCGTAGCGCCGGACCTCGGCCGCCATCTGCTCCCCATCGAGCGCATCGTCCTCGGTCACGGCGGCCATCCGCCGCGCGAGCTCGGGCAGCGTATGGGCGGTCACGAAATCCGGGCAGCGCTCGACGAAGTAGCGCACCAGCGTCGGCTTGCCCAACAGGATCCCGAGCAGGAACCGGATCAGCCGCTTCTCCCGGATTGAAGGGTTGTGCTGCGAGCCTGAGACGTCCAGTTCGCGCCGAGCGATCTTCCAGTTGCAGATCATCCAGTAGTAACCCCGCGGGTCCTCGCACATCCGCTCGAGCGCGTAGTGGGCGTCAAAGGTGGGAATCAGGGCGGTCGGGCCGTAGCGACGCCCGGTGGGGTCGAGGACCAGGCCCGAGCGCGGCGGGATCAGCTTCAGTCCGTGCAGCGGCCGGCGCGGGCTGGGGTGGCGCACCGCGTCGGCATAGTTCCACATCCGCTCGAGGTGGGTGATGTTGGCGCCCAGCCGCTCTGCCTCGGCGTGCATGGCGCCGTCGGCGTAGTAGTGAGAGCCCATCAGGATCTCTGCCGGCGGGCCGCCCAGGTTCGCGGGCCAATTGGCGCGTACCAGCTCTAAGTTCCCGCCGATCCCGCCGGCGGCGATAACCACGTGTTGCGCGGCCAGCTCGTACTCGGCGGTCCCGCTTTCATCGTCCGCGATTTGTGCTCCCACGACGCGGCCGTCACGAACCATCAGCCCGGTAACCCGGTGGCGGAAGCGGACCTCGAGCGTCGGCTGGCGCCGGGCCGCGTCCCACACCGCGTCGACCAGCGCCTGACCGCACCCCCACGTCAGATGGAAGCGGGGCACAGAGTTCCCGTCGCCGTACACGCCGCGCTCGGCCCAGTTGACGACCGGGAAGAAGCGGACGCCGTAGCGCTTCAGCCAGCCACCCACCTCGTCGCGCGCGCGGGACACGTACTGCTCCGCCCAGCGCGCCGGCCACACGTCGTCCTGCTCGAAGCCCGCGATCCGCCGCCAGTCTTCGAGTGCCAGTTCAACCGAGTCGCGGATTCCCGAGAACCGCTGCTCGGGCGTGTCGACCATGAACATGCCGCCGAAGGCCTCCCGCGCCAGGCCGCCGACCTCCTGCGGCAGGCAGCGATCCACGACCACCACGTCGCGTCCCTGCTCGATCAGCTCCAGCGCCGTCACCAGCCCCGCAAGGCCGGCGCCGATGACGAGCACTTCCCGTGCACCGCCCGGGTCGCCGCTCAAGTCGAGACGATCTCTCGGCCCAGCTCCTCCGAAAGCGCGACGTCGATCGCGGAGTAGTCGATTGGGACCACGATCAGGGACGGGCGGTCAAGCGCCAGCGCCTCGCGCAGGCGGCGGCCGAGCTCGTCGGCGCTCTCGAGACGCCAGGCGGCGGCGCCGAAGGCCTCCGCCAGCTTGACGAAGTCGGGGTTGCCGAACTCGACGTCGAAGTGCCGGCCGAACTTCTTGTCCTGCTTCCAGGCGATCGAACCAAACTCGTTGTTCTCCCACACCACGTTGACCACCGGGGTGCGCAGCCGCACGGCGGTCTCGAGCTCCTGACAGTTCATGAGGAAGCCGCCGTCGCCGTGTACGGCGATCACGTTGCGGTCGGGATGCACGAGCTTGGCCCCGATCGCCGTCGGCAGTGCGAAACCCATGCCCGCCAGGCCGTTGGCGATCAGCACCGTGCCGGGCTCGTAGGCGGGGAACATGCGCCCGATCCACAGCTTGTGCAGCCCCACGTCGGAGACCAGGATGTCCTCCCGGCCGAGCACCTCGCGGATCTCCCACAGGGCCCGCGGCGGGATGACCGGGAAGCGATCGTCGGAGGAGCCGTCGTGCAGCGCGCCCTGGACCACCTCGCGCAGGCGGCTGGAGCCACCCGGCGTTGGGTCCTGTCGGCAGGCGCTCGTCAGCCGCGAGAGCACGTGGGGGATCTCGCCCACCAGCTCCACCGCCGGGACGTAGAACTCGTCGATCTCCGCCGCGACGGTGTCGATCACCACGATCTGCTTATCCCCGCGCGGGTTCCACTGCTCGGGCGCGTGCTCCACCAGGTCGTAGCCGATCGTCAGCACCACGTCGGCGTCCTCGAAGCCGGCCATCGCGTAGTCGCGCGCCTGGAGCCCGACCGTACCCAAGGCGTGCGGGTCCTCATCGTCGAGCAGGCCCTTGGCCATGAACGTCTCGGCAACCGGGATCTCCGTCTCGGCCGCAAACCGCCTGAGCGCAGACCCGGCCCGGGTGCGCACCGCGCCCGCCCCGGCCAGCGCTACGACGTGGTCGGCGTTACAGATCAAGTCCGCCGCGCGCTGCAGTTCCCGGGCGCCGGGCTCGGGCTTGACCGGCGTGTGGCGAGGCAGCGGCGAGCCCTCGAACTCGCGGGCCATGACGTCCTCGGGGAGCTCCAGGTGCGTGGCGCCCGGCTTCTCCGACTCGGCCACCGCGAACGCCTTGCGGACCACCTCCGGTACGATTTCGGGACTCGAGACCCGCGCGTTCCACTTGACGATCGGGCGGAGGATGCCGATCAGGTCGATGTACTGATGGGACTCCTTGTGCATGCGCTCAATATCGGATTGGCCGGTCAAGGCGACGAGCGGGGATCGATCGAGAAAAGCATCGGCGACAGCCGTCACCAGATTCGTCCCGCCGGGGCCAAGCGTCCCCAGGCAGACGCCCGCCCGCCCGGTGAGCCGGCCGTAGGCGTCGGCCATGTAGGCGCCGCCCTGCTCGTGGCGAACAGGAACGAAATCAATCGAAGATTTGGCCAGCGACTCATTGAGATCAAGCGTCTCCTCGCCGGGTATCCCGAACACGTAGCGAACGCCCTCAGCCTCCAGGCACTCGACGAACACATCAGAAGCTTTGCGCTCAGCCATCTGTCTCCTCAATCTATTGGTTAACCGGTCCGGGTTGTCGGCGTTGGTGTGCAAGCCGGTGCGGGTGCTGGCCCTGGCAGTGGCGGTGTCGCTGTCCCTCGCCGCGTCGGCCTCCGCCGCCAGCCTCTTCTACATCAGCGGCGGCGGCTACGGCCACGGGGTGGGGATGAGCCAGTACGGCGCCTACGGCTACGCGCTGCACGGCGCCGACTACCGCTCGATCCTGGCCGACTACTACCAGGGAACGACGCTCGGGCAAACCAACCCCAGCCGGATCGTGCGCGTCCTCTTGAAGACGGGCTCGGCGGCCTTCAGCGGCGCCACCCACGCCGGGCGCAGGCGGCTACACGCCGGCAAGTCCTACACCGTGCGGGCCCTGGCTAACGGCGAGCTTCAGCTGATCAACTCCAGGGGCAAGCGGATCGGGACGTTCGCCGCGCCACTCACGGTGAGCGGCCCCGGCCCGGTGAGCGTCGCCGGGCTCGGCTCCTACCGGGGCTCGCTCCAGTTCCGGCCCGGCGCGGGGGGTGTCGAGACGATCAACGCGGTGGGGGTCGATGACTATGTCCGCGGGGTGGTCGCAGCCGAGATGCCCTCCAGCTGGCCGGCCCAGGCGCTAGCGGCGCAGGCCGTGGCGGCTCGGACGTTTGGCCTCACCAGCGACGTGGGCGGCACGGCCTACAACCTCTATTCCGACACACGCTCGCAGGAGTACAGCGGTGTCGCCGCCGAGACCGCCGCGACCAACGCCGCCGTCGCCGCCACGGCGGGGCAGATCGTGACCTATAACGGCGCGCCGGCCACCACCTACTTCTTCTCCTCCTCGGGGGGCTACACCGAGGATGTGGAGAACGCGTTTCCCGGAGCGACGCCCGCGCCCTGGCTGCGCGGCGTCCCGGATCCCTACGACGGCGCCGAGGGCCACGATCCGTATCACCACTGGGGCCAGCACATGACGATGGCCGCGGCCCAGGCCAAGCTGAGCGGGCTGGTCAAGGGCACGCTGGAGGGCATCCAGGTCACGCGCACGGGCGCCTCGCCCCGGATCCTGAGCGCTGTGGTCATCGGTACGGGCGGCCGCACCAACGTCACCGGCGCCGAACTCCAGCAGCGCTTTGGGCTCCTCTCGACCTGGGCCAGCTTCACGACGGTCGCGACCGCGCCGGGCACCGCCGCGGCGGCGATCGCCGGGGTGAGGAGCGGGCACACGGAGAGCCCATTCGCGCCGGGCGCGGCCGAGGCGTCGGCCTACCTGCGCGAGCTGCTGAGCCACACGGCGCTTGCGCTGGCGGGGACCGTCGTCCCCGGGCGCAAGGGCGCGCCGCTTCAAATCCAGCGGCTCTACGGCAATCGGTGGCGGACGATCAAGCGTCTGCGCCTGGGGCCGGATGGCCGCTACAGCGTCCGCGTGCCGAGCGCCGGCAGCTACCGGGTGCTGATCGGCGGCCTGCCGGGTCCGGCCGTGGGCGTGGGCTGATCCACCGCTGAGGCGCCATGTCGACCCCCTTTTGCGCTTGGGGGGATAACCCCACCCCAGACGCCATCTGACCCCAGTGACCTGGCGAGGCACGGCTGGGAACTTCCGGCCATGCCAAATCCAGCTCCCATCTCAACTCTCTCGGACGGCGCGCTGGCGCGGGTCGTCCGTCGCCTCTCACGTGCGGCCGCTCGTCGGCCGCGCATCACGATCGCGCTCTGGCTGCTGCTGGTGGCCGCCTGCGTGATGGCCGGCATGACTGCCGGCACGAAGCAGCTCACGAACGCGCAGTCCGGGGTCGGCGAGTCCGCCCGGGCAGACGCGATCGTGGCCCAGGCGCACCTCACGCGCCCGGCGCAGGAGAGCATCCTCGTCCGCTCGGCCGGCGCGGCGAGAACTGAATCAGCCGTTCGCGCGCTCGAGGCCAGGCTACGCGCCGTGCCGCAGGTGCGTGCGATTCACGATCCGGACAACGCCCCCGCCCTGAGCAAAGCCGGCGGGCGGACGGCGCTGGTACAGGCCACCCTCCGCGGCGACCCGGCGAAGGCCGGCGACCACGTCGGCGCCGTGCAGCGCGCGGTACAGGCAGTCGCCGCGGGCCATCCTGGCGCCAGCCTGCTGGAGGCCGGCGACGGAACTGTCGGCAAGGCGTTCAGCACGGCCGCCGGCGTCGATCTGGAGCACGCGGAGCTGCTCTCGATGCCGCTCACGCTGCTGATCCTGGTGCTGGCGTTCGGCGCGCTCGTCGCCGCCTCCGTGCCGCTGCTTCTGGGCATGACCTCCGTCGTGGCGGCGCTCGGCGCCGAGGGTCTCGTATCCCACATCGTGCCCGTGGCCGACTCCACCGCCTCGGTGATCCTGCTGATCGGCCTGGCGGTTGGCGTCGACTACTCGCTGTTCTACATCCGCCGCGAGCGGGCCGAGCGCGCGGCCGGCCGCGGTCCCGAGGCCGCGCTCGAAGCCGCCTCCGCCACGGTCGGCCGGGCCATCGTGATCTCCGGCCTGACGGTGCTGATCGCGCTGGCGGGCCTGCTGTTCACAGGCTCGAGGGTGTTCACCTCGATCGGCCTGGCGACGATGGTCGTGGTGGCGATCGCCGTGCTCGGCTCGGTGACCGTGCTCCCTGCCGCGCTGGCAATGCTCGGCGACCGAGTCGACCGCGGCCGAATTCCGCTGCTCGGGCGCCTGCGAGGACGCAGCCCGGGCTCGCGTGGGCCGTGGGCACGGCTGGCACGGCTCGTGACCAGCCGCCCGCTGCCGTCGCTGGTGGTGGCCGTCTGCATTCTGGCGACGCTCGCGGTGCCCCTCCTGCAGATGCACACCGCCGACCCCAACGTCACCGACTTGCCAAAGGATGCGCCCGTCCGGGTCGCCGATCAGGCCATCGACCGGGCATTCCCCGGCGCACCACAGGTCGCGGCGCTCGTCGTCCGCGGCACGAATCTGGCGAGCCAGGGCGCCAACCGCCGGCTGGCCGCTCTCGGCCGACGTGCCGAGGAGGTCACCGCTGGTGGCGGGAGCGTCGAGGTCGATGTCTCCAAGGACGGGCACACGGCGGTCGTCCGCGTGCCGATGCCCTATCGCGGCCTCGACGAGGGCAAGAGGGTCGTGGAGGCGCTGCGGACAACCGTGGCCCGGCCGGCGCACGCGCTGGTCACCGGCGACGCGGCCGGCAGCCTCGATTTCGCTAACCGGATGCAGAGCGCGACGCCGCTCGTGATCGCCTTCGTGATGGGCCTGGCGTTCGTGCTGCTGCTGGCCGCGTTCCGCTCGCCCCAGCTCGCCGCAGCCGTGATCGCCCTGAACATGCTCTCCGTCGGTGCCGCTTACGGGGTGCTCGTTGCGATCTTCCAGCACCACTGGGCCCAGGGGATCCTGGGGTTTACCTCGAACGGCGCGATTGTCTCCTGGCTGCCGCTGTTCGCGTTCGTGGTGCTGTTTGGGCTCTCGATGGACTACACGGTGCTGGTGCTCGAGCGGGTGCGCGAGGCGCGGCGCTCCGGTCTGTCCGCCCGCCGCGCCGCGGAGGAGGGAGTGGCGGCGACTGCCGGCGCCGTGACCAGCGCGGCGCTCGTGATGGTGTGCGTGTTCGCCGTGTTCGCCACGCTCGGTCTGCTGGAGTTCAAGCAGCTGGGGGTCGGCCTCTCGGCCGCAGTGCTCATCGACGCCACGATCGTGCGGGGCATCGCGCTGCCGGCGGCGATCGCGCTGCTCGGCGACCGGGGCTGGCAGGTGCACCGCGTGGCACGGCGCTGGGATCATCCTTTGCGTGTCCCCACGCTGGCGCACGAGAGCGATGGCCACTGAGCATCCCAGCCGTACCGTGGACGAGCCGCCGGCTCCGGCCGGTGGCTCGTCGGCGCTCGAGGTCTATCTGGTCTTCGCGGCGGTGGTCGCGTTCGTGATGGCGCTGATCTGGGGGCTGAGCGGCGCGGGCTACTTCTGGCCGCGTTGGGTGTGGTTCGGGCTTGGGGTCCCGGCGGCGTTCTCGATCGCGATCCGTCATGCGCGGCGCCGGCCGGACCCGGGCGAGCGGCGGTTCGCCACCGTGGTCGCGATCTTCGCCGTGCTCGGCGTGATGATGGTGCTGATCTGGTGGTTCGCGCACCCCACGTACTTCTGGCCGATGTGGCCACTGGCCGTCTACGCGACGATCGTCGGCCTCTACGCGATGGCGCACTACGGGCTCCGCGGTCTGCCGTGGCGCCGCGAGCGCCAGCTGACGGAGCGCGTCGAGGAGCTGACCCGCACGCGGCGCGGCGCGCTAAATGTCCAGGCCGCGGAGCTGCGGCGGATCGAACGCGACCTCCATGACGGTGCGCAGGCGAGGCTTGTGGCCCTGAGCATGAAGCTCGGTAGGGCCGAGGAGCGCCTCGATGACCAGCCGGAACTAGCCGAGCTCGTCCGACAGGCCCGAGTCGACGCCGCGGGGGCGATCGCCGAGCTGCGCGACCTGGCGCGGGGGATCGCGCCCCCCGTACTCGCCGACCGGGGGCTGGAGGCGGCCGTCGAGGCGCTCGGCGGCCGCTCCCCGATGCCGGTGGTGGTCGAGGGGCGCCTCGGCCGCCGGCTCACCCCCGTCGTGGAGACCGCCGCCTACTTCGTCGCCGCCGAGTCGCTGACGAACGTGGCCAAGCATGCGCCCGGCGCCGCGACGCACGTCTTGCTCGAGGAGCGCGGAGGACAGCTCGTGGTCGCGGTCGCAGACGACGGGCCGGGGGGCGCCGACCCCGGCGGCTCGGGGCTGACGGGCCTCCGCCGGCGCGTCGAGGCGCTCGACGGAACGCTGCAGGTCGTCAGCCCCCGCGGGCGGGGAACGACGGTCCAGGCTCAGCTCCCATGCGAGTCGTGATCGTCGAGGACAACGCGCTGCTGCGCGAAGGTCTGGTCGCGATGCTGCGCGAGCGCGAGATCGACGTGGTGGCCACCGCCGAGGACGGCGCTGGTCTGGTGCGGATCGTGGGCGGCCATCGCCCCGACCTGGCGATCGTCGATGTCCGGCTGCCGCCCACGTTCACCGACGAGGGCGTGCGCGCCGCGATCGACGCCCGCGCCCGCCACAAGGGGTTGGGCGTTCTGATCCTCTCGCAGTACGTCGAGCCGGTCTATACACAGGAGCTCCTGGCGAGCGGAGAGGGCGGGATCGGCTATCTGCTCAAAGAACGCGTGGGCGAGGTGCGGACGTTCATCGACGCCGTGGAACGCGTGGCCGCCGGCGGCACGGCGCTCGATCGCGAGGTCGTCGCCCAGCTCATGGGCTCCCGCACCGCCGGGCCTAACGAACCCCGGCTCCAGTCGCTCTCGCCGCGCGAGCGCGAGGTGCTGGAGCTGGTGGCCGAAGGCCGCACCAACGCCGCGATCGCGCGCTCGATGGTGGTAACCCCCGGCGCCGTTGAGAAGCACATCTCCAACATCTTCTCCAAGCTCAGCCTGCCGGCGAGCGACGATGATCACCGTCGCGTCCTGGCGGTGCTCGCCTTTCTGCAGGCCGAGTAGCGGGGCGGCCAGCTAGTGTGCGCCGCGTGCCGCCGCCGCTCGTGGTCGTCGACGGGCCGTTCGTGCTCTACCGCTCGTTCTTTGCGCTGCCCGACTCGATCAAGGGCACCGACGAGCACCCCATCAATGCGCTCCTGGGAGCGGTCAACGTCCTGCTGCGACTGGCCGCAGACCAGCAGCCGCGGGCGATCGTGGTCTGCTTCGGCGCCGAAGCGGCCGAGTACCGGGTGGCGCTGTATCCGCCCTATCACGCCGCCAGGCCGCCGGTCCCCGACGCACTTCAGTGGCAGTTCGACCACGCCGAGGAGCTGTTTGAGTCCTTCGGCTGGAGCACGCAGACCACGGGGAAGCTCGAGGCCGACGACCTGCTCGGTTCGCTGGCCTCGGTGGAGTCGGTCGCCGAGGGCCGGACGCTGATCCTGACCGGCGACCGCGACATGTACCAGTGCGTGTCGGACAGCGTCAGCGTGATGTTCCTCAAGCAGGGCACGAGCGGCTTCGAGGAGGTGGACCCACCTGAGGTTGAGCGCCGCTACGGCATCGGGCCACAGCTCGTGCCCGACTTCATCGCCCTGCGCGGCGACCCATCCGACGGGCTGCCGGGAGCCCCGGGGATCGGCCCCAAGACCGCGGCCGAGCTGCTGCGGCGCCACGGCTCGCTCGAGGAGGTGATCGCCCACGCGCACGAGCAGTCGCCGCGAATCCGGGCTTCACTGATCGACAACGCCTCGGACCTGGTCCATTTCCGGGAGATCGCCACCCTGCGGCCGATCGAGCTGGAGCGTCCCCCGGACCGCGTCACCGACCTCGACGGGGGCGCCCAGGCGGCGACGCGCTACGGGATGAACCGGCTCGCCGAGCGCTTGGAGAAGGCCGAGAAGCTGTCCGATCTTTAGGGCCGGGGCACATGTGCCCCGGCCCCGGGCCGATCATGATCGGCCCGGCGGGGTGGCGCATGCGCCACCCCGAGACCAATTAGAAAATGTTGTTGATCAGATCGTCGCCGAGGCCAAAGCCGGCGCCCATCGCCATCGCGCGACCGAAGCCGCCGCCCAACAGCCCGCCGAGCATCCCGCCGCGCCCGCCCATGCCGCCCATGCCGCCCATCGGCTGCATCTGCTGGTACTGCGGGACCTGTTGCTGGAGCTGCTCGTGCGAGTCGGAGACGTACTGGTGGATGGCCTGAAGCAGGGCGTTCGCCTGCATCTGCTCGTCCTTGACGTCGAGGGCCACCTGCTTTAGGTCGAGCAGCCACTCCCGGGCGTTGGTATCGCCTCCCTGGGCCGCCGACTGGAGCTTCTCGGCCAGCGTCTGGATCGACTTGGCCACATCCTGGAAGTCGTTCTGAAGTTGCCCGTAGGCCTGATCGACTGCTTGTGTATCCATCGCTCGATTATCTCCCCTTCCACTGTGGCTGGCGCTTCTCGGCGAACGCCTTGGCCCCCTCCTGGGCGTCCTCGGAGGACATCACCGGGCCCGCGACCTCGCCCTGGCGGGCGAAGAACTCGGAATCCGGCCAGTCTGCCGACTCGGTGAGGATGCGCTTGGTGGCGGCCAGCGCCAGCGGCCCGTTGGCGGCCACCAGCTCCGCGAGCTCGAGCGCCGTGTCGAGCGCCTGTCCCGGCTCCGCCAGCCTGTTCACGAGCCCCAACTCGAAGGCGCGGACCGCGTCAAGCGGCTCGCCGGTCAGCGCCAGCTCCATGGCCACGTTGCGGGGCAGCATGCGCGGCAGGCGCAAGAGCCCCCCGCCGGCCGCGATCAGTGAGCGCTTGACCTCCGGGATCCCCAGCCGCGCGCCGCGCGCGGCGACGATCAGATCACAGGAGATCGCCACCTCCAGCCCGCCGGCCACGGCGAAGCCCTCGATCGCCGCGATCAGAGGCTTGGCCGAGGAGCGCTGGGTGATGCCCGCGAAGCCGCGGTCGCCGACGTAGGGGACCTCGCCGGCCACGAATGCCTTGAGGTCCATCCCCGCCGAGAAGCCCTTGCCGGCGCCGGTGAGCACACCGAGCGACAGGCCGGCGTCGTCGTCCAGCTCGTCTAGCGCGGCGGCGATGCCCTGAGCCACCGCGGCGTTGACGGCGTTGCGCTGGTCGGGACGGTTGATCGTTATCACGAGGATGCGCTCACGGCGCTCTGTTAGTACGGCGGCTTGTTCGTTCATGCCGCAAACAGTCTCAGTTCCGGCGCGCGCTCGCCGCGCAGCACGGCCAGGTCGACCTCGACGCAGTCGATGCCGCGCGCCGCCGCCAGGGCCCGGGCCTGCGGCTTTACGACCTGGGCCGCGAGGATGCCGCGGCAGGAGCGCAGTGCCGGGTCGGCGCGGATCCGCTCCAGGTAACGACTCAGCTGCTCGACGGCGTCGATGCCGGCCACGCGCTTGATCTCGACCGCCACCCACTCCTCGTCGGTGTCACGGCACATCAGATCGACGGGTCCGATGTCGGTCGGCCACTCGCGGCGGACCAGTCGCAGACCCTCGCCGCAGCACTGGGGCTGTTCGGCGAGCAGCTCCTGGAGATGAGCCTCCACCCCGTCCTTGGTGAGGCCGGCGTCCTCGCCCAGCTCGTGGCTCGAGTCGGCGAGCACCTCGAGCAGCTCGATCTCCAGGCGATCGCCGTCGCGCTCCGCGCGCCGTCGGACGGTCAGCCGTCCGGGCTGTTCGTCGATCGCCGTTGGGGGCGTCATCCAGTTGAGCGGCTTGACACTTGACCCTCCCCCGTCAGAGAAGACCATGAATGTGCCGTCGGACTTGATCATCAAGAGGCGCACCGCATCGGGCAGGACGGTCGAGAGGCGGCCGGTGTAACGGATCGAGCAGCGAGCGATGATCAGACGCACGGAGGGGACAAGCTACGACGCGGGCCGGACGCGCCGAGCTCGGGTCTAGATGGGATAGCGTGCACCCGTACAAGGTACGAATCGCGCGAGAGGAGAACTGTCATGGCCGGACATAGCGATGCAATGCGCCAGCGCTACAACGACTTCAACCAAGGGGACATCCAAGCCGCCACCCAGGACTGGGCAGACGACTTCGTTTGGCAAGGATCGAACTCGACCGAACTGCCCGGAGGCGGCGAGCACAAGGGCAAAGATCAGGCGCTACAGGTTCTACAGCAGGCAGTCGGCGCCTGGGACGAGTTCAAGCTCTCGGCGGACGAGTTCTTCGAGGATGGGGAGACGGTTGTGGTGCTCGGGCACAACGAGGTGCGGAAGGGTGATAAGTCGGCAAAGATCCCGGTCGTTCACATCTGGCGCTGGCAGGGCGACCAGATCAAGCGCTTTCAGATCTTGACGGACACCCTCCAAGGCGCGCAGCTGCTCGGCGTCGGGTAACGCGCCCTCGCTTGCCGGCAGCGCACCTCCCCCGCTCGCGCATCCGTGCGGCGAGCGGCGAACGCGCTCGACGGCTCAGGTCGCCGTGGCCGGACCGCGTGCCGCGGTGCCCAGCATGCGGGTGGCACGGTGAAGCGCCCAGGCGACAACCCCCAGCACGAGCCCGCGGACGATGAACGAAATCCCGACCAGGAGGGCTAGCGTGGCGACCCCGATGTGCGGGCTTGACACGATCACGATCCCGCCCAGCAGCTCCACGACCCCACTGATGACCCCCCACACGCGGCCGTCCGGCTGGTCATAGACGCGAATCAGTCGAATCAGCCCGAGGATGATCAGCCACAGGCCGAGGATCAGAGCGATCGCCGCGACGGACTTGGTCGGGTGGCGGATCAAGAACACTCCGGCGACCACGGTCACAACGCCCACGATTGCCGGCAGCGCCCGGCTCTCGCCATGGCGGACTACCGCCCAGAAGAGCTCCAGGACCCCATCCACGAGCAGGAAGATGCCGGTGACGACGGCGAGCGTGGCGAGGCTGATGTGCGGCTTGGCCAGCACGATGACGCCCACCGCTACGCTCAGTGCCCCAACGATCAGCAGCACCGACCAAGCCCACAAGACCCGGTGGAGATCCGCCGCGATGCGATCAGCCGGACTCATCCTCTCCCCGAGCGCATCGTGTCACGCCCCGGCTCAGCGGTCAACCACCACGGGATGACTATGCGGCGCTGGAGGTCGCGAGGCCGCGGCCAGCTGCAGCGCCCGGACCGGCCGGGGCCTGCCCCTATGATCACTGCCATGCGAGATCAGCTTCGACCCCTGTTCGACCGGGTCGTGATCAAGGAGCTGGACCCCGACCGGGTGAGGCGTTCGGGGCTGCTTGTCCCGCCGGGCTCGGACGAGCCGCCGCCCCAGCAGGGCATCGTGCTGGCTGTCGGTCCCGGCCTCGACTGGTGGGACCACGTCGGCGTGCAGATGCCCGTCAAGCGCGGCGACCATGTCGTGTTCCCGGCTTCTGCCGGCGCCTGGGTGGAGGTCGATGAGGAGCGCCTGCTGGTATGCCGGGTGGGCGAGCTTCTCGGTGTTCTGGAGCGGGTGGAGGACTGCCCGGAGTGCGGCGGCAGGGGGCTCGCGGCCGGTGAGGCCTGTCCAGTGTGCGGCCGCGAGGGGTCGGTCGCGCGGTAGATACGCGCCGGACGGCCTACGCCGCGGTCTGCTGGGCCAGCTCTACCCGGGGAGCCGAACCGTTTAGCTGCCGGGGGCTCGCGGCGCGGACCTGTGCCAGCAGCTGCCCCACCTCGGGGTCCTCGCCCAGCGCCAGCGCCCGCTGGCAGGCCTGCTCGCATTCGCCGAGCCGGTCGGTGCGGGCAAGGGCATGGGCGTAGCGTGACCAAGCGGCCGAGGATTCGGGATCGAGCCGGGTGGCGGCCTCCGAGGCCGACACCTCGCCGCCGATGTCGCCCGCCAGGTGATAGGCCAGCGCCAGGTCGAGCAGCCCCTCAACCGTAGGGCCGAGGTGGCGGGCGCGCTCCAGCGCGCTAATCGCGCGGGGGCGGTCCATCAGCCGCAGGCGAAGACGCCCCAGACGCTGCCAGGCCGAGGGATCGGTCGGGGCCCGCTCGGTGGCCCGGCCCGCAGCGTCGGCGGCCAGATCGATCGCTCCCATGTCCTCGTAGATGCGGGCCGCGAAGCGCTCGGGTGTGGGGCGGTCGGTGTCCGCGCGGGCCCAGTCGCGCACTGTGCGCGCCGCGGCCGGGAGGTTGCCCGCCTGCCAGAAGGCGGCAGTCAGCAGGCGCAGCACCACGGGGTTCTGAGGATCGGCGTCGCGGGCGTAAACGAGGCGCTGTGCGGCCAGCCCGGCGTCGCCCTCGGCCAGGGCGTGCTGGGCGGCGGTCATGAACCGCTGGACGCGGTCGGCGCTGGCGTCGGGCCGGGAGAAGTCGACGAACTGAAGCGAGCCCGCCGGCACGGTGCGAACGCCGGCCTGGAAGGACATCCGCGCCCACTGCTGGACGTCGTCGCCCTCGCCGGAGAAATAGATCCCCGTGACCGTCCCCACGCCCCACTCGGGATACGAGAGGCAGCGCGCATAGCGGTGAACCACGGAGTGATCGGGGACGCGCGAGCCGAACGGATCGTGCTTTGCCCGCTCCTCCGCCGCTGCCTGCCGGCGCTGCTCGGCCTCGTACGCCCGGCGGCCGGCGTCGGCCCTGGCCTTGCGAGCCGCGTCGGCCGAGACCTTGACCGCGCCGCGAGTCACGCGTCCGCCCCGCGAGGAGTCGGCCAGCTCCGAGAGCTGATCGGCCGCCTCGTTGATGGCCTGCAGGTGACGCTGGTGCTCGTGCTGGCGTCCGGGCGGGGCGATGTCGGGATGCCAGCGCTTGGCCATCCGCCGCCGCGCGAGCTGCACCTTGCGCTGGTCGAACGGGGCTTCGAGCTCCAGCAGGAGCATTGCCTGTTCGACGTCGAGGATGCGCGGCATGAGGCGGGTTAAGGTAGCAGCGGTCCCTGAAGGTGCAACAACTTAGTCTCAATTAGTCTCAGTTAGCATCGGCTCGCGATAGGGTCGAGCAATGCTCGATTTACGACCACGCGAGCCTCACCGGTGAACGGCGGCCGACGGTCGGGGGGCGCGGCAGTGGCGGCGCTGCTGCTTGGCGGCGCGGTCACCGGAGCGCTGGGCGCGGCGCTGCTCGCGCTTCTGTTCAGCGTGTTCGGCGAGGGCAACCAGTGCTCGCCATCCGCAAGTAGCGGCTCGATCGCGCTCGGGCCACCGGGGACAGGGCAGCGCGTCGGCGCGAGCGAGTACGGGGGTCCCGGCGACCCCACTTCGGGAATCGTCGGCTCCTCGGGCGCGAATCTGCTGGCGGACCCCGACAGCTACGCCGAGCTGGGCGGCACCACGTTTCAGACCGCCACGGCGATGGGTGGCCTGGCGTACATGACGCCGCTGCGGGTCACGTTCGCCGACCGCTCGGCGGTCGCCTACAAGCGCGACATCGGTCTCGGCGGTGGGCCGATCGACGGTCTGCCGCGCGTGATCGATCTCTGGTGGGAGTTCGCGCAGCGACTGGGAATCCCCTACGAGAACGGATTGTGGTCCGGTCCGGTGCGGGTCGAGCGTCCGCCGGGGACGGGGGCCGCCAACGTGCTGGGTCAGACGACCGAACAGGGCGGCGGCGAGACCTCGACGCCGGCAGCGACCGCCGACGCGGCGGCCTGCGCACCGACGCAGGGGAACGGAGTGCCGGTGGTGCCGGGCTCGCGGGCGCAGCTGCTCTCAAACGGCCAGGCGGCGGCACCATCCGATGCGCCCGCGGCCATCAAGGCGATCATCGCCGCGGGCAACCAGATCGCGGGTAAGCCCTATCTCTACGGCGGCGGGCACAGCCTGCCGCTCGACGAGGTGGCGCCGGCGTACGACTGCTCCTCGAGCGTCGAGCACCTGCTCTACGGGGCGAGGTTGCTGCCCGTGACCTACTCGGGGCCGTCGGGAGCGCTCGAGACCTTTGGAGCCCCCGGGCCGGGCTCGTGGGTCACGATCTACGCCAACGCCGATCACGTGTTCATGTACGCGGCCGGCCTGCGCTGGGACACACACGACGCGGCGGGTCCCGGAGACGGCAGCTCGGGGATCGGCTGGCACCCGATGATCCGCAGCTCCGATGGGTTCGTGGCACGGCATCCGGCGGGGCTGTGATGGGGGCCGGGGGGTGAGCCCGGCCGGCGCGTTGAGGCGGGTCGGCGCGCTGGTCGTCTGCTGCTGGTTGCTCGGCGGCTGCCTGGGTGCCGGCGGACAGCATCCCCGCCGGCCGTCGAAGGTTGCGATCGCGCAGTCCACGCACGAGTACCCGTCGCCCAAGCAGCCCCCGCAGCGAGCGCTAGGCGGCTCGCCGTCGGGACCGGCTGCCGTCCGCGCCTTCGCGCTGGCATACATCAACTGGACAGCGTCGACGGTCGCGGATGACATGCGCTCGCTGGCTGCCCGCAGCGTGGGACAGGCGCGCTCGGCGGCGCAGCTCGCCGCCGCGGAGACGGCGTCCGACTACGAGCTACAACGGGGCGGTATCGCCAACAGCGGCATCGTCGAGGCGGTTGCACCGCTGGCCGGGGCCGCGAACCAGTATGTGGTCGTCACGCGGGAGTCGACGACGGCCACCAACACGACGGCTTATCAGGGGCTGCGACCCGCCTGGCACGTAACGGTAGCCACCGCGACCGAGATGCCCACGGGTGTTTGGGTGGTGAGCGGCTGGCAGCCCGAGGGCTGAGCGAGCTACTCGAGCGGCTCGCCGTTCGCAGTCAGCTTCACGGGCATGTTGCCTCGGGTGGCGTTTGAGTAGGGGCACACCTGGTGTGCGGCGGCGACAATGCGCTTGGCCAGCTCTGGGTCGCTCACCGCCGGCAGCGACACGTCGAGGACGGCCGCCAGGCTGAAGGTGCGGTCCCCGCCCGGGATCAGGCTGACGTGACTCTCGATCGAGACCTCGCCAAGCTCGGTGCGCTCGCGCCTGCCGACTGCGCCGAGCGCGCCCTCGAAGCAGGCGGCAAAGCCGACCGCGAACAGCTGCTCCGGGTTGGTTCCGTCGCTGGCTCCGCCCATCTCGCTCGGGAGCCGGAGCTGAACGTCGAGCAGGCCATCGGATGTACGGCCGTGGCCCTCGGCGCGCCCACCCGTGACCGTGGCCTCGGCGGTGTAGATCGGGTCTCGCATGCTGGTCTCCCTCTGTCGTCGATTCG
The DNA here is from genome assembly GCA_963730835.1 of uncultured Actinomycetes bacterium. Taxonomy (GTDB): domain Bacteria; phylum Actinomycetota; class Thermoleophilia; order Solirubrobacterales; family Solirubrobacteraceae; genus Palsa-465. The sequence continues at coordinate 83,280 of CAVSTE010000002.1, forward strand.
GCTCTCAATGAGCTGCCACGTTGAGGATGACAGCGGCGACGAAGCAGACGACCGCGACGACGCGCACGAGCCAGCCGGCCCGGGCGCTCTGGCGGCCTGTGGCCATGCCGGCGATGGCGATGACCATGCAGATGACCGCGATCAGGGCGAGGGCGATGGCCAGTGCGCGGAGCATGGGCAGGGGGTTCTACTCTCAGTGGTTCGTGTCCGCTCAGTACATCTTCACCACCTACAAGCTCTCGCGGCGCTTTCCGCCGGACCGCGAGGTCCTGACCGACATCTCGCTCTCGTTCCTGCCCGGGGCGAAGATCGGCGTGCTGGGCTATAACGGCGCCGGCAAGTCGACGCTGCTGCGGATCATGGCCGGGCTCGACACCGACTTCGACGGCCAGGCCCAGCTGGCGCCCGGTGCCAGCGTGGGGCTGCTGGAGCAGGAGCCGCAGCTCGACCACGGCAAGGACGTCCGCGGCAACATTGAGGACGCCGTCGCCGAGACCAAGGCGCTGCTCGAGCGGTTCAACGAGCTCTCGATGAACTACTCCGAGGAGACGGCCGATGAATTCGCGCGCGTTCAGGAGCGGATCGACGCGGTCGACGGCTGGAACCTCGACACGACGCTGGAGATCGCGATGGACGCGCTGCGCTGCCCGCCCCCGGACGCCGACGTCTCGACGCTGTCTGGCGGCGAGCGCCGGCGCGTAGCGCTGTGCAGGCTGCTGCTGCGCCAGCCGGATCTATTGCTGCTCGACGAGCCCACCAACCATCTGGACGCTGAGTCCGTTGCCTGGCTCGAGCGGCATTTGCATGACTACGCGGGCACGGTCGTGGCCGTGACCCACGATCGCTACTTCCTGGACAACGTCGCCGGCTGGATCCTGGAGCTCGACCGCGGCCGCGGGATCCCCTACCAGGGCAACTACTCGGGGTGGCTGGAGCAGAAGCGCTCGCGGCTCGAGGCTGAAGCCAGGCAGGAGACTGCGCGCCGGCGGACGATCGAGCAGGAGCTCGAGTGGGTGCGGCTGAACGCGAGCGCCCGGCGCAACAAGCCGAAGGCCCGTCTGAATGCATACGAGGCCTTGCTGGCACAGGATCAGGCCGCCGGCGCCAAGCTCGATCAGGTGCAGATCCACATCCCGGCCGGGCCGCGGCTGGGGAGGGTGGTGGTGGAGGCGGAGCGGCTGCGAAAGGCCTACGGCGAGCGCGTGCTGATCGACGAGCTCTCGTTCACGCTTCCGCCCGGGGGAATCGTCGGCGTGATCGGTCCGAACGGCGCCGGCAAGACGACGCTGCTGCGGATGATCACCGGCGCCGAGGGACCGGATGCGGGATCGCTGCGGCTGGGGGAGTCAGTCCAGCTCGCGTACGTCGACCAATCACGTGATGCGCTTGATGCGGAGAAGTCGGTGTGGGAGGAGATCTCGGGCGGTTCCGATCAGATCAAGCTCGGTGAGCGGACGGTAAACAGCCGGGCGTACGTCGCGGGCTTTAACTTCAAGGGCCCAGATCAGCAGAAGAAGGTGGTCAAGCTCTCCGGCGGAGAGCGCAACCGCCTGCACCTGGCCAAGCTGCTGCGGGGCGGAGGCAACCTGCTGCTGCTCGACGAGCCGACCAATGACCTGGATGTGGACACGCTGCGCGCGCTCGAGGAGGCGCTGCTGGCATTCGCCGGCTGCGCGGTCGTCGTCTCGCACGACCGCTGGTTCCTTGACCGCATCGCCACGCACGTGCTGGCGTTCGAAGGAGACTCACAGGTCCGCTGGTTTGAGGGCAACTTCGAGGCCTACGAGAGCTTTCGCCGCTCCGAGCTGGGCGCCGAGGCCGAGCGACCGCACCGGATCACATACAAGAAGCTGGTGCGGGGCTAGGAAGCTTGGCCCACCCTCGCCCCAGTGGGCGGTCGAACCCTCTGTAGCGCCCGCCAACCGTTAGGCTGCAACCCGTGGCTTCGAGGCCCGTCCTCATCACCGGCTGCTCGTCGGGCATCGGGCGTGCCACGGCGGAGCACCTGGCCGCCGAGGGCTGGAAGGTATACGCCACCGCGCGCAGGCCGGAGACGATCGAGGATCTGAGGGCGCGGGGTTGCGAGACGCTGGCGCTCGACGTCACCGACGAGCAGTCGATGAGCGACGCCGTGGCCGCCGTGTCGGAGGCGGAGGGCGCCGTGGGGGTGCTGGTCAACAACGCCGGCTACAGCCAGTCGGGCGCCGTCGAGACGGTTCCGATCGATGAAGTGCGTCGGCAGTTCGAGACCAACGTCTTCGGTCTGCTGCGCATGAGCCAGCTGGTGCTGCCGGGGATGCGAGCGCAGCGGTGGGGCAAGATCGTCAACATGGGCTCGATGGGGGGCAGGCTGACGTTCCCCGGCGGGGGGATCTACCACGCGACCAAATATTCGGTCGAGGCGCTGTCGGATGCGATGCGCTTCGAGGTCAGGGGCTTTGGTGTCGATGTGATCCTGATCGAGCCGGGTCTGATCGTGACCGAGTTCGGCGGTACGGCGGCGGCGTCGGTTCAGTCCACCGCCGGCGAGGGACCGTACGAGCACTTCAACCGGCACGTGGCGAAGCTGACCGAGGCGGCCTACAAGGGGCCGATGGTCAAGTTGGGAGGCGGACCGGAGGCCGTGGCCAGGACGATCGGCGGGGCGCTCAAGGCTGAGCGGCCGAAGGCGCGCTACCCGGTCACCCCGAGCGCGCACCTGATGATCAACCAGCGCCGCTTCGTCCCGGACAGGCTCTGGGATCTGATGATGCGCACGCAGTTCCCGACGCCGAAGGAGTAGGGGTAGGTGGCCCGGCCCGCTAGCGGGCAAACGACATGCCGGGCTCGAGCAGCCGGGCGAACGCCGCTATCAGCTTGGCGGTGGTCTGGATGTCCTCGACGCTTGCCAGCTCGACCGGCGAGTGGATGTAGCGGCAGGGAACCGAGACCAGGCCGGTGGGGATGCCCGCCCGGCTTGCATGGATGGCGTCGGCGTCGGTCGACGTGCGACGGCCGATCGACTCGACCGTGAACGGCAGCTGCTCGCGCTCGCCGGCTTCGTAGAGCAGCTCGAACACGCGAGGATGAAGCATCGTGCCCCGCGAGATGACGGGTCCTGACCCCAGCGGATGCTTCGTCATCTCGCCCAGTTCGATCCCCGGCTGGTCGGTGGCGAATGTGACGTCGACGGCGATTGCTACGTCCGGCCGGAGCGCGAAGGCGCTCGTCTGCGAGCCGGCGAAGCTGGTCTCCTCCTGGACAACGGCCATAGCGACGACGTCCCCCGGCGCGCCGCCGGCCTCGGCCACCAGCCGCGCGGCCTCGGCCGCCACGTAGCAGCCCACCCGGTTGTCCATCGCCCGGGCGACGACCCTGTCGTTCGGCAGCTCCAGGGGATCGCCGTCGATCACAGCCACATCGCCGATCCGGACCCGCTTTCGCGCCTCGTCGCCCTCCTTGGCGCCGATGTCGATGTGCAGCTGCTTGGTCTCCGGCGCCTTCTTGCGATCCTCGCCGCCCAGCAGGTGAATGGGCTTGCGGCCGACGACGCCGGGGATCTGGCCCTCGCGGGTCAGGACGCGCACCCGCTGTCCGATCAGGACGGTCGGATCCCAGCCACCGACCTGACCGAAATGCAGAAAGCCCTCGTCGTCGATGTGCGTGACGTGCAGGCCGATCTCGTCGATGTGACCGACGATCGCCAGACTCGGTCCTTCGGCGCTGCCCGCGACGCGGGCTCGCGAGGATCCGAGGTGATCCGCCTCCACGTCGGTGGCGAACCGCTCGCAGGCCTGGCGCCAGGCTTCGGCTGCCGCGGTCTCGTGGCCGGACGGTCCGGCGGCGGTCAGCAGCTGCTGGAGCAGCTCAGGGATCACGGAGGCGTGGCCCCAAATCTGTTGGTGGGCTTCGGGCCGGAGGCGAAGAATTGCTTGGCGGCGTCGAGGCCCGATTGGTAGAGGAAGTTCTTCTGCTCTTCGTCGAGCGCGAAGTCGAGTGTCGAGACGTCACCGGTGGGGATCGCGATCGTTCGATTACCGAAAGCGGTCATGTCGAGCTTGTCGAACGCGTTCATCGCGGTCTCGACGATCGCAATGAGCATCTCCACGGGCCAGGCGACGCCTCCCACGGGGCTATAGCTCGGCCGCTCTGGTGCGGCCCCGGAGTACAGCCGGAAGCCCCAAGTGGGGTGTGTCGGCTGAGGCTTGTCGAACAGGAAGACCGGATACGTGCTGGCGACGCCGCCGTCCACCAGGACGCCCTCCTTGCGGGTCTCGGCGTCGCGGAGCTTCAACGGCGGAAAGAAGTAGGGAAAGCCGGCACTGATCCGTACCGCAGCTTCGATCGGGAACTCGTCGGGATCCAGGCGATGCCCTCCTTCGTCGACGTACAGCGCAACGTCCTCCGGGAACACCACGATTCGCGTATGGGCCAGATCGGTTCCGACGACCCGCAGCTGCCCTCCGAGCTCGCCGAACCTCCGCGCCGGCCGCGGCGCGTGGGCCAGCAGCTGCTCGATCCAGCGCGCCAGCGCCTTGCCGTGGGTGAGACCGCGGTGAAACGCGAGGTTCTCGAGCGCTCCCACGCGCAGCGGTCCTCCGTAGTCGGCGATCTTGCTCAGGTCGAACGAGTCGATCTGTTGCTTCATCCCTGCGGCGTCATAGCCGACGGCCAGCGCCATCGCGGTGATCGCCCCTGCAGAGGTGCCCGCCACGTTCACCCATTCGTCGTACCCCGCATCGGCCGCGGCCTGCAGAGCGCCCGTGAATGCAAGGCCCTTGACGCCACCCCCGGCGAACACTCCGTCCGCTCGCATTCAGTCGTTCCCCAGCAGCTGCCTGAGGACAAACTGCAGAATGCCGCCGTGACGGAAGTACTGCTGCTCCTTCGGCGTGTCGATGCGGGCGATTACCTCGAATTCGGTGTCGTCCGCTTTGACGGTCAGCTCGCGCGGAACCTCCTCGGCGTCGGCCAGTCCTGCGATCGCGAACGTCTCCCTGCCGGTGAGCCCGAGCGACTGGACCGACTCGCCTTCGGAGAACTGCAGCGGCAGGACGCCCATGCCGACGAGGTTCGAGCGATGTATGCGCTCAAAGCTCTGCGCTATCACAGCGCGCACGCCGAGTAGGCGCGTGCCCTTCGCAGCCCAGTCCCGGCTCGAGCCCGAGCCGTACTCCTTGCCTGCCAGCACGATCAACGGCACGTGCTCCTCCAGGTAACGCATCGCGGCCTCGTAGATCGAGAGCTGCTCCTCGTCGGGGAGGTGGAGCGTCACGCCGCCTTCGGTCCCGGGAGCGAGGCGATTGCGCAGGCGGATGTTGGCGAACGTCCCGCGCATCATCACCTCGTGATTGCCGCGCCGCGAGCCGTATGAGTTGAAGTCCCTGCGCTGGACGTCGTGGTCGAGCAGATACTTGCCGGCGGGACTGTCGCGCTTGATCGATCCCGCCGGCGAGATGTGGTCGGTGGTCACGCTGTCGCCGAGCACGGCGAGTACCCGGGCCCCGTGGATGTCGGAGGTTGCCTCGGGCTCCCGATCGAGCTGGAGGAAGAACGGCGGCTGGCGGACGTAGGTGGAGTCCGCAGCCCAGGCGAAGCTCTTACCCGTCGGTACCGGCAGCGAGTTCCAGCGCTCGTCGCCTTCGAACACCTGGCCGTAGCTCTTGCGGAACATGTCTGACTGGACGGCGTATTCGACCGTCTGATGTACCTCGGCTTCGCCGGGCCAGATGTCCTTGAGATAGACGGGCTCGCCGTCACGGCCCTGGCCCAGCGGCTCGTCGTAGAGGTCGATGTCCATCGTCCCGGCGATGGCGTATGCCACACAGAGAGGAGGCGAGGCCAGGTAGTTCATCTTCACGTCGGGATTGATGCGGCCCTCGAAATTGCGGTTGCCCGAGAGCACCGACACGACCGCCAGGTCCTCGGCGCCCACCACGTCTGAGATCTCCTCGGGCAGCGGACCGGAGTTGCCGATGCACGTTGTGCAGCCGTACCCCACCAGGTTGAATCCGAGCTCGTCCAGATACTCGGTCAAACCGGCGCGATCCAGGTACTCACTCACCACCTTGGAGCCGGGCGCCAGCGAGGTCTTGACCCAGGGCTTGACCTCGAGGCCCTTTTGCACGGCATTGCGGGCCAGAATGCCGGCGCCGAGCATCACCGACGGGTTGGACGTGTTGGTGCAGCTGGTGATCGCCGCGATCACCACGTGTCCGTGGTCGAGCTCCGTGTTCGTTCCATCCGCCAACGTGACGGGGGTCCGCAGCGACTTGCGCTCGGCGACCTGTGTGCCGCCCGTGCCGCCCTCGGGCTCGTGTCCGGCGCCGTCGATGACGTGCGTGGAGACCGGGTCGCTGGCGGGGAACGATTCCGCAATCGCCTCGTCCTCGTCGTCGTCATCCGGGAGCAGCCCTTCGAGCGCCAACCTGAATGCTGGTTTTGACTCGGTCAGCGGCACCCTGTCCTGGGGACGCTTGGGGCCGGCGACGCTCGGCACTACGTCGCTCAGGTCGAGCTCGAGCTGATCGCTGTAGGTCGGCTCGTCGGAGTCCTCGTCGTGCCACAGACCCTGCTCCTTGGCGTAGGCCTCGACGAGCTCGATCTGCTCGCTGGGTCTTCCCGAGAACTCGAGGTAACGCAGCGTCTCCGCGTCGATCGGGAAGATCGCGCACGTGGAGCCGAACTCGGGCGACATGTTGCCGATCGTGGCCCGGTCGGCGAGCGGCAGAGTGGGCAGACCCGCACCGAAGAACTCCACGAACTTCCCGACTACGCCGTGCTCGCGGAGCATCTCGGTGACGGTCAGAACCAGATCTGTCGCCGTGGCTGCCTCCTGAAGCTCGCCCGTCAGCCTGAACCCCATCACCTGTGGGATCAGCATCGACATCGGCTGACCGAGCATCGCCGCCTCGGCCTCGATCCCGCCGACGCCCCAGCCCAGGACGCCCAGGCCATTGATCATCGTCGTGTGGGAGTCGGTGCCGACGAGCGTGTCGGGATAAGCGAGGGCCCGCTCCTCGTCGACGAACACCACGCGCGCCAGGTACTCGAGGTTGACCTGGTGGACGATGCCCGTTTCCGGTGGGACGACTTTGAAGTTGTCGAACGCCCCCTGTCCCCAGCGCAGAAAGGCATAGCGCTCCTTGTTTCGCTCAAACTCGAGCTCGGCGTTGCGCTGGAAGGCGGTCGGCGTCCCGAACTCGTCGACCTGCACGGAGTGATCGATCACGAGCTCCGCCGGTACGAGCGGATTGATCTTCGCCGGATCTCCGCCCATAGCCTGCATCGCGTCGCGCATCGCCGCGAGGTCGACGATGGCCGGCACGCCGGTGAAGTCCTGCATCACGACGCGGGCGGGCGTGAAAGCGATCTCGTCACGGGGTTCCCGCTTTGCGTTCCATCGAGCGAGGGCTTCGATGTCCCGCTTGCGGATCGCCTCGCCGTCCTCGTTGCGCAGCAGGTTCTCGAGCAGCAGCTTGAGCGAGAACGGCAGCCGCGCCACGTCGTACTTCGACTGCAGGGCGTCCAGCCGGAAGATCTCGTACGAGCGGCCGCCCACCTCGAGCGTGGCTCTGGCGTCAAAGCTGTTCGCGGACATCGTTGGTCTCCTGGTCGCTTCCTCTGTCTACTCTATGCCGTCTGCCATCCGCGTCCGCTGAGCGCGCGGCCCGTGCGGCGAACCGGGGCTTAGCGGCGGCCGTTGGCTCAATCGCTCTCCTACGCTCGCCTTATAGAGCTCTTCGAGCCGACTTCACCTAGGGGTGAATGCTGCCGGCATGAGCTTGCTCGCCCGGATCCTGGCCGGCCTTCTCTGCGGAGCGCTGGGCGCTCTGGCTGCGGTCGGCGCGTACGCCGAAGTCAACCGAGCTCCCGACCAGCCTTGAGCGCGCTGTCGGCGGCATTGCCGCGCTTGCGCGGACGCGTCCGGCTGTCCGCGCTGGCGGCGCCGGAGCTTCTGTTGCTGCTCGGGGTCACGGCATTGCTGAACCTCTGGCACCTGGGGATCAACGGCTGGGCCAACACGTACTACAGCGCTGCCGTGCGCTCGATGAGCTCGAGCTGGCACGCCTTTTTGTTCGCCTCGATGGACCACAGCGGCCTGATGACGGTCGACAAGCCACCACTCGCGCTGTGGGTGCAGGCGCTGTCGGCGAGGCTGTTCGGCTTTCATCCGCTGAGCATCCTCGTGCCGCAGGCGTTGATGGGGGTAGTGGCCGTCGGCCTCCTCTACGACCTCGTCAGGCGGCGTTTTGGCCGCCTTGCCGGATTCCTTGGCGGCGCCGTCTTCGCCCTGACGCCGATGACCGTGGCGGTGGCGCGTCACAACAATCCGGACGAGCTCCTGGTCCTCTGCTCGGTGGCCGCCGTGTGGAGTGCGCTGAGGGCGCTCGACTCCTCGCGCCTCCGCTGGCTGGTCGTGAGCGGCATCTGCGTCGGCCTGGGCTTCGAGACCAAGATGGCGGTGGCGCTCGTGGTGGTTCCGGGCATCGTCGCTGCTTGGATGCTGTTCGCGCCCGGCAGGCGAATTCGCGGGCTGGCTGGCTTCGGCGCGGCGAGCTTGGTGGTCGGCGGCGCCTGGCCGCTGCTCGTGACGTTGACGCCGGCCGCCGACCGTCCCTGGATCTCCGGCACCTCGGACAACAGCATCTGGTCGCTGATCTTCGGCTACAACGGTCTGGGTCGTGTGGCCGGGCAGTCAGGCGGGCCGCAGGCGTTCGGCGGCGGTGGCGGTGGCGGTGGCGGCAGCTTCTTCGGCGGCTCGACCGGAGTGTTCAGGCTGCTTCACCTGGGGCTGGGTGACCAGGCCGGCTGGTTGCTCGGGTTCGCGCTCGTGGCGGGCCTCGGGCTGTTGCTGCTGACCAGGCTGACGCGACGGGACCCACGCAGCGCCTGGCTGGTGGTGGTCGGCGGCGCGTTTGCGGTGACCGCGGTCGTGTTCAGCTTCGCCCAAGGGATCTTCCATCCGTACTACGTCTCATTGCTGGCGCCGTTCACGGCTGCGCTCGTCGGAGCCGGGGCCGGGCTGGCCCTGGCCCCCGAGCGCAGGGGCAGGCTGCTTCTCGCGGGGGCGATCGTCGCCGGCGCTGTCACCGAGCTAGTGGTGCTGCACGGGATCGGCGGCAGGTTGTCGTGGGCGACACCGCTCGTCGTGGTATCAGCTCTCGTTGCGGTCGGATTGCTTGTCTGGCTGAGCTCGGCGCGACACCGCGCCCTCGTCGTCACGGCTGCCGTCGCCGTCCTGCTGGCGCCGCCGGCGGTGTGGGCTGCCGACACGCTCGGTCACGCTACGAACGGCACGTTCCCGGCCGGGGGGCCGGCGAACGCCGACGGTACGGGACCTGGCGGTTTCGCCGGAGGTCCCAACGGCCGCGGAGCGGGCCGGCTGGGCATCGGCAGGGTCCCCGGCGGACTGCCGGGGGCCCAGGGTGGCGCGGCGGGCGCCGTCCCTGGCGCTGCTGCTGGCGTGCCGGGCGGCCTTCCTGGCGCGGCAGGTGGGGTGCCCGGCGGTGCTGCTGGTGGCGTGCCGGGCGCGGTTCCTGGCGCCGGCGGCTTGCCCGGTCGGCCTCCGGGCGTTGCCGGTGGCCCGCCAGGAGCATCTGCGGGCACCGGGGCCGGGCCTGGCGGCCCGGGCGGCTTCGCCGGCAACACCGCGTCCCTCACCGCTGCACTGCGCTATGCCACCGCGCATGGCGGCGGCACCGTCGGCCTCTCGAGCCAGAGCACCGCCGCCGCGGCCATCCTGTCGTCGGGTGCAAATGCCGCCGGGCTCGGCGGATTCTCGGGCCGTGAGAGCGCCGTGAGCCCGGCGTGGCTGGCGATGGAGGTCCGCGCAGGGCGGCTGCGGTGGGTAATCGTCGGTGGCGAGGGCGGCTTCGGACCGCCGGGCGACACGCGAACCGGAAGCCAGGCGGCGATGCAGGCGGTGGCCAAGGCGTGCCGCGCGGTCTCGCTGCCGAGCGCCGGGACGAGCGCGCGCTCTAGCACCGCAACGGGCACGCTCTATGACTGCCGCGGGCGCGGCGCGGCGATCGCGCGCGCCGCATAACCTTTGCGGCCAGGTGCCGCCGCTGACCGCCGTACGTGCCGTGATCGTTGCCGCCGTCCTCACGGCGACTGTTGCGCTTGCCCCGAGCGCCAGTGCCGCCGGCAGCCTCAGCCAGAACTGGGCTGGCTACGCGGCCCACGGCACAACCTTTCAGCGGGTTTCCGCCAGCTGGCATCAGCCCGAGCTGCTCTGTCAGGCGGGCCAGCCACGGTACTCGGCGATGTGGGTCGGTCTCGGCGGCTACAGCCTGACTTCGGGAGCCCTCGAGCAGGTGGGCACCGAGCTCGATTGCATCCAGGGCCACGTGTCCTCCAGCGCCTGGTACGAGCTCGTGCCGAATCCGTCGCATACGCTGGCGATGCGCGTGCGGCCCGGGGATCTGATCGCCGCGAGCGTGACCGCCGGCGGCGGTGGGGTGACGGTGGCGATCGACGACGTCACGCAACACCGGTCCTTCCGCCGCACGTTCACCCCCACGACCGCGGACGTCTCCTCGGCTGAATGGATCCTCGAGGCGCCATCCTCGTGCGTGCCCGGCACCGTCTTCTGCCGGACGCTGCCGCTCGCCGAGTTCCGGCAGGCCAAGTTCACGAACGTGCGTGCGCAGGCCGCCGACGGCGCCATCGGAGGGATCGTCAGCTCCGCCTGGCAGCACAGCAAGATCGTGCTCGGCCCGGGCGGCGTCCAATTTGTGGGGGGTGGAAGCGGTGCGACGGCGGTCGGCACCGCTCACCCCGGCTCGCCGACCAATAGCGGCACTTCGTTCACGATCTCCTATGGGCAGCGGTATGTCCCCGCGACCGAGGCTTACGGATCCCGCATGCGCCCCGGCCCGCAGTCGATCGTGCATCCGGGACGGTCCTAGAGTCACTTGCGCGCGGCGCTGGTCTCCGCTGCCGTCATTGGCGCCGTGGCCGTCGCGCCGGCCACCGCGGCGGCCCGTCCAGACGCCGGCCCGTCACTCCACGGGCGCGGTGCTCCCTTCGTTCGCGAGGCACAGGGCCTCAGCAAGAACTGGTCCGGGTACCTGATCACCGGCGCCAGCTTCCGGCACGTATCGGCGCACTGGCGGATCCCGCGGGTCGCCTGCGGGCCTGGCAGGCACGGTTACTCGGCGATGTGGATCGGGCTCGGCGGCTACACGGGCGCGGGTCTGGAGCAGGTGGGCACGGAGTTAGATTGTCCGGGTGCAGGACGCTCCGTGGCGTTTGCCTGGTATGAGCTGTTGCCGGCGCCGCTGCGAAAGATTTCGCTGCGCGTGCGCCCGGGCGATCGGATGGCGGCCAGCGTCACCGTGGCCGGCGCCTTTACGACGCTCCAGCTACGAGACATCGACCGGCATCGCTTCTTCAGACGCCAGTTCTACACCAGCGAGGTCAACCTCTCCTCGGCGGAGTGGATCCTCGAGGCCCCATCTGTGTGCGTGCCGTTCACCGTCGATTGCCTGATCCGCCCGCTGCTCGCGTTCGGACGGGCGGGATTCACCCAGGCGGCGGTGACGACCGTCGAGGGCTCTGGTGGGACGATCGCCAATTCGGCCTGGCAGCGCATCCCGGTGCTGCTCGTGCAGGACAGCCACCTCCGGGGAAGGCAGTACGCCCTGCGCGGGGCCAGGCCCTCGAGGCTCAGGCGGAGAGGCTCGGCATTCAGCGTCAGCTACAGGCAGGCGACGGTGCGTCTGAACCGCTTTGTGCCGGCGCCGGCGCTCGGGCTCTAGAGACCTGGCGGGTGGCGCACGACGAAGCCCGAGTACTCGCCGCCGCCCTGTGACCACCGCGTTCCGCTCTCGGCCAGCGCGACCGTGTCGAAGCGCCACCCGGCAACCTCCATCCAGGCGTGGGAGGCGTTGGCATAGACCGTGATCCAGCGCCCGGGGCCTGGGAGTCCCCAGCTCTCGAACCCCGTGGAATCAAGCGGGGAGCTGAGCAGCCCAGCGGCGGCCAGCGCGTAGCTGACCGAGCCCGAGCAGTCATAGCCGCTGTCGTGAAACGAGCCGTGGCCCCCGCCCCACACATAGGGGAGGCTGGCGATGGCGTTGCCGGCGGCGATTACCTGGGCCACCGCGGGCGGTGCGCCTGACGGCGGCTGGACCATGCCGCCGGTGTTGACCGCGATGCCTCCGACGGCGGCGTTGCCGCTCGCGGCCGCCGCTGCGGCTTGTGCCGCCGCGCGGGCCTCGAGCGAGTGCAGCTGGCTCTGGAGCGTGGCCAGCTTGGACGTGTTGCGATTTCGCTGACTCGCCACGGCTATCCGCTGTGTAAGCAGCGCAGCGCGCAGCGCGGCCACCTGGTTGCGCTGGGCGAGGACCTCTTCGGCCAGCGTTCGGTCCCGGGTCTCGAGCCCCGAGAGCGCGTCCGCCTGGCGCGCTACGGCCGTTCGCGCTGTCCGCGTGGCGCCGACCACGTCTGCATCGGCGCGCGCCATCCGCTCGAGGAAGTTCGCCTTCTCCAGCAGGTCGTTGAATCCGTGGGATTCGAGCACGACGCTTACCAGGTCAGGCTGGCTTCCTTCGTAGCGACTGACCAGATTGGCGGCAAGCGCCCGCGTGGCCTGCTCGAGACGGTTCTCGAGCACCACGAGGTGATCGCGGGCGGCGATCAGCGCCGACTGGACGTTGGCCAGCTGCGCGATCCGCCGCGCCAGCTCGCCCTGCAGCGAGGCCAGGCGGGTGCTCGCTTGCTGAATACCGTTGCTGGTGGTCTGGATCTTGGCCGTCTCGGAGCTGATCTCCGACTGCAGCGCGCTGACCGACGACTGATGCTGGGCGATCTGCCCCTGTAGGTCGCCGGAGCTGCTCGCCGGCAGACAGACGGACAGCAGCGTGGCCGTCGCCGCTGCGACGGTGAGGACGAGAGCACGCAGGGGCGATCGGAGTCGGGTGGCGAAGGGCATACGTAACTTGAGGTGATGGCGGTGACATCACCTCTGAGGAGCTCCCGCCGGCCGGGGGCAGCGGATCCCCCGCGGCTGGGCGCGGAGCACCCTAACACGAGTCCTCGGCAACGCGCATGCAACTCCTGCCCTTGCAATAAATCCTGCAAAAGTGACATTTCGAAGCCGAGAAGCCGGGGTGCAAAAGCTCGTTCTAGAGGGCGCGCAGAGGGGGCCGCGGGCACGCCCCTGGGGCGACCGAGGGAGGGCGAGGGCCGGCGGAACCGGGGAGCGAAAGCTCCGTGTCGGAGGCCGTTGTAGGAGGGCCCGAGGAGGAGGCCCAAGGAGGGGGTCCGCGGAGGAGGTCCAAGGAAGGGGTCCGCGGAGGAGGCCCAAGGAAGGGGTCCGCGGAGGAGGCCCAAGGAGGGGGGCCAGGGAGGAGGCCCAAGGAGGTCAACCGAAAGCGGATTTCGTCGCAAACCCGGCGCGACGCGGCGGCTTTGGACACATAAGCGTCGTAGAGACGCTTATGTGCGCAAGGCTCGGGGAGGGGGTTGGGTTTGCTGCGTTATCCGAGCGGTAGGGCAGGTAGAGGGGTCCGAGGGCACGCCCCTGGGGAGCGGACTTCGTCGCACCCACTCCGCTCAGAGCTCGAAGAAATGCCCCTCCGGTCCCAGGTTGACGACCCTCGTGCCGGCAATCGTGGCCTCCTGTCCCCATGCCTGGTGGATGTGACCGCAGACTGTCAGCCGGGGGCGCGTGGCCTCGATGGCCTCGAGCACCGAGCGGCTCCCGAGGTGGCGACCCAGTGCTTTATCCACATAGCCCTTGGGCGGTGAGTGGGAGACGAGCACCGCTCCCTGGGGACAGGCCTCGAGCTTGGCCGCCGCCTCCTCCTCGGTCAGGTCGAAGCTCCAGGGAAACGGTGTCCTGGGCACGCCCGCGCCTAGGCCGAAGAACGTCACGCCGTCGATCTCGGTCTGCTCGCCGTGGAGCACCCTTGCGCTCGGCCAGTCGGCGCACGCTCGCCAGAGCGCGGCGTCGGTTTCGTTGTTGCCGGGAACCAGTACGGCGGGCTTGCGGATTGAGCACAGCGGCGCGAGCGCCTTGCTGAGCCCGAGCCGGACGGAGGCGAAGTCGCCCGCGCCGATGACCACGTCGGCCTCGCGCGCCAGCGCCGCCAGCTTCTGCGCGCGGCGCTCGTCACGGTGCAGGTCACTGAACGCCAGAAGCTTCACCGGACGTGACCATACGCGTCTGGCGCGGGATCGAGGCGGCCACCGCCGCGGCGATCAGGAACGAGGCGCTGGCTACCGACATCGCCGAGTGAAGCGTCCTGCCGGCGAGAAGCGCCCCCAACAGCGCAACGCCCACAGCGCTGCCTGTCTGCCGCGCTGCGTTTAGCACCCCGGCGGCAATCCCGGCCCGGTCCGGTGGCGCCGCCTCGATGATGGCCACGGTGGCAGCGGGCATCGTGAACGCCATCCCGAACCCGGCGGCGACCAGCGGCACGACCAGCACCCCATACGGCGTGGAGGGATCGATCGCGATCAGTCCCGCGAGCCCCAGCGTGCCGACCAGCAGCCCGGCGATCATCGGCGTGCGCGGCCCCACTCGCGCCGAGACGCGGCCCGAGAGCGCCGATGAGAGGGCTACGAAGATTCCCTCGGGTAGCAGCGCCAGCCCGGTGTCGAGCGCCGAGTAGCCGCGCCAGTGCTGAAAGTAGATCGTGAGCGCGAACAGCTGGCCATAGAAGCCGAGGTTGATCGCCAGCCCCACGAGCGCGGCGGCGGAGAACTCGCGACTCCTGAACAGCCCCAGGGGCAGCATCGGTCGTTGCGCGCGCCACTCGACGGCCACGAAGGCGCCTAGCGCAACGACGGCCAGCCCCAGCAGGACCAGCGTGAGCGTCGCCGACCAGCCCCTGGCCCCTCCCTCGATCAGTCCGCTGGCGAGGAGCGCCAGCCCGGCGAACCCGGTCAGCTGCCCGAGTGGGTCAAAGCCGGCGCCGATGCGCTCGTCTTCGCCTCGCGGCAGGTAGCGGGCGCCGGCCAGGAGCGCCATGGCACCCACCGGCACGTTTACAACGAACACCGCACGCCAGCCGAACGCCGCGACGAGCAGGCCGCCCAGGACGGGTCCCGATGCCGCTCCCACGCCGGCCGTCGCTCCCCAGATGCCGACGGCGCGTGATCGGGTGGCGCGATCGGCGTAGGCGGCCCGGATCAGCGCCAGCGAGCTGGGTACGAGCATCGCCGCGCCCGTTCCCTGGATCAGCCGCGCCACCACCAGCACCGGCACGGAGGGAGCGGCGGCGCAAGCCGCCGAGGCGATCGTGAACACCCACAGCCCGGCCCCGAAGACGCGCCGCGGGCTGAGCAGGTCGCCCAGCGCGCCGGCGGACAGGAGCAGACCGGCGAAGGCCACGGTGTAGCCGTCGACCACCCACTGCAGCGCGCTGAGGCCGCCACCGAGCTCGCGGCCCAGCGACGGCAGGGCGACGTTGACGATCACCGCGTCAAGAATCACCATGAAGTAGCCGCAGCAGATGATTGCCAGGGGAATGTGTCTGCGCATGAGTTCATCTTGGGACCGAAACGCTTCGGCCCGGACCGAAATGAGGATGGTCTACGGTGTGCGAAGTGGCATTAGGCGACGCTGACATCGCCCCGGTGGCCGCGCTGGCCGCGGACCCCGCGCGGGCGCGCATCCTGCTGGCGCTGGGCGACGGTCGCGCGTTGCCGGCCAGCGTGCTGGCGGACGAGGCGGGGGTTGCGGCTTCGACGGCGAGCGAGCATCTCTCAAAGCTCGTGCAGGGTGAGCTGCTGCAGGCCGAGCGCCACGGGCGCCATCGCTATTTCCGCGTCGCCTCGCCCCAGGTCGCTGAGCTGATCGAGGCGCTGTCACGTCTCGCCGGGCCGGCGCCGGTCCGCTCGCTACGTCAAGGCACACGCGCAGCCGCGGTCAGGAACGCACGCACCTGCTATGACCACCTCGCCGGACGCCTGGGTACGTCGCTGATGCAGGCGCTGCTGGAGCGCGAATGGCTGAGCGGCGGCGACGGGCTGTTCGCCGACGGCGACCGTCTGTCAGCGCCCGGGTCGGAGGTCGACTATCGCCTGACGTCAGAGGGTCACGAGGCGCTGGCGGAATTTGGCATCGAGTTCGCTGCGCTGCCTCGGCGCCGCCCACTTATCCGCTATTGCGTCGACTGGAGCGAGCAGCGCCACCATCTGGCCGGATCGCTGGGGGCGGCGCTGTGTCAGCGGATGCTCGACCTTGGCTGGATCCGCCACGCCCGTCGCGGCAGGGCGGTGCTCGTGACGCCGGAGGGTGAGTCCGGACTCGAGGACGTCTTCGGCGTGACGCCGGCGGTCGCTGGGTGAGGCCCGGTCTCGCGCTGGCACTGGCGCTGGCGGCGAGCGCCGCCGCCATCGTGCTCGCGCCCCGGGAGGCCTCGGCAGACACCGCGCCCGCGCCGATCCAGCACGTATTCCTGATCGTGCTCGAGAACGAGTCCGCCGCGACCACCTTCGGCCCCTCCAGCGCCGCGCCGTATCTCTCGCAGACGCTGCGCTCCGAGGGGGCATATCTGCCCAACTACCACGGGATCGGTCACGCGAGCAACGACAACTACATCGCGATGATCTCGGGGCAGGCGCCGAACATCGAGAACCAAGCCGACTGCGTCAACTACAACGACCTGTTCCCCGGGACGCTTGGCGCTTATGGACAGGCGGAAGGGCTGGGCTGCCTGTATCCCGCGACCGTGCCGACGATTGCCAGCCAGCTCCAGGCCAAGGGGCTTAGCTGGCGCGATTACAACGAGGACATGGGGGCAGACCCCTCGCGCGAATCCGCTCAATGCGGCCACCCGCCGGTTGGCGCGTTTGACAACACCCAAACCGCAACCGCTGCCGACCAGTACGCCACGCGCCATGACCCCTTCGTCTACTTCCATTCGATCATCGATAACGCTTCCTTGTGCGATACGCACGTGGTCAGCCTGGACATGCTGCCGCAGGATCTGACGAGCGCCGCGACCACGCCGAATTACGTATTCATCACCCCCGATCTGTGCGACGACGGCCACGACTCCCCGTGCGCCGACGGACAGCAGGGGGGCCTGGCGCAAGCTGATTCATTCCTGCGCCAGTGGGTTCCGCTGATAACGGGCTCTCCCGCCTTCCAGCAGCAGAACGGGCTGTTGATCGTCACGTTCGACGAGGCGGCGACCAGCGATACCAGTTCTTGCTGCGGGGAGATCGCCGGCCCCGGAAGTCCGCTGCCCGGGATCACCGGAGCGGGGGGTGGCGACACCGGTGCCGTGCTGCTCTCGCCGTGCATCGCGGCGGGGACCGTCTCGCAGACGCCTTACAACCACTATTCGTTGCTGCGGAGCGTCGAGGACATCTTCGGCCTCGGGCATCTTGGCTATGCGCAGCTGGCGGGAGAGCAATCGTTCGGCGCGGACATATTCATGGGTCAGTGCGCGCCCGCCTCCACCGGCCCCGCCACCAGCAGCGGCACCAGCGGCAACTCCGGGGTCGGCCCGCGCGTGCTGGTGCACGCACGACGAGTGGCGGCGAAGCACGGCGGTCGGCCGCGCATCCGGCTGAGCTGGCATACCAAGGGCGCCACGGCCGCCTATTTCGCCGTGCAGTGGCGCTCTGGACGCCTCTGGCGGATGCTGCTCCGCCGGACGAGGCGCCATGCGTTCGAGTTCGTGGGACGCGTCGGCCGTCGCTACCAGTTCCGCGTGCAGGCTGTGACCACGACCGCGACACGTAGCCGGTGGACTGCCGTGAGCGTCGTGCTGCGCGGCGCTCGCTAGGAGTCGCGACGCTGGACGGGTTCGGCGTCGCTGCCCCGCTCAGCCTGTTCGGCCGCCGTGTCCGGCGCGGGGCCCAGCGCGCGGGCGTCGCCCGAGTCCAGTCGAGGCGATTCGTCCTGCTCGGCTGACCCGTTGCCCTCGCCCAGCTGCCCCGATCCTCGCACCGCGTCGATCACCGGCTTGACGAGATCGATCGGCATCGGGAAGACGACGGTTGAGTTCTGCTGGCCGCCGATCTCGCGCAGCGTCTGCAGGTAGCGCAGCTGAAGCGTTGTGGGGTTGGCACCGATGACCTCGCCGGCCTCGGCCAGCTTGGCCGCGGCCTGGTATTCGCCCTCGGCGTTGATGATCTTGGCCCGTCGTTCGCGCTCGGCCTCCGCCTGACGCGCGATCGCGTGCTGCATCCGCTCGGGGATCTCCACGTCCTTGATCTCCACTGTGGTCACTTTTACGCCCCAGGGCTCGGTCTGGGTGTCGATGATTTGCTGGAGAGCCTCATTCAGGCGCTCGCGCTCGGACAAAAGGTGATCGAGGTCGGCGCTGCCGACCACCGATCGAAGCGTCGTCTGAGCGATCTGGACAGTCGCAGCATGCACGTTCTCCACCTCGGTCACGGCCAGCGTGGCGTCGACCACGTGGTAATAGGCCACGGCCGTAACCCGGACCGGGATGTTGTCGCGCGTGATGGTCTCCTGGGGCGGGATCGTCAGCGTCACCGTACGGAGGCTGACTCTGACCATGCGGTCGATCGTGGGCATCAGCAGAATCAGTCCCGGGCCCTTCGTGGGCATCAGCCGCCCCAACCGGAAGACGACGGCGCGCTCGTACTCGCGCAGCACCCGGATCGATGCGCCGGCCGCGGTTACCCCAACCGCCAGAAGCACCGCCAGCACGATGATGACCGCCGTGAGGATCACGCGACGAGCTCCCACTCCTCTGCCTTGCGCACCGCCAGCGTAAGCCCGCTGACCCGCTCGACCACCACGCGGTCGCCCTCGTGGATCTCCTCGCATTCGGGGTGCGAGGGGCGAGCGCTCCACAGCGCGCCATCGACCAGCACGGTCCCCTCGGGATCGCTCCAGCGGCGGACGACGCCCAGGTGGCCTATGACTCCGCCGCGGACACGTCGCCGCCGAACCGAGATCCCCTTCGAAACCGAGAGGCCGACCACGCCCAGGCCGGCGCCGGCCAGAATCACCGCCGCCACCAGCCCTAGCACAACTCCTCCGCCCAGACCGGCGACGGCTAGCACGGAGCCCGCAGCGATGGCCGCAACGCCCGGGACGCCGAGCATCCCCAGCGTGGGCACGTGCGCCTCGACCAGCACGACAATCGCGCCAATCAGGAGCAGTGCCACACCGAGAGCGGTCATCTACAAGATGCTACGCCTGCGGGAAGCTCGACCTCAAGCGGCAACGAACGCCGGCTCCCGCATCCCCGCGACGCGAACCTCTCCGCCGTTCGCCGGCGCCAGCGTGACGTTGCGGCGCACCGGCCGCGCCGGTGGTCCGACGGGCGCCAGCTCCACATGCTGGGCGAGCGCGTCGACGTAGAGCTCGAGCTCGAGCGTCGCCAGCGCGGCTCCAAGGCAACGGTGCGCGCCGCCGCCGAAGGGGATGTACGCATAGCTGTCAGGGGCCTGCTCGAGAAAGCGCTCCGGGCGGAAGCAGTGCGGCTGGGGGTAGAGGGCCGGGTTCCAGTGGACGCCCTGGGCGTCGACCAGGATCAGCGTGTCGGGATCGATTGCCCATTTCCCGATCGTGAACGGTTCCAGCACAAAGCGCCCGGCGCTGGCATAGACCACGGTGCGAACCCTCAGCACCTCCTTGGCCGTCGCTTTTACGTAAGCGCCGTCGTCCGCGTCGCGCAGCCGGTCTACGACGCGCGGGTGGTGGGCCAGCAGGTCGGAGGCCCAGGCCATCGCGGTGGCGGTGGTCTCGTGACCGGCCAGCACGAGCGTCAAGAGCTCGGCCCGCAGGTCCTCGTCGGAGAGCCCGTCAGGCGCCCGCGCCAGGACGGCCAGGACGTCCTGGCGCTCGGCGAGCGCGGGATCCTGGCGAGTGGTGGCGATGTGCTCGGCGAGGAGCTCGTTTGCGCCATCGAGCGGGGCATAGATCCACTGGCTGAGGCGTGTGCGTCGGGTGATCCGCTCGGGCAGGAAGAGCGCGAGGTTGTTGCGCTGGTTGTTGAGGGCCCCGAAGTAGCGGCCGAGCCGTGTCCGCAGCTCTGGCTCTTGGACGCCCAGCACCAGCTCCAGGATCACCGCCAGCGTCACGGCCCGGGCCCGCTCGGCGGTGCGTACCAGCGCGCCGGGCTGCCAGGTTGCGAGCTCCGTCTCGATCAGCTCGCGGATTCGCGCCTCGTAACGGCGGACCGCCTCGCCGTGGAAGGCCGGCAGTTCGAGCTTGCGCCGAGACAGGTGCTCGGCGGGCTCCAGCAGCATCAGCGAGCGGTCCCCCACCACGCGGCGCAGCAGATCGTTGCCGTGCCGGCGCACGAGCGGATCGCCGGTGAACAGGCGCTTGATCGCGTCCCGGTCGCTGGTCACCACCACGGGAGGAAAGCCAGGGAGGCCGACCGACCACGTGGGCCCGAAGCGATCGCGGCAGTGAGCGAAGAACCCGGGCTGGTCGAACGTGTACCAGAGCGTCTGAATCGGGCCCGGCACTCGCAGGACCGGCGGCAGCGCCTCGCGGTCGGCCATCGGCTCAAGTATCCGCCTCTGCCGCCCGCCCCTCAATGGCGAGGATCCCCGGTGCCGAGTGCGACCACCGGTCGCAGGGCGTCGGCACTGGAGCCGTGGAAATGAATAAATAGATCAATGGACATTCGACCGGCGGCTAGCTCGGAGTCTCGGTCGCTCGCCATGGCGCTGGCGAGCGCTTTCGACGAGGACCCCGTGTTTCGCTGGATGGTCCCCGCGGATTCTCGGCGGCGGATGCGCCTATGGCGCTTCTTTCGCATCGAGCTGGAGCAGATCGTGCTTCCCGAGGGAGAAGCGTGGACCACTGCCGAACTGAACGGCGCGGCGCTGTGCCTGCCGCCCGAGCGGTGGCGCTTTCCGCCTCGAGTGGCGCTGCTTCAGGGTCGTCCCTACGCGCGCTTGTTCGGGGCTCGCGTGGGCCGGGCGCTGGCGATGCTGACGCTGATCGAGCGCCGTCACTACCGCCCGGCGCACTTCTACATCCCCTACATCGGCGTGGTGCCCGAGCGCCAGGGCCAGGGTCTCGGCACGGCACTGCTAGAGCCGGTGCTCGAGCGCTGCGATCGCCAGCGCGTGCCCGCCTATCTAGAGGCCACGAGCGAGCGCAATGCCGCGCTCTATTCACGCCTGGGGTTCGAGCGGATCGGGGAGCTGCGCGTTCTGGGCAGTCCGCCCGTGTGGCCCATGCTCCGCGCCGCAGGCTGATTGAGAGCACTGACCGCGGGGTATCGACCCCGCATGCCCCAACAGCTAAACGTCGCCGATCTAAAGATGTCCAGCCCCGCGTTCCAGGGGCACAAGCCGATCCCGGCGCGGCATACCTCCGACGGCGAGGATGTCTCGCCCCCGCTTGAGTGGACCGGGGTGCCGGACGGCACCGCTGCGTTCGCGGTGGTCATGCACGATCCAGACGCACCGCTCGTAGACGGATTCACGCACTGGGTCGTGTACGGGATTCCGGGCGACGCCAGCGGCCTGCCGGAAGGGAGCGACGTTGGGGTGGCGGGCCTCAACTCGATGGGCAACGACCGCTACAACGGGCCGGCGCCACCTCCTGGTCATGGTGTGCACCACTACTACTTCTGGGTCTACGCGCTCGATGAGGCCCTGGAGCTGCCGCCGAACCTCGAGCGCCGCCCCCTACTTGCGCAGCTCGAGGATCACGTAATCGAGCAGGCCCGCCTGATCGGCACGTACGTCAACGCGGGCTAAAGCGTCGGCCATGCTCGATCATGCTGGGCATGGCACCCGGCATGGTGAGCGGTTGGGCGCAGGGCCCGTCCCGGCCGACGTTGCCGGCCGGGACGGTTGACGTCTGGCGGGCGCGATTGGAACCAGCGCCGGGGCGGGTGGACGAGCTGCTCTCCGACGAGGAGCACGCGCGGGCCGGGAGGCTGGTGCGCGATGAGGACCGCGTCCGGTGGGCTGCGTCACGGGCGATCCTGCGGGCGCTGCTCGGACGCTATCTGAACGTCGAGGGCCAGGAACTTCAGCTTGCGTTGTCGGCGGAGGGCAAGCCCGCTCTGGCCGGTGCAGAGCTCCACTTCAACCTCTCGCACTCGGGCGAGCTCGCTCTGTATGCCTTTTGTCAGGACGCCGAAGTGGGCGTCGACGTGGAGCAAGGAAGGCGGCTACGCGACCCGCTGGCGGTGGCGCGGCGCATCCTCGGCCCGGGCGAGGAGCAGCGCCTTCGCGCGCTCGAGCCGGCGGCACAGACGCGCGAGTTCCTCAGATCATGGGCCCGCCACGAGGCGATCGCCAAGTGCCTGGGCACGGGGATCGAGGGCGGGCAGACTGGCGCCGAGCGGCTGTCGGTGGTGGAGCTCGAAGTCGGCCCCGGAGCCGGGGGTGCGCTCGCGGTTGCCGCCCTCTCGTTTGAGCCTCGGCTATTCGAGTGGTGTAGTTGAGGGCCGCGGCTCGGCTCACCAATCGATGCCCTGAGCCCTCAGCCAGTCGGCGACCTGCGCCGGCGGCTTGGCGTCGAACTCGGCCCGCACCGCCAGCCGCAGCAGCTCCTCGGCGTCTTGATGCAGCTCGTCGCGGCGGTGGGCGAGGTAGAGGATCACGGCTCTGGCCATGTCGAGCTCGGGCGTGGTTTGGGGGTCATCTATCTCGTTGACCACCACGTCAAGCTGGTCGGCTATGACGGGTACGGCGCTGATCGGGACGTCATCGTCCTCGTAGCGCTCGAGCAGCGAGACGAGCGCGTCACTCACGCCCTCCGGATCGCACACTTCGACCGCCCGCTGCACGACCTGGGCGACGGTGACTGGCGAAGGCTCGGCTGGCATGTGTCGTTCGCTTTCCCGCGCGAGGGGGCGAGAAACACTCAGCCTGTCACGTCCTCCGGGGGACTCGCGGTTCGCTCGATGGGCGCTGCGGGTAGCGCAGACAGGAGACGTGATTGGCAATGCACCCCGCCGCGACAGCGGCGGCTGAAAGGAGCACAGATGGCAGACGAGCTGAACGGAATGAAGATCGCAATCCTCGCCGCCGACGGGGTCGAGGAGGTTGAGTATCAGAAGCCCAAGGAGGCCGTAGAGGAAGCCGGCGCCGGTACCGAGACGCTGTCGCTGGAGCGCCGAGAGATCCAGGCGATGAACCATGACATCGAGCCAGCTTCGAAGATCGCGGTCGACAAGGCCGTCGCGGACGCAAACCCGGACGATTACGAGGGCCTGATCATTCCGGGCGGGACCGTCAATCCGGACAAGCTGCGCATGGACCAGGATGCGATTTCGTTCGTGCAGCGGTTCTTCAAGAGCGGCAAGCCCGTAGGCTCGATCTGCCACGGGCCAGGCCTGCTCGTGGAGGCAGATTTGGTGCGCGACCGCACGCTGACGTCCTGGCCGAGCATTCGCGGCGACATCAGGCGGGCCGGCGGCAACGTCGTCGACGAAGAGGTGGTAGTGGACCAGGGGCTAGTCACCTCGCGCAATCCGGACGACCTGCCGGCGTTCTGCGCCAAGATCGTCGAGGAGTTCGCCGAGGGCAAGCACAAGGTGGCACCTGCCGGCGCCACCGCCTCATAGCAAGCGGGGATCAGCCTCCGGGGAACGGCGGGCGGTAGTGCCAGAGGTCCCTCGCGCGCTGCGCGATTCGCTCGGCCAGCGGGCGCGTTCCCAGTAGCGCGCCCGCGGCGCCGCGAAGCGCGGTGGTGAGCGAGGCACCCAGTCCCTGCTCGGGAAGCGCAATGTCGAGTTCGACGATGTCGCGGTCGAACGAGCGCGTCGTCGGCCCGAGCTCCGAGAGCAGCTCCACGGCGCGCCGGTTTTCCGCCTGGACGACGGCCGTGAAGCGGCTGACCTGCTCGTCCCGCGCGCGGCTCACAAGCTGCTCGAGCAGCGCGCGACCCAGCCCCTTTCGCTGCCAGTCATCGACCACCGCTACGGCCGCCTCGGCGCGATCCGGCGTGTCCCGAAGCCGCACATAGCGCGCCACGCCGAGAATCTCCTCGCTTTTCGGCTCGATCGCGGCGATCGCCTCGTGGTCGTGGTGATCGACGTTGACCAGGTAGTCCAGCTCTTGGTCGCTCAGCTCCTTCATCGGCATGAAGAACCTGCGATAGCGCGAGTCGGGGCTGAGACCTTCGAACGTGCGCCGCAGCCGCTCGCGATCGTGTGCAGTAAGCGGTCGCAGCGCCACCTCCCGTCCGTCCTGCAGCGTCGCGGTCTGGGTCACGGAGCCTGGGTGATCAGCTCGCGCAGTGGGCGCCGCTGTCGCCCTTGCGCGTCGAAGTTCTCGGGCGCCAGCCAGGCCTCGAAGGCGCTACGGATCGCGGGCCAGCGGTCGTCCGTGATCGCGTACCAGGCCGTGTCCCGATTACGCCCCTTGACCACCATGTGCTTGGAAAATATGCCCTCGAATAGGAAGCCGTAGCGCTCGGCGGCGCGTCTGGAGGCAGCGTTCAACGCGTCGCACTTCCACTCGACCCTGCGGTAGCCGAGCTTCTCGAATGCGTGGCGGACGAGCAGGTAGATGGCCTCGCTGCCGGCGGTCGTGCGCTTCACGGATGGGCCGAACCAGATGCCCCCAATCTCGATTACGCCGTGCTCGGGCGTGATCCGCATGTAGGAAGCCAGTCCGAGCGGACGCCGGTCCTGCGGGCGCGCGAGCACGAAGTACAGCGGGTCCTCCGAGTCCTGGGCCCACTCCAGCATGTGGCGTAGTTGCGCTGGACTCGCGTATGGGCCGTCGGGCAAGTAGGTCCAGATCATCGGGTCGCCCCCCGGCGGGTGAGACAGTCGGTACAGCGGCTCCGCGTCCCCGCCCGCGTCCAGTTGGCGGAGAAGCACCTGCTGGCCCTGTAGCTCGGTGTGATCCGGACGTCGAGCGGGGCGCCAAGCGACGCGCTGACCGATGGGCAGATCGCCCGCCGAGGCGCTCAGCCGAGCCGCCACTCGATCGGGCCCAGCCCCGGGAAGTGAAGTGCCTCGGCCGTGGCGCCGGTGAGATCCCATTCCCGCCCGGCGATGTACGGGCCGCGGTCGATCACCGGCACGCGAATCGCGCGGTCGCCGTAGCGGAAGGTGACCTCGGTGCCGCAGGGCAGCGTCTTGTTCGCAACCCCGAGTTCGGGAACCTGTAGGACGCCGCCGCAGGCCACCCCACGACCGTAGTCGGTGTAGACGGAGGCGATGCTGGTGTTCCACACCCCGGGTGGAAGTTGCGCCGGGTTCAGCAGCACGCCCGAGAAATCGAGCTGGTTCAGGTGATAGCGCGACACCGCCAGCTGGAACTGGGCGATCGCCTGGCGCACCTCCGCGTCCGTCGGCGCGCCCGCGGCGGGGGCGTTCGTCGCCGATGCGGGACCCGTGGGGGTCGGGTCCTGACCTGGGCTGGCCTCCGCCTGAGGCTGTGCGCCCGAGGTCGCCGACGTGTTGTTCGACCCGGCGGGAGCGTAACCCGCGATGGGCTCGACGACCTGAGGATGCGCTTTCGGCAGCCGCGGCACGGTGGCCTGGGTGAGCGTCCGATGGCTCTCTGTGCTGGAACCGCAGCCGGCCAGCGCCACGGCCGTAATCGCTGTCGCTACTCGCAGCCTGATCGCAAAACGGTAACCGGAGCCGGGGCCGCGGCGTGTAACCGCCGGCTCAGGGCCGACGGTGCACGATCAGCACGGAGCGTCGTGAGTGCGCGGCGACGGCGCCGGCGACGCTTCCGACGAGTACCTCCGCCAGCCCGCTGCGGCCGTGGGAACCGAGCACGATCAGGCGCGCGTCGCGCGCGTCGGCGAAGTCGGCGATCGCCTTCCAGCTGGGCGCACCTTCCAGAGCCACACCGTGCGCCCGGAATCCCGCGGCGTCGGCCAGTGAGGCTCCCTGTGCGGCGGTGTCCTCGGCGGCCTTCCTGACTTCTGCGATCTCGGCGGCATCGAAGCGGATAGCGGCGGCGGGTTCGAAGCCGATGTCGAAGGGCTGCCAGATGGTGAGTACCAGCGCCTCGCCTCCCGCGGGCCCAAACAGCCGCCCTGCGTCGTCGATCGCGAGCTTCGCGAGCTCAGAGCCGTCGTAGGCGAAGACGATGGGTCCCGATGCGGGCGACGCTGTCATGGCCGGGCCGGCTCCTCGGCTGGCGCGGGCCCCCGTGCGGCTGTGCGGAGGCGAGCGAGTAGCGGCGGCGAGTGCCACGCAGGGCCCTCGCCGTCCAGAAAGCGCCCGGTGTCCGGTATCTGCGGCCGTGCTCCGCCGAGCAGGTAGATCAGTACCGCGATCGCCGCGCCGCCAAGCGCGAAACCGAGCCCGATCCACAGCGCGATGCCCGCCCCGGTCTTCAGGTCGCCGCCGACAGTGAGCGCGAAGTGGACGAAGATCGGGGCGATCATGAAAGCCGCGACCGCGCGCATCAGCTCGACGATCGCGAACACCCGCTGGAGGTTGGCGGCGGGCAACGAGAAGCCCGCGCAGAACAGTGCGGGTGCCACCGTCGCGCCGAGGCCGATGCCGGTGACCCCGGAACCGATCAGGGTCGTCGCCTGCGTCGGGGGTAGCTGTATCCGGAAGATCGCGATTCCGGCCGCCAGAAAGGCCATTCCCACAAGTGGCAGGTACTGCATCGCGCGCCTGCTCATCACGAATCCCAGCGCGAACGCGGTCAGCACGGCGCCCGCAAGCTCCGGCAGATACAGGAGTCCGACGTGAATGGGGCTGTAGCGTCCGGTGAGCAGATCGGCGGTCAATACCGTGGCCGAAACCGACGCGGCGGCCGCGAATAGGGCGATTACGATCCCGGCCACCGGAATCGTGCTCGAGAGCATGCTCCGGATCGTCAGCAGCGGCCGAGGGGACCGGTACTGGTTCGTTATCAGCAGCACGATCAGCGCGAGCCCGCCGAGGAGCGGGACGACCGTCTGTGCGTCAAGGAACTTGTGGGTGAGCAGCTCCGAGGCTCCGAAGAACGCGGCCACGGAGCCCACGGTCGCGAGTCCGATAGCGAACGGGGCCAGCGGGGCGCTCGGGTCTGCCGGCGGGGCATCCTCGAAGGTCAACAGCGACAGCACGAGCGCCAGCGCCGAAATCGCGGCAATGACCCAGAACAACGGCCGCCAGGCGTGCGAGTTGGCCTGGATGCCGCCGATCGTGGGACCAAGCGCCACGGCGCCGAAGATGCACATGCTCATGATCACGGCCGTCTCGCGCAGCCTCTCCTGTCCGAAGCCGAGCGCCAGCGGCGGGACCGCAGCGATCAGCAGCAGGCTCGTGCAGAGCCCCTGCAAGACGTGCCCGGCGATGAACATCTCGGGATTCTGCGCCGCTGCTGCCAGGACCGACCCGATCACCAGCAGCACGACGTAGAGGACCATCATCCGTCGCTGCGGGAGCAGTTGCGCGAACTGGACGGCCAGGACCGTCCCCACGGCGTAGGCGGCGTTGCCCATCCCCGAGGCGAGGCTCATCTCCTGCAGGCTCATGTGCAGGGAGTGGGCGATGATCGGCGTGACCGGCCCGATCGCCGCCGAAAGCGCCAGGTACGGGATCAGTGCAGCCATCACCATCGCCGCCGCGGCGGGATAGCGGCCGGCGAGCGGTCCCTGTCTCACGAGCTCTGAGTCCCGATGAATTCGCGGACGACGCCCAGCGGCCCCGGTGAGCTTGATCCCATCGTGCCCATCCGACAAACATAGAAGGTGCGATTCGGATCCCTGAAGCGAGCTACCGGGACACGGCCGGACACGCTGCGGACGCGCCCCGGCGGCCGTTTGTGTCACCGTGTGAGCCGTGCGGTTCGCGATCTCCATCCCCCAGTACGTGGACGAGGCCGGATTCGATCAGGGCCGCTTCTGCGCGCATCTTCAGCGGGCGGAGGAGCTTGGATTCGAGAGCGGCTGGGCACAGGAGCAGGTCCTAGGGTCTGCCCGGACCCTGACTCCCCTCGGGACGCTCACCTTTGCGGCGGCGTGCACCGAGCGGCTGCGGCTGGGGTGCGCGGTGTTTGTTCTGCCGCTTCACAATCCACTGCACCTGGCGAAGGCGATCACCTCGCTCGACCAGCTGAGCGGGGGCCGGGCCGAGGTGGGCGTTGTGGCGGGCGGCAGCGCCCGGCCGTTCGCCGCCTTCGGAGTCGACCCTGAGCGCCCTGTCGCGCGGTTCAACGAGGCGGTCGCGTTGATGAAGGCGTGCTGGACGGAGCCCGAGATCGATTTCGGCGGCGAGTTCTGGAAGCTCGAGCATTCGGCCATGGAGCCCAAACCCGTTCAACAACCTCATCCTCCGCTGTGGCTTGGCGGGAACCACCCGAACGCGCTGCGACGGGCGGTGCGCCTCGGCAACGGGTTCATCGGCGCCGGCTCCCAGACCACGGCCGCGTTTACGGAGCAGGTGCAGATCGTGCGCCGCGAGCTCTCAGCGCAGGGACGAGATCCGGCTTCGTTCCAAATCGCCAAGCGGGTCTATATCCACGTCGACGACGACGAGCGTGTCGCGCGTCGCCGGATCGGAGATGCTCTCGCCTATCACTACTGGGGGCGAACCGGTATGGAAGCGATGGCGGTTGCGGGGCCGCCGGAGCTCTGCGTCGACGGACTGCGCGCAGTTGCGGAGGCGGGCGCCGAGCTGATCCTCTTGAACACGCTCGTCGACGACGCCCAGCAGATGGAACTGCTGGCCGCCGAGGTTCTTCCCGAGCTGCGGTAGGGCGGCGGCGAGCCTGTGGGGCGGTTGGAGGGCACGCGAGTGCTCGTGACCGGCGCGAGCAGCGGTCTCGGATTGGCCATGGCCGAGGCGCTGATTGGAGCGGGCGCCCAGGTGGGCGTGACCAGTCGAAGCCGCTCCCGTGCGCAGGCAACGGCGCAGCGGCTCGGGTCGCGGGCGATCGGTGTGGAGCTGGATGTCCGCGACGAGGCATCTGTGGATTCGTGCGTGGACCGGCTGTCGGCAGGGCTAGGCGGAGTGGACGTGCTCGTGAACAACGCCGGCATCGGGATGCGAACGGTCAATCCGAGATTCTTGACCAACCCGCAACCGTTCTGGGAAGTCACGCCCGGTGGTTTTCGCGACGTGGTCGAGACCAAGGTAACGGGCGTGTTCCTGGTCGCGCGTGCGATCGTGCCTCGCATGATCGCGGCGGGCGCGGGGCGGATCATCAATATCTCGATGAACACGCAGACGATGACGCGGCAGGGCTTTATTCCCTACGGCCCGGCGGGTGCCGGTGTCGAAGCGCTTTCACGCGTAATGGCCGCCGACCTCTCCGGGACGCCCGTCAGAGTCAACCTTCTGCTTCCAGGAGGCGCGACGGCGACGGGGATGGTTCCCGAGCAGGTATCGGCAGAGACCCGTGCCAGGCTTCTGGATCCCGCCGTCATGGGCCCGCCCGTTGTTTGGCTCGCCTCGGCGGAGGCCGCGGGTGTCCACGACGAGCGCATCGTTGCCAGCGAGTTCGACGACTGGCTCGCAAGGCGCTGAGCACGCCACTGCCGGGTGCGCGCCTGGCTCTGCGGCTAGCTGATCAGCGCCAGCGTGCCCTGCGCTTGCGCATACTCGAGGCACCGCCTGCGTCCGCTGAGCCCCACCGCGGAGAACACGAGTTCACCGTCGAGGCCGACCAGCGACCAGCCGTCGGCGCTGGGGAGGAGCCGGAGGCTCTGGCTGCGAGTGGCGCGCGTGGACGTCAGGCCACGGGGCCTGGCGCGATTGATGAGGAATGAGCAGGAAGTCATGAACGCAGCGTCGTTTGCGTGTGTAAGGACACCGGCAGACGGAGCCGTGAGTTCGCTAAGAACTCGAAGGAAGTGCGATCACGAATAGGATGCGACGCAGCGGTCTGAAGAAAGCGAGGAGGGGGCAGGGGGCATGAGCGAGGAGGGGGCATGAGCGAGGAGACGACTCGAATAGCAGCGCTACTACATGAGGCCGGAGAGACGCACCACCTCGTGTATCGCATCGTTGACGGAGATGACCCGGATTGGGCGTCCTGGTACGTGGACTGGCTGATCAACCTGTCCGAGCTGCCGGAGATCCTGGGCAAGAAACCGGTCCGGAGCGAGTTGGTCTGGCTACTCGTGGGCCTCGACAAGGAGTACACGGGGGCAAATCCAGACTCTCCGTGGCCGCAGTGGTACGCGCAGCGGCTCGTTCGGCACTTCGCCGCATAGGCGTGCTCAACTCAGGGCTTCGACCTGTTCAGCGGCGCGGTTTGCGGCGGAGGGGCTTACCCCAAATATCGGTCACGGCCTCTCGCTGGGTAGTGGGCCGCGCCGTCTCTGGCTCAGGCTCTCGCTCAGGGAGCGATCCCGAGGCCGACCAAAAGGCCACCGTTCCGGGATTGATGTACACGTCGGCCCCTCGGTCTTGAGCCGTTAGGCGAAACGGGAGCCCCTGAGCGGACGCGAAAGCGGCGGCAACTTGACTGGGGTCTTCGTCGACCTCCACGCGGACGTTCTGGCCGGCGAAGTAGATGTCGGTCGGCACACGGTGGAGTGTCGCATCAATCGATGGGCCCGGGGGATCGGGGTTCGCGGGGCGAGGCGACCAGCGGCGGGTAACACGTAGGGTGCCGGTCGTGCGCGGAACCGGTGTCGATCATCTCGACCTCGTGGTCTCCGATCTCGAGCGGAGCCTCGACTTCTACCGTAGGCTGCTCGAGCCGCTCGGCTACGTGCGCGTGAGCGAGATCGTCGGCGAGCGCGGCGAACGGGTTGTGTACCTCGGCGGACCGGGCGCAGTCTCGGTCAGCCTGCGCCAGGCGCAGAGCGGTGGTACCTACGACCGCTACCGCATCGGGCTCCACCACCTGGCGTTTGAGGCGCCGTCACGAGAGACCGTCGATGAGCGCCTGCGCTGGGTTCGAGAGCAGGGCCTGGAGATCGAGAACGACCCGCAGGAGTACGGCTACCGCCCCGGCTACTACGCCGGGTTCTTCTACGACCCCGACGGGATCAAGCTCGAGATCGTGCACGTACCGTAACGACCGCGGCACGCTGGTCCGCTGCCGCTGGGAGTGCTCTGGGGTCCTCGAACGTAACCTCGAGGCATGCTGTCCAGACGGTCGAACGAGGTGCTCAGCGTCCGTGACCTGAATCGGGCGCTGCTTGAGCGGCAGATG
The DNA here is from genome assembly GCA_963730835.1 of uncultured Actinomycetes bacterium. Classification (GTDB taxonomy): domain Bacteria; phylum Actinomycetota; class Thermoleophilia; order Solirubrobacterales; family Solirubrobacteraceae; genus Palsa-465. The sequence goes on from CAVSTE010000002.1 coordinate 114,258, forward strand.
CTGCTGAGTCGTCGCGCGGCACGCGTACCCGAGGCCCTCGAAGATCTTGTTGGGATGCAGGCGCAGGAGCCGCAAGCTCCTTATGTGGGGCTGTGGTCGCGGCTCGACGGGTTCGTGGCTGAGGAGGTCTCGGACCTGCTCGTCGAGCGCCGCGCCGTCCGCGGAGCATTGATGCGGGCGACGATCCATCTCGTGACCACGAACGATTGGATTCGTTTGCGTCCGCTCGTGAGCCCGGTGCTGGCGGCGGGCTTCAAGGCAAGCCCATTCAGCAAGCCGATCGCCGCCGTGGGCCTAACCGAGCTGCTCTCCTACGGCCGCGAGCTCTTGACCGATCAGCCTCGCAGCCGCGCCGAGCTTGCCCCACTCCTGGCGGAGCGCTGGCCGGGCGTCGATCCGACCGCCCTTGCCTACGCCGTGAGCTATTTGGAGCCGATCGTCCAGGTTCCGCCGCGCGGCCTTTGGCGCCGCAGCGGTCAGGCGCGCTGGATGAGCGCTTCGGCGTGGCTTGGGAGCGACATCGATGCTCACCTCGCGCACGGTGAGATGTTCTTGCGCTACCTCGCGGCATTCGGGCCTGCCAGTGTCCAAGACTTCCAGACATGGTCGGGTCTGAGCAGAACGAGGCAGATCGTGGACAGCCAGCGCGATCGCCTACGCAGCTTTCGCGACCCCGAGGGGCGCGAGCTGCTCGACGTAGTCGGCGCGCCGCTGCCCGATCCTGATACGCCGGCGCCGGTGCGGTTCCTACAACCCTTTGACAACGCGATCCTCTCGCACGCCGACCGGACCAGGATCATCCCCAGCGACCGTCGCGAGGCCGTCTACCGCGACCGGCTGATGCGGACCTTCCTAGTAGACGGCTTCGTTGCGGGAACCTGGCGCCTTCAGGGCGCGACGCTCCACGTCCATCCGAACCGTCCGCTGGCACGCCACGACATGCCAGCTGTCATCGACGAAGCAGAGCGGCTCGTCCAGTTCGCCGGGAACGCGGACGCCAACCCCGAGGTGCGCGTGTACCAGTAGCTCTGGTCCTTGATCGGCTAGCTCGGGGCCTTGACCAGGCCCTAGATCCGAATCGTGCCGTCGTCTCGCACCGTCCAGCCGGGGTTGTGGGCCACCTCCCATACGTAGCCGTCGGGGTCGGCGAACGCGCCGGTCGTGCCGCCCCAGTCGGCCCGGCCGGCCGGACGCACAATGGTTCCGCCGGCACGTTGGGCCCCGGACAACACCGCGACGACCTCCTCTGGCGAGCGCACGTTATGGGCGAGCTCGATGCCAGGAGCACCGTGACCGCCCAACGCTGTCCAGAGACCAAAGACCATCCCTCCGGCCTGGAAGAAGCAGACCTCGTCGTCGGGCTGGTGCGCGCCACACCAGCCCAGGGCCTCGTAGAAGGCGCGGGCGCGGGCCAAGTTCTCGACGCCGAGCGTAACCAGACTGATCCGCTGCTCCACGGGCAGAGCATCGCAAACGTCGCGATGCGAGCTCTGCCACCGGCTCGGAATGGTGGACGAACGGCGGGTTGAAGATCAGGGGGCCCGGGTATTCGGGTGGCAAGAGGAAGGACGGAGGAGCGAGGACATGAGCGTTACGGCGGCAGCGCCACAGCTGCGCACGATCGACACCAATATCCCGGCACGCCTGGATCGCCTGCCGTGGTCTCGATGGCACTGGCGGATCTTGATCGGGCTGGGGACGGTGTGGATTCTGGACGGCCTCGAGGTGACGATCGTGGGTTCGATCGCCGGCGCGATCTCCGCCAAGGGCAGTGGGATAAACATCTCCGCCGGGGACGTGGCCGGGATGGCGGCGTCGATGTATGTTGCCGGCGCCTGCTTCGGGGCGCTGCTCTTCGGCCGCCTGACCGACATGTTCGGCCGCAAGAAGCTCTTCATGATCACCTTGGGGGTCTATCTGGCTGCCACGGTTGCGACCGCCTTTGCATGGACCCCCTGGTTCTTCTTCCTCTGCCGATTTGTGACGGGGATGGGTATCGGCGGCGAGTACAGCGCGATCAACTCGGCGATCGACGAGCTGATCCCCGCCAACCACCGGGGCCGCATCGACATCCTCATCAACGGCACCTACTGGGCCGGCGCCGCGGCTGGGGCGCTGCTGTCGGTTGCCGCGCTTCACATCTTCTCCCCGCTGCTCAACTGGCGCGTGTGCTTCGGCCTGGGGTTCATCCTCGGCACCGCAATCCTGATCGTCCGCCGCCACGTCCCCGAGAGCCCGCGCTGGCTGTTCATCCATGGCCGTGATCAGGAGGCCGAGGAGGTCACGCGCGACATTGAGCGCCAAGTCGTCGAGTCCACCGGCGCAGAGCTCGACGAGCCCGACGACACGATCACCATCAAGCAGCGCAAGTCGATCCCTCTGTGGGAGACCGCTCGCGGCATCGGGCAGCGGTACCCGAAGCGGACGGTGCTCGGGCTGGCGCTGTTCATCGGGCAGGCGTTCCTCTACAACGCGATCCTGTTCGGCTACGCCACGCTGCTGAGCAAGTTCTTCGGCGTCGCGACGTCAAACGCGCCCTACTACCTCGTGGCGTTCGCTGTCGGAAACCTGCTGGGGCCGATCGTCCTCGGGCCCCTATTCGACTCGGTAGGTCGCAAGCCGATGATCGCCGGGACCTACATTCTCTCCGGCGTGCTGCTGCTGATCACGGGCTATCTGTTCGACCAGCATCAGCTGACCGCGGCCAGCCTGACAGTTGCCTGGTCGGTGGTGTTCTTCTTCGCCTCGGCCGGCGTCAGCGCTGCATACCTCACCGTCAGCGAGATCTTCCCGATGGAGACGCGGGCCTTGGCGATCGCGCTGTTCTATGCCGTGGGCACCGGGATCGGCGGAATCATCGGTCCCCAGCTGTTCGGTCGGCTGATCCCCACCGGCAAGACCTCCGACGTGTTCGTCGCGCTGATCATCGGATCGGTGTTGATGATCATCGGTGGCCTCGTTGAGATCGCATTTGGCGTCAAGGCCGAACGCCGTGGGCTAGAAGGGATCGCCAAGCCGCTCACGGCCGTGGAGCGCGCCGTGCGAACGACGGCCACGCATGCTGCGGAGGCCGGCACCAGAGCGGCACGGCCGGCCAAAAAAACGCCTCGAACGGTCTGATCGGAAAGGGCCCGGTTTTCCCGGGCCTGCACGCATGTAGCTGGCCGGACTCGAAGGTAATGCATGTGCAGCTTGCCACTCAACTGCGCCGCTGCGCGTTGAGCCGGGCGGGCTCGCGTGAGGTGGTCGCGCGGGCGAAGCAGGTCCCCTGTCATGTCGTCCGGACGTAGCGGGATTCCTGTCGATGACGAATTCAGACTTCGGCGCGCTATTCAGACTTCGGCGCGCTGACCGCGCTCGAGCATGAGGAGGCGATTGCGAATCCCGTTCCCGGAAAAGGCGGCCTTCAGTTCATCGGCACCTTGAGTGAAATGGGCCCAGCCTTCGAAGTGCAACGGGATCACCACACGCGATCCGAGAATCCGAGTGACGTCCGCGGCGTGGTCGGCAGACAGCGTCAGGTACGCGCCGTCGAATTTCGAGAGCTGGACGGCGCCCGTGTTGAGGATCGCGATCGCGATTTCACCGGTCTTCTCGACGATCCGGCGCACCACGTCTCGAGAGGCGTTGTCTCCCGAGATGTAGACGGGGTCCGACTCTGGCGCCGAGAGCAGGAACCCGAGCACCGGGCCTTGGATGTCGTCGCTGCCATCCGGGCCGTGTTGCGCGTGCAGAGCGGTCACCTTCACTGTTCCACCGCGAGGACTCTCGAGTTCGACTTCTGACCAGGGCTCCATGCCGACGACGTTGCCGCGCAGCGCTTCGGCGGCCTTAGTTGTGGAGAGGACTTGAGTGGCGGAGGGCAGGAATGCGCTTCCGGCCGGATCGAGATTGTCGCTGTGATGATGGTGGGACAGCAGCACGACATCGATCGCGTCGTCTTTGGTGATGTCGAATGCGGGGCCGGTCAATTTGGTCAGGCCTCCGTACTGGCCCGGAGGCGAGAGCGCCGGGTCGGTCAGCCACCGAAGGCCGCCGTACTCGACGATCGCGGTCGGTCCCCCGACGAGCTGGATGGCGAGGGTCATGTCACCAACGCTGCTCGGCGGGGCGGATCAGGGCCTCGTTGACCGCGACGCACGTCGCTCGTATGGGGCGAGGAGCTCGGCGTGGCACACGCGCCCAGAACTGCTCCGGAATAGCCGGCATCGCGCGAAGCCTCTCATAGCCGGCGCGCTCGAGACCCCCGTCATGAAGGCGATCCCTGGCATGGAGCTAGCCGGGCTCGAACCGGCGACCTCCTGGGTGCGATCCAGGCGCGGTGGGAGCTGAGGGGGGTTAGCGGCCGCGAAGCGCCCATTCCGCAGAGGATTCCGCCTCGGGCGGTCTCAGCAAAAGCCCTCCGCGCGGCCACTCATGTACCCGTTTGGTACCCGCGGGTCGCGGCCAGTGCCCCACTAACGCCTCCTGTTCCTTCCCGTAGATCCTGAACTCCCGACCGATCTCTCCCATCCGGGAGCATCCACTGCCGACCGGACGAGGGCACGACAGCGTTGACGAAACGCCACTGCTCCGCCAGGCGCATCACGCGCCGGTCGCAGTCAGCGCTCCCCTCGCTTCTCGTCAGCAGGCGCCCCGCAATCCGTGCGTTGCGCGTTTCTCGTCCGCAGCTGCCAAGTGCTGCCGTGCTCGCAGCACTACATCTCTAGGAGGGTTCGAAGATCCCGCTGTGACAGGGCCGCGGATCCACCGGCGGGGCGACGACAGATGCCCCTTTACGTCGCAGGCTGTCCTGGTCACTGCAAAGGCCGAACTGGCCAGATCAAGAGGACAGCTAATGATTCACAAAGGGGACAGGCTTGAGAATCCGGTAACGGGCGAGGTGATGACGTTCCGCCGCACCTCGCGCGACACCGACGGAGAGGCAGTGCTGGTCGAGACGACCGTCCGTCAGGACGGTTTCGTCGCCGCAGCGCACGTACACCCGCACCAGACCGAGCGCTTCGAGGTGCTGGATGGCCGACTCGGCCTAAGGCTGGGCTCGGAGCGGCTTGAGGCTGGGCCGGGCGAGATCGCGACGGTAGTGCCGGGGACCGCACACCGGTTCTGGAACGCCGGTGAGACCGACGTGCGGTTTCTGTGCGAGGTGCGCCCGGCGCTGGAGTTCGAGTCGCTGATCGAGACGATGTTCACCCTCGCCGCAGAGGGCAAGACCAACCGCAGGGGAATGCCGAACCCGTTTCGCCTTGCGGTGATCGCGCGCTCACACTTCGACACGGTCCGACTGCCGTTTCCCCCGGTTTGGTTGCAGCGCGCAGCGCTCGCGATCGGCGCTTCGCTTGGCCGGATGGTCGGCTATCAGGCGACTGCGGTAACCGCGTCCGCGTGACAGTCGCCACGCGGGACGCTAAGAAAGGAGGCGATTGCCGCCGCCGGAGCAGACCACTCTGGCGGCGGCTATCCGTCAGGGCAACCAGGTCGAGGCCTTGCCGCGGCAACGCCCGGTGGTCGGCGGCAGCTTCAGCTGATAGGCGGCGATGGCAGGTCTGGTTGCCCGGGGCGGGCGATGCCGCTCTCGTAGGCGAAGATCACTGCTTGGACGCGGCCGCGCAGTTCCAGCTTGATCAGGATTCTCTTGATGTGGGTCTTGACGGTCGATTCTTCGATCACCAGCTCGGTCGCGATCTCTGCGTTGGACAGGCCGCGAGCGATCAGCCCAAGCACCTCGCGCTCGCGCGGTGTGAGCTCTTGGAGGTGCTCGGTGGCGCCGGGGGGCGGTGTCGGTTGCCGGGCAATGCGCTCCACCACGGTGTGGGTGACCGAGGGGGAGAGCAGCGAGTCTCCGGCGGCGACGCTGTGGATAGCGGCGAGCAGCTCCTCGGGACGGGAGCGCTTGAGCAGGAAGCCGGAGGCGCCGGCGCGCAACGCGCCGAAGATGTAGTCGTCCTGCTCGAACGTGGTGAGAATCACCACCTTTACCTCGGGTGAGACGGCGAGCAGCTGGCGGGTAGCGGCGATTCCGTCCAGGCCGGGCATGCGCACATCCATCAGCACGACCTCAGGGCGCCGGACGCGCACCTGCTCGAGCCCGAGGCGGCCACTCGAGGCCTCACCGACCACCTCGACTCCCGGGTCGCTGGAGAGCACAGCGGCCAGGCCGGCGCGCATCAGCTCATCGTCGTCGACGAGAAGCACGCGGATCGGGTCGGCGCTCATTGTCGGCTGCTCGCGGCAGCGGTGTAGGGCAGGCTGGCCTTGACCTGGAAGCGACCGTCGCGGGCGCAGGCGTGGAGGCTGCCGCCGAGCAGCGCGGCGCGCTCGCGCATGCCGAGGATCCCGTAGCCACGCGCGCCGGGTTCGCGGGCGCCATTGCTGGTGGTCGGATTGGAGATCCTCAGCTCGAGCTGGCGCTGGCCGTAGGCGATGTTCACGTCGACCGGCCCGGAGCCGTGCCGGGCAGCGTTGGTCAGCGACTCCTGGAGAATCCGGTAGGCGGCCTGATCGGGGCCAGGCGCCAGCGGCAGTGGGGACCCGTCGACCGCGATCTCGACCGTCATCCCGGCGGCGTGGTGACGCTCGAGGAGGGTCGGCACTGAGGCCAGCCCGGTGGGCAGCTCGATCGGCTCAGTCGCCTGGTTGTCCTCGTCGGTCGTACGTAGCCCGTGGATCAGCTGGTCGATCTCCTCGATCGTCTCGCGCGCGACGCCCTCGATCGTGGAAAGCGCGGCGCTGACCGCACCGGGTTCGCGGTCTTGCAGCAGGCGCGCACCGCCGGCCTGTACGAGAATCACGTTGATGGCGTGCGCGGCGGAGTCGTGCAGGTCCCGTGCGATCCGGTTGCGCTCCTCGGCCACCGCCAACCGCCGCTCGCGCACGGTCTCGCGCTCGAACCGCTCGGCGCGCTCACGCGCCTCAGCGAGCCGTTGGCGGCGCTGGCGCAACTGATCGCCGATGATCCACGCGCCACCCCAGACGATGATCGCACCCAGGATCGGGATCGTGGGAAACCCGGCTTGCGCAATGGCGGCGACGCCAACGTGGACCGCTCCCATCCCGACCACGATGCTCGCGGTCTGGCGCATCCGAACTGGCGTAAGCCGGTCCATGGCCAGATAAAACAAGGCGACAGTTGGCCCGAGCGGTGGGCCGAGCGCGTAGCCGAAGGCTTCGACTGTCGCGCTGGCGGCAGTGGACACCACGAACATCCCCAGCGGCCAGCGGCGGTGCCACAGCAACGGCAGGCACGCGCTCGCGGCCAGCACGACGCCCAACGCATCGAGGTGCCGGGTCGTGCCGGAAGCGTGGGCCAGCATCCCGAGCGTGAGTGCGAACGCCACTGCGGCGACCACGGCATCGCGCGCCAGCGGCAACCGGATGCGCCGGGCGCTCGTGGCGGCTGCGGTGGATTGGCTGATGACGTTCACGTTTGGGCGAGCGTAACGCGCCCTGGGTGCCTGTCGAGTCCCCCGCGAGAGGGATCTCGCCTCCGCCCACGGGGTGATGGGAGGTTCCTCCTCTGGGGTGTTTCGCCAGCTGCTGACCGTCCGTAGCTTGGCGGGTCATGACACGAGTTCAAAGCAGCGCTGACCTGTCGGCGCCGATCGGCTCGTCGAGAGCTCGACAGCCGGGACGGGCTGGCCGTCCACGTCACACGGTGACACGAACCCCAATCTGTAAGCGTCCATGATCGAAGCCCATACCCTCACCAAACGCTACGGTGACCGCGCCGCGGTGCAGGATGTCTCATTCACCTGCGCCCCCGGCACGATTACCGGCTTCCTCGGGCCCAACGCGGCCGGGAAGTCCACGACACTGAAGCTGCTGTGCGGCCTGGTCCACCCGACCTCCGGGAGCTCCACGCTGCTCGGGCAGCCCTACGCCGCGATCCCGAACCCCGGACGCCACGTCGGCGTGCTGATCGACGCCTCGGCAGTCCACGACGGCCGCCGCGGGCGCGAGACGCTCGCACTGTCCGCACAGCTGCTCGGTGTCGCGGACACGCGCGTGGACGAGATGCTCGAGCTCGTCGACCTAGACATGGCCGCGGCGCGCAAGCGCGTCGGTCAGTACTCGCTCGGCATGCGCCAGCGGCTCGGGATCGCGCACGCGCTCCTCGGCGATCCGCAGTTGCTGATCCTCGACGAGCCCGCCAACGGCCTTGACCCCGAGGGCATGCGCTGGATGCGCGGCCTGCTGCGCGACTTCGCTTCCCGCGGCGGAACCGTGCTGCTCTCCTCGCACCTGCTACACGAGGTCGAGGCGATTGCCGACCACTTCGTGATCATCGCCGGCGGGCGGATCGTCGCCCAGGGCACCCCCAAAGAGCTCGTCGGAGGACACACCGGGACTCGCCTCCGCTCCGCGGACGACCACGTGCTGCGCCGCGCACTCCGGAACCACTCGATCGAGGTCTCGCTCACCGACGACGGCGCGTTGCTCGCCGACGCGTCCGCCGAGGCCGTCAGCGACGTCGCACTGGCCGCCGGCGTCGCCGTGCGCGAGCTCCGGCCCACCGGCGACGACCTGGAACAGGTGTTCTTCCAGCTCACCGAGAACGGCGCGCGCCAGCAGCACGACATCGCAGCGCCCACACCGCCCGCCATCACAACCGACACGGCCCTCGAGGAGGTCAACCGATGAGCGCGCTCGCCGCATCCACCATCTACGAGATCCCCCACGACGAGCGCCGCCCGGGCTTCGGCCGGCTGACGCGCATCGAGCTGCGCAAGATGCTCGACACCCGCTCGGGGCTGTGGTTTGGCGCCGCCGTCATCGCCATCACGCTCATCACGGTCATCATCACCTCGCTCGTCAAAGGCGGCCATGACTCGACGCTGGTCACGCTGTTTGACAACTCCGTCCAGCCGGCCGGCATCCTGCTGCCCGTGCTCGGGGTCCTGCTGGTGGGCGGCGAGTGGTCGCAGCGCACGACGCTCACGACGTTCACGCTCGTCCCCGACCGCGGCCGGATCCTCCACGCAAAGCTCGCGGCCGCGATCGTGCTCGCGTTCGCGGCGTTCGCGGCCTGCCTTGCCTGCACTGTCGTGGTCGGCGAGCTGCTGCCGGCGCCCGGCGGCGCGGGTGGACTCTCGATCGTCGTGCTCGCTCAGGGCCTGCTGTTTCTCGCGGCCACGATGGTCATCGGCGTGTCGTTCGGGGCCGCCATCATGATCTCGGCCCCGGCGCTCGTCATCTACCTGCTGCTGCCGACGGCATGGGACGCACTCGTCTCGACCGTCCACGCGTTCAAGACCCTGGACCAATGGCTCGCCATCGGCACTGTGCTTGGGCCGCTCGCCAAGCACGCGTTCAGCGGCTCAGACTGGGGCCACGCCGCCACTACGATCGCGCTGTGGATGGTGCTACCGCTCATGATCGGGACCTGGCGCTTCGCCCACCGTGACGTCAACTGACCAACGGCGCCGTACCGCGAGACGATTCGGACAGCGCCCATGATGCGCGCGCGAGGGAAAGTGATCGAGCGCCACCGCATGTACCCGTCTGGTACCCGGGCCAGCAATTCTGGCTCGCCACTGATCCCATGCCTTTGTCTGAATCCCCCGTGGACAAAGGACATTCTTTCGATGGAGCTAGCCGGGCTCGAACCGGCGACCTCCTGGGTGCGATCCAGGCGCTCTCCCAACTGAGCTATAGCCCCGTGCGGCGGCGTTGCCGCCCGGTTAGGCGAAAGTGTAGCCAGGCACCTCTGGCCGAACCGGCACGCACGAGGGCCGCCTGCAGCGCGCATGACATCGGCGGAAATGCGCACGACCCCTGTCGGAATCCTGTTAATCCGCCGATACGCTCAACAGCGCTGGAAATCTGCCATGAGCTTCCGCACCCGTCTCACCAGCTTTTTCGTGCTGATCGTCGTCGTGCCGATGGTCGCCGTCGGGTTTCTGGTGTTCCGCCTGATTGGAGACAGCGCCCAGGGCAAGGCAGACGCCCGCGCCAACGGCCTGGCAAGCGTCGCTGTGAGCCTCTACGAAAGCGAGAGCGCAAAGGGAAGGCTCGCCGCAGAGTCGCTGGCACGCCAGCTGGCGGTGTCGGATAGTTCAGTGTCCCCCCAGAGCGTGGCGGGGGCGCTCTCGACCGGCTCGCTTGCGCGGGTGGTGGTCAAGAACGGCTCGCGGACGGTGGCCGACGTCGGCAGAGGCACGGCGCTGGCCCCCGGGACGGCGACGATCCCTACTCCCGGAGGTCTGATCTCGGTGACCTCCTCCGCCATCACCGCCGGTCAATTCGCGCGTGAGCTGGCCGGTCCCGACACCGCGGTCGTGGTGCGTTCGGGATCGCGAACGCTCGCCGCCACCACAGCCGCGCCGCGTGCCCTTCCCCGCCAGGGGTCCGTGAAAAGTGGCGGCGTCGATTACCGCGCGCTGACGCAGAACTTCCCTGGCTTCGGCCGCAGCGCCATCTCCGTGACCGTCCTGTCCAACGTCGCGGCGACCTCGTCCTCGGCTCAGACGAGCCGGATCCTGGCGGCGGCATTCATCGCCGCATTCCTCGTGCTCGCGCTCGCTTTCTCGATGCTGGCGGCGCGCGAGATCCAGGGACAGCTGAAGCGGTTTCTGGAGGCGGCGCGCCGACTGGGCAGTGGGGATTTCTCATCCCGCATCCCGGTCGAAGGCCGAGATGAGTTCGCGGCTCTGGGTGAGGAGTTCAACAAGATGTCGAGCCAGCTCGAGCGACGCCTGGACGAGCTTCAACGCGAGCGCGCGAGACTGCGGGAGTCGGTTCGGCGCATCGGCGAGACGTTTGCCTCCAACCTCGATCGGCCCGCGCTATTGGAATTGGCTCTGCGCACGGGGGTCGACGCCGTCAACGCGCAAACAGGACGACTCAGCGTGCGGTCATCGGCAGACAAGCCTCTCCAGCAGGCCGGCCTGATCGGCTCGCTCGATGGCTTGGCGCAGCATGTCCTGGCGGCAGAGGGCGCGGCGCTCAAGACGACCGGCCTTGGCCAGTCAAGCACCGACGATGCGTTCTTCGCCTCGCTGGCATTGGGGGCGATCGAGCCGGAGGGCCCGGTGCGCGGCCTGCTGACCGTCGGCCGCACGGGACGGCAGTTCAGCGACGACGATCTTGACATCCTGCGCTCGCTTGCCGCCCAGACGACGCTTGCGCTGGAGAACGTGGAGCTGCACTACCAGGTACGGCGCCAAGCTGTAACCGACGAGCTCACCGGCCTCGCCAACCACGGGCGCTTCCGCGAGCGCCTGCACGCGGAGATGGAACAGGTGCGCCGCTACCGCTATTCGGTGGGTCTGATCATGCTGGATCTCGACGATTTCAAGTCGATCAACGACACTCACGGGCACCAGCAGGGCGACGTGGTGCTGAAGCAGGTGGCGCGCGCACTCCGCGATACCTCGAGAGAGACCGACGTTCCGGCGCGCTACGGCGGCGAGGAGATGGCCCTGATCCTTCCTCATACGGACCTTTCCGGGTCCTACGCCATCGCCGAGCGCGTCCGCCTTGCGATTCAGGCGCTGCGCATCCCACGCCTAGACGGCGACGACGTGCTGCACATCACTGCCAGCCTTGGCGTCGGCGCCTCGACCGACGGCGACCAGGAGGCGCTGATCGCCAACGCCGACGCGGCGCTGTACGCCGCCAAGCGGCAGGGCAAGAATCGCTCGGTGAAGGCGCCGGCCGAGGGCCGCGCAGGTCGTCCCCTCCGAGTACGCTTGTGAACGATGGGCCTGCTTGACGAAGCCATCCGCGAGCACCTGGATCTGAAGCGCCGTAGAGGCGCCGATCCCGGAGAGATCGACCGCGCCGAGCGCGAGGCGCTTGGACCGGTTCGCCGGGAGCCGTTCGAGCCCGAGGTCGATCAGCTCGGGCCGGCCCGGGCGGGCGGCGCCTACGACCAGGGCGAGGAGCTCTACGACGACCAGCAGTTGGCCGAGGCGCCATTGAGCGACGAGCGCGATTGGGGCGACGCGTTCGAAGAGGAGGCTGAGTTGCCCCCCACCGAGGCGCCCAATGAAGGCCACGGCCTCGACGACGCGACCCGCGTCATGGGCAGCACCCCGTTTGAGGACGAACTCGAGACCGGCGAGCAGCGTCCGGGGCCGGCGCCGTACTCGGCGGGGGGCGTAGGCGATGAGACGGTGGAGTACAACATCGACGAAGCGATCGCTGGGGAGGAAGGCGAGACGCGACCTGGGCCCAATGATTCATCGCCCGGCGAGCGCGAATCGCTTCCGCCCGAAGGTGATGTTGGGCCTCGGACGGAGCTAGAGCCGGACGCCGACTTGAAGCCGCAGCCGGGCTCGGAAAAGCCGCACGGCGAGGACATGCTCGAGGAGACACCTGATTTTCTTCAGGACACGCCGGACCACGATCGGCTGTGGTTCGAGCAGCGTCCGCCGCGAGACTTCGATTTCGACGACTGAGTTCAGCTACTCGCTGCTCGACGTCTTCACCGACGTCCCGCTGGCGGGTAACCCGTTGGCCGTCGTGCATGGCGCCGACGTGCTCGACGAGCAGGCGATGCTCGCCTTCGCCATTGAGACCAGGCTCGCGGAGACCACCTTCGTTCAATCGCCGACCGTCGATGGGGCGGACTACCGGAACCGGATCTTCTCCATGGCAGGCGAGTTGCCGTTCGCGGGGCATCCGTCGCTTGGAACTGGTGTGGCCGTGGCGCGTGCGCGCGGCGTGCGCGACCAGGCGAGCTACGTCCAGCAGACAGGGGCAGGGTTGCAGCAGGTGGAGGTGCGGTGTGAGAACGGAGGCTTCAGAGCATCGATGCTCCAAGAGCCCGCAAGCTTCGGCGACGAGCTCGCCGCGGCGCCGCTCTTGTCGGCGCTGGGGCTAAGTGCCGCAGATGCCCACGACGAGCTTCCCCCGCAAGTGGTGGCGACCGGCCTTCCGCACGTCATGGTGCCGGTCTCCACATCCGAAGCACTGGGCCGGGTGAGCGCTGATCCGGCTCTTGTGGATGCGGCGATCGAGGAGCAAGGGGCCTACGGTCTCTATGTGGCTTGGCCCGAACCCAACCGCGGGACCGCACGGGCGCGGCTCTTCGGCCGCAGCAGCCAAGTGCTCGAAGACGCCGCCACGGGATCGGCCGCGGGGCCGCTTTGCGCCTACCTGCAAAGACGAGCGGATTGCGACTCGCTCGAAATCACGCAGGGCGTGGAGATGGGGCGGCCCAGCCTTCTCAGCTGCGAGATCGCCGGTGAGAGGGTACGTGTCAGCGGGGCGGTGGTAGTGGTAATCGATGGGACGCTGCGGCTTTGAGGCGTGGTCCCGGTTAGTGGTGCCGTCGCCGGTTGGGGACCGGGTCGCCGGCGTCCGCCCGCGTCCTCGAGGACGCGGGCGCGGCCACTAAACTCGCCGGCAGCGGGGCCATAGCTCAGTTGGGAGAGCGCCTGCTTTGCAAGCAGGAGGTCGCCGGTTCGATCCCGGCTGGCTCCACTCCGAGGAAGACCTGCTAATCAGCGCCACGCCCACGCCGTCGAGATGTCCCGGGAAGGGGTCCCGCTGGTGGTCATCCAGCGGCAACTCGGTCATGCCGACCTTGGGATCACCTCCACGTACCTGCGCGGCATCGACAACACCGAGATCATCGACGCCGTCCACGCGCGGCCGGCGCCGATGATCCCAGCGACTAACGGACTCCTCTCCCTGAGCTAACGCGCTCGGGGGACGCCACGATCGTCAACGAGCACCGCACACGCAAACGCGGTGCTCCTGACCTCGCAAAAGCAAGCGTCGCGAACGCACCACCGCCGGCCGATCGAACGACTGCTTGTCGATCAATGCGGGAGCCAGAGCAGACGATGTGGATTCACTCCCACCTGCCTTAAGCAATTCAACATCGTTCGCAGTCGAGGTGCTCATCGGCGCTTCCCGTCCAGGCGGAATGCCGCGCCCGGGCTCCGCACAACTCTGACATTGTTCTTCGCGCAGGCGACAAGTAATACTCGGATCGCCGCCGGGAGCGGCACGCTCGGACATGAGTCACTGCGAGCGGCCAGCATTAGACGCCAGACGCCGTCTACCCGGCGGAGCACCGCGGTGACGTAGACGCCGTAGTGCCAGCACGGACCGGTGCGTGTGGTCGCATCGCCAGCCCGCGAGGATGATCGCCTCGAGAGTGTCGCGCCCATGCAACCCAGCGGGAACCGATACGCGGCCGCCTTCGCGAGGATGCGCGCGGCGGGCGCTCGGCCGTGCCTCGGAGTGGACCCCCAGCCAGCCAGCTCGCCCACCGCAGCACCAGCAATCACGATCACAGCCGCAACACCGGCGAGGCAGCGAGTGACGCCGCGGGTCCGGGAGCAGTTGCCCAGGACACGAAACGTGCGCCGAAGCCGGCCGCTACGACGCTCGACGATGATCGTCACCCGCACGTCTGAGGGTGGATCTACCAGCCGATCCCGTTGCTCTGGTGTTCTCCCATGCGCCACCAACACCAGTATGCGCCGAGCGGCCTCGTCACCGGGTCGCTTCCACTGCGGGCTACGAGCATAAGCGCATCGCCCGGCCGTGATCGTGCTCACACCGCCGTGTCCGAGACTGCTGGTTGTCGATCAACGCAACAGCGGCCTAGCAGAGGGGCTTGTATTGCCTTAGGGTCCGACACGCCAGTGAACAACGTGAGGGGAGTAGCCGTGATCTTCATCACGACGTACAGGATCAAGCAGCTCAGCAAGGACGAGACCAAACAGCTGATGGGCGTCTTCTCCGATAAGGGTGTGCCGAGCACCGTAAAAGCGCACTACGTGGCCGCGGACGGCAGCCAGGGAGTCGTGATCGCAGAATCCGATGATCTGGAGGAGGCCTACCGGAACATCCTGAACTACGCGGAGTGGATCGAGTACGACACCAAGCCGTACCTGACGATCGAGCAGGCGGTGCCCCACATCATGGACTACATAAGTTGATGTAGCTCGCCCTCAGGCGAAGCCGCCAACGCGGCCCCTCAGCCTGCGGGTGTGCGGCTTGGGTCTGTCCACACTCGCCGGAGGATGCGTGGTTCAGGTGATGCTTGGCGAGTACCTCGGCTGCGACGCCAGGGACACCCTCGGGGAGGTCTCCCGCGGTGATGAGCACGATGACTGGGAATGGCGCTTGTGAAGCGATCCTTGACGCCGCCTCGATTCCTCGATGCCGGGCATGCGAACGTCCATGAGGACGAGGTCTGGTCACAGACGCAGCGTCTCCTCGACGGCGTCCTCTCCGCAGCTGGCATCGCCGATGCATACGAACCCGCCGGTGTCGTCGATCAGCTGGTGGGCAATCTTGCAAAACGACGGCGAGTCGTCCACGACGAGAAGGACGCGACCCCGTTTTGAGGGGCTTCCATAACGCTTCCACGGCGGTCGAAATCGCAGCTGCCGCCGCTTCGCGGGAGATCAAAAAGCGGAGCTGGTGCGGCGCGAACCGTCGCCTGACGCCGGCCGCCCGAGCGGCGTGTCGCACCAGCGTGCGGATCCCCGCAGGGGAGCAGGGGCGGCCGCAGGTGGGTCCACAGAGGATGCAGAAGAGCGTGCCAACCCGCAGTCCCGCACGGACCTGGAGCCACGGCTCGAGCTGCTCCCACGCCCAACGGTCCATTCCAACCTCGCGACGCTTGCCGCCCTTCCCGCGGCGCACCAACACGGCACCGCGTGTTCGGTCGAGATCGCTCTCCGCCAGGGCGAGCGCCTCGCTGATCCTCAACCCTGCACGCCACAGCACGACGATCACGCCGCGGAGCCTTAGCCCGTCCGATCGATCGCCGGCCGCCCGCATCACCGCGATGATCTCCTCCACGGTCGGCGGGTCCGGTGGATAACGCAATCCTTTGTTTCGTGGCGGTCGGCCCTGATGGAATCCAGTCAGTGGCTTGAACTGCCATCGTCCCGCTCAAAAGCAGGCCTCACGAGCGCTCAGATCACGACGATCCGCGCGATTGCTCGTCGATCTAAGCGGAAGCTGGTAGACGCTCGGGTTGCGTCGGCTGGGCCCGGCCGTATCAGTGTTAGGCCAGTGAGAGCGAGCGCCATCCAGACGGCGGCGTAGATAAACGCTGCGGCGGGCGAGACTGCGGTCCACAAGATCCCGGCGATGGCGCTGGCCGCGAGGTTGCCGCCCGCTTGTAGGGCGGCGAGCAGTCCGAACGCTGACCCGCGGAGGTGCGTCGGGGCCAGTTGTGCAACGGGGGCGTGTTCGGCGGTCTCGCCGCAGCCGATCCCGACCCGGCCAATAGGAAGCATCCGGCGAGCAGCGCGAAGCTCGCACCCGTCGCGGCGAGACCTACGTAGGCGAGCAGGAACATGGCGCTGGCGAGCGCTAGGACGCGCGGCATCCCGACCCGATCGCCCAAGCGGCCAGCCGGGATACTCGCCAGCGTCGCGGCGAGGTTGTAGATCGTGTAGAGCACAAGCGCCAGTTGCGTGGCGGCGGTGTGCGAGCGGCCGGGCTCAAACAGCTCCGTAGCGCGCAGAATCAGGAGCGTCGCGGCGATGTTGCCGAACTCAAACGCGGTCGCTGCGCCGAGCAACCGCCCAAGCCGACCTCTCACGGCGGGTCGTACACGCAGACGGATGGGAGCGTGCTCGCGCGTGTGCAGAGCGGGCGCGTGGCGGATGGCGTAGAGGATCGCGCCAGCGGAGCAATCCAGGGATGATCGAGAGCAGGATGGCGTCGCGCACGCCGATCAAGCCGACAAGAGCGAGCGCCAGCAGCGGGCCACCGATCGCCCCGAGGTTGTCCATCGCACCTCAAACCCATACGCGCGGCCATAGACCGCGACCGGCACAACGTCCGCGAGCAGAGCGTTGCGAGCAGGGACGCGCAAGCCCCGAGACGCCCACGCGCCCGCCCGCAGCACCCCCACCTGCCACGCGGCACCGGCCACCCCGATCAGCCCCGAGAGCACAGCGGTCGTGGTGTACCCGCCAACAGCCACCGAACGGCGTCGAGCAGGATCATCTGCCAGTGCTCCACCAGCCAGCCGCGCCACACCGGCGCCAGCATCCGCGACACCCTCGATCACACCAAGCGCGGCCGCGGGCGCGCCCAGCGTACTCGTCAACAGACTCGGCAATAGAGCAGTGGGCACCTCGTGACCAAGATCAGCGAACAGACTCGCCGCCCCGATCCCCCGGACACCCGGCGTCAGCCACCGCTGCGCGCCGGCTCGGCGGTGACGGTCCGCTCAGAGCTCATCGACAGATCCTCCCAACAACAAGATCCACTCATCGTCGTTGGCGTGCCCGACTGAAAACGATCGGACGACAAGAGTGCCGCTTCGGGCTACAGGCGGCAGCGCGGAGGCCGTCTCGTAGTTGGTCGCGCCCGAGACTGCTGGTTGTCGATCGAAGCACCATTTGACTCGGCGCCGGCGTGCCTTTCAGGATTGGCCCGGCGCCGCTAGCGTAGGCTGCAGGCACCCTGATCCAGGGCGGCGAACGTCATGGCCACGCTGCACATTGAGCACCCAATCACTGATCTCAGTACGTGGCTAGATGCCTTCGCCCGGTTCGAGCAGGCACGGACGAACGCGGGCGTTAGGTCACAGGCGATCTATCAGCCGGTGGATGACGACAAATACATCTACATCAGGCTCGAGTTCGACAGCGTTGAGCAGGCAGATGCGTTCAAGCACTTCCTCGAAACGCGGGTCTGGAGTTCGAGAGAGGCATCGCCTGGGCTCGGTGGAACGCCACGGGCGCGCGTATTGACGGAGGTGGATCCGGGAGCCGCTAGGAGCCGACAAACCGCTCTCAACTAAGCGGAACCTTCCACCACCAGCCTCCCGCAACTCGATCAAAGCACCAGTCTGATCCGTCTTGCTTTCCGCGCAAACGAGGGCGCCCCATTCCGACCGGTGCGAATGCTCGTGTTGGAGTGAAAGCGAAAGCGCAACCTGCCGGCGCTAGGTCGGCCTCACCCGCGCTGTTTTGGCCACTGTGCGGGGGAGCCCGAACTGGGGGAACACGCTGCTGTCGGCGAAGAAGGTGATCTCGGTGATCTCGCTGCCCGCGAGTGTGAGCACCATCAGCCCATACGCGCGCGCGATGTCTGTTTGCGGGCACGGGAAGTAGCACCCGAAAGCGGGTTGACCGTTGGCCCGGGTCGGGACGAGCCGCAGCGGCGTCTCGTGGCGCGCGCCGCGGACGCGCAAGAAGTTTCCGATCGCCGCGCCGCCTTGGTATTGGTAGGGGTAGGGCGGCATCGTCAGCAGTGCGTCGTCGGTGAGCAACGCGACCACCGTGTCGATGTCGCCGTCCTCGATCGCGTTCGCGAATTGCCCGACCGCCTCGCGCTCGCGGCGGGAGTTGGGCATCGGTGCTCGGTCGCGCCCGGCGGCGGGCAGGCGCCTCTGGAGCGCGACCCGGGCGCGTCGCAGCAGGCTGTTCACTGCGGCGTCGCTGGTGTCTAGAAACGCGGCCACTTCGGCGGCGCGGAAGCCCAGCACGTCTCGTAGGACTAGAACGGCCCGCTGCTGCGGTGGGAGGTGTTGGAGTCCGCCCACGAACGCGAGCGCGATCGCTTCTTTGTGCTCGTAGCGGGCCTCGGGGCCGGGTGCTCGGTCGGCGATCCCCTCGAGGAGCGCGTCGGGGTAGGGCTCGAGCCAGATCGGTTCGGTCATGCGGCTGGGTGTGGGTGGGTCGTTCAAGGGTTCGAGGCGCTGTGGCCGGCGCGCGTTCGCTCGCAGCGCGTCAAGCGATCGGTTGGTGGCAATTCTGTACAGCCACGTCCGGATCGACGCCCGCTCGGTGAACTGGTCGAGCCCGCGCCAGGCGGCCAGCAGGGTTTCCTGGACCAGGTCCTCTGCGTCCTGGGTCGAGCCGACGATTCTGTAGCAGTGCAGTTGCAGTTCATGCCGGTAGGGCTCGGTTAGTTCGCGAAACGCGTTCTCGTCCCCGGCGAGGGCCAGCGTGAGCGCGCGTTCGGTCACGTCCGCATCCTGGCATTGAAGCCTCCGTTAGCAGCCATCACCCGTACAGACGTCGCGGGCCACGCAAATTCGTCGCTCAATTTCGCGACGTCCCGACGCCTACAGAGGTAATGACCAGAAAGGAGGCCGTAATGACAACCGCAGCCAAACCAGTTCTGCTGACCCCAAACATCAAGCGCTGGCGTGCTTTCGCGCTGTTGGCGGTGGCGTTCTTCATGATCGTCATCGATCTGACGATCGTCAACACGTCGCTGCCGACGATCGGCCGGGATCTGCACTTCAGCGCGACCAGCCTGCAATGGGTGGTGACCGCGTACGCGCTCACGTTCGGCGGCTTTCTGCTGCTCGGCGGTCGCGCCGCGGATCTACTCGGCCGCCGCCGGATCCTGATCCTCGGGCTCTCCGTGTTCACGGTCGCGTCGCTGGCGTGCGGGCTCGCGACAGACGAGGCGTTTCTGATCGGAGGCCGGGCCGTTCAGGGTCTGGGCGCGGCGATCATGCTCCCCGCGGCCCTGTCGATCGTGATGAACATGTTCGAGGAGGGCGCCGAGCGCAACAAGGCGCTCGGGATCTGGGGCGCGCTCGGTGCCACCGGCGCGACCGTCGGGCTGATCACCGGCGGGGTTCTCACCCGCTACGCCGGATGGGAGTACATCTTCTATCTGAACGTCCCGATCGGGGCGGCCGCGCTGGCGCTCGCGCCGCGAATCGTGCCCGACAGCCGGCTCGCCACGACGCGCCGGCGCTTTGACGCCCTCGGCGCGATCTCCGGCACAGGCGCGCTGGTGCTGCTCGTGTACGCGATCTCCCAGGCACCCCAGTACGGCTGGGGCTCCACGAGAACGCTCGCGCTGCTCGCGGCGTCCGCGGCGCTGCTCGTCGCGTTCCTGGTGATCGAGCACCGGGTCGAGTCGCCGCTCTTGCCGCTTTCGATCTTCCGGCTGCGCACGCTCGCCGGTGCGAACGTAGCCGGGCTGCTGTTGGGCGGCAGCTTCTTTGGGTTGTTCTTCGTCGGCACCCTGTACATGCAGCAGGTGCTGCACTACAGCGCGCTTCAGAGCGGAGTCGCGTGGCTGGCCACGTCAGTGACGTCGATCGCGCTCGCTGGTCTCTCGCAGCTGCTGGTCACCCGCGGCGGGGCCAAGGTCGTGATGGCAATCGGCATGACGCTGATCGGCGCGGGAGCGATCTGGGCAACCCAGGTGCCCGTCCACGGCCACTACCTGGCCAACCTCGCGGGCCCGATGATCATCGCCGGCGCCGGGACCGCGTTCGCGTTCATCCCAGTCTCGATCGCCGCGCTCGCGGGCGTTCGGGAGCCCCAGGCCGGGCTCGCGTCCGGGCTTTTGAACACCTCTCAGCAGCTCGGCGGTGCGATCGGGATCGCGATTGCCTCAGGCGTCGCCGCCAGCCACACCAAGACGCTGCTCCATGCCGGCAACGCCGCGCCGGCAGCGCTCACCGGCGGCTTCCAGTCCGCGTTCTGGGTGCTCGGCGCGATCGCCCTGCTCGCGCTCCCCGCGATCTTCGTGCTCATCCGCCGTGACGAGCTCTCAGACGCCGTGGCCAAGACCACGATCCGCGAGCCGCAACCCGCGCCCGCGCTCGCGCCCGCTAGCTGACCAACACCAAACCCAACCCAAGCACAGGAGACACAACCATGAGCACCAACTCGAGTACGAAGATCACGAAACAAGGGCTCGCCGAAAGTACGGCCATCGCAGGCAGAACAGTGCTAGTGACTGGGGCCAATCGCGGCCTCGGGCAGGCGCTGGTCGAAGAGGCCTTGCGGAGAGGGGCGAAGCGGGTGTATGCCGCATCGCGCCAGCCGTTCACCCACCCGGATCAGCGCGTCACACCCGTGGTCTTGGACGTGACGAACGCGGCCCAGATTCAGACAGCCTCCGAGCGAGTCGAGTCGCTCGACATCCTGATCAACAACGCCGGCGTGTCGGTCCCGGACGACTTGACCGATCGTTCCGCGTTCGCGCAGCACCTGGCGGTGAACCTGTACGGGACCTTGGATGTCACGCGGGCGTTCCTGCCGTCGCTGAAGCGCAGCCGCGGAGCCGTGGTCAACGTCGTATCGCTCGGCGCGGTAGCGGCGGTTCCGGTGCTCCCGGCCTACTCGGTCTCGAAGGCAGCTTCGCTGTCGCTCACCCAGTCGCTGCGCGCGCTGTCGGCTGGCTGGGGCGTGAGCGTTTATGCCGTCTTGCCGGGTCCGATCGATACCGACATGGTCCGGGATCTGGATATCCCGAAGACGCCTGCTGAGGACGTGGCGAGGGGCACGTTGGATGGCGTGGAGCGCCGCGAGGAAGAGATCTTCCCCGACCCGATGGCGCAGTCATTGGCAGACGGTTGGCGCGCGGGCGTGGCGAAACAGCTCGAGCGCCAGAACGCGGCGCTGGTGGCGGCCGAGCCGATCGCGGCGTGAATCAGGGGGTGAGGAATATGGAGACAACGATGACTACCCACAAGATCGTCTCGCATGAAGAGTGGCTTGCGGCCCGGGCTGCGCTGCTTGAGCGCGAGAAGGAACACACCCGGACGGGCGACGAACTGGCACAGCAGCGCCGGGAGCTTCCCTGGGTACCGGTCGAGAAGCAGTACACGCTCCAGACGGCGGATGGCACGAAGACGCTCGCGGAGCTGTTCGACGGCCGCTCCCAGCTGCTGATCTACCACTTCATGTTCGGCCCGAGCTACGAGGCCGGCTGCCCGGTGAACTCCTCGATCGCCGACTCGTTCGACAGTCTGATCCCGCACCTGAAGGCTCGGGACGTGACGCCGATCGCCGTCTCCGGAGCGCCGATCGAGAAGCTGTTGGCTTATCGCGAGCGGATGGGCTGGAGCTTCAACTGGGCGTCAAGCTACAAAAGCGATTTCAACTCCGACCTCGGTTTCTCGACCAGCCCCGAGCAGACGCGGGAGGCGATCCAGCCGATGCTCGACCAGCTGCCCCCGGTCGCCTTCCGCAACGCCAAGGTCTCCGGCACGGACATCTACGGCTACCTGACCGAGCTGTTCGGCTTCACCGCCTTCACACTCGAGGAAGGGGCCGCCTACAGACATACTCGACGACCGGTCGCGGGGTCGAGTTCCTGATGCCCTACTACGGGTTCCTCGACCGCACGCCGAAAGGTCGCGACGAGGACGAGGGATGGCAACTCTGGATCCGCCGCCACGACGAGTACGACAGCGAGTGACCCACCGACAACTCGGAAGCCGCGCGAAGCGGGGAGGCCGGTGGCACCTCCGAGATGCTCGTGGCACCCGCACAGCAGGTCTCTCGTGACCAATCGCTCGCTTCCCAACGCGCTTGACCGGCCGTGCCGCCTTCATGCCTCAGTGATGCCCCACGCCGCGACCGACTTGCGCCACGATCGGCAAGCCGGTCAGCGGTGCCCACAAACGGCAGGAGCACGCCATCTTGACCGCCTGACCGCTCAGCGCCTACGAGCGATCGCGGACGGCTCATCGTAGAGCTTGGCTCCCTGGCAGGCGAGTTCGCGGCGCGGGTCATGATTCGTGAGCGCGGCGATGGGCTCGTCGGTGTACCGCGGTCTCCGGTTCGCGGTCGATGACCCTCACTCCGGGGACGTTGGACGCCGTTGTCTGCCGCCGACGAGTGCTTGGCGCGCGGAAATGGGCCGTGATGAGCTCGCGGGCGGGCGCAGGGCCGGCGTGCGCGCGGGAGTCTGAGGGATCATCCTGGTCCGCCGGCTGTTTTGACCGCTCTCGAGTTCCACGGGGGCCAGAACGGGGTGCGGCCGGAGAACGCGAAGAACAGCGGAACGAGCCCGTACAGAACGAACGCGGTCGGGGCGCTCGCGAGTGAAATCAGTGTGCCTGTGCCATACGCGAGCGGTCCCGCGACTGAGCGGCGGAGCCTCTTGCGGATCGCGTGTCGCATCTCGGGGTGGCTGAGCTCCTCGACTCGGGCGAGTCGCACCCACAAAGCGGTGAAGCAGGTAGCGAGCAGGGTCATGACCAGTCCATAGGTCACCGAAGCGGCAGCGCCCTGGCCGCCAGCTCGGAGATACAGGGCGAGGACACCGGTTGGCCATGGGACCGCGGCGACGAAGAAGAGCAGCGCGAGGTTCAGCTCGATCAGCGTGCGGTCGACCCGCAGGACGCCGTTCATCAGCGCGTGGTGGTTGATCCAGGCGATCGCGATCGTGATGAACGAGACCGCGTAGGCGGCGTAGAAGGGCCACTGGTGGGACAGGTCGCTTGCCAGGTGCGTGGAGTGCTTGGGGATCGGGACCTCCAGGACAAGCAGCGTCAGCGCGATCGCGAACACTCCGTCGGAGAGGGCCAGCAGGCGTGCTGTTTTCATGCGCGCTCGGCGCTTGGTGCGGGCTCGCTGCTCGGTGCGCGGTCGGCGCTCGGGCTGGGGCGAAGGATGCCAAGTGCGATCAGCGCGCCGGCGGCGGACAGTGCGCTCAGGATCACTAGAGCGAGTCGGTATCCAGCTGTAAGTGCGTTGGGCTGGGTCTCGGGATGTGATCCGGTCAGCAGCGAGTGTGTGTGGCTTGCGGCGATTGAGAGCATGACGGCCACCCCGAGCGCAACCCCTACCTGGAACGCGGTCTGTCGCAGCGCAGCCGCCATCCCCTGTTCGTGGGCGGCCACGCCCGTTGAGACCGCGGCGGTCGTCGCGACGGCCGCGGTCGTGAAGGACGCACCGATCACGACCAGCCATGGCAGCAGCGGGAGATAGCTGCCATCACCGGCGCCGAGGCGGCTCAGGCCGAGGATCGCGATCGCCGAGATCAGCGAGGCGGTCGTGAGCACCGCGCGCACGCCGAATCGCGTAATCAAGCTACCTGCATAGCGAGTTCCCACGAGCAGTCCGACCACCCCCGTGGGAACGAATGACAGCCCAGCGCGCAGCGGGCTGTAGCCGTGAACCCGCTGTAAGAACAGCGTGCAGAGCAGCACGACCGCCCCATTGAGAGCCCCGGTCACAGCGGTCGCGGTGTTGGTGCCGACGAGCCACCGTGAGCGCAGCAGCGCGGGGCGCACGAGGGGTTCGCGGTGTCTGCCTTCAAGCACCAAGAACACGACCACCAACACCAGCGCCGCGGCCACCGGGATCAAGAATGACCGCGACCCCCATCCCTTCTCGGCTCCGCGCGTTGGAGCCCAAACGAGCAGCGCCATCGCCGCGGTGATCGACACGGCTCCCGGAACGTCCGGCATCCGCCACCGGACCGCACCGCTATCGGCGGCGATCACGCGAACAACCAGCGCCGAACACACGACAGCGACCGGCAGATTGATCACAAAGATGCTTCGCCAGCCGATCACGTCGGTAAGCGCGCCGCCCAGAACCTGCCCGGCGACGAATCCCGCAGCCGTCGCAGCGCCGAAGATCCCCAACGCGCGGTTGCGCTCCGCGCCCTCCGCGAACGTCGTCGTCAGCAGAGAGAGAGCCGCTGGCGCGAGCAGCGCCGCACTCAGGCCCTGCGCCACCCGCCCCACAACAAGGAACGCCGGCGTCACAGCGAGCGCGCAGGCCAGCGACGTGGTGCCGAACGCGAGCAGGCCCGTCAGGAAGATGCGCCGACGCCCGAAAAGATCCGCGAGACGACCGCCAATGATCAGCGCACCACCGAAAGCCGTCGCGTACGCGGTGATCACCCCCTCAATCCCAACCGACGAGAACCTAAGCACGCGTTGGATCGTCGGCAGCGCGACGTTGACGATCGAAAAATCGAGAATGACCATGAACTGAGCGGCCACCATCAGGGCGAGGGCAAGACGGGCCGACCTCGCTTCCCGGATGCCTATAGCGCGTCTATCGATCATCGGCTGACCTCCTGCATTTTCTGTACGGTACAGTAAATAATACACACGAGCTCTGGCACCCAGCGGGCGACGCCGCTTGCTCTCGCGCGCCGAGAGGGCTTTGGCGACAATCAATCGCCGATGCCGCGCGCCAAGAACGCACAACCCATCGGACCGGGACGCCCGCGGCGCCAAGGCCTCGATCAGGCGATCCTTGACGCCACCCTCGCTGAGATGGCGCGCGTGGGCTACCCGCGGATGAGCGTCGAGGCCGTCGCCAAGCGAGCGAGAACGACGAAGACGACCGTCTACGCTCGCTTTCCGTCCAAGGCCGCGCTCGCCACGGGCGCGCTGGAGTCGCTCCGTGAGAGCACCGCGAGGCATCCCACAGGCGACGTGCGCCACGACCTAATCGAGGAGCTCACGGCCTTCCGCAAGGGAGCGCTTCGCCCGAACGGCCTAGCGATGCTCGGCGCAGTTCTCGCTGAACAGCACGAGAACCCCGAACTGCTCCGGTTGTTTCGCAAGCACGTCGTCCAGCCTCGCCGCGAGAATCTGAGGCAAATCCTCCGAGCAGCACTGGAGTCCCGCCAGATCGACCCGGCCGCCGATATCGAGGTGGCGATCACGATGCTGGTTGGATCGCTCGAGGCAGCATCGATCGCAGGACGGCCGCCCGGCAAGGACTGGCCAGAGCGCGTCGTCGACGCATGGCTAAGGCAAAACGTGCAGCCACATCACTGAGCGGACCAATAGACGTCGGGTCAAGGTAGGGACAGCGAACGCGTCGACCATGCGACGGAGGCGTCCGGTCCAAGGACGGTTCCGCCACGTCCGAGGCAGGCGGCGCGCTCAGCTACTCCGCCTCACCACAGCTCGTGATCACGTAACTGGCGGCTGCCGTCGCCCAGTCGGCATATCCTTTGTCCTCGGAGGCGCCAACGAACTCGAAGACCGGCGCGACTATCCGGTGGCCGCCCTTCAGTGCCCGCGCGAGCACGAATGCGGCCCCCGACCCGCCCGCGGGTCGCGACACACCTGCTCGACGCCACAGGCGCGCATCTTGGGATGAGCCCCGATTCTGGGCCGACAGGCGGATCGAGCTGGCCCAGGGCGGTCGATGCTAAGCGGCTTCGCGCGAGCTGCGAGCGGCTGAGCGCGACTCGGCGCCGGCGTCTGCGGGTAGCCGGTCGCTCACCAGTGCGGCAGGCGCGGCGCGATGGCCGGTGCTCAGGCTGTCGATGAAGCCGTGGCGGCCACCGCATGCTCGCGGCCGCCGTCGAACCACTTGAGCAGGAGCTGGTTTACGTGTTCGGGTTGCTCGCGATGCACGAAATGACCCTCGCCCGGGATGACCTCGAGGCGCTATTCCACGTGAAGTGGGCATGCTCGTCGGCTGAGAGCTCACGAGGCTTATCGGCCTCGCCGAAGATTGCAAGAGTCGGCACCGTCGTCTTGCCGCTGATCTTCTCGGCCACCTCGGGGTGGCCTGCCCACAGGCGGAACGGGGCTGGGTAGTAGGCGAGCGCCGCCTCGATTGCTCCCTCTGGCGCCAGCATCGTCTTGACTTGCGCGAGATGGGCGGAGTCCTCGAACCCGTCTGCGCTCCAGTGTCGCCACAGGTAGTCCACCGCCCACAAGCAGTACCAGCCGAGAGCTGCGCCGGGTGCTCCGGTCCAGTGGCTGAGCGCCACCCCGAGATATGTGAAGGCTAAGAGCAGGAAGCCGACGGCGGTGAAGATCGCGCTTCCATGCGAATCGCCGGCCAGTATACGGATGAACGCTACGACCCCGACCAGGAGCACCCGACGAAGGCATTCACGGGAGCGGCTTAGGCTGCGTCATAGCAACGGAGCAAGCTCAGACCATTGATGAACAGAGCAGAGCGCGCAAAGAACGGCCCGATCGAGCTCATACACTCCGGCTCATGGCTGGACGGAGCGCTGACTCACAGTACGGCCGAGACTTTGTAGGCGATGCCTCCCTCGACTAGGTACCCCGAACCGACGCAGACGAGGTCGTTCAGCCACGCGTATCGCTCTGTGCCTGTCTCGAACAGCGGGTTGGTCCGGAAGTAGTATCGCGCGGCGTCGATCCGATAGCGCTTGGCAGGGTCGGCCATTTCGGCCTGGAGCTCGATCGGTGTGACCCATCGCCCGCCATAGGTCATGTGCAAGAGCGCGTCGTCGTCGGTGCGCAGCGCCAGGCGGACGTCGAGGGTCATGGTTCCGTTGGGACGGAACAGCGTCCAGTCACCGCCAACCTCGAGCACCTCGCCGCGCAGTCTCGGGCCCGCGAACGATCCACCGGCGCTTGGGAACAGCACGCGTTTGCCGTGCGGGCCGTTGCCGAAGTCCAACCGCGGTGAGAGATCGACGACCATGTCGAACAGGTGCGCGGTCGTGATCTCGGCAACGCGCTTGGTCCGTGGATCTGCGGTGCGCGCGAGCTCTGGGACCGGCGTGGATGTTTTGGAGGAGGGCATGTCACGCAACCGCAGCCGCGCTCTTGCTTTTCGACTGCGGCGCGGATTCCTCGCCGTCGCCGAATAGCTTGCACCGAACGGCGTCGGTGGACACACCCGACTGGGCGCACAGGGCGGATAGATCGAACATGAAGCGCTCGCCGGCGATTAGGTCCTCGCTGAAGGCGAACTGGATGAACACCGGCAACTCCGCGCGACGGCCGTTGGGAACCACCCCGAACCGATCGCCGGTCATGGTCATGAGCACCTTCCCCCAGCAGACCAGCGTGTCGTCGTTGCTCGCGTGGCCCGCCAGCGTGACGCGGTAGTCGGGGAACGACGCGAAGAACCCGTTGAGCGCTCGCTCGTTCTCCGCCAGGCCACGGGCGACCGATCCAAACGCCGGCGCCTCCAGCACCATGTTCTCGTGAACGAGTTCCAGAGCCGCGGACACGTCCTGGCGGCTCTTGGCGACGGCCAGGGCCTGCGCCAACTCGAACATTCGATCGCCATTCATTCGGATCCACACTCCTGGGTCATTCTTGTCTCGGCCGCGCGCCTCGAGCACCGAAAGCAGCGCGCTCGCGGAAGTCACATCTCCACTCGACGTCCATAAACGTACGATCGATCGTATGTTAATCAGAGAGATGTGTCAAGCTCCGCCTGGATGCCACAACGTCGACAACGGTTGCGTGCCGCGCCGCAGTTCTCCGGCAAGCAAGTAGAGGTGGCGCGGCAGGACGGGCGCCTTCGGCGCGGTGCCCGCTCCCGGCGGACTATTTTGCGCCATGCGGTTGACGTGGCGTCGCTGGAGGGGCTCAGCGGGCTCAGCCTGGGCCGCCTGGCGGGCGACCTGGAACTCAGCAAAAGCGGTGTCCAGACCCTGTTCGGGAACAAGGAGAATCTGCAGGTCGCCACGGCGGAGCTCGCACGCGAGGCGTTCAACGACGCGGTCGTCCGCCCGGCGCTCTTGGCGCCCGAGGGCGCGGCGCGAGTGCGCGCGCTGATCGACAGGTGGATCGCTTACGCAGAGACACCGCTCTTTCCCGGCGGCTGCTTCTGGGCGGCGAATCTTGCGGACTTCGACAGTCGGCCGGGCCCGGTCCGAGATGTCCTCGCCGGGCACCAGCAAGCCTGGCGCGAGTCGATCGCCTCCGAACTGCGCCACGCGGTCGACGCTGGCGAGATCGCCGACCTCGGCACCGATCTCGCCGCCTTCCAGATCGACGCGGTCCTCATCGCAGCCAACACGGCAATGCGGCTCGGCGACCGGGACGCGGCAGACAAAGTACGCCGGGTGCTCGAGGAGTTCCTCGCGCCTGCACGCCGGAAGCCTCGTGGTGCGTGACCGTAGCTGTCCCCCAAAGCGTCGCCTCGAGTGGCGAGGTTTCCGCGCCGAGCAGCGAAGTCGGCGTCGCGACCGAGATGCTCCTGACGAAGGCAGAGCAGGTGTCAGACGACGGAGGGTGCGCCGCCGGGTTACGCCTGCAGTGGCCATGACTTTTGCTGCTGCGCTTGAACGCCGTGACGCTCGTCCCATGCACGCGAGCGGTGTTGCTTGTGCCTCGATGCGGCAGCGAGCCTGAACGCTCGCTGGCGCATGGACCTCCCGCGTGAGATCGAGGGGGCGCGGGTTCTGAGAGCCCCCCAAACCTGAACGATGCGACTGCCCCAGGGGGAATGCGCCGCTACAAGCGGCGGCGAGCTTCAAGCGGGCGGTCCTCGTTTCGATCGTCGCCCTTCGATCGGTGAGTCCGACGAGGTTGTTGGACCTGTCGCGGGCGACCGTCTGAAATGTTTGGCCTGCGAGATGTGGCGGGCCGCGTCGCCGGCCATGGCTCAGCGGTTGTGGTTGACGACCTCGACGTTGTGCCCGTCGGGGTCCAGGACGAACGCGCCGTAGTAGCCCGGGTGGTAGACGGCGCGCTCGCCGGGACCGCCGTGGTCCTCGTAGCCCGCGGCGAGCGCGGCGGCGTGGAACGCCCACACGGTCGCGTCGTCCTGCGCCGGGAACGCGAGGTGGACGTGCTCCGTGAACCGCCGCTTGTCGGCGATCAACGAGAAGCTGAAGTTCTCGCCGACCATCTCGACGTGGTCCGGCTTGTCCACCCCGATCCGCAGCGCGACGTGGGGGGCGATCGTCATGTAGAAGCGCTTGGACGCGGCGGGGTCGCGGACGCGGATCCAGAGGTGGTCGACGCGACCGTCGGGCACGGGGTCCTCGCGCTTCGTGTGGACCGCCTCCGCGGTGTTGCCGTCCGGGTCGAGCAGGAAGCCGCCGTAGTAGTCCGGGCCGTAGATCGTGCGCGGGCCCGGCGCGCCGTCGTCGCGGTAGCCCGCGTCGATCCCCGCCTGCCAGAAGGCGTCCACGGCCTCTCGGGACGGCGCTCGGAAGCCGACGTGCAGGCCGTGGGTCACAGGGTGCTCGCGGTCCGTCGGGCCGATGACCCAGTCCTCCCACTCGACCAGCTCGGCGTCCGCGTGGCTAGGCTCGACGCCGAGCACGGAGAGCACGGTGCGGTAGAAGCGCTCGGACACTGCGAGGTCCGCGGCGGCGATGGCGACGTGATCGAACACCCCCGCCGAGGCTACCGTTGCAGGCATCCTCGATCGAGCAGCCGCAGGTATGCGTCCGGCGCCAGGTCGAATCGCAGCACGGCCGCGTCAGGCGCCCCGGGCGGAAGCGGATCGTGTAGCGGGCGGTCCGGACGTCGTCCTTGTAGACGAACATCGTCGTGCCGCCCAGGCGTCGTCTTCGTCGACGCGTGACTCCTGCATTCGCCTGACAGCAGAAGTACGCATAGGGCCTGGTCGCGTCTCTTTGTCGGCGCGAAGGAGCCACCGTTTGGGAACCGAGCGTGCGGTTGCGCCCGGCCGCTCCGGACAAACGCAGTCGCCCGGGCGCCGTCAACCTGAATACCCGCGCGAGCACGAACGCAGGTGTCGGCGCACTTTTCCTGAGCGACGTGCTTCTCGCCAGCGGCGAGACCAAGTCGGCCGGCACCGGGCCGAGATTCCTCGCGCTGCGTCCCAGCCCTACAGACCGCGCGTCGCAGGGCCCCCGCGATCGATGCTCAGATACGCGTCGTGGCGCGAAAGCAGGTGTTGGCCGGGCCGATCTCAGATGTCGGCCGGGCCAGAAAACCTGTCCGGGAGAGGTGATCACCGCGTCGATCCGCCACCGCAGCGGCGGACATGGCGCGATTGTGCCCTCACGCGCTGCGGCGGTGGTGGGGTGCCACTGCTGTGACGATCTCGCGTAGCCGGCGTCGGTCGACCTTGCCGTGCCAGTTGCGGGGGAGCGTGTCGAGGAAGATCACCTCTCGCGGGTGCTTATAGGTGGCCAGTCGATTGTCGAACAGGCCCATCACTTGCTCGGTGGTGAGCGTGCGGCCTGGGCTGGGCACGACGCAGGCGACGGGCGCCTCGCCTAGTTCGTCGTCGGGTCTGCCGACAACCGCCGCCTCGCCGATCTCGGCGCAGTCGTCGAGCACGGTCTCCAGGTCGCGTGGGTAGACGTTCGAGCCGCCCACGATGATGATGTCCTTGAGCCGATCGACGATGTGTAGGTAGCCGGTCTGGTCGATCAGCCCGAGGTCGCCGTTGCGAAACCAGCCGTCGCGGAACGCCTCTTGCGTCGCCTGCTCGTTCTCCCAGTAGCCCTGCATCACCGCGGGTCCGCGGATCCACACCTCGCCGGGCTCACCGATCTTGGCATCGCGGCCTGATTGATCGACAACTCGGATCTGGGTGTAGATGGTCGGCTTGCCGGCGGTGAATGACGATTCGGGCGGGCTGCCGGGCGGCATCGTGGTGGCCGTCGGGCAGGTCTCGGTCCCGCCGTAGCCCTGGACGATCGAGACGCCCTTTCGCTGCCACGGCTCGATCGCGCGGCGGGGCACGATCGTCGAGCCGGTCACCACCAGGCGCACGCTGCTCAGATCGGCTCCGTCCCAGCCGGGTTGGGAAGCGAGCGCGAACGTCATCGCCGGCACGCACGCAAGCAGCGTGATCCGCTGCCGCTCTGTCTCGTCGAGCAGACGGCCGGGATCGAACTCGCGGTGGATCGTTATCGTCGCGCCGGCGCACAGCCCCGGCAGGGTGTGGATGAGCAGGCCGCCGACGTGGAACATCGGCACCGCCGTCAAGATCTCGTCTGCGGCGGTCACGCCAAAAGCGGTGAGCACGTTGAGCGCGTTGAACGCGATGTTCTCGTGCGTGAAGGTCGCACCCTTGGCACGTCCGGTCGTGCCGGACGTGAACAGGATCAAAACCGGCGGCGTGGCATCGGCGCCCGAAACCACCGTCACGCGCTCTGCAGCGCCGGCGAAACGGGCGAGCTCGCCGCCCAGCTGGAACGTTTTCACCCGCTCGGCGCCGAGGTCGCCGGCGCTGTCCAGCGCGATCTCTCGAAAGCCCACCTCGGCCAGTAGCAGCCGTGGCCGGGTGGCCTCCACGAAGACCTGTAGCTCGGCGGGTGGCATCCTGACGTTGAGCGGCACGAAGATCACGCCCAGCCTCGCGCATGCGAACAAAAGCTGAAGCAGCTCTGGGCAGTTCGGCCCCAGATAGACGATGCGGTCACCGGGGGAGACGCCGCCCGCGCGCAGCCAGGTCGCCACCAACTCGACGTCTTGGTCGAGCTCGGCGTAGCTGACCTGGCGCCCCTCGAACCGCAACGCCGTCTTACCCGGCGTCCAGCTGCCCCAACGGGCTATCCAGCTTGAGATGTCCACGCGACCGTCCGGTCTGGAATCCCGGTTTTCACCATCAACAGTACAACGAGCGAGCGCCTATCAATAGAGTGCTACTCTACTTTTATATGGCAGCTCCTGTCAAGCCGCCGCTCGGCAGGCGAGAGCGAAAGGCGCTCGAGACCCGGCGACGCATCCTCGATGCTGCTGAGGACCTGTTCACGCGCGACGGCTACGCCGCGACGACGATGATCACGGTCGCCGAGCAAGCCGACGTCGCCGTACAGACCTTGTACGCGGTGTTCGGCAACAAGCGCGCAATCCTCACCGAGCTGATCGACGCCCGCGTCGTGGGAGACGATCACGCCGGGTCGCTGCCACACCGCCAGGACTGGCGGGCAATGGAACGCGAGCCCGACCCACACCGGCAGCTCGCTTCGTTCGCTCAAATCGCCACCCGCATCGGCAATCGCAGCGCCGCGATCAACGAGATCATGGCCGGCGCCGCCGGCGCTGACCCCGAGATCGCCGCCATCTACCAGCAGCAACGGCAATCGCGCTATCGAGACGAGCGCCGGATCGCGCGCTCCCTGGCCCGCAAAGGGGCGCTCCGCGAAGGACTCTCCGAGACTCAAGCCGCCGACATCATCTGGGCGGTCGGCAACACCGGCACCTACCGCGCCCTAGTCGGCGAACGGCGCTGGACGACCGACCAGTACGAGCGTTGGCTAAAAGACCTGCTCGAACGAGCGCTACTGGCCGAACCTGCAAGCACCGATCAGTTCTAAGGACACAGGCGCCCCAACATGGTGCCTCGCGCAACGATCCATCGGATGCGTTCGGAATCACCAAAGCGGGACTCCTGGACGGGATTCCGGGTGTCCCGCTTCTCGCCAGAAGCAGGTCAAGTGTCGCTTCCGCTTTGGGCTAATAGCAGCAGCGAGCAGACTCGAGGTGCCGCGCTCCTTCGTGATCTCTATCGCCCCGCTGGTGCCACGGATGATCGCTTTCGCCGCCGAACCGTCACACGGCGCGCGAGTGCCTCGGCGACGAGACGCCGGCCTAGATCGCACGGATCTCTAAAGCGGTTTCAGTTGAATGCGTTGATGCCGGTGAGTTCGGCTGAGAGCGCCCAGAGGCGCGCGGCCTGGTCGGGGTTGACCGCATACTCGCGCACGCCGCCGGTCGTGGTGTCGTCGGCCGGCACCAAATCGGCGATGTCGCAGTCCTCGCAGTAGACGCCGCCCATTCCCGCGAGCTGCGGGGAAGTGGCCGCCCACACCTGCGTCGCCGCGCCCTGCTCGGGCGTCTTGAACCCCGAAGCGATCAAATTGCCCTGCTCGTCGATCCACCCCGCGGCGACCATCTCCTCCGTCGTAAGGTGGCGCTGCAGGGGCGTGCGGATTCCGCCAGGGTGGACCGCGAACGCCCGCACGCCAGCATCCCGGCCAAGCGCGTCGAGCTGTACGGCGAACAGCACGTTCGCCGTCTTCGCCTGGCCGTAGGCCTCCCATTTGTCATATCCGCGCTCGAACATCACATCGTTCCAGCGCATCGGGGAGCGACGGTGGCCTGCCGAGGACACCGACACGACGCGCGTCCCCTCGTGCGCGATCGCCGGCCACAGCAGGTTCACGAGTGCGTAGTGGCCGAGGTGGTTGGTCGCGAACTGCGCCTCCCACCCCGGGCCGACGCGTGTCTCGGGACAGGCCATGATCCCGGCGTTGTTGATCACGATCTCCGTGCTCCGCCCCGAGGCGAGGAAGCGCTCGGCGAAGCCGCTCACACTCGCGAGGTCGGCCAAGTCGAGCTCGTCAACCTCGACCCGATCTATCCCCGCAAGGGCCTCCTCGGCCGTCGCCCGCCGCCGGGCCGGAACGACGACGCGCGCCCCGGCGCCCGACAACGCCCGCGTGGTCTCGAGCCCGAGCCCGGAGTAGCCGCCGGTGACGATTGCGAGCTTGCCAGCCAGGTCGATTCCTTCCAATACCTCTCGCGCGGCGCTGCGCGCCCCGAAACCCGATCCGATCTTATGCTGAGGAGTTGTCGTTGGCATATCCCCAGCCTAGGAGGTCGCGCCGGGTTTTCCGTCAAGCCTCACGAGAGCTCGTCGCGCCCGGAATGCGAGGCCGTGGACCGTGACCGCCGCAGGTCGGGACGATCCCTTTCATCGCGACCGGCCGGACAGTGCGCGAATGCTTAGGCGACGGAGGAGTGATCAGAGACGGACACGGTGGACGTCGTCGTCGTGATCGTTGTCGACCGCGCGCTCGTCGACGGGTAGCCAGCGCAGCTGGTCTCCGAGAACCGGGTCAATTGCCTCATCCGGCCGGTTTGCCAGGGCGACGGCTGCGGTGGTTCGCGAGACGTACCCGGCTTCAAAACGCCCCTCCCGGGGGGCTACTCCCGATTTGGCGACGCCCGTCCCGGCCGTCACCAAATCGGGAGTGGATGCTCTGAAGTTCGGGGGGACTCGCACAATGAGGAAAGAGAACTTGAGCCTCGCAGATCCCTGACGCCCGGTCGACGACACGCCGACATCAACGAGAAGGACGAGGCGTGCGTCTCTGGGCAGCCTGCGCAGCCGACCATTGCTCGATCTCGGATCGGAGCCAGAGCTTGATGCGGCCGCTGCCCAGCTCGACGACCGGGCGCGGCATATCGGCGTAACGCCGCTGGTAGAGGCTCACGCTGTTGCGGTGGGAGAGGCCGAGAGCGTCGGCGACCAACTGTGCGTCGATCAGGTCGTCGGTCTGCACGAGTGGGCTCACCTGGACGAGTCTACCTTGGTAGACGGATCCGTCCGACCCGGATAGTAGTCTCCCATCGTAAACACGTACGAAGGCGGCCCCGGCGGCGGCACCTTCCGCACACGTCCGGTCCGCATGACCCCTTGTGCATCCGCCAGGCATTGGACCCAAGACCGCGGAGGTCTGGAAGACGGAGGAGAAGGGCTCGGATGTGAACCTCGCCAGCTACCTCCTCCTCGTCGCCTTCCGGAAGGATTGCGACGTCGCCATCGTGGTCTCGAACGACGCCGCCTTGAAAGAGCCGATCGCCATTGCCAAGGATGAGCTCGGGATCAAGGTTGGCGTGGTCAACCCGCATCCGCCAGCCCGGCGCAGCCGGGATCTCCGGCCGACGTTCTTCAGGCAGCTGCGCAAGGGGCCGGTGGCGGCCAGCCAGTTCCAGGCGGTCATGACGGACGCCCGCGGGCAGTTCCACAAGCCGGCCGCTTGGTAGGGCCGCGCGACCTCGCCGCTTAAATCGCTGAGGCCCGCGTGAGCGGGCCTCGCACCAAGCCACCGAAGCGACTGGGGGGATGACGTGAAGTGTATCGGCGTTCGGGCGGATCGTCGCGATCGAATTCGGCCACCGTACGGATCCGCGTTCACGGCCGCCGGCGCGGGTACCCTCACTGCGTCCGGCGATCGGCCGTCGGTGGTCGCGGCGGCGCCGAAGCAGTTGGTCGCGGCACACGTGGTCCTCGATGGAAGCTTTGTGGAAGCCTCATCCGCCGCGAAACGACCGTCGGACGATTTGCAGCGACCTCACGAGGACTGGATTTGCGGGAGAAACCTGAATCCTGCCCATGGCCTTGAGGGCCCGCAGACTCTTTGCAAGCAGGAGGTCGCCGGTTCGATCCCGGCTGGCTCCACTGGTCGGATTCAGTCTGCACTGACTAGACCGACGACTCGGCTCCACCGATTAGCTAAGACCGGGAGCATCGCGGAGGACCCGACGGACCTTTGGGGCGATCCCGAGCGTGTTCAGGAGGAGGTCTCCAAGCACCCCTCCGGGAGTGACCCGAATGTCGGTCTGACCCGGCCGGCGGATGATCCTGACCTGGGCCCTGACCATTGAGCCGGAGGAGACGAGGATCAGCTCGGGCTGGTCTGGGCGCGGCGCCCCGAAGAGCGGCGTGCGGGGCATCCGCATCCCGGGCTGCACCTCGTAGCGTGGGTCGAGCCCGGTGCGTAACGCGTCGGTGACTTCCTCGCTGGTGACGTCTTCTCTGGAAACGGTGATCGTGGACATGGGGCTCCTTTGTGGTTGCAGTGCAGGTGTCGGTGGCGCTGGCGTCACTCCCATCGGAACAGCCGCCACGCCGCGAGGCCGAAGATCAGTGCGTAGGCGATCAGCACGAGCAGTGGCCTCGTGGGCGGGAACGTGCCCTGGATCGCATCCTGCGTGGCCTGCACGGCGGAGCCGAGCGGGGTGTAGTCGCTGATGTGCCGGAGCGCACTTGACATCTGTTGGCGGGGGATCCACAGCCCGGCGAAGAACACCATCGGCAGGAAGGCGCCGGCGCTGACCAGCTGCAGGCCGCTCACGTGCACGACCGCGGCGATCGCCAGGCCGATCGCGAACAGCGCCGCGATGCAGAGCAACAGCGCCAGCGCAAGCACCCCGGGGCTCCTCGGGATAGTGAGGCCGAAGGCCAGGTGGCCGAGGAGGAAGATGATGATGAACCCGATTACGGCCAGGCAGAGGTTGATCACGACCGGGGCGGCGAGCACCCAGGATCGGGGCGCCGGCGTGGTCGCCAGGCGCCGGAGGATCCCCTCCTGGCGGTAGGTGGCCAACGGGCCCGGAAGGCTCACGAGCGCCAGCGCCGCGATCACGAGCGTGGCCAGGACGGGCACCTCGACGTCGAACCGCGTGAGGCCATCCAGTGCGGCGCGGTGTAGTTGAGCGTGGGGCAACTCGCCGAAGACGACCAGCATTACCACCGGCAGCCCGATGCCGATAACCAGGCCTCGAGGATTGCGCCACGCCAGCCTGGCCTCGCACAGGACCAGCTTCGAGAACGCGGCGGGTGGCGGTGATTCCCCGCGGCTCACGTCGCAGCCCCCAGTTTCAGCTCTCGACGGCCGGTGAGCGCTACGAACGCGTCCTCGAGCGTCGAGGAGTCCAGCTCGACGTCATGAGCGCTGATGCCCGCCGCGGACAGCGTGAGGATGACCGCGTTGACGAGGTCCCCGGTTCCGCTCACGACTACACGGGAGCCCTCGTGGGTCACCGAAGTCACCTCGCGGAGGTCGCTCAGCAGCCGATCGTCGAACGAGGCGGAGGGGGCGAACCGGACCAGCTTTCCGCCTCTGGCGCGGGCGGCGAGGCCGGCGGGGGTATCGAGCGCGACGACCCGCCCACGGTCGAGCATCGCGACGCGATTGCAGAGCCGCTGTGCCTCTTCCATGAAATGGGTTACCAGCAGGATCGTGACCCCGCGGTTGCGGACGCCTTCGATCACCTCCCACGTATCGCGCCGCGCCTGCGGGTCCAGACCGGTGGTCATCTCGTCGAGCACCGCGAGCCTGGGCGCACCGATGAGCGCCAGCACGACCGACAGCCGCTGCTTTTGTCCTCCCGACAGCGAGCGGTAGTACGTGCGGCGCTTCTCTGCGAGCCCGAGCGCCTCGACCAGCTCGCCGACATCGGCCGGCCGCCGGTAGAAGGAGCGATACAGGTCGATGATCTCCCAAACCCTCAGCTTGGCCGGCAGCGCGCTTGACTGCAGCTGCGCGCCTACGATCGCCCGCAGGCGCTCTCGGTCGCTGGTCGGATCCGAGCCCATAACCGTGATTGAGCCGGCGTCGGGAATGCGCAGCCCGGTCACGCATTCGACCGTGGTCGTCTTCCCCGCTCCGTTGGGACCCAGGATCCCGAAGATCTCGCCCTCGGCCACGGACAGCGAGATGTCGTCCACAGCCACCGTCTCGTTGTAGACCTTGCGCAGATGAGTCACCTCCACGGCTTGCGGGCACGACCTCAGGGTGACGGCCCTCATCGGCGTCGCCTCGCGATCCGGGCCGTGTCGCTTTGAGTGGCCAGGTCGAACAGGTCCGCAAGCTCCCGTTGGTAAAGCTCAACGTCCAGGTCGGGGTTGGCGGCCATCCGGCGAGGAACCGCGTCGATCGCCGCCCGGATCGCCTCGGCCATCACCCTGGGATCGAAATCCCGGCGGACCTCGCCGCTGGCCTGCAGGCCGGCGAGCAGCTCGGCCAGGGCGGCGGTACCGGCTTCCAGCGAAGACGGATCGAACGTTCGCTTGCCGGCCGCGTCACGGGTGTCACGGGCTCCACGGGCGATCTCGACGATCGCGATCAGTTCGTTCCGGTGCTCGGCCATGAAGCCGATGTTTGACTCGATGTACGCGCGGAGCTTCTCTCGCCCCCCTGTCGCTTCGGCGATCCGAGGAACCATGTAGTCCCGCGCCTTCGAGAGAACGTCGGCCATGATCTCCCTGACCAGATCCTCCTTGCTGTCGAAGTGGTAGACGATCACCCCTTTGCTGATCCCCACCCGCTGGGCGATCCGTGCAAGCGAGGCCCGCCCATATCCCACCTCAGCGATCGTGTCGATCGCCGCCGCCACGATCTGCGCCCTCCGGGCAGCGCCCGTGAACGTCAGCTCCTTCTGTCCGGCCGGACCAGTTACTGACCGCATGGTCAAAATATATACCACTTGGTCGGTAGGCGCGACTAAGACGCCGCGCTCCCGGCATTGGGAGCCGCGGACTAGCTGCTATCGGGCCGCGGCCGTCAGCGCTAACGCGGTGAACGGGTCCTGGTTTTTCGCGGCTGTGTCGACGCCCTCGTGGCAGGCGCGTCCTCGAGCAGTCCGTCGATCAGATTGTTCAAGACCGCCCGAACCTCAGATTTCTCCCTCTCGGGGTCGTGTGCGTTGGCGATGCTCATGGCCGCTTCGTCGAGCGCTCCGATCATGATCGTCGCGAGCGGGCGGACGGGCTGGGGCTTGAGCTCGCCGGCTTCGATCGTGGCATT
Source organism: uncultured Actinomycetes bacterium (assembly GCA_963730835.1). Classification (GTDB taxonomy): domain Bacteria; phylum Actinomycetota; class Thermoleophilia; order Solirubrobacterales; family Solirubrobacteraceae; genus Palsa-465. The sequence continues at coordinate 152,904 of CAVSTE010000002.1, forward strand.
CAAAAGCTGCTCGGTCATGCCGAGTCCATAGCGGAGCGAGATCTCGCGAAACCCGGCCCAGCCGAGGACGCTGGGCGCGTCCAGGAGCACGAGCTGACGCACGTCGGGCTCGCTGGCAATCTCGATCCAGGCGTCGGCGGCGATGCGCAACGCGGCAGCGGGCGTCTTCGGCTGGGCGTCGGCAACGGCCACCGCCAGCCGCTCGATCACCTCCGCCTCGACGTTCTCGAGCACGGCCAGGAACAGCTTGGCCTTGTCGGCGTACTGGTGGTACATCGCGCCACGAGTAACGCCGGCGGCCTGTGCGATCTCGGGCGTCGAGACTGCCGCGTACCCGCGCTTAGCCCACAGTCGCCGGGCGGCTGTCTGCAGCGCGCTCTGGGTTGCGGCGGATCGCTCCGATTGAGTACGACGTTGCATTTACGGACAGGCTGTTGGTATCTTACGTGCAGCCTGCATGCAAATCGATTGCGGAGGATCTCATGCCCGACGTCACACTAAGCACCGGAACGATCCAGTATGAGAATTCGGGCCCGTCTGACGGCCGCCCGCTGGTGTTCATCCACGGGTATTCGATGGGCGCATCGCTGTGGCGAGGGTTGACCGACAGGCTCGGCGGCCGCGGGTTCAACTGCCTCGCGCCGACATGGCCGCTCGGAGCCCACACCGAGCCGATGCGCCCCGAGGCCGAGCTGACGATGGAGGGGGTCGCGACGATGGTCGGCGAGCTCCTCGATCTGCTCGGGCTCGAGGACGTGGTGCTGGTGGGCAACGACACCGGTGGCGCGATCGCGCAGATCGTCGCCACGAGGGGCTCGAGGCGACTCGGCGCGCTGGTCCTGACCAGCTGTGACGCGTTCGAGCATTTCCCGCCGCCGATCCTGAAGCCGTTCATCGCGGCGGCGAAATTCCCGCTCGCGTTTACGGCGGCAGCCCAGCCGCTGCGCACCAAGTTCGGCCGCCAGCGGGCATTCGGGGCACTCGCGCACGCCGACATCGACCAGCTCGTGGCCCAGTGGCTGACGCCCGCGCTCACCGACCACCGGATCCGCGAGGACCTCCGGCGGTTCACGGCCTCGCTGAGGCGTGAGAGCATGGTCACCGCGGCGGCAGCACTGCCGGAGTTCGACAAGCCGGCCCTCGTCGCGTGGTCGGCCGACGACGCGTTCTTCCCGCTCGAGGACGGCAAGCGGCTGGCGGAAACGCTCCCAAACGGCCGCCTCGAGGTGATCGCCGGCGCTCGGACGTTCTCGATGATCGATCAGCCTGACCGGCTTGCGGAGCTGATCGCCGAGTTCGCCGGGGCTGATGCCAACTCGGTCGGGCACGCCGCATAGCGGTGCGAGGGCTGACGCCTATCCGAGCCCGTTAGGCGCAGCGCCCAAACGCCCGCCTTACGGCGGCGGCAAGCTGTGCTGCGGGGATTTCGCGCGGCAGTCGCTCGGCGGCGTCCTCGATCTCGATGAAGCCGTCTCGGCCTTTGTTCTCTTGAGGAATTACTTCCAGCTCTGACGCGCCGTTCTCGCCGAGCACGAGAACCGAGCACGTCCCCTCCATGTAGGCGTTCTCACCGCGTAGGCCCAGAGCGTTGGGAATGGGGTTCTTCAGCTCCGCTCGCGGCGGGGTGGGGATACCGCTCTCTGTACGGCTCAGCGCTTCTCGGATCGCTTGACCCAGCGCAGCGTCGTCGGTTTCGGCAGCGAGGATCGTGAACCACCCGTTCATGATCCAGAAGTTCTCAGTATTGGACCAGGAGGACACGATCAGCTTGCTCTCGCGCTGGGCGACGGACGCCATCTGCTCCATTGGCTGGGCGCTGTTTCCCATGGCTGTTGGCTACGATATCCAGCGCACGGGACCTCGTCGGGAAGGAGGCCAAGTGACACGTCCTCGGTTGTTTGCCACGTTGTTGGTGGTTTTGGCGACAGCTGCCCTCGTGGCTGTCGCCGCCGCGGCCGGAGGGGTTTCGGCGCGCCAGGCTGCTGCCGCCGCGCCGCGCCCAGCTTCGGCTGGCAATGGTGGCTCTGCCTCACAGCCCGGCGACTGCGTGGACGTGTGGGCTTTGAACTTCAGCCGCCGAGGGCTGTGGATCGAGGAGGCGCTGGGCGGCAACCTGCCCGTGGGCTTTCCGACCATCGACCGCTTCGTCCGCTCTGAAGGCACCGCGACGAGTATCAAGAGCGTCGACCTGTCCACCATGTCGTACCAGTCGCAAGCGGACCTTGAACGCCTCCTGAGCCGATATATCGACGAGGTTGCCGGCTTCCGAGGAGGGCAACGGAGCGGCGTTTTCATCCGTGGACGTGACGTCAAGGGGCGCGTGCTCGTGCTCGCGATTCCTGCTGGGTCCATTACCGCGGCTCAGCAAAGGGCTCTGGCCGGGGCAGCGGCGTATGCGCGGTCGCACGGCGTGACGTTGGCTGCCAAGCCGGTGGCGGGGGTTCGTGTCGGCGCTGACGGCAGCGTCGAGTTGTGTGACGATCCTGCCGCTCCTGCTCCAGCGTCCTGGTGGCTGACGGCGCCGTTGGCCTGGCAGCAGGTGGGTAACGGCCACCGGGTGTTGCGGCCGCACCGCCCGAAGGTCGGTGAGCACGGTCCCGGTGTGGCCGTATTGCCAGGCCAGCGGCAGCCAGTGTTTCCGCCCGCGGCCGGGTTCAGCGGCAAGCCTGCGGTCAGGGCGACTCCACATCCGCGCTCGCAGCGCCCGCGGCCACACTCCCACCGGCACACTCACCACAACAGGCCGGCTGTAACCGCTCCTGCTCCGGCGCCGACGGTTGCTCCATCTCCGCCTGCAAGCGTTCCGGCGATGCCGGTGGTACCCGCTGCGCCCACACCTTTCTCCCCGCCGGCGGCCGCGAGCGTCACCGCTCCTCCTGCTTCTGCGCCCGGGTCGGCGCCGAGTGCGTCCACCTCGCCGGCGGCCTCTGCACCCTCCACCTCGCCCGCGACCCCCGCGGCGTCGGCTCCGAGTTCCGCGCCTCCGGCGGCGACCAAGAAGACGGCAACTCACCCCAAGAGCTCCTCGTCGCATCCGTCGTCTTGCCCGGGGGTGCCCATCACCGATGGGATCTGCGTTCCGCCTGCGGTCGGCGTTCGCAAGGAGCCTCCTTCACCACCTTCTCCCCCCACGGCTACGGCCCCGCATTCCGCTCCGGCACCCGCTCCCGCTCCTGAGCCCGCGCCGAAGCCGGCCACTGAGCCGTCGCCGGCCCCCACGCCGTCGCCGGCCCCGGTGCACTACTCCTCCCCGTCTACGGCCCCGACTCCGTCTCCGGCACCGGCGCACCACGCCTCCCCGTCCCCGTCCCCCACGCCGACGCCGGCCCCGCACGTCTCGCAGCCGCCGCCTGCTCCCGCCCCCTCACCGAGTCCCGCTCTCGGGCACCGTAACCAGTGCCTTGGGTGCGAGCCAGCGTCTGCGCCAACAACGGCGCCAGCGTCGCCGCCATCCACGTCCGCGCCCAAGTCTGCGCCTTCCTCTTCGGGGTGCGGCGGGGTCAGTCTCTTCGGCGCCTGCATCGACCCGAGCACGGCGGTCAAGGCGGTTAGTGGGGCGGCTGCCGCCGTTGGCGGGGTAGCTACGGCGTGCGCATCAACCGGGTGGTGTGAGGCGCTGGCCGTGGCCGCGGCAGGCGCTCCCTACAGGCCGGCCAACCCCATCGCCGAGGTGCAGGCCCACGCTCTACACCGACACCACCACTCCAGGTCCGGGGTCGGACGGCAGCGCGGGCGGCACCACCGCCACGCGGCCAACCACCACCGGTCACACCACCACAGCCGCGGCTAGTCAACCGCAGCTAGGCTCAGGCCACGGCCCTCGCCGGCCAGGCGTGTGCGGACGGTGCGGATGGGCCCTAAGCGACGCCCGTGAAGGCGGGAGTTGACCGCCGGGGAGCTCGCGTCACCTCGACCTCCACTCCGTGCCTGGGTGCCAGGGTGACGCCGCGCAGCACAACTGGGTCGGGCTTGTCACGAACGGGTCGGAGTTCCACAGCGGGGACCGCGACGCGCAGCACCTCGGCAATCTCGGCCTGAGCCAGCGCCGCTCCGAGGCAGCGACGTATCCCACCTCCGAACGGAAGCCAAGTGTATGACTCGGCTTGCTCCACGATGAACCGCTCGGGCCGGAATGTGTGCGCCTGGGGGTAGAGGTCCTCGCGCATGTGAACGAGCGCGATTCCCGGATAGACCTTGATTCCTGCGGGGAGGTCCCAGCCCGCGACAAACCGCGAACGGGTGAGTGTGCGCTCGGCAGCGTCGATGACCGGACGGAGCCTGAGCGTTTCCTTGACCACGGCGTCGAGATATGCATCGTCGCGATCAGCCTCGATTTCGGAGCGCAGTCGTGACAGCGCCGCCGGGTTGCGCATCAGTAGCTCGAACGCAAACGCCAGCCCCGTTGCAGTCGTCTCGTGGCCGGCGGCGAGCATCGTAAACAGCTCATCGCGCAGCTCTGGGTCGGTCATCGCGCGTCCGCTTTCATCGCGCGCTCGCAGCAGTAGCGACAGCACGTCGGATCGCTCCTCCAGGTCCGGTTCGCCGCGTCGGCGCGCGATTTCCGCACGCAGCAGAGCGTCCGCTGCACGGAGATGCCGGGCGAAGCGATGTCCGGGACTGAGCCGCCCGAAATCCCTGCGCAGGAGCGGAGTCAGCATGTACAGAGGCGTCGAGTCGATCACGGCCACCAGCGCGGCGCGCAACCGAGCTACTCGCTCGCGCTCGGTCACACCGAATACGGCGCGGCAGATCACCTCGAATGTCAACGCGCGCATCCGCTCCCGCAACGCCAGCCGAGACCCAGCCTGCCATCCACTGATCTCGCGCTCGGCGACACCCGCGATGACCTCGCGAAAAGCGGCTACACGTGAGCCTTGAAACGGCGGCAGGAGCAACTTGCGCTGGCGGAGGTGCTCCGGTCCGTCCAGGACCAGCACCGAGTGCCCGCCCAGCACGGGCTCCATGAACGAGTTGGCCTCACCAGCCAGCAGATCGGACTGATCCCCCGTGAACAGGTCACGAAGCGCAGCCGGATCGGCAACATAAACGCCTGCCCCAAACACACTGAAGTCGATCGTGAACACCTCCCCGTAGCGGGCGTACCAAGCTCGCAGCGTCTCGAGCGGCCTGATCGCAAACCGCGCCAGATTCACGGCCGCCGGAGTGCGGGGACCGGGCGGGAGGGCCATAGCAGCAGTTTAGGAAGCAGCGCCTCTATACATCATGCGGGCGCGGCGAGCACGACCGAGCACTTGGCCAGCAGCAGCACCCCATAGCGGCTGGAGGTGACCGCCGAGATCGAGGGCAGCTCGCGCAGCGCGAGGTAAACCCCCGCCGCCCCGAGAACTACCACCGTGCGAGAGGGCGCGCAGGACCGATGCTTCACCAGGGCCGGGGACGGGGGCCCCCGGCCGGGTGAAGCATGCGGCGAGCTCTCAGCGCTACTCGATGCTCAGGCTGCCTGGAGGGCCGACTCAACGAGGCGGGCGACCCATTTGCCTGTCATCTGCCTGGTGCTCGCGTTTAGGCGGTTGTAGGCGTTGATCGTTGCGATCGCGACCACGAGTGAGGCGAGCTGCGGTTCGCTGTAGTGGCGCGCAGCCTCTTCCCAGATCTCATCCGGGACCGGGTCGGGGTTGTCAGCGAGACGGGTGGCGGCCTCGGTCAGCGCCAGAGCGGCGCGCTCGGCGTCGCTGAAGTAGGGCGCCTCACGCCATGCCGCGACCATGTGGATTCGCTCGCTGCTCTCGCCCGCGTGCTCGAGTTCGCGGGAGTGTATGTCCACGCACACGCTGCAACCGTTGATCTGGCTCGCGCGCAGATGCACCATGTACAGCGTGGTTTCGGGAATGTCGGCCTTGGTCGCCGACTCTCCCAGGCTCTGAAGCGCCTCCAGCGCGCCCGGAACCGCTATCGCCGGGTTCTTGATTCTTGCCTGCATTGTCATCGTCCTCCGTAGTTAAAGGGTCTACTTCTATGACACGCGTCGCGCCCGCGATGTGACTGACCGGCGGCCCGAAAGCTGGTCGAATGCATCCACCAGAGCGACCGCGCCGAGCATCACCAGGAACGGGTCGATCGGCGCGCGGAAGCGGATGAAGCCCGTGACGAAAACCGACGTCCACAGGCAGACCGGAACCAGCCACAGCCACTTCGGCGCCTGTCGCGCCGCGTGGGTCAGCAGGCCGCCGGCGGCGAGTACAAGTAGCAGCGGGGAGCTGTTAATCAGCAGCAGCGCCGGGGCGAGAGGGATGCCGGTGTCATGCAAGTTGTGAACGGCGAAGTGGACGTCGCCGATATCGAGCATGCGCACCGTATTCCAGAATCCGACTTCGAGCGCGTAAGCGGGATGGCTCTCGATCTCGTTGAGCGCCTGCGCCTGGAGGTGGTCGCCGTACGTGAGCTCGTTCCACCGTTCGGCTCTGGCCGTGCGCAGGATGCGGGCGTACTCGGGCGATGCGCCGTGCTCGGCCTCGATCCAGAGGGCGGGCGCCTTGTGATTCGCCCGTGAGGCCTGGTTGTACGTGCCGGCCAGGGTGTAGCCGCTCTCGTCCGAGATGGGGATGAAGGAGTGGAACACGGTCCAGTCCCGGACGATCCAGGGAGCGATCGTGACGCAGGCCGCCAGCACCACCACCGCCGCCGGGGCCCAGCGCGCAGGGCGGCGTCGCGCATGCGTCGGCGCAAAGGCGAGCGCGAACGGGAGTAGGAGCAGCAGGCCGTTGGTCCGTGTCAGCGCCGCGACACCGGCCAGCACACCGGTCACGACCGCCCAGCGGTAGCGGCGGCGCGTGCGGCGCCCCTCGAGCGCGCTCGCCACGGCCGCGAGCACGATGGGCACGAACAGCGCCTCGGAGATCAGCGCCGTGCTCAGGATCACCAGCGGCGGCGCCAGCGCGGCGATGCCCAGCGCCAGTATCCCCACCCGGCGCCCCCACAGGCGCAGGGCAATTAGCCCGATCAGCGCCACGGACAGCGTTCCGAGCACAGCTCCGGCCAGCCGGCCCACACCTGGGACGGCGTGGCCCGCGATGGCGTAGACGCCGGAGAGGATGATCGGGTACCCGGGCGGCCTGAATGCCGTCGGTCCGCCCCCAGGTGCCCGATTGCTCTGCGGATATCCATGACCGTGCGCGATCGAGGCCGCGGTACGGCTGAAATCCTCCGGGTCGAGGTTGAGAGGCGTATGCCAACTTAGAGCGACCGTCACCACGCGGACTGCCAGCGCCACCGCCAGGATCACCCAAACAGCCCTGGGCACCCGCGAGACCAGGGCGGGGGCGCGCTCTATATATGTCGGGGGGTTGATCGCCGACATCACTCGTTCAGTTACCCGAGGTATCCGTGGGCCGGCCTTTTTTATACGGCGGAACGTGGGGCGCTACTGCGCCCCCGTTCCGCTTTTTCTCACTTCTTCGCGCGCTGCAGGTATGCCCTGGACTGAGACTTGACGATCGAGATCAGGTTTCCAAGCGACAGGTTCGCGTCCAGCAGGTGCAGCCCCCAGGCCGGAGTCGGGGCCGGCGTCGGCGTCTGGGCGCCGTTGCGCGGCGCTATCTCGAGGACATGAGCGCCGTTTGAGTTCTCGCACCGCGCGCTGTAGGACCGCGGCGAGCTCCAGAACACGGTGGGCGGGGAGGGCACCTTCAGGTTCAGAACATAGAGCCCCAGGGCGAGGGTCGAACCGGGCGCGAACGGGGCACTGGGCGCGATCGGGGTGAGCAGCCCGCTGCCGCCCGCGAGGTTGGCGGGGTTGGTGCAGAGCACCTGATCGCCTTTGCGCGGCGAGGGCTTTCCCGGCAGGGCAATGGGGCGGCCGAACAGGCTGTCGGCGGGAACTGGCTGGTCGAACGTGGAGAACGCGATCACGCATCCGAGCTGGGTTGCGCGGCGGCACGCCGGGACGTGCTTGAAGTCGCCGCCGATGCCGCGGCCCGCCTTCACCAGCACATTTCCGCCCATCAGGATCGCCGAGATCAGGCGTCTGCGTACCGCAGGCTTGCGGTCGACCTTCTGGGCAATCAGCGCGTCGAGTACGCCCGCGCCCTGCGAGTGGCCAATGAGCACGAAACCCCTGCCGTGGTTGTAGTGCTTCAGATAGTCCGCGAACGCCTTCTCTGCGCCTCTGAGCGCTAACCCAGGGACACCTTTGGTGCTCGGCGCTCCAGAAGACGACAGGCCGGCACCGGCCAGCGTGACCTGCGGGTACATGGGTGCGTAGACCTTGCAGTACTGCGAGTAACGCGACGCCTGGTACAGCGCGATCGAGCGCTCCGTGCTCTGAATGCGCAGATCGCTGTTGCCGGTGGTCTCGTCGCTCACTGTGGGATAGACGTAGAAGCAGTCGATGGGCGGGTTGCGCGGTGCCTTCGGACGCTCGACGCGCAGCCCTCTGGTGAGCGCGGCGTTGTAGACGGTGGTCGAGAGTCCCGGCGCGCACGGATCTGGCTTGGAGCCGGGCTTGCACAGCCAGACCGTGGCGTGATGCCGAGGCCGCGGCTGCTCCCATCGCGCCCAGCACGCCACCGGCGACGAAGGCCGTGATCGCCAGGCGAAGCGGCGCACGGCGTCGTGACTGCATTGACATCCTCTCCTCCTGTTCGCCCGTTTTCAGTTAGTTGTAGACCCCCGCGACCACTCGAGGAGGAGGAAAGACGCGATGGCATCCAACATGCGACGGGGCGTGATCCCGTACAAGACCACCGGCCTCGGCCAGTACGTCGACGAGATCTATTCGCTGCAGGGCTTCTTCGGCGAGTGGGCGCACATGTATCGGCGAAACAACCTCGCGCATCCCATGCGCTGGTCGGATGAGCGGCTGATGTACAGCGGGCTCGACCCCGCCGACCTGATCGCGCCGGACGGCGCCGACCCTGGGGGCGAGCCCCTGCGCCTGCTCGAGGGCGAAGGAGTCACGCTCAGCCTCTCCCAGCGATCGCGGGCGATGCCCTTCGCGGAGAAGAACGTCGACTTCCACCAGATCAGGTTCTACCACCGCGGCAGCTTTCAGCTCGAGACCGAGCTCGGCCCGCTGGCCGTCGAGGCAGGGGACTTCGTCGTGATTCCCCGCGGGCTGATCTACCGCGAGCGTCCCAACGCCCAGGAGGGCAACTGCGTGTACGTGGTGGAGGTGGAGGCACCGATCCAGCTGGCGGAGAAGCTCTGGGACTCGGTGGGGTACGCGAGCCTGTTCGTCGACTACTCCGAGATGGAGGTACCGGATCCCAGCGCCGGGCCCACCGACGGGTCCACGCCGTCAAACCCGGATGCCGGCAGCGGGGAGTACGAGCTGCGGGTCCGGTACGACGGCAGCTGGCACTCGATGACCTACGACTTCGACCCCTGCGACGATGTCGTCGGCTGGGTCGGCGATCCGGTGATCTTCAAGCTGAATGTCTGGAACGTGCCGACGTCGGGAACCACCCACGGTCACCTTCCGCCGCCGTCGGGGGCGGTTCTGTTCGGCGAGGGACGGGAGTTCTTCTTCAACGTGCTCGGAACGCCGCCCGCTCCCACCGTGCCCCCGCCGGACGGGAGCTTTGGGCCGCCGTCGCACCTCAACGATTACGACGAGGTCTGGTTGAACCACGTTTCCGAGGCCGTGCCACACACCGAAGGCCACCTGTGGCTGCTCCCGCGCACCCTGCCTCATCCGGGCATCAAGCGTCCGACGGCGCCAGCCACCGATGGACGACCCAGCCGTTCGATGCGGATCAACTTGGACACGAAGGCCGGCTTGGCTTGGACGGCCGAGGCGCGCGAGGCGCTGTTTGAGGATCCGATCGTGGCCAAGTACACGAGCTTCTTCGGCGTGCCGCTCAAGGCAGCTCCGGAGAAGGTCCGCAGGCGGGCCGGGCGGTGATCCGCGGGGGCGTCCAATGACGAATGAGGCGAGCGGGGTCGCGTACGAGGTCGTCGAGCACGAGGCGCCAGAGCTGCCCCGGACCGGGTGGGGGCTGGCACTCGCCCGTGGCCTGTATTACCGCGCGAGCGAACCGGTGCGGCGGCCTGAGGCCGGAGACGAAACGACGCGAGAGGTTCATCCAGTGGGGGGCGTAGGGACTTGGGCGCGCTTCGAAGCATCCGGCAGAATCCGCGGGCAGCGGCTGTTCGTCGACGCGCGCGGGGTGTGGGACTGAGCTCATCGAAGTAGGCTCTGAGAATGGCGGAAGTGCCAGCAGCGGAAGTCCGGGTATGGCAGTCCTTCGAGAGTGGGAGACGATGACATGACGACCTGTACTCACCTCGACACCATCACGGTGCGCGAGCTGCCCGAGAGCGTCGCCGGATGTGAGGACTGCCTGCGGGAGGGGGGCGTCTGGATGCACCTGCGCATCTGCCTTGGTTGCGGCCACGTCGGCTGCTGCGATGACTCGCCAAACCGGCACGCGACGGCACACCACCGGGCAAGTGATCATCCCCTGATTCGATCGCTCGAAGCGGGGGAGGATTGGACTTGGTGCTATGTGGATGAGGTCGCGATGCTGATCCCTCAGATCACGGGGCATACGCGTATCCCACCGTCACCGATGCTGACCGGCTGAAGACACCCAAGGAGCCCCATGGAGCTAACCAACAACGTCACCGACAACCGTGCGACCGGCGTGGCCGACACCGACAGAGAGGAATTCCGCCGCGAGCTCGGCCAGCAGCTGAGGGTCGATTCGGTCCGTGCCAGTGCCGCCGCAGGCTCGGGTCACCCCACGTCGTCGATGTCCGCTGCCGACCTGATGGCGGTGCTGCTCGATGGCTACCTGAAGCTCGACTACTCGTCTCCTGAGGATCCGCATCGCGACCATTTGATCTTCTCCAAGGGCCACGCCTCGCCGCTGTACTACTCGGTCCTCAAAGCGGCAGGCGCGATCGACGATCAAGAGCTCTTGACCTTCCGCAAGTTCGGCAGCCGGCTGGAAGGCCATCCCACGCCGCGGATCCCCCCGACCGATGTGGCAACGGGGTCCCTGGGGCAGGGCCTGCCCATCGGGGTCGGCCTCGCCCTGACCGGAAAGCGGCTCGATCGACTGCCCTATCGGGTGTGGGTCTTGTGCGGAGACTCAGAGATGGCGGAGGGATCGATCTGGGAGGCCTTCGAGCAGGCAGGCTGGGCAGGGCTTGACAACCTCACGGCGATCGTCGACGTCAACCGGCTGGGTCAGACGCGGGAGACGATGCTGGGCTGGGACCTACGGACATACGCGGCACGTGCCGAGGCCTTCGGCTGGCACGCGATCGAGATCGACGGGCACGACGGGGCGGCCATCGATGCCGCCTACCGGGAGGCGATCGAGACCGAGGGCAAGCCGACCGCGATCCTGGCGCACACGCTCAAGGGCAAGGGCGTGAAGTCCGTCGAGAACCACGACGGTTACCACGGCAAGCCGCTCCCGGACCCCGATGAAGCGATCCGGGAGCTGGGCGGTGAGCGGCATCTGACCGTGACCACGGCCTCGCCGCCCCGGAGCGAGAGCCCGCACCGCTTCGATCAGCCGGGGGGCGATCTGCCGCGATGGGATCTAGGCGACCAGGTGGCGACCCGCCAGGCGTACGGCGAAGCACTGGCCGCCCTCGGCAACCTCCGCGGCGACGTGGTGGCACTCGACGGCGAGGTGTCGAATTCCACCCACTCCGAGATCTTCAGGAAGGCCCATCCGGACCGCTACTTCGAGATGTTCATCGCCGAGCAGCAGATGATCTCGGCCGCGGTGGGGATGCAGGTGCGCGGCTGGGTGCCCTTCGCCTCCACCTTCGCCGCCTTCCTCACCCGCGCATACGACTTCATCCGCATGGCGGCCATATCTCGCGCCGACCTGCGGCTCTCCGGCTCCCACGCCGGCGTATCGATCGGCGAGGACGGACCCTCGCAGATGGCGCTCGAGGACCTCGCCGCCTTCCGGGCAGTGAGCGGCAGCGCGGTTCTCCAGCCGTCCGACGCCAACCAGGTGTCGCCACTGGTGGCCCAGATGGCCGAGCGTTCCGGCATCTCCTACTTGCGGACATTGCGCGGGAAGACCACGGTCCGCACGTCTCCCGACGAGGACATCCGGATCGGCGGGAGCCGCCTAGTGCGCTCGAGCGACGAGGACGAGTTCACCGTGGTGGCCAGCGGCATAACGGTCGAGGAGGCGGACAAGGCGGCGGCCCAACTCGAGCAGGAGGGCACGCGCGTACGCGTGCTCGACTGCTACTCGATCAAGCCGATCGACGAGCAGGCGCTGCGCGGCGCGGCAGCTGAGACCAAGGTGCTCCTCGCCGTCGAGGACCACTGGCCGGAGGGCGGCCTGGGTGAAGCGGTCATGAGCGCGCTCTGCGATGAGCCGCAGCATCCGCCGATCCTCCACCTCGCCGTGTCAGACATGCCCATGTCCGGCAAGCCCCAAGAGCTGCTCCACGCGGCGGGCATCGACGCTGACGCGATCGTGGCCACGCTGCGGGGGCAGATGCGCAGCGCCGACTAGGCCACTTCTCAAGGGCGAGGGCGCACTGCCTCCGCCCCCGCCGGCTATTCGTCGACGGTGTCGACCACCTCAAACACGCCCGAGACGTACTCGTTCGCAACAAAGGCTGACATTCGGTCGACACGCTGCGTCTCATCAGCGTCCGCCTCGCCCCGCCAGCGGCGGTACTCCTCCTCGCTCATGTCAAATAGGCCGAACGAGATCACTTCGTCCTCATCGCGGATGTTGCGCGCGTGGTAGGCCCGCTGAAAGCCGGGCGGCTTCGAGTCGCCCGGCTCCCAGGCGCGGCGGAACTCCTCCCAGGAGTCCGGCTTCAACCGCCGGGCGCTGAACATCACGATCATGACTACCTCCTCGGTCCGGGTGGCGTTGACGACGTCCATTCTCGCCGGACCGTTCACGAGATTTCCAGCCGCCGGCCGCTAGTTCCACGCCACGTGCAGCCGCCGTGGCTTGCGGAACACGAGGCCACGCGCTCGGGCCGGCCGGTCGGTTGCCAGCCGCAGGCCCGGTAGTCGCTCGAGCAGTGCGCTCAGCGCCGTCCGCGCCTCGAGTCGCGCCAGGTGAACGCCGACGCAGACGTGGGGCCCCTGAGCAAAGGCGAGATGACGCCTCAGGTTGGCGCGAGAGGCGTCGAACTGATCAGGATCGGCGAACACCGCGGGGTCGCGGTTGGCTGCAGTTATAGATATGTGCATCAGTTCCCCCCGTTCAATTAGTGCTCCGCCCAGCGAGAAGTCGACGGTGGCATAGCGGTCGACCATTGCCGCGGCCGGCTCCAAGCGCAGCGACTCGTCGATCAAGGCGTCCAGCAGCCGGGCGTCATCGCGCACCCTCCCCTTCATCTCCGGCCGCCGTAGCAGCTCGAGCGCCGCGTTGCAGATCATGCCCTCGGTGGTCTCGATCCCACCGAAAAGCAGGACCCCTGCGTTGGACGCAATCTGATCGTCGCTCAGTCCCGTCCCGTCGGCCGCTCCCGCGGCCGCGGCCAGGAGGCTGCCGCTGTCTTCGCCGCCGATCGCCGTCTGCAGGCGCCTGCGTAGCGACGCGAAGGCATCGGCGCCCTCGGCGGTGGGGCCGCGACCCGCGGTGATCGCGTTGACGGACGAGACGATCGCCTCGTACCACGCCAGCAGCGGATCCACCTCCTCGCGACGGAGCCCAAGCGCCTGCGCGATCACGGCCGCCGCCAGGGGCCCGGCGAACTGGCGGCGAAGCTCCATGGCGCCAGCGGGCGCCAGCCCGTCGATCAGCCGCGCGGCCTCCAGGGCCACCGAGCGCTCGAACCGCTTCCTGACCGACCCCGCGCGGAATGGCGCCGCGAATGGAGCTCGGTGTCGGGTATGGGCGTCACCGTCGAGGCTCAGCATGCTCGGGCCGATGACCCGAGCCGTCGAGAAGCCGGGGTTATCCACCGTGAGCCTGGACGCATCCGACATCGCCGCCATCGCCAGGTCGTGGCGCGTGACCAGCCAACCATCCAGACACGGGATCCAGGAGACCGGCTCGCCGGCTCGCAGCCGGGCGAGCGCGGGGTGCGGATCGGCATCCAGCTGCCGGGTCGTGATCGCCGCCCCGAGCGGGAACTGTCGCTCTCTGCTCACGCGTCCGCGCCGGCCACCGGCGCACACACCACCGGGCCCGTTGGCCCGTCAGCCTTCGGTGGCGAGTATCACGTCCGAAGCCTTGACGATCGCGATGACCGACGCTCCTTCGGCTAGACCCAGCTCCTCCAGGGCTTCGACGGTGATCGAGGCCACCAACCGCTGGCCGGCAACGTCGACGGCGACGTTGGCGATCGCCTCGCCCCGGTTGACGCTGGTGACGGTACCCGTGAGCTTGTTACGAGCACTCAGTTTCATGCGGGCTCTCCTTGTATAGGGACGTTGGAGCCGACATGATCGCGGGTTCCGCGACGGAGATCAGCGCCGGGACTTCGAGCCCGACTTTCCCCGCTCGCCATCGCCGTCGGCCTGCTCGGCGCGCGGGTCCTCGCCGTTTTGGAGGTTCTCGAGCGTGCGCTCCAGGGCATCCATCAAGTCGGGCGCCGGCCGAGGCTCTCTTTCCGGCTTCGGCACATGGATCGCCTTGCGCTTGCGCTTGTCGTCGATGACCCGCTTCAGCCGCTCGCGGTAGCAGTCGGCATAGCTCGCCGGATCCCAGTCGGTGGTCAGCTCCTCGACGATCGCCACGGCACCGTCGAGCTGTTTTTTCGAGGGCTTCTTGCCCCCGGTCCCGATGCCCTTCGTCGGACGCACCTCGTCGTGGAAGAGCATCGTTGTCAGCGCCAGAGCGCCTTCCCGGGCCCTGATCGCTACGAGGTATTCCTTGGTCCGCATCACAAAACGCCCGAGTGCGACGCGCTCCTGCGCCCCCATCGTCTCCACCAGCAGCCTGTAGGCGCGCAAGGTTCCCTCGCTGTCGCCGGCCGGTACCAGGAAATAGGGGTGATCGAAGTAGATGGGGTCAACGGCGGGCAAATCCACGAAGGCCTCGATGTCGATCGTGCGCGTCTTGCGGGGCTGCACCGAGGCCAGCTCCTCGTCCGTCACCACGACCGGTTTCCCGTCGAGGTCGTAGGAGTGGGCTACCTCCTCCCAGATGACCTCCTCGTCCTCCTTGGAACAGAACCTCCGTTGCTCGACTGGCACCTTGTCCTTCTCGTGCAGCTGGCGGAAGTGATAGTCGAGGTCACGGGCGGCGCTGACCAGCTGCACCGGGACGTTGACCAGCCCGAAGCTGAGCGATCCGCTCCAGAGAGTCCGCGCCACGTCAGCTCCTCGAACCGGCGAGGCTGGCCTCCAGCGCCGCGGCCAGATCGTCTCCGTGCGCCGGCTCCTCCTCGGCGGCGAGATCGATCTCCTCGCCCGCCGCCTTGCGCTTGATCAGATCCAGGACCGCATCGCGGTAGCTGTCCTCGTACGCCTGCGGCTTGAAGTCCTCGGCCAGCGACTTGACGAGCTGACCGGACATCTCGATCTCCTTCTTGGCCGGCTTCCTAGCACTGCCCTCGATCTCCAGCTCCTCGCCCGAGACCAGCTCGTCGTGAAAGCGCAGCGTGTGCAGGAGCAGGACGTCATCGCCGGCGCGCAGCGCCACGAGGTATTCCCGATCGTGGAAGCTGAAGCGGCCGATACCGGCGCGCTCGGTCTTTCGCAGCGCCTCGTAGAGCAGCCGAAAGGCGTCCTTGTCATCGCGCGAGCCGACGTAGTACGTCTTCTCGTAGAAGACAGGGTCGATGTCGGCGGCCCGCACGAACTCTTGCAAATGAATGACCTTCCCCCGGTCGCCGGCGGCGGCCTTCACCTCGTCCTTGTCGAGCACCACGTACTGGTCTGCTCGCACCTCGTAGCCCTTGACGATCTCCTTGAACGGGACCTCGCGATCCTCCTTGGGACAGATGCGGCGGTGCTCGATCCGGGCTCCGTCCGTCATATGCACTTCGTGAAAGTGCACCGTCTTCGACTCCGTCGCGGAGTAGAGCTTGACCGGGACGTTGACCATTCCGAACGTCACGGTGCCGTTCCAGATCGACTTCGGCATCGGCTGACGGCTACCCACAGACCGGCGCCGGAACACCCCGTCCGGTCAATCGACCCACCCGGGACGCACCAGCCCCGTCTCATAGGAGAGCACGACGAGCTGCGCCCTATCGCGGGCGCCGAGCTTCATCATCGCCCGGCTGACGTGGGTCTTGGCGGTGGCCACGCTGACCACCAGCCGCTCCGCGATCTCCGCATTCGAGAGACCGGCCGCCACCAGCGCCATCACCTCGCGCTCGCGATCGGTCAGCTCCTGGAGTGCGGCCGAGCTTGGCGGCTGCTTGGCCCGCACCGCGAACTCGCCGATCAGCCGTCGCGTGACGGACGGCGAGAGGAGGGCGTCGCCGTCGGCGACCACGCGCACCGCCTCGATCAGGTCGCTGGGCTTGGTGTCCTTGACCAGAAATCCGCTGGCGCCCGCGCGGATGGCGTCAAATACGTACTCGTCGAGCTCAAACGTGGTCAGGATCACGATTCGCACTCCCTGCAGGCGCTCGTCGGCCGTGATCTGCCGCGTGGCGCCGAGCCCGTCGAGGGCCGGCATGCGGATGTCCATCAGGATCACGTCTGGTCTTGCCTTGCGCGCCAGCTCAACGGCCTGCCGACCGTCCTCCGCCTCGCCCACGACCTCGATGCCCTGCTGGGCGTCGAGCAGCGCTCTGAAGCCGGCTCGCACCAGCGCTTGGTCGTCGGCAAGCAGAACGCGGATCACGCCTGGCCCCCGAGTGGCAGGCGGGCCGTGACGCGGAATCCCCCGCTGGGCAGAGGCCCAGCTTCCAGCTCCCCGTGCAACGCCAGCGCACGCTCGCGCATCCCGGCGATACCGCTGCCTCCATCGCTGTTGGCCATACCGTCTCCGTTGCCGTCGTCGTCGATTTGCAGGTTCAGCTCGTCCTGGCCGTAAACCACCCGGACGGCGGCCGAGGCCGCGCCGGCGTGGCGCACGACGTTGGTCAGGGCCTCCTGGACGATGCGAAAGCTGGCCAGCTCCACGCTCGCCGGCAATGGACGGCGCTTGCCCTGCACATCGAGCGAGATGTCGACCCCGGCGGCCGCCGCCCGGGAGACGAGCTCGCTCAGCTGCTCCAGTCCGGCGGTGGGCGCGCGTGGCGCCCGCTCGCCGTCACCCCTCAGCACGCCGAGCACCGAACGAACCTCCCGCAGCGCATCGGCGCTCGCCTCGTTGATCGCCGACAGCGCCGTGCGGGCCTGTTCCGGGCGCTCATCCATCAGGTGCAATGCCACGCCCGACTGGACGTTGATCAGCGAGATGTTGTGCGCCAGCACGTCATGCAGCTCGCGCGCGATGCGCAGGCGCTCCTCATCGGCCCGGCGCCGAGTCTCCTGTTCGCGCACCCTGCGCCGCTCCGCCGCCCGCTCTCGCCTGCCGCGCATGGCCTCGGCTCCGGCGAACAGGACGATCAGCCAGGCCCCGAGCGCAAGCGTGGCCAACACGCTCGGCGCTCCGGTCTTGCCGAGCGCCCAAGGAAGGCAGAGGAACAACACCCAGCTCGCCACGAGCGCCACCACCCCCTCGTCGCGATGCCCCGCGATCACCGCACTGATGAGCGCCAGGAGCGGCGCGAGGTAATTGGGGCCCTGGGGATATCCGAACGCCACATACACCAGCGTCACCCCCAAGGCGAACGCCATCACCGCCCGCGGATAGCTGCGCCTGACGAGCAAGGCAACCGGCCCCACAGCCAGCAGGGCAAACGCCAGTGCGTCGAGATGATGCGGCCGCGAGCAGCTCGACGCCCACCAGCAAGAAGCGTGATGCCCGGGCGTCTGGTGGTGGCTGAGCGCGATCGTGCCGCCGATCTGGAACGCGAGCGCAATCCACGCGATGCGGATGTCGCGGGGACGAATCCGGGAGACTGGCGCTCCGAGCGATCGCAGACTCAGACCGGACTGGTTCACAGCGCGACCATAGCCCTCGGATTCCTCGCAGTCGCCGTCCTCGCGTAGTAGCGCGAACTACGACCGCAGTCGTACGCGGCCGGCGGCGAGTGGACCGCCGGCGGCAGCGCAGGTGACGCCCAGCGCACGATGACAAACCGCCCGGCGGGAGCCAAGCTACTCATACACAGCATGGCCGCTCTCGAAGGGAGCCTCAAATGTACGAATACCGATTCCAATACGACGCCGAACAGTCCGGTCAAGACCTTCGGGTCGGCGACCGCGAACGAGAGCAGACGGGCGAGCGTCTGCGCCGCGCCCACGCCGAGGGCCGTCTGGATGCCGAGGAGTTCCAGGAGCGGATCGAGCGCTGCTACAAGGCCAAGACCGCCGGCGAGCTGAGTGGGCTTGTCGCCGATCTGCCCGGCGAGCAGCGTCGGAGCGAGCGGCGCGCCACCCTTCCATTGGGGCTCGTGCCTCGGTGGGCGGCGGTACTGCCAGTTCTGTTCGCGATCTTTCTGGTGGCGGCCGTGATCCACGGCCACGTCCTGTGGGCGTTGCTGCCGCTGTTGTTCGTGACCCGGTTCCTGCTCTGGGGCCGCCTCTGGCGACGCCGCCGCCCGTACTTCGGCCTCTAGCTGGAGCGATCGGCGAAGCCGGCATTCAGCAACTGCTCGCCCTGGCCCCCGGTGTCGGGCGCGTTCAGCAGCACGATTCCCAGCCACCTGGTGCCTCTGCGTGCGGTGGCGACCAGGCAGTGGCCGGCAGCCGTCGTGTACCCCGTCTTGATCCCGTCGGTCCCGGCGTAGCGCAGCGTGTAGAGGGGGTTGTTGTTGTAGAGCCAGACCTTGCCGCTTTTGACCGGCAGCGGCATCACCGCGCTGGACGAGGCCACGATCCGAGCGAGCAGCGGTTGCTCCAGCATCAGATGGGCCATCAGCGCCAGGTCAGAGGCGCACGAGTAGTTGCCCTCATCGACGAGCCCCGAGACGTTCGAGAAGTGGGTGCAGTGCAGCCCCAGCGAGCCGGCTTCCTGATTCATCATTGCCACGAACCGCTGCTGGGTCCCGGCCACTCGCTGCGCCAGCGCGATCGCCGCGTCGTTGCCCGAGGGCAGCAACAGCCCGTAGAGCAGCGTGGCGACCGACGCCCGCTTGTGGAGCGGAAGCACTCCCATTCCCGATCCCGAGAAGTGGACCACCTGGGGCGTGATCACGGCCTTGGCGCTGGGTGTTACGTGCGCGGTGACGACCAGCGCGGTCATCATCTTCGTCAGGCTGGCGATGGGCAGGATCGCCTGCGGCGCCCGCGCCCAGAGCACGCGGCCCGTCGGCACGTCGAACAGCAGCCCGCTGCGCAGCGGCTGTTTCATCTTTACCGGGACGGGGCTGGCCGCGGCGGCGATCCCATAGTCGCTGCGGACCGGCGCACTAACCGCGGCGTGGGCTTTGCCCGCCGGTCGGGCGAGGCGCGGCCCTGAGGCCCGCTGCGCCATGAAGACGAGCAGGGCGACCAGGCACACGACCACCACCAGCAGGACCACTCCCGCCACGCGCAGAGCGCGATGACTGCGCGGGCGCATAGATCGCCGGCGAAGGTCGCCCTCCTGCAGGATCGAATAGGGGCTCATTTATCGGGAGGATTGCGCAGAGCGCCGAGAATGCCAATCGATAGCACTAACAGGATGACGGCGGCCAAGATTCCCACGGTCGTCACGCCCTGTGAAGCGAAGTCGACGACCGTCAGGTAGCCCATCAACACGATAAACAGCACTGCGGCCAGCAGGACGGCCCGGCGCACGGGCTTCAGTACACGGGACGCGGTGGGGGGACCGTCTTGCGCCGCGTGGCCAGCAGCCGAACCGCGAGCAGCCCGAACGCGAAGCCGCCCACGTGCGCAAAGTAGGCCACCCCTTCGCCGCCGCCAGTAGGGTTGGTCAGGCCGGCGGCGCCGAACACCGCCTGCTGGGCGAACCAGATGCCCAGCATCACCCAGGCCGGAAGCTCGATCACCGTGAACAGGAAGATGATCAGCACCACCGTGAGCACCCGGGCGCGCGGGTAGAGCAGGATGTAGCCGCCGAGCACGGCCGCGATCGCTCCCGAGGCTCCCAGCGTGGGGGCCGTCGAGCCGGGGGCCACGGCCACCTGCAACCCGAGCGCCGCCAGCCCGCCGACGATGTAGAACGCCAGGTAGCGGACCGGCCCCATCGAGTCCTCGACGTTGTTGCCGAAGATCCACAGAAACAGCATGTTGCCGCCGATGTGAAGGATCGAGGCGTGCATGAACATGCCGGTGAAGATCGTCTCCCAGGAGGGCAGCAGGTTCTCGGCCGGGATGCCGTTGGCGTTCAGCTGCCCGGTATTGCAGAGCATCTGCGGCGTGCTCTGGCCGACCCGCACGACCTCGGCGCAGTGGACCCCGGGATGCGTGAGTGCGTACGGGATCGCCCCGTACTTCACGACCTCCTGGGTGTCCGGGCCACTGATAAATGAGCCTCCGTGCCGGATCGCCAGCAGGTAGACGACGAAGTTCGCGAGGATCAGGGCCACCGTCACGAACGGGAACCGATCAGTGGGGATGTTGTCCTTGATCGGGAACACTGGCCGCGCGCGGGAGCTTATTAATTACGGGGCCGGCTTCAGCCGGCCCTATTTTTACTTCTCTTACGCTCGGGCCAGCGAAGGTCCCACCGCGGCGATCCGCCACGGCTGCTCTTGATCGCCGTCCAGCGCCAGCGTCCAGCGCTCGGTGAAGGTGATCTCCCGCGAGCGGTTGCCGGCCACCAGCGTGGTGGTCGCCCGATCCTCGATGTAGCGACGGCCCGAGATCTCGACCTCGATCGTCATCCGTGGCGGCTCGGAGGCGGCGTCGAGGCCCGCCACGCGGATCTGCTTGACACGGGGACCGCGCACGACAAGCCGTGTGCGGCCGTTCGGGTCGCCGGGGTGCAGTAGCTCGCGCGCGGCATCGGGGTGGGCCAGCTTCAGCAGCGCGCCGTCGTCGCCGTCCACCGCGTCTGCCCAGGCGGCCACTGCCCGCCGTGCGGCTACCTCCAGCACGTCCGGGGCGAAGCGACCGTCGGCGACGCTCAGGTCGAGCGCGGCGGCGTGGGCGCTGCCTTCGAAATTGAGGTCGGCGAGCTCGGCCACCTTCGTCCCGTCCGGCGCCGCGTCGGCCATGGCGCCCTGGACCAGGGCCTCGTCGCGCATCGACTGCTCGTCGCTCCAGGGGGTGGCCACAAGACGGTCCTCCAGAGCGTGCGATCCCTCGGCCCCCTGCTCGATCGACTCGAGGATCCAGCGATTGCGCCGCTTGGCCAGCGTCCAGAACTCGCGCATGCGCACGATCTCGCTGAGGCGGCCGGCGCGCTTCAGGCTGTGGCCGTGGGCGTCCTCGACGTAGTCGCGCAGCCTGGCCTCGATCCGCACAACGACACGGTCGCCGGCCGGTCCGCCGCGATGCTCGAGCGAGACGTACTGCACGGCGGGCTTGTCAAGCACGGCCACCCGGTTCCGCCAGCCCCTGCGCTCGAAGTCCGCCAGGCGCCGCTCCCACTCGGACATGAGGCCGGGCGCAACGAGCTGGCTGAGGGTGGAGCGGTCGCCGGCGTCCCAGGCCCGCTGGATCCGCTCGAACAGCCCCGCGGCCTGCCTCCGGACGGCGTCCGGGGCGAACGCGGGATCGTCGTCGGCCGCTTCGGCGGCGGCCAGCTCAACCCGGCGCTCGCGCTGGCGCGTGCGGCGCCTGGCCGCCGGGCCGGCGCTCTTGTAGGAGGCGAACCATCGCTGCCCCTGCGGAACCACCCTGAGGAAGATGACGGCCAGGATGATCACCCCGATCAGCACCAGCGCGCCGAGGCCGTGGCCGAAGATCGCGATCCGGATCAGGATCTGGATCAGGATGTACAGGCCGGCGCCGCGCCCACCGCCGCCCCCGCCGCCGCCTCCGCCGAAGCCTCCCGAGCCGCCGCCGGCGGCGGCGAGGTGAAGCTCGTGCCCGGTCATGCCGTCGCCTCGCGAGCCACCGGCGCTTGGTCCGCGTGCCCAACCGGCCCCGCGCCTGGTTCGTGCTGCGCTACGTGCTCGTCGGCGTGGTAGCTGCTCCGGACCAGCGGCCCGGCGGCCACGTGCTCGAAGCCGAGCTCATACGCCGCGCGCTCGAGGGCCTTGAACTCGTCTGGGTGCCAGTAGCGGACGATCGGCAGGTGGCTCTCGGTGGGCCGCAGGTACTGGCCGATCGTCAGCACCTGGACGTGGTGGTCTCTGAGCGTGCCGAGCGCGTCGACCATCTCATCGAAGCTCTCGCCCAGTCCAACCATCAGCCCCGACTTTGTCACGACCTCCTCGCCGCCCATCTCCTTGGCGTTACTGAGGACCCGGCACGAGCGCTCGAACTTCGAGCCCCTCCGCGCGACGGGGTACAGGCGCGGCACGACCTCCACATTGTGGTTGAAGACGTCCGGTCGTTCGGCGATCACCTTGGCCAGCGGCATCTCCGCGCCGCGGAAGTCCGGCGTCAGGACCTCGACCCTGCAGCGCGGCGCCTGGCGGCGGATCTGCCTTATGACCCCCACGAACGATGATGCACCGTAATCTGGAAGGTCATCTCGGTCGACGCTCGTGATGACGGCGTGCCTGAGGCCCATCCGGGCGACGCTGCGTGCTACACGGGCGGGCTCGAGCGGGTCGTTCCAGGTCGGCTTGCCGGTCTTGACGTTGCAGAAGCCGCAGCGGCGCGTGCAGGTGTCGCCGAGGATCATGAACGTCGCGGTACCCCGCTGCCAGCACTCGCCGATGTTGGGGCAGGCCGCCTCCTGGCAGACGGTGTGGAGGTTCTCCTCCTTGATCAGGTTGTGCAGCTCCCGGTAGCGCGGGCCGCCGGGGGCCGGCACCTTGAACCATGGCGGCTTCTTGCCGCGATGCGGCTGGACGTCGGGCCCCAGGACGTCGAGCACATTGGCGATGCCGCCTGGATTGGCTCGCGACCGGGTTGCGTGCTCGCCTGTGCTCACGATTCAAGGTTACCGGTGCGGATTTGTTGCCCCGCGTCACCCATCGGTGACGCCTTCCAGGTCACGATGGGGCGCGTGGCAAAGGGTGGTCGAAAAAGCGAAAGCAGGCTTCGCTTTTCCGACCAGCCCGCTCACGATGCGGCCATTTCGGCCCTGGCGTCGCGCCAGCACGCGGTCTTCCATGTCGACCAGCTGCGTTCCTTTGGCCTCTCGGCACGTGCCGTTCAGTACCGCGCCGCAGCCGGCCGCTTCCATCGGATCTACTCCGGCGTCTACTCGCTGGTTCCACCTGCCCTGCTTACGCGCGAGGGCCGTTGGATGGCGGCGGCGCTCGCGTGCGGACCCGGCGCTGTCCTCAGCCACGTCACCGCCGCGGCCCTGCACGAGCTCATCCGCAGCGACTCGGCCTACGTCGACGTGACCGTCCCCAGGCGCTCGGGGCGCCGGCATCAGCGCATTCGTGCTCACCGCTCGACCACCCTGACTCAAGCAGACGTCACGGCGGTCAAGGGCATCCCCTGCACGACCGTTGCCCGCACGCTGTTCGACCTTTCCGAGATTGTCAACCGACGCCGTTTGGAGCGAGCATTCGACCAGGCGGACATCCTCGAGCTCCTCGACCTTGGCGCGGTCGAGGACCAGCTGGCGCGCAACGCCACCCGCCGTAGTGCCGGCATCGTGCGGGCGCTGCTGGAGGAGCACTATCTCGGCTCGACGCCGACGGAGAGCGAGCTCGAGGAGGCCTTCCTGGCCCTATGCCGCAGGGCGGGGTTGCCGCAACCGGCGGTCCAGCAGTGGCTCACGCTCCCGGATGGCGGGCCGCCGCTCAGAGCTGACTTCCTGTGGCGGGAGCAACGGGTGGTCGTCGAGACCGACGGCGCGAAGGTGCACGGCACACGGCAGGCCCGACCGCGAGACGCACGCCGCGACCAGCGCCTGACGGTCCATCGCTGGCGACCGATCCGCACCGACTGGCGCCAGGTCATGCGCCGGCCGGCGGAGCTCGAGGCGACCCTTGTAGCGCTGGTCGGTCTTAGACCGGGGTGAGCGTGGCGGCCTCGAGGCGCGAACGGCTCACCAGCCGCTGCCGCCGCCCAAGCGCCTCGGCCACCTGGAAGGCAGCGCGGCGCCGGAAGCACTTCATCTGCCCCGCCAGGCGGCCGGTCTCCTTGATCAGCGAGGTCATCTGGACGCCCTCGAGGCCACAGGGCACGACCCAGGAGAACGGTTGCAGGTCATTCTCCACGTTGACGGCGAAGCCGTGGGTTGTGACGCCCCTGGCCACGTGCACGCCGATCGAGGCGACCTTGCGGTCCTCGACCCATACGCCCGTGAAGTCGGGGCCATCGTCGGGACGGGCACGTGCGCCGATGCCCTCCTCACCGAGGGCGGCAACCAGTGCTCGCTCCAGCGTCCGCACGTAGGCCACCACATCATCGACGCGCACGATCGGGTAGCCGACGAGCTGCCCCGGCCCGTGGTAGGTGACCTTGCCGCCGCGGTTCGTCTGCACGATCTCGATGCCCTGCATCGCGTACCACTCCTCACCCATCGGCAGCTCACCGGGGACCGACCGCCGGCCGCGCGTGTAGACGGGCCAGTGCTCGAGCAGCAGCATCACGTCGGGTAGCCGATCGCGCTGACGCGCCGCGCAGAGCCGCTCTTGCAGCGCCAGCGCCTCCAAGTAGTCGACCGTGCCGAGGTGGCATACCCAGAGCTCGGAGAGACCGCGCCCCGGACGCCTGCTCGGCGGTCGCTGCGTCTGGACGACGTCAGGCACCGGTCCAGCCTTCGAGGTGGCGCTTGACCGAGGCCAGGAACTGGGCCGACAGGGCACCGTCTAGCGCGCGGTGATCCCAGCTCAGTCCGAGGATCGTCGTCGGACGGATGGCGATCGAGTCGTTGCCCTCGGAGTCGGTCACGACCACCGGGTGCTTGGTGACGGCTTCGAGGTCGAGGATCGCCACCTGCGGCTGATTGATGATCGGCGTGGCCATGATCGAGCCGTACTGGCCGGGGTTGGTGATCGTGAACGTCCCGCCGCGGACCTCGTCGGGCTCGAGCTGACGCGCGCGGGCCCGACGGGCGAGATCCTTGATGCGCGCCGCCAGGCCCTCAACCGACAGCTCGTGAGCGTCGTGAATCACGGGCACGATCAGTCCGTCCTCGCCCAACGAGACCGCGATTCCGAGGTGGACGCCGTCGTGGCGGGTGTAGCGCTGATCCTCGAGCGTGGCGTTGAGCGCCGGGTGCTCGCGGAGCGCGGCGATCGCGGCGCGCGCGACGAACGGCAGCGCGGTGAATCCGAGCCGCGCCCTGGCGGCCTCGACGCGGCTCATGTCGGCCTCGATCCACGTCGTGCAGTGGGCGGCGGTCTCGAGCGAGCGCTTCATGTGCTCGCCGATCTGGCGCCTCATGCGCGAGAGGCCGCCGGACGGCGGCGCGGAGACGGGCTCCGGACGGTAGGGGCTCTCGATGTGAAGCGGCGCCTCGGCGGCGGCTGCCTCGCTCGCCGCTGCCTCGCTCGCCGCCGGCTCGGCTCGCCGCCGGCTCGGCCGGCGGTCCAGACTCGAGGAAGGCCAGTACGTCCTGCTTTCGCACGCGTCCGCCGCGGCCGGTGCCAGCAACCCTGCCGAGGTCGATTCCGTGCTCGGCGGCGATGCGCTGGACCACCGGCGAATAGCGGCGCTGGCGGTCGGCGCGCGCGGGGGCGGCGGAGGCGCCGTTGGTCGGCGCCGTCTCCGTCGAAGGAGACGACGCCCCGTCTTGCGGTGCAGCAACTAGCGGGGAGGCTGGGGGGGCATCGGCTGGAGCGGGGGCGGGGGAGGCTGGGGGGGCATCGGCTGGAGCGGGGGCGGGGGAAGTTGGGGGGGCATCGGCTGGAGCGGGGGCGGGCGAGGTCCCTTCCGTCCCCTCCGGCGCGATCCGGGCCAGCACCTCACCCACGGAGACGGTCGTCTCGACGGCAACCAGGATCTCGGTCACCACTCCGCTAGCCGGGGCTGGCACCTCGGTGTCGATCTTGTCCGTGGAGATCTCGCAGATCGTCTGCTCGGCTTCGATCGTGTCGCCCACCCCGACTCGCCAGGCAACAACGGTCCCCTCGGCCACCGAGACCCCCATCTGGGGCATCGTCACGTCGACGACGGTCCTAGTACTCGAGGAGCTCACGGCATGCCTCCTTCACGCGCTCGACGTTGGGCAGCACCGCCTGCTCGAGCGGCGGCGAGAAGGGGATCGGGACATCGGGGCTGGCCACGCGCACGACTGGACCGTCGAGCGACTCGAACGCTCGCTCTGCGATCAGCGCCGCGACCTCGGCTCCCGCCGCGCAGCACGAGTTGGCCTCGTCGACGATCACCACTTTGGAGCAGCGGGACACCGAGTCGAGGATTGCGTCCTCGTCCAACGGAACGAGCGAGCGCAGGTCGAGCACCTCGACCGAGGCTCCGTCGAGGCCCTCGGACACCGCCTCGAGCGCGACGTGGACCATCGCCCCGTAGGTGATCACCACCAGGTCGCTGCCGGGCTGAGCGACGCGTGCGGTCAGCGGCGTCTCGAACACGCCTTCTGGAACCTCGCCCTTCACCCGCCGGTACAAATGCTTGTGCTCCATGTAGCAGACCGGATTCGGGTCGTGGATCGCCGCGTGCAACAGGCCCTTGGCATCCTCGGCCGTGGACGGCGCGACGACCTTGATGCCCGGGGCGTGCATGAACCACGCCTCGGGGTTCTGGGAGTGGAAGGGCCCGCCCGCAAAGCCGCCGCCGGATGGCAGCCGGACGACGATCGGCACGGCCAGGCCCTGCCGGTAGTGCATCTTGCCCGCCACGTTGACGAGCTGGTCGAACCCACACGAGATGAAGTCGGCGAACTGCATCTCGCACACGGGGCGCATGCCCACGACCGCCGCCCCGATTGCGGTGCCGATGATTCCCGACTCGGCCAGCGGGGTGTCCATTACGCGGTCGGCGCCGAACTCCTCGACGAAGCCGTCCGTGACCTTGAACGCGCCGCCGAACACCCCGATGTCCTCGCCCATCATCAGCACGCGCTCGTCGGCTCGGAGCTCATCGCGCAGCGCGGACGAGATCGCTTGAAGGTAGGTCAGCGTGCTCATGCCGCGTACCCGCTCCAGGGCGCCTGGCCGTCCCGCAGGGGCTCGGCCTCGGTGTCACAGAACACGCCCTCGGTGGCGGTCGCCGGGTCGGGCATCGGCGAGGCGAGCGCCTCCTCGGTGGCCGCGTCGATCTCGGCCGCGACGGCAGCGCGCAGCTCCTCCACGTCGACACCGGCGGCCACGAGCCGTTGCTCCTGGCGCTCGATTGGGTCGCGAGCACGCCACTCCTCAACCAACTCCTTGGGCACGTACTTCATATCGTCGTGGGCAGCGTGGCCGTGCATGCGCATGGTGACCGCCTCGATCAGCGTCGGCCCCCCGCCGGCCAGCGCCCGCTCCCTAGCCCGCAGCGTCGCCTCGAACACCGCCTCGGCGTCGTTGCCGTCGACCGTCTCGCCGACGAACCCGTACGCGGCGGCGCGCTGTACGGGATCGACGGCGAATTGCTTGTCCAGCGGCGTGGAGTAGGCGTACTGGTTGTTCTCGAGCACGAAGATCACGGGCAACCGCTGGACGCCGGCCCAGTTCATCGCCTCGTGAAAATCGCCTCGTGAGGTGGAGCCGTCTCCGAACCAGGTCAGCGCGCAACGCCGTTCGCCGCGCAGCTTGAAGGCCATGGCCATCCCGGTCGCAACGAGCATCATGTCGGGCAGCATCGACACCATCCCCACGCACCCCACGTTGCGGTCGCCGAAGTGAACGTTGCCGTCACGCCCGCGGGTGATGCCCGCTTCGCGGCCCAGGTACTGCGCCAACACCCGTGTGGGCGAGACGCCGCGGATGAGATGGGCCGCGAGGTCGCGGTGCAGGACGCAAAGCCGATCCTCCGGCGCCATGGCGAATGCGGCGCCGGCCGAAACCGCCTCCTGCCCGTAGCCGTCGTAAAAGGACCCCGGCACCTTGCCCTGGCGGTAGAGGCTCATCGCCCGTTCCTCGAGCCCCCGCATCATCAGCATCGCCCTCAACAGCAGGAGCCGATCCTGGAGTTGAAGGTGGCCTACCGCGCCGGCTGCGTCGGCCGGCGCCTGTGCCGTATCAGTTGTCATCTCTGCTCCCTTTGGTCCGGGGCCAGAGGGGGTCTCCCTCCATGCCCACTACTCGAGCCGTATCGGGATCTCCGCTTCCGGCTCCTCGACAGGGACGAGGCCGAGGTTACTGCAAGGACCGGGCGCGGCCGGGATGTTCCCGGGCAGGTTTACCCTTGAGCGATGGACGCTGCCTGGGTGGCGAGGGCTCGCTGGCGCTCGCGTGGAGCTTGGCTGTGGCCCACGTTTGCCGCATTGACGCTCGCCGACGGGATCATCGGTCACGCCCTTCCGCCGGCCGGTGAGACGCAGACCTTCGTCGCGGCCCTGATCCTCGGTTGCGGTTTGAACCTGGTGGCGGTCGTCGTCTTCCGCGCGCCCGTCGGGGCGCTCATCCGCAGGGTCCGCCCGGACCTCCCGAAGATCATCGCCCGTGATTACGCCGGCATGGCCATGTTGGGCGCCGTGACTGCCGTGCTTTTGGCAATCGGTCTCGCCCATCACTCGGCAGTGATCGCCCAGCGTGATGCGATGCGCGAGGCCGTGGCCCGCGCCGAGGCCTGGATCGGGACTCGGGCGCCCGCGCAGTTTCGCCGCAACGCCGCCTCGATATCGACATTGACGATCGAGCCGGGGCGCACCTATCGAAGCTGCGCCGTGACCCCCGGCGGCCGGCGCAGCTTCTGCGTGATCGTCAAACCTGAGCTGCCGCTCTCTCAGAGCGTGCGCTTCGACGGCTATGAGCCCAACTGGCTCTTCGCACAGGGGATGGGCTAGTCCGCGTGCGGGACATGAGCGTCAAGCGCATCGCGCTGATCGCCTCGATCCTCGGCTCGGGAATCGTGTTTCTGGACGGCACGATCGTCAACGTCGCGCTGCCGGTGATCCGCAACGATCTCCACGGCGGCCTGGCGCAGCAGCAGTGGATCGTTGAGGGCTATCTGCTCACGCTTTCCTCGCTGCTCCTGATCGGCGGCTCGTTGGGGGATTTGCTCGGCCGGCGCCGCGTGTTCTCGGCCGGGCTGCTGGGCTTCGGCGCCTGCTCGCTGCTGTGCGCGATCGCGCCGAGCGGTGGCTTCTTGATCGGCGCACGCGCGGCGCAGGGGCTGTTCGGCGCCCTGCTCGTGCCGAGCACCCTGGCGCTGATAATCGACGTATATCCCGAGAACGAACGCGCGGCGGCGATCGGCAGCTGGACCGCGTGGACCGGTATCGCCACCGTCATCGGCCCGCTGGGGGGCGGAGCGCTCGTGCAGCTCGTCAGCTGGCGGCTGATCTTCGCCGTGAACCTCCTGCCGGTGGTGATCACGCTGTGGCTGCTGCGCAAAACGGGGCCCGACACCCGCGAGCCGGGGCACGTCGACATACCCGGCGCCGTGCTGTGCGCGCTGGGGCTCGGGGGACCCGTGTTCGCCTTGATCGAACAGCCCACGTACGGATGGGGCGACGCCCGCGTCGCGGTGCCGCTGATAGCCGGCGTCGTCCTGTTCGCGGCCTTCCTCGCTTGGGAGCGGCGCTCCCCGGAGCCGATGATGCCCCTGGGTCTGTTCAAGCGACGCAACTTTGCGGTCGGCAACCTCACGACGCTGACCCTGTATGCCGGACTCGGTGTCGCCACGTTTTTCGTCGTCCTGTTCCTCCAGCAGGTCGGTGGCTACTCGCCGATCGAAGCCGGGCTGGCGCTGCTCCCGTTGACCGTGGTCATGTTCCTTTTCTCCAGGCGCTTTGCCGCTTTGGCCGATCGCCTGGGCCCGCACTACTTCATGGGCGGCGGACCGCTCGTGGCTGGGGCCGGCTTGCTGCTCCTGATCCGGACGAACGCCAGCGCTAACTACGTGACGCAGATCCTGCCCGGAGTGCTCGTGTTCGCGTTCGGCCTTGCGGCCACGGTCGCGCCGCTGACCGCGACCGTGCTCGGATCGGTCGAGCCCGGGCACTCCGGCGTCGCCAGCGGTGTCAACAACGCAATCGCGCGGGTCGCGAGTCTGCTGGCGATCGCAGCGTTGGGCGCGGTCGTGGCCAGTACCTTCGCCTCCCGGCTCGACCACAATCTCGCCGGGCGCCCGCTGAGTCCGGCCGCGCGCACAGCGGTTGCCAGCGACCGCACCCGTGCGCTGGTCATAAGCACCAACGGCGTCCCCGCGCCCGAAAAGCCGGAGGTGCACGCCGCGCTCGTTGACGCTTCGGTGTACGCGTTCCGGATCGGCGTCGGTATCGGAGCCGGACTCGCCGTGGTCGGGGGAGTGGTGGCGCTGGTCGGGATCGTGAACCCGCGGCGCAAGGTGCCTTGCGCGGACTGCCCCGGTGGAGCGCTTCAGGGAGCGAGCGCGGATGTCGGACGGACCTCCGAGGCGCCGGTGCCTCAGCAAGTGGCGACGAGCACGGCGAAATGACGATCTACACGATCGGGCACTCCACGCGCTCCGCGGACGACGTGCTCGAGCTCCTGCAGCGCGCGGGCGTCAGGCTCGTAGCCGACGTGAGAGCATTTCCCAGCTCCCGGAGGCACCCGCAGTTCAACCGAGCCGCGCTCACCGAGTGGCTCCAGGATGCGGAGATCGCCTACCTGCATATGCCCGACCTCGGCGGCCGGCGCAAGCCGGCCTCCAACTCGCCCAACACGGCCTGGCGGGAGAGCGCCTTTCGCGGCTACGCGGACCACATGGCGTCGGAGCACTTCCGCAGCGCGTTGGCCGATCTCGAGGCGACGGCTCACGAGCTGCCGACCGCGATCATGTGCGCTGAGGCAGTGTGGTGGCGCTGTCACCGCCGGCTGATCGCCGACGCGCTCACCGCCCGTGGTTGGCGCGTGGAGCACCTCGGTGTCGGCGAGCCTCCACCGGTGCATGAGCTGCCCAAATTTGCAGTCGTAGAGCAGAAGGAGACCCTCACCTACCCGCAGCCCCAGACGATCCTGCTCGAGCCCTGAAGCTCGAGCGCCCCGGGCGTAGCCCCAAAACCCTGCTCAGCACCACGATCGGGATTAGGCGCTCGCAGCCGCCGGCAGCCGAAACAGCGTCGGGAAGCGGAGCGCCAAGAACGGGTCGCCGTCCAACTCGAGCCGGCCGGCCGAGAGCAGCGCCGGCCAGCCGGCGGCGCCGGTCACCAGGCGGATCAGGTCGCCGGCGCCGACGGTCACGCTGGCGCCCACCGCCCCGGACGACCCAGCGGCCAAGGAGGAAACCTCGCAGCGCCCTGCGGCCACGGACAGCCAGAAGCGCTCGGGCGCACCGCCGCCCGGATCGCGAACGCGGAGCTCGAACAGCGCCTGGAGGTCGCCGGCCGCGCCTGGGTCAAAGCGCCCGGCGATCGCACGCGGCAGGGCCCGGAGGATCATCCGGTGCGGCACGCGCCTGCGGTCCAATGCGGCCACGCCCGATCCACCCCGAACAAGTACACGCTGGCGCAGCGCGCTCACGTCGAGAGCAGGTGTTGCATGGCCTCGGTGGGATCGGAAAACAGCATCAGCGCTTCGTCCGTGGCCACCATCCGCCCGTAGTGTGTCGACATCTCGTGCTGGATCGAGTAGGCGTCGACCTCGTAGCCAAGCTCCTCGGAGACGTCGTCGTAGGGGATCACGAGCCGGTCGGCGGCGCGAATATCCCAGAACGCCGGCTGCTCGTGGACCGCGATGTCCTCGCGTCCGGCGAGGATGTGCGCCACCGCGTCGCCCTCGGCGCTCTTGGCCATAACGATGCCCACGAAGTCGTAGGTGCTCCCGTCGGCTGGGGATGGGGGAGGGGGCGTCGCCGGGGCGTCGCTCGCGGCGGGGCGCGACACCGCCGCGGCCCCCGGGCGCTCCGCGCGGGCGGCCCGCCGCCGTTCACGCGGCGGACGTACGCGACGCGCCGGGGCGCGGTCAGGCCCGGACGCGTCCGCCGCCGGCTCATAGCCCACGAGCGAGCACAGCTCCGGCAGGCCCGCCTGCTCCAGCATCGCGCCCGCATACGCACGCACGCGCAAGACGGCGTCCTCGACATCGATGCCCACCGGCAGCGCGCTGGCCAGCGGCGCCAGCGCCATCGCCGCCTCGACCGCCTGCTCTAGCCAGTCCCGCACCCAGTCTGCGATCACCTTCCGGTTCGCGAGCCCGAACTTGGAGTCCTCGAGCAGGAAGCGCACGAGCGAACTGCTCCAGGCCCGCGCCCATTCCCACTCCTGCGTCTCGGCCCTCGCCAGCACCGGGGTGACCGTGTCCCCGTTGGCGGCGGCGGCGCGGATGCCGAGCTCCCGGCGCAGCAAGGTTCCGACCACGGGCTCCACACAGAGGTTTGCGGCGAGCACGACCTCGCCCCAGTCCGCCGTCGCCGCCAGGCGCTCGAGCAGCCGGCGCGTAGGTTGCCACTCCGGGTCATCCAGGAACCGGCGTTGGGCGGCCTGGATCGAGAACTCCCCTCCCAGGTGCTCCTCGAGGTCCATGGCATAGAGCACGATCGCCTGCGCGGAGCGCTGCTTCATCGCCGCCTGCAGGCAGACGCACGTGGCGACCGAGTCGGACAGGCAGTCGCGCCCCGCCGTGGCCAGCGCAAACCACAGGCCGTGCTCGACGTATGCCGGGATCTGAAGCTGCCCGCGCAGGAACTCCACCCACGGCGGCCGGAAATCCTCGAGCAAGCCCTCGTCGCTGGCCGATTGCAGGGCTCCCTCGATCTGCTGCTCCATCCGCGTGCCTGCCTGGTAGAAGGGCCGCTCCCACTGCTCGCCCGGATCGCGGAAGGCGTACCAGTCCCCGGAGCGCAGGGCCGTGGAGCCGTCGTCCCACGTCCCACGACCGTCCTCGAAGCTGACCGGCCACCCCCGCGTCAGGTGGCGGTGAACGGACGGCTGGGTGTCGATCGTGACGTCCTCGTAGAGCGTCGCCCTTCGGGCGCGGGGCGCGTACCAGGCGAACTGGCGCTCGGCCTCATCGCCGGACCCGGCGCCCGTGGCGGCGCCGGCGCCGACGCGTTTGGCCGCGGGGCCCGGCGCCCCAGTGCCCACCTTCGCGCGCTCGGGGTCCGCCTCGGCGGCGGTCGTGAACTTGTCCTGGAAGATCCGCTGCTCGTCAATACCGTGCCCCTCGATCAGCATCGCCTCCGCCGCCTCCAGCAGCGTCGGCGGCCCGCACATGTAGACGTCGGGGTCGCGGAGATCGCCAGACCCCAAGAGCTCCTCGACCGCCTCCACTGTCCGGCGGTCGGTGACCGCCACACAGCTGAAGTCGCCGAGGCGCAGCGCCTCGATCGTGTCCATGGAGAACGGCGTACGGGCGGCGAAGAACAGCCGCACGGGGCGCCGGCAGCCGTCCTTCTCCAGCTGGCGTAGCAGCGACAGGACGGGCGCGATGCCCGAGCCGCCGGCGATCATGAGGATCGGGCGGTCCCCGTCGTGGATCCGAAGCGTCCCGTAGGGGCCGGTGAAGGCGATCTTCTCGCCGGGCCCCAGCTGGCCGTCGAGCTTGCCCGAGAAGCGGCCGCCGGGATAGCGCTTGACGATCAGCTCGATCCTCCCGGCGTCCGCGTTGGCCATCGAGAACGACCGCCGCCCGTCGTCGACGTGCAGATCGACGAACTGTCCGGGAGCGAAGCTGAATCCGGGCGCGTCGAGCACCACCCGGCTGATGTCGTCGGCCAGCGCTTCGATGGTCTCCACCACGGCCACACCGTCGCGAATCGGGGTCTCGAGCCGGTAGTTGTCGGGGTCGTAGTGCAGCAGCTCGACGACCAGGTCCTGCTCGGGCATCGCGCGGCACATCAGCGAGTAGCCGCTCGACTGCTCGGAGTCCGACAGCGCGAAGCTCGAGTACGGCTTCAGCGCCACCTCGCCCTCGATCAGAAAGCACTTGCACGCCGAGCACTGACCCTCGCGGCAGCCGTAGGCCAGGTTGTAGCCCTGGCGAAAGGCGGCGTCGAGCACGGTCTCCTCGCCCGCGCAGTCGATCTCCTCGCCGATGGGCTCGAAGCGGACCTTCATCCGCTCCAGTCCCCGCTCGGCAGTCCGAGCTCGCGCGCGACGCGGATGTTGGGAGAGATCAGCTTCAGGTCGTGCGCCCGGATGTCCGAGAGCGTCCAGCGCCGCGGACCGCCGTCGACGTCGCCTGATCCCAGGTGCGGCTGGCCGATCAGCGTCTCGCCGTCCGAGCGCACAAAGCCCAGGTCGCGGATCACCTCGGAGGCCTCCCAGCCGTGGTAGCGGTCGAGGTAGTTGCGGTCGCCGGTGTAGCGGCCGGGGTTTGACTCATCGAGCCAGACGCACTCGGGCGAGCAGTAGAAGCGCGTCCGGTCGCCCACGACCCGATGCCGGCGATCGGTCTCCGAGACGCACAGCGCCTGGCAGGTCCAGCAGAACGGCGGCGCCATGTTGATGAAGTCCAGGGGCAAGAAGCCGGCCGCGGGGTCGATGCCCTGGCGGTAGGCCTCCCAAAAGGCGCCGTACTGCGCGTACCAGCCGGGGTACTGGGACTCGAACCACTCAAAGTCGCGCTCGTCGAGCGGGTCGAAGCGCCAGAACGAAAGCGGCCAGGCGGCGAACGCCAGGATCGCGTGGCGATGGTGAACGCCGGCCACGATCCGCTCCCGCGCGCGCTCGAACATGTCCGGCGGGATGTCGAGCCCCAGCTTGCCGAGCTTCATGATGTAGGCCCGGTGCCAGTCGTCGCGCACCCAGCGGTCCCACTTGTCGAGGAACGACTCGGGGTCCGAGCGGTCGCGCGAGAAGTACTCGATCACGATCGCGGAGAAGATGTCGATGAAGGCGTGGTTGATCCAGAACGCCTGCTGCAAATCGCGCTCGATCAGCGGCGCGTTGTGGTCGTCCTGCAGAACCGTGAGCAGCGTGGCGTAGCCGTTTGAGATGTGCCGCGCCTCGTCTGACTGCACGCTCAGATACGTGGTCGGCAGCGTGAAGTCGCCGTTGCGCGCAGCGACGTCTGGCGTGGCCACGAACACCACGTTGGTGAACGCTGTCTCCGCCACGACCTGCAGCGTGAACGCGCATTGGATCGGGTCGCCGACGATGAAGTGGGAGAGCATGTTCAGCCCCGGGTTGGTGAGCACAGAGCCCGAGAAGGCCTTCGGTCCCAGGTGCCATCCGGCGGGGTCGGGAACGTGCTTGGCGTACCACCGCGCCAGCGACATCTGCATCCCGGTGTGGCGGATCTCGTCGACGAACTGAACGTGGTAGCCGTTTCGCAGCTCGTTGTTGGGGACCGCATTCATCAGCATCGACATGCAGCGCCCGGCGCCGATCTCGGCGTAGTTGGTGATCACCACGAACGGCTTGAGGATCTCCAACCAACGCTCGTGCGCCTTGTTCGGCATGTCGGCGCGGACCGCCGCTTCGTGGCCGCCATAGACGCGCTCGTCCTTCTCCAGCTCCATCGGCAGGTACTCGCGCATGATGTGCTTCATCGGGTCCTTGGCCTTGTGCGGGAAGCGGTAGCGCGTCGGGTAGCGGACGGCGGGCTCGAAATAGGTGGGCTCCCACCCGAGCTGGGCGATCCGCTCGTGCGTCTTGGTGATGCTGCGGCGGCGGGCTGTCATGTCGCACACCCTACGATGCCGTAGGCACGCGGTACAGCGCGTTCAGCACAGACTTGGCACCAGGCTTTTATAAGGTTTTGACAATGAGCTGGACCCCGGGCCAGATCGCGCCGGACACCGTCCGCGCGGTGCGCCCCGTCGCCGGGCGGCTGGTGGAAGAGGTTCTGCACGCCGTCCGCGAGGAGAACCCCGTCTACGCCGACGTGCTGGGCGGCCCGGAGGGCGTCGGTATCCGGCTCGGAATCGAGCAGGCGGTGAGGGCGTTCCTGGACGCGATCGAGCGCGGCGAGCGACCGAGCGCCGAGACCGGCGAGATCTGGCGGCGCCTCGGCGAGGCCGAGTTCCAGGCAGGCCGCGGTCTCGACGCGCTGCGGGCCGCGTTTCGCACCGGCGTGCGCGCCGCATGGCGCGGCGCCGCCGAGCTGGCCAGCCAGGCCGGCGTGCCGACCGAGAGCGTGATCGCACTGGCCGAGGCGATCTTCGTCTACTCCGACGAGTTGACCAACGACGTGCTCGAGGGCTACATCAGGATCCAGTCCGACGAGGCATCGGAGCGCGAGCGCCGCCGCCGGCGACTCGCCGCGCTGCTGCTCGAGGCCGACGGGCAGGACCCCGAGGCCACGCGTCGCGCCGCGGAGCTGGCGCGCTGGCTCCTACCGCGGACGCTGGCGGTCATGGCGCTGCCCGGTGAGGCTCCGGGCCCGGTTGCCCGTCGGCTCGACATCGATGTCCTGGCGGGTGCCGACCAGGATGGCGCTTTCCTCGTGATCCCCGACCCCGACGCACCGGGACGCACACGGGGTCTAGCCCGCGCGGTGGACGGCACGCCCGCGGCGATCGGTCCCACCGTGTCCCCGGCACAGGCACACCGCTCGCTGCGCTGGGCCCGCGAGGCACTGGCGCTGGCGCAGGCCGGAATGATCGCCGGACGCTCACCGATCCGGGCATCCGAGCACCTGGCAACGCTGATCGTGATGCGGGACCGCGAGCTGGCGGCGGCGCTGGTCTCAGAGCGCCTGGCGCCGCTGTTGGCGCTGCAGGAGCCTGAGCGCGAACGGCTGCTCGAGACACTCGAAGCGTGGCTCGAGCACCAGCGTCATACCCCCCGGATCGCGGCGCGGCTGCACGTCCACCCGCAGACCGTCCGCTACCGCCTGGCCAAGCTGCGCGAGCTGCTCGGTGACGCGCTCGAGACGGGCGACGGGCGTTTTGAGCTGCAGCTGGCGCTCCGCGCACGGGCAGGGCTCGGGGCGTAGCATCAATCGCGAACTCAAGGCGAAGTGAGGAGGACGGCGATGGCGGAGGCGACCGAGGCCCCGACGGTGGCGGCGGAGACGCTGGCTGCGCTCCCGAGCGGCGCGGTGGCGGAGCGCGTGGCGAAGCTGCGCGAGCGCTCGCGCCACGACCCGCGCGGGGCGCGCGAAGAGGCCTGGGGGTGGATCGAAGCGCTCGGCGAGCGGGCGCATGAGGACCGTGCCGGGGCGCTGTCTGACCTGCAGGCCATCTTCCTCTGCGGGCGCCCGGCGGAAGGCATCGAGGGACAGACCGAGGGGGTCCTCGTCACATGGACGATGCACCCGCTGGCCGACAGGCTGATCGGCACGGTCACCGGCGCGTGGATGCCGTGGCTGGGCAAGAAGTTCGACCGTGAGCAGCGCCGCGGCATCAACACCCTGACTGGCAGCGCGCGCTGGCCGGCCAAGGTCCTGTGGCCGTTCTACTCCACCACTCCCTCGGAGCTGGGGCGCAGCGCATTCGGCTTCGAGACCTACGTGGAGGCCGGGCGGCTCGACCCATCGGTCGACGTGCTGGTGATCGACTACGCCGGCGAGAAGAGCAACCCGGCGCTGCTGATCCGCCAGATCCGCGACGAGCTGGTGCAGATCGTCCCGGGCGCCAACCTGGGCAAGATGCTGGTCAACGTCCCGGGGCGAAGCGAGCCGTTCCCGGCGCTGTATTTCGCGCTCAAATCCGACATCTAGAAGGGGTCGGCGCATGCGCCGACCCCCGGGCCCGGCTCATGAGCCGGGCCGCCGGGCCGATCATGATCGGCCCGGGTCCACAGATTGCCGCGCTCGCGCGCCAGCTGCGCTGGCTCGCTCGCTTGCCGCCCCGGGTCGCCGCTTTCTACCTGCGCTGCCTGCTGGTTGCGCTGTTCACGCGTGACCGCTGGTCGCTGCAGGTGGTGACGCGCCCGCGCGAGCTCGCGGCGCTGCTCGATGCGGCTGGCCGCAGCGACGCCGTCGTCGAGGACGGCACGGCCAGTGCCTGGACCACCGCGGCGCTGGCGCTGGCGAAGCCCGAGCGACGGGTGGTCACGCTCGACCCGTTCCCACACCCCGAGCGCGAGCGCTATCTACGCCTGCTCGACGGCGCCACACGCTCGCGGATCCGGCTGGTGGAGGCGCGGACGGAGGAAGGCCCGGCCTCGCTCGGTGGCGCTCCGGGCGCGGTTCAGTTCCTGTTTCTCGACGGTGACCACAGCCGCACGGGGGTAATCGCCGCCCTGGAGGCATGGAGGGCGGCGCTCACGCCGGGAGCGGTGGTGGCGTTCCACGACTACGGCGATCCCGCCTATCCCGGCGTGGCCGAAGCCGTGCACGAGCTGGGCCTCGACGGCGATGTGCGCGGGCGACTGTTCGTGGCCCGGCTCTAAGCCTCGCCCGTGGGCTGGACCTCGCTGCGGTCGAGCGGCAGGCAGGTCTTGCAGAAGTCCTCGCCGAAGGCGGTCAGCTTGACGCTGCGGTGGGTGGTCTTGGCGCGCCCGGCTCGCTTCATGGCCTCCATGGTGTCGGGCTGAGCCTCGATCACCTGGTAGCGCATGGGGTCATCGATCGGGTCGCGGGGGAACCAGACAAGCCCCAGCCGGTCCAGGTTGTTGAGGTACAGCGGCACCCGCTCGGGGTGCAGGCAGCCGGCCTCGGTGCCGATCAGGTTGAGGCCCTGTGCCACGAGCTGCGAGCCGACTCCGATCAGGTTCGAAGCGCGCACATCGATCGTCGGCTGCGGCCCTTCGGTGGCCAGCAGGCGCAGGATCCGCGCCTCGTCGGGGGCCAGCTCGGAGAGGATGCGCGCGTAGGCGGGGTGTTCCCCGTCGTCGGCGTTGACATCGGCCGACTGGCGCAGCAGCTCGGCGCCCTGCTCGCGCAGCGAGAGCTCGCCGCCCCGCGCCCCGGCGCGCCTCTCGGTTCCCGGCCCCGGCGCCAGCTGGCGCACGCGGCTGTCGAGGTCCTTGATGCCCAAGATCTCCCAGGCGTAGGACCGAAGACCGGAGCGGACCTCCCGGAGCATCGTCGCCGCGTCCTCCGGCGAGACCGCCGCCCGGATCACCCTGGCCGAGGTCTCGACCCCCCAGATCGCGCCGCGAATCCACATCACCGCCGCGAACCGCACGAGGCCAGGCACCGCCTGCGGCAGCTCAGCTCCCGGCCGCTC
Source organism: uncultured Actinomycetes bacterium (assembly GCA_963730835.1). Taxonomy (GTDB): domain Bacteria; phylum Actinomycetota; class Thermoleophilia; order Solirubrobacterales; family Solirubrobacteraceae; genus Palsa-465. The sequence continues at coordinate 191,914 of CAVSTE010000002.1, forward strand.
GTCCTCCATCTCTGCCCCGAGCCGCTCGTCGCTCATCCGAAGATGCCCAGGTGGATCAGGCCGCCGGCCAAGCCCAGCACCGCTCCGTGGAGCAGCAGGAGCCACTCGTCCTGCCGCGTCGCGGTGCGCAGCAGCTCGCTGAAGTCCTCGCGGGGCAGCTCGCGCATCCGCTCCGCGATCAGCTTGCGCATCGTCTTTGACTGGGTGCGGCTGAACTCTGGGTCTGAGAGGGGGGTCATCATGTGCTTGACGGGCTCGACGGCAAACGAGTGCGAGATGCGGTCGTACTCCTCGCCCCCCACTGCTACCCGCAGCGCGGCTCGCGCCCTTCCCGTTGCCCGGTCGACCGCCGGCCGCATCGCGGTCTCGATCAGGCTGTGGGTGCGATCGGCGCGCGGCCCCTCGAGCAGCTCGTGGCCGAAGTTCTCCATCGTCAGGACCTCCTCGGAGACGATCCGGGCGTAGGCGTCGGCCACCTCGGGCTGGCGGCGGATGAACAGCCCCCAGACCGTGAAGGGGCCGACCTTCCGCGGCTGCGGGGGCTCGTAGATCATCCACAGCGCCACCCAGTTGGTGACCCAGCCCACGATCACGCCCAAGATCGGCAGCAGCCACCAGAAGGTGACGAAGTGCGTGACCACGGCCACCGGGATGCCGAGCGCGAACCCGAAGTAGAAGCCGAAGTTCTGGATGAACTTGAGCTCCCGGCGGCCCATGTCGAGGAACACGCGGTTCGCCAGCCCGGGCTGCTCCTCGAAGCGCTTGATGACCATCAGCTTGATGTCCAGGAGGTCCTCGATGTTCTCCCCGATCTCACTCGTCAGCTCGCGCACGATGTCGGGCAGCTGCTGAAGCACACGGTTGTAGACGACCTGCTTGACCTGCGGCGGGAGCTCAGACCAAATCGTGGGATGCTCGCGCGACATGATCTTGTCGACCGTCTGGCGCATGTCGTCACGCGTGGCCTCGACGATCTGCTCGGCCATCTGCTCGGGGTTCAGCTGCTGCCAAAACTCCCCGGGAGTGCCGAGCTTGGCGATGCCCACGTCAACCGCCAGGCTGCCCATCTTGGCCGAGCGCGAGGGAACGATGCCCTGCCAGCCGATGCCGCCGACCATGACGCCGGGAATCTGCTGGATCTTGCGCGGCAGGAAACGAGAAAGCGATGAGAACGAGGCCACGCGCAGCCCTTTGAACTGCACCGGATAGAACAGCATCAGCACGCCGGTCCAGTTTGTGACGTAGCCGATCGCCCCCGTGAAGAAGGGCACGGTCACCAGCGCGATCAGGCTCGAGCTGCTCACACTCCGGACAACGGTATCTTGCGCGCCCGTGCCATATGTAGCCCTGATCACCGGCGCGTCGAGCGGCATCGGCGAAGCCACGGCCCGGCGGCTGGCGCAGACGCCGGACACGCGGCTGGTGCTAGTTGCCCGCCGCGAGGACCGTCTGCGTGCCCTGGCGGAGGAGCTGGGAGGAGCGACGGTGATCGCACAGGACCTGCTCGAGCCCTCTGGCCCGCAGCGAATCCGGCGGATGGTGGAGCGAGACCTTGGTCAGCTTCACCTGCTCGTCAACAACGCCGGGCGGGCCTGGCGGGGACGCTTCGGCGAGGCCGGGTGGGCGAACGTGGACCGGCACATGAAGCTGAACTTCGAGGCCCCGGTGCGCCTGACCCAGGAGCTCCTGCCGCTGCTACGTCGGACGGCCGCGGCGGGAGCGGGGCAACAGGTGGCGATCGTCAACGTTGCCAGCACCGCGGGGCGCGTATCGCGTCCCGGCTCGGGCGCCTACTCGGCCAGCAAGTTCGCGCTCGCCGGCTGGAGCGACGCGCTGTACGCCGAGGAGCGGTCGGGCGGCGTTCACGTCGGGCTGGTGCTGCCGGGGTTCGTCAGGACCGAGGGCTTCCCCGCGCGCGAGCTGCTGTCCTCGGTGTTCACGCGGTGGATCGTCTCGCGTCCCGAGGTCGTTGCCGAAGCAATCGTCGAGGCCGGTCCGGGCGGCAAGCCCGAACGCTATGTGCCTCGCGCCTATTGGATGGCGGCCGCGGCGCGGACCCTGGCGCCGAGGCTCGTCCGCCGAGCCACCCGCGGGGGAACTTTTACGCCGGCCGCGGGTTCGGGGGGCGATTCGGACGGCGCCGCGGGCTCGGACCGGCGCTCCACGGCGGCGCGGGCGCACTAAGCTCCCGCCCGCGCACACTAACCTACACCCCTGTAAACATTACTCAGGAGCAGATTCTTAGATGAACTCATCAACCCGCCGTGTGGCCGTGCTCGGCGGTAGCCGGATACCGTTCGCCCGCCAGTTCGGGCCCTACGCCAGGGCCTCGAACCAGGACATGCTGATCGCGGCACTGAACGCTGTGGTGGAGAAGTTCTCGCTCGAGGGGCAGACGCTGGGGGAAGTGGCAGCCGGGGCCGTGCTGAAGCACAGCCGTGACTTCAATCTCGCGAGGGAGAGCGTGCTTGGGTCGAAGCTGGCGGCCGAGACGCCGGCCTACGATGTCCAGCAGGCGTGCGGCACCGGACTCGAGGCCACGGTGCTGGTGGCCAACAAGATTGCGCTGGGGCAGGTCGATGCCGCGATCGCGGGCGGCGTCGACACCACGTCGGACGCGCCGCTGGCGATGAACGAGGACCTGCGCGAGATCCTGCTCGAGGTCTACCGCTCCAAGTCGAATGCCGCTCGGCTGCGCGCCCTGGCCAGGGTCCGTCCCCAGCAGCTGATGTTCGAGAGGCCGCGCAACGCCGAGCCGCGGACGGGCCTCTCGATGGGCGAGCACTGCGCGATCATGGCCACGGACTGGGGCATCGGGCGCCGGGAGCAGGACGAGCTGGCGGCCGCTTCGCACCGCAAGCTCGCCGAGGCGTATGAGTCGGGCTGGCTCGAGGACCTGGTGGTGCCGTTCCTCGGCCTGGAGCGCGACCAGAACCTGCGCCCGGACTCGAGCGTCGAGAAGCTCTCGAACCTGAAGCCCGTGTTCGGAGGACCCGACGGCACGATGACCGCCGGCAACTCGACGCCGCTCTCCGACGGGGCCTCGGCCGTGCTGCTCTCGAGCGAGGAGTGGGCCGAGGAGCACGGCCTCCCCGTGCAGGCATTCCTGACAGACGCGCAGACCGCGGGCGTCGACTACGTCCACAAGCGCGAGGGACTGCTGATGGCGCCGGCCTACGCGATGCCGCGGATGCTGGCGCGCGCGGGGCGCGGGCTCCAGGAGTTTGACTTCTATGAGATTCACGAGGCGTTCGCGGCGCAAGTGCTCTGCACGCTCAAGGCCTGGGAGGACCCCGAGTTCTGTCGGGACCGACTGGGTCTCGAGGAGCCGCTGGGGTCGATCGACCGCGACAGGCTGAACGTCCACGGCGGCTCGCTGGGCGCCGGCCATCCGTTCGGCGCCACCGGGGGGCGGATCGTGGCCACGCTGGCGAAGCTGCTGTCGGAGAACGGCTCGGGCCAGCGCGGCCTGATCTCGATCTGTGCCGCGGGCGGCCTGGGTGTCACTGCGATCATGGAGGCGGCATAGGCATGGCCGATAGGTACCAGCAGCTCGTCAACACGCCGGTCGGACGGATCGTCTCCAAGCAGGTCGGCCTGCCCGCTCCGGTGGCGCTCGAACGCTACGAGCCCGGCCAGCCGGTGATCTCAGGGCCGGTGCTGCTCGGCGCGGCGCGCGGCGGGCGGCTGGAGAAGCAGCTCGAGCGCGTGATTCGCGAGACCGGCGCCGAGCTCTTCACGGGGATACCGGGCGCCGAGGAGACATTCAAGGCGCTCGTGTTCGACGCCACGGGAATCGGCTCCAGCGGGGAGCTCCGCGAGGCATACAGCTTCTTTCGTCCTGTGATCCGTTCGGTGCGGCGCTCGGGCCGGGTGATCGTGCTCGGAACCCACCCCGAGAAGGCCGCGGGGCCGGTGGAGGCCGTCGCCCAGCGGGCGCTCGAGGGCCTGGTGCGCTCGATCGGCAAGGAGGCCCGCCGGGGCATCACCGCGCAGCTGCTGTACGTCGCGCCGGGAGCCGAGGGTCAGGTTGCCTCCTCGCTTCGCTTCTTCCTCTCGCCCAAGTCGGCCTATGTCTCGGGACAGGTGGTGCGGATCGGCGAGGCGGTCTCCGTGGCCGTCCCGGGGAAGGAGTCGGGACTGGCGATCGACTGGGAGCATCCGCTGTCTGGCAAGGTGGCGCTCGTGACGGGTGCCTCCCGCGGGATCGGCGCGTCGATCGCTTCGGTCCTGGCCCGCGACGGAGCGCACGTCGTGGGACTCGACATCCCGGCCCAGGCTTCCGACCTCGACGCGGTGACGGCGCAGCTTGGGGGCTCCTCGCTGGTGGTGGACATCACCGACGAGGACGGACCGGCCAGGATCGCCGGCTACCTGCAGGACAAGCACGGCGGCGTCGACATCGTCGTGCACAACGCCGGCGTCACGCGCGACAGGACGCTGGGGCGGATGACCGATGAGCTGTGGGACATGGTGATCTCAATCAATCTCACTGCTCCGGGCCGGATCGACGAGGAGCTGTTCGAGCGCGGCGTGATGCGCGAGAACGGCCGCATCGTGCTGCTCTCCTCGATCGCCGGCATCGCGGGCAACGCCGGTCAGACCAACTACGCAACCTCCAAGGCCGGCGTGATCGGCATGGTTGAGGCGTGGGGTCCCGCGCTCGCCGATCGCGGGGTGACCGTCAACGCCGTCGCGCCTGGGTTCATCGAGACGCAGATGACTGCGGCGATGCCAATCACGCTGCGGGAGGCGGGGCGGCGCATGAACAGCATGGCCCAGGGTGGCCTGCCGGTGGACGTGGCGGAGACGATCGCCTGGTTCGCGTCGCCGGCTTCGGCAGGGGTCACCGGGAACGTCGTGCGGGTCTGCGGCCAGAGCCTGATCGGGGCCTGAGGCGTGGCGGAGGAGCGCAGCTACCACTCGGCACCCGGGATGGTGCCGCTGTTCGCGCGGGCCGGCGTGGGGATGATCCCGGGCGCCTCGCGGTTGCCGTTTTTAGGGGGTGGGGGTGGCCGGTCGGCCAGCATTCCTGACCGGACCCTGGTCCTGAATGACGTATCGGTCTCTCGCGAGAGGCTCGTCAAGTACCAGAAGGTCTGCGGCTTTCAGTTGAGCGACGCGCTCCCGCCCACCTATCCCCACATCCTGGCCTTCTCCCTGCACCTGTCGCTGATGACAGACCCCAGCTTCCCGTTTCCGGCAATCGGGCTGGTGCACATCGCGAACGAGATCACCCAGCACCGACCGCTGTCCGCGGGCGAGGAGCTGTCGGTGCGGGTGTGGTCCACGCCGCTGGAGCCGCATCCCCGGGGACGGCAGTTCTCGCTGCGCACCGAGGTAACGGCCGGGGGCGAGGTTGTGTGGGAGGAGACCTCGACCAACTTGCGGCGCGGAGGGGGAGGCGACCAGCGCGGGGACCGGGCCGCGGGTCCCGAGCGGCGCGCCCCGGACGCCGAGGAGCTCCCGGCGACGGCCACCTGGCGACTGCCGGGCGACCTGGGGCGCCGCTACGCCGCCGTGTCGGGGGACATCAATCCCATCCACATCCATTCGCTGAGTGCGCGGCTGTTCGGTTTCCCCTCGGCGATCGCCCACGGCATGTGGACCAAGGCTCGGTGCCTGGCGGCGCTAGAGAGCCGGCTGCCGGAGTCGTTCACGGTTGAGGTCGCATTCCGGCGGCCGATTCTGCTGCCGGCGACGGTGCAGTTCGGCGAGGACCCCGGCAGCGAAGGCGCGGTGCGCTTCGGCGTGCGCGACGCCCGCAAGGGAACGCCGCACCTGGCCGGGCTGCTCAGGCGCTAGCTGCGGCCCGGTCGGGGCCCTCGTCCTCCGAGTCCTCGGCGACCTCGTCGAATAGCCCGCGGACGGCGTCAAGAACCGCTGCCGCGGTAAGTAGCTCCTCGTCGCTGAAGCGCTCGAGGGCGACGCGCCAGCGCGGCTCGAACTCGGCCCGGCGGCCCTCTACGAGCGCCCGTCCACGGTCGGTCAGCGAGGTGAGCACGACGCGTTTGTCGGCCTGCGAACGCATCCGCTCCACGAGACCCGTCGCGGCGAGCGCGTCGAGCATTTCGGCGGCCGTGGCCGGCGAGATGTCGGCGGCGTGGGCCAGCTCGCGCGACGAGCGCGCACCTCCGTGGTAGAGGCCGAACAGCAGGCCGTACTGCGCGTAGCTGAGCTCGCCGGGGCGGTGGGTCTCGCGGCCTTTCATCCGCCGCATCGCGGCCACGGCCCCCTTGAACGCTGCGCCGAGTGCCTCGAGCGGCTCGGTCGACTTCGACGTCGTGATGCTCACGCGGCTGCGGCCTCCAGCGCGGCTTCGGTGTCCGGTCGGTCGTCCTCGCTCCGTTGCGCACGGGCTGTCCGCTCGGCCCGCATCAGGATGAACGCCGGGATGAACCCGGCGGCCGCAAGCCCGGCCGAGGCCCAGAACGCTGTTCCGTAGGCGCTGGCCATGGCCGCGTCCGTGTGGGCCCCCGCGAGGGCCCGCTGCAGCACCACGGCGAGGATCGCCACCCCCAGCGATCCCCCGATGCGCTGCAGGACGTTCAGCTGCGGCGTCGCGTCGGAGAGTTCGGAGCGCTTCAGCGAAGCGAACGCCGCGGTCATCGTCGGCATGAAGCCAAAGCCGATGCCCGTGCCGCGGAAGAACATGGCTACCGACAGCCCGGCGATCGACGTGTGGGCCCCGATGAGGCCGAAGGGGATCGTCAAGAGCGCCGTGATCGAGACGCCCACCAGCGCCAGCGGCCCGCCGCCGTAGCGGTCCGTCAGCTTGCCCGCGATCGGCATGCTGAGCGCAGCGCCCAAGCCCTGGGGGGCCATCAGCAGGCCGGCGTCGATGACGCTCTCGTGGCGCACGCCCTGCCAGTAGAGCGGCAGCAGGATCATGCCGCCGAACAGCGCCGCGGCCAAGCAGAACATGGCGATCGAAGCGGCGGAGAAGGTCGGCCGGCGGTAGAGGCGCAGGTCGAGCAGCGGCCGGGGCATGCGCAAAGACAGCACCGCGAACAGAGCCACGAGCGCCAATCCGCCGATGATCGGGCCGATGACCTTGGCCGAGGTGAAGCTGCCGGTGCTTCCGATCTCGGCCAGGCCGTAGGTGATCAGTGCAGCGCCGCCACTCATCAGGATCAAACCGCGCACGTCGAGGGGGTCCGTCGGCTTGCGCTCCACGCGGGGCAGCGTCCTCAAAGCGGCCAGCACGGCGATCACGCCGATCGGGACGTTGACGTAGAAGATCCAGCGCCAGCTGATGTTCTGGATGATCACGCCGCCGAGCGTCGGCCCCAGGATCGGCGCCAGCATCATCGGCACAGCCACGATGCTCATTACGCGTCCCATGCGTTTCGGTCCTGCCGCCTCGGCCAGCATGAGCTGGCCGATCGGGAGAAGCATTCCGCCGCCGATGCCCTGGAGCACACGGAACACGACGAGCTCGGTGGTAGAGGTGGCGAACCCGCACAGGGCGGACCCGGCGGTGAACAGCACCAGCGAGAGGAGGTAGACGCGTTTGGCCCCAAAGCGCCTCGCGGCCCACCCGGTCACCGGGATCACGGCCGCCAGCGCCAGCATGTAGCCCGTCACCACCCACTGGATCTGGGACACCGAGGAGTGCAGGTCGTGCCCCAGCGTGTCGAGCGCCACGTTGACGATCGTGGTGTCAAGGATCGACATCACCGAGCCCAACAGCACCACCGCGGCCAGGCGCCAGATACGCGCGTCGATGCGGTCGTCGGCGGCGTTTCCGGCGCTGGGGTTCACGTAGCTCATCGCTGGCCTGCGCTGGTCGCTGCCCGTGCGGGCGCCACGCCGGTCGCCCGCAGCGGGGACATCTTTCGGGGCCAAATCATTCGGTCCCTAACTATAGCGCGCCGCGGCTATCTTCCATTCGATGACCAGCGGCCAAGTCGAGACGAGCGCGTTCACCGGGCTGGGCCTTGAGCCCGAGCTGCTCGAGGCGATCCGCGATGTGGGCTATGAGGCGCCCAGCCCGATCCAGGAGCAGGCGATCCCGCCGCTGCTCCAGGGCCTCGACGTGATCGGGCAGGCGCAGACCGGGTCGGGCAAGACGGCGGCGTTCGGCCTGCCGATGCTGCAGTACACCGATCCCGCCCAGCAGGACGTGCAGGGGCTGGTGCTGACGCCCACCCGAGAGCTGTGCATCCAGGTCACGCAGGCCCTGCGGGTCTACGGGGCGCGCAAGGGGGTCGACGTGGTGGCGGTCTTCGGCGGCGCGCCGATCCGCTCGCAGCAGTCGCAGCTCAGGGCCGGGGGTCAGATCGTGGTGGGCACGGTGGGCCGGGTTCGCGACCTCATTTCGCGCCACTCCCTGCTGCTCCACACTTGCCGCTTCGTCGTGCTGGACGAAGCCGACGAGATGCTCGACCTGGGCTTCCTCGAGGACGTGGAGCGGATCCTGGCGCTGATGCCAGCCAGCCGCCAGACGGCGCTGTTCTCAGCCACAATGCCGCCCGCCATCAGGCGCCTGGCCGACCAGTACCTGTACGACCCGGTTATGGTCAAGGTCGAGGCCGCGACGCTCACGGTCGACACGGTGGAGCAGTTCGCGCTCCAGACACCGGCGCGCGAGAAGGCCGATGCATTGGTGGGCGTGCTCGCGGCCGAGCGGCCCGAGCAGGCGCTCGTGTTCGTGCGCACCAAGGTGCGCTGCGAGCAGCTCTACCGGACGCTGCGCGACCGCGGTATGAACGTCAAGGCGCTGCACGGCGACATGAGCCAGGGCGCCCGAGACGGGGTGATGATCGCCTTCAAGGACGGGCGCCTGCCGCTGCTCGTGGCCACCGATGTCGCCGCCAGAGGACTCGACATCACGGGCGTCTCACACGTGATCAACTTCGACGTCCCAACTTCTCCTGACGCCTACGTGCATCGCATCGGGCGCACCGCCCGGGTGGGCCGCAGCGGCCGGGCGATCACCCTGTACGAACCGCGGCAGCGTCGCGAGATCGAGGCCATCGAGCGTCATGCGGGTGTGAAGCTCTCGCCGTGGGTCAAGGACGCGCACGTTGCGCCCACCCCGGTGAGGGCCCGGCCCCGTCGGCATTCCAAGCCGCATGTCTCCGCCGACGGCGCCGGGCCTGTGCGCAAGCTGATCGTGGACGGTGGGCGCGCGGCCGGGCTCGAGCCCTCCGACATCATCCACGCGATCACGGCGGCCACAGGACTGGACGGCGAGGCCGTGCGCAACGTACGCGTGCTCGAGCGCTTTGCGTTCCTCGAGGTGCCAGAGCGGGACGCGGAGCGCGTGCTCGAGCAGGTCAACGGCTTCCAGGTACGCGGGCGGGCATTTGCGCTGGAGATGGCGAAGGTCTGATGGCGGGTAGGGTGCGGGCCATGTCAACAGCCAACATGCACACCACCCACGGCACGATCGCCCTCGAGCTGTTCGACGAGGACGCGCCGAAGACCGTCCAGAACTTCCGCAAGCTGGCCTCGGATCACTTCTACGACGGGATCATCTTCCACCGCGTGATCCCAGACTTCATGATCCAGGGCGGGTGTCCCCAGGGCACGGGCACCGGCGGCCCCGGCTACACGTTCGAGGACGAGATCAACCCCCACAAGGTCGTCCGGGGCGCGCTGGCCATGGCCAACGCCGGCCCCAACACCAACGGCTCGCAGTTCTTCATCGTCACCACGGACGCGGCGCCGTGGCTCGACGGCAAGCACACGGTGTTCGGCCAGGTCACGGCGGGGATGGACGCGGTGGACGCGATCGAAGGCTCGCCCAGCGGCCCCGGCGACCGTCCGCTCGAGCCGCCGCAGATCGAGTCGATAGAGCTCGACGGCTAGCGCCGGTCGCTCGCCACCGACGCGCCGGCTGCTCCACGCCCGCGCCCCGGAGCTTGGCCGCTGCGCGCGGCTGGACGTATGTTCGAAGCCCCGATCCGGCCCTGGATCCCCCGCGGTCACGGGCTGTTTGCAGAACGCTGTTTTTCGGTCAGCCACGAGGAGGCGGGGGCCCGTTTCCGGCACATCACCGGGGGTAGTGATCGGTGAGAGAAGGTGCTGGATAAAACGGGGGAGGTTCCCGTGGCAGGCGCGGGCGCGTGTCGCCCCCGGAGCTCGTGCGACGGGCCGAGCTTCGCTTGCGCCCGCGTCGCCCGGGTACGGAGCGAGCCTCTAGGGGCGTCCCGTCAGCGGACGACCGGACGCCACGGCGCGAACGCGTTCTCGGACCCCTCCAACGCCGGCGCCAGCTGCGGATGGTGGCGGACGACCACATCGGCAAACAGGTTGTCCTCCACCCAGGCGATTCCCTCCGGCGTGTAGATCTCCGGGTTGTAGTCGCGGGTGAAGAAGCGGTCGGACTTCAACCGGCGCGAGGCCATGAGAATGAAGATCCGGAAGGCGGTATCGGAGAACCCGAACCCCGGCGGGAGCTCCTCGCCCAGCATTCCCACCTGCGTATCGACCCTGTCGATGTCGTCCCCGTAGACGTCGCGGATCTGCTCGTTCCACTCGGGATTGGGAGTGAGATCGTCAAATCGCTCCACCCGGGGCTTACGCAACTTCTCGCGGAATGCGTTGTAGCGAGGCACGCCGCGCTCGCGATCGCGGAGGATGTCGAGCGTCCCGAGGTCGACTTGGTCGCCGTTGACGCGCACAAGGTTGCGAAGTGCGTTGGGATGGTTGTGCAGGGTGATCGCGCCGGGATGGGCCAGACCAAGCGAATAGATCCAGTCACTCATCGAGTACTCGTCGATCGCCTGGCGCGTGCCGTGTCCCTGGATCGAGGTGAGGTCGGTCTCGCCACGCACCAGGTCGGTCTCGTGCGAGCGGACCTGGAAATCATCCGGGAGCAGCGGGTGCATCCGGTACACGGAGACGAACTCGCTGGTAATCGAGTAGGGGGCCGTGTGGTGGTCGAGCGGTGAGCCCACGATTCCCGACAGGAGCTCGCCCGAGCCGATGTGCCCGAAGCGCTTTTTGACCCATCGTGGGAGCACGCCATACCAGTTGGCGTTCATCCCGATCTGAAGCGCGGGGTGAGCGAGGATCCCCGGCGTCCACTCGACGGTGTGGATTTTGGCGATCAGCGCGGCATTGATCAGCCGCGCCGTCAGGAACAGCTTCTCGTCATCCCAGCTGGGATGGTGGCCCTTGAGCATGTCGCAGATGGCGTTGTGCTCGGAGGCGAACAGGGTGTGCATCAGCGACAGCCCGAGCCAATAGTTGTCGGAGAAACCGGTCAGGTCGACGCCGTGCAGCGCCTCGTTGGTCTCCTCCGGCAGGCGGCCGTTTTCCATCCGCAGCTTCCCGTCCTCGCCCGCCCGCAGCTCACGGTTGCGATCTTCGGTCGAGCCGTAGAGCTGCGAGCCGTCCCACCACGGCGTGACCTTGTTGACGTAGGTAGGAGGCAGCTTGCCGCCGTGGTTGGTGGAGTCCGGAGAGGTGCGGCGGACCTCCATCACGCCGTCTGACCACTCATCGCCATCCTCCAGCGGGACCTCGATGAACTCGGTCTCGGAGTTGTCGCCGTGGCTGAACCAGTCGTGGTTCTGGAACTGGAGCCAGCAGGCGGCGAGCACGTTGAGCGTGGTGGCCGGCTTGAACGAGTCGCGGCTGAGCAGCCGGTTGGCGACCAGCCGGGGGCTGGGGTCGAGCACCGACTGCTCCTCCGGATAGGTCGACTCCAGCGGCATGTTGCGACCGAAGCGGGTTCCGGTCTTGCCCATGCTGGGGTTATCGGGATCCGTCTGCGAGCCGTCGTAGCTGCGGTAGGGCGCCGGCTCTGAGAGCACCGCGGCACCGGCGCCGTTCTCGGGCGTCTCGGTGTCGTAGAGGTTGAACTCCCGCAGGTCCTCGCGGAACAACGCCAGCGCGGCGAGCTGCGCCGGCAGCGGCAGCTCCCACCAGTTCACGCCCCGCTTGCTCGCTTCCTGGAAGACCTTGCGGCGGGCTCCGCGCGCCGCCTCGAGCGTCGCCTCGGCGGCCTTCGACACTGTGCCCTTGGTCAGATCACCGGGCTTGTAAGACATGCTCGCGCTCCTCCTTCAGGACCTGGATTCCGCCTTGCCAGCCGCGGAGAGGCGAGTCTAACCTCGGCAAGGAGCGGCGTGGGATGGGCGGTGGTGCTGCCGTTGGGCTCAGCGGAGCTTGACGCCGAGCAACTGCTCGAGCTCCGCGATCGTCTGCTCACCGCTGACGTGATGCACCGTCGCCATCCCTAGCTCCTTGGCGGGCTCGAGGTTGAACGGCAGATCGTCCACGAACACGCACTCGTCAGGCGCAACCCCGATCTGTTCGGCGCCCAGCGAGTACATCTCCGGAGCGGGCTTGCGCATCCCCACCTCACCGGAGATCACAACACCGTCGAACAGCTTCGCCAGCTGGGCGCGGTCGTAGCGGCGCGTACCCCAGGAGTTCGAGATCAGGCCCGTGCGGATGCCAGACGCCCGTGCGGCGGTCACTGCGCCGATCATCGCCTCGTCTGGTTTGGAGCCCGAGAACAAGCGATCGATCAGACGCTCCGCGTCCTTGACGCCCAGTATCCGGGCGAACTTGGGCTCGAACTCGGCTTCGTCGATGCGGCCGGTCTCGAGGTCGATCAGCAGCCGGCGGCTTTCGCGATCGAGGCCGAAGCGCGAGGCGATCGCGTCCGGCGCCAGGCCCTCCAGCTCGCAAAAGGCGCGAAACGAGTCGAACAGGCTGCTCGTGAGCACGCCGCCGTAATCGACCAGCAAGCCGCGGTAGCGCCCGGCGCCGTTCGCGCCGCGCCGGTGCCGTTCGCCGCCGGCGGCGTCCTCAGAATCCATGCTCGGTGACGTCCACTGCTCGGCGGGCGAGCTCTGCCACTCCTTCGCCGAACGTCTTCAGGAAAGGATCGTCGGTCGAGCCGGCGAGTGCCCGCTTGTAGTTGCCCTCCATGAACACGACGGCCTTCCACAGGGCCAGCGTGACGTACCAGTTGAGCGCTTGCATCGAGCGGCCCGAGCGCTCCTCGTAGCGCGAGATCATCTCCGCTCGGGTGGGAAAGCCCTCAAGCCGTGTCACCGCGCCCAGATTGAACTGGCCGACAGCCTCGTCGTCGGCCTGGATCCAGTGGATCATCAGATACCCGAGGTCGGCCAGCGGGTCACCGATCGTCGCCATCTCCCAGTCGAAGATCGCGATCAGACGCGCCGGCGGCTCCGGCGCCAGCATCGTGTTACCAAGCCGGTAGTCGCCGTGGACGATCGTCGCCGGCGGCGACTGCGGCAGATTCTCACCGAGCCATGCTCCGACCCGCTCCACCTCTGCCAGCTCGCGCGTACGGTTGTGCTCCCACAAGCCGGTGAACCGCCGCAGCTGGCGCTCGAGGTAGCCGGTCGGCTTGCCAAAGCCCTCGAGGCCCGCCGCTCGCCAGTCGACGGCGTGCAGCTCCACCAGCGCGTCGATCAGCTCATCGGCAACCACGCCACGCTGCTCGGGGTTGTCCAGTGGGGTGGGCAGCGCTTCCGTGACCACCGCGCCTTCGAGTCGCTCCATCACGTAAAACGGAGCGCCGATCAGCTCCGCGTCGTCGCACACGGCGAGCACCTTGGGCGCGCGGACCGGGGTGGGCTCGAGCGCGCGCAGCAACCGCGCCTCGCGTAGGACGTCATGGGCGCTCGGCGGCAGCGGCCCGCGCGGCGGACGCCGCAACACGACGCCGGTCGACAACGAGAAAGTGACGTTCGAGTGCCCCTCACCGATCGGCGCCGCCTCGAGGTCCGCGGGCGCCGCCAGGCCGTGCCCCTGGAGGAACTCGAGCAGCGGCTCGAGCACCAGCAGCGGTTCCCGCGCGTTGCGCTCGGCCTGTGCCCGGCTGCGGACGATGTCGTCTGGCGCCAGCGTGACGCTCACGCGAGCAGCGTATCCACTCTAGGGAGTCGCGGGTTCGGGCGCCGCGCGACGGAAGAGCCGAGGCGTCAGGCGGCGAGCTGAACGCTCGGCGCGCCGCGCACGACGCGGTCGAAACGCCAGCCGCGCAGCTGCTCAGAGCTTCCCACCGTCCCCACCACGGCCGCTCCCGTCCGCTGCTCGATGGAGTAGAGCAGCAGCGCGAGCCGGTCACGGAGGGCGGCGCCGGTGACTGACTCGTCGGCGGCCCAGTCGGCGGCTTCGTCCTGGAGCAGGACCGTGACGCGATCGGGGCGCCGGCGGTCCAGCTCGTCGAGCACGGGACGTTCGTCGTCTTGCGTTTTGATCACTGCCAGGACGTCGGTCACAGGCAGCAGTGTCGTCTCGGGACCTAAGGGATTTGTCAATCGCAGTGAACAGTTTCGTGTCGATTACGCGGTCTCGCGTCGCAGGACCCCCGCTACCCTCGAATTCGGGCCATGCCAGAGCTTCCGGAGGTCGAGATCACGGCGCGTCTGATCGGAGACGCCGTCGCCGGCGCGCGCGTCAGCTCTGCGTTCGCGCCGGGTGTCAACGCGCTCAAGAGCTTCGACCCGCCGCTGAGCGCGCTCGAGGGCAGGATTGTCGAAGGAGTCAGACGCCGCGGAAAGCTGTTCCTGATCGAGTTCGAGGATGAGCTCACGCTGTTGGTGCACCTGATGTCAGCCGGCCGGCTGCAGCTGTTCGACAAGCCGGCCTCGGTGCGCGACCGGACCTCGCGCTTTTTGCTGCGCTTCGACGACGGTCGAGAGCTGCGGCTGCGCGAGTTCGGGACCAAACAGCGGGCCTGGGTCAAGCTTCTGCGGCGCCCCGATGTGGACGCCGAGGAGACCATCGCCTCGCTCGGGCCCGAGGCCTGGCCCGAGCCGCCGCCGTTGGTTGAGTTGCTGGATGCGCCGCGGCCGCTCTACGCCCTGCTGCGCGACCAGCACGTGCTCGCCGGTATCGGACGCTCGTGGGTAGACGAGGTCCTGCACACGGCGGAGCTGTCACCGTTCAAGCGGGGCTCAGATGTCGACGAAACGGAGGCGCAGCGGCTGCGGGCGGCGATCATCGGGCGTCTCGGCGGAGCCGTCGCCCACTACGAGCACGCCATCTCACTGCCGATCCCGGACAAGCTGCCGATGCCCCTCGCGGTCCACCGGCGTAACGGCGAGCCCTGCCCGCGCTGCGGCGACCGGCTGGAGGCGGTCTTCTACGAGGACTACGTGATGTGCTACTGCCCCACCTGCCAGACCGAGGGCAAGTTGATGAAGGACCGCCGCCTGTCGCGGCTGTTGAAGTAGCCCTGGCGAAGGCTACTGAAGCCCCTCGCGCGCTTCGCGCACGAGCGTCACGGCCTCGGGAAAGACGATGGCCATTACCGCGCGCAGCTGCTCGGCCTGCTGGTCGGTCGTTCCCTGGATGTTGGCCCTGTTGATCGCTGCCACGGTCAAATCGACCGCCAGCTTGATCGCGTTGTCCGCCCACGCCAGGCGCTGGGCGCCCTGCATCTGCTCGGCAAAGTCTCCCAGGCGTCGCTGGAACTCCTCGGGGTCCCCGAAAAGATCGCCGAAGCCGCCGCTGCCTTCCATGAGCTCTATGGTAGCCGCCGCGCCAGGACCGCAATCGTCCCTCCGCGGCCACCCAGCCCGGCGGCGTACTCCGCGAGCGCAGCAAACGGCGCCAGCGGCAGCGCGAGCACCGTGACGGCCAGATCCGCCGAGTGCACCGGTGTATTGCGCTTGAGCAGGTTGTAGAGATACGACGGGCTGCTGGTCAAGCGGTTGACGAGCGATTGCCACATCCCGAATGGGTTGTGCTCGAGTAACAGGTGATGGACCCGAAGCGGTTCAAAGCCTTCTGTGCGCAGCAGCTCTTCGAGCCCCCGCGCCGTGAAGTGCACGCGGTGGCGGGGTACGTCGAGGTGGTACCAGCGCTTGGCGCCGACGCCTGCCTGAACGCTGGCCAGGTTCGGCACGCCGACCAGCAACGCGCCGCCGGGGCGAAGCCAGCCATGCATCCGCGTGAGCGCGTGCCGCGGATCCTCGAGGTGCTCAAGCACGTGCCACAGCGTGATTGCGTCAAGCGACTGCTCGGTCACCGATGCGTCCTCCACGCCGGCTTGAGCGACGTCGACGCCCAGCCGTGTGGCCGCGGCGAAGCCGCGCGCCGAGGGCTCGATGCCGCGCGCGTCGAAGCCCGCCCGTTGCGCGCTCAAGACGAACCGTCCGCGCCCCGCTCCGACGTCCAGAACCGTCATGCCCGGCGTCGCGATGCCGCCTAACAGGGCCAGCCGTTGGCGATCGAAGGCCCGCAAAAGCGGCATCGCCAGTCGGCTGAGGCGCGGCGAGCGTTGTCCGTAGGCGCCGCTTTCATGAAGCGCCGGTGGAGCGCTGCCGAGGGTCACCGCGGTGCCGCAGCCAGTGCACCGGGCCAGCTCGTATGAGACGCTTCCCAGTCGTGGCTCCGAGGACGGCACCGTGCGCCACCAAGACATTTGGCCGCCGCACGCGGGACAGGCAGCGTCGGTCTCCCGTGCCATCGGCGCGAGTGTAGGACCGCCCCTCGCATCCCTCCGTACACTGATCATCGCATGTCTGCCTCCGGCACCGATGTCGTGTTCAGGCGGCGCGTCGAGCGCCTGATCGGCGTGCTCGCTCCACTGCTCGACCTGCTGCTGGCCGTCGGCGACAGGGTTTCTCGAGTACTCGATCCCGATGATCCGGACTATGTGGCCCCGCGCGTGCCACGCCATGGCGAATCGGCGCCCCGCGGTCTGAGGTCCCCTCGGGTTCCCTCGTCCCCCGGTGCCGAGAGGGACAGTTCGCGATGACCGCGGTAACGGTCAAGGACACGCTGGCGTACGAGTCACGGGTCCGGTTGCGCCAAGGGATCGTCGCTGGGGCCGGCGGCGTGCTGTTGATCGTTGCCGCCGCGCTTCAGCTCGCGGGCCCGCACGCGAATGTCTCGGAGCTGACGCTCGGCCTGATCGTGGAGCACAAGCGCTTCGCGCTCGATGTCGTCGGCGCGGTGCTACAGGGGCTGGGATGGCTCGCCGTAGCCTGGACCCTCACGTTCCTGTTCGAGGCAACCCGCGCGCGTGACCCCGAGGTGCACTCGTTCATCCGTTATGCCGGGTGGATCGGAGCGCCGCTGGCGGCCGCCGGAATCATCGGCTACATCATCGCCTACGGCATCACCTCGCACAAATTCATCACGCAGGGAAGCCAGACATACCCCGAGGCCAACCATCTGATGAGCGCCGGTGCGCTGGCCGTGTTCCAGATCATGGACTACGCCGGCGAGCTGCTGTTGGCGGTGGCGTTCGTGCTGGTCTCGATGCAGGCCATGCGGGTCGGTCTGCTCACCCGTTTCATGGGCTACCTGGGGATCATCGCCGGCATCCTGGTGCTGTTCGTGATCACCCCTGTGCCCATCGTCCAGACCTATTGGCTGGTCGGGCTCGGCGTTCTGTTCGCCGGGCGCTGGCCGAGCGGCACGCCGCCGTCGTGGCAGAGCGGGAAGGTCGAGCGCTGGCCCTCCTCACAGGAGCTCCGCGAGCAGCGCACGCGCGCCGCCCAGGCCAAGCAGCGCACGAAATCAGAGCGCAAGCCGGCACCCGAGCCGGTGGCAACCGTCGCGCAGTCGCCCAGCGCCCGGGCGCCCAGGTCCGGTACGCCGAAGCGCAAGCGCAAGCGCCGCAAGTAGCCGCCCTCGCGCCCGCTCAGCGCCGCAGCCGCGCCGAACCGACGCTTGGCGCCGCCCATCGGCTGCCGCTCGTCGTGCCGGCCGGACCGCTCGGCGCCGTTCCGGGGCCGCTCAGCGATCACTCGTTGCGCTGGGCGGCCGTGGTCTGCGAGCTTCGGAGCACCACCGATCCAACCAATAGGAGGGAAAGCTATGGAAGCTGCTCGTATGGGGCCCGGAGGCCCTGGCGCGCGCGAGGCCGACGTGGCCCCGGCGCCGGATCCGACAGGAGGCCGCAGTGCGATCGCTCACTGGTCGCCGGCCGATCCGGGGCCGCTGGGGCTGGCCGGATTCGCGATGACGACGTTCGTGCTCAGCCTGATAAACGCCAACCTACTGAGCGCCAGGGGGATCGGGGCCGTGCTCGCGCTGGCCTTCGCCTACGGCGGCCTCGCCCAGCTGCTGGCCGGGATGTGGGAGTTCCGCACGGGCAACACGTTCGGTGCCGTGGCGTTCTCGTCCTACGGCGCGTTCTGGATCTCGTTCTTCTTCCTCCTCGTTGTCGTACCCAAGGCCCTCGTTACGCCGCACGCCTTGTCGGCATACCTGTGGGGGTGGGGGATCTTCACCACCTACATGTTCCTGGCCTCTCTCAGGACCACCGGGGCGATCGCCCTCGTGTTCGTGTTGCTGGCCGCTACGTACATCCTGCTCGCCATCGGCGACATGGGTGGCGGCCACACCAGCATCACTCACGCCGGGGGCTACGTCGGCATCGTCACCGCTGCGGCGGCCTGGTACGCGTCGTTTGCGGCCGTGCTGAACTCGACGTTCGGCCGCGTCCTGCTGCCGGTTGTTCCGCTCAGGGCGACCTGACAGTCGGACTGAAAGCAACAACGAAGGGGTCGGCCGCCGGCCGGCCCCTTCGTTTTGCGCCGCTACGCGCTTGCGCATCCCGCGTCCGGGTCTGCCAGCATGCTCGGGGACGGGGTGAACGGCGTGATCTTTCTAAAGGGCATCTGTAGGCCGCTGCTGGCAGCGTTGTGCGGCTCGCTCGCGCTGCTCATCCCGCACGTCGGAGTCGCGTCTGCCGCGCAGTTCCCGCAATGTCCGGCGGTGGGGAGCGACACGGGGTGTGCGCAAGTCATCGTCGCAAGTTCGGACGGGACGGCGAACGTGCTGGTCGATCCATCCCAAGGTCCTTACGACGGCTCAGATGACACGCTCGTCGGGATGCAGAACAACTCGGGCAAACCGATCTCCAGGCTCAACCTCGGCAGCCCGACCGGCCAGCGCATCTTCGCCTTCGACGGTGACGGGCTCTGCAGCCCGACGACCTGGGTGACACGCAACCCGACCACGCCGCCCGGGTGCCCCAACCCGGTCCTCGGGATCGGCTTCGGGTTCACGGGCTACGAGGGCCCCGGCATCTCGTTCTCGAACATCAGCCCGAACCAGATGACCGGGACGGTTAACTTCAACCCGGCCATACGGGCCGGGGGGTCGGCTTATTTTGCGCTCGAGGGGGCGCTGACTGCGGGGCAGCTGCGCTCCACCCAGGACGGCCCGATCCCCGGTCCGGCCACGGTCAGCGGCTCCACGGTGCAGTTCCAGCTGACATGCGTGGGCGCGCCGAGCTGTGCGGGCAAAGCCCGTTTGGTGGTCAAGCAGCAGGGCAAGCGGATCTCGGCGAACCTACTTCAGGGCAAGGGCCATCTGGTGGTGGTCGGCTCGGTGCCGGTATCGATCGGTGGCGGGCAAACAATCACCGCGGCCATCAAGCCCAACAACACCGGCAAGCGCCTGCTGAAGGCCCACCGCAACGGATTCAAGACGACGATTCGTGTGGTGATCGCCAACACCACGTACACGGTCGGGGCGGTGAAGCTCCCCTAGCCGGCCGGCGCTGGGGCGGAGCTAGACGCCGAGCCGCCGCCGCAGCTCCGCCACGTGCCGGCGGGCGACGGGAACCGTGCGATCGGCCGAGAATGCCAATTCGGCCGTGCCCCCGAGCTGTGGCCGCAGCTCGTGCGCCTGGCCCAGATTGGCCACGTACTGCCGGTGGACTCGGATGAAGCCGAACTGCTCCCAGCGCCCCTCGATCTCGGCCAGCGTGGCGCGCAGTAGGTAGCGACCATCCGAGGTGAGGATCCTGACGAAGTCCCCGTGCGCCTGGGCGTAGAGGATCTCGCTGCGGGGTACCAGCCGGATTGCTCCGGTCCTGGCGCTTGCCACGGCGATCATGTCATGCTCGGAGGGGGTCCGCGCGTCGTGGCCACGGCCGTTTGACAGCTCCGGCCGGTCGCGGTCGAGCGCTGTGACGATGCGTTCGATGGTCTCGTCGACGCGGTGGCGGCTGACGGGCTTTCTCAGATAGTCGAGCGCGGCGAGTTCGAAGGCATCGACCGCGGCTGCGTCATAGGCCGAGACGAACACGATCTGCGGTGGGGAGGCGAAGCGCTTGAGCACACGTGCCAGCTCGAGGCCGTCGAGGTCAGGCATGCGCACGTCGAGGAAAATGGCGTCAAAAGGGTGGGCGGAGGCCTTGACCAGCGCCTCGTGGCCGTCGAACGCGCACTCCACGTCCTCGACTGCCGCCGATGAGCGCAGGATTCGGGCCAGGTCCTCGAGCTGCGTGTGCTCGTCATCTACAGCCAGGATCGTCAGCCGGTCGGAGCTCATGCCAGCTTGACCAGCGTCCGTCGCTCGACGTCCGCCTTCAGGTTGGGGACCGTCATCACCGCGGTCGTTCCCTGCCCCGGGCGGGAGTCGATCTTCAGCGCATAGCGCTCGCCGAACGTGGCACGCAGTCTCCCGTCGACGTTCGAGATGCCGATGCCGCCACCCATCCCGGCGAGCACTTCGGAGACGCGATCGGGCTCTATGCCGCAGCCGTCGTCCCTCACCAGCAGTTCGACGTCGCCACCCGCCACCCGACCGACCACCTCGATGCGGCCCGTGCCCGCCCGCTGCTCAACCCCGTGGCGCACCGCATTCTCCACCAAGGGTTGAACGGACATTGCCGGCACCACGGCGCTCAGCGTCTCCGGATCGATGTCGACCCGAACGTGTAGGCCGCCCTGGAAGCGCGCCTGCTCGAGCCGGAGATAGCGCTCCACGTGCTCGAGCTCCTCGGCCAAGGTGACGTAGGAGCGGCCATCGCGGAACAGGTAGCGCGTGAACTCGGCGAAGTCGGTGAGGAGCTCGCGAGCCTCGTCGGGCTGAGTGTGGATCTCGCCGGCCACAGCCGCCAGAGCGTTGTAGATGAAATGAGGCGAGATCTGTGCTCGCAGCGCCCGCAGCTCGGCCTGAGCGATGCGCTCCTCCTGCTCGGCCATCACCGACAGCTCCATCTGGGCTGCGATCAGGCTGGCCGCCTCCTGGACGACGCGGAGCTCGTCATGACGCGGTCGCCCCACCGTGCGATAGAAGGCGATCAGCGTACCGGCGCGCTTGTCCTGTACCAGCAGCGGCGCCATCACCGCCGAGCGCAGCGGGCACTCCGGGTCGGATGACACCAGGCGTGGCTCGATGTGGATGCGGTCGTCGGCCGTGCGCGCGAGCAGCCGCGAGAGCAGGTCGCCCGGGCGAACCTGCTCTCGCCCCTCACCGTCGATCGCCAGCACGGCGCGCGGATCGGCAAGCGCGATCGCCGCTGCTCCCGTCAGCGCCCGGAGGTGCGAGGCGGCGTCCTCAGCGGTGCGGGGGGTGAGCCCTCGGCGCAGGTGCGGGAGCGTGGAGGTGGCGGCGTGAAGCGCCGACTGCATCCCGAGCGCCTCTGCCGTCGGGGCATCGCGCGATGAGTGCAGACTCCGCCACGCCCTCGCGGCGATCACCGCCAGCGCAATCCCGACCAGGACGCCGAGCGCAAAAGTCATAAACCCAGCGTAAAGGTTACTGGGGCTCCGGACCGCTTCGCCGGCGGGCACTCCACGCCCCCCGGGCCGGCGACCCGCGCCGGCCGGGGGGCGTGTCGCCTACAACTACATCTGGCGCTGCGCGGGGGGAGCAGTCGTGGCCGAGCGGAACGGGAACAGCGGGAACATCTCCCTCCCGATCGTGTCGTTGACCACCTCCGCCATCACGATGTACCACGCCAGCGCGGCCAGCACCATCTCCGCATAGCCGCCCGCCTTGGTCGTGCTGTTGGCCATCGCTGTCCCAGTGAGTTGGGCGTTGCCTATGAATCCGAGGATCAACGCCACATCAAAGACGATGAATGTGACGAGCACCGTCCAGTTGGTGCCGAGCGTGGCGAGCGTAAAGATCAGTGTGATTACGGTCCACATGATCAGGAAGATCGTCACCGCCTGGTGAGCCGCCGTTCCCGCGTGGGGCACGACGTAGAGGACCAGTGCCACGTAGCTCAACCAGAACGCCCCATACGACGTCATGAAGGCAGCCCCGAACAGCTCGCCCTTGGCGAGCGCGAACCAGCCGGCGATGAACTGAGTCAGGCCGCCGTAGAAAGCGGCGATTGCCAGCACCAGCACCGCCCCCTTGGGGTCGAACCGCCCCGACGTATACAACCCGAGCGTAAACGTCGTCAGGGCGAACCCGCCAACGCCGACCGGCACAGGGTTGGCGATCAGCGACACCCGACGCGCCGGCTCGGGCGCCGGCGCCACGTCGGCCTCGCGCGGACCTACCGGACCAGACGCCATGAACTCCTCCTCTCGGCCGTTATAGCGGTTCTGGGAGTGTTGCCCAGCGGCAGGCGGACGTCAACGAAATGGTCCGCAAACGGACAATCGACGCCGTCGATCGCCCTTGAGTAGCCGCTCATTGCGCGCGATGATGCTCAGATGAGCACTACGACGATCTCCTCATATGAGCAGGCATGTGCCGAGCACCGCTGGGAGGTGCCCGAGCGCTACAACATCGCGACCGACATCTGCGACCGGCATGCGCGCGACAAGCTGGCCATGATCCACGAGGACTTCCGCGGCAATGTTCGCCGCGTCAACTGGGGCGAGATCCAGGACAACGCCAACCGCTTGGCCAACGTGCTGCGCGCAAGCGGCGTCGAGCGTGGCGACAGGGTGGCGATGCTCCTACCGCCGACGCCCGAGACCGCCGCGGCGTTCTTCGCCACCTGGAAAGTGGGAGCAATCCTGCTCTCGATGTCCGTGCTCTATGGCGATGAGGGGATCCGTCACCGCCTGACCGACTCCCAGGCCAAGGTGCTCTTCACCAACGAGGCCAACGCCGGACGCATCGAGAGCTCGCTGGTCGAGCACCTGCTGGTGCTGGACGACGAGCTCTTGGGGCGTGGTTCGACGACGTTCGAGACTGTCGACACCTCCGCCGACGACGCGGGCCAGCTCTACTACTCCTCGGGCACGACCGGCCTGGCAAAGGGAATCCTTCACGCCCACCGCTACATCCTGGGCCACGAGGAGTTCCTGTACTGCCACGACGTGCGCGATTCTGAGGTCTTTCACGGCATGGGCGAGTGGGCGTGGGCGGCGGGCATCGCGCCGCTTCTGGGGCCGTGGCGGATGGGTGCCGTCCAGGCGGTCTACCAGCGCGAGGGCGGGTTCGATCCCCACAAGCAGCTCGACTTTCTCTCCCGTCACGAGGTCACGAACGTGTTCGGCACGCCGACCGCGATCCGCTCGATGATGGCGATTCAGGACGCGGGCCAGCGCTACCCGCAGAAGTTCAGGATCGTGTGCTCCGCGGGGGAGCCGCTCAACCCCGAGGCCATCCGCTGGTTCCGCCAGCAGTACGGGGTCACGGTGCTCGACTACTACGGGCTGACCGAGTCGTATCCGCTCTGCGCCAACTACCCCTTCATGGAGGTGCGCGAGGGCTCGATGGGCAAGCCGATGCCGGGATGGGAGGTTCAGATCCTCGACGAGGACGAGCGCCCCGTTGCACAGGGCGAGCGGGGCGAGATCTGCCTCAAGGCCCGCTCAAACCCGCACTACCCGCTCGGCTACTGGAATCGCCCGCCCGAGGACACCGAGGAGACATTCGGCGGGCAGTGGTTTCACAGCAAGGACGCCGCCCGGGCAGACGAGGACGGCTACTACTGGTATGAAGGCCGGGCCGACGACGTGATCATCTCCGCCGGCTACCGCATCGGGCCGTTCGAGGTCGAGTCGGCGTGCCTGGAGCATCCGGCCGTGGCCGAGGCCGCGGCGGTGGCCTCGCCGGACGAGCGGCGCGGCAACCTTGTCAAGGCGTTCATCGTGCCGGCTTCGGGCCATGAGCCGTCGGAGCAGCTGGCCGAGGAAATCAAGGCCTTCGTCCGCGACCACCACTCAGCCTATGCGTACCCGCGGCTGATCGAGTTCGTCACGGACCTGCCGAAGACGCTGACCGGCAAGATCAGGCGGATCGAGTTGCGCCAGCAGGAGCAGGAGCGCCAGCGGTCCTGAGCGAGGCAAAGCAGAGCTTGGCCGCCAGCTGCCACGCGCTGGTGGTGCGGCTACGGCTGCGCCGCGGCGCGGGTGTGTGTGCGCAGCTCAGCCAGGATGCGCTCCAAGCGCGGCTCGGTTTCGTGGTCCACGTGCGTCATCGCGCCGGCCACGGCAGGGTGCACATTCGCGATCTGGGCATGCAGCTCGTGGGCCACGGCTCGGTATGACGGGTGGCCCTCGCGGCCCGAGCGCAGCTCGATCAGCTGCATGGCCTCGCGGGCGTTGAGGTCCAGCACGTAACGGATCCGGTACCCCAGGCAGAGCGCGTAGGGGGCCGCCAGCGGCTGGCCGTCGTCGCGAAGGCGCTCGTACTCGTGCTGGGAGAGCTCTAGCGCCCGCCGGTACTCGTCACCGCACCCTGCATCGTCCACCTGCTCGGGAACGCCGGCACCGAGGTCGGGGGTCAGCGCCTGCCACTGGACCGTCAGCATGCGGTGGCGCTGGAGGTCACGGAAAGCCCCGTAGTCGGAGACGATCTCGAATCGGTAGCGCAGTGCTTCCAGGCCCCTGCCCGGGCGGTGGCGGCGGTTGGCGCGTCCGCCGAGCAGGTCCGCAAGTAGCCGTGCTCGGTGCTCGTCTCCGAGCTGCTCGAGAGCCTCTGTGATGTGGCGCTCGGAGCAGCTCGAGGCCTCAAACAGGAGCGCGGTCAGTAGCTGACTCTCGTCACCTTCGGCATGCAGCAACTCGACCGAAGGGCCGTGGTCACGCTCATCGTCCAGGCCCAGGCGCTCAGCCCAGCGCCGGCCGGCCTGCTCGCGGCGCTCCAGGTAGGCGACCCACTCGCCGCCGCGCTCGGGGCGCTCAACCCGGGTCAAGAAGCTGGGGATCACGGCCTTCAGCTCTCCGAGCAACATCTCTCCGCAGCGCCGGGCCTCAGGAAGCGGGTGGGCTGAGAGGTGGAGGATCAGTTGCTCGTACGTTTGCCCGGTGGCGAACATACCCATGTGCGAGAGCGAGCTGGCGGGAAGCAGGCCGCGCAAGAGGTCGAGTGCCTTGGCCTTCACCGCCCGCGCGTGGGCCGCCTCGGCCTCCTCGGGTGCGCGGGGAAACTCATCGTGGGCCCAGTCCATCACCCGCGGAATCGACCGGGAGTAGATGCCGAACAGCTCGTCCATCGCCGCCTCGTACTGCGGGCCTAGGTCCGGGTGGCGGTAATAGCGGTAGCCGCCGGGCGGGTCGGGCAAGGGCGCGTCGTATGCGATGTAGCGCGTTGACTGCTCGAGGTAGGCGGCCAGGCGGGGGCGCTGAAGGACCTTGGTCAGAACATTCGAGACCCACTCGCAGGCGACGTGGGCGCCTCCGAGCTGCGCCACCGAGTCATCGCCGTAGCCGAGGAACACGCGCTCGTAGAGCCGTGCGGCGCGTTGTCCCTCGACACCCTCGGGCGGGTCCTCGGAGGGGACCGGGAGGTCGCCGGCGAACTCGTCGAGGAACAGACGGCGCAGCGTGCCGGGGTAGCGCGAATAGCGTGCGAAGAGGGCCCCCTTCACCGTCTCCGGGAGGTTGACGAGCGCGAACACCGGCCGGTCGAGGTTGGTGAAGTGGGGCCGGAGGCGCTCGCGTTCTGTCTGGTTGAAGCTGTCGACCGGGTACTCCACGGGCGGTCGATCGTAGCGGCGCTCGCGGCGGTGCAGCCGGTCCGCCCGCGGGAGACGCTCCCTTGTCCGGGCGCGGGTGATTTGTGGTCTGCGGGCGGGCGGTTTGTGGGCCGCGGGTCTGCGGGCGGGCGGTTTGTGGGCCGCGGGTGGCGGCGGCTAGGCGTTTGCCTAGCCCGCGGAGTCAGGGTTGCCGGTGGCCTGCGAGCCCTCCGTCGAGGAGCCCTCCTGCCCCTGGCTCTTGCGCTTGCCCTCCTCGGACTCGCCGCTCCTGCTCATGCCGCCGGTGTCGGACTGTGGCGCCGAGGGCTCCTCGGCGTTCTGGTCCGAGACGTCGCCGGGAGGCTGTTCGTTTGCGTCATCGGGTCGCATCGGCCTGGGCTACCCGGGATCGGGCGCGGGCGAACAGCTGGAGCGGCTCGCCAGCGCGTGAGCCTGCTGCGCTGTGCCGCCCGCGGTCGGCGTGGACTCGGCGTCCGACCGATCGACTGCGGTTGCGTAAAACGCAGCAAATCCGCGGCGACCGCGCGGCGATGACCACATAAGCGTCGTGGGGACGCTTATGTGGTCAAGCCAGTCTCGGTAGCGGGGCTTTGGCACGTTATGCGGCGATTCGCGGGGGCAGGTGGGGCAGGTGAAGTCCGGGGGCCCGTCCGCGGCCCGCCCTCCCGCGCGGCCCCCCGCGGGCCCCTCCCGCGCGGCCCCCCGCGGGCCCCCCCGCGCGGCCCCGCGCGGGCTGAGCTGCGCCGTTCGGAAGCCGTGTCTCAGGTGCCGGCGGCGCCGGGCGGAGCGGGGGCGAACCACCGGGGAGCGGCTAGGGCACCAGCCCCGTGATCGCCTGCCCCGCGTGCGCCGCGAGATGGAACAGCGGCGAGGGGACGATCCCGAAGAACACCGAGGCCGCGGCGAACAGCACCGCGATGAATCCGATTTCAGGCTGGGGGGTGTTGGGTGGGGGTCCCAGCTCCTCCCCGGGGGCCTCGGCGCGCGTCGCTGCGGGGCCGTCCCCGGGCTCCGAGGAGTGGTCCGGGATCGGCGGCCCAGGGTCTGCCTCCGGCGACCCGCCGGCGATCGGCGCCAGCACCGGGGCGCGCCTGGTGGAGCCGCCCATCCACATCGTGGCCACCACGCGCAAGTAGTAGCCCAGGGAGATCATGGAGCCGATCACGAGCACGATCGCCAGCCAGGTGTAGTCGCCGCCGACCAGCGCGTGGATGAGCTGGAACTTGCCGATGAAGCCGACCGTTCCCGGGATTCCGGCCAGCGCCAGCATGGCGACCGTCATCGACCAAGCCAGCCACGGCTGGCGGGCACCGAGACCACGCATTCCGGCGATGTCGTCGCCTTCGCCGCTCACGTGCTCAACCGCGGCGATGACCGCGAACGCGGCCAGGTTCATCGCCAGGTAGACCGCGATGTAGAGGACCGTGGCGTCGATTCCCAACCGTGTGCCGACCACCACGCCGCACAGCATGTAGCCCGCCTGGGCCACGCCGGAGTAACCGAGCATCCGCTTGAGCGAGGTCTGGCCCAGCGCGCCGACGTTGCCCACGATCATCGTCACCGCCGCCAGCGCCGCCAGCATCGGCGCCCACGTGTTCTGCGCCCCGATCACTGCCACGTCGAAGAAGCGCAGGAAAGCGCCGAGCGCCGCCGCCTTGGTGGCGGTGGCCATGAACGCGGTGATCGGCGTGGGAGCGCCCTGGTACACGTCGGGCGTCCACTGATGAAATGGCGCCACCGAGGCCTTGAACGCAAAGCCAGCGACGACCAGGCCCACTCCGGTCAGCAGCATCGGGTCGCCGGCGATCCCGCCCGCCAGCTTGCCCGTGGACACGGCGGAGGAGATTCGCGAGAAATCGGTGGAACCCGACGCGCCGTAGACCAGCGCCAGCCCGTAGACCAGCGTTGCGGAGCCGACCGACCCGATGATCAGGTACTTGAGGCCCGACTCCAGCGACCCCTCGCGCCGGTGCTCGGCGGCGCACAGGATGTAGAGCGGAATCGACAGCAGCTCGATCCCCAAAAACAGCGTGACCAGGTTCTGCGCCGAGACCAGCACGGTCATGCCCAGCACGCTGAAGATCAGCAGCGCGTGGTATTCGCCGTGCCCCGCTTCGCCCACCGCCCGGGCGCGCCAGGACATGGCCACCACGGCGATCGCCGCGACGATGAAGATCATGCCGAGCACGAACGACAGCTGATCGATCTCCAGGGCGCCGGAGATGATCGAGGCGTGGTGGTTGAAGTACACGATCTGGAGCGCCAGCGCGGCGCCCAAGGCACCGATCGTAAGCGCCGGCACGAGGCGCTCGCGCACAAGCCTCGAGCGCAACAGGCCGATCAGCAGCACCATCAGGCCGCCGCTGGTCAGCGCAATGAACGGCGAGAGCCCGCGGTAGTCGATGTGTGGACCGTGCAGGTGAGCCGCGGCCAGGATTGTCATCGCGAGGCCTCCAGCACGGCGTGGGGATCGACCGCCAGAAGCGTCGAGCGCACCGTGGGCTCTGAGCGGCGGAGCCCGAACTGCGGGTAGAAAGCAAACACCAGGATCACCAGCAGAAGCGGCACCAGCCCGGCAAGGTCGGCCAGCCCGATTTCCCGCGAGGCGACGTTTTCGCCGACGCGGTTGTGCATGGCACCGATGAACACCCGCAGGGCGTAGAACGCGGCCCCGACGACGCCGGCGAAGCCGATCACCGCGATCGCCAGCTTGGCCCTGAAGACGCCGAGCAGGATGAAGAACTCGCCGACGAAGTTCGAGGAGCCGGGCATGGCCAGCGTGGCCAGCGCGATGATCAGAAACACCGAGGCCAGTACGGGCGCGCGGAAGGCGATGCCGCCCATATCGCGGAGCTTCTCCGACCCGCCGGACCTCGCTGCCAGCGCCGCGACGATGAAGAACAGCGGCGCGGTGACGAGCCCGTGGTTGAGCATCTGAAGGAGCGCTCCCTGGCTGCCCTCCGGACGCAGCGAGAAGATCCCCAGCGTGATGAAGCTCAGCTGGGCGATACTCGAGTAGGCCACAACGAGGCGAGCGTCGGGGGTGGTGAACGCCACCGCGGTGGACCACAGGATCGAGACCAAGGCGATCAGCAGCATGAGCAGCTGGAAGTGGACGGCGGCGTAGGGAAACAGGGGCAGGACGATTCGCAGAAAGCCATAGGCCGCGACCTTGGAGAGGATTCCGGAGAACACGGCCACGGCCGGAATGGGCATCGCCTTGTAGCCGTCGGCCAGCCAGCCGTGGAACGGAACCAGCGGCATCTTGACCAGGAAGGCCGCGGCGAACGCCAGGAAGATCCATTCCTGCGAGGCGTGCGAGAGCGGCAGCCCCCGCAACGAAGAGATCACGAACGTGATCGGCGTCCCGTGCTGGCTCGAGGCCAAAACGCCCGTGGCGACCGCGCCGGCCAGCATGAAGAACGAGCCGACCAGCGTGTAGACCACGAGCTTCGTCGTGGCCCGGACGCGCTCCCCCTCGCCCCACGTCCCGATCAGGAAGTAGAACGGGATCAGCATCAGGTCGAAGAAGGCCACGAACAGCGCCAGGTCCTGCGCGCAGAAGGCTCCGAGCACAGCGCTCTGGGCCAGACCGAAGTGGAAGTAGAAGAGGCGCGGGCGGTCCCACTCCCGGAACGCCGCCCAGACCAGCGCCGCGCTGAACAGCACGCAGGTCAGCAGCACCAGCGCCACGTTCAGCCCGTCGAGGCCGAGCTTGTAATGGATTCCGAGCGTCCCGATCCAGACCTTGTTCGTGACGAACTGAAGCCCCGCATGGCCCAGCTTGAAGCGGGCCACGAACGAGATCGCCACCCCGAGCGTTGCGAGGCTGCCGACTGGCACGAGGCGCTCGACGGCGCGTCCCGGCGCGAGCGCGGACAGGAGGGCGATCGCCAACGGCAGCCAGATGAGGATCGAGAGCGTCACGAGTGGATGCGGGGGGCGTTTGCGCTCATGAGCTCGAGATCAGGAAGTAGAGAGCGACGGCGGACAATGAGACCACCATTGCCGCCGCGTAGTAGCGCAGGAAGCCCGTTTGCCAGCGGCGGACCACGGCCGAGCCAGCCCTGACGGCTCCCGTCGCGCCGCCGGTCACGGCGCCCTGGATCACGCGGCGCTCGAGCACCGACTCGGCGAGCCCGCCGAGCATCAACACGGGTCGGACGATGAGCAGGTCGATGGCCTCGTCGAAGTACCACTTGTTGAGGAGGAAGCGGTGAAGCGCCGGCAGCCGCTCACGCAGGCGCGTGGTGGTCTCCGGCTGGGCCACCCAGATGCGGAAGGCAACCGCGATGCCGAGCACGGCGATGGCGGCGCCGATGATTAGCCCGATCCAGTCCGAGGAGGTTGACGGCGCGCTGCGGGCCAGACTCGAGTCGGCGAACGTGCCGGATAGGAAGCGCTCGATTCCCAGGTCGATCCCGGGAATCTGGATGACGCCGCCCACGGTGGCCAGCACCGCGAGGATGCCCATGGCCACCTTCATCGGCATCTCGCGCTCGGCGATGAAATGCTCGGGGCCGGGGAAGCCGACGTCGGAGTCCTCCTCCTCGCCGGTTTGCGGATTGGTCGGCACCTCGGCGTGGGCCAAGTGGCCGTGCTCCAGCTCGCGCGCCTCCTCGCAGGGCTGGCCGAAGAAGGTGCGGAAGATGATCCTGAACGTGTAGAGCGCGGTCAGGAACGCCCCCAGATAGCCGGCGATGCCCAGGATCTCGAAGCCTCCACCGCGGTGGTCCAGGAAGGCCAGGATGTCGTCCTTGGATAGCCAGCCTGAAAAGGGCGGCAGGCCCGACAGGGCCAAGCCGCCCACCATAAATGTCAAAAAGGTGAACGGCATCGCGCGCCTGAAGCCGCCCATGCGATCCAGCGACTGATTGCCCGACATGGCGCCGATGACCGAGCCGGCGCCCATGAATAGAAGCGCCTTGAAGAAAGCGTGGGTCATGAGGTGGAAGAGGCCCGCGGAGTAGGCGCCGACGGAGACGCCCATGATCATGTAGCCGATCTGCGACATGGTCGAGTAGGCGATAACCCGTTTGATGTCGACCACCACCAGGCCGATCGAGGCTGCGATCAGCAGCGTCAGGCAGCCGCCGATGGCCGTCACGTCGGCGGCCGTCGGGGCCTGCTCAAACAGCGGGTGCATGCGGGCGATCAGGTAGACGCCCGCGGTGACCATCGTCGCCGCATGGATCAGCGCCGAGACCGGGGTGGGGCCTTCCATGGCGTCGGGCAACCAGGTGTGCAATGGGACCTGTGCCGACTTCGCAAACGCGCCGACGGCGAGCAGCAGGCAGGCGATGACCAGCGTCGTCGAGTCGTGGTGGAAGGCGTGCGGGGTGGCGTGGAACACCTTCAGGAACTGGACGGAGCCCGTGTGCTTGAAGATGAAGAACGTCCCCAGCACCAGGCCCACGTCGCCGACGACATTGATGATGAAGGCCTTGAGTCCCGCCCGGGTGGCGGTGGTACGCCTGTACCAGAACGAGATCAGGATGTACGACGCGGCGCCCACGAACGCCCAGCCGACGATCAGCAGCACGAAGTTGCCGGCCAGCACGAGCAGCAGCATCGAGAGGACGAAGAAGTTCAGGTAGGAGAAGTAGCGCGAGAAGCCGCGGTCCGCCGTCATGTAGGCGACCGAGTAGAGGTGGATCAGGGTCGAGACCCCGGAGACGATCAGGATCATCAGCACCGACAGGGGGTCGACGAGGATCTGGAGCTTGGCGTCGATCCCCAGGCTGGAGGCGTAAGTCCACAGCGAAGAGGTGAAGCGGCGGTCGTTCACGCCGTGGCGCAGGAGGCTGACTAGCACCACGACCGCGCACGCGAACGACGCCGCGATGGCCAGGGTCCCCAGCCACCCGGCCGTCCGGCCCGGCAAGCGCCGGAAGCCGAGCGCCATGGTGATCGTTCCCAGCAGCGGGAACAGCAGCACCAGCCAGGCGAACGTTGTCGCCGTCACCGCGGGACCCCGCTCACCCGTGTAGCTCTCGCAGCTCGTCCACGTCGATCGGCAGACGGCGGCGGTAGATCGCGACGATCAGCCCCAGGCCCACCGTCACCTCACAGGCAGCCACGACCAGCACGATCAACGCGAAGATCTGCCCGTCTTCGCCGCCCCACATACGGGCGAACGCCACCAGCGCCAGGTTGGCGCCGTTGAGCATCAGCTCGAGGCAGAGCAGGATGACGAGCGGATCGCGCCGCATGAGCACGCCGGCGGCGCCGGTGGAGAAGACCAGCGCCGAGACGACCAGATACCAGCCGATCGCCACTACCAGCCGCCCTCGCTGCCACGTCGCGAGCCGCTGCCGACGGGTTGACCGCGGCGATCGCGCTCGCGCCCGTCGCCTTCGCCGATCCGCTCGACCTCCGGCGCGGGCATCGTGCCGCCGGCACTCGTCCCGGCGGCCTCGGCCATCGTGCCCGAGTAGGCCGGTCTCGGCACGCTGATCCGGTGCTCCTCGCGGATGTCGGTGTCCAGGCCACGCCGGCGTCGCGCGAGCACGACCGCGCCCACGGCCGCCACCAGCAGCAGGATCGAGGCGATCTCGAACGGGAACAGGTATCCGGTCAAGAACAGCTTGCCGATGTGGGCCGGCGTGCCGAAGCCCAGCACGTAATGGGCGCCGTTGGTCTTGACCCCCTTGAGCGCAGTGCCGAGCAGCGCGATGCACAGCTCCACCGCCAGCGCCACGGCGAACATCGGCCCCAGCACCTTGAGCGCCGAACCGCCACCCCCAGGCGGTTCGTCACTCCCACCGACATAGGCGACGACGAACACATAGAGCACCATCACCGCGCCGGCGTAGACGATCACCTGCGCCGCGGCGACGAACTCGGCCCGCAACAAGAGATACAGCGCCGCCAGCGAGATCAGGTGAAGAACCAGCGACAGCACGCTGTAGAACGGGCTGCGCGCCGTGACCACGGAGATCGCGCCCCCGAGCGTGCCAATCGCCGCGATGAAGAAGAGGACCGCGCTCACCGGCCTCGGGTCCCCGGTATCGCGCTCACTCGTCCTCGCTTCGCAGCGGTGTGCGCTCGATGGCCTCGGCGAGCAGCATCTCCTTGGTGAAGATGAGGTCCGAGCGCGTGTAGTCCGACAGCTCGTAGTCGTGGCCCATCGTGATCGCGTCGAACGGACAGGCCAGCTCGCAGTAGCCGCAGAAGATGCAGCGACTCATGTTGATCTCGTAGACAGCCGCGTAGCGCTCGCCCGCAGAGACGCGGTTCTCCGGCGTGTTCTCGGCGGCCACCACGCGGATGCAGTCCGCGGGGCACGCGGCGGCGCACAGCGAGCAGCCGACGCATTTCTCCAATCCCGTGTCCTCAAAGCGGTGAAGCTTGTGGCGGCCGCGGAAGCGGGGGTAGACGGGGACCTTCTCCTCCGGGTACGGGATCGTCGCCGTTCCTTCCGGGATCCGCGCGAAGGTCGTCTTCAGGCCCTTGAGCGTGCCCCCGAGGGTGCGGTATGCGGCCTGTACCCGGCTGGCGCTGGGCTGCCGGATGACCTCGATGACGTCTGCGCTCGGGTCGTAGCTCATGTGGTGCTCCGCGCGTAGCTCACGTTCCGACGATGATCGCCGTGACAAGGATGTTGAGGGTCGCGAGCGGCAGCAGGATCTTCCACCCGAACGACATCAGCTGGTCGTAGCGCAGACGCGGGAGCGTGAAGCGGACCCAGATGAACAAGGTGATGAACAGCATCATCTTGGCGAACACGATGAAGGGGTCGATCCAGCCGGGGATGTGCGGGTTCCCCGGGATCAGCCAGCCGCCGAGGAACACGGTGGTGGCGATCGCGGCGACGACGATCATGTTCAGGTACTCGGCGAACAGGTAGGCCGCGAAGTGCGTGCCTCCGTACTCGGTGTTGAAGCCGGCCACGAGCTCGGCGTCGGCCTCGACGAGATCGAACGGCGGGCGGTTGATCTCAGCCAGGCTGGCCATGATGAAGATCAAAAAGCCGACCACCTGCGGGACGACGTACCACATGCCGTGCTGGCCGTGGACGATCCCGGTCAGCGACAGCGTCCCGGCGGTGATCACCACGCCGATCAGCGACAGCCCCTGGGAGACCTCGTATGAGATCAGCTGCGCCGCGGTGCGCATCGCGCCCAAGAACGCGTACTTGGAGCCGGACGCCCATCCTCCGAGCATCACGCCGTAGAACGAGATCCCGGCGAAGGCGAACACATACAACGGCCCGATCGAGACATCGATCCCGTAGAGGCCGACGCGTTGGCCGCCGATGTGCTGGACGTTGCCGAAGGGGATGATGGCCAGCGCGGAGATCGCAGTCAGCAGCGAGATCATCGGCGCCAAGCGGTAGATGACCCCCACCGACGTCTGCGGCTTGAACGGCTCCTTGGTGGCGAACTTGACGATCTCCGCCATGGGCTGAAGCAGGCCGAACGGTCCGACGCGGTTGGGCCCGAAGCGGGACTGCAGGCGGCCCATCATCTTGCGCTCGTACACCGTGAGGATGGGGAACACGGCCAGCACCAGGCCGAAGATCACGAGCGCCTTGACGATCTGGATCCACCACGGCTCGTAGAAGAAGGGGTCGGCCAGGGCGATCACGGTTCTGGCACCTGGCCGCTGGGCACGAGCTCGGCTTTTGAGAGCTCGATCGTCGTCTCGGTGAGCGCGTTGGCCGAGTCCTGCGCGATCCCCTCGGCCAGGAACGCCGTGCCGTCGGGCACGCCGGTGCGGATCGCCGCGGTGGCCCGGAGCCTGGTCCCGTTCTGGGCCACCTCGACGGTCTCGCCGTGGCCGATCCCCAGCCGCTGGCCGTCGCCGGGCGAGAGCTCGACCTGCTGGCGGGCGATCGTGAAGTGCAGGGCAGGTGAGATTTCGACCTCAGGCGCGGCCCAGATCGAGCGATAGGTTCCGAGTCGCAGAGCACCGTTGGCAGGCGCACTGGCCTCGCGCTGCCCGGGGGCGGCCTGAGGCCCGGTCGGCGCCGACGCCGCCTGCGCGGCGGAGTCAAGCGCTTCGCGGCTGGTCGCCGGCGCGCCCAAGTCGACCGCGGTGGTCTCGGGCGGGACGGCGGCGGCGGGGGGAGCGGGTTGTCCGGGGCCTCCCGCGCCCAGCGCCGATGCCTCCTCGCGCTCGGGCCAGCGCACGCCGCGGCCGCCCACGGCGTCGAGCGTCAGCCCCGCGTAGAAGGGAACCGATTCCACTAGCTGAGCGAAGGCCATGCCGCTCGTCATCACGCCGGTGTCGAGGCCGATGCGCTTGGCGATCTCCGACAAGATCCACCAGCCGGGCCTTACCTCGTCCGGGTGCCCGATGGCGGAGCGCACGCGCTGGATGCGCCCGTCGGGATGGACGACTGTGCCCTCCTTCTCGGCGTGGGACTCGGCCGGGAAGATGACGCTGGCGTGCTCTTTGAGCCCCTGGGTCAGTACCGCCGCGTGGGCGACGACCAGCGCGGCGTGGTGGAGCGCCTGGTCCCAGAGCTCGCGGTCCGGCAAGTCGCGGACCGGGTCGGTCTCGAACAGGTAGAGCGCGCTGAGCGAGCCCGCCGCGGCAGCCTCGCCGATGGCCGCGGTGCTGCGACCCTCGTTCTCGAGCGGCGCATACCCGGGCCCCGCGTTGGGCAGCACCCCGGCCTCGCGCAGACCGCGACTGTTCGTGCCGGCGGGGATCTCCAGCAGGCCGGCGCCCTCGCGGCCGTCGAGGCCCAGCGTCTCGGCGATGCTCCTCAGGTGCGGGAGCGCGCCGGCGGGGAGGCGCTCGCCCCACACGATCACGAGGTCATCGCCGGCGTTGCGCAGGAAGCCCGCCAGCTCGCCACGGGCCTCGCCCGCGAGGTCCTGGGCCAGGGCGCCGATGAAGCCCTCCTCCTCTCCGGGGGCATAGCGGATGCGCAACTTGGCGTTGGGGTCGAGCGCGCTGGGACGGGCGGTGGCGACGGCCAGCTTGGTGCCCGCGCGGCGGACGCCTTTGCGGATCCGCAGGTCAAGGATCGGTGCATCGTCCAAGGGCTCGCAGCCGAGGACCAACACGGCGTCCGCATACTCGAGATCGGTGACCGTGGCCTGCAGCGTCGGCGCCGCCAGCGCCTTGGCCAGATCGAGCGGAACCGGGCCGCAGTGGCGCGAGTCGATGTCGCCGGATCCGAGTGCCTCTCGCATCAACCGCGAGAGCAGGAAGCCCTCCTCGTTGGAGGCCCTGCCGCCGACCACGGCCCCGACGTGGCCCTGGTGGCGGCCCAGCGCGGCCGCGGCGTCCAGCGCACGGTCCCACGAGACCTCCCGCAGACTGCCACCGTCGCGCACCATCGGCCTCGTGATGCGCTCGTCGGAGTGGATCGCCTGGTATGCGAAGCGGCCCTTGTCGCACAGCCAGCCGTCGTCCACCTCGGGATGCAGGCGTGACATCACACGCATCACGCGCTCGTCGCGGACCGTGAACTCCACGTTGCACTGCGACGGGCACAGCGTGCAGATCCCTGCCGAGCCCTCGATGTCCCAGGGCCTGGCGCGAAAGCGGTAGGGCTGGCTGGTCAGCGCCCCGACCGGACAGAGCTCGACGATGTTGCCCGAGAACGGCGCCACGTATGGGTGGCCGTCGTGCGTGGCCACGAACGTATCCGCGCCGCGCTCGGCGAAAATCAGCTGGTAGTCCTCCGAGATCTCCTGCGAGAAGCGCACGCAGCGGTAGCAGAGGATGCAGCGCTCGCGGTCGATCGCGATCAGCGGGCTGAGAGAGAGCGGCTTGTGGAAATGGCGCTTGGGCTCGATGAAGCGTGAGCGACCGAGGCCCCAGCCGAAGGTGATGTCCTGAAGCGGGCACTCGCCGCCCTTGTCGCACACCGGGCAGTCGAGCGGGTGGTTGACGAGCAGAAACTCGACGACGGCGTGCTGCGCGTGGCGTACGCGGTCGGTCTGGGTGTGCACAACCATCCCGTCCTTGACCGGCGTCGAGCACGAGGTCTGGAGCTTGGGGATCCCTTCGATCTCCACCATGCACATGCGGCAGGCCCCGACCGGATGACCAAGCTTGGGCTCGTAGCAGAAGTAGGGAATCTCCACATCGCCCTGCTTGGCCGCGTCGACCAGCATCATCCCCTCCGGGGCACGGACTTCGCGGCCATCGATGGTCAGCTGGATGATGTTGGGCTCCGGCCGCGGCATTTGTCTGGATCAGTGAACGGGGAGGGGCCCCGCGTACTCATCGGCGACGCCGAGGGGAATCACGTCCTCCAGGTCGCCTGCGCCGGAGCGTTCGCGTGCGGCCTCGATCTCGGCTTCCAGCTCGGGGCGAAACTTCTCGATCATCGAGCCGATCGGCATCGCCATCGCGTCGCCCAGCACGCAGAGGCAGTTGCCGATGATCTCCTCCTGGACGGAGGCCATGATGTCGAGGTCCATCGGCGTGGCCTCGCCGGACGATATGCGCTGCAGCATCTTGACCGTCCAGTTCGTGCCCTCGCGACAGGGGACGCACTTTCCGCACGATTCATGGGCATAGAACTTCGCCAGCTTGTGGGCGACCTCTAGCACCGAGTGCGAGTCGTCGACGACGATGATGGCTCCCGAGCCGAGCATCGAGCCCGCCTTGGCCATGGTGTCGAAGTCGTAGGCCAAATCGAGGTCGTCCTTGGTCAAAACAGGCGAGCTCGAACCGCCGGGGAACCAGAACTTGACCTCGCGGCCGGGCGGCGGACCGCCGGCCAGGTCGTAGATCAGCTCGCGGCTGGGTGTGCCCAACGGGACCTCGTAGTTGCCCGGCCGCTGAACGTCGCCCGATACCGAGACGAGCTTGGTCCCCGTCGAGGTCTCGGTGCCCAGCTTGGCGTACTCGGCGCCGCCCATGCGGACGATGTGCGGCACGGTGGCCAGCGTCTCGACGTTGTTGATCAGCGTCGGACCGTGGTACAGGCCCTCGATCGCGGGGAACGGCGGCTTCAGGCGCGGATTTCCGCGCTTACCTTCGAGCGAGTCGAGCAGGCCGGTCTCCTCGCCGCAGATATAGGCGCCGGCGCCGCGGTGGACGACCAGCGAGACCGAATGGTCAAAGCCCATGATCCGCTCCCCGATGTAGCCGGCTGCTTTCGCCTCGGCCACCGCCGCGTCGAGGATGTCGGCCTGGAGGTCGTACTCGCCACGGATGTAGATGAACGCCCGGTCGATCTCCGCCGCCCATGTGGCGATCAGGACTCCCTCGATCAGCTGGTGGGGGTTCTTCTGCATCAGCTCCCGATCCTTGAACGTCCCCGGCTCCGATTCGTCCGCGTTGCAAACCAGGTACTTGTCCATGTCGCCGTGAGGGAGGAACGAGACCTTCTTGCCCATCTGGAAGCCGGCGCCGCCGCGGCCGCGGATACCCGATTCGTTGATCTGGCTGGCCACCTCCTCTGGCGATGTCGAAAGCGCCTTGCGCAGAGCGCCATAGCCCCCGCGGCGCTCGTAGACCTCGAGCGTCGCCAGCCCGGGCTCATCGATGCGGTCGAACAGCAGCGGCTTCACTCCGTGCCCTCCCGGCGCTGAGCGTTCGAGTCTGTGGTGGCCTCCTCGCGCTGGACGTTCGGGTCCGTGGAGCGCCGGTAGCGCAGCTGCTTGTCCTTCAGCACCGGACCGCCCCCGCGCAGGTCATCGACGATCCGTCCCGCGTCCTCGGGCGTGAGCGGTCCGACGTACTCGCCGTCGACCGAGGCCATCGGCGCGATATCGCATGCCCCGAGACACTCAAACGAGCGCACCCCGACATCGGCATCGGCGGCCGCCGCCACCATGGCCTCATAGAACTCGTCGGCTCCCCGCAACGAGCACGAGATGTTCGTGCACACGAACACGTCGTGCGTGGGCTTGGGATAGGTCTCGAGCATGTCGTAAAACGTGGCCACGCTCGTGAGGTACGCCGGGGTCAGCTGCATCACCGCAGCCACCTGCTCGATCGCCTCCGGCGAGCACCAGCCGTGCACCTCTTGCGCGGCGTGCAGGGCCGGGATGGCGGCGGATCGCCGGTCCGGGTACTTGGCCATGGCGTCCTCGATCATCGCCCTGAGCATCTCCGGGACCGGCGTTGTCGCCGGATCGGGGACGGTCGCCGGCGGCTTTGAGAGATCGACCGATTCGTCCCATCCGGGGACGCGAGAGCCGTGTCCGAACCGCGGGACGGGGATCGGAGGACTCACCGGTCGATTCCGCCGAGGATCGGATCGAGCATCGCCAGCGTCGCGATCAGGTCCGCGATGTATCCGTCGCCCACCATCACCCGGAGTGCCTGCAGGTTGCTAAAGCTCGGGTCGCGCATGTGCACGCGCGCCGGCTTCGCGGAGCCGTCCGAGCGCACGAAGCAACCGAGCTCACCGCGCGGCGATTCGATCGGGTAGTAGGCCTCGCCCGGCGGGACGCGGAAGCCCTCGGTGACCAGCTTGAAATGGTGGATCAAGGCCTCCATGCTCGTCGCCAGCTCGTGCCGCGGCGGCAGCGCGACCTTGCGATCTGGCGTGACGAACGGCCCCTCCGGGAGGCCGTCGAGGGCCTGCTCGATGATCTTCACCGATTCGTAGAGCTCTTGGTGCCTGACGCGGTAGCGGTCGTAGTTGTCGCCCACCGTCCCCACCGGGATCTTGAAGTCGAAGTGGTCGTAGCTGCAGTAGGGATGCGCCTTGCGCAGGTCCCATGGCTTCCCGGCCGCACGCAGCAAGGGTCCCGTCACGCCGAGGTCCAGGAGCGTCTCCTGGTCGACGATGCCGGTTCCCTGGAGGCGCTCCAGCACGATCTGGTTCTTCTCCAGCAGGTCCGCGTACTGGTCCGCCCGGCCCGGCATCTCCTTGCAGAACTGGCGGACCTTCGTGGCGAAGCCCGGAGGAATGTCCTCCATCACGCCGCCCACCTGGATGTAACGGGTGTGCATGCGCTGGCCTGAGGACATCTCGAACAGGTCGAGTACGCGCTCGCGCTCGCGGAAGCACCAGAAGAAAGCCGTCAGCGCCCCGAGATCGAGCATGCTCGTCCCGTACCAGACGAGGTGCGACATGATCCGGTTGAGCTCCAGGTGAATCACCCGGAGGTACTGCGCTCGGGGCGGCACCTCCAGTCCGAGGAGCTCCTCGACCGCCCCGCAGTAGGTCATCGCGTTGAAGTAGTAGCTCACGTAGTCCATGCGCTCGACCACGGGAATCGCCTTCCAGTACGCCTTGTCCTCGGCCGTCTTCTCAATCCCCGTGTGCACGTATCCGATGATCGGCTTCATGTCCCGGACGACCTCGCCCTCGAGCGTGACCAGCAGCCGCAGGACGCCATGCGTGGCAGGGTGGTGCGGGCCGATGTTCAGCGTCAGCAGCTCGTGGGTCTCGCCCTCGCCCGCGGGCTCGGTGGCGAGCGTGATCGACTCCTCGCGCCGGCGATAGTCCTCGGTCAGCGTCATGGCCTGTGATCTTCGCCGAGGCTCATGCGTACTTCCCGTAACTCTGCTCTTCGTTGTAGGTGAACAACACGGGCTCGCCGCCGATCGGGAAGTCCCGGCGCTGGGGATGGCCCTCATAGTCCTCGGGCATCAGGATGCGGCGCAGGTCCGGGTGGCCCTCGAAGATGACCCCGAACATGTCGTAGACCTCTCGCTCGGGATGGTCCGCTCCGCTCCAGAGGTCGGTAACCGTCGCGATCCGCGGGGCGGAGGTGGGCACGCGAGCCTTGACCGTGATGCGGTCCACGCGCTGCATGTCGAGCAGCTCGTAGATGACTCCCAGTCGCGGCTCCTCAGGCTCGTAATCGACGCCGTGCAGGCTGGCCAGGAACGAATAGCCCCGGCTCTTCATCTGCTCGAGCACGTCGTGGACGTACAGCGGGTGGGCGATCAGTGTCGCGCGGTTGTGGTGGTAATCGGTGCCCACCACCGAGTCCGGAAAGGACTGCTCGAGCTCTTGAGCGGTGAGCTCCAGACCCGTGGCATCAGGCACCTGCTGTGTCTCCCGGCCTGAAGATGTTGATCGCCCCGCGCTCGCCCTCGGCCAGGTCCTCGGGCAGCACTTCCTCGGTGCCCACGGCGTCGTAGCGTCTCCGCCATCCGGAGGTCTCGTGCCCCTGGATCTTGTCCCGCAGCCTGAGAATCCCGTGCAGCAGTGCCTCGGGACGCGGAGGACAGCCGGGCACGTGGATGTCGATCGGCATGAACTTGTCAGATGGCACGAGCGCGTAGTTGTTGAACACACCCATCGAAGAGCAGCAGGCGCCCATCGAGATCGCCCATTTTGGCTCGAGCATCTGGTCGTACAGGCGGCGGATGACCGGAGCCATCTTGATCGAAACCCGTCCGGAGAGAATGATCAGGTCCGCCTGACGCGGGGTCGCCCGCAGCACCTCGAAGCCGAAGCGGGCGATGTCGGCGCGCGGCGCCACGATCGACATCATCTCGATTGCGCAGCAGGCAAGCCCGAACGTCAGGGGGTAGATCGAGTTGCCGCGGCCCCAGGCGACCGCCTTCTCGACCGTCGTCATCAAGACCTTCTCCTCGACGTACTTCTCCAGCTCCTCGTCGGAGAGGTCGCCTCGCAGCATGTCGCGCGCCCGGAGCTGGTTGACCCGGAGATCGCTGAGCGGCTGGCGCTCTATCTCCATACCAGCGCTCCCCGTCGCCACACATAGATGAGCGCGATCATCAGCAGCACGATGAACAACACCATCTCCGACATGGCGAACGTGCCGAACGCGCGCAGCTGCACCGCGATCGGGTACAGGAAGATGACCTCGATGTCGAAGAGGATGAACATCATCGCCACGAGGTAGAAGCTGATGCCGAAGCGAAATCCACGCTGGATCTCAGACGGCAGGCCGCACTCATAGGGCGAGCTCTTTGAGCGCAGTGGCTGCCGCGCCTTTCGGCCCGCAATCAGGTTGAGGATCCCGAACGTGAATCCCATCACTCCACCGAGCACGAGGAACACGACCGCCGGGAGATACGTTCGGAGCACCGAAGCCGTTATATCACTGCTGCGACCAAGCTTGTAACAGAGTGTTACTTAGTAGCGCACGCCACAAATCAGCCTCCTCACGCGGCTTTGCACGGCTTCAGCCCGTTTGGCACCGATCCCATCAGGGGCCGCGGCGTTGAAGGACGTCCACATCGTCATCGGAGTCGCGGCCATCGCCCTGAACGGGCTGGCCTGCATTTACGGCGCCTGGCGCTGGTGGCGGCTTGACCCGAACAGC
Source organism: uncultured Actinomycetes bacterium (assembly GCA_963730835.1). Taxonomy (GTDB): domain Bacteria; phylum Actinomycetota; class Thermoleophilia; order Solirubrobacterales; family Solirubrobacteraceae; genus Palsa-465. The sequence continues at coordinate 233,668 of CAVSTE010000002.1, forward strand.
GTCTGGTTCTGGCGCGTGGTGCGCGCGGGGCAGGCTGTGGTGGTGGTCGAGGCGGCGCTTGGGGGCATCCTCGACTTGGTGGGCCGCAAGGCTCCGGGGCTGCACGTCTTATACGGGGTCTTACCTCTGCTCGTCTCACTGATCGCCGAACAGCTGCGTGTCGCCTCGGCCCAGATGGTGCTCGATTCCAGGGGCTACGAATCGGCCCAGGCGGTGGGCAGGCTGCCAGAAGCCGAGCAGCGCTCGGTAGTCGTGGCGATCCTGCGTCGCGAGGTGGGGGTCATGACGCTGGCGGCGCTGGTCGTCGTGGTCCTGCTGGCGCGGGCAGCGGGGACGGCCTAGTGGGGATCCACGATGCGGCCAGACGCGGCTTTGAACGTGAAGCGGAGGCCTATGAGCGGGGCCGTCCCGACTATCCGCCGGCGGCGATCGAATGGCTCGTCGCCCAGCTCGGGCTGCGGGGTGGCCGGACCGCGGTCGACGTCGGCGCCGGCACCGGCAAGCTCGGCCGATCGCTGCTGCCGTCCGGGGCCGAAGTCGTCGCCGTCGAGCCGGTTGCGGGCATGCGCGACGTCCTGGCCCGGGAGCTGCCCGCGGTGCGGGTGCTCGAAGGCACTGCCGAGGCGCTTCCCCTCGGCGACCAATGCGCCGACGCCGTCGTCGCCGGCCAGGCGTTTCACTGGTTCGACGGCGAGATGGCGCTCAAGGAGTTCCATCGGGTGCTTCGCCCGGCAGGGCGTCTCGGTCTGATCTGGAACCGCCGGCGGTTGGAGCAGCCGCTGCAACGGGCAATCGATGAAATCATCGAGCCCTACCGGCAGGGAACGCCTTCGCTTGGCAGCGGCGCGTGGCGCGGCGCCCTGGACCGGAGTTCGCTGTTCACGCCCGTGGACGAGCTCAAGGTTCCGTTCGAGCAGTGGCTAGACGCCGACCGGTTCGTCGATCGGATCGCTTCGATCAGCTTCATCGCTGCGCTCGAGCCAAGCGGGCGCGAAGGCGTGCTGTCCCGGGTCCGCGAGCTTGCCGTCCGGAACTCGGAGCCCTTGGCCTACGACAGCGAGGTGTACGTTTTCGAGCGCAGCTGAGCGCTCAGTCCAGGGGCGCGCTGTGATAGCGGCCCGAGTACCAAAGCAGCGGCTCGCCGTCGCCCAACCCCATCGCCAACACCTCGCCGATGGCGATCGTGTGGTCGCCGCCGGCGATGAGTTCGCGCAGTTCGCACGAGGCCCAGGCCAGCGCGCCGTCGATAACGGGCACGCCGTGCTCGATCCGGTGCTCGACGCCGACCAGCTTCTCGCGCTCCGGGAGCTTTGATGCGAACAAGCCCGCCAGCTGGCGCTGCTCGGCCGTGAGTACGTTGACGCCGAACCTGCCGGCCTCGCGCACGATGGGCAGCGTGCGCGCCTCGTTCTCGAAGCACACCAGAACCAGCAGCGGATCCAGTGACAGCGAGCAGAGCGCGTTGGCGGTCATGCCGCCCACGCCCGCCGGTCCCGCGCCGGTGACTACCGCCACCCCCGTCGCAAAGCGGCCGAAGACCTCCCGGAACAACTCCGGGTCACGGTCCGAATCCATGGCGGCGTTATAGCGTGGGGCGCGCCTGCGGGGTCGGTGGCTCGTCAGGGATGGCGCTGTGCGCTGCGTTCGCGGGGGTCGCCTGGGGCTCGCTTGGGCGCGGCGGGGCGGCGCCCTGGCTCGCTCGCAGCGGCGCGGCGGGGCTTTGGCTCGCTCGCAGCGGCGTGAAACCCCTTGTCGGGGACGTATTTCGCAGCAAACCCGGCGGCCCCACCTCGGCCTTGGCCACATAAGCGTCGTGGGAACGCTTATGTGGTCATGCCGACCTCGGTGGCGAAGGTTTGCTGCGTTATCCGGGGCCGCTCACGGGAAGTGCCGCTGTCGCTCGGAGACCCCGGCGCCGGCCCCTTTGGTTGCCGCCGTCGGAGGACGATCGCGCTGGCTTTGGGAGGCGAACGTCTCATCGACCGGCGCCGGGGATAGGGATGTCTTCGCCGCGAACGCACGGCCTCCTGCCCGGACACCTTGGCGAGTTCCGGCGTCCCCCGCGGTGCCAGCCCCTTGCCCTACCTGACGATCAGTGATCCGTAGATCCCGAGGTCCTGGTCGGACAGGATCGTCGAGTCCATCAGGTAGTTGCCCCGGCCCAAGGTGACTGTGAGCCGGGCGCCGTGACCGGGCGCAATGGGCTGGGTGGAGCCGAGCGGTTTGCCGTTGTGCGAGACGGCGAGGTCGTGGGTCAGCCGGCCGTAGTTGTGGACGAGGAACGTCAGTCGGCCGGCCGAAACCTCTAATCGTTCGGGGTTCATGCGGTACTCGGTGAGCGCAACCCCGACCACACGGCCTGCTCCGACGCGCGCCGTACGGCCGCAGCCAATCAGCGATGCACAGAGCACTATCAGGACGCCGAGCTGGGCGGCCGGCCGGGTCATCGGCGGCCGATTGTTCCGTATGATCCCGGCCCGCATGAGCCGGCCGGCACGGGTTTTTCTTCTCACGCCACTGACCGTTGTGGTCTCCGTCCTCGCTGCGGCGTGCGGTACCCAGCGGATCAGCGTGCCGAAGAGCAAGGGTCCGCTTTATCAGGGAGCGGTGCTGTTCAACCAGCGCTGCGCCGGCTGCCACACGCTCTCATACGCGGCGACGCACGGATCCGCCGCGAACGTCCGGACAGCGCAGGCCAACAACGGACCCAACTTCGACGTGCGCTGCGAGCGGACCGCGAACGGGGCCGGCGTCGCCCGCGTGTTGTACGCGATCCAGAACGGCGGCTTCTCGGGAGCGATCATGCCCCAAAACGTCGTCGTGGGCCAGGATGCCATCAACGTGGCCGAGTTCGTCGCCACTTACGCCGGACGCCAGGCGCCGGCGATTCCCGGCGTTACGCCCTGCGAGTCCAAGCCAGTCGGCTCGGTCCCGACACAGGCCACGATCGCCAAGACCTCAACAAGCAGCACGACCGCCAGCAAGCAATCAGGCGTGCCGCCGCGCCAGAAGTCGTCGTCCGCTCGCAGCAAGAAAGCCGCGTCGGCGGCCGGGACGGCACAGAACACCCAAAGCCGGACCCATGTAGCGACGCCGTAGATGATTGAGTCCAAATTGTCGCAATCATCTAGCGCGTGCTCGACATCAGGCTGATCCGCCGCGACCCCGATGCAGTCCGCGAGGCACTCGCCCGCCGCGGACCTGCCTCCGGCGCCGCCATTGGCCGCGTGATCGAGCTCGACGAGCGCTGGCGCGCGCTGACCGCCGAGGCCGAGGAGGTGCGTGCTGAGCTCAACCGCGCGAGCCGCGGACGAAGGGGAGCGCCGACCTCCGAGGAGCGCGAGCAGCTTGCGGTTCTCTCCGCCCGCGGGCGCGAGCTGAGCGACGAAGTCTCAACGGTGCTCCTCCAGCGCGACACCGAGTTGGCCTCGCTTCCGAATCTGCCAGCGTCCGATGCCCCCGAGTCTGACGAAGTCCTGCGCGAGGTCGGAGAGGCGGGCGCCACCGGGCGTGACCACCTGGAGCTGGCCGGAGAGCGCATCGATATGGCGCGGGCGGCACGAATGTCTGGCTCGCGCTTTGCCTACCTGCGCGGCGATCTCGCGCTGCTCGAGATCTCGCTCGTCAGCTATGCCCTCAGCACGCTCACGCGCCAGGGCTTCGAGCCGGTAATCCCGCCCGTGCTCGTACGCGAGCGCGCGTTGTACGGGACTGGCTTTCTCCCCGACACCGAGCAGCAGATCTATCGGCTATCCGACGATGAACTGTTTCTGGTCGGAACGTCAGAGGTGGCGCTGGCTTCATTGCACCAGGACGAGATCCTCTCCGCCGACGCGCTGCCGCTGCGCTATGCGGGCTTCTCCACCTGCTTCAGACGCGAGGCGGGCGCCGCCGGCAAGGACACACGCGGGATCTTTCGCGTTCATCAGTTCGACAAGGTTGAGATGTTCTGCTTCGTCGAGCCCGATCGGGGCGCCGAGGAGCACGAGCGGCTGCTGGCGATTGAGGAATCGATCCTCCAGGAGCTCGAGATTCCATATCGAGTGGTGGCGATCGCCGTTGACGATCTCGGCGCTTCGGCGGCCAAGAAGTTCGACTGCGAAGCATGGCTGCCGGGACAGGGCCGATATCGCGAGTTGACCTCCTGCTCGGACACGACCGACTACCAGGCGCGACGGCTCGACATCCGCTATCGACCGCCGGAGGGCAGGCCGGCTCACGTCCATACGCTGAACGGAACGGCTGTGGCGGTCGGTCGGACGATTATCGCGCTGCTCGAGAACGGCCAGCGCGAGGACGGGTCGGTCGTCTTGCCCGGGGTGCTCGGACCGTACGGGGCGCCGGAGGTACTGCCACCGGCACGCCCCTCCGGTAACTAATTAGGCCTCAGTCAGGGGCCTCAGGCTCTTGAGCGGCGGCGCATCGAGGACAAGCAACGCCGCCCGAGGCGGACCGCAGGGGGCGATCCGAACGCGCAAACGGACCCCGAATGTGTTCCAGGGACGCGCGAACGTGTCCGTCGCCTCATCGCCGTGGCCGAGCGTCTGGGTGACCGCTTCGCCGAGTGCGCTGGGCCGTGCGACATCCGCGTCCGCGGCGATCAGAAGCTCTGCGATCGGCCGGTTGACCGCGTGCTCTTCGACCACCGCCAATAGCCGCTCTGCTCGACGCGACACTGCTTGTACCAGCAGCGAAGAATCGACTACGAGGAACGCCTGGCGCGCGTCGGGCACCACATCGCGTCGGGTCTCCAGCAGCAGTCCGAGCCCACACTCGCCACACACGCGGGCGTATGGGGCCGGCGGCAGCCCGTCCGGTGATGGCGCGGCACAGCGTCCACAGAACCACGTCCATTCGGGCTCAGCCTGGTGTGCCCCATGAACCAGCCGCAGCGCCGGCGCCTTGGCTGTGCCCCCGCGAAGTTCGCTCACTCCACCAATATTGCACAGGGGGCGCGGTGACCGCCACCGGGTACTGAACGCTTTATCCCTTTTGGCACATTTTCGGATAGACGCCGCGCCAGCCAGGAAGGGCGGTGTGCCTCGTCGTCCCGAGCGGAGACCGGCCTGGAGCGGAGAGGGGGGGATTCGAACCCCCGAACGAGGTCAACCCCCGTTACGCGATTTCCAGTCGCGCCCGTTCAACCACTCCGGCACCTCTCCGGGAGGGCCTAGCGTAGCGGTGGGCGGGCCCGCCGCGACCGAACGTGCCGTGGCGCGGGCCGCGGGCTAGGCTCCGGCGCATGGCTGCGCGGCGGACACTGCTGTTGAGCGTCGACTTCGAGGATTGGCATCAGCTCGTCCGCCGCCGGATCGGCGCCAGCAACTGGCGGCAGGCCGGCCCGGCACTCGGGCGCCAGACGCGCGCGCTTTTGGACCTGTTCGACGAGCTTGGAGTCAGGGCCACGTTCTTCATCCTGGGCATGACCGCGCGCGCCCACTCGCAGCTGGTCGAAGCGGTGGCGGCCGCGGGCCACGAGGTCGGCTGCCATGGCGATGCCCACCGCCCTGTGCACGGTCAGGAGCCTGGAGAGTTCGCCGCCGACGTGCGAGCGGCATGCGAGGTGATCGAGCGCATCACGAGCCGACGGCCGATCGGATTCCGGGCGCCCGCCTTCTCCATCACGGCCGGATCGAGATGGGCGTTCGATGTGCTGGCGGCCGAAGGTTTCCTCTACGACTCGAGCCAGCACGATGCCCCGCGGATCCAGGGCCGGGCACCGCTGAGCAGCAGCGCCCCGCAGCGCATCCGGCTGGCGAACGGCGCGGAGCTGTGGGAGTTTCCAATCGCCGTATGGCACGGTCGCCGTAGCCGGGTCCCCGTCGGCGGCGCCTCGTACTGGGCGCTGATGCCGACGGACGCCGTCATCAATGGACTGGCTCGCGCCGGGGACTACGCCGGGGTGTATCTGCACCCCCAAGAGCTCGATCCTCAACCGCTGCGCGTCGGGCTGCCGCCCGGTTCATCGCCCGGACAGCGAGGGCACGCGTCGCTGCGCGAGCTTCAGCGAAACATCGCCCGTCGGCGAGCGCCTGGCGTGCTGCGGGCGATCGCCGGGAGCTTTGACTTGATCCCGTATGGTGAGGCACATGCCCACCTCGACGCCGGCGCCGGAACGCGTCCGCAGCCGGTTCCGGGATAAGGCCCAGGCATTCGACGACCTCTACGAGGACGAGCGGCCGATCGTCCGGCTGCTCCGCCCTGGCCTGCTGCGCCGCCGTCAGTTGGCCGTTGACACGGTCCGCTCCTTCAGCGATCCCGGCGTGCTGGATGTCGGCTGCGGCTCGGGGCGGATCGGAGAGCTGGTCATCGAGGCGGGCGTGGCGCGTTATGTGGGGATCGACTTCGCCGAGCCGATGCTCGAGTTGGCCAGGGCGCGGCTCCGGCGATTCGGGGACCGCGCCGAGCTGGTTGAGGGCGACTTCCTCACGACGACGCTCAACGGATCGTTTGACGTCATCCTGGCGCTCGGTCTGTTCGACTACCTCCCCGAGCCGCACCACTTCGCCAGGCGTATGTTCGACCTGTGCGCCCCCGGCGGGTGCGTGGTCGGCTCCTTCCCCACCTGGTCGCTGGTCAAGGGCCCGGTGCGCAAGCTGCGCTATGAGGTGATCGGTGACTGCCCGATCTTCAACTACACGCGCCGGGAGCTCGAGCTGATGTTCGGGGCCAGCGGCTTTGAGCGAGTAGAGGTCAGAAGCCCGGGTCGCAGCGGCTTTCTGCTCCGCGCCTGGCGCGCATAGGCGGCGCGCACTCCGCGCCTGGCGCGCATAGGCAGGCGCACTCCGCGGCTCGCGCGCATTGGCGGGCCCACTCCGCGGCTGCGCGCATAGGCACCGCGGGCTCCGCGCCCGCCGTGCCCAAAGGCGCCGCCTAGATCTGCCACTCGCCGCCGCGCAGCAGCGGCACCTCGGCGCCGTCGGGCTGGACGCCGGTGACCGCCACATCGTCGCCGCCGATCATGAAGTCGATGTGGATCTCCGAGCTGTTGACCCGCTCGATATCTCGCTCCTCGCCCATCGCGAACTCGAACCCCTGGCCCAACGCGACGTGGCTGGCGGCGTTCTCGTCGAGCAGGGTGTCGTAGAAGACGGTGTCCAGCTGACCGATTCGCCCTTCTCGGTCGACGAGCGCCACCTCGCCCAGGCGCGCCGCGCCGGCGTCGCGCCCCGAGAGCCCGCGAAGCGTCTCCGCGCCGCGCTCGGCGTCGAACTGGACCGCTCGGCCGCCCTCGAATGTCACATTCAGCCCGGTGATCAGCGTTCCCGAGGTGAACAGGGGCTTGGTTGACCGTACGGTGCCCTCGACGCGCTCCGGGTCAGGGGTGGTGAATACCTCCTCGGTGGGGATGTTGGGGGCGTGGGTGATCCCCTCGGCGGTCTCGAAGCGTCCGCACAGCCAGCGACCGCTGCGCAGCAGCCCGACCCGGAGGTCCGTTCCCGGTCCATCGAAATGCAGCGCGTCCAGCGACAGGGCATCCAACTTCTCGGCTGCGCTGACGAGCTGATCGAGCCGCGCCTTCCACGCCGTCACCGGCTCGTCCTCATCGAGGCGGCACACATGGGCGATCTGGCGCCAGAGGCGCTCGAGCGCCGCGTCGCCGTCGAGGTCGGGATAGACCAGTCGGGCCCAGTCGGTCGTCGGGCAGGGCCCGACCGTCCAGTTCGTCGTACGGTCGTTGAGCACCTTGATCGACTCCTTGAGCGCGGGCAACATGTCCTTGCTGGCCAGCGCAGGGTCGACGCCGTCCATGATCCGAGGGGCCACGGTTCCTGACAGCGAGATGCGAGCGGCCCGCGCGTCACTCAACGCCAGCATCCGCTCGCCGTACCAGGGAGGGACGAACGACAGCGTGTCGGGATCGGCGTGAAGCGCACGGGCGCGCTTGACGTGGACATCGAACACCGAGAGGTCGACGAACCTGGCGCCCGCCCGGTAAGCGGCCTCGGCGATGGCCCGGGCCAGCGGCTCCTTGCCGGGCTCGGACCCGAGCGCCACGATCTGGCCCGGCTGCACGTTGGCGCCGAAGCGCACCAGCAGCTCGGCCAGCGAGCGGACATAACGCTCGGCTGTCGGTGGCGGTGCCTCGACCATATTCCGGACCGTAGCCGGTCCCTGGCTGGAACGGTCGCCCCCGGCTGGAACGGCCGTCCCCGGCTGGAACGGCCGCCCCCGGCTGGAACGGCCACCCCCGGCTGTATCTTGCTCGCGTGGGCGCGCTCACGTTCGCGACCGCCGTAACCGCGCTTGGCCCGGTGCGCCAGCACTACCTCGATCAGGCGCGCCAGATGCAGGCGCTGTCGTTTGCGGTTCACATCCCGCTGGTCTGCTTCGGGATCGCCTTCCCGGCGATGGTGCTGTTCGTCGAGTGGCTCTTCAGCCGCACCGGCGACGAGGTCTACTACGCGATCGCGCGCCGCTGGACGCGGATCATGGTCGCGCTGTTCGCGGTGGGGGTGATAACGGGAACGATCCTCAGCTTCGAGATGGGGCTGCTTTGGCCCAACTTCACGGCCACGTTCGGGGGCGTGTTCGGGTTGGGGTTCGCGATCGAGGGATTCTCCTTCTTCATGGAGGCGATCTTCATCGGCATCTACGTGTACGGCTGGGACCGGCTATCGCGGCGGATGCACATGCTCGCCGGCGTGCCGATCGTGATCGCGGGGTTCACCGGCTCGCTGATGGTCATCTCGGTCAACGCCTGGATGAACCACCCGGGGGGTTTCCACCTGAGCAGCAGCGGCCGTGTGGTGGGAGTCGATCCGCTCAAGGCGCTGTTCGCCAATCCCTATCTATGGAGCGAGCTGGTTCACATGTACATCGCGGGTTTCATCGTGACCGGCTTTCTGATGGCCGCGGCCTACGCGGTCGGCCGCCTGCGCGGTCGCTGGAGCCGCTACGAGCGCGTGGCGCTGGCGATACCGCTGACGATCGCCGCGCTCGCGGCGCCGGTTCAGGTGCTGGTCGGCGATTGGGTGGCGCGCGACGTGGCCAAGTACCAACCGATCAAGCTGGCGTCGCTGGAGGGAGTCGGAAAGACCGCGCGCGGCGTGCCCGAGCACATCGGCGGCTGGTACGAAAACGGCGAGGTGAAGTACGGGCTGGCGATCCCCGACCTGCTCTCGTTTTTGTCCTACCACGATTTCAACGCCCGCGTGGTGGGGCTCGAGTCGGTTCCCGCCAACGACAGGCCCCCGGTCAACGCGGTGCGGATCGCCTTCCAGCTGATGGTGGGCGCCGGCACGCTGATGGCCCTGCTCGGCATCTTCTATGTCATCGTGCGGTGGCGGCGGGGGAGGCTGCCGGACTCGATCTGGTTCTACCGGGCGGTCGTGGTGTGTGCCCCGCTGTCGCTCATCGCCCTGATCGCAGGCTGGGTGACGACCGAGGTCGGACGGCAGCCGTGGGTGGTGTACGGGACGATGCGCACCGCGCAGGCCGTGACCGGCGCGGGCGGCATTCCGGTCGGCTACGCCACGCTGGCTACGGTGTACCTGGGGGTGCTGATCGCCGTTGTGTGGATCCTGAGGCGGCTGGCCGCGGCGCCGCTCAAGGGACCGGCGGGAGCAGCGCTGGAATCCGCGACGGCGTCACCCGGCGCGCCGGCCGGGGGCTGAGCACGTGCTGTACGTGCTGCCGCTGGCGTTCGCGCTCGTCGGGCTGGCCATGTACGGCGTGCTCGGGGGCGCCGACTTCGGCGCCGGCTTCTGGCAGCTGACGGCGGGGCTCGATCCCGACCCCGAGCCGATCCGCGAGCACGCCCACCACTCGATGGCCCCGGTGTGGGAGGCCAACCACGTGTGGCTGATCTTCGTCCTCACCGTGATCTGGACGTCCTACCCCAAGTTCTTCGGCTCGCTGGCCTCGACCCTGTCGGTGGCGCTGCTGATCGCCGCTGTGGGGATCATCTGCCGGGGCGCCACGTACGCACTGCGCTCGGGCACGGCCACTCGACGCGAGCAACGGGCGATCGACACCGTGTTCGGAGTCTCCTCGGTGATCACGCCGTTTGCCCTGGGGGCGGCGGCGGGCGGGATCGCCGCCGGCAAGGTGCCGGTGGGCAACGCCGCCGGGAGCCTGTTCTCGAGCTGGCTCAATCCGACCTCCATCGTGATCGGGGCGCTGGCGGTCGTGACGGGCGCCTACCTGGCCGCGGTGTTTCTCTCCGGTGACGCCGTGCGCGCCGGCGAGCAGGGGCTGGCGCGGCGGTTTCGCACGCGCGCGCTGGGCGCCGGTCTGGTGGCCGGCGCGGTGGCCATCGGCGGCCTGGTCGTACTCCACGCCGACGCTCACTCGCTCTACCACCAGCTGATCGCCGGCCGGGGGCTGCCGGCGCTCGTGGTCTCGGCGCTGGCGGGCACGACCACCATGGCGCTGGTCTGGCTCGAGCGCTACGAGCTCGCCCGCTACTGCGCCGCCCTGGCGGTGGGCGCGATCGTCGCCGGGTGGGCGCTCGCGCAGAGCCCGCGCCTGCTCCCGGGGCTGACCGTCAGGCAGGCCGCCGCGCCGCACGACACGCAGGTGACGGTGCTGGTGGCGATCCTCGCCGGGGGCGCGATCCTGCTGCCGTCGCTCGTCACTCTGTTTCGGTTGCAGATCGGCGGTCGGCTCAAGCACGGCGCCGCCGAGCCGCACCCGGCGGACCAAACGCAACGTGCTCCCATCGCCCCGCGCCGTCCGGCGCTGCTCGTGCGGATCGCGGGCGCGCTCCTCATCGCCGGCTTCGGCTTTGCAAATGTCGCCGACGCCGAATGGGCCCATGTCCTGGGGGCGGCCTGCTACCTGGCGTTCGTCGTCATCGCGTTTCGCGTCGCCGTCCCGCTCGAGCGCCCCGCCTGAGGCGCGCCGCTGTACCTAGGGAACGCTGCGCCAGTGGGGAACGGCCAGCAGCGGCAGCCTGAGCTGCTTCTCGGCGGTGCGGATGATCTCATCGAGCGCCTGCCGGGGCGGCTGGCCGCCGTTGGTCGGCAGGTCGAGGATCGCCGCGACGTTGAGGATCATCGTGTTGACCAGCAGGCCGGAGAGCATCTGCAGGTCCTCGTTGGTCCACTCGCGCAGCTGAGGGAAGCGCGCCAGGTCGGTCGCCAGCTCGCTGGTCAGCAAGCGGATCTCGTTGTTGACCGCGTGTCTCAGCACCGCGTTGCCCGCGGTCCGCGCCCGGGCGATCAGCGCGAAGTGCTGGCGGTTGGCCAGCACCTGCTCCACGATCACCTCCACCGAGCGGCGGATGATGTGCTCGGGGGGCAGGGGCTCCTCCCGCGCCTCGCGCAGCAGCGAGCGAAGCGTGCGAAACGACTCGTCGACCAGGGCCAGGCCGAGCTCGTCCATGCTCGAGAAATGGCGGTAGAAGGCGGCCGGAACGACGCCCGCGGAGCGGGCCACGCTGCGGAGGCTGACCGCATCGAAGCTCTCGCCGCCGTCGAGGTGCTCGAGCGCCGCGTCCATCAGCGCCTGCCGCGTGTGCTGGCGCCGTTCCGCCTGCGTCAGGTTGTGCTTGCGGCGCTTGGCGTGCGACCGCGATGACTTCCGGGCCGCCGGTGCACGCCTGTTCACGGCCATCGTGTGCATCTGGTCACAGACCCAGAGTTTATCCCTTGACAGGACGGGCAGAAGTTAGTGAACATGTGTATACCGTTTATGGCCTCGCTGACCCCCACCCGCCGCCTACTGCGTTCACAGCTCGTCGACCTACTGGTCGGGCCACACGGGATCGACCGCTATCTCGAGCTCGTGCGGCCCACGCTGACCGTCCGCGACGCACGCGCGGAGGTCGTTGCGGTGCGGCGCCAGACCGCGCGTAGCGTAACGCTGACGCTCCGCCCAAACGGGGCCTTTGACGGCTTTCGGGCCGGCCAGTTCATCCGCCTCGGCCTGGACATCGACGGCGTGCGCCGCACGAGGACCTACTCGCCCGCCGGCTCCGAACACGACCCGGATCTGCTCGAGCTGACGGTCACCGCCCACCCGGACGGCCTGGTCTCCAATCACCTGCGCTTCCGCGCCAGGCCCGGAACAGTTGTTCACCTGGGACAGGCCGATGGCGACTTCGTGCTCCCCGATCCCCGCCCCGAGCGCCTGGTGCTGATCTCGGGCGGCAGCGGCATAACTCCGGTGCTCTCGATGCTGCGCACGCTGCGCGACGAGCGCCACACGGGCCAGGTGGCGTTCATCCACTACGCGCGCACGGTCGCCGACTGGCTCTACCGGCGCGAGTTGGAGGAGATCGCCTCCCGCTGCCCCAACGTCAGCGTTCGCTACATCGCCACGCGCGAGGGCGGCGCGCGCCTGAGCGCGGAGTCGCTCGGCGAAATCCGCCGGCACGCGCACGCGGCCGTCTGCGGGCCGCCCGGTCTGCTCGAGGCCGCGAGTTCGATCTTCGAGCCCGAGCGACTGATCACCGAGACCTTCACCCCGCCGACGATTGCGGTGACCGGCGAGGCCGCGACCGGCACGCTGCGCTTTGCGCGCAGCGGTCGCACGGCTCAGATCGGAGCCGGGACCCTGCTGGAGCAGGCCGAGGCGGCGGGCCTCAGGCCGGAGTTTGGATGCCGGATGGGCATCTGCCACACCTGCACCTGCCGCAAGGCGGCGGGGGCCGTCCGGGACATCCGCACGGGCGAACTGCATCAGGAAGAAGACGAAGACATTCAGCTCTGCGTGTCGGTTCCCGCCGGGGACGTCGCGCTGGAGCTCTGAGGAGGCATGAAATGAACCATCTGACCGATGAGCAGATCGAGCAGCTGGGACGGGAGCTGGACGAGCTGCGCAACCGCACGATCGCCGACTTGGGCGAGCGCGACGTTCAATACATCCAGCGGATCATCCGCTGCCAGCGCGCGCTCGAGGTCTCGGGCCGAGCGCTGCTCGAGGCCGGCTTCCTGCCGCCGGCCTGGCTGGGCGGCGTGGCAGCCCTGTCGCTGTCCAAGATCCTGGACAACATGGAGATCGGCCACAACGTGATGCACGGCCAGTACGACTGGACCAAGGACCCGGCGCTCGACTCAAAGCGCTTTGAGTGGGACACCGCGTGCCCCGGCGACCAGTGGCGCCACTCGCACAACTACATGCACCACACGCACACCAACGTGCTGGGCAAGGACCGCGACATCGGCTACGGGATCCTGCGCATGTCAGAGGACCAGCAATGGCGCCCGCGCGATCTGGGCAACCCCCTGTGGGCGGCGCTGCTGGCGCTGCTGTTCGAGTGGGGCGTCGCCGTCCACGATCTCGAGGTGGAGCGGATCGAGGCCGGCGAAATCGAGCTCGCCGACAAGCGCGACATCCTGCGCGCGATCTGGCGCAAGGGCCGGCGGCAGGTGCTGAAGGACTACGTCGTGTTCCCGCTGTTGGCCGGGCCCGGCGCGCCCTTCACGCTGACCGGCAACCTCTCGGCCAACGTGATCCGCAACCTGTGGTCGTTCATGATCATCTTCTGCGGGCACTTCCCGGAGGGGGTCGAGGAGTTCTCCGAGGAGGAGGTGGAGAACGAGACCCGGGGCGGCTGGTATCTGCGCCAGATGCTGGGTTCGGCCAACCTGACGGGCTCGCGGCTGTTCCACATCCTGAGCGGCAATCTGTCTCACCAGATAGAGCACCACCTGTTCCCCGACATCCCCGCGCACCGCTACGCCGAGATCGCGCAGGAGGTCAGGGCGATCTGCGAGCGCTACGGCCTTCCCTACAACACCGGTCCGCTTCACCGGCAGTTCGGCTCGGTGGTCAAGAAGATCACGAGGCTGGCGCTGCCGACTGGGGGGTCGAGTGAGGAGGCGCGGTCCGAGTCGCCTGAGGTCTCCGAGCGCGAGCTGGCACTGGCCGCCTAGCGTGATTGAGTGGCCCGGGGCGCATGCGCCCCGGCCCCGGGCCGATCATGATCGGCCCGGCGGGCACGCACATGTGCGTGCCCGATCCCTTTAAATGAAGTAATGAGCGAGCGGCCGCTGTGGGCTCCCTGGCGCATCGAGTACATCCAGGGCGAGAAGGACGATCGCTGCATCTTCTGCGACCCCGATCCAGAGCACGTGATCGAGCGCGGCGAGGACTGCTTCACGATCCTCAACACCTACCCCTACGCCCCGGGGCACGTGATGGTCGCCCCCTACAGGCACGTCGGCGAGCTGGGCGAGCTGTCCGACGCCGAGCTGCTCGAGCTGATGCGACTGGGGCGCCGGATGGTCGGCGCCCAGGGAGCGGCGATGAGCCCGGACGGGTTCAACATGGGGCTGAACCTGGGCAAGGTCGCCGGGGCTGGGATCGCCGACCACCTGCACCTGCACGTGGTGCCCCGCTGGAACGGCGATAACAACTTCATGCCGGTGCTGGGCGACACGCACGTCATCGCCCAGGCGCTCGACGCCACCCGACGCGTGCTGATCGACGCCCTAAACCGGTTGCGGTGAGATTCCCGCGCCCAGCCGCGTCAGTGCTGGCCCTGCTCTGCTGCGCGGCAGCGGGCTGCGGCGCAAGCGCCAAGCAGGGCACTACGCGTCGGTCGAGCGGTCCCACGGCCGGTAGAACCACACCCACCGCGACCGCCCCGGCGAAGCCCAAGGCCCCCGCCGGGCCGCCTCCGGGCTCGCTGCCCCAGACCCATCAGCTGCCGAGCTCGAGGACGCGCGCGTTCAGCGACGAGATGGTCGCCCTGTGGTGGGGTGTCAAAGCTGGAGCCGTGCACCCGGCTCGTGCGGCGTTCTTCCCCGAGCTGGCTTACGCCCAGGTCAAGGCGATCGCCGACCCGGCAGCCGACTACCGCGCCCGCTTGCTCTCAGAGTTCGAGCTCGATCTGCAAGCCGCCCACGCCCTGCTCGGATCCCACGCGGCCGATGCTCAGCTGCTCGCGGTGCGCGTGCCCGAGGCCAACGCCCACTGGGTAGCACCCGGAAGCTGCTTTAACAGGATCGGCTACTACGAGGTCCCGAACTCGCGCGTCGTCTACCGCCTGGACGGCGCGGAGCATTCCTTCGGGATCGCCTCGCTGATCTCCTGGCGTGGCGTGTGGTACGTCGTCCACCTGGGGGCGGTCGTGCGCTCGGGCGCGGGCGGGGTGGTCGACGACCCCGAGGCCGGGCCGGGCACGTCTGCCGCCTCCTCCACGTGCTGAGAGGACGGCACGCGGGTCCCCGCCCGGAGGTACGATGGCCAGGTGAGCCTTATCGCCTACCTCATCATCCTGTTCATCATCGGCCTGTTCATCGGTGCCGTGGCCCGGCTCCTGCTGCCGGGGCCGGATCCGATGGGCGTCGGCATGACGGCGCTCGTCGGCATCCTCGGCACGCTCAGCGCCGGCCTGTTCTCGTGGTACGTGCTCCACCGCCACGGCGCAGGGCTCGTGCTGTCCGTCGTCTTCTCGATGCTGATCGTCTGGCTTTACCGCCGGACGTCGACGTCCGGCGCTGGCTATCGCCGTCCGCCTGGCCGTCGCGGCCGCTTATAGGCCGGGCCGCCTACCCGATCAGCCGCTGCCCGTCAGCGGCTGACCGACCTTGGGCTAGCGCTCTACGGCCTCTGACCTCTGGGGGCGTCGGACGGATCTTCGAGCGCGGCCGGCGGCACGCTCGGCGCGCCGGCGATCAAGTCCTGCCAGCGCTGGTAGCGGGCGGCGTGGCGCGCAAACCGCCTGGTCGCGCGTTGCAGACGCCGGCTCTCCGGGGGATAGCGCCAGCGCGCCCAGGGCGAGCCTGGCTTGGCCAGGCGAATGGCCGCGAACAGCGACAGCGGTGGGAATACGAGGCCGACCAGCCCCAACATCAAGCGGCCCTTGACGAACGCCAGGACGCTCAACAGGAGCACCAGCAGGACGGCGCCGGCGATCTCGAGCGCCGAGGAGGTGCTGCTGGCGTCGACGGGCTTGGCTCCCACCAGGATCAGGGCGGCGATCAAGGCGGCGACGACGACCGCGTCGACCGACCGCCGGCCCTCCTCGGACCAATAGACGTCGTCGAGGTGCAGCCAGAGGGCATACTCGTCGAGCGTCAATCCGGCGCCCACGCCGAAGCCCCCGGCCACGAGCTCCAGCCACGGGCTGTGGAGCCGCACCGCGATGGCCAAAAAGCCGGAAATCAGGATCAGCGCGATGCCCCACACCAGGTGGTGGATGTGCAGGCCACTCGAAGTCTTGACGCTCCCCGGCCACCACGTCACACGCGGGCTGCGTATCAGGCGGGCGCTCGTCCTGATGAAGGCAAACGAGATCAGGAACGCGCCCAGCAACACGAACCCCGCCCTCGCCGTGGAGCCCTGGAATGTCTTCGAGCTGATCTCGAATGTGATCGCTCCGAGGCCGAGCATCAGCTGACAGCGGGATCGGGCATCCGCGTCTCCTGCCACACGAAGCGAAGCTCGACGTCGGCGAACTCGGCGTAGCGCTTGCGGTCGAAGTGGTGCGGGATGAGGTCGACCACGACGGTTTGCGCGGGTGGCCACAAAGCCACCCAGCCGACGACCACGATCGCCTGCGAGATTCCGATGATCAGCACGGCATCGCTGAGTTCCTCGAGCAGCGTGGAGACGACGATCGAGATGAAGAACACCAGGATGCCGGTCAGCGCCACGATCTTGTCGCGACGAGACATTGGGAACGCCTTGTGTAGCCGGTGCGTGTTCCGGTTCAGATCGGCTCTGATCGCCGTGGCCACAGCGGCTTCGTCGGTGGTGAAGCGCTCGCCGGCCGGGGCATACACGGTCAGTGTCGAGGGCGCCCTCGCCCGCACCGTCTCCCACTCGTCCAGGAGGTGGTAACGCACGTCGTCGTCGAGGACGCGCTCGGCGACCGGCCCCGCCTGCAGCGCGGCGAACAGGTCGTCGATCGAGCGCACTCTGATCGCGAACTCGGTCGGCTTCGAGACCGCTGACGCTCCTGCTGACTTCGATCTGACCCACCGTGGAGGGCCGCGACGCAATACCGGTCTCATCGTTTGCTGCTAGGACCCCCCATCCACACGCGAGGAATTATCCGGATCGGCCGACTGAGCCGCAACGACGCCGTCGCGCCGTGCCAGCACGCGGGGACTGTCGGCGATCAGCCCTCGCTGGCGCAGCCACGGAAGACCGGTGTGCGTATCGCCGATGTTGACCAGCGTGGCGTACGCCTGCTCACAGATGACATCGAACCGCTCCGCGTCGGAGGCGAACTCGAAGCCATCGCTCTCGACGCGGAAGCCGCCGTGCCCGGGGTGCACCTGCAGGGTGAGCTCGCGATCGTGCGGGACGACCAGCGGTGGAGCGCATCCGCCGTGCATCTCGAGCGGCGTGCAGATGAAGGCCCTGGTGTCAAACGTCAGCAGCGCCCCGCCCGCTGCCATCGAGTAGGCGCTCGATCCCAGCGCGGTGGCCACCACGATCCCGTCGCCCGCCATGCGGATGTACAGCTCGTCGGACGCGTAGACATCGATGCTCAACTGGGTGCCGCCGCGCCGGACGACCACGAAGTCGTTGATCGCCCAGCGGATCTCGCCCTCGGCCGCCCGGATCCCGAGCGCCGGCAGGCGCTGCCCATCCCACCTCCCCGCGGCGAAGCGGTCGAGGCCGATGCCGATCTCCTCCTCGGGCGTCGTGGTCAGCGCGCCCAGGCTGCCGCACGCCACGCCGAGGACGGGCGTCTTTGTCCTCGCCGACGCATGGAGGGCCTTCAGAACCGTCCCGTCGCCTCCAAGCGCCGCGATCAGGTCGCAGGCGCTCACCTCGCCGGGGGGTGCCACGGACGGTTGCTGGCCGCTCGGGATCTGCACGAGCTCGACCCCCTGTTCCTCGGTCCAGCGGCGAAGCGCGTCCACCGCGACCGCCACCGGGCGGGTGGGGTGAACGAGGAGCCCGACACGCTTCATGCAGGCTGCAGATTAGGGCTCTCGGGCGGACGTCACCCGGAGAAGACCCCGATCACGTGCCGATCTCGACCGAGAAGCTCTGAAAAAGCTCGGACGCCGGTGCGTCGCCGAGCTGGACCAGCGCCGATGAGACCGAGCAGTGGCGGACGTCCCGGGGACGCCCGCGCGGGCTCGCGTAGTCCCAGCGGGCCGTGCTCGTGGGAGGCGAGGTCACGGCGAGCCTCAGCCCGCCGTGCCGCATCTTCGGCAGCGCCACGCTCACACGCTCCTGCGTCGCCTCGGCACGAAGTCCTCGCCCGGCACCGGCCGTGACCGGATGCAGCCTGCCGTCAAGCTGAACGGCGCCCGCCGGCAGCCACGGCGAGAGCAGCGGCCCGACCCGCGTTCGAGCCAGGATCAGGTCGATCCAGCCGTCGGGGTCACGCTCGCCGAGCCCCGTGGCGTGCAGCCAGATCCAGCGCTCGGCGTGGTCGCTCCCCCAGTTGTGCCCGACCATCCCGCGCCAACCGGCGAGACCGAGCCGCTCGTCGGCGACGTCGAGATGGCCGCTGAACGTCGCACTGGGGACGAGCGCCACCCCGCCCGAGCGCGGCAGCGGACGGTCGTAAAGCCACGGCGCCGGCAGGTATGGGAGGGCCCCAGCCTCCTCATCCCAGGCAATCGTCCAGCTGCACTCCTGGAGCGCGCCCTGCGCCCGCCCCGGCTCGAGCGTCGCGCCGTCGATCTGCGCCCAGGCGCCGGGTGGCGGTGGCGAGAGGACCCGCGGTGACCCAGTACGCCGCGCGATCGGGCGCGAGCCGGCCTGAAAGACCGTGCACCACAGCGAGCCGCGGGCCGCGTGGCCGCGCTCCTTGAGCGCGGTGTAGCGGAGCCACACCGCGCGGCCGCCGCCCGGAGCGATCGCCGTCAGGTAGTGCGATTCGTACAGTGCGCCACGGAGCGGAGCGAGCGGCGCGCGCGGAGCGTCCATGGGGCGGCGCCGGGCCATCAGGGGCCGATCCCAACCGGTTGTGCTCGGGCCTCGGGATACCCCACCGGGAGGATCACGGGGCCGCCTGCGCGGTCGTATACGACCTGCCAGTAGTAGTAGCCGTAGTAGGAGCGCGGATCCGCGCCCATGCGGCGCGCGTAGTCCTCCACGGCCTGCACGTACCGGGTGCTGTTGTTGTAGTGGTAGAGCGCCAGGGCCATGTCGCCGGGCGCCCCGTTGGCACGCAGGAGCCGAGCTGCGGCGAGGATCGCATCCTGCTGGTTGCCAACCTGACCGCTGCCGTATCGCGCCCAGCTTGCGGGCAGGAACTGCATCGGCCCCTGTGCACCCGCGGAGCTGAGGCCCTCGACGCGCCCGAAGTCGGTCTCGATGAGCTCGATCGCCGCCAGGTCCTCCCACGGCACGCCTAAGCGCGCCTGGGCTTCTCTGAAGTAGCCGAGGAGCGTGCCGGGCGCCGCGGCCCGGACGATTCGCCAGTGTGGGAGGCGGGACTGCGCTCGCCCCAGTCCGGACAGCGCGGCGCTCGCATCGACGCACGCGCGCATGGTCCCCGACGCTTGCCCTCCGAGGGCGGCGAGCGTCGCGCGCCGGGCTTGCGCTGTCTGGCGTTGTAGCTCGAGCGTCGCCAGCTGCTCCAGGCGACCGGCCTGGGCCACCAGGCCGGAGGGACTCGAGCGGTCGTCGATGACCCGCTGCGCCAGGTCGATCCGCGCGGCGAGCGCGGCGGGCGCGGCCGGCGGCGGCTCCGAGAGGACGACGGACGGCTGCCTGGCGACGGCGTTCGGCCTACCAGCAGGACGGGCGCTGTTCCCACAGCCGGCGAGGAGCGCTGCCGTGAGAACGGCCGCGATCGCCACGGGAGCGGAAAAGGCAATGCGGAGAGGGAGGGATTCGAACCCTCGATGGACGAAACCGCCCATACCGGTTTTCGAGACCGGCGCATTCAACCGCTCTGCCACCTCTCCGGTCTGCGGCGAGCCTAGCGGAACCCCAGCCTGTGCCGGCACCGTGCCGAGGAGGGGGGCGGCACGAGTTGGTTCGCAACCATTGCGTTTCGCGGCGGCACGTTACGACGAGCCTCTACCCATGCTCCGTCGTCAGCGCCTCCGCGGGGGATGCTGGTTGATTATCGACCCCAAGGGACGCTGGCGAATCGACGTTCGAGCGAAGGCCATCGATGGCTCAGAACGAGCCCTCTGCATCTGGGCTTGATCTATGGCAGCGCCGCTCGGTGGTTGCTTTGTACCAGCGAGTAGCGACCACGCTGGAACGCTCGGCAGGGCTGGCCGAGGAGCACGCCGCGCGTGTGTCCAGCCAGGGTCAGGAGCAGCTGGCGAGGGTCGAGCTGGGACGCGCCGAGCGTGCACGCGCGGCGGCCCGACGCTGCCGCGACTTCGCCGGGCGAACGAGGTAGCGACCGCTGCGGAAGTGAGCGAACATATCGCGCACATGGAACCCAGGGAAGACATCGCGAGTCGTGCCCGCGCTGCGGCCGAAGCGGCCGCATTGCGTGCCCAGGAGGCGCGGCGGCGACGAGAGGCCTCAGAGCGTCGGGTGACAGCAATCCGAGAACAGCGCGCGCTTGGTCAGGAGTGGCTGGAGACGGCGGTCGAGCGGGCGGCCAAAGCGAACCATGCGATCCCGGTGGCTCAAGCTCATGCGGCTGACGCATTGGATCGCTCTGCCGAGGCACACGCAGCATCGGCCCGGGCGCACGATCGCGCGGCGGAGTCGGCGGTTAGCGTGGGCGATGATGCAACCGGAGCGCGCCACCGGAGTGCCGCCGCCGAGGCGCGCAAGGCAGCGGCCTACGATGCTGCTGAAGCCGAAAAGGCGCGCAAGCAGCATTGACAGTCCACGGCCCTGCCACCCGCTCGCCTAGCGCTTCGTGGCGAAAAATCGTTGCAGCAGTTCGGCGCACTCGGCGGCCAGCAGCCCGGGCTCGACCGATGGCCGGTGGTTGAGCCTCGCTTCGCCCAGCACGCCCAGCACGCTGCCGGCGGCGCCGGCCTTGGGGTCCGGAGCGCCGAACACGACGCGCGGGAGGCGGGCGAGCACGATCGCCCCGGCGCACATCGCGCATGGCTCGAGCGTCACGTACATGACGGCGTCGAGCACCCGCCAACTCTCCAGCGTCCTCGCCGCCTCGCGTAGGGCGATCATCTCGGCATGGGCGGTGGGGTCCGCGCGCAGCTCGCGCTCGTTGTGGCCCGAGCCGATCAGCTCGCCATCGCTGACGACCACCGCGCCGATCGGCACGTCGTCGTGCTCGAGCGCGCGGCTTGCCTCGCGCAGCGCGAGGCGCATGAAGTATTCGTCCTTGGGAAAGAAGTGGGGAGTCACCTGCGGCGGAGGAGTACCGTTTCCCCTTCGGGGGAACTCCTGGGGTTCTCGATGATGTCTTAAGCGCCTCGAGACGTCCAAGCTCGGAGCGCAGAGGTGCTTCAAGTGATCCGCTCGCATAACAGAGCCCTCGTGCTCGCCGCGGCAACGCTGGCCGTGGCATTCGTGCTTGCGCTGACGTTCTCGGATCACGAGGGAAGCGCCCGTGCCGCACGCGCGCATACCTCCAACGCGACGCTCGACTACGCCCCAGGGGTACCGGGCGCCCAGCAGCTACGTACCCGACGAGGTGGTGGTCGGCTACGCGTCCGGAGGCGTGGCGCACGCGGCGCTGGCGCGCGCCAGCCAGGTCTCCAGCGCGCGCCCCGTTCCGATCGGTCCCGGCAGCGCGGTCCTGCGCCTGCCGGCCGGCGAGAGCGTCCCTCAGGCGATCGCCCGCCTGCAGGGCACGCCGGGCGTGGCCTACGCCGTGCCCAACTACCTGGCGCACATCGCAGGTCCGTGGATACCGAATGACCCAGGCCGCGCGGGCGCGAGCGGGGGCTGGCAGCAGATGCAGTGGAACTTCCTGCCGGGGACGGGCGTTGACGCGCCGACGGCCTGGGGGAACCTGATCGCCGATAAGCGCCCGGGCGGCAGGGGCGTGGTGGTAGCGGTGCTCGATACGGGGGTCGCCTATCGAAACTGGCGGCAGTTCAGGCGCTCGCCCGACCTCAAGGGAACGCGCTTCGTCTCCCCGTACGACTTTGTCGCCAACAACCCGTTCCCGCTGGACCGAGAAGGCCACGGAACGTTCGTCACCAGCGAAATCGCCGAGACCACCAACAATCACTTCGGCCTCACCGGCCTGGCCTACAACGCGTCGATCATGCCGGTGCGCGTGCTCGCAGCCGACGGCACCGGCGACGCCGCCACGATCGCCCGCGGGATCCGCTACGCCGCGGTGCATGGGGCCAAGGTGATCAACCTGAGCCTCGAGTTCGGGATCGGGATCAGCGCGTCGGACATCCCGGACATCGTCAAGGCGGTTCGCTTCGCGGCCCAACGGGGGGTCGTGATGGTGGGCGCTGCCGGCAACGACGATGCACCGGAGATCGCCTACCCGGCGCGCGTTCCCGGCGTCATCGCCGTCGGCGCTACGACCCGCGACCGCTGCCTGGCCTGGTACTCCAACACCGGTCCCGGCATCGCGCTGGTGGCCCCGGGGGGCGACGACGACGCCACCCTGCCCTCGGACCCCGACTGCCAGCCGAGTGTGAACCTCCCCGCGATCAACCAGATGACGTTCATCAACCCGTCAAACCCGCGTCGCTTCGGATATCCCCGGGGCGTCTATGGCACCTCGATGGCGGCGCCGGAGGTCTCCGCGACTGCTGCCCTGGTGATCGCCAGTGGGGTGATCGGGCGCCACCCGTGGCCGACCGCCGTGCTCGAGCGCTTAGAGCGTACGGCCGTGCCGGTCGGCAACTCGCCGCTGCCCAATCAGGCCTATGGGTACGGGCTCCTCAACGCCGGGACGGCGACCACCCCCGGCTCCGCCCAGTCCCACCGACCTCGGCGCTAGGTCGTCCTCACAATCAGCACCGAGCAGGGGGCGTGATGAGAGACCTTGTTCGGCACCGAGCCCAGCAGGAAGCGCTTGGCGCCGGTCATTCCTTTGTTGCCCACGACGATCAGGTCGCTGCGCTGCTCCTCGGCCACATCGAGGATGGCGTCCGCCGCGTCGCCCTGGCGGGCGAAGGTCTCGACCTGCTCCACGCCGACCGACTGGGCGTCCTCTTGCGCCTGCTCGAGTAGCGCCAGAACGTCCTCGCGCGGGTTAACCGACCACTGCACGTCCTTCGGGGCCTCGAGCGCCTCGCGCTTGAGGCGATCCGCGGCCACCGGCTCGTAGGCGCTGACCACTTGTAGCGTGGCGCCGAGCTCGCGAGCAAGGTCGATCGCGTAGCGCACGGCGGTGGTGGCCGTGGCGGATCCGTCCGTGCCGACCAGAATCGAGGCGAACATCAGTGGGAGCCACTATGCCAACCGCGTGATCGCGATCACCATGCTGGCGAGAATGCAGGCCACGATGACTATCTGCGCCCAGATCCACAAACGAGGCATGCCGGGGACGTTATCGAGGCCGGGTTGCCCAATAAAAGGGCCGCCCCTGAAGGGCGGCCCCGTATATAAAGGTGCGCTCGGCGGGCGCGCAGCCGGCGAGTCCTATGCGGCCGCGGCCAGCGCCGGGAAGTGCAGCGCTACGCCGCGGGGCAGCACCAGTACCGGCGAGGATGCGTCCTGGAGCGCGCGCTCGGCCAGCGCGGAGACCATCACCTGGCCTTCGGGCGCCTCGGGGCGCGAACCCACGACCAGCAGGTCGACGCGCGGCTCGTCGCGGGTCAGGCTGGCGCCGAACGACTCGGCGAGCTCGCGCGCGGTCTCGAGCGCCGCGTCGTCGCCGGGCTCGGCAAGCAGCCCGACGGTGCGAATCTGCGTCCAGCCGTCGCCGCGGTAGCCAGCGGGCGCGAGGGCCACCGCCGCGGAGCCGCCCTGGAGCAACCGCTCGGCCGAGCGCTGAGGGGCGACGTGGCCCGGCTGCGTGCGGTAGTCGGAGCCGGACACGACGATGTCGGCTTCCTCCTCGTCGGCCAGCCATTTGAGCCCCTCGGCGGTCGAACCGCTCACGATCACGCGCCGCTCGGCGTCGATCCCGTCGAGGCCGCGCAGGCCGCGCTCCAGCAGCGCCTGAGCTTCGTGCTCCTCGAGCTCCTCCCGCCGGCGCTCGCTCTGGGTCGTGTGGCGCACGTAGGCGAGCGTGAGCTCGGCGCCGGCGTCGGCCAGCACCCGTCCCAGCATCAACGCGTCGTGGTCGTTCGGGGTGTCGTCGTAGGAAATGATCGCTCTGGTGGCCATGTCTTCTCCAACCTCGCTCGATTGCGGTCCGGGGCTGATTCGCCGTGAGGATCGCATCCACCTTCTATCAGCGCTACTTCAGTTACTCATTTAGACGATAAGATCTGCTTATGCTCAATCTGGGCCGGTTGAGGGTGCTGGTGGAGGTCGTTCAGCGCGGCTCGTTCTCCGCTGCGGCCGAGGGGCTGTCGTACACCCAGTCGGCGATTTCCCAGGCCATTGCCCGCCTGGAGTCGGAGACCGGAGCGACGCTCGTCGTCCGCGATCGTCGCGGCGTGCGTCCCACGGCGGCGGGGGCCACGCTCGTGGAGCACGCGGAGGAGATCTTCGCCCGCGTCGGCGCCGCGGAGGCCGACCTTCAGGCGGTGCTCGGGCTGCGCGGCGGCAGACTGCGCGTGGCCTCGTTCCCGTCGGCCGGCGCCACGCTGATGCCCTTGGCCGTGGCCGCGTTCCGGGAGTCGTATCCCGGCATCGCGCTGACGCTCGCCGAGGGCGAGCCCGAGCAGATCGCGCCGCGCCTGCGGACCGGCGAGTTCGACCTCGCGCTGCTGTTCGAATTCCCCGGCGTGCGCGAGCAGCCGAGCGCCGGGCTGCGCTCCACGCCGCTGCTCGAGGACCCGATGCACGTGGCGCTTCCCGCCCGGCACCGGCTGGCCGAAAAGCCGGCGCTGAGGCTCGCCGACCTGGGCGGCGAGGACTGGGTGCAGACCTCCGCTTCCAGCCCCTGCGCACGGCACGTGGTGCGCTCGTGTGTCCAGGCCGGCTTCGAGCCGCACGTGACCTTCGAGTCAGACGACTACGAGACGGTCCAGGGCCTCGTCGCGGCCGGTGTCGGGGTGGCGTTGATTCCCCGCCTGGCGCTCACCCGCGTGCATCCGGGGATCGTGGTGCGCGAGCTGGCCCCCCGGAGCCCGGCTCGCCGCGTGACCGCGGCGACGGTGGGCGAGCGTGGGGCGCCCGCGGCCCGGGCCATGGTGGCAATCCTCGAGGATGTCGGGCGCCGCTACGCCGAGCAGGATTGGCCGTCGGCAGCCTAGACGACGGTCATTCCGCAGCGCCCACGCGGCGCGCGAGCTCCTGGGGCCGCGGGTTGACGAGGATCGCGCGGGCGGCGCGCTCCAGCGGAACTCGGACCAGCCGCGGAACGGGGCCGGGGTCCACGGCCAGGCCGTAGGTGGCGCGTGTCCTGCCGCCGCCCAGATCCTCCAGCTCCCAGTAGCCGTCCATGGCGTCGAGCTCGCCCTCGAGCATCGTCCACGACAGGCGCGCGGGCCCCTCGTAGGTGAACCGCTGGCGGGTCTCAACCCTGCGCAGCTTGGCGTCCGAGACGGCGTGGCACACAAGCGGGCGACCCTGCGCGTCGCGCTCGATGACCTTGAGCTCCACGAGGCCGGCCTGCCACTCGGGCGCGCTCGCCACGTCCTCCACCGCGGCCCAGCAGCGCTCGATCGGGGCCTCTATCTCCGCGGATGCCGAACCGGCGATGATGGGCATGGCCTCAGCCCCTCGGCCTGACGCTGGCCGCGAGCTGCGTCCCGAGGCCGACGGTGTCGGTCGCCGACACCGTCACCCTCAGCTTGCCCGCCCGGCCCCGGCGGGCGGCCCTCGACTCGGACCGGGTGGCGGCGAGCGCCGGGTAGCCGATCCTGATCCTGACCGCGGTCTTCGCGTTTCGCAACGAGATCGCCAGCACGCCGCGGCGGACGGTAGCGCTGAATGAGACCCGCTTGCCCTGGGGCCCGGTGATCGTGATCCGCCGCAGGTTGCGACCCACATGGACCCCGCCGCTGAGGCGGACCCGAAAGGTTTTGAGCGCCGGCGCGTTGCGGCCGGCGTTGACGGTGAAGGCGAGCATCGGCCGGCCGCGCTTGACACCCGACAGTGACGGTCGCGAGAGGCTGGGGTTGCCGATCAGCAGCAGCTGGGTGCTGCTGCCCGGCGTGCAGAAGGTCGATTGCAGCGAGGAGGCGAACGGCGTGCCCAGCCCGGTGGCCAGGTCATAGCCCGCGCCGGCACCGTACTGGCCGCCGCCCGTGCCCGTGAAGTCGTTGTTGCCGGCCGTGATGTCGTTGAAGTCGCCGCCGTACGCGGCGCTTGCCGCGCTGTAGAGCGCCGGGTTTGCGAACCCCACCCTGTTGCCCTGACAGCTGGCGGAGGCATTGATCAGCGCCAGCAGCGCTGCCCACAGCGGCGCGCCGCCGCTCGTGCCGCCGATGCCCTGCCATCCGGCGGGCTGGCCCACCTGGGTCCCTGAGCCGTTCCAGTAGACCACGTAACCGCTAGCCGGATCGGCGTCGGCGGAGACGTCTGGGACCTCGCGCGATTGAGACTTCCCGGCGTGCAGCCACGGGGCCGCGCTCGACTGGTAGGAGGGCATTCCCCACAGCGACGACAGCCCCCCGCCGCTCGCACCGGGCTGGATGCCGGTCAACGCGACGAGCAGGTTTCCGCGGTTGTTCCACACCTGCTCTGAGGGGCGCGGACCGAGCGCGCTCAGCGTGGTGCCGCCGACTCCCGTCATGAACGGCTGGCTCGCCGGGTCGTCGACCGCCAGCGAAGTGTTGGGCGGCCCGCCGCCGGACAGCGCCAGGGCGTCGCAGTCCTCAGAGCCGTTGTCCCCCGAGGCGGCGACCAGCGTCTGACCCTGGGCGGCTGCCTCCTGAAACAACGTGTTCTCGGCGCGGGCGTCGGAGCTGCCCTCGAGCGCCTCGCATTGTCCCCAGGAGCCGGTCACGACCTGCGCCCGGTCCTGGTTGACGATCGCGCTCCACGTGTCGTAGGGCCCGGCCCCGGGAGCCCCGGAGTTGGCGTTCGGCCCCTCGTAGACGAGCACGGTCGCCCCGGGCGCCAGCCCAACGGTCTGCTCGATATCGAGTGCAGCCTCCCCCGTGCCCGGGCCGTTGCCCGCGCCGCCGTCGACCGCGACGTTCGCGATCGGTACGTGGGTGCCGTAACAGCTCTGGTAGGCGGCGATGTCGCTCGCAGAGTAGGGCTCGAGCTCGTACACGGCGATCGTTTCTCCCGCCCCCAAATCGCCCTGCGAGTAGAGCCCGGAGAAGCCGTAGGCGGCAGCGACCTGATCGGTCGTGTAAGCGCCGTTGGCCGGGCCTGCCTGCTGTGCGGCCACGCACGGCTGCGGCCCCCCGGTCACCACATGGCCTGCCGCGTTGGCGCGCTGGGCCCTGGGCACCGTGCGCTGAAGCAGCGGCCGCGGGGCGGAGACCGAGCTCAGGCCGACGACTCCCTGCACGAGGCCGGCGATGCTCGAGTCGACCAGGGGTGCCGCCGTGGTCGCGACCGCGGTGCGGCCGCTGGGCAGCGCCAGGCGGTCGAACGACAGCGAGAAGGCGCTTTCCAGCTGGCCGGCGGTGGCACTGACGGGGATCGAGAGGCCGTTGGCGCTGAGCGGGCCGGGCTCGAGTCCGTGTGCGCGCAGAGAGGAGTCGACGGCCTCGATGGCCGCCGGGGTGGCCCCGAAGCGCTGGGCGAACTCGGCCGGCGTGACGTACTGGTGGTAGACGCTCGATCCGGGCGTCGAGACCTGCTCGGCAAAGGTCTGGAGCGCGGCGGGGTCGCGGGGCACGAGAGCCACGGTCACGTTCAGTTGCGTGGCGCTCGGCAGCGTCCCCACGACCTTGGTTCCGCCTGGCAGCGGCGGCGCTGAACCGATGCGCGCCGGGCTCGCGGCCCACGAGGCCGACGCCCCGGCGGCGATTGCCGCCAGGGCGCAGGCGAGGGCGGGGATCGTAAGCGGTCTCGGGCCCATCGGCGCGGCCGAGCCTAACCGCCGAAGCGGGGGCCGGGCGTCGATACGGCCACGAACCAGGAGCTCTCGTGCAGCACGGTGCCGCCACCCAGCTCGGCGGCTAGCTCGGCCGCGTCGAAGTAGCGCTTGTAGACCTCGTAGCGCGATCCGTCATTGAGGACTCGCGTCTGGCGCTCCTCGCGCCCGTGGTCGGGTCGCACGGCGGAGTCGACGATCACCAGCTCGGGCGCCAGGCGGTCTGCCTCGCGCAGGAACGCCTGACGCTCGGGTGGCTCCAGGTGGCCGTAGAAGTGGGCGGTGAACACGCGGTCGAACGCGCCGTCTTCGAATGGGATGCTGAGCGCGTCGCCCTCGACCACCGTGGCCCGCGGCACGCGGCCGCGCGTGATCTCCAGCATCTTCGCGCTCTGGTCGAGCGCCGTCAGCTCGCCGCGCAGGTGGCGGGTCAAAAAGCCGGTCCCGCACGCCACGTCGAGCGTCCGGACCGCTGCCAGCTGGGCGATCGCCCGCTCGAGCTCTCGCACCGCCCGCTCCCAGTCCGGACGCTCGAGGCCCGCAAAGCGCCCTTTTCCCAGATACCACTCGTCGTACTCCGGCGCGCGGGCGTCGTAGTACTGCTGCACCAGGTTGTGCCTTGGGCGGCGTTAGGCGATGCCCGTGACCACCCCCACCATGTGCCCTTCGGGATCGGTGAACTGCCCGAGCTCAATCTGCGCGCCGGGCGGCTGCGTCGGCCCCATCAGACGCTTGCCGCCCAGGCTCTCTGCCTTCTGCAGCGCCTGCTCCACGTCGGGGACCTCGACATAGAAGGTGACGTGGCCGTCGTAGTCCGGCATCCCGCCGCCGACGCCGCCGGCGATTCCGACGCCGTCTGAGTTGACGTTGCCCTCGCGGGCGATCATCCCGTACTTGATGGGGTTGTCGGTGTTCATCTCCCATCCGAACAGCTCCGAGTAATACGACTGGAGCCTGTCGGCGTCCTTCCCGATGACTTCGAAGTGGACGACGGGCTGTCCCATCTCGCTCCTTTCTGGGCCTGCAGTGTCTTTGCCCGCAAGCGTAATCGGTGTGGCCCGTGATTGACATTTAGACATCAACTGTCAGCTCGTTTAGGATTGGACAGCGATGGCGGTCGTGAGCGAAGACCTGATTGCCGACCAGACCACGGACGCGATCCTTGACGCAGCACGCAGCGCGGCGCTGGAGTTCGGCGTTCGCCGTACCAGCCTGTCGGAGGTCGCACGGCGCGCCGGGGTGAGCCGGATGACGGTCTACAACCGCTTCGGCGAAAAGCCGGCGCTGATGCGGGCCCTCATGACCAGGGAGTTCGGCGCTCTGCTGGAGCGCGTGGCCGGCCGCGTCGAGGGCGAGGACGGCCGCGCAAGGCTGGTCGCGGCTCTGGTTTTGGTCGCTCGGGCGCTGCCGGGAAATTCCCTGTTTCGCAAGGTCCGCCGAGCCGAGCCGGAGCTGCTCTCGCCCTACGTGCTCGAGCGCCTCGGCGAGACGCAGCGGGTTGGCTTGGAGCTGGTGGAACGCGGGATCGCCGAGGGTCAGGCCGACGGATCGATCCGCCCAGGCCGGACGCGCGCTATCGCCGGGGCGGTGCTGCTCATCGAGCAGTCGTTCGTCTTCTCCGCGGCGACGATCCCCGGCGTCAGCCAGGCCCAGCTGCTGGGCGAGCTCGAGGCCGCGCTCGACGCGGTGCTGGCGCCCGCCGCGGGGGGCAGCTGATGCTCTGGTCGGGATGGGGGGAGCCAAC
Source organism: uncultured Actinomycetes bacterium (assembly GCA_963730835.1). Classification (GTDB taxonomy): domain Bacteria; phylum Actinomycetota; class Thermoleophilia; order Solirubrobacterales; family Solirubrobacteraceae; genus Palsa-465. The sequence goes on from CAVSTE010000002.1 coordinate 263,247, forward strand.
CCGGGCGACGACGGTCTCGCCGGCGCTGCTCGAGTTGCTGCACGGGGCGCTCGGCGTCCGCGGAACGCCACCGGCGGTCGCCCTGGCCGACGTGCAGGTGGCCCCCTCCCGACTCAGCGATCGTGCCCGAAGCCGGCTGACTCGGCTGCTCGGCGCCGAGCATGTGGGCGAAGATCACGACTCACGGGTCTTTCACACGCGCGGGAAGTCGACTCCCGACCTGCTGCGCATCAGGGCGGGCGACGCCGCTGACGCTCCCGATGCCGTCCTGCTGCCGGGATCGCACGAGCAGGTACTCGAGCTGCTGGCGCTCTGCTCGGATGAGCGGCTGGCCGTCGTGCCGTTTGGCGGGGGGACCTCGGTGGTCGGCGGCCTGACGCCGGAGCGCGATCAGCTGGATGCCGTCGTGGCGCTCGACCTGGGGCGCATGAGGAGCATGCTCGAGCTCGACGAGGTGTCTCGGGTGGCGACGCTCGAGGCGGGGCTACGCGGACCCGAGGCGGAGGCGCTACTGGCCGAGCACGGCTATGTGCTGGGCCATTACCCGCAGTCGTTCGAGTTCGCCTCCATCGGGGGATTCGCCGCGGCGCGCTCGAGCGGCCAGGCATCGGCCGGCTATGGGCGCTTCGACGAACGGGTCGTGGGGCTGCGCTTGGCCACGCCCCGGGGCTCACTCGACTTCGGCAGGGCGCCAAAGTCGGCGGCCGGTCCCGACCTGCGCCAGCTGTTCTTGGGATCGGAGGGGGCATTTGGCGTGATCACGTCGCTACGGGTCGAGGTGGGGCCGCTGCCCGACGTACGCGTGTACGAGGGCTGGCGATTCGGCTCGTTTCGCCAGGGATGCGAGGCGCTCCGGCGCCTGGCGCAGGACGGTCCGCTGCCCAGCGTGCTGCGGCTCTCGGACGAAGCCGAGACCGCGGTCAACCTCGCGCGTCCAGACCAGATCGGCGCGGGCACTGGCGCCGGCGCGCTGGCCGTCGCCGGCTATGAGGGCACGGCCAAGGACGTGGCCGACCGTCAGGCCGGCGCCGGCAGGTTGCTGCGTGAGCTGGGGGCCGAGCTTGACGCCGACGCCGGCGAAGCCTGGCTTCGGGGGCGTTACGCCGCGCCCTACCTCCGGGACGCAATGCTCGACGCCGGCGCGCTCGTGGAGACGCTCGAGACGGCGACGTTCTGGTCTGGCTTGGAAGAGCTCCATCGGGCGGTGAGGAGCGCCCTGGCCGCGACGCTCACGGAGCTGGGCAGCCCGCCGGTCGTGCTCTGCCACGTGTCTCACCTCTACCGCTCGGGAGCCTCTTTGTACTTCACGGTCGGCGCCGCACAGCTCGAGGATCCGCTGAGCCAGTGGCGCGCGGCCAAACGGGCGGCGGGCGACGCGATCATCGCGGCGGGTGGCTCCATCACGCACCACCACGGCGTGGGAACGGAGCATCGCGAGCACTATGGACAGGAGGTCGGGCAGCTGGCGCTCGAGGCGCTCCGCGCGGTGAAGGACACGCTCGACCCTGCCGGCGTGCTCAATCCAGGGGTGCTGCTCGGATGACGAACCCGGCTCCTCTTCATGGCCCCAGCCGGGATCGCCTGGGAGCGCCGTCGGGCGCTTCGACCTTCCTGACGGCGGCGCGGCGGGCCCGAGAGCTCCAGGAGCTTGCGGACGGGGCGACGGTCGATCTGCTGGTCATCGGGGGCGGCGTGACCGGCGCCGGCGTGGCATTGGACGCCGCGAGTCGTGGGCTCTCGGTGGCGCTCGTCGAACGCGGCGATCTGGCCAACGGAACCAGCCGCTTCAGCTCAAAGCTCGTCCATGGTGGACTCCGCTACCTGGCGAGCCTGCGGTTCGGCGTAGCCTGGGAATCGGCCCGCGAGCGCGCGACGCTGGCGAACGTGACCGCGCCGCACATGGTCCGCGCCCTGCCACAGCTGATGCCGGTGTACGGGCGCTATCCGGGGGCGGCATCGCTGGCGGTGGAAGCCGGAATCCGCGCCGGTGACGCCATGCGTTCGCTGTCGGGCACCAGCCGGCGGCGGCTACCGGCGGCGCGCCGGGTGGGCGCCGAAGAAGTCAGGCTGTGGGCACCGGCGGCCAGGCTCGACGGTCTGCGGGGAGCGATCCTCTCCTGGGACGGTCAGCTCGAGGACGACGCCAGACTGGTGGTGGCGCTCGCGCGGACGGCCGCGGCGTACGGCGCACGCATCTGCACCTATTGCCAGGCGGATGCCATCGTCTCCGGCGGTGCGCAGGTCCGAGAGCTGTTCGGCGGCCAGAGCTTTGATCTGCGCGCTCGCCACGTGATCAACGCCACGGGAGTCTGGGCCGCGGACCTGGTAGGCGGGATCGAGTTGCAGCCCAGCAAGGGAGCGCACGTGCTCGTCCCCGCCGAGCGGCTCGGCAACCCGCGGGCGATGCTCAGCGTGCCGGTCCCCGGCAGCTTCGGCAGATTCGGCTTCGCCATTCCGCGCCCCGACTCGCTCGTGTTGATCGGCCTGACCGACGAGCTCTACGACGGCCCGATCCCAGACGCGCCGGCGGTCACCACCGCCGAGGAGCGCTTCTTGCTGGAGACGGTGTCGGCGGCGGTTGAGCAGCCGCTCGATGGCTCCGACGTTGTTGGAAGCTACGCCGGCCTTCGTCCGCTGCTGGCCGGGGACGGGGAGACCGCCGATCTCTCGCGCCGCCACGCGGTGGTCGAAGACCCGGACAGCGGCGCGGTGACGATCGTCGGCGGCAAGCTCACGACCTACCGCAGGATGGCCGAGGACGCCGTCGACCGGATTGCGCGGCGGCCGGGGGTGGATGCCGGTCGGTGCCGAACGGCGACGCTGCCGCTGGTCGGGGCGCCCGCCCGTGGGAGGCAGGCTCCGCCGGGCATGCCGCCCAGGCTGTGGCGGCGCTTCGGGACGGAGGCGTTCGAGCTGCTCGAGTTGGCGGAGGACCAAGCCGAGCTCCTCGATCCTGTGGCGCCCGGAGTCCCGGTGCTGGCGGTCGAGCTGCGGGCGGCCATTGAGCGCGAAGGCGCGCTCTCCGCGGCCGACGTGCTCGAGCGACGAACGCGCCTCGATCTGGTCGGAGATTGGCTTGACGCGGCGCGGCCGGCGGTGGAGCAGGCAGTTTTTGACAGGGGGCTCAGCCCGGATCCACGCTCGGCTCTCGAGCCAGCGTAGGCACGTATCCCCGCTCCTTTGGATTGATCCACAGCTCCTCGACCAGGATCAGCGACACCGAGAGCAGCGGAATGGCGATGATCACGCCGATCAGCCCGAACAGCTGCGCCATGACCAGCACGCCGATGGCCACGAGCGCCGGATGCATGTCCACCGTTCTGGCCATCACCAGCGGCAGGATGAGGTTGCCCTCGATCTGGTTGACGATGATGTAGACGACGAGCACCAGCGCCGCCTTGCCCGGCGAATCCGCGAGGGCGACGAGCACCGGTGGGATGGCGCTGATGATCGAGCCGTAGTTGGGGATCACCGTCAGCAGCGCCGAGAAGACCGCGAACCCGATCGCGAACTGGAGCCCGACGATCGTCAAGCCGATGTACAGCAGTCCGCCCAATACCAACATGTCGACTCCCATGGCCTGGAGCCAGCCGAGCCAGGCGGTGCGGGTCCGGGACATGATCTGCTGGGCGGTCATGCGGCGCTCATTGGGGAGCAGGCTGAGCAGCGCCTTGGTCAACGGCGCGGGATTGATGGCGATGTACATCGCCGTGATCACCACCACCACGAATCCGCCGACGATCCCGGCGATGCTGATGCCGACGCTCTCCAGCGGTGCCACGAGGTTCTTGGGGTGCCTGGTGTACTTCTGAACGAAGCTCGTGACGTCCTTTGACAGCTGGTCCTTGGTGACTCCCGTCACCCCGTGCAAGTACCGTTCGGCCGAGGAGATCGTGTGCGGCAGCGTGTTGGCGAAGTCCTTCGCCTCGCTGATGAACGAGGGGACGATGAAATAGCCGAGCAGGGCGATCAGGCCGAACGTGGCGAGCAGCCCCGCGACCGCTCCCAAGACGCGCGGCACGTGATGGCGCTCGGCGAAGTCGGCGGCGGCGGAGAGCGGCAGCGAGATGATGATGGTGAGCACCAAGGCCAGCAGCAGCGTGATCAGCTGCTGCACCAGCAGGCCGATCACCACGAGGGCGACGGCCAGGGCCACGGCCCGGTAAGCGATTTTGGCGTTCATCTGGCCATCCTCGGCTCAAAAGATGCCCGACGGGGAAGATGTGTCAACTGATGGCGGAGCCAAAGATAAGCCCATCAGCCATTTACAAAGCGGTTCTGCTGGCCTTTGGACTGGTCGTCGCCGGACTCGTCTTCCAGCAGCTCGTGTCGCTGCTCCTGGCAATGATGATCGTCGTCATCGTGGCAATACCACTGGCGGCGTTCGCCTCGATGCTGGAGCGCTTTCGCGTCCCTCGCGGCGTCGGCGTGCTGATCGGGCTGCTGATCGGCCTAGGTCTCGTGGCGCTGCTGGTGTGGGCGGTCATCCCGGTGTTCACGAACGAGATCAACAAGTTCGTCAACTCACTGCCGCGCATCGTCGACGCCCTGCGCCACAAGATCGGAGCCATAACCGGCAACTCACCGACCAAGACCGGTCAACAGATCCAGAACTTCGTCAACAGCTACACACACCACCCGTCAAAGCTCCTGGGACCGATCGCGTCGATTGGCACCAGCGTGGCGACGGCGGCAGCGGCGATCGTGGTCGTGCTGCTGACCTCCGTGTACACCGCGATTCAGCCCGAGCCGCTCCTGCGCGGGACGGTGCGGGTCGTCTCGCCCGAGCATCGCCCGCAGGCGATCCAGATCCTGCGGCGCCTGCGGACCGCCTATCTCAGCTGGTTGCGAGGACTGATCGTGGGCATGGTGATCCTGGGGTCCCTCACCTACCTGGGGCTGCGCCTGGTGGGGCTCGATTTCGCGGCGTTCTTCGCCGTGCTGACCGCGATCGCCATGATCGTTCCCTACTTCGGCGCGCTGGCCAGCTCGATTCCGCCGATTCTCTACGCGCTCACGATTTCTCCCGCCAAGGCGATCATCGTCGCCGTGGTCTATATCGCGGCCCACCAGCTCGAGAGCAACATGATCCAGCCGCTGGTCATGGCCCGGGCGGTCAAGCTCCACCCCGCCGTGGTAGCGGTGGGCGTGGTGGCCGTCGAGCGCCTGTTCGGCTTCGTCGGGCTGATCATCGCGGTGCCCATCCTGGCCACGATCAGGATCTTGATCCAGGAGCTGTGGATCCAGCCGATGGAGCAGCGCGACCTGACGCTGGCAAAGCCCGGTCCGGTCGCCGCCGAGCCGACGCCGCTGGTGCGGCGCGGGGCCGGACGGGATGGGCTAGAGGATTGACCAAGACGAGGAGGAATGCTCATGAAGATCGGCGTCATCGGCAGAGGCAATGTGGGAGGAGGCCTTGCCGCCCTCTGGGAGCAAGCCGGCCACGAGGTGACACGAATCGGTCGCGATGGCGGCGATCTGTCGGAAGCTGACGCCGTCGTGCTGGCGATGCCCGGTGCCGCGGTATCAGACGCACTCGAAAAGGTCAGTGGCCTCGAGGGCAAGACCACCATCGACGCCACCAATCTGATCGGCTCGTCTCCGCCCGAGGGCTTCTCCTCGAACGCCGAATACGCCAAGTCGAAAACGGGCGGCCCGACCGCCAAATCCTTCAACATCAACTTCGCCGCCATTTATGACCGGATCGCGAACGCGAGTTCGCGGCCCGGCAACTTGTGGTGCGGCGACGAAGAAGCGCGTGCGGTCGTGGAGCAGCTCAACCGCGACGCAGGCTATGACCCGATCTACGCCGGCGGCCTGGAGAACGCGGCGCTCCAGGAGGACTTTCTGCAGCTGGTGTTCGCCATCAACCAGGGCGGGCTAGGGGCCTTCTTCTACCGTATGGCACCGCCCGAGAGCTTCTGAACCGCAACTGGCTCTTGCCGGATCCGGTTTATCGCCCCCTAACCCATCGCGTTCATCGCGTGCATCTCTCCGGGAGCCGGAACGACAAGGCCGGGCACGGCGTGCGGCGCCACAAGTATTCCCGCGGCAAGCGCAAGCAGGATTGCTGACGTCGCGAGCTTTGCGCCTCGCGGCCAGGGTCCAACCTTCTCCAGCGCGATCAGCGCCGCGATCAGCGCCATCCAGGTGAGGCTCATCACCCCGAGCGCAAAGAGCGCCACCATCAGCGCCCACGAACAGCCGATGCACCAGACGCCGCTGTGTGCGCCCAGCGCCAGGGCTGCTGGCCGCAGTTGGCGTGGCGCACCCTCGGCGTCGCCGAGTTGCCCTCGGCAGCGCTCGAGGCAGGCTTGCTTCAGTGGGATGAACTCGTAGGCCGCTGCTGCCACGATCGCCGTGGCGGATACCCACCGCCCCGCGTGGTGCCAAGCCAGGGCATTCCCGAGCAGAGCGTTGCCGAGCGCGAAGATTCCGTAGGCCGTCAGTCCAGCTACGGCCCACACGAGCAGGTAGCCACACGTGAACAGCAACCATTGGCGGTTCTCGCGCCCGCGCCTGGATGAGACGTAGGTTGCGAGGGTGGGCGCGAAGGAGGGCAGCATCATCGCTGCCATCATCACCACCCATGAGGCGGTGAACCAGCCGAGCGTCCCCAGCTCAGCGCCGGGAGCAGCATCCATGCCCGCCATCCGCTCGGCCGTCCACCACCATGCGAAGCCGGCGGTGAGCAGCAGCGCGGCGGCCAGCTCACGGTGCTGGCGCGTGAGGCCAAGCGGCGTCACCCGGACGCTCCGGGGTCGGCGGCCCAAGCGTAAGAATCGTGGTGCCGGATCCAGAAGGGGTCCACCGGGTCGCGGTCGTCGCGTCCGCGCGGCACCAGGTCGAGGAGGCCGTAGTAGGTCATCGCCACTTCGAGCCCCCGGGCGCTGGTGGCGTATGTCATGTAAACGTCTTTATCTGAGCGAGCGAAAACGCTCAGTCCGGGTACTTCGGTCAAATATCCGGCCACATCGTTCCCGGTCGTAGACGCGAATTGTGAAACCTGTGGCGGCACTTGGTCCACCCACTCGCTGACCTGCTCCCGGGTCGAGGAGTGCTCAAAGTCCCAGTTGAACGCGCTTTCGTAACTGGAGGCCCACGTGAAGCTCCAGCCCATACGATCGCGGAAAGCGACCAGCTTCTCAATCGGCGCGCGGGACATGCAGATCATGGCCACATCTCGCGCCTTGAGATGCTCAATTACGCCGTCAAAGCTATCGGCTATCGACGAGCACACCGGGCACCCCGCCGTCCAATCGGGGCCGAACATGAAGTGATAGATCACGAGCTGCGAGCAACCGTCGAACAGCTCGGCCAGCGTCTTGGGTCCATCTGCCGTGTGGAACGTGTAGTCCTTCTCGAACGGCACCCAGGGCAACTCGCGCCGCTGCCGGGCGAGCTCGTCGCTCCTGCGCGTGAGCTCCTTCTCACGCTTCAGCAATTCGGTGCGCGCCGCGTCCCATTGCTCGCGTGTTCCGATTTTGTGCTCGGGCATGGTGACTCCTCTTCTCGTCTCGTGGGGCCGGATCTCTCCTCGTCGTGCGAGGCCGGATATATATAGTTAGCAAAATGGCTAACGATACGTTCAGTGCCCTGGCGCATCCCCTGCGGCGGGAGATCGTCGAGCGCCTCAGCGAGGGACCGGCTACGGTCGGGGAGGTGACCCGGGACTTCGCGGTGTCGAAACCCACGATCTCTCGGCACCTGAAGATGCTGGAGGAGGCCGGAGTCGTGAGCCGCGTCGTCGATGGGAGGACGCATCGCCTGGCGTTGCGGCCGCAAGCACTCACCGAGACAGCCGCGTGGATCGAGAGCCAGCGGGCGCGTTGGGAGCGCATGCTCGACGCCGTCGGCGAGTACCTCGAAGAACAGAAGCGGCCCCGGTGAGCGACGCCCCAGGACACGTCGTGCGGATCGAACGGACCTTCGATGTCCCGGCTTCAGAGGTGTTCGATGCCTGGACCAGCCCCGAGGTCATGCGGCGCTGGTTCCACTGTGCTCCGGACTGGGAGACGCCTGAAGCCGAGGTCGATCTCCGGGTCGGCGGGAAGGTCCGCGTGGTGATGCGCCGGCCCGACGGCACCGAAGCCTCAGCACGCGGCGAGTTCATGCTCATCGAGCGGCCCCAGCGGCTGGTGATGACGTGGACGTTCGACGACGACTCCTCGAACGAGCAGCTGTTGGAGCTGTCCTTCTCGGAAGCGGATGGCTCGACCAAGGTGCTGCTGGTGAACCGTCGTATCTCAAGCGACGAGCGCCGCGACGCCCAGGACTGGGGATGGCGGGGCTGTCTCGATCAGCTCGAGCGGCTGTTGCGCCAGGCGAGCTCCGCTTAGCCGGAGCCGGGCACGCGCCCCAGGATCAGCCGAATCATGCTGATCACGAGGTCCGGGGCCTCGATCTGCACGTAGTGGTCGCTGCCCGTTGCGAACACGTGCGGGGTCTGTGGTTCCAGGCGCACCAGCGCCGCCTGGACCTTCGGCCAGACCTGTTCCAGCCTCGTAGTCACTGCTCTCGGCGCCGTTGGCGATGTGGCGAACGGCTCGGTCTTGCTGATGACGGCGAGCGGAATGCGGGGTAGCGGTCCAGCCTTCTGCACCGTGGCGATCGCTCCATCGACCTCGACCGTCTCAAAACCCCGCAGGTTGTCGAGCGCCGTTCCGGGGTGGTTGAGCACCCGGACGTAGCGCGGCCACAGCCGGGGGCCGAACAGGCCCCTGATGTTCGTTCCGAAAGCGTCGACCAGCACGAGACCCGCGGTGTCCGACGGGAAGCGCTGAGCGAACAAGCGCACGATGAGGCCGCCGTACGAATGACCGACGAGCAGGTAGGGACCAGGTATGCGCGCGCTCGTGAGCAACGCGTGCAGGTCATCGGCCATGCTTGACAGAGTCCGCGGCATTTTCATCGGCGTGCTGCGCTTGGTCAGAGCGGGCGGGCTCGTGTATCGAATCGTTCCCGGCCGGTCGTAGATACAGACGTGGGTGAACCGTGACACCCCAGTGAATACCGACGGCGAAGGAGGGACCGGTGGCCGTGTATCCGTGAGCGTCCACGTGTCGGATGAATCGTGAATGCCGGATTCCATGACCACGGTCGGACTACCCCTGCCGGCGCAGCGCAGATACAGCTTCCGGCCGTGGCCGATCGATATCTGGCCGGCGAACTTTCCGGCGGCCGGCGCGGCCTTCGCGTTTGCCCCAAGGGAAGCTTGTCCGGCGTCCAGCAAAACGAACGCGGTCATCATCAAAGCCGCCAACGCGCTCTGGATCCAGCGTCGGCCGACGAGCCCCGGCCTCCTCATCGGCTCAACCCTATCGGCGCCGCAAGGCGGGATCAGGAAGGCGGAGTCAGCCCGATCAGTTCGAACTCCGCCGCCATGCGTGCCGCGACCGCCTGTAGGGCCGAGGCCGGGCGAATCATCACCTTGATCTCGATGATCCGCCCGTCATCGTCGAACGTGAGCTTGTCGATTCCCTCGACCTGCTTTCCGTCGACTTCGGTTGCGAACTCGAGCATCGCGACGCGGTCCTCGGGATCCTCGAGCTGGTGGACATAGCGGAACCGTCCCGTACTCGCAAGCACTCGCTCGGCCGCACGCAAGACCATCAGGACCTGCTCTCGGCCCTCGTAGGGCTTGAACAGGACGGGACTGCGGAAGACCGCGTCCTCGTGAAAGAGCTCCGGAACTTGGTCGGGGTTCCCTTCTTCGACGGCGGCACGAAAGCGAGCGGAGAGCATCGTCGAAGAAGCCTACGCGCTCACAGCGGTGGCTATGGCGGGCTGTCCTCGAGCGCGCGCCGAAGCTTCACCACGAGCCCCTGATACAGGGGATAGGTGCCCGGCCCGTGCACCTGCTCGATCGCCGGCTCCCACAGCTCCCAACGGTCGACGAGCGTCCGCCCCAACATGAGCTTGATGAGCTCGAAGTCGAAAGCCCCCTGTCGTTCGAGCGCAGCGAGCTGCTCGAAGTAGTCAAGCTCGCGATAGAGGACGTAGGCCTCGGGCGCGCCGGTTGCCACATAGCGGGCGAGCGCGTCACGGAGCTCCTGTGGCGATTTGAAGCGTCCCACCATGTGCCGCGCCTCAACCAGTGCGTCCTCGTTCCAGCGGCGAAAGAATTCAGCCGCCATCTGCGCCTCGCGACTCCTACGGGCCTCCCGAACTTGCTGTGCCGCGAACACCGCAGCCGCGAACGCGCCCAGTAGCCCCACCGCCAGTGCCGACGTGGCGATCGCGGTGACCTCGGCCCAGTCCGCTGCCATGACCTCCAAGTCCTCAGCCTCCGATTCATTGCCGCCGATGCCGTCAGATGCCTTCGACCACGCACAGCCGTCAATCCGGGCGCCTCGGCTTCGGCCAATGCCTGGCGAGCGTACTGGCCCTATGCGACTTGGTGAAAATGGACCAGATCTTGCTGATCCGCCAACCCAAGGGGATTCGAATGACAAGAAGAGCCGATTTCAATGCCGAGGAGTGGTCGAGCGTCGTCAACGGGCCGCTCTACGCCGGGATGCGCGTCATCAGCGCCGACCGTGGAGGCACGTTGCGCGAGACCTTGGCGATGGGGCACGTCTATCAAGAGGCCCGCCAACGCCACGGCGACAGCGAGCTACTCGACGAGCTGTTGAAGTCGCCGCCCTCGATCGATCCAGACCGGCTACGCGAGGCCGGCGGCGACATCTCGGCGACCACCTCGCAGCAGCTTCGCGACGTGATCAGGATCCTCGAGTCCAAGGGGACGCCGACGGAGGTCGACGCCTACAAGACGTTCGTGATGACCGTCGCACAAGCTGCGGCCGGGGCCCACAAGGAAGGTGGCTTTCTAGGGATAGGCGCCAAGCAGATCAGCGACGCCGAGAGTCGGGCGCTCGACGAAGTCTCGCTGGCCCTGGGCGCGCCGCCCGGGAGCTAAAGGCGGGGACTACGGCCTCGCGGGTCGGCTCGCAGCCAGCGGCGGGTGGCGGCGTTAGGCATCACCCGATGCGGCGCGTCCGGCCATCCAAGTCCAAACAGCTCGGTGAGCAGCGTCTCGCCACCGTCGAGGCAGCGCTGCTTGTACTCGCTATGCGCGTGACTCTCGTCGGTGAGCAGAAAGCGCGTGCCGAGAACCGCGGCGAGCGCCCCCGCATCGAGCGCGTCCCGGACGCCGTCGGCGTCGACGATGCCTCCGGCGAGAAGGACCGGGATCGTCACCGCCGCGCGGACTCGCTCGAGCAACTCGAGCGCCGGGGTCCTACCGCGAACATGACCGCCGGCCTCCACCCCCTGAGCGATCACGGCGTCCGCGCCCGCCTCCGCCGCCGCTTTGGCCTCGTCAACCGACCCGCACTGATGGCGATGGTTCCAAGGCCGCCGGCTTCCGACACGGCCGCGGCGAGCTCATGACGGGCGACCGCGCCCATTCCGGCCTGAACGACGGGTGCTTCCAGGCGGCGCAGATCGACGGCGGCGGGCACCCGAGCCGAAGGCTAGCGCCGGCTCGTATCCGCTAGCAACGCGTCGATGAGCGCGCCGAGATCCTCGCGGTACGTGTCGCGCTCGTGTGCCGCCGTCCAGGCCGCGGCAGCTGCCGCGAGGATGGGATAGCGCTCGGGATCGGGGGCGCCGCGAAGCTCCCGCTGCAGGCTCGGCCCCTCAGAGCTCGCGCCGGCGTGGACGAGCAGCGAGCCGAGCGTGAAGTTCCACATCAGGCGGTAAGCGCGGACTGCCGGCGCGATTGCCAGACCCGCGTCGCGCAGCGCCGCATGGATCTCCTCGACCGCGCCGAGCACGGACGGGGCCATCATCCGCCGGCGAGCCAGCACCTCGGGAACCCACGAGTGCTCCGCCAGGCTGTCGTAGATCGTCGACCACAGCACCAGCATCGCGCCCTTCGGATCCCGCGGGCGCGGCGGATACGCGAGTCGACCCGCGAGACGGTCGACCAGCACGATCAGCAACTCGTCCTTGCTGCCCACGTGCCGGTAGGGCGCCATCGCCGAGACGCCGAGCTCGCTCGCGAGCCTGCGCATCGTCAGCGCCTCGACGCCCTCGGCGTCGAGCAAGCTGATCGCCGTATCGAGCACCGCTTCGCGATCGATCGTCGGCGGCCGCCCCCGGGGCCGATGGGCAGCCGTCCCCAGCGTCGATTCGCGATCGCCCTCCGGCGGGCGAGCGCCGCGGCGCGCGGCGTCCCCGCAGCCTGACGACCGCTTCGACGAACGATCTTTGGACGGTCTTGACGACATTTCCTATACGTGTATATTAATGCCATGGCACACGGAACCCCCACCCTCGCAACCGGCAAGATCTGCTACCTCGAGATCCCTGCGGCCGACGTCGAACGCTCGTCGCGCTTCTACCGCGACGCGTTCGGCTGGGAACTGCGCACCAGCGGCGACGGCACGATCACGTTCGACGACGCAGTCAAGGAGGTGAGCGGCTCGTGGGTCACGGGCCGGCCGCCCTCGGCTGAGCCCGGGATCATGGTCCACATCATGGTCGCCGACCTCGAGGCGGCGCTCGCGGCCGTCCGCGCCGCCGGCGGCGAGGTGCTGAACGAAGACGCGGCACCGGGCGAGCGCGTGGGGCACATCCGCGACCCGGGCGGCAACATCATCGGGATATACCAGCAGCCGGGGCTGGCTGAGCGCGAACGGACGGTCAAACCGGTGCCCGAGCACCTGCACACGGTCACCCCGCGGCTCGCGTTGAGCGATGCCGCAGCGGGGATCGACTTCTACAAGGCTGCGTTCGATGCCAAGGAGCTGGGCGAGCGCTATCACATGCCCGACGGGACGCTCGTCCATGCGGAGCTGCTGATCGGCGACTCCGTGGTCATGGTCAAGGATGCTCAGGACGACGAATTCAACGCCCTGTTGTGCACCTACTGGCCCGACGTAGACGCCGCCTGGGATCGCGCTGTGCGCGCCGGCGCCGAGGTCGTCTACCCGCTCGCCGACCAGTTCTACGGGGAGCGCGGTGGCCGCCTGGGCGATCCGTTCGGCAACCAGTGGATGCTGGCGGCGCGGATCGAGACCGTCACGCCGGCCGAGCTCGGGGCACGGATGCCGGCCTAGAGCGGACCTGCCGGAATTGCCACGCCGGTCGACGGCTGGATATATGCCGTCCCGGCAGACCGATGAGTTCGGGGATCTCGGCCAGTCGTTGTGGTCATGAAGCGCGCAGTCGAGGTGTTCGCGTTCGAGCGGCGATCCGCGGTCTCGCCCATGGTCGAGTTCGCGTGGCAGACACATAGCGAGCCGGAGGATTCGTTCATATCGGTCGCCGCGCCCCACTGGGAGATGGTCGTCCCCGCCAGGACGACACGGTTCAACTCACTCTGCGGGGCCCGGAGACCAGAGCTACCGCGGCGCCGGTCCCACAGGACGCGTTGTTCTTCGGGATCGTTTTCACCCTCGGCTCAGCCTCAGCTGCTGGCACGCGGAGGTGGGTCAGCGGCCGAGCGATGAGTCTCGCGGCTTCCGCGGGTCGGTATGACCATACATCGAGAAAGACAGCGATGAGCGAGCCGAAGATCCAAACGCTTGAGCTCTCTGGAGCCACGCTTACATACGATGTCCGAGAGGCGGAGTCCGAGGGCACCGAGCGGGTCCTGCTGATGATCGGATCACCGATGGACGCCAGCGGGTTCACGACCCTGGCCGGCCACTTCCAAGACCGGACGGTTGTCACCTATGACCCGCGAGGCGTCGGACGTAGCCCGCGAGCCGACGGTGTCACGGCGGCGATGCCGGATGAGCACGCGGAGGACCTGTACCGGCTGATCGCCGAGCTCGACGCCGCGCCTGTGGACATCTTCGGCAGCAGCGGCGGAGCGGTAAACGCTTTGGCGCTGGTGTCCGGGCACCCGGAAGTCGTCCGTACGCTCGTCGCCCACGAGCCGCCCCTCGCGACGGTGCTCCCCGACCGGGAAGAAGCGCTGGCGGTGACCGAGGACATCCACGCGACGTATGAGCGCGATGGTCTCGGACCCGGGATGGCAAAGTTCATCGCCTTCACCAGTGTCAGGGGACCCACTCCGCCCGGCTTCCTGGACCAGGCTCCGAATCCGGCCGACTTCGGTCTCCCGACTGAGGACGACGGCAGCCGGGACCACCCGCTGCTTGGTCCGCATATGGTCTACGTCCCCCGCTACGAGCCCGACTTTGACTCCTTGCGTGGGGCCTCCACGCGGATCGTGGTGGCAGGCGGCGCCGGGTCAGAGGGAACGTTCCCCTACCGCGCGGCGCTGGCCGTGGCCGACAGACTCGGAACTGAGACGGTGATCTTCCCGAGCAACCACGGCGGGTTCACCCAGCAGGGCGACCCGGACGCGTTCGCCGCCACCCTACGCCGGGTCCTCGCGGGCGACGCCTGACCCAACGGCCGCTCGCGTCCAGGCCGGTCCGCCCAGCGTCCAACAAGCTCTGGCCTCGCCCAACCCACGCCACGCGCCCATAGGCTTTCGGACAGTGGCTCACGGCACCCATGACTTCGAGGACGACGCCCGTAATGAGCGCATCCTGATCTGGCTCAATGGCGCGCTCGTGCCCCGCGAGCGGGCGGTCGTGTCGGTGTTCGACGCGGGCTTCGTCTTGGGTGACGGCGTGTGGGAGGGTCTGCGCGTGCGGGCCGGCCATCCCGTCTTCCTGGAACTCCACCTCGATCGTCTCTTTGAGGGCGCGAAGGCGATCATGCTCGACGTCGGCCGCGGCCCTCGCGAGCTGACCGACGCGATCTACTCAACGCTGCGGGCCAATGACATGACCGACGGTGTGCACGTGCGGCTGATGGTCACGCGCGGCGTCAAGCGCACGCCCTACCAGGATCCACGCGTGACGATCGGGCCCGCGACCACCGTGGTCATAGCCGAGCACAAGGTGCCGCTGCCCGCGACCCTCGCAGGGGGCATCGCGCTGTTCACCACCCATGTGCGGCGGGCTGCGCCGGACACGCTCGATCCCAAGCTCAACACGCACTCCAAGCTGAATGACATAACCGCCTGCATCCAGGCCTACTCCGCCGGCGCCGACGAGGCGCTGATGCTTGACCCGCACGGATTCGTGGCGACCTGCAACTCAACCAACTTCTTCATCGTGACCGGCCCCCGGGAGGCGCCGGAAGTGCTGACGTCCGATGGGAGCTACTGCCTCAAAGGGATCACGCGCGCCAATGTGCTCGACATCTGCCGCGCCAACGGCGTCCCGGCGCGGGAGACGAGGTTCAGCCTCACCGAGGTTTACTCGGCGCGGGAGGCGTTCGTCACGGGCACGTTCGCCGGCATCGTGCCTGTCCGCTCCGTGGACGGACGCACGATCAGCGACGGACGGCGCGGGCCCATGGTCGAGCGGCTCCAGGCGCTGTACGGCGAGCTGGTCGACGCCGACGCGGCGGCGCGCGCCGCGCGGTGATGCCGCCCCGCGCTCCACACGATCCAGGTGATGTCGTCAGGGTGGCGATGTGGTCCGGCCCGCGGAACATCTCCACGGCAATGATGCGCGCGTTCGAGAACCGACCGGACACGGTCGTGGTCGACGAGCCCCTGTATGCGGCGTACCTCGCCCGCACCGGCGTCGGCCACCCGGCGCGCGAGGCGGTCATCGCCTCCCAGCCGACCGAGCTTGGCACCGCCGTCGCCGATCTCTCCGCGCCGCTGCCAAGTGGCCGCCGCGTCCACTACGCCAAGCACATGGCCCACCACGTCTCGCGCGGGATGGACCTGAGCTGGACACTCCGCTTCCGCAACGTGCTGCTGATCCGCGATCCGGTCGAAGTCGTGGCCTCGTACGTCCGCGCACGGGAGACCTGCGAGCCGGACGACATCGGGCTGCCCCAGCAGGAATGGCTGCTAGAGCTGTGGGACCGCCACGGCATCGAGGTGCCGATCCTCGACGCGAGCGAATTCCTCCGTGCTCCGGGAGCACATCTGCGCTGGCTGTGTGACTGGCTGGACATCCCGTTCACCGAACGGATGCTGTCCTGGCCATCGGGGCCGCGCGCCTCCGACGGTGTCTGGGCGCCGCACTGGTACGCCGCCGTCTGGTCCTCCACCGGGTTCGCGCCCTGGCGGCCACGAGAGACAAGTCTTTCCGACCACGACGCCGCTGTCGCCGAGGCGTGCCGGCCGATCTACGAAGCGCTGCTCGCGCGCAGGGTGCGGGTGTGAGCCCGTCATGACAAGCTAGGGAGCGCGGCTTGTGCGGCCGGCGCGACAGCCTTTATCGACTCACCGTTTCTGCTTCTTGTCGAGGTGCAATGCACCCCGCATCGCGCTCGCGACCCATGCAGTGCCGTCCGCCGGGTAGAAGTTGGAGTCGTATCCGCCGAAGTACAGTCGGCCGTCGCGGAATGGCGAGGGGACGATAGTCCTGATCGAGACGAACGCCTGGCCGGAGCGGATCGGTTTGCCTGGTTGCGCGGAGAGCCGGAAGCCTCGGCCGCTCAGGCAGCGCATGGTGTAGCTCGGCGACGAGCCCCGGTCGCTGCGGATCGCGAAGCAGGCTGCGGCGTCGAAGGTCGCGGCGCGGAACGCTGTCGGGCCGCAGATCCGCCCCGCCGGGCAGCCCCCCACATACGCGTGTTCGATCCCGAACAGCTGTCGCTGGACTCCTCCGATCTTCACGGTCGCGAAGTTGTTGTAGGCCGCGATCACGTAGACGATTGAGCCTTTGCCCGTCGTCGGGATCGGTGTGCCCTGTGCGGCCAGCATCCTCGTCAGGGCAGGGACCGCCGAGAACTCCAGGATGGGAATCAGTCCCCTCACGCCATGGCCCGGGCCGGCCGTCGAGGGAGCCTGAAGTTGCCCCTTGGGGAGATGGTCGAGCCGGTAAACGTCGCCGTTCCCCTCCGTCGAGAACAGCAGCGAAGGCGCCCCGTGATGTTTGATGCACGTCAGGCCCCTCATTCCGCTGTTGAACGGGCCGACCGGCGGTTCCTGATAGACGAGAACCCAGCGAGCGACTCCCGGTCGTAGCCGCCTGTCGTTGCGGCGGAACAGCTTCGTGTTGATCGAGACGTAGATCGCACCTGCGCAGTCGGCAAAGCCGGTCACCTTCCCGGACTTCTCCCCCGGCGACCCGGGAGGAGCGACGGTCAGCTCTGGCGTCGGATTGAACACAAGCTTGTGCCTTCTCGGCGACCAAGTGCCCCGGAGGATCCCGGTTGGATCGACGCCCGCGTACACCGACCAGACGCCGCCCGACTCGTGCGCGCCGAACGATCGGACATCGGCAACGCTCGCCGGCAGGGCGAACGAGTTGGCGGGTGCGAAGGACTTGGCCCCGTCGAGCAGCCACTGGAGCTCCGGCCGGCCATCCAGCACGGCCTCGGTGATGAGGAGCGAATGACCCCGCCCCAAGCCCTGATCGCGCGGGATCGGGAACGAGTCGAGCGCCACCGAGACCCTAAGGCCCTGGGTCCGTTCGAACAGCTTCCAGGGGCCTCGGCGCGAGTTCTTGACCAGTACCTGGCCAGAGTCGGATGGCCCTGAATACTCCCACTGATCGGTGGAAGCGAACAGTCGCCCCGCATGAGCGACGAGCACGTCCGTCTCGGTGTCGTGAGCGACGGGGCTCTGCGGGTTGGTCGTCAACGGCTCCCGCACCGCCGGCACGCCGTAGGCGCTCGACGAGCGGTTGGTGGCCAAGCCTGTGCCCGGGCCCACTGTCGCAAGCAGGCCTGCCACGACCACCATGCCAAGTAACGCTCTACCCGTCCGGAGAGTGGGCCGACCTGCCCGGGACCAGCGAGTGGCCTCTCGAGTGCCGGTGAGCATGAGCCGAGCCCGGATGCCAGTCATGACGTTCGCTCCGTGGATCCGCCGAGGGTCCGGGTTCCGAAACACGTCGCCGGATCGAAAATATCGCTCGATCATCACCGAGACAGCCAGCCCACCGCAGCTGAAGCACCAGACAGTCCTGCTGCCCACTCTGGATGCTGGCTCCGCTGGCCGCTGACAGGGGTGCCAGCAGCCGACTGTGAGAGCCCTGCGATCCCACCAGCGACGGTGCTCGCCTCAGCGCCTCGCAGGCTGGGCGCCCATCCAGGGGGCGCCCAGCCGACGAAACTGCCCCCGCCCTTAGGCGGCCGCGCCCCTTCGGCCTGCCCCCACGCGCCGACACCCTCCCCGGGTGAGCCGGAAATGATCGGTGTGCCCCTCGGAGCTGCCCGTTTCTGATCTTTGCGGTCTGACGGCTTTGCTCATGGCTGAACGTCGCTTCTCTTTGCGACGCCCTCCCCGAGCCGCCAATTTGGCCGCCAGCAAGCGCGCTACAGAAACCGGGCTGAAACCTGGCACCGCCGCCAGCGACGGCGCCAAGACTCATGTGCATACAGCTTACACGTCCCGCCAAATCGTGCAGGCCCGGTGCTAATGTTTGAAACCAACGTGGTCAAACGGGGGGCGGGCCGGCGCCCCGGGGGGCCGGGACCGCCCGTAAGCTGGAAGATGGCGAGCCGCAAGCAAGAGTGGAAGCGACACACCTAAACGCCGACGAATCAAGCCAGGGTGGCTCCCAAGAGAAGCTCGCCGGCGGCCGGTTGCTGTCAGCGATCTCCACCTCGTTCGTACAGCTGCTCCGCGAGCACTACGGCCGTGGACCACTGAAGGCCAAGACTTACGCACTCGATGACATCGTCGTGTGCGTGATGCGGGGCTCGGGCTTCACCCCGCTCGAGCAGACGATGATGGAAGCTGGCGACGCCAAGCATGTGGTCACGATGCGCGAAAACTTCCAGGCCATGATGGCCGGGCGCTACAAGGAGATGATCGAGCGCCTCACGGGCCGCAAGGTGCTCGCCTTTCTCTCCCAAGCCCACGTCGAGCCTGACATCACGATCGAGATGTTCTTCATCGACCGCCCACTCGAAGGTTTCGGCGCCGTCGAAGTCATCGACGGCGGCAAGCAGAGCGACTGAGCCTTCCGCACGGATCGAGAGCGGGATCTGGCCTTTGGCCGAAGGGTCACGGAGGCGCTGACCGCTTGCGCTCCGATAGCCGTTAGGTCGCTGTTACCCGTCGCGGTCTACCGGCGCAGCCACGGCGTGACTCGACTGTCGTCCCGCCCGCGCCCTCGTCTGTGACCTCGACCGCCAGCCGAGCAGAAATCCCGCCTTAGCGGGGTTTTCTCAGCGCGCCCGGAGAGATTCGAACTCCCGACCTTCGGTTCCGTAGACCGACGCTCTATCCAGCTGAGCTACGGGCGCTTGCCGGCCCAGTCTAGCCGTCGTCAGTCGCGCCGCGGAGGGCCAACGGGAGGCTTTCCCAATTGTCTTCGCTGGAATGGTTTGATACGCGGGACAGTCGGTGCACGGGACCGCCGACGAGATCACAAGGAGTACAAGATGGAGCTTTACGCGATTCTGCGGCGCAGCGGATGGCGGTCGGGGGCTGAGCTCGAGCAGGCGGCGGCGCGCTCGACCAAAGTGGGCGACGAGCAGATGGCCGAGGAGGTGCGCTGGATCCGAAGCTATGTGCTCGACGACGAAGCGGGCTCGGTGGGCACGGTCTGCATCTACGAGGCGACCGGCCCTGACGCGATCCGCAAGCATGCGTCGCTCGCGGACATCCCGGTCGACGAGATCATTCCCATCACAGACACCGTCATCGTCCGGGCGGACCCCCAACCGACGGCGACGTAACAGCCTCGAGATAAACACAGACCCAGACGCAGCGGGCCCGCAGCGGTTCAGACGCTAACGCCCTCTAGGCTGGCGAGGGCACTTCGCCATCCCCGGCAGCCGTACCGGTGAGGCCCTGCGCCGGCTCGTAGTAGCGAGCCACGGTGAATCCGACGAGGCTCGGGACGTGGATCGCAAACACGGCAATGGAGAGCGTCAAGATCACGAGCGTTCCGCCCGTGACGTGATTCTGGACGAACGCGTACAAGATGAGGCCGCTGATCACGAGGTAGGCCAGAAACGACCACTTCGCGACCTGGAAGAACCTCTCCCAGGCAAAGTCCTTGATCCGCGCCAGCGAGGCGATGTTGATCATCATCAGCAGAGCCGAAGCTGCGAGCAGGATGATCGCGGGCGCTAGCGGCACGTGGCGGGGAAGGTGAGCCGAGAGATAGATCCCTCCGGCCACGATCAGCGCCAGCGAGAGCATGGCCACCTCGGTGAACGGCGGGAGCTTGCGCTCGCTCATGAGGATCCGAGCTTGGTCATGATCACCAACGTCGCCACCTGCATTACGCCGAGGGCCCCGGCGCAGTAGATGAAGCGCTTCATCAACTGCTCGATCACTTCGGGCCGCGGCCGTGGCTTCTTCAATTCGATTAGCACCGCGATGTTCGCCGGCTCGAGCAAACCGAGCGCCAGCACGGACATAACGCCGACGACGATGAAGCTGGCCAGCACCCAGCCATGGACGCCACTGGACGAGAACACATCGCCGGTGTGAACGCCGAGCTGCCAGCCCGCGGCCAAGGTCATCCCGACGACGATCGGCATGATCACGACCATCTTGGGCATCAGGCGCGTCGTGAACTGCACCCGCGCCGGCGGCGGCATCGCCCCCATGATCGGCCCGAGAACAAGGCCCAGGAACAGATCGATGATCGTCCACGCCGCTCCGCCGGCGACGTGCAGGAACGTCAGCGGCCAGAGCTTGTCGACGGCGATGGCCACGACTACCGCCGCGGTGGCGATCGCGGCGAAGACCAAACCAACCCGGGGCACGATTTCGAAATCTGGAATCTCGAGCGCGGGCGGTGGAGCGACCGCAGGCTCTTGTTGGATGGAGAGCGCCCCTTCGACCATCGGCGCGGCAGTCTAGCGTCGTGTGCGGAGATTTGCTAGAGCGCTAAAGCGGAGGGGGCGGGATTCGAACCCGCGGTCCGGGGTCACCGGACGCTGGTTTTCAAGACCAGTGCATTCGACCGCTCTGCCACCCCTCCGGGCAGCCACGATGCTAGCCCTGGGCACTAGGTCCGTCCCCGAGAGACCCTGGTCCAGGCTCTACACTGCTCATTCCCACGGGAGAGGTGGCCGAGTGGCTGAAGGCACTCGCCTGCTAAGCGAGTATGCGGTTCACGCCGCATCGCGGGTTCGAATCCCGCCCTCTCCGCTCCCGGAAATCAAGGGCCTGTGAGGGAAGCTGCGTAGCCACCGCGCCGGACGGAGCGCAACGATCAGGCCCGGCCGCTACAGACGTTCCACTTGGACCCCGTGGTCCAGCTGCCGCTGATGTCGAACGCGAAGGCAAGCGTCTCGTAGGCGCGCCGCCCATGACAGGTCCCGACGCGGCTGACATGAAGGGCCGCGGCGCAGTCCTGCCAGCTGATCGACGAGACTCGGAGTACCGGATTTGCTTCGTGGCCGACCCCGACGGCTACCGGATCGAACTGATCGACCGGGCGTTTCCGACGCCGCAGGATCCGCCGCACCCATCGACCGAAGCCTGAGGCGCCGCAGACGGCGGTAACGCTGAGCTCACACCCCTGGCCAGAGGCGTTGTGCCGCCTGGTGGGCGGGAGTACATTGGCCTTTGACCAGCCCCGTCGTCAGGAGGAGAGAGACATGTACGAGCGGAACGGCGAGAAGTACTTCATCGTCGATGCCCACACCCACTACTGGGACGCGAGTCCGCCTAACTGGGTCAAAGGGCAGGAGCAGTACGCCAAGGGCTGGATCGAGTGCTTTCACGCCTACATGGGCCTCGGCCCGCCGGAGACTCACTGGACGCTCGAGAAGTTCATGAAGTACTCCGAGGAGGACTTCGTCAAGGACGTGTTCGAGGACGCCGGCGTGGACGTGGCGATCATGCAGTCCACGTACCTCAAGGAGTGGTACACGGAGGGCTTCAACACCATCGAGCGCAACGGCGGGCTGGCCGAGAAATACCCCGGCAAGCTGATCGTCAACGGCCGCTGGGATCCGCGCGAGGGCCAGGAGGGCCTGCGCCAGCTCGAGCAGGACGCCAAGCGTTACAACCTCAAGGGGGTGAAGCTCTATACCGCCGAGTGGTACCGCGGCTCGCGCGGTTGGACGCTTGCCGACGAGGAGTGCAAGCCGTTCTATGAGAAGTGCAAGGAGCTCGGGATCAAGAACATCCACGTCCACAAGGGCCCGACGATCTGGCCGCTCGACAAGGACGCCTTCGACGCCAAGGACGTCGACATCGCCGCGACCGTCAACACCGAGCTCAACTTCATCATCGAGCACGTCGGCCTGCCGCGGATCGAGGACTTCTGCTTCATGGCCACCCAGGAGCCGAACGTCTACGCCGGCCTGGCGGTGGTGCTCGGCGGGCTGATGTTCGCCCGCCCCCGGTTCTTCTCCAAGGTGATGGGCGAGCTGCTGTTCTGGGTCGGCGAGGACAAGATGCTGTTCGGCAGCGACTACGGCATCTGGGAGCCGAAGTGGCAGATCGACGGGTTCCTCGACTGGGACTATCCAGACGATCAGTTCTCGGACTACCCGCGGGTAACGGACGCCACGAGGCGCAAGATCCTCGGTCTGAACGCGGCGGCGCTGTATGACATCGACGTCCCGCAGGAGCTGCGGTTGCCGGAAGAGGCCGGTGCTCCAGCGGACCAGGAGGACGCCCAGCTCGTAGAGCAGGCCTGATGCCAGATCAACGTGCGGCGGCGCCGGACGTGGCGAGCAGTGGCGCCGCCGCAGCCCGCGTGCTCGAGGCGCTGAGCTCCGTAATCGACCCCGAGCTCGATGAGCCGATCACGACGCTGCGCTTCGTGAGCCACGTGGAGGTGTCATCCGACGGCGACGCGCGGGTGCGGCTGCGACTGCCCACGCCCCAGTGTGCGCCCAACTTCGCCTTCCTGATGGCGGCCGACGCCAAGCGGGCCGTGCGCGGCGTGCCCGGAGTCCGGTGCGTGAGCGTGGAGCTCGAGGATCACTACACCGGCCAGGAGATCAACGCCGCGCTCGAGCGCGGCGAGGGATTCACCGGCGCGTTTCCCGGCGAGACCGAGGACGACGAGCTCGGGGCGCTGCGCGCAGTGTTCAGCCGCAAGGCCCTGATCGCCCGCCAGTCGCGGGCCTGCGAGCGGCTGCTCACGGCCGGCGCCAGCGCGGAGGATGTGGTCGCCATGCGGCTGGTGGACCTACCGGACGATCCCCACACGCGCCGCTGCATACAGCTGCGGGAGCAGCTCGGGATCACAACCCGCCCCGACTCGCCGGCGTTCGTGACCCCCGCCGGGGAGCCGCTCGACGCCGGCGGGCTCGAACGCTGGCTCAGAGGCGCGCGGCTGATCCGGACCAGTCTCGAGGCCAACGGCGAGATCTGCCGCGGCCTGCTGGCGTCACGTGAGAAGCAACGAGATCAGGAGGAGGTTGCAGGATGAAGGCCGCGAGGTTGCACGCCTACAACGAGCAGCTGAAGCTCGACATCGTCGATGAGCCGCAGACGGTGGGCCCGCTCGACGTGGTGGTGCGGATCGGCGCCGCCGGACTCTGCCGCACCGACCTGCACATCCAGGAGGGGCAGTGGGCCGAGAAGTCACAGGTCAAGCTGCCCTACACGCCCGGCCACGAGAACGCCGGCTGGGTCCACGAGGTGGGCTCGGCGGTGACCAATGTCGAGAAGGGCGACACGGTGATCGTGCACCCGTTCATCTCCTGCGGGCTGTGCGTGCCCTGTCGCCGGGGCGATGACATGCACTGCCTGAACGGCTCGTTCCCCGGCATCGACCGCGACGGCGGCTTCGCCGATTTTCTGCTGACCTCGGCGCGCTCGGTGGTGAAGCTCGATCCCGGGCTGGAGCCCAAGGACATCGCGGCGCTGGCCGACGCCGGGCTGACGGCCATCCACGCCGTCAAGAAGGCGATTCCCGTGCTGAGCGCCGGGACCAGCGCGGTGGTGATCGGGGCCGGCGGGCTGGGCCACATCGGCATCCAGTGCCTGAAGGCCATGACGCCAGCAAAGGTGATCGTCACCGACCCCTCGGAGCAGGCGCTGGCGCTGGCCCGCGAGATGGGCGCCGATGAGACTGTGCGCGTCGACGGCAATCAGGTAGAGACCGTCAAGGAGATGACCGACGGCCTGGGGGCCGAGGCGATCGTCGATTTCGTCGGTGAGAAGGGGGCGATCGAGGATGGCGTGGGGATGGTCCGCGACGGCGGCTTCTACTACGTGATCGGCTACGGCCAGAACATCGACGTCCCGACGATCGACGTCATCTCGCGCGAGATCTCCTTCATCGGCAACCTGGTCGGGACCTACAACGACCTGGTGGAGCTGATGACGCTGACCGCCGAGGGCAAGGTCAGCTTGCATACCTCCACCTATCCGCTGGAAGCGATCAACGACGCGATGGCCGACCTCGACGGCGGCCGACTGCAGGGCCGCGGCATCCTCGTGCCGGTGGGCGCCTAGGCGGGCCCGTCACCCAGCTCGGGCGCGTAGAAGGCGAACATCCGCCGGGCGTCGATCCGCGCATACACCGGCCCCGAGTCGAGAAACTGCTCCCACTCTGGGCCGTAGCGGGGCGTGTAGACCTCTAGCAGCGTCTGCCTGAACTCCGACTGGGCCCAGACATCGACCAGCTGCGCGCGGCCGTGGGCCGTGACCGCCAGCGCTTCCGAGGGCAGGTGGGTGGCGCTCACATCCGGGCGGGCGCGGATGTGGCGAATCCGCACCGAGTCGGGATCGGAGCCGAAGTGAAACGCGCCGCGGAAGAAGATCCCGTCCACGGGCCCGACGAGCGGCCGCCCATCGGCCGTCGCCGTGGCCAGCGCCAGCAGGCACATCCCGTCCAGGCGCTCGGCCACCTGCCGGGCGTTCAGTCGGCGCTCCGGTCGATGGATCCGCAGCAGATGCGACCCCGCTGCGGCGTAACTGCGGTCGAGGAGCTCCTGCAGGGCGCCGAGGTCCTCGGCGGTCTCATGCATCGCTGCGCATACCGCCGCGGCCCGGGCTTAGCCGACCCGTCTAGCGCGGCTTGGTGGCGGTTCTGAACACGTGGTCCCAGAACGGGGCGCTGATGCCGAAGCCGCGCTCGTGGTCCTGGAAGTGGTGGCGCATGTGCAGCTCACGCAGTCTCCGCCCCAGAGCGGTCTTCGGGCGGTGATGGTGCACGTGGTAGTGCAGCATGTCGTAGGCCAGATAGCCGGCCAGGAAGCCCGCCGCGAACGGCAGGAACGCCGGGCCGCCGAGCACGGCATAGAACCCGAGCACGAACACCGCTGCCAGCGGCACGCTGACCGACGGGGGCATCACCAGCCGCATCGGGTCGTTCGGGTGGTCGTGGTGGACGCCGTGAATGATCCAGTGCAGCCGCGCGCCGATTCCCTTCTCGGGCTCGAAGTGGAACACGATCCGGTGAAGCCAGTACTCGGTCAGCGTCCAGAACAGGTAGCCGCCGGCGATCCAGCCGAAGGTGGCCCAGCCGGACCCGCGCACGATCCCCTCCACCAGCAGGATCACGATCGCCGGGCCGAACAGGAGCGGCGGCACGCTGGGGTGAACGCGCGAGAGCTTGTCCAATAACTTTGACTCGAACATCGCCGGCGAGGCGCGGAGCACGTCGCTGCGGCTCATGCCCTTGAGCTCTTCGGGGCGAACGGCCATGGCCGCAAGGATAGCTCGCCCACCGCGCCCCGGCCGGTCGCGAGCCCTCCCTCGTGACCACTGCCACTAGGCTCATCCAGGCATGCCCAACCCCACTCAGGCGCGGTGGTGGACGATGCGCCGCGCCCAGAATCGCAAACCCGCCACCTACCGCTGCCCGCTGTGCGGCAAGCATCTCCCGGCGCTCTCGGAGCACATGCTGATCGCGCCCGAGGGCGACGCGTCGCAGAGGCGCCACGCCCACACCGAGTGTGTGCTTCGCGCGCGTCGAGGCGGGCGCCTCCCGACGCGCGACGAGTGGCTGAAGACCCAGCCCCGCCCGCCCGCGCTCTGGCGTAGGGTTCTCCGCCGATGGCAAAGCAGCTGAAACTCGGGCTGAACCTCGGCTACTGGGCGGGCGGCCCACCGCCCGGCGCAGGTGAATCGATCAAGGAGGCGGAGCGGTTGGGGTTCGACTCCCTGTGGACCGCCGAGGCATACGGCTCGGATTCGCTGATGCCGCTCGCCTGGTGGGGGTCTCAGACCGAGCGGCTCAAGTTGGGCACGGCGATCGTCCAGATCTCGGCGCGCACGCCGGCGGCCACGGCGATGGCCGCCATGACGCTCGACCATTTGTCTGGGGGCCGACTGATCCTCGGCCTGGGCGTTTCGGGCCCGCAGGTGGTGGAGGGCTGGTACGGGCAGCCGTTCGCCAAGCCCCTCGCGCGCACGCGCGAATACATAGGCATCCTGCGCGACATCTGGG
Source organism: uncultured Actinomycetes bacterium (assembly GCA_963730835.1). Classification (GTDB taxonomy): domain Bacteria; phylum Actinomycetota; class Thermoleophilia; order Solirubrobacterales; family Solirubrobacteraceae; genus Palsa-465. The sequence goes on from CAVSTE010000002.1 coordinate 289,514, forward strand.
CCCGCCAGGGACCGGTCACCAACGACGGCCCCCACTACCCGTTGCCCCTCAAGGCCTCGCCGCAGGGCCCCGAGCCGACCGGTCTGGGCAAGCCGCTCAAGTCGAGCATCCATCCGCTGCGCGAGGAGATCCCGATCTACCTGGCGGCCGAGGGGCCCAAGAACATCGCCCTGGCCGGCGAGCTGTGCGACGGCTGGCTGGCGCTGTTCTATTCGCCGCACCACGACGACTTCTACCGCCAGTCGCTGCAGGAGGGGCTCGGGCGACCCGGGGCACGCCGCTCGCAAGACGACTTTGAGGTGGCGGCGACCGTGCCGCTGATCGTGACCGACGAGATCGAGCAGGCCGCCGACGCGCTGCGGCCGATGTACGCGCTCTACTTCGGCGGGATGGGCGCCCGCGGCGCGAACTTCCACGCCAACGTGGCGATCAGGATGGGCTACGAGCGCGAGGTGGCCCGCATCCAGGAGCTCTACCTGGACGGCAACAAGCAGGAGGCCGCGGCGGCGGTCCCCACCGAGCTGCTCGAGCAGCTGACGCTGATCGGGCCCGAGGACAAGATCCGCCACGACCTCGAGGCCTGGCGCGAGTCGATCGTCACCACGCTGCTGGTGGCCGGCGACTCGGCGACGCTGCGCACCGCGGCCGAGCTGGTGCTGGACTAGATAAAGGGCCGGCACGCGCTCGCGCGCGGCCGGCCCCGTTAATCGATTTCTACGCGTCGTGGTACAGCGCGAACTCCCAGGGATGGGGGCGCATCCGGATCGCGTCCACCTCTTCCTCGCGCTTGTAGCGGATGTAGGCCTCGAGCAGCCCGCTGGTGAACACGTCGCCTTCCATCAGGAAGTCGTGGTCGGCCTCGAGCGCGTCGAGCGAGGCATCGAGCGAGGAGGGGACCGTGCCGATCTGGCCCAGCCGCTCGTCCGGCAGCTCGTAGATGTCGGCGTCCAACGGTTCGCCGGGATCCAGCTGGCGCCTGATGCCGTCGAGGCCGGCGAGCATCAGCGCGCTGAAGGCCAGGTAGGGGTTGGCGGTGGGGTCGGGCGAGCGGAACTCGATGCGCTTGGTCTTGGGCGCCTCGTGGTACATCGGCACGCGGACGCAGGCCGAGCGGTTGCGCGCCGAGTAGACCAGGTTGACCGGCGCCTCGTAGCCCGGCACCAGCCGGCGGTAGGAGTTGGTGGTCGGAGCGCAGAAGGCCATCAGCGCCGGGGCGTGGGTCAGCAGGCCGGCGATGTAGCTCTTGGCCAGCCCCGACAGGTGCGCGTAGCCACCCTGCTCGAACATCAGCGGCTCGTTGTCCTTCCACAGCGACTGGTGGACGTGCATGCCGGAGCCGTTTTCCTCAAAGATCGGCTTGGGCATGAACGTCGCGGTCTTGCCGGCCGCCGCCGCCGTGTTCTTGACCACGTACTTGTAGATCATCATCTGGTCGGCCATCCGCAGCAGCGGCTGGAAGCGCATGTCGATCTCGCCCTGGCCACCTGATGAGACCTCGTGGTGGTGAAACTCGCAGCGGATCCCCAGCGACTCCATCGCCAGCACCATCTCGCTCCGCAGGTTGGCCAGCGAGTCCGCCGGGGGCACCGGGAAGTAGCCCTCCTTCTGGCGCAGCTTGTAGGCCAGGTTGGGGGTGGCGGTCGGCGACTGGCCGGTGTTCCAGAAGCCCTCGCTGGAGTCGACCTCGTAGAACGCGCGGTGCTCAACCTGCTCATAGGCGATGTGGTCGAAGACGAAGAACTCGGCCTCCGGCCCGAAGTAGGCCACGTCGGCGATCCCCGACTGGATCAGGTGCCGCTCGGCCTTCTGGGCCACGAAGCGCGGGTCGCGGGCGTAGGGCGAGCCCAGCACGGGGTCGGCGACCGAGCAGACAAGCGACAGCGTGGGGCGCGTGTAGTAGGGGTCGATGAAGGCGGTTGCCGGGTCGGGCATGAGCAGCATGTCCGACTCGTGGATCTCCTGAAAGCCGCGGATCGACGAGCCGTCAAAGCCCAGTCCCGACTCGAAATCGTCGGCCTCGATAGCCCCGATGGGCAGCGTCATGTGCTGCCACGTCCCGGGCAAATCAACGAACTTCAGATCGACCAGCCGCACACCGCGCTCCTGCGCGAACTCCAGCACCTCGGACGCGGTGCTGGCTCCGGCGGCCGCCGCCGTCTGGCCGGTGTCGGTCGTGATGGTCACCCTCTCTTCCTCCTTTTGCGGATCCGTAGGCGCGAGCCTATCTCGTGTTCCTAACTCGTTCATTGGCGCTGAGGATCTGCTCGGCCTTGATGCCCAGGCCGAGCTGCTCGCGGCCCTCTGACTCGTAGGGAGACAGCCCCGAGACCTCCTGTACGCGTGCCAGCCGGTAGCCGACGGTGTGGCGGTGAAGCGACATCGCCGCCGCCGTCTCGATCGTCGAGCCGTCGTTAACGAGGAACTCGCGCACGGTCTCGACGAGCTCGGTGCCGTGATGGGCGTCGTAGGCCCGAAGCGGGGAGATCGTCTCATCGCACAGCCGCTGGAGCTCCGCCGGGTCACGGAGCAGGATGCCGACCAGCAGGCGGTAGGTGCGGTTGGCTTCGGGGGTCAGGCGCCCCCGCAGTTCGGCGAGCAGGCGCGCCTCCCGGGAGGACGGCACGGACCGGGAGGCGGCCGCGGCCGCCCCCCGATCCTCCGCCTGTCTCATGCCGTCGATGGGGCCGCCTCAGACGAGGATTCCGAGGCGAACGCCGGCACTCCGGACGGCAGCGCCAGCGAGGGCACGTCCGAGGGGTAGACCTCGTGGCCGTGCTCGGCGATGTCGCCCTCCTCCATGTTCTTCTCCGACATCCGTAGCGGGATGAACACGCCCACCAACTTGAGCAGCACGAACGTGATGATGCCTGTCCAGGCGATCACGAACAGTGCGGCCAGCGCCTGCCATTCCAGCAGGTGCGCGTTGCCGTGGATAAGCCCGCTGGCGGTGCCGGTCGAAATCAGGCCGTGCTTGCTGGTCTTGTAGCCGAGCGCCATATTGGGGTCGGCGAAGATGCCTACCAGCAGACCGCCCAAGAGGCCGGCACAGCCGTGCGTGTAGACCACGCCCAGCGTGTCGTCGATGTTGCGGAACGGCCGTAGCCGGCTCATGTAGTTGAGCGCGAAGTAGACGACCGTCGAGGCGATCACGCCGATGGCAATCGCGCCCCAGCCGTTCACGTAGCCGGCCGCCGGCGTGATCGCCACCAGACCGGTGATCAAACCGTTGACGCCCGAGATCAGGCCCGGCTTGCGACCGGTGAGGTAGTCCCAGCCGACCCAGATCATGAACGCCACCGCGGTGCAGAGGTTGGTGTTCAGCACCGCTGCGGCGGCCGACATGTTCGCGGCGTAGGGGTCGCCGCCGTTGAAGCCGTTCCATCCCAGCCACAGCAGGCCGGCGCCCACGGCCAGCATGGCCACGTTGTTGGGGGCATCGATCTCGCGGTCGCGCTGGAGTCGTGGTCCGATCACCGCCGCCGCGACGAAGCCCGCCACGCCCGCGGAGAGGTGGATCACGTAGCCACCGGAGAAGTCGACAGCTCCGTGCTGGGCAAAGAAGCCGCCGCCCCAGATCAGGAACGCGTCAACGCAGTAGACGCACGTGATCCACAGCACGCAGAACGGGATCCAGGCCTTGAGGTTCACGCGTCCGAGAACCGAGCCCAGCGCGAGGATCGGCGTGATCGCGGCGAACACGAACTGGAAGTAGACGAGCGCCGACTTGGGGAACGCCTGGCTGCCGATCAGGGGAATGTTCGACTGGTGCTGGAGCTCGGTGTGCGAGAGCACCGGACCCGGCTTGCCGATGAAATTCCCGAAGAAGCCGTGGCCCGACAGGCCGTGGAAGGGCGAGCCGAATCCCATCTTGAAGCCCCAAAGGACCCAAACGATCAGCACGATGGAGAACGTGCCGAACGTCAACATCATGCTGTTGATCGACCAGCGCTTCTGCATCACACCGCCGTAGAGGACCGCGAGGCCCGGCACGCTCATCAGGCCGACGAGCGTCGCGGCGGTTATCTGCCAGGAGGTATCTCCGGAGGTCAGCCAGGAAGGCGCTTCGAGAGGCATGGATCTCCTTGTCCTTTAGGGGATACGCACGTTGTGCCACCGCCAAAGGCGGTGGTCGGCCCATTGGGCCACTTCAGTGCAGGAGTGTGCGCGCGCCGCCTCTCGCCAGCCATGGCCTTGGGTCTAGGGAACGGGGGCACCATCTGGACATTGGGATAAATGGACCCCGCATAGACCGCGAAAGCGGGGCCCGGGCGCCCTAGCCGCCGACCGGCAATCCAGCCTTACGGCACGCCGCAGCGACCGTCTGCGCGGCCTGTTTGGTGTAGGCGCCGGGGCTCCGCACGGACGAGCAGATCGAGCGCGCAGCTGCTCCGCAGTGATAGATCTCCTCGGTGCCGGTGGCGGCGGGCACCGTGACATAGACACAGCCACGCGAAGAGTTCGGGCTCGAGCTGAGAAGCGAAATCACGACCGCCACCAGGATCACGGCCACCAGAGAGGCGACGCCGCGGATCATCCACTTCTCGCGCGTGGAGAGGCGCCGCGCGGGATGTAGCGTCTGGGCGTGACCCGGCGGGAGGATCAGCACGGCTCGAGTGTAAGTTGGTCGGCGTCCGTCAACGCGGCGCTTCAGAGTCTGACCACGGTGCCTCGCGGTAGCACGAGCACGGAGCTCCGAGCGCGGTCGAGGCCCGAGCGCATGGCTCCGCTGAGGGCGATGCGCCCCGCTGCGGCGCCGGGCTGCGAGCCAACGACCACCAGCTGTGCCGCGCCGTGCCCGTCGCCTGAGACGACCGTCGCTCCCAGCGCGGAGGCGAGCGCATCGGCGGTTTCGGTGACCGCCGGGTCCCCGCCGTCTGGATACGCGGCGATCAAGCTGATCGGCGCCTCGGCGTCCGCCCGCAGACCGGCCGCCGCGACGGCGACCGCCACCGGACCGCCCTCCAGCATGTGCTGAGCGGTGGCCCCGGGCTCGACCCTTTTGGGCGGGGTGCGGTAATCGGAGCCGAACACCACCATCGAGGCGCCCTCGGCGCTCGCCAGCTGGGACAGGCCCTCGCCGGTCGAGGCGCTCAATACGACGTGGCGGGTGATGTCCGGCTTGCCCAGCCAGGCGGCGCCCTGCTCGAGCCTGCGGGTGGCGTCGTGCTGGGCCAGCTGCTCGCGCCCGGCGTCGTATTCGCGCGCGTGGCGCACGTAGGCCAACGCGAGCTGGGCGCCGGTTCGCTCAAGCAAGCGCCCCAGCGCCAGCGCATCGTCGTCATTGGGCGTGCCGTCATAGGAGATGATGATGTCCGCGCTCATCGCCGGGTTCCAATCGTGCCGCCTACCGGGGTGGCGCGCCATTGGCCATCTGGCCAAGGATCCGCGGTGACGTCTGTCCACTGGGGGTGTGCCACGATCGCTGCTGTGAGGCTTCCCCGGTGCGTCTAGCGACAGCTGTCCCGTTCGCGACTGTGGTCGTGCCGGCGCTGCACGTCCACATCCACATCTACATTCACCACAAGTTCCACGGGCCGCCGTTCGACTACTGGGCTCTGGCGGCCGGCGCCGCCGCGAGCTGGATTGGGCTCCCCGGCCCGGGAGAGCCGCTGCTGATAGCGGCCGGGATCCTCGCCGCCCACCACAAGTTGGACATCGTCTCGGTGCTGCTCGTGGCGTTCGCCGCGGCCTGGGCCGGGGGCATGTTCGGCTGGCTGGTGGGGCTGAAGGCCGGCCGAACGGTCCTGACCGCGCCCGGCCCGCTGCACAGGCTGCGGCACTACTGGCTGTCGCGTGGCGATGAGGTGTTCACGCGCTACGTGGCGATCGCCGTCCTGCTCGCGCCGTCGGTGCTGGCCGGGGTCCACCGCGTGCGCTGGACGCTCTACACGCTGCTCAACACGGTCTATGCGATCGCCTGGTCGGCGGGCATCGGACTGGGCGCCTACTTCGCGGGACCGCCGATCGTCGATGCGGCCTCCGACCTGGGGTGGGCGTTTGTGGGTGGGCTGGTGCTCCTGGTCGCTGCCGGGGTGGTGATCGAGCTGCGGCGCAGGCGCCACCGGCGCCAGCACGAGCGCGAGCAGGCGGCCTAGAGCGGGCGCGGGGCGTGGGGCGACGCGGAGCGCGGCGCTGCGCGCCCGTGCGAGGGGCGCCCGCGGACCCCCATTTCGTGCATAAGCTCGCTGTCGCGAGGCCCACGTGTCACGATGCGCGGGCTATAGCCCCCACAACGTGTCACGTTCACAGGCGCGGCACCAGCTCATGCACGTTATGGGGGCGCCGGCTCGCTAGCTCCGCCCGCCCGCGCCCGAACGCAGGCCGGGTCCCGCCGGCTCGCTGGCTCCGCCCGCCCGCGCCCGAACGCAGGCCGGAAGCGCCGGCTCGTTAGCTCCGCCCGCGCGGCCCCGAACGCAGGCCGCGTCCAGCAGGCCCCCTAGCGCCGGCCTCCGCCGCCGCCGCCGAGCAGGCTCAGCATGAACAGGAATACGTTGAAGACGTCCAGGAAGATGCCCGCCGCGATCGGGATGGCGCTCTGCATCGTTGCGCGGTGCCGCAAGCGGTTGAAGTCGAAGATCGTGAAGGCGCCGAACACGACCAGACCGAGGACGGCATAGATCACGTTGCCGTGCGGGATGGCGATGAAGATGCCGACGATCCCGAACGCGATCAAGGCGAGCAGTGCCCAGAACAGTGTCCGCGCCCACGTGGACAAATCGCGCCTGGTGGCGTAGCCGATGGTGCCCATCGCGGCGACGAATGCCCCCGTGGCCCCCGCGGCCTGGTAGAGGACGCCCGGCTGCGCCTTGGCGTACTGCGCCAGGACCGGCCCGACCGCCATGCCCAGTAGCAGCCCAAGTCCGAACAGCAGCCCGATCGCCAGCTGCTCGCGGCCGCGGGCCGAGGCGATGTTCAAGCCGAAGATGCAGGCGAAGGCCCCGATGAAGAAGACGATCCACAGCCGGTTGCTCGAGTTGCGGGTGATGAAGGCACCGAGCGCGGTGCAGCCCAGCGTCAAGGCCACGAGTCCCATCACCTGGCCGAACACGGATCGCGCGCGATCAGCGGTTATCGGGCCCTGGCCGGCAGTCAGCTGGTCGTAGGTGGGCATCACTGCTCCTGTATCGGATTGGTCAGAAAAGTAACGGTAGACGATCGTGCGGCTGTGCGGAAGTCGTTATTGCGTTTGAGAGACGGGTAGGATCGCTAACCGCGGATGCCGAATGATCGCCGCCTGACCCCTCCGTTTTTGCGTCAGCTGGCAGGCGATGCTCTGGGGCTGGGACGCTCGGCGCAATCGCGGCGCTCGGCAGGGCTCGAGCCCCGGACCAAGACCGCCGACAAGGTCGTGCAGTCGGTCTGTCCTTATTGCGCCGTCGGCTGCGGTCAGAAGGTGTACGTGAAGGACGAGAAGGTCATACAGATCGAGGGCGACCCGGACTCGCCGATTTCGCGCGGCAGGCTGTGCCCGAAGGGCGCCGCCTCCGAGGGACTCGTAAATCAACCGGGCCGCGCGACCGAAGTCCTCTACCGCCGCCCCGGCGGTCTTGACTGGGAGAAGCTCAGTCTGGAGCGGGCGGCCGACATGATCGCCGACAGGTTGATCCGCACTCGGGCCGACACGTGGGAGGAGCAGAACGAGGACGGAAAACCCCTCAAGCGCACCCTCGGCATCCACTTCCTCGGCGGCGCGACGCTCGACTCGGAGGAGAACTACCTGATCAAGAAGTTCTTCTCTGCCGCGGGCGCGCTGTCGATCGAAAATCAGGCCCGCATATGACATAGCTCCACGGTCCCCGGTCTGGGGACCTCGTTCGGACGCGGCGGCGCCACCACCTTCCAGCAGGATCTTCAGAACGCGGACGCCGTGGTCATCATGGGCTCGAACATGGCCGAGCAGCACCCGGTCGGCTTCCAGTGGGTGATGGAGGCCAAGGAGCGAGGAGCGCGGTTCATCCATGTCGATCCCCGTTTCACGCGCACGAGCGCCATGGCCGACAAGCACGTCCCGATCCGCGCCGGCTCCGACATCGCTTTCCTGGGCGGCATCGTGAACTACATCTTCGAGCACGATGCCTGGTTCAAGGAGTACGTCGAGCACTACACGAACGGCCCGGTGATCATCAAGGAGGAGTTCGAGGACGTGGACGCCTCGGGGCTGTTCTCGGGCTGGAACGACGAGGACGGCGCCTACCGCATCGACAGCTGGGGCTACGACGAGACCTCCGGCGAGACCGCGGGCGGCAAGCAGGAGCAGCAGGGAGACGTCTCAGGCGAGCAGGCGCACGGTGCCCACGGGATGAAGCTCGAGCGGGGGAACCCGCCGAACATCGACAACGACATGCAGCATCCGCGCTGCGTGCTCCAGCTGGTGCGCCGTCACTTCGCGCGCTACACGCCGCAGCTGGTCGCGGAGATCTGCGGTTGCTCCGAGGAGGACTTCCTGGAGGTGGCGCGGACCCTGTGCGAGAACTCCGGACGCGAGCGCACCTCGGCGATCGTTTACTCGGTCGGCTGGACGCAGCACACCGTGGGGGTGCAGAACATCCGCGCGGCGGCGATCGTGCAGCTGCTGCTGGGCAACATGGGCCGGCCGGGAGGCGGGATCCTGGCGCTGCGGGGCCACGCGAACATCCAGGGCTCAACCGACATCCCGACGCTGTTCAACATCCTGCCCGGCTACATCCCCATGCCTCACCCCACCTCGGGGCCGGACCTCGACAAGTTCATCGAGTTGAACGGTCCCGACACCGGGGCATGGGGGAACCTGAGCAAGTACATGATCTCGCTGCTCAAGGCGTGGTGGGGCGACGCCGCGAGTGACGAGAACAACTACTGCTACGACTACCTGCCGCGCATCGACGGCGATCACTCGCACTACCCGATGATGCTCAAGATGCTCGATGGGGGCGTCCAGGGCATGTTCTGCGTGGGGCAGAACCCCACCGTCGGCTCCGCCAACTCAAAGCTGATGCGTCTGGCGCTGGCAAAGCTCGACTGGCTCGTGGTGCGCGACTTCCAGCCGATCGAGTCGGCAATGTTCTGGAAGGACTCGCCCGAGCACGAGTCGGGTGAAACGCGCGCGGAGGACATCCAGACCGAGGTGTTTTTCCTACCGTGCGCCGCCCACACAGAGAAGAGCGGCAACTTCACCAACACGCAGCGGCTGCTCCAGTGGCACTGGAAGGCGGTGGAGCCGCCGGGTGACGCGCGTTCCGAGCTGCACTGGATCTACCACCTGGGCAAGACGGTTCGCGAGAAGCTGGCCGACTCCGACGACCCTCGCGACCGCCCGATCCTCGATTTGGCCTGGGACTACCCGCTGGAGGGGGCCCACCAGGAGCCGGACGCGCAGGCGGTGCTCCAGGAGATCAACGGACGCGGCCCCGACGGCGAGCTGCTCTCTACCTACGAGGAGCTCAAGGACGATGGCTCAACCGCCTGCGGGTCCTGGATCCACTGCGGGATCTTCAAGGACGGGGTCAACCAGTCCGCGCGCAAGAAGCCGGGTCAGGACCAGAACTGGGTGGCGCACGAGTGGGGCTGGGCGTGGCCCAAGGACATCAGGATCCTTTACAACCGCGCGTCCGCGGATCCTGACGGAAAGCCGTGGTCGGAGCGCAAGCGCTACGTGTGGTGGGACGAGGAGAACGGGAAGTGGACGAGCCTCGGTGACTCGCCCGACTTTCCCGCGGAGAAGGATCCCGGCTTCGAGCCCGAGCAGGATGCGAAGGCGCTCGAGGCAATCTCAGGCGACAAGCCGTTCATCCTGCATCCGGACGGACGGGGCTGGCTCTATGTGCCGTCGGGGCTGGTTGACGGGCCGCTGCCGGTGCACTACGAGCCGCAGGAGACGCCATTTCGAAACGCCCTCTATCCACAGCAGCAGAATCCGACCCGGCAGGAGTTTCCGCGGCCGGAGAATCCATATCACCCGGTCGGCTCGCCGGTATTCCCCCACGTGCTGATGACGTACCGGCTGACCGAGCACCACACCTCGGGCGCCATGTCACGCACGGTCCCCTATCTGGCGGAGCTTCAGCCCGAGTTCTTCTGCGAGATTTCGCCGGAGTTGGCGGATTTGAAAGCTCTGGAGCACGGCGGTTGGGCGACGATCATCACCGCTCGCAACGCGATCGAGGCCCGTGTCATGGTCACCGAGCGGATTAAGCCGCTGCGGGTCGAGGGCCGCACGATGCACGTCGTGGGCGCCCCTTATCACTGGGGCAGTGTTGGAATCGTCACCGGTGACTCGGGCAACGAGCTGCTCCCCGTGGTGCTTGACAACAACGTGCACATCAACGAGTACAAGACCGCGACCTGCGACATCAGACCGGGCCGCCGGCCGCGAGGGGTGGCGCGGCTCAAGCTGGTCGAGGAGTACCGCCAGCGAGCAGGAGTGAGGGTGTCATGACGCTGGAGACGACCTCGTGGCCCGCGAGCTACGGCGATGGGGCCAAGCCGCGCAAGGGGTTCTTCACCGACACGTCGATCTGCATCGGCTGCAAGGCCTGCGAGGTGGCGTGCAAGGAGTGGAACAGGATCCCGATGGAGATCGAGGGGTTCACCGGCAAGTCGCTTGACAACAGCGTCGCCCTGGGGCCCAACCGGTGGCGCCACGTGGCCTTCATCGAGCAGCGGGTCCCGGCTGGAATCGAGGACGGGGCCACGCTGGTCGAGGCCGCCGCGCGCGACAACGCGATCGAGGCGGGCGTTCAGACCTACCAGGAGCGCGACGGCCTCAGATGGCTGATGGCATCGGACGTCTGCAAGCACTGCACGGATGCCGCCTGTCTCGAGGTCTGTCCCACCGGCGCGCTGTTCAGGAGCGAATTCGGCACGGTGGTGGTACAGGAGGACGTCTGCAACGGCTGCGGGTACTGCGTGGCCGCCTGCCCATTCGGCGTTCTCGACCAGCGCAAGGACGACGGCCGGGTATGGAAGTGCACGCTGTGCTACGACAGGCTCAAGGACGACCAGGAGCCGGCCTGCGCGCAGGCGTGCCCTACCAACTCCATCCAGTTCGGGGACCTCGATGAGCTACGCGAGCGGGCGGAGGGACGCCTGCGGGTGCTGCAGGACGCCGGCCAGAGCAAGGCAAGCTTGTATCTCGCCGACGAAGACGACGGCATCCATGGCGCCGGCGCGTTCTTCCTGCTGCTCGACGAGCCCGAGGTCTACGGGTTGCCGCCCGACCCGGTTGACACCGGGCACGACCTCGGCTCGATCTGGGCTGCGGCCGGGGCCGCCGCAGTGGCGCTCGGAGTCGGTCTGACGGCCGCCGTGTTCGGGGGCCGGCGGTGACCGCGACGCAGAGGGCGGCGCCAAGCGCCGTCGGGACGCCAGCAGCTGAGGCCGCATCCGATGATCGCGGAATCCGCTCCTACCACGGCCAGCCGGTGCTCAAGGAGCCCGTCTGGAGCTGGGAGATCCCCTGTTACTTCTACACCGGCGGGCTGACGGGCGCGGCGTCGGGGCTGGCGTTTCTCTCGGAGCTGCGCGGCAATGACCTGCTCGCCCGGCGGGCCTGGTTGGCGGCGGCGATGGGCGCCACAGCCAGCCCGATGCTGCTCGTCTCAGACCTCGGCAAGCCCGGTCGCTTTCTCAACATGCTGCGGATGTTCAAGGTCACCTCGCCGATGAGCGTCGGTTCGTGGATCCTTGTCACGGTCGGAGGATCCGTGCCGCTCGCCGCCATCGATGCCTGGACCGGCCTGATTCCCGGTGGCAGATACGCCCGTCGGATCGCGGCCCTGTTCGGCCTGCCGCTCGCCACCTACACCGCAGCGCTGGTCTCCAACACGGCCATCCCGGTGTGGCACAAGGCCCACCGCATACTGCCGTTCGTGTTCGCATCGGGTGCGGCGATGAGCGCGGGGGCGGCGACAGTGGCCCTGACTCCTCCAGCGGCCGCTGCTCCAGCCCGGCGGTTGGCGCTTGCCGGAGCCGTGGCCCAGTTGACCAGCACCTTGTTGATGGAACGCCGCCTGGGCGAACAGGCCGAGCCGTACCACGAGGGCCAAGCGTCCACGTTCAGGAGGATCGGCCGGGGATGTGGAACTGCTGGCGTGCTGCTTCTCCGTGCGCGTGGTGGGTCATCCCGGCTCGCGGCGGTGGCCTCCGGCCTGCTGCTGTCGGGCGGTGCGGCCCTCCACAGGTGGAGCGTGTTCAAGGCCGGGTTTCAGTCAGCGGCCGATCCCAAGTACGTGATCCGCCCGCAGCGGGCCGGCATCGAGCGCGGCGAGCGCCAGGGGGCCGCGCGCCGCGATCCGCGCTAGCGCGCCCAGACCCCGCCCGGCAAGCCTCCCGCCCGCGGCCGCGATCGCGGTCATCGCTGTGTGCGGCACCTCACTCGATAGTCGAACGTGCGTTCCTACCGTTCTTGGTGGAGGAAATCACCATGACCAACGCCTTCGAAATCGTGATAATCGCTGTGGCCGTCGTGGCCATCCTGCTGTCGTTCACACGCTACTTCCGCACCGGTCGCGTGGTGGCCGAGCTGGGCCGCTCGGGCTCGATGTGGTTCGAGCACGAGGAGGACCGCGACGTCGCTGAGCGGCTCGGCGAGGACGCCGTCGAGACGCCGATTCCCCGCCGTCCGCTGCGCACGCGCTACTGAGTAGACGGCCCGGTTAATTTACGGGCGCCTCCCTGGCCGGGAGGCGCCCTTTTTTATTCACGTCCGCCTGGGTAGCCCGGCAGGCAATGACCGACTTCGGCTACACGATGATGTGCGAGCACGCGCGGCCCGACCAGCTGGTGCGCGATGTGAAGCACGCGGAGGATGCGGGGTTCGACTTCTCGGTGATCAGCGATCACTATCAACCGTGGCTGGATGAGCAAGGCCATTCGCCGTACGCCTGGTCGGTGCTCGGCGCCGCCGCGCAGGCCACGGAACGGATCGGCCTGATGAGCTATGTGACCTGCCCGATCCTGCGCTATCACCCGGCGGTCGTAGCGCAGAAGGCCGCAACCGTGCAGATCCTCTCGGACAACCGCTTCCGCCTCGGCCTCGGCGCGGGCGAGAACCTGAACGAACACGTAGTCGGCCAGGGCTGGCCGTCGGTCGGCGTGCGCCACCGGATGCTGAGGGAGGCGGTCGACATCATCGGCGCCCTGTTCGACGCGGACGGCACGACCGTCAACTATCGCGGCCACTACTTCGACGTCGAGACCGCCAAGCTGTGGGACCTGCCCGATCAGCGGGTGCCGATCGGCATCGCCGTCTCCGGCCCGGACTCCTGCAAGCTCGCCGGAGAGAAGGCCGACGTGCTGGTAGCCGTGGAGCCCGATGAGGAGCTCGTGCAGATGTTCGACGCCGCGGGCGGCGAGGGCAAGCCACGCGTCGGCCAGACCGCGATCTGCTACGACCGCGACCGCGACGCCGCGGTCAAGCGGGCGCACGAGCAGTTCCGCTGGTTCGGCCTGGGCTGGAAGGTCAACGCCGACCTCCCAAACCCCGAATCGTTCGACTCCGCCACCCAGTTCGTGACGCCCGAGCAGGTGGCCGAGTCAATCCCCTGCGGACCCGACGTCTCCGAGCATGTGGAGGCGATCAAGCCGTTCATCGAAGCCGGGTTCACGGAGGTGGCGCTGGTTCAGATCGGGGCCGAGTCTCAGGATCGGTTCATCGACTGGGCTCAGGCCGAGCTGCTCCCGGCGCTGCGCTCGCTCTAGCTCGGGTCCTCGTCCCGGGCGGACCGCGCTGGCACGAGTTTGTGACCGTGCTGTGCGGGTACACCCCAGTCATGGCCACTCAAAAGCAACGCCAGGCCGCGCGCCGGAACGTCAAGCAGGCGCAGAGCGGCGCCCGCAGCAAGCGCACGATCTCCAAGCTCTCGAAGGACACCCGCACCGCGCTGGGGCGCGAAGGGGCGAAGGCGGCCGCGCGCAAGCGCGGCGCCTCCAAGGGCACGGGCAGCGGTGCGGGCGCGATGACCGTCACCGAGCTGCGCCGCGAGGCCGCCAAGCTCGACATCAGCGGTCGCTCGAAGATGGGCAAGGCGCAGTTGATCCGCGCCGTCTCCCAGAAGCGCCGCTCGCGCTCGAGGTAGCTCCGCGCCGGCAGCCAGGCGGCGATCAGCGGCCGCCGCCCGTCAGCAGCTCGCGCAGCTGGCCGGCATTCCGTACCCCGTAATCGCGATAGCAATTGTTCATCAGCAGGTGCGTCTCGCGGACCCGCCCCGCGGCGCGCGCCAGCGGACGGGCAAGCTCGCGCAGCTCTTCGTCCGAGTAGAGGTACTGAAAGCGCTCTGCCGCGGAGCGTGAGGTGCCCTTCCAGGTGCCGTCCGAGCGGCCGTGGAAGCGCACCAGCAGCAGCTCGTCGTTGGTGGCGGTGAACAGCCCGCGCGGCAGTTCCGAGACCGCCGGCGCGTCGACGCACGCCAGCACCAGCTCGCGGTCGCGGAGCAGGCCCAGCGTGCGCTCTCTGTCTCGCTTCTCCTTCAGCCAGCTCGGAGCGCGAAGCTCGACGCTCAGCAGGTAATCCGGCATCCGCTCGCGGAGGCGCTTGATCTCCTGGCGGTTGTCGCGCCGGGGCACGAACCACGGCGGATACTGAAACAGCACCGCCCCGAGCTTGCCCGCGTCGTGCAACGGGCGGATCGCCGTGGCGAAGCGGCGCCAGGCCTCCTCCAGCGCGTCGCCGGGCAGATGGTGCGCGTAGACGTTGCGCTTGCCCTCGGTATCCGGGTCGAGCTGTGCGCGAATGTCGGGCCACAGCGACGCCGGGCGGGTCGGGTGGCCGGTGAGCAGCGAATAGGCCTTGACGTCGAAACGAAAGCCCTCGGGCGTCCGCGCCGCCCAAAGCTCGGCCTGGTGTTCGGCCGGCGGCGCGTAGTAGGTCGAGTCGATCTCGGTAATGGGGAACTGCGCGGCGTAGAACAGAAGCCGGTCCTTGGCGCTCATCGTCTTGCGCGGGTACCAGTCGGTCTCCCTGACGAGGGTCCTGTCGGTCCACGAGCACGTGCCGGTCAGGACGTCGCGACCGCGCAGCTTCACCTTCGCTCCGAGCTCCGGCTCCTCGGCGGGGAGCTCCATCTGGCCTTTGGTGCGTGCCACGGGTCAAATGATCGCGGGGGAGGCGGCGGGCCGCCGCCCCCGCCCGCGGTTCAGGCCGGAACCACCGCCATGTTGCGGTCGTGGTGGCGGTGCTCGGCGAGCGCGGCTGCGAACGCGCGCGCAAACTTGTCGAGCTCGCCGTTGTCCGCCGCGGCCAGCGTCACGACGCCGGCGTGTACGACGAGCCCGTTGTCGGAGAGCTGCGCGTCGTTGAGCGGTGCTTCGCGCAGCAGCTCTACGCCGTCGCCGATCGCCGCCACGGGCTTGGCGTGCTTATAGGCCTCGGCCACATAGCGGACGGCGGCTCCGTTGCCCTGCAGCGCCTGCACGCTCTGACCCCCACCGGCGACGAGCACCGCGTCGTAGAGCACCGAGGCCATCGTCAGCAGCGGCCGGTCGGCCTCGACTCCTCCTTCCAGGGATCCGGCGTGCGGGGCGAGGATCTCGCAGATCGCCCCGTTCTGCTTGAGCACCTGACGCACCTGCTGGAGCGAGCCGGCGTCCACGCCGTCAGCCGCCAGGACGGCGACCTTGCGTGTGGCAGCGCTCTCGGGCTGTGAGTCCTGCGAGAGCGCGGGCGAGCCCTTGCCGTGGTTGGGCTCGGCCCCCTGCGGCGGCTCGAGGCCGAGGCCCTCGGCCACCTGGCTGGCCAGCGCCTGGTCGACGTGGGCCAGGTTGCCGACCATCCGCTCACGGATCTGGGGGCGCTCCACCTTGCCCAGCTCGAAACGGAATGCGTCGGCGATGTGCTGCTTCTCCCAATCGCTCATCGAGTTCCAGAACAGCGTCGCCTGGCTGTAGAAGTCCTTGAAGGACTCGGAGCGCTTGCGGATCTTCTGACCGTCGACGCGCTCTGTGTAGTGGCGGTAGGCGCCCTCATCGAAGGACGCCAGCGCCGGGCACCCGCCGGTGAGCGAGTTGGGGTGGTATGAAACCGGCGAGACGTCGATCCTGTGCTGGCCGTACCCGTCGCGCTGATGGTGGTGGACCTCGGCCACTGGGCGGTTCACCGGCAGCTGGGCAAAGTTGGGGCCGCCGAGGCGGATGAGCTGCGTGTCTAGGTAGGAGAAGTTACGCGCTTGCAGCAGCGGGTCGTTGGTGAAATCGATCCCGGGCACCACGTTGGCGGTGTGGAACGCCACCTGCTCGGTTTCGGCGAAGAAGTTGTCCGGGTTGCGGTCGAGCTTCATCCGGCCCACGACCCGCACCGGGATCTCCTCCTCGGGGATGATCTTCGTGGCGTCGAGCAGGTCGAAGTCGAAATCGTGCTCGCGCTCCTCCGGCACCAGCTGCACCGCCAGCTCGTATTCCGGCCCGTTGCCCGACTCGATCGCCTCCCACAAATCACGGCGGTTGAAGTCGGGGTCCGCTCCGGCGATCTTCTGCGTCTCATCCCACACCAGCGAGTGTGCCCCGAGCACCGGCTTCCAGTGGAACTTGACGAACGTGCCCTCGCCCCGGGCGTTCACGAAGCGGAACGTGTGGACGCCGAAACCCTCCATCGTGCGATAGCTGCGCGGCAGGGCCCGGTCAGACATCAGCCACATGACCATGTGGGTGGCCTCCGGCTGCAAGGAGACGAAGTCCCAGAAGGTGTCGTGGGCGGAGGAGGCCTGCGGAATCTCGTTCTGCGGCTCGGGCTTCACGGCGTGGACGAAGTCGGGAAACTTGATTCCGTCCTGGATGAAGAACACCGGCATGTTGTTGCCGACCAGGTCGTAGTTGCCCTCGCGCGTGTAGAACTTGGTGGCAAAGCCGCGCACGTCACGGACCGTGTCGGCCGAGCCGCGCGAGCCGCCGACCGTGGAGAAGCGCACGAACACCGGCGTCTCGAGCCCCGGCTCGCTCAGGAAGTCCGCCCGCGTCACGTCCGCCAGCGACTCGGTGCAGGTGAACGTCCCGTAGGCGCCGGCGCCGCGGGCGTGGACCACCCGCTCGGGGATCCGCTCGTGGTCAAAGCGCGTCAGCTTCTCGCGGAAGTGAAAGTCCTCGATCAGCGTGGGCCCGCGATCCCCGGCGGAGAGCGAGTCGTCGGTGTGCTCGACCTTGACGCCCTGGTCCGTCGTCAGCTGCTTGCCCTCGTGTCCTACGCGGTCGCGCTGCAGGTCTTCGAGCTTGGGATCGGGTTTGCTCACGGATGTCTCCTTTCGTTTTCTCTACCGACTAGGCCTCGGCCCCGACGGCGTGGAGCGAGGCCTCCAGCGCCTGGTCGAAGAGCCCCTGAACGCGTGCCGCGGCGGCCCGCTCCTGAACCAGGATCGCGGTCGCCACGTCGGCCGTCTGCTCGTCGCCTGCGCGCACGGCAACCCGCTTGAGCAGCTCGTAGGCCGCGATTTCCAGGTGCTCGAAGGCGTAGGCGAAGCCGGCCAGCTTGACCGCCGTGTCGACCTGAGCCTTGAAGAAGACGCCGAGGTTCAGCGCCCCGAGCCGCAGCGCCGCATCCTTGAGCGCCGATGGGCCGGCGTCCCGGGCGCGGAGCCGTCTCTCGACCGTCTCGCTGTGCCGCCGGGTCTCAGCGAGGTGATCCTCAAAGGCACTCCCGAGCGCGGCGACGTCCGCGAGCTTTGGCCCTTTCTTCAGCAGCTGGGTCGCCTGCTCCTCGAGGGCGTGGGCATCGGCGAGGTAGCGGTCGAGCTGCTTGCCGATCGCATCGCCCTCGCGGTCCTCGAGCGATGCCTGGACCGCCGCGTCGAACAACCCCGTCAGCCGGTCGGCCATTGCCCGCTCCTCGTCCTCGACCATCCTCGCCGTCAAGACGGTGTCGCCGTCGCCGGCGCGTTCGGCGAGCCGGCCCAGGAGCTCGTAGGCAGCGATCTCCATCCGCTCATAGGAGTAGGCATGCGCCACGAGCTTGATGGGGGTGTCGGGCTGGAACCGGGCGAACAGGGCCATCCCCACACCGCCCAGCCTGCCTGCGAGGTCCTTGTGTGGGACAGGGGCCCATTCGCGCGCCTTGAGGCGGTCCTCGACGTAGCGCTGGTGGCGCTCGGTCTCGCGCGCGTGGTCGTCGAACGCAGCCTCGAGCTCGGGGTGACCCGCGAACTTCCGCGCCCGTGTGACCTGCGCCAGCGCCTGCAGCTCGATGGCGTGCACGTCGGTGAGGTAGATGCTCAGCTGCTGTTCGATGTCATTCGGCATGGGCTATCGCTACCCGATCGCTGCACGGCGTAGCGCGCCCCGGAAGCTGTGGCGCATAGAAGGCTTAAGTTTTGGGCAGCGCTAGCCGAGATGCTGCTCGCGACCTACTTGAACGACCACCTCGCGGGCGCCACGGTTGGCGTCGAGCTTTCGAAGCGTGCCGCGGGCAGCAACCGCGGATCGGGATACGGCGCGTTCCTCGACGAGCTCGCCCGGGAGATCGACGAGGACCGCCAGTCGCTGTTAGCGATCATGCGCTCACTCGGCGTCCGCGTCGACCGGCTCAAACTGCTCGGCGCCTGGGGTGCGGAGAAGCTGGGCCGGCTGAAGCCGAACGGCCGCCTGCTCGAGTACTCGCCGCTCAGCAGGGTCGTGGAGCTCGAAGGCCTGGCGCTCGGCATCAACGGCAAGCTCGCCCTGTGGCGCTCACTCGAGCTGTTGTCGCCCGATCGGCCCGAGCTTGCGAACTTCGATCTGTCAGCGCTGGCGACGCGAGCCGAGAGCCAGCTAGAAAGGCTCGAGCCGCACCGTCTGCGGGCGGTGGGCGAGGCGCTCGCCTAGCGAAAAGCGTTCGCCATCTGACGGTCGGACGCTCGGCTGGCAAGGAGGCGGGTAGTAGGTCGGCGGTAGTGGACAGCGTCCCCGCACGGATCTTCCTCCGGCCGATTGGCTCGCCGCTGGCGATCGGCATGGCCGGGCTGGTGATCGCCTCGTTCGTACAGAGCGGATTCGACCTGCATTGGGTGGCCGGCAGCCAGGGCGTCGAGGTCGGGCTGATCCTTGTGGCGGTTCCGTTCGTGCTCCAGCTTCTGGCCGCGATCTTCTCCTACCTGGCCCGCGACGGCGCCACTGGAGCTTCTACCGGGGTCCTCGCCACCAGCTGGCTGGCGATCGGTCTGGTTCACATCGTGGGCGCGCCGTCACGCACGTCCGGCGCGCTGGGGCTGATGCTGTTGGCCGCGGCCGGCGTGCTGGCGACGACAGCCGTCGCGGTGGCTGCGGGCAAGCCGCTGGCCGCGGCTGTCTTCCTGCTGGCGGCGGTGAGGCTCGGGGTCTCCGGCGTGTACGAGCTCAGCCACGTCGCCGCTTGGCAGGACGCGGCGGGATCATCGGGCTCGTGGTCGCCATGGGTGCGCTCTATTGCTTGCTTGCCTTCGAGCTCGAAGGCCAGAAGCATCGCCCCGTGCTCCCGACGTTGCGTCGTGGGGGTGCTCAGGCGGCGGCCGTGGACGGCGCCACGGCCGAGCTCGAAGGCATCGGCCGGGAAGCCGGCGTCAGTCAGACGAGCTGACGCTTCTCCGGCATGCGCCCGGCGTTGATCAGCGACAGGTGTGTCGGGCGGCCTCAGAGCTGCGAGCGGACGCCGGCCTCGTGCTCCACATCGTCCAGCTGAGCGCCGAGACCGGCCGCAAGCGCCGCGCGCGCGGAGCCTCGACGTCCGATGGGAAGCAGCGTGCGCCGGGCGCTGTCCTCGAGCAACGTCGCAAAGCCGACGTAGCCGGCGACCGCGACGAACACCAGGCCCACGATTCCGGACGCGTGCTCAACGCCCTTCGAGCTCGTCAGCTCGTAGAGCCCGGAGAGCAGGAAGCGCGCCGAGGCCATCACGATGATCATGCCCGCCGCCGCCTTGCCGCCGGCCAGCCCGCCGCCGCTGAGCATGATGAACAGCGCCGCGATCGCCAGGAAGAACACGCCCATGGCATGGCTGACGCGCCCCGGCGGACCCGACATCGAGGCCAGGCTGTACGCCAGCCAGGTGCCGGCGAAGATCCCGAATCCCGTCCCCACCAGGGAGTCGCGACCGAGGAAAGCCAGCACGCTGGCCACGAGCATCAGTGGCACCGCCAGCCCCAGGAGCAGGAGCGGGATCATCTTCTGATCGGTGGTCGAGAACCAGCCGAGCTGGCTGCCCGCAAGCAGGAGCCCCGACGGTACGAGCGCAAATGCGCCCAGCGGAAGCGAGGATCCAATCGGACGCAGCATGACCCGAGCCACGGTTCCCGAAGGCGCCAGGCGGACGTTCTGGTTGCCGTCGATGATGTTCTGGTCGCCGTCGCCGACGTTCTGGTTGCCGTCGCTGACGTTCTGGTTGCCGTCGCCGATGTATGGCCTCTCTGCCACGGTCAAGAACTGCTTCCCGCCGAGCCGTTCGGCCAACGCACCTGACGTTGTTTTTGAACCTAAGTGAGGTCGATGATGCCTCGGGCGATGAGAAACACGCCGAGCGCGACCCGACCACACCGCGATCGAGCACCCTTCGGTGCAGACGGCCCGCGATGGCCGACCGCCGCCGGCGTGCAGTCGGGAGCAACGGCTATGAACAAGCGGGGCCTCGAGCAGCAGCGCGCATCATGCGGAAGGGCCATCACCAGCATCACCGTCACCGCCGCCAGCAGGGTGGGTTCAGCGTCGCCACCACGGCAGAGACCAGCACGGTGGTGAGGTCTCACGGACGCCGGGCGTTATGCGCGCCGGCGTGCGGTGCCGCTGATGCTGATCAGGAAGGCTCTCCGGCGGTCGCCCCCGCGAGCTCGGGCTCTCGTTTCGGGGGCGCGCGCCGATCACGCTCTTCGAAGAACTCGGCCCCTTCGATGCTGATCTGGGGCACCAGGCGGCCGAGCCAACGCGGCATGTACCAGTTGTGCTTGCCCATCGCGACCATCAGCGCCGGCACCAGCAGGCAGCGGACCACGGTGGCGTCCAGGATCACCGCCACGGCCAACCCGACCCCGAACTGCTTGATCGTCGGATCGCCGCTCAGCACGAAGCTGCCGAAGACGAACACCATGATCAGCGCCGCGGCGGTTATCACCCGGGCGCTGGTGATCAGACCGGAGATCACCGAGCTGCGGTTGTCCTGGCCTTCGTGGACGTGCTCCTCGATCTGGCTGACGAGGAACACCTCGTAGTCCATCGACAGCCCGAACAGGATCGCGAACATGAATAACGGCACATACGAGACGATCGGAATCGACCCGCTCAATCCGAGGATCCCCGTCAGCCAGCCGAGCTGGAAGACGGCCGTGAGCACGCCGTAGGAAGCGCCGATCGAGAGCAGATTCATCACGGCTGCCTGCGGCGGCACCACCACCGTGCGGAAAGCCAGGATCAGCAACAGGAAGCTCAGCGCGATTACGACCAGGATCTGGAGCGCCAGCTTGCTCGAGATCCGAGAGGCCAAGTCGTCATAGGCGGCGGTGCTGCCGCCCACGTAGGCCTTCATGTTGGTGCTCTTCTCCGCGTTCGGGATCGTGGTCCTTCTGATCGTGTTGACCAGCGTCGTGGTGGCGTTCACCGCCGGCCCGTACTTGGAGATCGCGGTGAAGAATGCCGTCGTGCCGGCCTGGTCGATCTGCATCGGCGAGATGGCCACCACGTTCGTGGTGCCCTTGACGTCCTTTTGCAGCGTCTGTAGGCGAGGGTCGGTGGCCCGGGGGTCGCTGCCCGAAGAACTCGACGAGGACGACGAGGCTGACGAGCTCGAGGCCCCCGACGCCGGTTGTGCCGGCGAGCCCAGCGAAACCGCGATCAGTAGCGGACCGTTGACGCCGGGTCCGAAGTACTTCGAGATCAAGTCGTAGGCGCGGCGAGCGGTAGTCGACGTTGACAGCGCCGCCGTGTCCTGCTGGCCGAGTTGGAGCTGAAAAAGGGGAATCGCCAGCGGGATGAGGATCACCAGGGCCGCGAGTCCAGCCAGAATCGGTCGTTTGCCGATGTCCTTGGCCCACGTGGCCCACAGCCCCGATCTGGCCTCCTCCTCCGTCGCGGGGTGGCGAACGCGGAGGCTGTTGATGTGGCGGCCGAGGATGGCCAAGATTGCCGGCAGCAGCGTCAGCGCTCCCAACACCGACACCACAACGGCGATGGCCGCCATCAGCCCCATCGTGGTGACGAGCGGTATCCCGGCCACGGCCAGCGAGACCAGCGCGATCGTTACCGTGCAACCGGCGAAGAACACGGCGCCGCCGGAGGTGGCCGCCGCCCGCGCGATCGACTCGTCCATCGGTAAGCCGTCGTTCAAACCGCGGAAGTGACGCGTGACGATGAACAGCGCGTAGTCGATCCCGACGCCAAGGCCGATCATCGTGGCCAGCGTCGGCGCCACCGTCGGCACCGTGAGCGCATGGCCCAGGAGGCGGATGATCGACAGGGTGGAGACCACGCCGAAGATTGCCGTGAGGATCGGGATCAGCATCGCCGTCACCGTCCCGAAGGTCAGCGTCAGGATGATCATGGCGGCCACGATCCCCACCACCTCGCTGGACTCGGTCGACGGCTTGGATACCTTTTGGCCGAGCTGCCCGCCGGTCTCAACCTCTAGACCCGCGGCTTGGGTGGGTTTGGCGGCCGCGTTGATGATCGTCTGGGCGTCGCCCACCGACAACGCACCAGGGCTGATCTTCAGTCCCACCGTGAAGTAGCCGGTCGTCTGGTCGCTGCTCAGCGCCGAGGCTCCCTGGGACGTCAGCGGGTTGATCACGGAGGCCACGTTCGGCGCCTTTGCCAGGTCCGCTGCCGCGGTGTTGACGGCGTTGGCGTTGTTCGAGTCCGTCAGCTTGCCGCTCTTGGCGTGCACGATGATCGGGCTCGTGCCGTTGGCCTGGACGGGGAACGGCTTCTTGAGGGTGTCGGTGGCGTGCTGGCTGTTCGTGCCCGGCAGCGACAGGTTGTCGTTGGTGTTGTCGCCCAGCCTGTGCGATACGGCCACGAGGGCGATCGCCGCCACCAGCCAAACCGCCAGAACGGCAAAACGCTGCCTGACGCAGAACCTCGCCACCGCGTACAAAATCGGAGTCACGCTCGCCCCTCCTCAGGCTGGTGCCCTAGGGCAGCACGTAGTCCTTCGCCCTCGGCACGGTTACCCATGCCGGTCCGGCTGCCACATTCCACGAACAACCAGTTACACGCCCCCATCAGGTCTCTCTTTTCTGGCGTTGAGTAGTCCCTTGTAGCTTGAGTCGCGGCCACTGTCAACTCCTAACGACGAGGCAGGCGGCGTCATCGCGGAGACGCCCGTTCCTCTGTCTTTGTGACCGTTGGACCCTTGCATCGGTTGCAGGGCACCTCACTGGTGTGCTCGACTTCTACTGGGCGTCCGGCTACTCCAGCTCAGCGGCGCCGTATTGCACAGGTTGTCCGCTGCAACCGCGGGGCCTAATTGCTTGCGCGGTAGCGCTCGCCGCCATGTGGCTGCTAGCGGGCGTCTCACAGGCCGGACAACACGCGGCGAGCTCAGCGCGTCAATCTGGTGCGCGCGATACGCGCCCTCGTGGCGCTGCCGGGAGGGCCCCCCGGGGTGGTCGCGATCGTGCAGCGCTTGGCAAGTAGCTGCTCAGGTTTCCCGCCGCCTGGCGCAGGGTGACGTTGGCCGAGGCCCTTCAGCACACGAGTGGGTTGCCCCGCCTACAGCGCCAGCGCGGCCGTGCTCGATTACCTGCGAGCGAATCCGACCGCCACGCCTTCGCCGCTGTTCCTGCTCCGCTTCGTCTACAAGAAGGGGCTGCTGTTCGCCCCGGGCAGCCGCTACCACTACTCCAACACCGACAACTTCATCGCTGCCCCTCCCGGCGCCCGACGACGCTGCTCGTTGGCACCACCGATGGCTATGCAAACATACGTGGGCCCAAGGAGCGTGTATTGCTCGACGAGCTCGAGAAGGCGGTTGTTGCCGAGGCCAAACTCTTTTCATGAGTTTGCCGCCCGTGCAGCGGCATTCGCCTGAGAGCACCGGCAGCGTTGTACAAGCCGGGGAAGGCGCTGCAGGGTCCCCGCCAACCACGGGGAAACGCGTTCGGCGCGCGGCAGCCTGGTTGGCCTCCGTGGCCATGGACAACGCCGAAGGCGCCGTATATGGAGTGCTATTGATCGGCGTGGTGCTTGCGACCGAGGACGCAGGCCACGAGACATACGGCGAGACGATCGCCGCCGTGTCAATGGTGGTCGTCCTCTACTGGGTGACCAGGCTCTACACGCACCTTCTGGGTGTCCGCTTACGCACCAAAGATCCGCTTGGCCCTGCCTTGATCTGGCGAAGCGCCGTCCACGAGCTGCCCGTGATCGAGGGTGCGGTGACCCAGATGATCGTGCTTCTCGTGGCGTGGGCGACGGGGGTTTCGTTGACCGGCGGCGTCAACGTGACGATCGCCGCGACAGTTATCAGCATGGTCGTGCTCGAGATCGCTGCCGGATGGCGCCAGGAGCCGCGTGGAGGCGGCATCTGGCTCAGGGTGGCCCTGGGCATTCTCATGGGCCTTGCCGTGGTGGCCGTGAAGGTAGTGCTGCATGCCTGAGGCCCTGCCGTGAGTCTTTTGAGCGGGATTCTCGCGCGGCGCTGGCATCTGCCCCGCGCCCAGAGCCGCGCCGTCGTGCGCGAGCGTGACCTCCGGGCCGAGATGGATGACGGTGCTGTGCTGCTGGCCGACCGCTGGGTGGCAGAGGAGGAGCGCATGCGGCCCAAGCCCACCGTGCTGGTCCGGTCTTGCTACGGCCGGCGTCAGGTTTTTGGGCTGGTCCACGGTCGGCTTCTGGCAGAGCGCGGGCTGCAGGTGGTGATTCAAAGCGTGCGCGGCACGTTCGGCTCGGAGGGTACGTTCAACCCCTTCGACGAGCGCGCCGATGGCCTGGCGACTGTGCGGTGGCTTCATCGCCAGCCATGGCACGCGGGTCCGATCGGCATGACGGGGTCGAGCTATCTCGGGCTTGTTCAGTGGGCGATCGCCGCCGACGCCGGGGATGAACTTGGCGCGTTGTCGATCCACGGCAGCGCCTCACAGTTCCATGGGCAGAGCTATCCGGGCGGAAGCATGTCGCTTGAAACCTCTGCGCAGTGGCTGGTGATGATCGCCCTACAGGAGCGAGGGCTGGCGCCGTTGCCGATGGCCTTCGGGCTTCGCCGGCTGCACTCGCTGCTGTCCCAGCCGTTCCTTGGCGATCTCGACCGCCAGGCGACCGGCGGGGAGGTGGCCTGGTTCCGAGACGCGCTTTCAAGCCGGGAGCGCGGGGACGACTTCTGGGTGAAGCGCGATTTCTCCGACGGAGTTGGGAAGGTCAGTATCCCGGTGCAGATGATCACCGGCTGGTATGACTCGTTCACGCCGTGGCAGCTTGAGGACTTCATTGCGCTGCAGGAGGCCGATCAGCCACGACAGCTGGTCATCGGGCCATGGACGCACACCGAGGAGGATCTCACCGGCGCCGGCGTACGCGATGGCGTTGCCTGGCTTCGTGGGCATCTGCTGGGCGACGGGCGTCTCATAGATCCGGCTCCGGTGCGCCTGTTCATCACCGGCGAGCGCGCTCGCTGGCGCGCCTTCGAGCGCTGGCCGCCTGCCGAGAGCGCCGAGTGCCGGTTGTGGATTGCGGGAGCCAGTCGCCTTGCGTGGGAGCCGCCTACCGCCGCCATGGCCGACAGCAGCAGCTACCGCTACGACCCAACCGACCCGACGCCCTCGCTTGGCGGGCCGGTGATGTTGACGCAGAAGCCGGTCCAAGACAACCGCGCACTCGAGGCCCGCCCCGACGTGGTCACGTTCACGACCGCGCGGCTCATAGAACCCCTGGAGGCAATCGGCCCCGTCCAGGTGGAACTGTGGGCGCGCGCGAGCGAGCCGTACTTCGATCTGTTCGCCCGCCTTTGCGATGTCGACCCGCGGGGTGCCTCTTGGAACGTTTGCGACGGCCTGGCGAACGTGGCTCCGGGGCGCTTCGAACGAGCCGATGGGGCCGTGCGAGTGCAGTTCGAGCTATGGCCGATGGCGCACCGCTTCGCTGCTGGGAATTGCATCCGTCTCCAGGTGTCCTCAGGCGCGCATCCCCGCTATGTGCGAAACCCGGGGACGGGGGAGGACCCGCTCACGGCCAGGGAACTGCGGGCGGTCGATATCGAGTTGCTCTACAGCCCTGAGCGCGCTTCGTCGGTCGTGCTGCCGGTCTTCTCGCTGGGCTGATCGGCGTCTGGATCCCCCCATCGACCCGCCTCGCCGCCACCGGTGGCCCAGGCCGCGCAGGTTGCCGATCAAGAGCGCCGCAGCGCGGTGCCGAACATTGCCGAGAAGGCCACCGACCAGTACCTCCTGCCGAGCTCGATGATCGCCACACAAATCGCGGCCGTCGCTATCACCAGCGCGAAGCTGGCTACGAACGAAGGCAGACGGCGCCGCGCGAACGCCTCGACGCCCGTGAACAGCACCGCGTCCGCCGCAAGCATCGCGCCCCACCAAATCGGCCTGTCAGCAGAATCACCGGTATCGACGCCAGCAGCAGGGGGTGCTGAGCGTCGCCCACACGCGCAGAAAGTCGCGTGAATAGTAGCTTGAGCCGACTTCGGTGCCACGCCCGGGATCATTCCGCCGAGTCGAATACACAACGCCTTGATTTGCAGGGCTTTTGTCATGGGCGCGCCTGGGTTCGAACCAGGGACCTCTCGCGTGTGAAGCGAGCGCTCTCCCACTGAGCTACGCGCCCGGAAGGGCGATTGTACGCACCGGCGAGGGCACCGATACGGGCGAGTCTGACGACTCCCCCGGGAGGTGTACAGCCAAGGGTCAGAGCCCGGGAACCCCGGAGCGGCTGCGGCTTCAAACGCCACTGCGGACGCTGGCGACGCAACCTGAAAGCTGCTGCCTGCCGTCCGAGTCGGGCCAATCGAGAGGTCTCGGCGGGACTGCAACAGGGAGTCGCTGCCTCGGACACCCCGGGAGGGCTAAGGTGTTCAGTCGCATGGACGGGTTGTTGGTAAGGGGGGGCGAGGTCCTGACACCTGATGGGCGGCTTGAGCGGGCCGACGTTCTCTTGAGGGAAGGGCAGGTCGCGGCCGTCGAACCCGTGGTCGACGCAGACGTGCCTCACCTGGATGCAGCCGGCAATATCGTTGCGCCGGGATTCATCAACGCGCACTACCACTCGAACGAAAACTTCAACGCCGGCCTGTATGAGGGGTTCCCACTCGACCTGTGGTTTGTCCGTTCACACCAGGTAACCCGGATCGAACCGCCCCCCCGGGAAGTCATCTACGCACGGACGATGCTCGGCGCGGTGCAGCTGCTGCTAGGGGGGACCACGGCCGTGGTCGACTTCGTCTTCGAGGCTCCGGGAATCACCCTAGAAACGCTCGAACCGATCGTGCAGGCGTATCGCGACGTGGGCCTTCGAGCGACTGTTCTCCTCGGGGTAGCCGATCGGCACTATCTCTCGTCGCTGGATCTCGATTCCGGGGACCTTGCGCGGGCGTCTCTGGAGTTCACGCCCCCCAGCGTCGAGCGAACAATGGAAGTGGCGCGCGCCGCCGTCGAGCGGTGGCACGAGCCGGGGGGCATGATCGGAATCGGGCTCGGACCGTCAGCTCCGCAACGCTGCAGTCCGGCCTTGCTTGAAGCGACAGCGGGGCTCGCGCGCGAACGAGGACTCGTCTGGCAGACCCACGTTCAAGAGACGCGTACACAGGCGGTCACGGCCCAGCGTTGGCACGGACGCTCATTCGTCAGTTCGCTCTGGGACCAAGGGCTGCTCGGCCCGCATTCGACGCTAGTGCACACAGTGTGGCTGGACGATGAGGATCGGGAAACGATCGCGGCTAGTGGCGCCCGCGTCGTGCACTGCCCCTACAGCAATTTGCGCCTCGGTGACGGCGTGGCAAACGTGCCGGCAGTGCTCCGCGCGGGCGTGCCGGTGTCGCTCGGCACCGATGGCCGTGGCTGTGACGAGACGCTTGACATGCTCGAACTGGTCCGCCTGACCGCGCTGCTGCATAAGGTGCACGGCCTGCCACCGGAGCAGTGGCTCACGGCGCGCGACGCTCTGACGATGGCGACGGCCGCCGGCAGCCCCAGCGCCGGTCACGGGGACGCGCTAGGACGCATTGAGCCCGGGGCACGCGCTGACCTGGTTCTGCTCTCGCGCCGGTCCCCCACGTTCACACCGCTCCACGATCCCGTCCGGCAGCTTGTCTTCGGAGCGACCGCAGGGGACATCCGGGCGGTTATCGTGAACGGACGGATTGTCGTCGAGGACGGCCGTGTGCTCGGTGTCGGTCTCGGACAACTGCTCGACGATGTGATCCGCTATTCCGCTACAGAGGTGTCCCTCGGTGGCGCCAACGAGCAAATCGAGGCAGCCGTCTGGCGAATGTTCAGCCGAGCCGAGGCAGCGCCACACCACGTCAACTCCTACATTGGCGGCTGACGCCAGGCGACGAACCGTGGTGTCAGGAACAGACGACCCCGCTCGACAGGAGCGCCGCGACCTCGGCCAGTTCGCGCACGGACAGTTCCGGGTCGATTATGAGCACCGTCCGGATGCGGAGTCACTCCGTCGACTGCGCGTCGACCGCGCACGCGTCGCTATGGCGGAAGCGGGCCTAGACGGAATGTTGCTTTGGAAGAGCGAGAACGTTCGCTATCTAACGGGGCTGCGGCCGCAGATCATCGCCGGAAAAAGCGTGTTCCTCAACGGCTGCCTGCTCCTGCCCGACCGAGAGCCAATTGCTCTGTTTTCCGGGGGGGAGGCCGAGCGGGTTCGCACGGTGATGCCGTGGATCGAGGAGCTGCACGTCGTCCCGATCATGGAAGCGGCCGGGCTGATCCGGGGCGCAGTTGAGTCGACCATCGCGCCGGTCCTCGAGCGGTGCGGCCTGGCAAAGCTCGGTCTGGACGCCTCCGCATACGCCCAGGTCGAAGCCCTGCGTGAGTTCCTGCCGCACCTAGAGCTCGCGGACGGTGACGAGCCGATGCTCCGCGCGAGAAGACTCAAGCTTCCAGCGGAGATCGCGCTGATGGAGGAGGCGTGCGCGATTGCCGAGGCCGTCACCGAAGCGGCGGCCGCGGCGGTACGCCCTGGCGTGCGGGAGACGGACGTCGTCGCCGAGGCGATGCATGCGCTGTACAGGCTTGGCGGAGAGATGCCCCATGTGGTTACGCCCTTCGTCTCCTCGGGCGAGCACATGTCACCGCCGAACCGGATCGCGTCCGACAAGCTGATCCGAGAGGGGGACCTCGTGTTCATTGACATCGGCGCGATGTGGGGCGGTTACTTCGGTGACCTTGGTCGCACCGTGGTATGTGGCGCAGCGAACCGCCGCCAACGAGAGATCTACTCGGCGGTGTACCAGTGCCTACGCGCCGGCACCGAGGCGATGGCTCCGGGTCGCACCAATGCGGACGTTGCTCGCGCCGTTCGAGAGACAGCGGAAGCTCACGACTTGGGCGACAGCTTCATCACCCTGTTCATCGGACACGGCATCGGCATGGGTGCCAATGAGCCTCCCTATATCGGAGAGGCGCTACCCGGCGCGGAGACGGTAGTGCTCGAACCGGGGATGACGTTCGCGCTGGAGCCGCTCATCTGGGTCCCGGGTATACGCGGCGGAGGCGGCGTCCGGCTTGAGGATACGTTGTTGATCACTGAGACCGGCAGCCGCCCGCTCACCCGCGCCGGATTCGATGAGCGCCTCTCGTTGTAAGCCTATGCATGAGGGCTTCGCCGTCGGCGAGGGCCGCCGGAGATGGCAGCAATGGCCTCGATCTCGATCTTGAGCTCGTCACTAACCAGCTTGTCGACCCCGATGTGAGATCGCGCCGGAAGGTGCTCCCTGAAAAATTCGTGGTAGACGTCGTTGACGCGCTCCTGCTGGTCCATCTGCGTGTTAAAGATCGTCACCTTCACGATGTCCCTCAGAGTGCCATTCGCGGCCTCGATCGCTGTCTGCAAGTTCTGGAGGCAGAGCCGTGCTTGTTCCGCGACGTCTGACGGAGCACGCAGAGATCGATCTAGTGGATGAGGGTGATATATCGGGAACGCGGTCATACCCGAAATGAAGACGAGACGTGCATCCGACGCGACCATGACCGCGGGGCTAAATGTCATGCCCGAGGGAGGCGCGCCTGTGTGGATGATGTCGAATGGGGACATCGCTGTGTTCTCCTAGTCCTGTTCGCTGCCGGCGTTACTTGGAATGGGATGCGCCCCCGAGAGTACGTGCCTGAACAGAGCCGTGGCGCTTCTCGCGAAGCTGTCAACCAGCTGCGGCGCCTAGGTATTCATCGGACGTTTCTAACCTCACGTCCTGACGCATCGTCGGTCTTGGCGCGCGCCCGGCTACGGCGGTGACGGCCCCCGTGCCTCCAGGCGCAGCCGCTCCGCGCGGGCGATCCAGCCGAGCACGCGCTCGGGATGAGCCGGCAGCTGGGTGACGACGCCCACGCATCCGATCGCATCCTCGATCGCGCCTGCGATCACCGCCCCAACCGGCATGATCCCCGACTCACCGGCGCCCTTCGCCCCGAGCGGATTGGTAGGGGTGGGGGCGTCCTCGCAGATCAGGAATCCGACCTCCGGCACCTCGGACGCCGTCGGAACCATGTAGTCGATGAACGACGTAGCGGTTGGCTGACCGCTCGCGTCGTAGGTGAGCTCTTCCATCAGTGCCCCGCCGAGTCCCTGAGCGGCCCCCCCGGCAATCTGCCCTTTCAGGAGCAAGGGGTTCACTGCCCGACCCACCTCATAGGCGACGAAGTAGCGAAGAAGGCTGGCGGCTCCGGTCTCGCGATCGATCTCCACCAGTCCGAGCCCGACGCCGTAGGGGTAATTCATTGCGGGATCGACGTAGATCGCCCGGGCGCCGAGACCCGGTTCCTCTCCGCGCCGCGCATTGCTCACTGCATCGGCCGCGCTTGCAATCTCGGCCAACGTCAGCGCGCGGTCGGGCGAGCCAGCGACGAACGCCTTGCCCTGCTCGACCCGAACATCGTCAAGTGAGGCTTCGAGCAAGTCGGCAGCGATCCGTCGAGCCTTCTTCGCTGTCTCGCGAGCGACCATCAGCGTGGCGCTTCCGCCGATAACCGTGCTGCGACTTGACCAGGAACCCACTCCGTCCGGAATCAAGTCCGTGTCTCCATGAATGACGCTTATCTGCTCCATTGAGACACCGAGCGTCTCGGACACGATCTGGGCGAGCACGGTCTCGATCCCCTGGCCGGAGGACGATCCGCCCGCGAGTATGCGGACTGTCCCGTCGATGTCGACATCGATGCCGGCGGTCTCATAGACGCCGAGGCCGCTTTTGTCCATGAAAAAGCCGATCCCGGTTCCGACAAGGCGGCCGTCTGCCCGCGCATCCTCGGCCTCCCGGTGCCACTCCTCAAATCCTGACCGCTGGACGGCCTTGTCAAGAAGTCCGGTGAAGTCGCCAGAGTTGAGCACAAACTGCTCCCCCCCGATGCACAGATCTGGCTCGTGCGGGAGTTCGCTAGTCGTGAGGAGGTTGATCCTCCGTAGCTCGACCGGAGTGATCCCCAGTTCACGCGCGGCGAGCGTAAGCAGGTGCTCGCGGGCGAAGGTTCCCTCATACCGACCCGGGGCCCGGTATGGGCCCACCGGAGTCTTGTTGGTGGTGACGACGTGGATCGTGCCCTCGTACGCGTCGACTCGATATGGCCAGGGGAGCATCCCCACGGATATCTCCGACACGACGACCCCTGTGGGGCGGATGTACGCCCCTTTGTCGTGCCAGATCTCATCACGCAGTGCGAGCAGGCGGCCGGAGGCGTCAAACGCTCCCTCGATCCGATGGATCTGCTCTCGGGCGTGGTTGGTCGCCACCAGATGCTCGGCCCGGTCCTCAGTCCACTTCACCGGACGTCTAGTGCGGATCGCCAGCAGTGGCACCAGCAGGTCCTCCGGAAAGAAGTCGCCCCGCACTCCGAAGTTGCCACCTGCGTCGGTAGTGCGCATGTGAATCCGGTTCACGGAAAGGCCAAGCAGTCGCGAGAGAACCCGGCGGTGGTAATGGGTGACCAGTGCGGCGCCCCACACCGTCAGCTCCTCCCGCCCTGAGTCCCACTCCGCGACCAGCCCGCGTGTCTCCAGCGGCATCCCAGTGTGGCGCCCGGTGCGCAGCTCCGCGCGGACGATCCGGTCTGCGTGCGCGAACGCCGCGTCGACATCCCCGAACCGTTTCGTCAAACTAGTCACCTCGTTGCCCCGGTCGTCCCACAGCGAGGGACTATCCGCTTCGACTGCTCGGAGCCCATCGAGGACTACGGGGAGCGGCTCGTGGTGCACCTCGACGAGCTCGGCCGCGTCCTCGGCCGCATACGGGTCCCCCGCAACCACGACCGCCACGGGCTCGCCGACGTATCGGATGCGATCACGCGCCAGTACCGACTGGAGATAGGGCTCGAGGTCAACCCCGAAGTCGAGCCGCAACGGAATCGGCTCGATCTCGGCGACGTCATCAAACGTGAGCACATCAACGACACGTGGAGCGTTCCTCGCTGCGCTTCCGTCGATCCGAACGATTCTTGCGTGCGCTACCTCGGCCCGGACTACCCGCATCCAGAGCTGGCCGGGAAGGTCGACGTCGTCGACGAACCGGCCGGCGCCCCGCAACAGCCGCCGGTCCTCTACGCGTGGCGCGGGGTCGCCGATCGCAGCCACGCCGTTCATCGACGGGCGCCCGCCGCGCGGGCTACGCGAGCATGCCTGCGAACGTGGCCCCGCCGGTCCGGAAGGCTTTCCAGCGCTGCGGCAAGCGCCATCAGCGCCGAAAGATCGTGTCCGGGCAGGAACATGTCGACATGCGGGAGGGCTGCGGCCATCCCCGCAGCCAGCGGCGAGTACTCGGGATCTCCGGCGAGTGGGTTGACCCACACGACTGCATGGGCCATGCGGTGTAGATGTTCCATCGCATCGCGAAGCGGCGCGGGGTCGCTGCGCTCCCAGCCATCGGAAACGATCGCAACGACCGCCCCCCGCGCCAACCCGCGTCTTCCCCACGTCTCGATGAAGCTTCTGACGCTGGTTCCGATCCGGGTGCCTCCAGACCAGTCTGGTACGGCCTTGGCCGCCTCGGTGAGGGCGCGGTCTCGATCGCCGCCGCCCAGGAGGTTCGTGATGCGGGTGAGCCGCGTACCAAACGTGAAGACCTCCACGGAACGCCCTGCGCGGACCGCCGACTGCGCGAACATGATCATTGGCCTGGCATACGGAGCCATGGAGCCGGAGACGTCGAGCAGGAACACCGCGGTTCGGGGTACGAGCCGGTTGCGACGCCAGGCTCGCTCGATTGGCTCTCCTTCGGTCCGCATCGCCTGGCGGAGCGTGCGCCACATGTCAAGACGCTGCGCACTGACCGCCGGCTCGAGCCGGAAAGAGCTGCGCCGCGGAAGGGTCTTGGCGATCCGGTCGACCAGACGGCGCGCGGCGATGAGCTCGTCCTCTCGATACTCGCGGAAGTCGAGGGTGAGCAGCCGCTCGGTCGAGGATGCGCCGTGGCCGTGCTCCGGGTCCTCGCTGACGGGCGGATCGCCGCCGAGCGACTCGAGCTTCCGAGCCTGATGTTGGGTCTCGCCGACCGAACCCTCGTCCTGCTCGCTGGCTGGGTCCATGCGTAGCTGGGTCCGTTGGTTGATGGGTGAGAAGCCGCTCCCTCGCCAGAACGCTTCGAACGCCGCGTCGAACACCTCAAGATGATCGTGATGTGAGCACAGCGTGCAACGCAGTGCCCAATAGACATCGTCGTGGGATGTCGGGTTGACAGCGGTGAGAGCCACGACAGCGTCGCGCAGCCGCCCGGGGCCGACCTCTAGACCCGCAGCCCGTAGCACTCGTCCGAAGCGGACGAGGCGAGCCAGGAAATCGTCGCCGCTCATCGGGCGTGACGCACTGCCGCGCCGGCGCCCTTCGATGCGGCAACCAGTTCGCCCGTCCCGGCCTGACGGACCAGCTCGAGATCCTCGCGGTATTTGACAATGGCGCCCAGCGTTGCATCGACGAGCTCCGGCTCAAGGCCGCCTGCTCCCATCGCTGCCAGCGCCCCCACCCAGTCGAGCGTCTCGGCGATCCCAGGCGATTTGGTCATGTCGAGGGTGCGTACGCGAGCGATGAACGCGGCCGCCTCCCGCGCGAGCTGCTCCGACGCGGTGGGCACTCGCAGGCGAACGATCTCGACCTCCCGGTCCACCGTGGGGTGCCCGATCCAGTGGTACAGACAGCGTCGCTTGAGCGCGTCGTGAAGGTCTCGCGTCCTGTTGGACGTCAGCACAACCGCTGGGCGCTGCTGAGCTGCGATCGTCCCGACCTCCGGAATCGTGATCTGGAAGTCCGAGAGCAGCTCGAGCAGGAAGGCTTCGAACTCGTCGTCTGCACGATCGATCTCGTCGATCAGCAACACCGGGGGCAGCGGGTCGTCGTGATCGATCGCGTCAAGCAGCGGCCGGCGCAAGAGGAAATCTGCCCCGAATACGTCATGGATCGCCCCCGCGGCCGCGTCCTTCGTGGCTTCGACTGTGCGGATATAGAGCATCTGACGGGAGTAGTTCCAGTCATAAAGCGCGTGCGCAACGTCGATCCCCTCGTAGCACTGAAGTCGGATAAGTCGTGTCTCCAGGATGCGGGCCAGGGTCTTGGCAAGCTCGGTCTTCCCGACGCCCGCCTCTCCCTCGAGCAGGAGCGGCTTCTCCAGCGTCAGCGCGACGGAGAGCACCGTCGCCAGGCCGCGATCGGCGATGTAGGCTTGCTCGCCAAGCCGCCGAATGATCTCTTCAGGTGAGAGGGTCACGCGACGGATTGAGCGGGGTCGGAACGGATCCCGCCGGTGGTCTCGGTCAGCGGGGCGCCGCTTCGCCGCGCACGGCGTGAGACGATTTCCGCGACGATCGACACTGCAGTCTCCATCGGCGTGCTCGCCCCGATGTCGAGCCCGCACGGACCGATGATGCGATCGAGCTGCTCGGCCGGGAGACCCGCCTCGGTCAAACGACGGAGCCGATCGGCTTGGGTGCGTCGGCTCCCAAGCGCCCCGATGTAGCCAGCGCCGCTCTCAAGCGCCGCGATCAGTGCTGGCTCGTCGAACTTCGGATCGTGGGTGAACACGAGCACTGCGTCACGATCGCCGAGCCTCTGGCCAGCCAGGTACCGATCCGGCCACTCGTTGACCACGCGTGCGGCGCGGCTGAAGCGCGTGCTTTCGAGAAACGGCGCGCGGGCGTCGCAGATGGTCACGTCGTAGCCGAGGTCGCGCGCCAGCGGGGCCAGCGCCGCGGAGAAGTCGATTGCGCCGAAGATCACCATCTTTGGCGCGGTGGCAAACGACCTGACGAACACCTTCAGGTCGTCTCCCATCACGGCTCCGTCGTCGCGGTACCCACGGATCATCGATATGCCCTGCTCGAGCAGCCCGGAGCAGTCGCCTGTGACGGACCGGTCGAGCAGATCGGTGACGCCGAGGCTCCCGACCGGTTCGCCTGCGACGACGCCCAGTTTGCTGCCCGCCGGGTCGCCGGCGAGCAGGGTGGCGAGCGCGGCGGGCTGGCTGCCGTTCACCGCCTCGAGCACGCGCGTGACGGTTGAGATTCCCTCGCCTGACAGCTCGGAGGCGAAGATTCGGACGGTGCCGCCGCACATCAACCCCACCTCGCCCGCCACGTCGTCGGAGATCCCGTAGGTGAGCAGCCTCGCAGGGCCGCCGTCGAGGATCTGCTGCCCCTCCTGGATCAGCGCCGACTCGACACATCCGCCCGTGACCGAGCCCTCGATGTGACCGGCCTCATCGAGGAGCATCGTGGCGCCAAGATCGAGGGGCGCCGACCCCAACACCTCCACGAGCGTCGCCTCGACAACACGTCGCCCCTCGGAAAGCCATTGCAGGAGCGCTGCCTGCGTGAGCTGGTCAGTTCGCATGACTCAGGCCCTGCGGAAGACCTCCAGCTGTATGTACTTTGGGTCCGCGTCGATCAGCGAGTAGGCCACTGGCAAACCTCCGTGCGCGTAGTGCGTCTCGTGCAGACGGGCGAACGGCTCGCCCCTGCCAAGGTGCAAGGCGGTCGTGCTCTTTCCACGGGAGACCATCGGCACGATCCTCACCACCGCGTTGTCGATCGGATCACGCAGATAGCGACGACTGAAGTCGAACATCGAGGCCGGAATCGGATCCCGAAGCCGTTCGGTCTTCAGGTGTGACCACGGAATGTAATCGCGGATGTGGATCGCCAGCCGGTCGTCGCCGTAGTACTCCTTGTTGGTGATGCAGCAGTCCTCGTTGGCGGCCAGTGAGAACACCTCCGCAACTTGCTGTGGCGGCGTTCCCTGGGTCCAGCTGACGTCAATCTTGACGTCGTAGCCCTTCTCCTCCAGCAGGCGGTTGAACCCGACCAGGCGCTGAAGCGCGAGGTTCGCCGGTGCGACGTGCGCGTTGATTGTGGTGCCGATCGCCCGGCGACGGCTGACGATCCCGTCCTGCTGCAGCCGCTGGAGAGCGGTCCGGATCGTGGTTCGCGAGACGTTCAGCATCGCCGCGAGGTCGTCCTCGGAGGGAAGCCGGTGCTCGAAGCGCTTCTCCAGGATCGCCTTCAGGATCTCGGTCCGGGCTCGCTCGGCCAGTGGGGTGTTCTCGAGCTGGGCGACAGCTGCTTTGGTGGCCGTCTTCGATCCGCTGCTCACGAGGTCATTACCTTGGCACGATCGAGACCGGCGTCGCGGATTGCGCGGTACACGCGCGCCGGCGCCAGCGGAGTGGCATTAATACGAGCCCCCGGAAGCGCGTCGGCGACGGCGTTGGCGATCGCCGCTGGCGAGCCGACGGCTCCTCCTTCACCGCCGCCCTTGATGCCGTCGGGGTTGTGCGGCGTCGGGATCTCCATGTGCTCGACGAGGATCTCCGGAGGGACGTTGTCGAGCGCGGGCACCCGGTAGTCCATGAAGTTGGGGTTCCGAGGCTGCCCGTCCTCGTCGTAGAGCACTTCCTCCAGCAGGCACCCACCAAGCCCGAGGGCGACGCCGCCCTGGACCTGACCCTCGAGGATCAGCGGATTGATAACCCGCCCGGAGTCGTTCACGACGACATAACGGAGGACGCGGACAATCCCCGTCTCCACATCGACCTCGACCGTCGCGATATGGACGCCGTAGGCAAATGTGTTGTCGGGCGGATGGAAGACGTCGGTGGATTCCAACCCATATTCCTCGATCCCTTCGGGCAGCGGCTTTCCGGGAGCCAGTGCTGTGGCGACCTCCGCCAGCGTAACCGAGGCGCCAGGCGATCCGACCACCGAGACCGCGCCGTCGCGCATCTCGAGATCGCCGACGTTGGCCTCGAGCATCTGGCCGGCGACGGCCAGCACGCTCTGCTTGACCTTCTTTGCCGCACGTCGCACGGCGGTGCCGCCCACTGCCGCCGTTCGGCTCGCGTACGTGCCGACACCCCAGCGGACGAGATCGGTGTCGCCGTGCAGTACGTGGATCTCGTCGAGATCGATGCTGAGCTCGTCGGCGGCGATCTGAGCGAGCGTCGTGGCGTGGCCCTGGCCGCTGCTGCAGCCGCCCGTCAGCACCACGACCTTGCCCGACGGCTCCACCCGAACGGTGCCACTCTCGTAGGGGCCCAGCCCGGTCTCTTCGACGAAGCAGCCGATGCCGATGCCACGGTGCCGTCCCTCTGCCCGCAGGCGCTCCTGCTCGCGACGAAAGTCCTCGTAGCCGGCGAGCTCGACGGCGCGGCGCAGGCACGTGGGGTAGTCGCCAGAGTCGTAGACGATCGTGCCTGCGAGGACGTTGCCGAAGCCTCGGTTCACCGGCATCTGGTCGGGGGTGATCATGTTTCGCAGCCGGACGTCCACGGGATCGAGGCCGAGGTCAGAGGCGATGATGTCGACGATCCGCTCCATCGTGAAGGCGGCCTGTACGTGTCCGACCCCCCGGAACGGGTTCATCGGCGTCTTGTTTGTCATGACGACCGTCGCCGTCGCATCGAAGTGCGCGACGCGGTAGGGGCCGGTCAGCATCGCCACGCCGATGAATGGCTCGACTAGCGTCAGGCTCTGGAGGTAGGCGCCCGTGTTTGTGACGCAGTTGTCACGGATCGCCAGGATCCGACCGTCGTCGTCGTAGCCGATTTCGACATCGTGGAACTGCTCGCGGCCGTGCGTTGCGGCGACGAAGTGCTCCCATCGGTCCTCGATCCACTTGACCGGCCTGCCGATCCGGTGGGAGAGCGTCGCCATTAGGGTCTCCTCGGGGTAGATCTGAAGCTTCACGCCGAAGCCGCCGCCGACATCGGGAGCGATCACTCGGATCGCGCTCTCCGGAAGGCCGAGCGATGTCTGGAGGCTCTGCTTGACGCCGTTGGGTACCTGGGTCGAGCTCCAGACGGTCACGACGCCCTTGCGCTCGTCCCACTCGGCGATCACGCCGCGCGTCTCCATCGGAGTGCCGGCATAGCGCTGGGTCGCGAAGCGCTCCTTGAAGGTGTGGGGCGCGCTGGCGAGCGCTTCAGACACATCGCCGGAAGACAGCTGCAGGACCTCGGCGACGTTTGTCTCGACATGCACGATCGGTGCCCCTTCCCGCATCGCCAGCTCTGCATCGACCACCGCCTCGAGCGGCTCATAGTCGACCTCGATCAGGTTGAGAAGGTCCTCGGCGTCATACCGGTCCTCGGCGACGACCACCGCCAGGGGCTCGCCCACGTAACGCACCTTGTCGGTGGCGAGCACGCCTTGAAGGAATGGCTTCGTAGTGGGCTCGGCATCGATGCACGTCAGCACCGGGATCTCATCGAAGTCCGACGCGCTCAGGACACCGATGCAACGCGGGTCCGCCAGACACACGCTGAAGTCGATAGAGCGGACCGCCGCGTGGGCGTGTGGCGAGCGAAGGATCGCTGCGTGCACCATGCCATGCAGCTTCAAGTCACCGACGTAGCGTCCGCCACCACGGAGCAGGCGCGGATCTTCCTTGCGCTTGACCGATGCCCCGAGGATCGCCGTCATCTTGGGGCTCCGACGGAAGCCGCGAGCTTGGCTGCCGCATGCTCGACCGCCTCGACGATTTTGACGTAGCCGGTACAGCGGCAGAGATGGCCACCGAGCGCCTCGTTGATCTGCTCTCGGGTGGGCTGCGGCTCGCGCTCCAGCAACTCCAGCGTAGTCATGATGATTCCTGGAGTGCAAAACCCGCACTGCATCCCATGCCGCTCCCAGAACGCCTGCTGCACGGGATGAAGCTCGTTTTCGGCGGCGACACCCTCAAGCGTCGTGATTGCGGCGCCGTCCGCCTGCGCCGCGAGCATTAGGCAGGACCGCGCCGTCTCGCCATCGACTAGCACCGTGCACGCGCCGCAAACGCCGTGCTCGCAACCGAGGTGCGTCGCTGTCAGGTCCAACCGCTCGCGGAGGAAGTCGGCGAGCGTCATGCGGGCCGGAACGTCGGCCTCCTGCGGCGCGCCGTTGACCGTTAGGTGTATGTGCTCGGTGCTCATCGGGCTGCGTCTTCTAGCGCCTGTTCGAGAGCTCGCCGGGTAACGACCCGCGCCAAATGCAGGCGGTACTCGGCCGGGGCCTGCGGGTCATCAACGGCCGTCGCGGCATCCGTGGCACGCGAAGCGGCCGCGGACGCGGCCGCGGTGGTTCCGCGTTCGCCTACGAGCACTGCCTCCGCTGCCCGCGCCCGGACGGGACGGTCTGCAAGACCGAACAGCGCGATGCGAGCGTCCTGAACCGTCCCGCTGGAGGCAAGCGTCACCTGGGCCACGGCACCGCAGAGCGCGTAGTCCCCGGCACGCTGCGCGACCTCGCAGCACGCTGCACCGGTGCGGACCCCACAGACGTCGACCTCGACGGCAGTGACGATTTCGTCGCCGGCCAGCGCGGTGGAGAGGAACCCGGTGAAGAAGGCATCCGCCGAGTGAACGCGCTGGCCGGCGGTTGAGACGGTGCGAACCCGACCATCGAGTGCGACGAGCACGGCTGGTAACTCCGCTGCCGGATCCGCGTGCGCGACGCTTCCGCCGATCGTTCCGCGCGATCGGATCTGCGGGTGTGCGACGTGGCGGGCGGCGGCCGTAATCAGCGGCGCACAGGCGCGGATCTCATCGTCTTGCTCGGCCCGCCGCTGGCGAACCATCGCACCGAGCGCGAGCGTGCCGTCGCTGCGCTCGACGATGCTCAGACCCGGAATCCGGCGCAGGTCGACGAGCAGCGAGGGAGACGCCAGCCGCAGGGCGAGCAGCGGAATCAGGCTCTGCCCGCCCGCCAGAGGCTTCGCGTCGGGATCGTCATGGAGTAGCCCCACCGCGTCGTCGAGGCTCGTAGCCGCGCGGTAGTCGAATTCGGGTGGCTTCACGACGGTACCCGAACGTTCACGATCGCGCTGGTGATCCAATCGGCCATTCGCGGTCGCACGATCGCCCCCATGTTGTGGCAGCAGTGGTCTCCATCCTCCTCAACGACGATCTGCAGCGGCGCGCTGCCTGCATGCTCGCGCAGCTTCTCTACCTGACGCATGGAGAAGATCATGTCGTGGCGTCCGTGCAGCACGAATGTCGGGGAGCTGAGCTCCTCGATGACGTCGGAGAGGTCGACCGCCGAGTGGAGGTACGACCGGGCCTGCTCGCGGTCTTCGATTCCGGTCACGTAGGTGAAACCGTCCTGCGTATGCGCGGGCATCGCGTCGAAATCGGTCATGTCGAAACACGCACCCCACGCGACGCAGGCACGCAACCGCGCCTCACAGGCTGCCGCACGCACGGCGTAGTAGCCGCCAAGACTGCGCCCGAGAACACCTAGGCGGGCACCGTCGATGTCCTCTGTCCGCTCGAGGTGGTCGACCACAGCGGAGACGTAGCGCTCGAAGTCGGGCTGCAGCTTGCGATCGAAGAACATCTCTCCCTGTCCGGGACCGTCGAACGCAAATGTGGCCACGCCACGGCGCAGGCACATCTGCTCGAACAGGTAGCTCTCCTCCTTGGTCGACTCGAGGCCACCGATCAGGACGGCGCAGGGGACCGGGCCATCGGCGTCCGTCGGGCGCCGTAGGTAGCCGGGGATCATCGTGTCCTCAAACGGAATGTCGACGCGCTCCGCGACCGGGTTGAGATACGGTGCGGCGCGAAGATAGAGCGCCGACTTGGTCCGCTGGCCGGCCTCGCGTCGCTCAGGATCGTGGAACCACATGAACTGTGCATAGTGTGCACTCAGCGATGCGTGCCACAGCCATTCCCCACCGGACACCGAGTGTCCCTGCTTGAGCGCGGCCTGGCCCAGTTGCTCGTAGCGTTGGCTTAACCCCATCCATACGTCGAACCAGTCCTCGCCCTCCTCGACGCGGCGCCTCGCAACGGCGAAGTCGGGGTACGGGATGCCGTCCGCGAGCATGCGGCCGGGGTTGAGAATCGCGGTGATCTTCGCCGCGATGCTCATCGCCAGCTGACGGTTACGCTCAGTCCAGTCTTGCGTCCGCGTAACGCCATGCCTACGAGAGCCAGCAGGGCGGCCAATCCGAGGGCGGTGACAGCACGTTTGGCCAGCGGCCCAAGCAGCACCGCCCCGAGGTCCAGCTCAGCGTCGGCTGCCGGCGGCGAGGCCGGTTCATCCGCGGGCTCGGTGACCGCGCCCCCAGCATCGCCGGTATTCACTTCGGGAGCGGCGTCAACGGGAGGAGCGCCGCCGTTACCGCGCAGCACCTCGGCCTCCAGCCTGTTGGCGAAGTCGTCGAGCATCCTGCCGGCAACGTCCTCCATGATCCCGCGTCCAAACTGCGCGGGCCGTCCGGTGATGCTGAGGTCAGTCTCGACGGTGACCTGTGTGCCGCGCTCGGCGCCCGGACTCAGGTGGTTGCGAATTCGCGCCGAGGCGGTTCCTTGTCCTTTGACCTCCTTGGCCGTTACTTCGATCGTCGCGCTGTGAGAATCCTCCTCCACCTCCGCCATGCGGGCGGTCCCTTTGTAGCTGAGGGACATCGGCCCGAGCTTGACCCGCATCGACCCGCGGTAGACACCATCTTCGCCATCGGATTCCAGCGCCGCGCCCGGCAGGCACTGTGCCACCCGTTGGATGTCAAGCAGCGTCGACCAGGTCTGATCGACGGGGGCGTCCACCAGGAATTCGTTTTCGAGCCGCACTATGGTCCTCCTGAAGGGTCGCCCTGAGCGGACGATAGTAATACATTGGACGAAGATCCGCTGTCAAGCTTCGGGGATCCGCTGGGCGGCCAAACGGACCGCGGCGACGATGTTCTGGTAGCCCGTACAGCGACATAGATTCCCCGAGAGCGCCGCTCGGATGTCCTCGTCGCTCAGCCGTCCCAGTCCGGGCAGCAGCGGCTCGAGCGACATCAGGAAGCCGGGTGTGCAGAAGCCACACTGAAGCGCGTGGGCCTCGTGGAAGGCCTGCTGGAGCGGATGAAGCTCGCCGTCGGGGCGTTCGGTCATGGCCTCGACCGTTCTCACCGCTCGCCCGCTTGCCTGGATCGCCAACATCAGGCAGGAGCGGACCGGCTCACCGTCGAGCTGAACGGTGCATGCGCCGCACACACCGTGTTCACACCCGACATGGGTTCCTGTCAGCCGGGCCTCGTGGCGGATGAAGTCCGATAGCAGCATCCGCGGCTCGATCATCGCTTCGTACTCGGCTTCGTTGATCTCGATATGCACGGCGCGCCTCGTCAAGGAGAGTCCCTCCCGTTGTCGCTTCGGGGTGCGGTTGCGGCCCGGTGGTCGGCTTCGAGGACCGCCCGGCGAACCATGGCCTCGATCAGCCTCCGGCGGTAGCGACCGGTGCCATGCACGTCACCGGTGGGGGCGATGTCGCGAACCGCCAACGCGGCGGCTTCGCGCGCAGAGTCCGGGTGGATTTTTGCTCCGGTCAGCGAGACCTCCGCCTCTCGGGCGCGAACTGGCGTGGGGGCGGCGGCCAACAGAGCAATCGTGGCGCGCGTGCACGTGCCGTCTGGACCGAGCGTGACGGTCACCGCAGCGCCCCCCAACGCGAAATCTCCGTGACGCCGCGCGTACTCCAAGAACGCGGTCCCCGTTCCCGGGGGTAGTGGCGGAAGGATCACCTCAACGAGCAGCTCCTGGGGATGGAGTGAGGTCGTCAAGTGGGTGACGAACAGCTCCTCCCATCCGATCGTTCGTTCGCCTCCTCGCGAGCGGGCCATGACCGCGCCATCGACCGCGGCCAATGCGACCGGGAGCTCGGCGGCGGTGTCGGCGTGCGCAATCGAGCCGCCGACGGTTCCGCGATTCCGGATCTGGGGATGTGCGACGAGGCCGATCGCCTGATGAAGCAGCGGCCAGTAGCGGGTGACCAGCTCCGAGCGCTCGAGCACGGCCTGACGCGTGAGGGCGCCGATATGAAGACGTTCCTCGCGCCGGCGGATCTGTGCGAGTTCGCCGAGCCCGTTGATGTCGATCAGCAGCGAGGGGCGAGCCAGGCGGAAGTTCAGCAGTGGCATCAGGCTCTGCCCACCGGCAAGGATCTTGGTGTCCGAGCTGCTTGAGGCGAGCAGGTCAAGCGCCTGTTCGACGCCCGAGGGCACTTCGTAGTCGAACGGAGGTGGCTTCATCCCCGGTCTGCGCTAGAGGCCAGAATACGAATAGTCGTAATACGTAGTGCTAATGCCTGGCAATGGGTGCTCCGGAGAGCCGCC
This sequence comes from uncultured Actinomycetes bacterium, assembly GCA_963730835.1. Taxonomy (GTDB): domain Bacteria; phylum Actinomycetota; class Thermoleophilia; order Solirubrobacterales; family Solirubrobacteraceae; genus Palsa-465. The sequence goes on from CAVSTE010000002.1 coordinate 333,131, forward strand.
GGGGAATCCACGTCAACTTTTGAACCCGCCGCTCAGCCGATACGCTCCGTGTTGGAGCAGCCGGTGCCGCGGCGTGCGCCAGCATCGCAGCGAATGATGGCCCTCATGCATCAGGCAGATGTTGCAGGAGGTGCAATCGACCGAGCCGCTGCGACCGGCGGTGAGCTTCAGGACCAGGTCGGGCTCCCGGATCAGGGGTCGAGCCAGCGCGATGAAGTCGGCGTCGCCGCTGGACAACACGGCCTCCATCGTCTGGGCCGTGCGCATCCCCCCAACGGCGATGACGGTCGTTTGCACCTGCTCGCGCAGCGAGTGGGCCCACGGGACAAAGTAAGCCTCGGCCGCGGGCTGCGCAAGCACTCGGTGCACGAGCAGGTCGCTGATCGCGCGGCGACGGTCGACGGCGACGTATTGCCGAGCCGAATCGCTGGGCAGTTGCATAATTCCGCAGGAGACCTCGATCCCATCCAGTCCCGCTTCGACCAGCAATCGGGCGCGCCTCACTGATTCCTCGAGCGCCAACCCGCCTGGGACGGCGTCAACCATCCCGAGCTTGAGCGTCACTGGTATCTCGGAACCGACTGCCCTTCGAACGGCGCGCACGACCTCAACGGCGAAGCGATCGCGGGCCTCTGGTGAGCCGCCCCACCCGTCTGTGCGGCGATTCGCCAGAGGGGAGGAAAACTCGCTGATCAGATAGCCGTTGGCGGCGTGGATGTGAATGCCGTCAAACCCGGCGGCGACGGCGCGGCTGGCGCCGTCTGCGAACTTGTTGACCGCCTCGACGATCTCGTGCGGCTCAGCCTCTTGGACCGCCCGCCCAGTCAGCGCATTAGGGACGGCCGAAGGGGCGAGCGGATTCCCAGCCTGGACCCGTGACTGGCTGCCGGCGTGGGCCAGCTGAGCGAAGATCGCCGCGCCATGGCGGTGGACCCGATCGGTGAGCGCACGTAGGCCGTCGATCAGAGAGTCCTCATGGATCCCCGTCTGGCGCCGTGCGTACTGCCCCCGGCTCGCGCAATACAGATGGCCGGTGAACAGTACCCCGATGCGATTGCGCGCAAGCGTCTCGTACAGCCGGCAAAGCTGGGGTGTTACCTCGCCGTGCTCGCTGGCCATCGTCTCTGATGTTCCGGCGCGCACTACCCGGTTGCGAGTCGTGAGCGAGCCAATCTGCCCCTCCGAGAACAGTCGCACCGAACTCATGACACGGGCCAGCGATCTCCTCGCCGGGCAACCGGCCGTCTCACCGCTGAGCCTGGCGTGCGTTGTCTCTCCGCAGGGGCTCACTCGGCACGGGCGAATGGTAATACATATGCGCAGATCTCTGGCGAGCCTCGAGTCCTTGTGTTGTCCCTCGGCGGAACCATCGCGATGGTGCCCGATCACGATGCCGGCGGCGCCGTACCGAAGCTGTCAGCGGAGGACCTGGTCGCTGCGGTGCCGGGCCTTGACAGAAATCGCATCGATCCGGGCAGAGTTATTTCGACAACTGCCCGGAGCGCATCTGGCCGTAGCCGATGTCGTCGCGCTCGCAGACAGGATCAGGCGGGAGCTTCGCGCCGGCGTCGCCGACGGCATCGTGATCACACAAGGCACCGACACGCTCGAGGAAGTGGCGTTCTCCTTGGACCTGCTGGTCCCCCACGATCAGCCCGTGGTCGTCACCGGTGCGATGCGGGCGGCGCACCTGCCCGGGGCTGACGGGCCGGCGAACCTGATCGACGCGGTCAGAACCGCAGCATCACCTCACCTGCGAGGCGTCGGCACGGCCGTCGTCCTCGGCGGGGAGATCCACGCCGCACGATTCGTCGTGAAGGGCCACACGCAGAGTGCCGCCGCCTTTATTTCGCCTTCGGCGGGGCCGCTTGGCTGGGTGGCTGAGGGCAGGGCCCGCCTCGCATTGCGGCCGCCGGCACGATCGTGTCTCAACTTGAAGTCCTCGGTGCGACCGGCACGCGTCGCTCTTGTGACCGCGGCGATCGGGGACGAGGGGTCGCTCCTGCGGACGCCGTGTCCGCAGGGTTCGGCGGGATCGTGATCGAGGCGCTGGGCGGGGGCCATCTCCCGGCAGCGATGCTTCCCGCGGTCGATGAGGCCGTGGCTGGCATGCCGGTCGTGCTCTCCTCCCGTACCCACGCGGGCGAGGCTCTGCGAGCGACGTACGGCTTCCCCAGCGCCGAGGTGGATCTGCTGTCCCGCGGGTTGCTGAGCAGCGGGTGGCTCGAGGCGCGCAAGGCTCGGGTGCTGCTCTCGCTGCTGCTAGGCGATCGGCAGGAAACCAACGCCATGCGCGACCGTTTCGCGCGCTATATCACGGACGCGGCGCCGGCCTGAGAGCTCAGTGGAGCCGGCCGGTGAGCCGATAGGCAGCGTGCACCAGCAGCGCCTTGTTGCTGGTGCGCCAGCACTGAAGCTCGTGCACGCCCTCGTGCATCAGGCAGATGTTGCACGACGTGCACGCGAAGCGACCGCGGAAGCCCTCCTCGATCTGGCGGACGAGGTCTGGCTCGCGGATCAGCGGGCGGGCCAAGGAAACGAAGTCGGCTACTCCCTCGCTCACAGCGCGCTCCATGACCTCGACCGTCCGCAACCCTCCAACGACGATGACCGGGCAGCTGACCCGTTCACGGAGCATCCTGGCCCAGTCGTAGAAGTAGGCGTCAGGCCGCGGTTTCGCGAGCAGCCGGTGAAACAGCTTGTCTTGGAGTGCTCGTTCCCGGGTCACTCCCGTGTACTGGACTGCACTCTCGGCGGCGGGCGACATCACTCCGGCTGAGCCTTCGAGTGCGTCGACGCCTTCTCGGTCGAGCGTCTCGGCTGTAGCAAGGCCGTCGCTCAGCGGCATGCCTCCGGCCACGAAGTCCTGAAGGCCGAGCTTCCACGTGATGGGGAAGTCGGCTCCCACCGCGCGCCGCATCGCGCGGAAGACCTCGAGCCCGAAACGCTGGCGATTCGCGAGTGAGCCGCCCCAATCGTCGGTGCGGACGTTGGCAACGGGAGACAGGAACTCTGAGATTAGGTAACCGTGTCCCGCATGCACGTGGACGCCATCGAACCCGGCCTCGCGTACGCGGGCCGCACTACTGCCGAACGCAGCGATGATCTCGCGGATCTCTTCGTCGGATGCTTCGCGCGGGGTTCGCTGAAACTGCGGGTTCGGCACGACCGACGGCGCAAGCGGCGCCATGTCCGGAACGCGGCTCTGGCTGCCGGCATGATTGAGCTCGGCGAAGATGCGCGCCCCTTCGGCGTGAATCGAGTCGGTGAAGCTCTTCAGCAGCGGTATGTGTTCGTCGCTGGAGACCTCGACCATGCCGCGTATGGAACGGCCAGTCGGATGCACGGAACAGTGGCCCGTGAAGATCAGTCCTACGTGGTTGCGAGCGAGCCGGAGGTGAAGCTCGCGATAGTGCCCGGTGATAAAGCCTCGTTCGTCGGCCATGGTTTCTGACGTGGCGGAGCGCACGACGCGGTTGCGGGTTTCGACGCTGCCGATGTTCCCGGGCGAGAGCACCCGAAGCGTTTGCTTGCGCTCCATCGCTGCGAGGGTAAGAGCGCGGCCGACACCAACAGGGCGATACGGCCATCGCCAACGACCCAAATGCTTGACGGCTGCGGCAGGCGCCGGACACGATCGAGCGAGCATGAGCGACGCGACGGTGCGAGTGGTAATAAACCAGCAGCAGGCGCAGATGCTTGACCGGCTCATCACCGAGGGCAAGCACGGCTCGAGCTACGGCGAGGTCATTCGCAGCGGTTTCCTCGAGTTCTGTCGTCAGCATCCCGAGTTTGGGTCGTCCGGCCAAGACCGTGGAGAGGGGGCAGGAGATGGCTGAGCGCGCGGTCGTATTCGAACATGTGATGGAACCCGGGACCGGCAAAGCCGTACCGGTGCTCCGCGGGCAGATCCTGCGTATCGAGCAGATCGGCAACGGCCAGTGCGCCGACTTCAACGCATTCAACCTTCACGACTACAAGGAGTACTTCCACACCGGCCGCACGCGTCACCTCCATGGCTTGTTTCCGGCCGAGGGCGACATGCTCTGGTCGGCCCCTCCGCGCGAGCGACCTATGTTCACGATCATCCGTGACACCGTCGGCACCAACGACATCCAGTATCCGCGGTGCAGCGGCTTTCTCTACGAGTACCAGTACGGGTTTGAGAGGCACACGAACTGCCACGACATCCTGGCCGAGTCCATCCGCGAGTACGGGCTGACGCCCGATGATGTCCACGACTCGTTCAACTTCTGGATGCATGTCGGCGTGGACGAGAACGAGCAGCTTTACATCAAGCGCATGCTCGCCAAGCCCGGCGACTACGTGGAGCTGATGGCGCACTTCGACATCCTTGCGGTTCCCAATGTGTGCGGGGCCGACATCTTCAGCACTTCAAACTTCGAGCTCAAACCACTCAAGGTTCAAGTCCTGTCCTCCACAGAGGCCGAGCGGGAGCAGTGGCTCCAGCCGGAGGCGCGCCGCTACCGCAACCAGCGCACGCCCGAGGACTTCATCATTAAGGACATCAGAGCGACCCGCGAGCTTGAGCGCGACGGGTCCTACAGGCCGCGATGGCCGGTCTATCCGATTGTCAAGCAGGCCGTCGAAGTCCCGCTGAGCGACGATGAGTACAAGCTCGTCGACCTCCTTCGCACACATGCAGGCTTTGGCGAGGAGGACGGCGCCATCGTCCGCCACGCGTTTTTCAGCTGGTGGATAGAGAAATACATGGAGGGGCCCAAGCAATTCCACGCCGGGCAGTGAACTCGCTGTCCCTCGCGGCGCCCGAGTACGTATGACCGCGTCCGGTTGGGCGTGACGCTCGACCTCGGCATCGAGGGTGGTGAAGTAGTGACGCCTCGCGGACGGGCGCGGATGCACGTCTATGTGTCGGATGGTCGGATCGCAGCCGTGTCCTCCCGTGCCCTGGAGGCGCGGGAAACGGTTGATGCCACGGGGCTTCTCGTCATGCCCGGGATGGTTGACGCCCACATCCACTTTATGGATCCCGGCGATGCCACCCGAGAGGACTTCCTGACCGGCTCAGCGGCCGCTGCCCGGGCCGGTGTCACCACCGTCATCGAGCACACCCACGGAGCGCCGGTCATCTCCGCCGACGATCTGCGCGCCAAGGTCGAGCACCTGTGTGAGCGCTCGCGGGTCGACTTCGCCCTCGCCGCGCACGCATGGCCCGATCGCCTTGAGGAGGTCGAGGGCGTGTGGCGCGCTGGTGCGGCCTTTGTGAAGGCGTTCACCTGTACGACGCACGGTCTGCCCGGCTTTGACGCCGCGGCGCTGAAGCGGCTGTTTACCCGGGCCGCCAGGTGCCGAGCGGTGTGCCTTGTCCACGCCGAGGACGAGTCGCTCACCGCGGCGGCCGAGGAGGAGTTACGTGCCCAGGGTCGCGCGGACGGCGGTGTAGTGCCCCTGTGGCGCGGACCGGACGCCGAGCAGACAGCGCTGCTGATGACCGCTCTCGCTGCCAGGCTCGTAGGCGCGCGCGCGGTGGCGGCGCATGTCAGCCACGACGATGCCGTCCGTGCGGCAGCCGGCCTGACCATCGAGACGTGCCCGCAATATCTGACCCTGACGGAGAACGAGGTGCTGAAGCACGGATCGTTCCGGAAGTTCACGCCCCCTGCGCGGGCGCGCTCAGCCGACGACCTTGAGCGGATGTGGCGGGCGCTCGCGGATGGGCGCGTTGACTACGTGGCCAGCGACCATGCTCCATCGACGCGCGAGCAGAAGCTTGCTGGCACGATCTGGGAGGTCCACTTCGGATTGCCCGGTGTCGACACGACGCTGTCCGTGCTGCTCGATGGCGCACACACTGGAAGGATCTCCTACGAGCGAGTCGCGCAGGCCTATTCAGAGGCGCCGGCGCGGATCTACGGCCTCTGGCCGGCGAAGGGAAGGCTCGAGGCGGGCGCCGATGCGGACCTCGTGCTAGTTGACCCCAAGACGCGCTGGACGGTGCGCGACGCCGACATCATTTCTAAGGCGGGATGGTCACCGTACTCCGGCCGTACATTGACGGGTCGCGCGCAGCGTACCTACCTCCGGGGAAGGCTCGTGGCCGACGACGGGCGCGTCGTCGGGCGGCCCGGCGCCGGGCGCTTCGTGCCCGGCGAGGGTCAACCGAAGATTTGATCCAGGAGCACGGCGGTGCTTATCCCCACGAGGATCGTGCCGAGCAGGCTTCGTCGTAGTGCCACTGCCGCGCCGACCGTCACCAGAGCGGCGTAGAGGTAGAGGTTGGAGGCCCGTAGCTCGGTGTGGCCGCCGGGCTGCAGCACGCCGGGGAAGACGATCGCCGCGAACGCTGCCGTGGGGATGCAGGCGAGGATGTGGCCCACCAGCGGTGAGATTCGGTAGCGCCGTACGCTGAGGAAGTAGAGCGGCAGGCGGGTCATATACGTCACGACCGCCATCCCGGCGATGAGTATCAGCGCTCTTCCAGTCGCCACCGCAGAACTCCTCCTACCACCGCCGCCAGGCCGATCGAGACGACTGGGCCGGCACCGGTCGGAAGGTTGTCGTGCGCCACCACGCTGCCCACCCCGGCGATCAGCATCACCACAATGCCGACTCGGTCGCGGACCGCGGCAGTGAGGAAAGCAATGAAGATGGCGGGAGTGGCGAAGCCCAGCCCGTACGCCAGCACGGCCGGCACCTCGGCGCCTACCAGGTCGCCCAAGATGGTCGCCGTCACCCATACGGCGTAAGAGACCATGATGCTGCCGAGCAGGTAGCGGTCCACTCGCCGCCGTGACCGTTCTCCGGTGTGCTGCATGGTGAGGGCGTAGGAGCCATCGGCGAGCCCTTGGGCGAGCAGGAACAACCGCCGGGAGGGGGTGTCGCGAAGCGCGGAAGCCAAGGTGGCCGCGAACAGCGAGTAACGGAGGTTCGCCACGAACACGGTGACAATGATCGCCGGGATCGCCGCCCCGGTGCCGATCAGCCCCACGGCCAGGAACTGCGACGGGCCGCCATAGGTCGTGGCAGACATGAGTCCCGACAGCCACCAGGTCAGACCGGCTACGTGGGCCGCGTAACCGAACGCGATTCCGACGGCGGCAAGGGCGATCCCAAGCGACAGGGAGTCGCGGGCGCCGCTCGCCACGGTGTCCTCAGCATCGTCCTGCCCGGCGGCGACACCGGGCTTCGTTGGCTGCACCGCCGGCCCCGAGGTCACGGCTCGGCAAGCGGTCGAATGGCAGGGCTGCCCGCGGTGCCGGGCGAGGCAGCTAGGAGTGCCACTGACCCCAGCACCAGGACACCGCCCGCGATCTGGCCGACCCCGAGTGAGTCCCCGAGCACCACGTACGAGAGAACCACCGCCGTAACCGGCTCCATCGTCGCGAGCCGCGCAGCGGGCCCGGCACCGATCAGACGGATGGCGGAGTAGAGCAGGAGCGCGGGAATGACGGTGGAAGCGATAATCACGAGAAGCGCGTAGGTCAGCGCGCGGCTGGAAGTCGGATCCCCGCCACGTATGGCAAACGCGATCAGCATCGCGGCGGAGCTTCCGGTGTAGGCCAGCGTCGTGTACTGCACCGGATCGAGGGTGCGCGACAGAAGGTGGCGGCTGCCGAGGACGTAAACGGTGGCAAATAGCCCGGCTGCCAGGCCGCAGGCGATGCCGAGTGCCGAGGCGGAGTGCGGCAGCCCAACGGTCAGCACGATTCCCATGACGCCGACGGCGAGCACCGCCGCACGCCGGTATCCGAGCTGCTCGCCATACACGAACCTGCCCCCAATCGTGACGAGCAGAGGATAGATGTAGAAGAGGAGCACGACGAGGCCCGGCGAGGCGTGCTCGAAGCCGATGAACAGGCAGAATGTGGCAGCCAGCTGTCCGGCCCCGAGGACGGTCGCCAGCACCGCGTCACGCCCCGCCGGCCACGGTCGACGGCGCAGCAGCATGATCGCCGCGAACAGCGTCCAGCCGCCGCAGAAGCGCAGTACCAGCAGCATGAAGTTCGTTCCGCCGTGGTCGTAAAAGAGCTTGCTGAAGATCCCCAGGGTGCCGTAGCTGATCCCGGCACCGAGTGCATAGAAGCGCCCCCGCATCAAGAGCGTCCGCACGCTGGCGGAAAGGGCGGATGGTTCACCCAGTCAACGGTCACGGCGCGAACCGGGAGCGGCGAGCCGATCCCACAGCGTTCTGAGGCGCCTGTCAGCTCTCCGGTACGTAACCGATTAGGTCGAGCAAGACATGGGCGCCCGGCACGACCAGCGGACCGCCGATCCGGAGCGTCGTCGAGGCCGGCTTGTCCCCCGGGAAGTGTGAGGCCCACTCGTCCTCCATCGTCTCGGCGAACCAGGTGAAGTCGTCGTGGAAGCACTGGCGCTTGCACAGATTCTCGAGCTTCGTCCCGGCGGCCTCCGAGATGCGCCCCACGTTCTCGAGCATGTAACGCATCTGAAGCTTTGCCGGTTGCCCGTACCACGGGAACTCTGGGTGGCGTTTAGTCTCTGCGGCGAGGGCGCCGGAGGAATCGAAGGCCATCTGGGTCGAGAAGAAGACGAACGGGCCGGCCTTGATGGCCTGTGGTTCGTGCCCGAGCGGCTCCGGCGCGTCCGAGGTCTCGACGGTCTCGATGCGCAGCTCAGAGTCGTTGCCCAGCAGCTTCATGGCGATTTCGATCCGGCTGCCCCTTCCGCCGAGTCCCATGTACGGGATCACGACGCGCGCCGGCGGATTTTCTGGGAACCAACGTCGCCAGACGCGGTCCATTCCGGCGAAATCGGCGGGCGATGCGAGATAAACCGTCGCCTTCACGCAGCGGTTCAACGACGAACCTGCCAGCTCGGCGGTCTTCTCGAGCTTCTGGAGTGTGTACTCGGCCTGGTTCTCGATCTCCGACCCGTACCAGAAGTACGGATTGACGCGGGCCTCGCGCGCCAGCCCGCTCGGCTCGCCGAGGTGTACGTCACTGAGGTAGTCGCCCCGCCAGTCCACAGGGATCTCGCCCGCCAGGAAGACCCAGTCGCCATGGCGGATCGCCGGCGAGTATCCCGCCAAAGGCGAGGGCACCCCGTCCGGAACGGGGAAGCCCCGCTTCTCGACGCCCGGCTGCTGCTGGATCGAGATCATGTCGACCTCGAGGATCGTTCCCCTGACCAGGAGCCCGTCCTCGCGGATCCCCATTCCCGTCGATGCCGGCCGCGGCTCGTCGATGTATTGGTCGCGGGTTTCGAGGTATGGCGTGATCGAAATCCGCGGCCAGCTTATGCCGGCGGCGAACTCCTCCATCGTCGGGTACTTGGATGCGAACCACTGGTAGATGCGCACGACATCGGTGCGCATGTTCATACCCGCGCTCTCGTGCAATGCGGCGAGGTTCTTGAGTACGAAGTCGGACTGGAGCCGAAGCTGTTCGCCGGCATTTGGGTTGGCCAGCCTGCACTCTGGAGCCAGCCCAGTTTCGAAGTCGCTGGCAAGCTGGCCCGCGACGAACAGCCACCCGCCGGCCTTGATCGCCGGGCTGTATGGAGCCAGCGGCTTCGGGATGTCGCCCGGCCAGATCGCCCGACGTTGACTTTCGCTCGCGACACTCGCCATCTCCTACACCTCTTTCTGTGGTCTGTCGGTCCCGCGGCACGACGCGTTGGTGCCGCGGGACGGCCGTCTGACCCGGACTGTGGCGCGATGGCTTTGTTAGGAACAAGTTTTTGGTCCCCAGCGCCGGGCGGAAACCACTTTCACTCAGGCATACAAATGAGGTATACGTATTCGGCCATGGCTCTGGCCGACCCGCCTCGATCTGGGCAGGCAACGCCCGGAGGGGACTCCTCTCGCGCTCGGCACGTCCAGATGCGCGGAATCAGCAAGGCGTTCGGCGACACCGTTGCAAACGACGGCGTCGACTTCGAGCTGGTACCCGGTGAGATCCATGCGCTGCTGGGCGAGAACGGGGCAGGCAAGACCACCCTGATGAACATCCTGTTCGGCATGATTCAGCCGGACGCGGGGACCATCGTCCTAGATGACGAGGAGGTGTCTTTCGCTACGCCGGCTGATGCACTGGCGGCGGGCATCGGGATGGTGCACCAGCACTTCATGCTCGTGCGGGACTTCACGGTGGCCGAGAACGTCGTGCTCGGCTCCGTGTCGGCGATGAACCTCAGGTTCCGCCCGCGCAAGGTCGAGCGCGAAGTTCAGCAGGCGGGGGAACGGTTGGGCATCGCGATCGACCCCCGGCGCCGCGTCGGGCAGCTGCCAATCGACACCCAGCAGCGGGTGGAGATCTTCAAGCTTCTTTACCGAGGCTCACGCGTCCTGATCCTGGACGAGCCGACATCATCGCTGGGGCCCGTAGAGATCGAGGCGCTGTTCAAGACCCTCGGCGAGCTGCGTGCCACCGGACGATCGGTGGTCGTCGTCACGCACAAGCTCAGCGAAGTCATGAAGATCGCGGATCGGGTGACGATCCTGAGACAAGGGCATCTGGTGAGTACGGTCCGGCGCGGTGGGTACGACGAGGGACAGCTCGCGCGGCTGATGACAGGACATGGGTTGGCGGAGCTTCCCGCGAGCCGAAAGGTACTGGACCGCTCCGATCCCATCCTCGAGCTACGAGATCTCGTTGTCGAGACTCAAGACCGCAATCCTGCAGTGAACGGCATCTCGTTCGAGGTGTTCGGCGGCGAGATCCTCGGGGTCGCCGGAGTAGAGGGGAATGGTCAGCGCGAGCTCGTCGATGGCCTGACTGGTGTGCACAAGATCTCGAGCGGAGCCGTCCTGCTCGATGGGCAGGACGTCACGGGGAAACCTCCGCTCCAGCTGCGCAAGCTCGGCGTCAGCGGGATCCCCGAGGACCGCCGCGGTTGGGGGCTGATATTGGACATGGCCGTGGCCGAGAACCTGGCCTTGGCGGAGGTCGCCGCAGGCCGCTTCACGCGCAGAGGCCTCCTCCAGCCGCGCGCGATCCGCGAGCGAGCACGCGGGGCGATCGCCGAATACGACATCCGGCCGCAGGCACCAGACGTCCCGGTCGTCTCTCTCTCCGGCGGCAATCAGCAAAAGGTCGTCCTCGCGCGCGAGCTCTCGCGAGAGCTCCGCGTGATCATCGCTGCCAACCCCACGACCGGACTGGATGTCGGCGCCATGGCTTTCGTGCAACGGAAACTGCTGGCAGCCCGCGACAGCGGAGCAGCGATCGTGCTGGTGTCGGTCGACCTGGATGAACTGCTAGAGCTCTCCGACCGGATCATCTGCCTCTATCGCGGGACGATCGCCTATCACGCGCCCAGGAACGAGGTTGCCGTGGATGAACTTGCCTACGCAATGGCGGGGAGCAAGGTGACGACTCAATGACCTCGCCTGACCTGCCGACAGCCGAGCAGCGCGAGGCGACCTCAACGGATGAGCAGCGCGAGGCAGGCCAGGCGGGCCCCGGCGCAGCCGGGCCGCCCGTTGCGCGGGCCCTGCGGCAGCTCGAGGAGACGATCACCCGTCTGACGGAGCTAAAGGAGGGGCGTGGGCGAAGTGTGTTACGCACTATCGCGGCGCTGGCGGCGACTGTAGTGATCTTCGCGGTTCTCATCTGGATCCTCGGATCTGATCCCGGAACCGCCTTTCAGGCGCTGTACACGGGATCAGTTGGGAGCTTTTTCAACCTGGGCCAGACGATCATGATCGCGAGCCTGCTTGTCTGCACCGGGATTGGCGCCGCGATTCCCTTCCGCGCCCATCTATGGAACGTTGGTGGGGAGGGCCAACTGTGGTTTGGCGCGTTCTGCACCTTGGGCGTCGCCTTTACGCTTCCAGGTTCGACTCCACGTCCGTTATTCGTCGCTCTCTGCGTCCTCGCGTCTATGTGCGGTGGCGCGGTGTGGGGGTTCATCCCTGGCATCCTCAGAGGAACGATCAACGCGAATGAGGTAATCACCTCGCTGATGATGACCTTCATCGCGATCTCGATGGGAAACTGGGCGATCGACAACATTTGGCCCCAAGGCACGACCGGCGAAACCAGGAACGTTCCAGGAAAGAGCCTCCTGCCAAATATCTGGCCGAACACCTTGGTCACAGTCGGCGCACTGCTGGCAATCGGCGCCGCCGTCGTAGCTTGGGTGATCATGACACGAACCCGCTTGGGGTTCGAGATACGTGCGGTTGGGCTAAACCCAAACGCTGCACGCATGAACGGAATGTCCATCCGCCGTGTAGCGATCCTTAGCTTTACCCTCGGAGGTGCGTTCGCGGGGCTGGCGGGCGCCATTTTCATCCTTGGCATCAACGGAGCGCTGCCATTGGGCTTCAACGGGTCGAATTTTGGTTACCTTGGGATTGCCGTCGCCCTCGTCGCCCGTCTGAGTCCGGCCTGGATCGTCCCCTCTGGCTTCCTGTTCGCAGCGTTGCTCGAGGGTAGTAACGGTCTACAAGCTCAGACCGGGCTTTCGATCACCGTTGGGCAGCTCCTGATGGCCCTCTTTGTCATTCTGTTGCTCGCCTTCCGTGTGGTCCGCTTCCGCTATCCGGAGGCGTCACGATGAGTACCAGCCAGACGATTTTCAGCCTCGGCGTCACCCTGATGATCCCGATGCTTTTTGCCGCACTCGGTGAAGTGATCGTGGAGCAGGCAGGCGTACTCAACGTCGGGATCGAAGGCGTTCTTTTGACCGGGGCTTTCGGTACGGCGGTTGGAGTTAACTACGGTGGCAGCATCTGGACCGGATTGCTTGTAGCGATTGGGTGTGGGGTGGCGTGCGGTCTGCTCCTCGCACTCCTCTACGTACGACTTGGCACGGATCAGATCGTCACCGGCATCCTGTTCAATATCTTTGCCTTTGGCCTCACTACGACCTTGGCGGTGAAGTACGTACAGGCCAGTCGTTCGACACATTTTCCGACCTGGAAGATTCCTGGACTCGACAAGATTCCGTGGCTGGGACCCGTGTTGTTCGAGCAGGACGTACTTGTGTATGCAGCCTTCATTGGCGCACCGATCGTCTTTTACCTGCTCCGACGAACCTGGTATGGCCTCTACGGGCGCGCTGCGGCAGAGTTTCCTCGCGCTGCCGAGTCGGCCGGGCTTAACGTCCGCGGGCTGCGTTACGGGGCGGTGATTCTCGGCTGCGCGATCACCGCCGTTGGGGGCACAGAACTGTTCGCGAATTCCGGCGGATTTGTCAGCGGGTACACCAACGGTCGTGGCTTTATCGCGCTGGGCATCGTCGTGCTCGCGCGATGGAATCCATTCTGGATCGTCGCGGCCTCGCTGTTATTCGGCCTGGCCCAAGCAATCCAGTTTCAGGCTCAACACCTTGGCCCACTGGCACATCTGCCCTCCGACGTGCTCATCGCATTCCCCTACCTGGTGACCATCGCCGCGGTCGTCGTGGCAAAGGGCGCCCGCTACCCGGCCGGGGCAGCTATTCCGTTCCGGCCGGGCGGCTCAAGCGCGTGATGGCGCCCCTCTTGAATGCAGCCATATCCGCGGGCCTGTCTCATGGGCCCAGAGGCACTACCAGAAAGGACAGGTCGATGGAGGAGAGACATCGAACGAGGGGCCGCCGAGTCGGCGTCTCCATAATGATTGGGCTAGTCACCGTCGCGATGGCAGCGTGTGGTTCGAGCTCGAGCGGTAGCTCGTCGAGCTCGAGCGGCAGCGGCTCGCACTCGAACATAAAGGTTGCGGTCCTTTCCACCGGCGCCGCGAACAACCGCTCTTGGGCCAATTCATGGTCTGACGGCCTCACCCAGGCCGGGAAGGATCTTGGCGTGAAGGTGACCATGGTGGGCAACGTTGAAACCGCTGACCAATACGTCTCGGAGGGAGCTTCGTTTGCGTCGCAGGGATACAACCTGATCATCTTCGCCCACGGCGCCATGGACCCGCCGGCGCAGAAGCTGGCGAAAGAGTTCCCGCACGTTCAGTTCATACAAGTACCGTTCGAGTTTGCGACCCCGGCCCCACAACAAGCCGAACCGTCGAACCTGGGGCATGTCGACTTCAAGCAGGAGGATGGGACGTTCCTCGCCGGCGCGCTGGCGGCGATGATCACCAAGACCCATAAGATCGGATCGGTGTACGGATCACCGTTTCCGGATCTGGTACGCCAACCTGAAGGATTCGATCTCGGGGCACGCTGCGTAGATCCGAACATCTCGTTCAGCGAAAAGCTAACCGGATCATTCACGGACGCAGCGCTCGCCCGTGCTGCGGCGAGTTCGCTTTATAGCGGCGGCGCCGACGTGCTGATGAGCGCGGTGGATCAGGCTGTCGAAGGTGTGATCGCGGCCGGACAGGCCGCGGGGCCCGGCCACTATGCGATAGCCTCGTATTACAACGACAGCTCGCTCGCGCCTAGTACGGTTGTGGCCAGCATCCTCTATAACCTGAACGGCATTGCCGAGGACATCGTCAAGTCGTACCTAAACCACCAGATTGGGCCGCACTATTACAAGCAGTACAATCTGGCCAACTTCCGTGTGGGTCAGCTTGTGATCAACCCAAGCCTTTCGGTGGTTACTGCGGCTGACAAGGCGAAGCTGAACCAGATCGAGCAAAAGATCATTTCCGGACAGATAAAGATTCCGGACGCGGTCACCGGGTCGCCGACGATCGGAGCCCCTGGAGCGGCGGCAAAGATCAACCTTAAGGCGATCGGCTGCTGAGTGGACAGCTGAGAAATGACGAAGTGACACAGTGGCCCGCGTCATCGCGGGCCACTGTGTCTTTCGGCGTGAATTTGGAGAAGACTCGATGAAGACCGACATGTACTGTTATCTGGAGAACCGCGAGCGGCGCGGTCTCCCGTCAACTGAAGCGTTCGAACGCTGGCTCGATCCCGACCACACCGCGATTGCCTGCATCGACATGCACCGCGGCCACGTGGGGCCGGACGAGCAGCTGACGCTTCCCGCTCCCCGAGCACGTGCGCGGATCCCCGCGCACAACCTGTTCCACGCGCGGGCGCGGGAGCTGGATATTCCGATCATCCATGTCCAGCACTGGCAGCGGTACGGCGGGATTGACGATGCGAACTCGAAGGCATACAACCGGGGCGCGAACTGGCGGGTCCTGTATGAGCTCTACCTGCCGCCCAACGACCTCATGCTCGAGCACAGTTGGGAGGGGACGAAGTGGCTGGACCTGATGGTGGAGGAGAGGGACGCTGACTATTACATTCGTACGAAGAAGCGCTTGTCGGCCTTTTACCCCACCGACTTCGAGTTTCTGTTGCGGCAACTGGACGTGCACAACCTCGTGATCACCGGAACGTTCACCGATGCCTGTGACCTGTCAACTGCATTCGACGCCGCCAACCGTGACTTTCGCGTGATCATCCCTCGCGATGTGGTCGCCGGCTACAGCGAGGAGGCCGAGAACGCCGCCCTGCTGATCATCTCGCTTCACCTCGGCCTGGTCGTGGACGCGCCGGCGCTGCTGGCGGAGTGGTACGCCCGCAAGGGAGCGTCGCTTCCCGACGAGCTGCAGAACGTGGAGGACATCAACCGGGCGGCTGGTACGTTCGAGGTGGCCGCTTGACGGTTGTCGATATTCACACACACTTCCTGCCACGATTCTTTGTGGAGGAGGCCGCTTCTGGAGGGATTCTCGACGTACGCGAGGAGGATGGCTTTCTCGTTCACCCCCAGGGCTTTCGCTATCCGGTGGCGGACGAATTTGTGAGCGTCGGGGCGAAGCTGCGCCAGATGGACGAGCTTCGGATCGATATGTCGATACTCTCGGGCGCGCCGACGCTGTTCTTCTACGACCGTGCGGCTGAAGAAGTCGTTTCGTTCACCCGCCGGTGCAACGATGCGCTCGCCGAGCACGTCGCCGGGCAGGAGAGGCTCCTGGCGATCGCCGGCTTGCCGCTTCAGGACCCGCAGGCGGCGGCCAACGAGCTTGAGCGAGCGGTGCGCGAGCTAGGGATGCTCGGCGCCCACATTGGCACGAACTGTGAGGCGATTACGCTCGATTCGCCGGACCTTGAACCCGTGCTCGCGAAAGCCGAGGAGCTCGACGTTCCATTGGTGCTTCACCCGTACTACGTCGGTCCTAAACCGGGGCTCGAGGACTATTACCTGGTCAATTCGATCGGCAACCCGCTCGATACAACAATCGCGGCGGTCCGGCTGATCCATGCCGGGACGTTCGACCGCCACCCCCGGCTGCGCCTAGGCTTGGTCCACGCAGGTGGCTTCGTTCCCTTTCAGCTGGGACGCTTCGACCATGCGTTCGATGTGCGCAAGGAGCCGCGCGTTCGAATCTCGGAGCGCCCGAGCACGTATCTGGACCGCTTCTGGCTGGACACGATCACCCATGGGGACCTCGCCCTGCGGTTCGTGCGCGAATTGATCGGCGAAGAAAGGCTTGTCCTCGGCACCGACCTTCCCTTCGACATGGCCGATCCCGATCCGGTGGCACGCTTGGAGCGGCTTGGCATCAGCGCGAATGCGGCGGCTGCGGCGGCCGCGGAGCTGTTCGGCGTCGCCGATTGGTCATTTCGGTTGAGCGACGCGACCGATTCGCCTGCCTCGAACCGAGCCCGAACCTAGAATCGTTGCCTACTGAAATGGAGGTGCAGTGATGGGTATCCGCGACGATATGACGCAACGACTGAACGCGGAGCTCCGGATCGAGCCCACGCGAACCGCGGTCCTGGCGATCGACATGCATCGCGGCCATCTGGATCCAGAGCTGGCCACCATGCCGGTGGTCGCGGAAGTTGCAAAGGATGTGGTCGCCGCATCGGCTCGCCTGCTCGAGGGCACGCGCGCGCTCGGCATCCCGACGGCCTTCCTGGTCATGCACAACCGGATCATCGATGGCGAGAGCGAGTACCTGCGAAATCCATGGTGGCGCGCGGTGGAGGCGGCACGGCAGTCCCTCACGCCTGACCTACCCTCGACCATCTCTGGACACAACCTGCCCGACTCGCCGCAGACGGAGGTCATGCCGGAATTGGGCATGGGCCCCGCGGATTACGTGATCAACACCAAGCACCGTCTGAGTTCGTGGATTGGGACCCCGCTCGAGAGCTGGCTTCGCGTTCGGGGGATCGAAACCCTCCTATTGATCGGGATCAACACCAACACGTGCGTGCAATGCGCTGCCTTTGAGGCCTTCAACCGCGACTATGCGGCGGTCGTCGTAGGCGATTGCGTCTACAGCATGTACGGGGCGGATCTTCACGACTTTGGTCTCGAGAACGTGGCGCGCTGCTTCGGCTGGGTGCTCGGGGTCGATGAGGTGCTCAAGAAGCTTGCGGAGGCACGACCCGTTGAGCGTGTCCCCGCCGTTTCGCCGGTGTGACGAGCCCGTGTTGGTCGCCGCTGCGATTCCCGAGTCGCCTTCGCGCGAGATCACGGCGGCCCAGCTCGACGCCATCAAGTCGGTCAGCGCCGCCGTCGCACAAGGGATTGCGCTAGACGACACGCTCCGTCAGATCGCGCGAACCGCTACCGAGCTGGTTCGCGCGCAGGCCGCCGCGATCATTCTGCGAGAGGGCGAGACGGCCCGCCTGCTGACGATCGCGGGGTCTTACGGGCTCGGGTCGAAGTACGCCGAGCACATAAACACCACAAGACCTTTGGAAGTCGGCCGCGGACCATCCGGATTGGCCGCACAGACCGGCCGACCGGTGTGCGTTGACGACGTACTCGTCGACGACCTCGCCGAGCCCTGGCGGGGGCTAGCGGCCCGCGAGCACTATCGGGCGATGATGTGCATACCGTTGCGCCTCGAGGACGAACGGGTGATTGGGGTGCTGACGGTATATCGCGCTGAGCCCGGCCCCTGGAGCTCGCGCGACGTGGACCTCACGGCGCTGCTCGCAGATCACGCCGCGATCGCGATTCGCACGGCTGACTTGCTCGACCGCACTCGCCGCCAGGTCGACGGACTCTCACTGATGGTGCGTTCGTTGCGGGCCCAAGCCCACGAACACGCCAACCGGATGCACGCGATCTCCGGACTGCTGGTGCTCTCGGAGGTCGAAGAGGCGCGCCGCCTCGTCGCTGCTGTCGAGGAGAGCTACCACAGCGTCTATGGCACCGTCACCGGGCGCGTACAAAACGCGACGGTTGCCGGCTTGCTAGTCGCCGAATCGGCGATTGCGCATCAAAGCGGGATCGAGGTGATCCTCGACCGCAGCAGCCGGCTCACGGAGCTGCCGAGCTCGCTCTGCGATCTCGATGCGGTCACGATCCTCGGCAACCTGCTGCACAACGCAGTCGACGCCGCCTCCACGGCCGCGCCCTCACGACGGAAGGTCCGAGTCACGCTGCGTCAGCGGGACGGGGAGACGATCTTCCGCGTTCGCGACTGGGGCCCCGGAATCCCGAAGGAGCAGCTCGATGAGGTGCTTCACCGCGATTACACAACGAAGCCGGGCCACCTGGGGCTTGGGCTCCACCTCGTCAACAGTGTCGTCACGCGCACGGGAGGAGCGCTGTCGCTGGAGTCTGTACGTCCGACCGGACTTCAGGCCACAGCCGCCTACAGCTCATGAGCGCCACCGCATCCAGCGCTTTCATGCAGCCGATGATCGAGCGCGATCCGCCGTGGCGCGTGCTGATCGTCGAGGACGACCATGCAGTCGCTTCGCTACATCAGCGGCTAGTCGAAGCGATGCCGGGCTTTCGTTCGCTCGGCGTGATGACCGACGGCGAGGCCGCATCTAGGGCGCTCAGCTCGATGCTCCCCGACCTGGCAATTGTCGATTTGGCGATGCCGGGGTGTGACGGCCGCACGCTCGTGCGCCGGATGCGGGTGAACGGCGTCCCTGTCGAGGTGATCGTCGTCACGGCTGCTCGGGATGCCAGAACCGTGCGCGAAATGCTTCACCTGGGCGTGATCGACTATCTCGTCAAGCCTTTCGCGCCAGAGCGCCTCCAGCACGCGATGTCCTCTTTCGCTCGCCGCGCACGAGGGCTGCGCCGCGCGCAACTGGCCCAGGACGACGTCGATATTGTCCAGGCCACTGGTGCTGTGGGCATGTGGCGTCCGCCCAAGGGACTGAAGCCGCGGCGGCTGGCGGAGGTGAGATCTCTGCTGCAGAGCAGCGATCGGGCACTCGCTGCCGAGGAGGTGGGCGCGCGGGTAGGAATCGCCCGCGTCACTGCCCGGCGTTACCTTGACTATCTCGACGTGATCGGCGCCGTGACGGTCGAGCGCGAGTGCCGGGGGCCAGGCCGGCCGCGGAACCTTTACCGACATGCCTCCGCCACCGGCCCCGGGCTGGTGTAGTAGTTATTGGTCATCGAGCCGCAGTCGCGCCGTGAGCGCGTGACCTTCGAAACCCTCCGCATCGGAGATCGCGGCTGTCGGAGGGGCGACCTTGGCGATACCGCGTTTGTCGACTCGCTGGTAGGTCACGGTCTTGAGAAACTTCCCCACCCAGAGCCCGCCCGTATAGCGAGCGGCACGGTTGGTTGGTAGGACATGGTTGGTCCCGATCGCCTTATCCGAAAACGCCACGGTCGCCCCTGCTCCAACGAACGCGCTGCCGTAGTTGCGCAGGCGGGCCAGGAACCAGTCCGGAGCACGCGTCTGTATCTCGAGATGTTCGGTGGCGATCTCGTCGGCGACGCTGACCGCCTCCTCATCGTCCTCTACGAGGATCAGGGCGCCACGCTCGCGCCATGCGGCACCCGCCACATCTGCCGTCGGCCAGCTCCTCAACCACTCCTCCACCGCCTCCCCGACCGCTAGCGCCTGGTCCTCGGAGGTGGTCACCAAGACGGCAGGCGAGGTCGGGCCGTGCTCAGCCTGACCCAGGAGATCAGCGGCCACCAAACGGGGGTCGGCCGTTTCGTCGGCGATCACGAGAATCTCGGTCGGGCCCGCCAAGAGGTCGATGCCCACTCGGCCAAACAGCTGGCGCTTGGCCTCAGCGACGTACGCATTGCCCGCGCCGACCACTATGTCGACGGGGTCCACGTCCTCGATCCCAAACGCGAGGGCGGCCAGCGCCTGAACGCCACCGATTGCCAGAATCTGGTCAGCGCCCGAGCTCGCCATCGCGAACAGCTGCGGGGGATGGATCCCGTCACCGCCGCGCACCGGGGGCGCGGCCGCTGTCACCCGCCGTACGCCCGCGACGCGCGGTGTGATCACGGTCATCAGCGAGGAGGCCAGCATCGGATACCGCCCGCCCGGCGAGTACGAGCCCACGGCGTCCACCGGGATGTGGCGCTGTCCCAAGACCACCCCGGGGAGCGTCTCGTGCTCGAAGTCGATCATCGTCCCCCGCTGGAGCTGAGCGAAGTGCCTGATCTGTCGCTGGGCGAACGCAATGTGTTCCTGGAGCTCGGCGTCGACCTGCGCCTCGGCGCGCCGGATCTGCTCCGCGCTCACCTTGAAGGCAGGCGGGGACCAGTTGTCGAAGCGCTCCGAGTATCGGCGTATGGCGACATCGCCTTCACGTTCCACCGCGCTGAGGATCTCGGACACGGTGTCGCGGATCTGCTGCGCGACGGCTGGCGCCTGACTTGCGGGCTCCTTGATGTACCTCACCACGCCACCCATCCGCCGTCGACCGGCAGAATCGCTCCGGTTATCAGGCTCGCTTCAGGCGACGCGAGGAAGGTGATCGCCGACGCGACCTCCTCCACGCTCCCGATTCGCCCAAGCGGCAACCGGCGCAGCACGTCGGCGCGGAACTCGGGGTCGGCGAGCATGGGCGCGGTCAGCGGGGTCTCGATGAATGTAGGAGCCACCGCGTTGACGGTGATCCTGTGCGGCGCCCATTCGACGGCAAGCGCCTTGGTGAGACCGTTGACTGCATGCTTGCTCGCGCAGTACGCGGCGCGCCCTGGGTAGCCGACGGACCCCATCTGGGACGAGACGTTCACGATCCGCCCCCCGCGTCCGGCGGCGAGCATCGCTGCCCCCGCGAACCTGCACGCGAGAAACGTGCCGCGAACGTTGACCTTGATCACATCATCGAAGTCCTCGGGCGCTAGATCCAGCGTGGGCGCCGGCCGGTTGATCCCGGCGCTGTTGACGCAGATGTCGATTTCCTGGTAAT
Organism: uncultured Actinomycetes bacterium; assembly: GCA_963730835.1. GTDB lineage: Bacteria > Actinomycetota > Thermoleophilia > Solirubrobacterales > Solirubrobacteraceae > Palsa-465. The sequence goes on from CAVSTE010000002.1 coordinate 354,128, forward strand.
CGCCCGCCTCCGCGATCAGCCGCTCTACGGCCTTGGTGTGAGTCACGTCGGCGGGTAGCACGCGTGCTTCGCCGTCGCCCACGGCAATCTCGTTGGCAACTACTTCGAGCTCCGCTTCGGTGCGCGCCGTGAGCGTCACCCGGGCTCCGGCACGGGCAAGATCAAGCGCGGCCGCCCTTCCGATGCCGCGTCCGGCACCGACGACTAACGCGTGCTTCCCGTCGAGCGCTGCGCTCAAGGATCGGCCTCCCAGAGCGCGATCGCCCGGCAGGGAGATCCCGTGCCCCCAACCAGCCGTAGCGGGAAGAAGGCGACCGTAAATCCCTGATGGCGTGGGATCCGCTCGATGTTGGCGATGTTCTCGGTGTGGATGACGAGCCTGTCCCCGTGAACGCGATGGTTCGGATACGAAGGGTCGGCGAGGGTGTCGGTGCTGACGGCGTCGGTGCCGACATTGACGAGCCCTTGGTCGAGCAGCCACGAGCTCGCCTCCTCGTCGAGCCCCGGAAATTCGCTCAGAAAGCGAAACGGCTCCTGCCATGACGCCCCGATCCCGGTGTAATACAGAAGGGTCATAGCCGGCCGGAGCACGACCCCGGCCTCATCGAGGGCTCGCTGCACGCGCCTGAGCGTGATGTGCTCCCGCGGCGGAGTGTCGCTCACGTCGATCCACGCGGCGGGCGTGATCAAATGCTCCCAGGGAAGCTGGTCAATCGTGAGATCTGGACGGTCGGGATTGAAGTGCCAGATGGCGTCCACGTGGGTGGAGACGTGCTCTGAGCCGACGAACCCCCGGACGGCGTATCCACGGAAGGGTGAGTCCGGCGGTAGGCGCTGCCGGCGGACCTGCTCGTGGGTCAGGTGCTCCCAGAAAGCAACCCCCACGTGACCGGGGTAAACCGGCATCGTCGAGCTGACTTCGCGCGAGAGCTCGAGTATCCGCACCCGCCGGTCCAGCAGCTCGACTTCGGTTTCATCGCGGTAGTCGCCAGGTCCAGGAACCGTCACCCGCGTGATCCTTCTATCTCGGGGTGCCCGGAATTGGCGACCGCAGCGTTGAAGGCGGCCGCCATGTCTTCTGTCGCCCACCCGCCGCGCGCGGCGGTCTGCATCAGTTCCGTCGCGGCCGCGATCACCCTTGCCGGAAGCCGATGCTCCCTGGCCGCGGTCAGCGCTAGGCGCGCGTCCTTGAGCCCATTGGCCAGCGTCATCTGGACGGGGTAGCTGCGTTCGGCGATCATCCGCCCCTTGATCTGGGCATAGCCCATGTCCATCGGCGTGCCCGCGATGGCGTCGAGGAACATGCCGCCGTCAAGCCCGAGCACCTCGGCGAGAGCGAACGCCTCGGCTATCGCCGCGACCGCCGACATGATCCAGCCGTTGGTCACCATCTTCATTCGGCTGCCGTTGCCGACCGGGCCCACCATCAGCACTCGGCACGCCACGGCGGAAAAAAAAGGCGAGCAGCGCGCAAGCGCGTCCGGCTCGCCCGATGCGAGGATCACAAGTTCGCCGCGCTCCGCAGGATCCTTGGATCCGAGGACGGGGGCATCGACGATCGTCCGACCGTGCTCACGCGCCTCTGCGATCAGCCGCTCAGCCGGTGCCACGCCGATCGTGCTCGACTGGATCCAGACGGCCTCGGGATCCATGGTCTCGAGGAACCCGTCTGGACCCGACCTAAACGAATCGATCGCGTCCGCATCCGGCACCATCGTTACCACAAGCTCGGCGCCGCGCGTGGCGGCCGCCGCCGTGTCTGCCACCGTGATCCCATCTGCCACGAGGCGGCGGGCATCGTCGAGCGGCCGGCTCCAGGCGCGGACCGCAAGGCCTGCGCGGGCCGCGTTCCTGGCCATCGCCGAGCCCATGACCCCGGTCCCGAGTACGGCAACTGTCGTCCGCTGGGAATCGGTCACCCGCCCATCACCTCGGGATCACCGGAAGCAGAACCCAGCTGTCGTGCTCGCCTCCCAGATGGAGCGTGACTCGCCCGCCGAAGACCTCGGCCGGTCGATCGAGGGGGTCGTCGTGGAGAAACGGCCCGCATCCAAGCAGCTCGTTCTTGAAGTTCGACAGGAACGCGCCGGTGTGCGGGGCGTACTCATAGTCGCGACCCTGGATCGTGAGTGCAATGGTGTATCCGGCCGGAATAACCAGCGAGGTGGGGAGGATCTCCACGTTGAGCTCCACGACCTCGCCGGGGGTGAGCGGCCAGAGCTCGTCGTGTGGGTGGTAGGGCCTGTACTCGAGTGTCCTCTCCGGGTCGAGCTTCCGATGAGAGGCACGGAGCCAGCCTTGACCGATGGGAGTGTGTGGATCGATCGCCCCCTGGAACGTGACCTCTTTGCCGTCCGGCTCGAACACCCGCAGGATCGCGAAGATGTCGAGGTCCTCGGTCTCCGAGGAGGCAAACAGCCTCAGCGCCGAGGGCCCCATCAGCTCTGTCTCACACTCCAGGCGAGCAACCGCGAACGTGAGGCCCTCACCGAGCGGGTCATAGCTGATGGTGCGCTCTTCGGCAGGCAGACTCTCGCTCAGACTCATTGATGCCGGGTCCAGCCGAAGCCGCATCCACTGCGTGCGTGCCAGCGGCCACTCCGACTCGGCCCGCTCCTCGAAGCTGCCATCCACGCGCCTAGCCTGGACCAGGATCTGCGGCTGCTGCTCCCAGCCCGTGTCTTCCCCTTTGAGGAAGTGCCCGAAGAACCGCTTCTGGATCTCCACGCCGTAGTCCGTGTAGAAGTGCGTCCAGTGCTCGATGCCGTGCATCTCGAGCCACGTTTGGTCGGTCGCCGCGCGCAGGAACCCCTCGATGTTCCCGCGCAAGTGGAGCCCCTGTCCGCCCCAGTTGCCGGCGCTCAGTAGGGGCACCTCAATCCGCTCCCACTGACCCGAGCGGTCGCGATGGTAGGTGTCGTCGAGTGGGTGGCGGCGGATCTCAGCGCCGAAGTCGGAGCGCTGGCGCGCGAGCTCCTCCTCGCCGAGCGTCTCGTCGCCGCACACAAGCTGGCCCGTGTTGGGGTTGCGGGGACCATTCGTTCCGAGGCCGTACTGGACGGTCTTTACCTGCATGTCGTACCAGTTGGCCCAGAAGGTGGAGAGGATCCCTCCGTGGTGGGTCGCGTCCCGGTACCAGTCTGAGGATCCCTCCCAGACGCACATTGCGGCCAGGTAGGGCGACTGCAGTCCCGCCACCTGCCACTGGTTCATGCCGTAGTAGGAGATGCCGTTCAGCCCCACCTTCCCGTTGCTCCATGCCTGGGTGCCCGCCCAATCGATGCACAGGTTGAAGTCAGCGGTCTCACGCGGGGAGAAGTGATCGATCAGCCCTGGCGAGCGGCCACAGCCACGGGAATCGACCCGCACACAGGCGTAGCCCTCTGGGACCCACTTCTCCGGGTCGACTACCTCCCAGTTCTGGTACTTGTTGCTGGAGCCGGCGGCCACGTCCGGATGCTGCTCGACCATGCGCTGCCAGGCGCTTGGGTAACCCTCCTGGAAGCGGAGGCCCTTGGCATAGGGGCCGTAGCTCAGAATCACCGGGTGCTGCTCGGCATCGTCGGGTCGATAGACGTCGGCACGGAGAACGATTCCGTCATCGGTTGGGATCGGGACGTCCCAGTCGATCCGCATTCCATCGCGGACTTCGCTGCGGAAGGCTGTGCCGGTGGATGCTGTCGTCATGTGGGACTCCTTACCGGGGTGGTGCGTGAGCTGGTCAGAAGGCTGTCGCCGGTCTCGTACAGGCCGAAGGGCAGCGGTTCGCCCAGCTTCCAGTCATTTTTGAACTGGGAGCGCATGCCCGCGCACCGGCTTCGTTCCGTGGCGGATCGCCCGAGCGCCAGCTGGCCCTGCTCCCACTCGCTCAGTGCTTCGGGCACACCGATTGTCGGATCGGCCAGCGCCGACGCCAGCGTCCAGGCGTCCTCCGCGGCCTTGGCGGTTCCGGCCGCCACGTGCGGACGCAGCGCGAAGGCGGCGTCGCCGATCAGCGCCGTGCGCCCGAACGCCATCGACGGGACACCGATGTCGAGCACCACCTGGACGAATGGGGCTGTGCTCTTCTGGACCAGCTCCACGAGCTGGCGCGGAAGCGTCCGCTCGGCGCCATCGACCAGTTCTGCGATGTTTTGCTCGGCCACCTCACCGGCCCCGATCGACACGGGATGGCGGACTCCACGGCCGTCGGTCAGAAGGCGCTCGAGCGCTGCTCCCTCGTCCACGTTCCGGTACCACACCCAGTTGATGACTTGGCCGCTTGAGGGAGTCGAGCTGGCAGGGTTGGGGATCGGATAGACGAGGATGTGGCTGTTGGGGATCACGCAGTAGGTGATTGCGCCCGCGAAGATCGAATGCGTCCTCGGCGCCAGTTCGTCGTCAGCCACCACTCCGCGCCAGCCGACGTAGCCGGCATACCTGGGCGCCACGTCGGGAAGTAGGCGCCGCCGGGCGCCCGAATGCACGCCGTCCGCGCAGACCAGTAAGTCGCCGCGTGCCGTCTCACCATCTTTAATTTTGACTTCAACTGCGGGCCCGCTCTGGCGGAAGCTGACGACCTCGGCCCCAAGGTGATAGCGGCTCTTGTCCACTCGGGACAGCAGCTCGCGGTGCAGCACCGCATAGGAGATGAAGCGGTAATCGCATGGCTGCTCACTAGCCAGCGTGCCCTCCCGATCGAGATAGCGCAACGAGGTCGCACGGGCGCTGATCTCGGCCGGGTCACCGCTCAAGGCGCGGAAGACAGCAGGGTGCATGACAATCCCCGCACCGCGCCCCTGGAGCGGGTGCCGCGAACGTTCGAAGATGTCAACCGTCCATCCTCGCTCGCTCAGGAAGATGGCGGCGCTGAGCCCAGCCAAGGATCCACCCATCACGATGGCTTGCCGTGTGCGCACCAAGGTCCATCCTGCAACGAGAGCGTGGCGATTGCCAAGGCGATGTTCCCTAAGGATGACCAATACAGACCTAGGAACCAGCGCGACATCCTCATAGACCGCGTTCGACCTACGAGCTACCGGACGGAAGCGTCCAGGTCTACGTCCGCGATCCGAACGGAAGCCTGGCCGAGGTCGATCGGCCGGGCGTCAACATCCCCCCGGGTAGCCGATCACATCATGACCCGGCCGCCCGAGACATCGAGCGTAACGCCGGTCAGCCACGAAGAGGCATCGGACGCCAGGTAGAGCGTCGCGTACGCCGAATCCTCCGGCTTCCCCAGTCTGCCGAGCGGCGCCTGCCGCGCTAGCTGCTGCCGCTGTTCAAGCGTGAGGTTGCGCTCGATGCGTTCGGTCTCGGTCGTCGCTGGCGCAATGCAGTTCACCCTCACCCCGTGCTGGGCGACCTCGCGGGCGACGTGGCGGACGAACTGTACGATTCCGGCCTTCGCGGCAGCGTACGAGGATGTGAGCGTGGCATCCAGCACGCGCGCTGCATTGGATGCCATCGCCACGATTGCGCCATGGCGACGCTCGATCATCGAGGGCAGGAACGCCTTCACGGTGAGAAACGTGGAGGTGAGATTTGCATCGATCACCTCGTGCCATTCATCCTCGGCGATCTCGACCACAGGGGTGTATGCCCAAAACCCGCCCACGAAGGGGGCGAGGATGTCTACGCCCCCGAGTTCCCGCTCGACACGCTCACGCACCGCCACGACCTCTTCCCAACGGCAGACGTCTGCCACGACGCCAAGGGCCTGTCCCTGGGACTGAGTGATCTCCTCCACCACTCCGTCGATCGCGGCCCGGTCACGTCCGTTGACTGCGACCTTCACGCCGTTGGCAGCGAGCGCTTTGCACGTCGCAGCGCCGATCCCGCGGGAACCTCCGGTCACCAGTGCGACCCGGCCCTTGAGGTCCGGGAAGCGGGGGACGGCGCTGAGCGGCTCGCCACCGGTCAGTTCAGTGCCTCCTCGTAGAACGGATGCCGTGTGAACACGATCGGGCCGTCCTTCGTGACCAGCAAATTCTCCTCGAGGCGGACGGTCTGCTCGAGCCCCGGATGGCCTGCAAACGTCTCCGCCGCGAAGTACATGTTCTCCTCGAGCTCCACTGGATAGTCGAGGGAATACGCGCGCGAGATCCACATCCCCTCATACAGTGAGAGGCCGATCGAGTGGGCGAACTGCTGGAGAGTCACCGTCCCGTACTCGTCGTCGGCGTACTTGGGCAGCTTTGACGCGACGTCGCCGGTGGTGTTGCCGGCCTTCATCTCGTTGATCGCCGCGTACATCGACTCATAGCACTCCTTATAGAGGTCCTTCTCCTTGGGGGTCAGACGGGCATCTACCTTGAAGCAGCGGACGAAATCGACGAAGTAGCCGCCGGGGCCGATTGCGTTCTGGTCGATGATGACGAGATCACCTTGGCGAATGACTTTGTCGGTGTGCCAGCGGCGGTAGGGGCTGGTGTTGCCCCCTGAGGCGACGATGATGTCGTAGACGAAATCGAAGCCCTGCTCGTAAAGGTATTCGTTGACCTTCGCCGTGATGTAGCTCTCCTTGACACCAGGCTTCAGCCACTCGTGCTCAATCTTCCAGAACGACGTGTCGCCGATCGTGCTGGAGATCTTCAGGCACTCGATTTCGTCCGGCGTCTTTACCACCCGGGCTCCGGACATCGCCGGCCAGGCGCTGACTAGGTTCAGGCCGGCACGCTCGAATGCCGCCATTGCGGATGGGTCTGCGATGTCTACACCGATCCGCTCGTCCTGCACGCCAGTCTGTTGCAGGACCTCGACTACCGACTGCACCATCTTGTCGGCCATCATCTGCTCAGCGGTCTCGGCCCACTTCCACGTGATTGCTGGACGGATATTTCCGTTCAGCCACGGAGCATCGATCTTGGCGCACTCTAAGTCCGAGCCTGCGGTCTCGAATAACACGGGATCCCCCTCGCGAGGCAGGACGCAATAGCGGATGAAGATGTTGTTCTTCCAGTTGCCCTGATAGACGCTCGTGATGTAGCGGACGTTCTCGCCGACGAAGCAGACCAGCGCCCCCAGGTCGTGTTCCTCCATCTTCAGGCGTGCACGTGCCAGCCGATCTCGGCGAAGGCGATCGAAGTCCACGCGAGCCTGCCAGTCGGTGGCGGTCGTGCTGTAGGCGCGCCGCGGCTCGTGCTCGTGCGGCTTTCCGATGAATGAGAGGTCCATGCCTTTGCCGGGCTGGGTGATGACGGAGTCGGACACTCGCGATCTCCTTCTCGAGCGGATCGATGGGGCATCGATGCTCGCATACGGCGAACTGGATGCGAGGGATTTGGTCATATGAAGTTCCTATTCGCTGCCTGGCCGCGGCATCGATGGCCGCTTGCGCCGGCGCTCGCCACGCTTGAAACGGATCCCGGAATCTCGGATTTTGTAATACGATCAACCAACCACTACGGCCCACTGAGCCTTGGAAGGAGATCTCGTCGCGCTGAGCCGACGCATCACCATCGGCGTTGGTCAGATAACTGGCCGCCCGTACGAGCCGGAGAGCAATCGGAAACTGTCACTCAACGCCGCGGAACACCTGTTCAGCCGCGGGGCCACCATCGTTGTGCTCCCGGAATTGATCGTCAGCGGCTACGGCGTCGATCCCGAGCGCATGCGGGTTGCCGCGGAGCCTGTAGATGGCCCCACGGTTTCAGCCTGGCGGGAGACCGCCGGTCGCGCCGGCGGCGTGATCGTCGGCGGCTTCTGTGAAGCAGCGGGCCGCGCCCTTTTCAACACTGCCGTAGCGGTCGCCGGCGACGGACTCCTGCTGCACTACCGCAAGCTGCATCTGTTTGCGAGCGAGAAACAATGCTTCACGCGTGGCGATCTCGGACTGCCTACCGTTGAGACCGAGTTTGGGACGCTTGGCGTCTGCGTGTGTTACGACCTACGGTTCGTAGAGACGGCGCGCGCGCTGGCGTTGCAGGGGGCAGAGATCATCTGCGTGCCGACGGCATGGCTACCCGGCTTTGACAAGGAGCGGTGGGATGAGCGCGGCTACTGCCCGCAGGCCCACAACGCGCTTGTGCAATCAAACCTGGATCAGGTCTACATCGCATGCGCATCGCAAGCGGGGCTTGCCGGTGACTACGACTTCTTGGGGTCGTCGCTGATAGCCGATCCATACGGCAAGCCGGTCATCGGTCCCCTACCGGGATCGGACGAGGAGCTGGCGCTCAGCGAGATCGATCTAGATGCAGTTGACCGCGCCCATGACCGCGAGCTTCTGATCAATCCGCGCCGCGACCGCCGCACCGATGTGTACGGCCTGTCAGTGAGCGGCACCGTTCTATGACAGCCGAGCCAATCGCACAGGAGAGCCAATGACCGTTGAGGAGAACCCATACCTCGATGCCGCCGCTTCCGACGGCCGCTTCCCCTTCCGGCTGATGGATCTCAGCCACCCAATCAGCTTCCACACCCCTGGCTGGGTGGGTTATCCGGGAATGAAGCAGTACTACACACAGACCCTCCAGACCAATCGTGTCGTTTCACAGCGGGTGGAGACCTCGCTTCATGTCGGCACGCACATCGATGCGCCACTTCACTTCGCTCCAGGGGGCGGAGACATGGCGTCGATACCACTCGAACGCCTCGTACACGAGGGCGTGATAGTCGACATCTCCGATGCCGTCGGTACCTTCGACGAGATCAAGCCGCATCACATAACTGACCGGATTGATATTCGCCGCGGAGACGTTGTCATCTACCACACCGGGTTTGCGAAGCACTACCTAGACGGCGGCGAACAGGATCTGACCCACTACATGTGCCGGCATCCCGGGGGCGGACGCGAGCTCGCGGAGTGGATCGTTGAAATGGACCTCGCCTGGACCGGGTCTGACACGGGTTCGGCTGACCACCCCATGAACACAACCATCAAGAACATGCGCCCCGACATCCGCGCGGAATACGAGGCCATCATCGGATCTCCGGTCGAGGATCGCTGGCCAGATGGGGATCTGTTCGTGATGCACGGGGTTCCGTTCCGTCACGGAATCGTTCACGCCGAGAATGTCGGTGGTGATCTCGCCTCCATGGGAACGCTGCGCTGCACGATCGGTGCGTTCCCGTGGAAGTTCATTGGGGGAGAGGCGAGCATCTGCCGAATCATCGCGTTCCTTCCCGACTGACGGGCGCGCTGGCGGGGCCGTAGCCGGGTCAGCTCGACGCGTACTTCGGTTCGACGTCTACCCGCAGTGGCCCCAGGATGGCCGCGCAAAGGTGGTACCACGCCACGGTCACGACGAGGTCGGTGAGCTCGGCATCGGAAAGGCCTCGACGCAGCTCATTGAAGACCTCCTCGTCTACGTCGTGGCGACGCCCAACCTGATCGGCATAGGCAGCGACTGCGCGCCGCAGCGGCTCGAGCTGGTCGAAGTCTCCAGCCGCGACGGCCTCGATCGTGCTCGAAGTGAGTCCCGCCGACAGCGCCGCCGGTCTGTGGTGCGCGAGCTCGTAGGGCTGCTCCAGTGCTCGCGCGGTGCTCAGCACGGCGATCTCTCGCAACCCGTCGTCCAGCTCCGACTCGTCGCGGATGTAATGGGACATTCTGAGGAACGCTGCGAGGGCTGAAGGCTGATTCGCCAGGATCTTGTAGAGGTGTAAGACAGGCCGTCCCCAAGCGGTGAGTTCCTGATAAAGCCCCGCCACTAGCTCGGGCTGCGGGCTGTGCTCCGCGTCCAGGTACGGAAGCCGTGCCATCCCCGATCTTCTACTCCCCGACGAGCGCCGCCTGAAGCTGGAACAGCCGCGCGGCGTTTTGGTGCTCGATCTTCGCGCGGTCGCTGGGACTCAGCTCGAGCCCGTCGAGCACGTCGCTAGCCACCGATACCGGCCAGAACGGACGATCGCTGCCGAGCATCACCTTCTCGACGCCGAAGAAGTCCAATGCCAGCTTCAGCGCCGGTGGCCAGTTGCAGACGGTGTCGATGAACAGCTTGTGGATGTGCTCGGCTACCGGTGCCGACAGTTCACCGGTGGAACCGGGACGGATTTCGCCGAAGTAGGCGATCCGGCCGACGAAGTAGGGGATTAAACTGCCGGCGTGTGGGACGATGAACTTGAAGTCGGGGTGGCGCTCGTAAAGGCCATCGAAAATCAGCCGCAGCGCGGCAGTGGTGGTGTCGAGCAGGAACCCAGCGATCTCGATCATGCCGTGCACGGCCACGTGCGGCGCGCACAGGGGATACGTAGGGTGGAGAAGGAGGGGGACGTCCAGGTCGGCGGCGGCGGCGAAGAATTGCCACCGAGCCGGGTCGTCGAGCGGGCCGCCGGCGACGTTTGAGTAGATCATCGCGCCCTTGAGACCCATATCGACGGCGCTACGGAGCACGTCCACGGCCTCGGCTGGATACTGAAGCGGGACCGTGGCCAACCCCGAGAGGCGATCGGGATGCGATCGACAGAGCTCGGCGGTCTCTCGGTTGCACTCGTCCGCAAGCGCGCTGGCATCCGCGGCGTCGAACCAATCAACCCCAGGAATCGTCACGCTCAAAACGGAGTGGTCCACCCCGGCTTCATCCATCTCCTGCAGGACGATGTCCGGATCGGTAAACGCCGGGCGAAGCGGGACCGCGGAGCGGGGCCCATACTCGATCAGGGTCACCCCATCCCGATCGACCACGCGCGGCGCGCTGACGCGCGTCTTCAGTCCTCGTAACAGCGCCTGGGGCAGGTAGTGACAGTGCATGTCGATGATCACGCTGTAACCTCCTTGCCCTGCTGCGAGGGTCGGTTTAGGGGCTGAGACTTTCGGATCGCTGGGGGACAGGTCGTGGGATTCCGCACCGGGAACTTCGACGCGGCACGCGGTCTAGTTACCACGTCCGTGTGCTAATGGCCATCCCGCTGTCCCCCTAACGCCGTTGGCTCCGGAGTCCTCTCACCTTCCCGGATCCGCCTCGCCGCCTCTAATACGGCGGTGACGATGTTCTGGTAGCCGGTGCACCGGCAGAGATTCCCGGAGAGCATCGTGTTCACCTGTTCAGGCGTGGGATCCGGATTTGTGCGCAGAAACGCCTCGACCGTCATCAGGATGCCCGGGGTGCAGAAGCCGCACTGGAGCGCATGAAACTCGTGGAACGCCTGCTGGATCGGATGCAGCTTTTCCCCGGACGACGCCATGCCCTCCACGGTCGATACCCGATGACCGTCGGCCTGCACAGCGAACATCAAGCACGAGCGTACGGGCTCCCCGTCGAACTGCACTGTGCACGCCCCGCACACCCCGTGTTCGCACCCCAGATGAGTCCCCGTCAGCCCCACCGTGTCCCGCAGGAAATCGGCGAGCAGGAGCCTCGGTTCGACCGATTCCTCGACCTCAGAACCATTGATCTCGACCGAGATGTCGAACGTCATTCGCCCTCTCCCTCTTGCAGCGCGGCGGCGATGGCGCGGCCGGCCATGGTTCGCAACAGCTTGATCCGATACTTGGTGCTGCCGTGGATGTCGCCGGTCGGCTTGATCTCCGCGACAGCGGCTTCAGCCGCGGCGGCGATTGCGGCATCGTCCACCTTTGATCCCACTAGCAGCCGCTCGGATTGGGCGGCACGGACTGGTACGGGCGCCGCAGCGAGCAAGGCGAGCCGCGCCTCCTGGCAGACGCCTTCCTGATCCAGTGCAAGCATGGCCGCCGCTCCACCGAGCGCGAAGTCACCGTGGCGGCGTGCGAACTCAACGAACCCGGTGACAGCGCCCGCGGGAAGCGAGGGCACTTCCAGCTCAACGAGAATCTCGTCGGGCTCGAGCGCAGTCATGAACCCGAACACGAAGAAGTCCGACCAGGATAGGACCCGCTCGCCGGTCGCCGAGCGCAGCCGCACCCGGGCGTCGAGGGCCGCCAGCACCGCACCGAGCTCCGCCGCGGGATCGGCGTGAGCGACGGAACCCCCAATCGTTCCCCGATTGCGGATCTGCTCGTGGCCGACCCACTTCATCGCTTTGCCCAGCAGTGGTAATTCGGTCGCGAGCAGAGAAGAGCGCTCGATCGCGGCATGGCGCGTCATCGCGCCGATCGCATACACGCCGTTCCGTCGCTCGATGTAGGCGAGTTCCTCGATGCGATTGAGGTCGATCAGACGCTCGGGGCGAGCCAACCGGAAGTTCATCATCGGCACGAGGCTCTGCCCGCCCGCGAGGAGCTTGCTGTCGTCTGGAGCTTTAGAGAGCGTTTCGAGCGCCTCAGCGATGCTGCGGGGGGCGAAGTACTCAAAAGTTGGTGGCTTCACGCCGCGTCTCCGATCGCTTCGATGATCCGGTCCGGAGAGAGCGGCAGCTCGGTGATCTCTGTCCCAAGGGCGTCGGATACCGCATTGGCGAGAGTCGCTCCAGCAGCGGCGGTCCCCCCCTCGCCGGCGCCCTTTACGCCTAAGGGATTGAGCGGTGAGGGCGCATCCTCGGTGACAAGGATCTCGACCGTGGGCATCTCGCCGGCCGTGGGCATCAGGTAGTCCATGAAGCTCGCCGCCAACGGTTGGCCCTGGGCGTCGTAAACGAACTCCTCGAGCAGCGCGCCGCCGATACCTTGTGCCGCCCCGCCGGCGATCTGTCCCCGCACCATCATCGGGTTGATGCAACGTCCGATGTCGTAGGCGACCGCGTAGCGGTCTATACGGATGCCGCCGGTATCGGTATCGACCTCGACCGCGCCCAGATGGATCCCGTATGGGTAGCCAAGCAAATCGCAGTTGTAGCGGCCCTCCTCTACCAGGTTGCCGCCGTTGAGCTCCCCGATCCGCGACCACGGAACGAGCTTCGAGGGCGACCCGCGTACGACCACCCCGCTCTCGCTGACCACCAGGTCATCCGGCGAGGCCTCGAGCTCCTCAGCGGCGAGATCGAGCAACCGGGTGCGCACCTCGCTGGCGGCGATCATCGCTGCCGCTCCGCCGAGCATCGCGGCCCGGCTGCCGAACGCGCCCATGCCCTCGGGGATCACCGCGGTGTCGCCGTGACGGACCGAGATCCGGTCATACGCGATCCCAAGATGGCTGGCGCAAACTTGTGCCAGCGTCGTCTCCACCCCCTGGCCGACAGACGCCGACCCGGAGTACACGATCACGCGACCCTTGTCGTCTAGCTCCACCCGCGCATACTCCTTGACCGCGGGGCCGGCCTTCTCAACGAAGTAACCGAGACCGATGCCGCGCCTCAGGTGGCCGGGACACTGCTCCTCGCGCCATCGGCGCATGGCGTCAAACCCGAACCTCTGCAGGCACTTGTCGAGCAGGAGCTCGTACCTGCCACTGTCATAGATGACGGGATGGCCGTCGTAGTACGTGCCGACCTCATGCGGGAAGCTGTCCGTGTCGATCAGGTTCTGCCGCCGCAGCTCCACGGGATCGCGTCCGAGCCGGTGGGCAATGATGTCGAGCAGCCGTTCACGGACGAAGTTCGCCTCATAGCGTCCCGGCGCCCGGTAGGTCCCGGCGGGCGTCTTGTTCGAGACCACGCTGCGCATGTGACAGCGATACGCGGCCCACGAATAGGGCCCGAGCAGCATCGCCGCCGACATCGCCGGGACGGTCATCCCGTGCGTGCGAACGTACGCGCCCTGATTGTTTATCAGCTCGTCCTTGATTGCCAGGAGTTTTCCGTCTGCCCCGACGGCCGCTGCGATCCGGTGGATCTGCTCGCGCGAGTGGTTGGTTGCGCGGAGGTTCTCCTCCCGGTCTTCGATCCACGCGACGGGCCGGCGCGTGCGCAGCGCGCAGAACGGGATCACGTAGTCCTCGGGATAGAACTCCCCCCGTGCGCCGAAGCCGCCACCCACGTGGAGCTCAACCAGGCGTACGCGGTCCTCGTCCTTCCAACCGAGCAGCTGCGCGAGGATCCGCTTGTTGATGTGTGGGATCTTCGCCGCGCCCCACACTGTCAGCAGGCCGCTGTCGTGCTCACCCGTGTACTCCGCCAGCAGCCCCCGCGTCTCGAGTGGCACCGCGGCGTGACGCTGGATCCGAAAGACCTGCTCGACGACGAGGTCGGCGTTCTCGAAGCACTCATCCACTCGTCCGAGTTCGATCCTGACATCGCCGCTGACGTTCGTCTCCGCGTGCGGGTAAAGCAGCGGTGCATCCGGTGCCACGGCCTCTTCCCCATCGAGCAGCGGCGGGAGCGGTTCGTAGTCGATGTCGAGCAGCTGTGCCGCGTCCTCGGCCACGTAGCGTGATTCCGCGATCACTACCGCAATAGGCTCGCCCGAGTACCGGACCACCTCCCGTGCGAGCGGCGGCTGAAGGAATTTCTCTGCCTGTGCGTCGCGGAACTGGCGCATCGGGATCCGAACGCTGTCAGGCAGATCTTCTGCAGTCACGACGTCGATCACGCCCGGCGCGGCGAGCGTCCCCGTCTTGTCGAGCGCCTCGATCCGGCCGTGGGCGATCGGGCTTCGGACGACGAATGCGTGGACCATCCCTGGCCGCTTGAAGTCCGCGATGAAGCAGCCGTCCCCGCGTAGCAACGGATCGTCCTCCTTGCGCAATGGCGAGGTGCCGATACCCATGACCGACTCAGGTGTGGCGACGTCGCCAACGGTCTCCACCAGCGGGATCAAAGGCGTCATCTCCGACGGATCAGCTCGAACCGGACGAAACGATCGTTGACGTGGATTGCACTGAATCCGAGCGCGGAGCCAGAGTCGGAGCAGAACACCTCTCGCAGCAGGATGCACGGTTGCGTCGGCGCCAGCCCCAGCTTTGCCACGAGCTCGTGGCCAGCGGCGTGTGGGACGATCTGCACGACCGCATGGTCGATCTGCTCGACGAACAGCGCCTGATCGATCTCAAACGGAGACGAGACGGCGATGGCGTCGCTGAGTTCGAGTTTGCGTACGAACGTGCTGGTTGGGAACACGTCGACGGCCCACACGGCGGGCTGACGGTCGGCGAACATCAGCCGCTGGATCTCGTAGCACTCGGTGCCGGGAGGGAGGCCGAGCGCCTCGTTCACGATCTCTCCCGGGTCCGGGATGACGCGCATCGAGGGCGTATAGGAGACCTCGTGCCCCTGCTCACGGATCAACTCGGCAAACCCGATCAAGCGCTGCAGGGCCACCACTGACGGGCTCATCCGCTCGTGGACGCTTGTGCCCTGGCCTGGGATCCGCTTCACCACGCCGTGCTCCTCCAATGAGTGAAGCGCCGTGCGGACCGTCGTCCTGCTCACGCCGAGTTGTCGTGCCAGCGCGTCCTCCGCGGGCAACCTCCCTTCAGGGAACTCGTGCCGAAGGATCGCCCACAACAGGGCGTCACGAGCGCGCGACGACCGCGACGCGCCGCCGACGAACGCGAGTGCGGCACCGTCGTTTTTGGCCTCGCGACGCACTGCCCCTTCCAAACTGAGCCCATCTGTTGCCGGTTCAGGGCGATCGGGACCTGCTTGCATGAAGCGGTACTTTGTAGTACAAATCACCGCCACTGTCAAGGCGACCGAACTCGCTTAGGCGTTTGTCAAGGAGGTCCTTGGTGCAGTCTCGGAAGCCGATGCAGACGATATGAGTGCGCAGCCGCCTGCTACCCCAATCGGCCAGTCGGTTCCCCGGGTCGAGGATGAGCAGCTGCTGCGAGGGGCGGCTACGTTCATCGCCGATCTGCATGATGAGGCGACGATCCACGTGGCTTTCCTGCGCAGTCTTGTCGCCCATGCCGAGATCACGCGGTTGGAGGTGCAGGAGGCGAGGGCCAGCGACGGCGTGGTCGGCGCCTTTTCGTGGCCCGACATGGCGGACAGCTGCGAGCCGTTTCGCGTACACCTGACAACTCCCGGGGCGCTCGCGCCCGACCGCTCGTTGCTCGCCCATCGCAAGGTCCGCTACGTCGGCGAACCCATCGCGGTCGTCGCCGCCGCCTCGCGCTATCTGGCCGAGGACGCAGTTGAGCGGATCGACATCGACTACGTCCTGCTGCCTGCCGTCAGCGACTGCGAAGCCGCGCTTGAACCGGACTCGGCGCCGATCCACGACGGCGTGCCGGGCAACCTGTACTTCCGCGCCGAGCGGTCAATGGGCGACCTCGATGCGGCATTCTCGGCCGCCGATGCCGTCGTCGAGGGCGAGATCAGGCATCCACGTGTGTCGGCGGCGCCGATCGAGTGCCGCGGTGTGCTCGCCACCCCCGGCGACGAGGGGGGCGTGAGGGTCTGGAGTTCGACACAGTGTCCGCACCTCGTCGCCGAGGCGATCGCCGAGACCTGTCGCCTGGACGTTGCGAAGGTGCGAGTGCTGGCGCCGGACATTGGTGGCGGCTTCGGCGCCAAGGCGCACGTTTACGTCGAGGAGGTCACCGTCGCCTGGCTCGCCCTCCAGCTGGGGCGCCCCGTCAGCTGGATCGAGGACCGGCTCGAGCACATGCAGTCGGCGAGCCATGCCCGCGACCAGCGAGTGTCCTTCCGCGCGGCGGTCCGGGCCGACGGGAAGGTTTTGGGTCTCGACGTGCGCCTGCTGTCGGACATCGGCGCATACGGCATCCGTCCGCACGGCCCGTTGCTCGACCCAATGACCGCTGCTGGTCTGATCCCGGGCCCATACGCGATCGAGAGCTATCGCTACGACACAGTCGCGGTTGCCACCAACAAATGCCCGGAGGGACCCTTCCGCGGCGTGGGCATGGCCACCGCGGCCCTAACCCACGAGCGACTGATGGATGTGATCGCGGCCGACGTGGGGGTCGATCCAGCCGAGGTGAGGCGGCGCAACTTTGTCACGCCCGAGCAGATGCCGTACGAGACGGTCACCGGCCACCCTTACGAGTCGGGCGACCACGCGGCCGCGCTCGAGATAGCGCTCTTGTCGTTTGACTACGCCGACGCCCTTGGGCGTCGCGAGACGGCTCGCACGGCCGGTCGGCTGGTTGGAATCGGGATTGGCTCCTATGTCGAATTCACCGGGGGCGGGTCGCGCACGTTCGTCGGGCGCGGGATGGCTGGGATCCCGGGTATCGACACGGCGCGGGTTTGGCTGGACGGGGACGGGGCCGTGCGGGTGCAGTCGAGCTCGCCCGCGATCGGTCAGGGCAGCCGCACGACCCTCGCCCAGGTCGTGGCGGGGGCGTTGGGTCTCGACGTGGACCAGGTGGTCGTCGAGCAGACGGACACCGCCGCGGTCTCGGTCGGCACCGGGACGTTCATGAGCCGGAGCTCGGTGGGCACCGCGACGGCCGCGCACCGCGCGGGATGTGGGCTGCGCGAGACGCTAGTCACCGTCACGGCCGAGGCGCTGGGGGTCGAGGAGGCCCACATTGACCTCAACGGTGACTCCGTCGTCGTATCCGGAGCGCGGCTGCGCCTGACTGACCTGATCGGCGAGCTGTCCCCGGAGGAGCGCAGCCGGCTCGACGTCGAGATCACCTATGACCCGCCGCAGGCCGCCCACCCGCTGGCCAGCCATGTATGCATGGTCGAGGTCGATCCGGACACGGGCGGCGTGCGGATCCTGCGGTACGTGGTCGGCGAGGACTGTGGTCACCTGATCAACCCGGCGATCGTCGACGGCCAGGTCCACGGAGGGATCGCGCAGGGGCTGGCGGCGGTGCTCTGTGAGGAGATCGTCTACTCCGACGAGGGGCAGCTGGTCACGAGCACGTTCATGGACTACCTACTACCCACCTCCAGCGAGGTGCCGACGGTCGAGGTCCGCCACATGGAGACGCCGACACCGGTGCACGACCTCGGGGTCAAGGGCATCGGCGAAGGAGGGACGATCGGCGCGACGGCCGCGGTCGCGAACGCGGTCGCCGATGCGATCGGCGCATCCGCGATCGAGCTGCCGCTGACGCCACCCCGGATCCTTGAAGCGCTCGAGGTCGTCGCTGAAAGCGAGGCGCGGCGGTGATCGTCCGGCAGATCGATGGCTCGTGGGCGGTGATCCACCAGGTGGATCATGCGGTGCACGCCGGAGTCCTGTGTGACGCGTGGAAGGCGGGGCCGTTCGGAGGAGAGCAGATCACCGACAGCCTGCGCGAGGCCACGACCCGCCACGACCTCGGTTGGACCGAAGCTGATCACGAGCCCCACATTGACCCGGCGACGGGCAGCCCATCGAACTTCACCCAGATCGACGAGGCACGGCACACGGCGTTTTACGCGCGCGCGGTCCGAACGATCGCGGAGAGCGACCCCGCTGCCGCGTACTTGGTGAGCCTCCACGCCTCCGGGCTCTATTCGCGACGCTACGGATGGAGCGGACTGAAGCCAGTCGACTGGTCCTCGATCGGCGAACGTGGACGATCCCTGCTGAGGTCAGAGCGCACCTACCGGACCGAGCTGGCGTCGCGGCTTTCGCACTCCGAGACGGAGTTCGAGGCGGTCTGGCGGGCCTACATGTTGCTTGAAACCTTCGACTTCCTGTCGTTGCTCACGTGCCTTGGCGTCGAGTCCGATTCGTGTGGTCCGGTTCCGTCCGAGCCGGGTCAATGGCACACGATGAGCACCAAGCGGCTCGGGGTCTGGGAGGTCGCGCTCAACCCATGGCCGTTCCTGGGATCGGAGCTCGTCGTCCCGGTCAAAACGCGCTGGCTGGCCGAGCCCCGGTTCGCAAACGACGCCGAGCTACAAGCGGCTTCAAAAGGCGCCGAGGAAGTTATTTGCGACACGGTCTACCGGCCGCTGTGATGGGGCAGTCGCTCTAGCGTGACTTCGCGGTCGCTGCGCGAGCCGGCGTCCGACGGGCGGATTCGCCCACGTGGGCCCCGGCGCCCCCGGGCGACGAGTATCGTTTCGTGGGAGCAAACGGACTGTGTGATGGTCGGTTCAGCATGGGATTCACTGGCACGCGAGCTTGAGGACGAGCTCAAGCAGGTCGATCCACGAGCGCGTGTGCATCCTACGATCAACGGTTGGGGACTGCTCAGGCTCGATATTGCCAGCACGGTGCTCAGCAAATCCGAACGGAGGGCGATCGCTCGACGCTGGGAACTGAGAGCGCACTCAACCTGCGAATCCTGTGGTCTGCCTGTTACCAGCGTGAGGGCAGCCGGAGAACTCGTTTGGGTGGTCTGCCACGACTGCGCAGATGTAGCGGAAGCCGGCCGCTAGTCGATCGACTTGCTCGTCAGGTGCCGGGGCGGTTCACGGCTGGCTTCCACGGGTAGCCGCTTCCCCCTATGCGGGACGCGGAGGCCGAGCTTCGGAGATCGAAACGTCCGCTGGTCATTGGGATGGGCGGTGGCGGGGACGTTGTCGGTGCGCTAGCCACAGCTGAGTTTGCGCGGTTATACGATCGGGCCGATCCAGTCCTTGGCGGCTTGGCCTGGGAGCGCCGACCGATTGATCCCCTTCCGGGTCCGCGCTCTTCCGCGGAGATCGAGGCCGCAGAACCCATTGCTCCTGGCGTGCTGATGGCGGGGCCGGAGACGCGTGTACGCGGCCAGGAGACGTATTTCGCAGAGTCACGCATGGCGCGGTTCCTCGGGCAACGCACGCTACTGATCGATGTCCTCGGTGGGCCTGCGGCGATCGCAACGAGCCTCGCTGAAGCACTGGACTACCTTGGCTGCGATCTGCTCGTATTCGTGGACGTCGGCGGCGACGTTCTCGCCCAGGGCGGTGAACCGGGGTTGCGTAGCCCGCTATGCGATGCCGTCATGCTTGCGGTCGCGGTGCGGCTTATTGAGGCTGGGCACCCCGTGCTGGCAGGAATCTTTGGCATTGGATGTGATGCCGAGCTAACGCCTGACGAGGTACTTGCTCAGCTCGCGGTCGTCGCCACGGCGGGTGGCCTATGTGGCGCTCGGGGCCTGACCGAGCCTGTCGCTCAGCGGCTCGAGGACGCTATGGAGTTCGTGCCTACCGAAGCAAGTGCCCAAGCAGTCCTGGCATTCCGTGGCCACTCGGGGGTCAAGACCATCCGGGGAGGCGAACGAGCGCTCATATTGAGCTCGATCGCCGCGCTCACGGTCTATCTCGACCCGGCGGCGACAATGCGCGTTAGCAGTCGCTTGGCCCGAGCGGTGGCGGGCGCCACGAGCCTCGAGGAGGCAAATCAGGCTCTACATGAAACAGGCGTGCGCACAGAACTCGATCTGGAACGCGAGTGGGCCGGCATACCGGGTGGCTTGCCGAGGAATGCCTAGAGCTAGGCCCCTGCCCGATCGAGGCGGGAACGCTCGGGCACGGTGGTCACGAAGTGCGCCGGGCGGAGGGCGACTCGGGGCTCTACGTGACGGCGGCCGGCCGCCGGACGGACGGCGTCCTCATCGCGGCCGCCAATCCACGAGGTCTGCAGGCGTATGCTCTCGGGCGGTAAGCGCATGCTGCACGGCTGCAGGCGCTCGAGTGATGGTGACCAAAACCCTTTACACCGCGACGGCAACGGTCATTGGGGGACGAGCCAACGGCCGCGGCACGACAGATGACGGCGCGCTGGACCTGCGGTTGAGCGTTCCAGTCGAGATGGGGGGACCCGGTGACGGGACCAACCCGGAACAGCTTTTCGCAATTGGCTATGCGGCCTGTTTTGAGGGCGCCCTCGGGGTGGTTTGTAGGCGTGAGCGAATCGACCCTGGCGATGTATCAGTCGAGAGCATCGTGCGATTGGCCAGGACCGTCGGGGATGTGTGGAACATCGCCGTGGAGCTCCAAGTCACGTTGCCACGAGTGCGGGAGCAGCGGGCGACACGACTGGTCGCGGCAGCGGACGAGATCTGCGCCTATTCGAATGCGACCCGAGGCAACATCGAGTTGAAGTTGGTCGCCAACGGATGGGATGTTGCAACCGACGATCCGGAACGTGCCGTGGAGGCGTCAGGACGGCCTGGGTCCGTAAGCGGGCCACTCGGGTCGGTGTGAAACGCGGTTGTGTGACGACGTCCAAGTCCGGAACTACTCGCTGGGTGTGCGGCGGCTAACACGTAGCCCTGCCGGTGGTGCATGGAACCGGGGTCGATCGGCTCGGAGGTCGAGAAGGGCGAGTTCGCGCGTGCGCCGCCGCGGGCCCTCGCTCAGAGCCTGACCAGATGCTCGACCCGCATGCCGCGCGTAGCGCCGCGCAAATCGACGAACAGCGCCGCTTCGCGCGCGATCGCCACGTGGTCGATGCCCGGGTGGGCCGTTACCAGCACCACGGCGTCGGCGCCGGCCGTGGCGTCCTGGAGCGAGGAGCTCTGGAGGCCGAGCTCCGGGAGGGCGGGCACGTAGGGGTCGTGGTAGGCGAGCACGCCGCCGCGCTCGGCCAGCACCTCCATGATCCGCAGCGCCGGCGACTCGCGCGTGTCCCCAACCCCGCCCTTGTAGCTCACCCCGAGGATCGCGATCCGTGAGCCCTTGACCGGCTTTGCGGCGTCGTTGAGCGCCCGCTCGATCCGCTCCACGCAGTGGTAGGGCATCTGCTGGTTGATCTTGCCCGCCAGTTCGATGAACTCGGTCGACATGTGGAAGTTCCGCGCCCGCCAGGTCAGATAGAAAGGGTCGACCGGCAGGCAGTGTCCGCCCATCCCCGGCCCGGGCTCGAAGCGCATGAACCCATAGGGCTTGCTGTCGGCGGCGTCGACCACCTCCCAGATATCAATGCCCATGCGGTCGGCGAGCATCGCCAGCTCGTTGACCAGCGCGATGTTGACCGAGCGGAAGATGTTCTCGAGCAGCTTGGTCATTTCCGCCGCCTCGGGCGTCGTGACCGGGATTATCTCGTCGCAGATGCGACCGTAGAGCTCGGCGGCGCGCTCGGCGCACTCCTCCGTCATGCCCCCGATCACCTTGGGCGTGTTGCGCAGGTTGTAGTCAGTGCGCCCGGGGTCGACCCGTTCCGGCGAGAAGGCCACGTTCAGCCCGTCGCCGACGCGCAGGCCCTCGTGCTCCAGCAGCGGCACCAGCTGCTCGCGCGTGGTGCCGGGGTATGTCGTGGACTCGAGCACCACCAGCTGGCCGCGCTGCACGACCCCGCCCAGCGCCTGGCCCGCGGCTACCAGCGGCCCGAGGTCGGGCTCGCGGTTTGCGGTCAGGGGCGTGGGGACGCAGATCAGGACGGCGTCCGTGCGGGCCAGCGGCGCGTAGTGCGTCGAGGCTTCGATCAGCGGCAGGACGGCCTGAAGGCGCTCGGACGATATGTCCTCCACGTAGGAGCGGCCCTTGCGGACCGCGGCCACCTTGCCCTCGTCAACGTCGACCGCCACCACCTGCTCGCCTGCCTCGGCGAAGGCCACAGCCAGGGGCAGCCCAACGTAGCCAAGGCCTATGACTCCTACGGACATGAGGCGCCGGACAATACCGCTGCCGGCCGTCGCCTCGTCCGCGCTCAGATCTCTTGCAGGCGCTCCTGGAGGATGATCCGAGCCGCCGCGTCCAGCAGCGCCAGGTGCGAGAAGGCCTGGGGGAAGTTACCCAGATGACGGCCCGTCGCCGGGTCGAACTCCTCGGCGTAGTCCGCGATTGGGGGAAACGGCGACGGAGCGGCGGCGCTCTGGGGGCCCGGCTCGGGGGCCACTAGGACGCGAACTCCACGATCGTCTTGACGTCGTCCGGACCGCGGGCCAGCGCGCCCGCGACGCCGTCCGGGGGCACGCGGCGGGTGATGAGCGCATCGAGCCATCCACGGTCGGCCGCGGCCAGCGCGTCGGCTGCCTGCCGGTAGTGGCGCCGATTGGCGTTGACCGAGCCGAACACCACCAGGTTGTTCAACACGACATGGGTGGCCAGCGAAAGCTCCCAGCCCTCCGGAATCGAGATCGCAGGCCCGACTCCGGTTAGGCACACCACCGCCCCCGGCTGCGCGGCGAGCATCGCCTGGACGATCAACTGGGGCACGCCCGCGCACTCGAGCACGATGCCCGGCTTGATCCCGGAGTCCGCGATGCTCTCGGCGTGGTAGTGAGCGCCCAGGGCTCGCACCAGCTCTGGCTTTCTGCCCGCCGACACGCGGTCGAACACGTGTACCTCAAAGCCGCGCTGCACGCCGAGCAGGGCGCCCAGCATGCCGATCGGCCCGGCGCCGAGGACCATCACCTCGCGCGGCTGCCAGAACGCCCGCCGGCCGATGGCCAGAGTCTGCTCCCAGGCCTTGGCCACCACGGTGGTCGGCTCGAGCAGGACCCCGAGTACGCCCAGCTGCTCGTCGACCGGCACCGCGTAATCCGGCTCGATGCGCCAGCGCTCGGCCATGAAGCCGTCGAGCTGCTTGATGCCGTGCTCGGTGTACCTGCCATTGCTGCACATGTCCCATTCGCCCGCGGCGCAGCTGGGGCAGGGGACGGGATCGGGCTGGCGGACGATCCCAACCACGTGCTCGCCTCGTGCCAGGCCGCTGGCCCCGGGGTCCATGACGCGGCCGATCGACTCGTGGCCCAGGATCAGCCGCTCGCGGTCGGGCGGAGCCCAGCCATAGCGCCCCTCGATGATCTCCGCGTCGGTGCCGCAAATCCCGACGGCCAGCGTCTCGACCAGCACCGAGCCCGACGAGGGCGGGGGCTCGGGTACGTCCTCGAGCGCGACCGAGCCGGCCTGATGCGGCACTACTGTGACGGCCTCCACGGCGGCGATCATCGCACCCCGGGCGGCTCTGTGCACGTACTAGGATTCCTTGTGGACCGTGCTAGGCGGGGTGCTAGCGGTGCCCTGTACCCGCAAACCGCTCTAGCGGGGCTGAATCCCCTCCCGAGGGGCTAGAGGCCCCGAGGTCGACGCCTCGCTCGTGGCGTTGATGGTCCGGTCCCGCAGCGATGGAGACCCGTGAACCAGGTCAGATCCGGAAGGAAGCAGCCTTAAGCGGCCACCTCCAGGCGCCGGCGGGGTTACCGAACCGGAGTTGCGAGCGCGGAAGCGCCTTGGGTACCGGCTTCGACGGCGGGTGCACGGTCCGCTTTCTCTGGTGGGCTCGGCACATGTGCCGAGCCCTCGGCCCGGCTCATGAGCCGGGCCGCCGGGCCGATCATGATCGGCCCGGGGCCCGCCGCACATGTGCGGCGGCCTCCCCATCTAGACTCGACTTCTCCCGTGTCCGCCGGCCCGTCCCTCTACCGCCGCCATCGCCCGCGCTCGTTCTCGGACGTCGTGGGCCAGGAGCACGTGGTCCGCACGCTGCGCCACGCGGTGGAGCAGGACAAGGTGCATCACGCCTACCTGTTCGTCGGCTCGCGCGGTACGGGCAAGACCAGCATGGCCAAGATCCTGGCCGCCTGTCTGAACTGCGAGCGGGGCCCGACCAGCGAGCCCTGCGGTCAGTGCGAGTCGTGCGTGGCGATCGCGGGTGCCACCTCGCTCGACGTGATCGAGATGGACGCGGCCTCCAACAACTCCGTCGACGACATCCGTGACCTGCGCGAGCGCGTGGCCTACGCCCCGGTCTCGGGCCGCCACAAGGTCTACATCCTCGACGAGGCGCACATGCTCTCGCCGCAGGCCTGGAACGCGTTTCTGAAGACGCTCGAGGAGCCGCCGCCGCGGACGATCTTCGTGCTGGCCACGACCGACGCCCAGAAGGTGCTGCCCACGGTCGTCGATCGCTGCCATCGCTTCGACTTCGGGCGCCCCACCGCCGACCAGGTCTCGACCGTCGTGCGCCGCGTGGCGCGCGCCGAGGAGATCGACATCGACGAGCACGCCGTAGCGCTGATCGCCCGCCACGCCACGGGCAGCTTCCGCGATGCGCTCGGCACGCTCGAGCAGCTCCTGACCTATAAGGGCCAGGAGCAGATCGAGCCCGACGACGTGCTGGCCGTGCTCGGCGTTGCCGACGACGAGCTGCTGTTCGAG
Organism: uncultured Actinomycetes bacterium; assembly: GCA_963730835.1. Taxonomy (GTDB): domain Bacteria; phylum Actinomycetota; class Thermoleophilia; order Solirubrobacterales; family Solirubrobacteraceae; genus Palsa-465. Next base: position 378,785 of record CAVSTE010000002.1, read on the forward strand.
GCCGTGAGGGCGATCGTCGCCCGGCAGCCGGCCGAGGCGCTGCGCGTCGCCGCGCGGCTGGCCGAATCGGGACGCGAGCCAGGTCAGCTGCTGCGCGACCTGGAGCGCTACGGGCGCGAGCTGCTGTCGGTCCAGATCCTCGACGAGGTGCCGCTCGAGCTGCGCGTCACGCCCGAGCGTGACCGCCGCCTGGCCGAGCAGGCAGGCGCCGTCTCCCGCGCGGACGCGGTCCGGCTGCTCGACCTGATCGCCGCCGCGCTCGACGCCTCGGCCAACGGGGCCCAGGCTCGAATCCAGCTCGAGCTGGTGCTGATCAAGGCCGCGGCGCCCGAGCTCGATCCCTCCACCAGCGCGCTGCTGGCGCGGCTCGAGCGCCTGGAGGCGGGGGGGACGCAGGCGCCCGCGCAGGTGCAAGCGCCCACCCCCGAGGAGCCAAAGCCCGTTCCGGACGAGCCGGCGCTCGCGACCGACCTCGACGCCGCGCTCGGCTTCTGGCCCGCGGTCGTGGAGCAGGTCAAGACTCGCAACGCGATGCTGGCCGCGCTGCTGGCCGACGCCAGGCCGATCGCCATCTCAGCAAGCGAGCTGACGCTGGCGTTTCCCGCCGGCGCCGATTTCCTCAAGCGCAAGGCCGAGCAGGACGAGCACCGGCGTGCCGCCGCCGAGGCCCTGAAGGCGGTCTGCGGCCGCACGCTCGTGCTGCGCTACGAGCTGGGCACCGCCGACGGTGAGAGCCGCGGCGAGCCAGCGGCGATGTCGGGCGAAGAGCTCGTGCGACGCTTCATCGAGGAGTTCGACGCCGAGGAGCTGCTCGACGAGGACGAAGTCGACCACGAACAACGTGAGGTTTCGAGCTGATGCCACAACAGCCAAACATGCAGCAGTTGCTGAAGCAGGCCCAGAAGATGCAGCAGGACATGCTCGCCGCGCAGGAGTCGCTGAAGGACGAGGTGGTGGAGGCCTCGGCCGGGGGCGGGATGGTCACCGTCGAGGTGACCGGCGACATGGAGGTGAAGTCGATCAAGATCAAGCCCGACGCGGTCGACCCGGACGACATCGAGCTGCTCCAGGACATGGTGCTGGCCGCAGTCAATGAGGGGCTGCGCTCTGCCCAGGAGCTCGCGGCCTCGAAGCTGGGAGGCCTGGCCGGCGGGCTCGGCGGCCTGGGGCTTCCGGGGCTCTAGCCCGTACCCGACCGAGGCGAGGGCGAGCGATTTGTACGCGCCACCGGTACAGCGACTGATCACCGAGCTCTCCAAGCTTCCGGGCGTCGGCGGGCGCACGGCGCAACGCCTCGCGTTTCACCTGCTGCGCGCGAGCGACGAGGACGCCGTGGCCCTCGCCGAGGCGATCCGCGAGGTCAAGGCGCGGATCGGCCTGTGCGAGGTGTGCTTCAACCTCTCCGAAGGGCCGCTATGCCGCATGTGCTCCGACGCGCGCCGGGACCCGGAGCTGATCTGCGTGGTCGAGGAGCCATCGGACGTGATCTCGATCGAGCGCACGCACGAGTTCGGCGGCCGCTACCACGTGCTGGGCGGGGCGCTGTCGCCGATCGACGGCGTGGACCCGGAAGACCTAAAGCTGGGAGAGCTCTACGACCGGGTGGGGGACAGCGCCGTACGCGAGGTGGTGATCGCCACCAACCCCACGACGACCGGCGAGGCCACCGCGCTGCACATCGCCGACGAGCTGCGCGAGCGGGCACCGTCGGTCAAGGTCACGCGGCTGGCCAGCGGCTTGCCCGTGGGCGCCGATCTGGAGTACGCCGACGAGCTGACGCTCGGGCGTGCCCTCGCCGGGCGCCGGGCGGTCTAGCGGGACGCGGCCGTACCGCGCGCGCCGGGCGCCGGGCGGTCTAGCGGGGCGCGGCCGTACCCTTGGGGCCGTGAGCGCGAGCAGCCCCACCTCCGAGCCGAGCGTCGCCCCACCCGCCGCGGACGTCAGGGTCGAGACGGTGGTGATGAAGTTCGGCGGCACTTCGGTGGCCGACGCCGAGCGGATCAAGCGCGCCGCCCGGCGGATCGTCGCCCAGCGGGAGGCAGGCAGGCGCGTCGTCGCGGTGCTGTCGGCTCGGGGTAAGACGACCGACGAGCTGATCGCCATGGCCGAAGAGGTCTCGCCGATCCCGGACCGCCGGGAGATGGACATGCTGCTCTCAACCGGCGAGCGCATCTCGTGCGCGCTGTGCGCCATGGCCATCAACGACCTCGGCCACCGGGCGATCTCGCTGACCGGCTCGCAGGCGGGGATCGTCACCGACACCTCGCACACCAAGGCCAAGATCCTCGACGTGCGCGCCGACCGCATCCGGGAGGCGCTGGGGGAGGATCGCATCGTGCTGGTGGCGGGCTTCCAGGGCGTCTCCACCAGCCGCGACGTGACCACGCTGGGTCGCGGCGGCTCCGACACCACCGCCGTGGCCTTAGCGGCGGCGATCGGCGCCGAGGTCTGCGAGATCTACACCGACGTGGCCGGCGTGTTCAGCGCCGATCCGAGGATTGTGGCCGATGCCCGCAAGCTGCCGGTCGTGAGCTTTGAGGAAATGCTGGAGATGGCGGCCTCGGGAGCCAAGGTGCTGCAGCTGCGCTCCGTTGAGTATGCGCGCAATCACGGCGTGCGCATCCACTGCCGCTCGAGCTTCGACGACAGCCCGGGTACCTTTGTGCTGGGAGAGGAAGAGACCATGGAACGCCCGCTTGTCACAGCCGTCACGCACTCCACCGAGGAGGCCCGGATCACGCTGCTCGGCGTGCCCGACCGCCCCGGCGCCGCCGCACGGATCTTCAGCGCGCTCGCCGACTCGGGCTGCGTGGTCGACACGATCATCCAGAACGAGCCGCTGGGCGACGGGCGCGAGGCCGAGGTCTCCTTCACGATCCCCCAGGAGGATCTACCCGAGGCCCAGCGATCGCTTCAGACGGTGGCCGGGGAGCTGGGGATCGCCCGCGTCGACACCGATCACCAGATCGGCAAGGTCTCGATCGTCGGGGCGGGGATGCGTTCGCACCCCGGCGTCGCGGCCAAAGTATTCGAGACGCTGGCCGCGGCCGGGATCAACATCGAGATGATCTCCACCTCGCCGATCAAGATCTCGTGCGTGATCCGCTCCGAGTTCGTGCCCCAGGCCGTGCGTGCCCTGCACGGCGCCTTCGAGCTGGGGCCCGGCGGGATCGAGGAAGACGGCGGGCCGCGGTAGCGTCGGGCGGGGCGCTGCCAGGCAGACCCCGGGCGGGTCGCTTCAGGCCTCTCTGCGCGCGGGCCTCTCTGTGCGCGGCCCTCTCTGCGCGCGGCCCTCTCTGTGCGCGGCCCTCTCTGCTTCGCGCGGCCCTCCCTGCTTCGCGCGGCCCTCTCTGCGCGCGGCCTAGTACCCGCGCGAGGTGAACTGGCTGCCGATGGTCTCCAGCTGCAGGCCGTCGCTGCGCACCGAGTTGGCGGCGCTGGTATAGGCAGATGTGTTCTTGGCCTGGGCTGCGTCACGGAGCTTTGCCAGGTCGTCTGCCAGCGAAGTCAGGGAGGTAACAGCCTTCTTGTTCAGGTCAGCGATCGCCGTCGGGGGATTGACCCCCGCCATCGCGTCACGGGCCTCCCTCACTAGGCTCACCGCGGTGGTCAGGCTCTTCGGGTTCGTCACGTTCTGCGAGCTGAGCGCGGACTTCAGCGCCGGGTCGATCTTGTTGTTGAACAGCGGCCCGAGCGTGGCCTCATAGCTGGCCTTCGACATCGGCTGCGAGGACGAGGTGGGGGTGGAGGTGGAGCTGGAGGACGCCGAGCTCGAGCTCGCTGGGGTGGAAGACGACGAGGACGAGGAGCTCGAGGACTTCGAGGAGCCACCGCACCCGGCGACGATCAGCGCGATGACTGACGCCGCGACCGCCGCCCGCGAGAGCCGGCTTGCACGCCGTGCATCTGGCTGCGCCCCGTTGGCGCGGCCCGGCCCTGAGGCAGACGATGAAATGCTGAGCATGGTGGCGGGACCCCCTGTCTGTAGTCGCGTATGGCCTGCCGACCGACGATTTCGACAGGCCAATCTAGCGAGCGGGTCGGCCGGGAGGCTTCCGCCCTCACTCCTCCGGCGGTGGAATCGCCTCCTTTAGCCTCGCCTTGGCGGCGTCCAGACGCGCCGCAGGCGCGGTCGTCTCCCGGCGCAACAACGGGCCCGGCTCGCCTGGCTGTGACCGCGATGGAGGCCGCCTGCTGAGGCCCAGAAGCAGCCTCAGGCGGGCGATCATGCCGCCGCGGCGACCACCGACGTAGACCAATCGATCACCGACGTCGGCCTGATGATGTGCTTGTTCATTCCCAGGTCCCTGGGCTCCAGGCCCAGTGCCAGTCCGACCAGCTGCGGCAGGTGGAGCACAGGCAGGCCGAGCTCGCGGCTCACGACCTTCTGGGCCGACGGCTGCTGCATGTCGAGATTCAGATGGCACAGCGGACAGGGGACGACGAGGCAGTCGGCGTCCGCATCGATCGCGTCGCCCAGGTGACGCCCAGCCTGAGCCAGCGATGCTTCCTTGTTCATGGTGATGATCGGAAAGCCGCAGCACTTGTAGACCCCGGCGTAGTCCACGACCGTGCCGCCGAGCGCCTCGATCAGCATGTGCAGATAGAGGTCGCGAGGATGCTGCTCGTCGATGCCCAGCCGATCGACCGGACGGACGATGTAGCAGCCGTAGAAGGGCCCGACGCGCAGGTCGGTGAGCGGCCTTTTGACGCGCTGCTTGAGGTTATCCAGCCCGATCTCCTCCACCAGCAGCCACAGGAAGTTCTTATTGGTCAGCCCCTTCCGGTAGTGCAGGTCCTCGTCGTCGAGGTTGGAGTTGATCTGCTCGCGGTATTCGGAGTTGGCGTCGAGTCGTTCCTGGCACTCCGACTGCGCCCCCTGGCAGGTGGAGCAGATGTTCATCATCATCTCGCCGTCGGTCCGCTGGGCCAGCGCGAACGTCCTGGCGTTCAGCGTGTCGGCCAGCTCCTGGTTGTGCTCGGCGATCACGCCCGCGCCGCAGCAGGCGGCGCGGTCGAGCTCGATCAGCTCGATGTCCAGCAGCGGCGCGACCTTGGCCATCGATCCGTGCAGCTCGGGGGTGAACCCGCGGCTCACGCAACCGGGCCAGTAGGCGACCTTCATCGCTAAGCGTCCTCCTCTGTTCTGGGCGGCTGGTCGGGCGCCGCCTCGCCTTCAGGTCTGGGCGCCGAGGACTCGGGCGGCGGCTGGCGCTCGCCAAGGCCGACGGTCTCGACGGAGCGATCCTCCTTGGCGCTCTGCTCCTCCGGCGGGCGGGCGTCCGCCAGCGGCGCCTCGGGGCCCGTGGCGGCCTCCGGGGCTTCGGGCGGCTTCAGCGGCGTCGGCTCGTCGGAGTGCGGCGCGTGCTTGGGGTCGTCCTCGTAGCCGGTGACGTAGATGTTGAGCTCGTTGCGCTGCTCGCGCCCGTCGATCTTGTCGAACAGCGCCCGGACCGCCTTCGGCGCCTTGTGGGTGTGCAGCAGCGCCGTCTTCGGCGTCAGCTTGCGCCGCGCGAGGGCCTTTGCGGCTGTGGGCAGGATCTGGATCAGCTCGGGGACCGCGCGGGGGTGGAACTTCCCACCGTATGAGTCGGGCAGCAGATCGGCCTCGTTCAGCAGCCCGTTCTTGCGGATGTTCTTGACGAACGCATGCTCGTGGCGGTAGCCGTTGTTACGGTCGTCGATCTCGTGGTCCGAGCCGGCGATGCGGCGCAGGCGCATGATCTGGCTCATCGGATCGACGCCTTTGGGGCAGGCGTCGATGCAGTTGAAGCAGTGCGTGCAGTCGTAGATCCCGTGGGGGTCTTCGGCCAGGTCCTTGAGCCGCTCGAATTGCTCGGCGTCACGCGGGTCGCCGACGAACCGATAGGCCTTGGCCAGCGCCGCCGGGCCCACGAACAATGGGTCGATCTCCATCGACAGGCAGTCCGACACGCACGCGCCGCATTGGATGCAGGCCATCGGCTGGGTGACGTCGATCATGTTCTCGTGCGGGACGATGTACTCCCGCTCGGGGATGGGCTCCTTGTTGATGAGCCACGGCGTGACGCGCTGAATCTTGTTCCAGTGCACTGCGTCCATGTCGACGATCAGGTCGCGAATCACAGGCATGTTGCCCATCGGCTCGACGGTCACCAGGGCGGGCCGATCGCCGTCGCTACCGCTGGCATCGGCGTCAGCGCCGCCCGCGCCGTTCTCTTCTTCGGTCGGGTTCCAGCCCACGCCGTGACCCCGCCGCGCGGCCTCGTCCAGGTGCGTGTTGCACGCCAATCCGGGCTTACCGTTCATCCGTACGCCGCAGGAGCCACAGATGCCCTGCTGGCATGAGCAGCGGATCCCCAGCGACCCGTCGACATCGCCCTTGACCTTGAGGATGGCATCGAGGACGGAGTTGTGAGCCCGCATCTCGACCGTGTGGTCATCCCAGTAGGCAGCCTCCCCGGACTGGGGGTCGTAGCGGCGGATGCGGAGTGTGTAGGCGGGCATCAGTGTCTAGTACGTCCTTTCCTGCGGCTGCCAGCGGGTAATCGTCACCGGCGAGTAAGTAACAGTGGGCGCCTCGGCGCCGTTTACGGACAAGTCGATGTGCTTGAGCCAGTCGCCGTCGTTGCGCTCGGGGAAGTCGGTGCGGTACTGAGCGCCGCGTGACTCCTTGCGCTCCTGCGCGGCCACCACAATCGTCTCCGCCACGTCCAGCATGTAGCCCAGTTCGATGGCGGCGATCACATCCTGGTTGAAGATCGTGCCACGGTCATCGATCGCGGCCTTGGCAGCCTGTTCCTTCAGCCGCCGGACGATCTCATAGGCGGTCTGGAGACCCTCGGCGTCACGGAAGACGGCCACGTAGCGGTTCATCGTCTCGCCGAGTTCCTGCTTGATTGCCGCGATCCGCGGGCCGCCCGGTTCGCGGCCGATGATCGAGGAGATGTAGCGCTCGGTGTCGGCCACGCGCCCGGCGGGACTGGCGGGCATCGTCATGTGGCGCGCGCGGTTCAGCGCGGCGTGCTCGCCGGCCCGGCGTCCGAAAATCAGCGTGTCGAGCAGCGAGTTGGCCCCCAACCGGTTGCCGCCGTGGACGGAGACGCAGGCCACCTCGCCGGCGGCGTACAGACCGGGGATCGTGGTCTGGCCGTGGATGTCGGTCTTGACCCCGCCCATGATGTAGTGGTTTCCGGGCTTGATGTGGATCGGCTCGTGGGTGATGTCGACGCCCGCGTAGTCGCGTCCGATGTTGACGATCTCTCGCAATGCCTCGAGCGTGCGCCGCCGCGGGACCTTGGTGATGTCGAGCGCCACCGTCCCATCGGGAAAGCCTCGGCCCTCGTCGATCTCGGTCTGTTCCGCTCGCGAGACGACGTCGCGCGAGGCTAGCTCCAGCTTGTTGGGCGCGTAGCGCTCCATGAAGCGTTCGCCCTCGGCGTTCAACAGCCAGGCGCCCTCGCCTCGGGCTCCCTCGGTGATCAGCAGGCCGTTGCCCGCCAGCGTCGTGGGGTGGTACTGGACCATCTCCATGTCCTGCAGCCGCGCGCCGATGCGGTAGGCCTGGGCGATCCCGTCGCCGGTCACGATCAGGCCGTTGGTGGTGGGGTTGTAGACCTGCCCCGCACCGCCCGCGGCCAGGATCACGGCCTTGGCGTTAAAGACCTCGAGGTGGCCATCACGCAGATTGCGGCAGATCGCGCCCACGCAGTGGCCGTCGTCGTCCTGCAGCAGGTCCGTCGTGAACCATTCCTCGTAGCGGTCGAGGATCTCGTGATGCTTCATCAGCTGCTCGTAGAGCACGTGCAGGATGGCCTGGCCGGTGATATCGGCCACGTAGTAGGTGCGGGCCGCCGAGGCCCCGCCGAAAGCGCGGGTGCCGAGATGCCCCGCGTCGTCGCGATGGAACGTGACGCCGGCGTGCTCCAGCCACAGGATCTCGTCGGGCGCCCCCTTGCACATGATCTCGATCGCGTCCTGGTCGCCGAGGAAGTCCGACCCCTTGATCGTGTCGAAGGCGTGCGACTCCCAGGTGTCCTCCGGGTTGAGCGCGGCGTTGATCCCGCCGGCGGCGGCCACCGAGTGCGAACGCACGGGGTGGACCTTCGAAATGATGCCCACCGTGGCCCCGGTCTCAGCGGCGGCCAGCGCCGCGCGCTGGCCCGCGAGGCCGGCGCCGATGATCAGGACGTCGTGGGAAGGCACGGCGGGCGATTGTATTGATCGCCGGATTTCTGGCCGTTTGGGGGCGGCGGCGCCTGGGGGGCCTCGGACCCGGGTTCGGGTTTGCGCGTTAGGGCGTGCTGGCCACGCTCTCGCCTCGCTGGACAGCCGGCGGACGGTGCGCCTCTGGTGCGGCGGACGAAAGCGGGCCTGGTGCGGCGGACGGTGCGCCTCTGGTGCGGCGGACGAGAGCCGGGCGCCGTACCACGCTCCCCGTGTCGGGCGGACGAGAGCGGCGCGCGCCGTAGCACGTTCCCCGTGTCGGGGCACGGATTTCGCAGCAAATCCGGCGCGCCGCCTTGGGTCTGTCCACATAAGCGTCGTAGGGACGCTTATGTGGACAAGGCCAGCCGAGGACGTGGGGTTTGCTGCGTTATTCGCACGAGACGCGGCGGGCCTTGGGCAACGTGCCGCCACGCCGGGCCACGTCGCCCCGGACGACGCCCGACCCACGTCGCCCCGGGCCACGCCGGGCCACGTCGCCCCGGACGACGCCCGACCCAGGCGCGGCGGCACGGCCCGGCGCTTAGTAGCTGAAGACAGCCACGTCGTCCTCTCCAATCCACTCGAACAGCGGTGTCGCGCCCATTACACGCGCGTTGGCCGGCAGCGAACTTTCGTCGAGCTTGCGGGCGTTGAAGCAGATCGGGCAGACCAATAGCTCTCCGCCGCCCTCTGCGTACTGGGTAAACAACCGTGACAGCGGCGGGCAGCCCTCGCAAGCGACCGCCTCGGCATGACCGGGTAGCGCGAGCCTGACAGCCTCCTTGGTTAGAAACATGCCCACGGTTTCGCCTCGCTGGACGGCCGCGCCACCCACCAGGAAGGCAACCGTCACCCGCTCGGGATCCTCGAGCCCCGTCGCCAGATTGACCAGCACTTTCCGTGCCATGACCTCCTCCTCCTCAACGAGATGAACATATTGGCTCGCAGGATCCCACCGCGAAGAAGCCGGTGCAACCGTCCGAGCTCACGGGAAGCGGGCCGGGCTCAGCCCGATGGACGGGAAGCGGGCCGGGCTCAGCCGGATGGACGGGAAGCTGTCTCGCGCCTCGACGCCCGGCAGACGCCTACTGCGGCTTCATCCCTCCGCGGGGGTTGCGCGGGTGGTACATGACTCCGTTCCAGTAGTCGCGATTCAGGCGACCGATGACCCGGATGGAGATCTCCACCGGGCACGCCGCTTCGCACTCGCCGTAGTTCGTGCAACCGCCGAAGCCCTCGGCGTCCATCTGCTCCACCATGTCCTGGACGCGCGTGTAGCGGCCCGGCTGGCCCTGGGGCAGGTCGCCGAGATGCGTGACCTTGGCGCCCGTGAACAGCATCGCCGCGCCGTTGGGGCAGGCGGCGATGCAGGCGCCGCAGCCGATGCAGATCGCCGAGTCGATCGCCTCCTCGGCCTGTTCGGGACTGACGGGGTTGGAGTTCGGCTCCGGCTTGGGGCCGGCGTCGACGCCCGTGTAGCCGCCGGCCTGCTGGATGCGGTCGAGCGCCGAGCGGTCGACGATCAGGTCGCAGATCACGGGGAAGGCGCGCGCCCGGAAAGGCTCGACGGTGATCGTCTCGCCGTCCCGGAACTGGCGCATGTAGACCTGGCAGGTTGTCTGCGCCGTCCCCGGGCCGTGCGGCCTTCCGTTGATCGTCATCGAGCACGCGCCGCAGATCCCCTCCCGGCAGTCGTGGTCGAAGGCGATCGGCCGCTGGCCCTCGACGATCAGCCGGTCGTTGAGCTCGTCGATCATCTCCAAGAAAGACTCGTCGGAGTCGATGTCCGAGACCTCGTAGGTCTCAAAGCGCCCCTGCGCGTCGTGGTCCTCCTGGCGCCAGATGCGAAGCCTGTAGTTCATCGCCTCGGCCTCCGGCGCGCACTCGCCTGGTAGCTCACGCGTAGCTCCGCTGCTTGGGCTTCAGCTCGTTGAACTCAAGCTGTTCGTTGTGGCGCTCGGGCGTCTCCTCGGGCCCCTTGTACTCGTACACCGCGACGTTCATGAAGTGCTCATCGTCGCGAACCGGCTCGCCCTCCTCGGTCTGATGCTCCTCGCGCAGATGACAGCCGCAGGACTCGTCGCGCGCCAGAGCGTCACGGCACATGACCTCGGCCAGCTCCAGGAAGTCCGCCACGCGCCCCGCGTACTCGAGGCTCTGATTCAGCGACCGCGCGTCGCCGCCGACCTTCAACTTGGACCAGAACTCCTCGCGGATGGCCGGGATCTCCTCGATCGCCCGCTCCAGCTTCGGCCCCTCGCGTGAGACGCCGCAAATGTCGATCATCAGCTTGCCCAGATCGCGGTGGAAGTGGCTGGCGGGGGTGTCGCCGTCGATGGCCATGAGCCGCCCCAGGCGCTCCTCCACGGCCGACTCCGTCTGCTCGAACGCCTCGTGCCGGGGGTCGACGTGGGGATCCTCGAGCCGCGCCAGGTAGTCGGTCATCGTGTGCGGCAGCACGAAGTAGCCGTCGGCCAAGCACTGCATCATCGCGCTGGCGCCGAGGCGGTTGGCGCCGTGGTCGGAGAAGTTCGACTCCCCGATCGCGAACAGCCCAGGCACCGTCGTCTGCAGGTTGTAGTCGACCCACAGGCCGCCCATCGCGTAGTGCGGTGCGGGGTAGATCTGCATCGGCACCTGCCACGGGCTCTCTCCGGTGATCTTGTCGTAGAGCTCGAACAGGTTCTGGTAGCGGTTGGCGATCTCGCGCTCGCCGCGCTGCTCGATCGCGTCGTGGAAGTCCATGTACACGGCGCGCCCGGTGGGTCCAACCCCGTGGCCCTCGTCGCAGACGTGCTTGGCGGCGCGGGAGGCGACGTCGCGCGGGACGAGGTTCCCGTAGCGGGGGTACATCTCCTCGAGGAAGTAGTAGCGCTCGTCGTCGGGGATGTCGTTCGGCTGGCGCGACTCGTCGGTGTCCCGTGGCACCCAGACGCGACCGTCATTACGCAGCGACTCCGACATCAGCGTGAGCTTCGACTGGTGCTCGGCGGTCTGGGGGATGCAGGTCGGGTGGAGCTGGGTGAAACAGGGGTTGGCGAAGCCCGCGCCGCGCTTGTAACCCCTCCAGGCCGCGGTGACATTGCAGCCCATGGCGTTGGTGGAGAGGAAGTAGACGTTGGAGTAGCCGCCGGTGGCCAGCACGACGGCGTCGGCGGGGTAGGGCTTGGTCTCGCCGGTGATGAGGTCGCGGGCGATGATGCCCCGCGCGCGCCCATCGCTGATCACGATGTCGAGCATCTCGTGGCGAGGGTGCATCGTCACCTGGTGCTGGTGAACCTGCTTCATCAAGGCGCCGTAGGCACCCAGCAGCAGCTGCTGCCCGGTCTGGCCGCGGCAGTAGAAGGTGCGCTCAACGAGCACGCCGCCGAACGAGCGTGTAGCCAGCAGGCCTCCGTACTCGCGGTTGAACGGGACCCCCTGGGCCACGGCCTGGTCGATGATCTCGGTGGACAGCTCGGCCAGCCGCCAGACGTTCGCCTCGCGTGAGCGGAAGTCCCCGCCCTTGATCGTGTCCGCGAACAGGCGCTGGACCGAGTCGCCGTCGTTGGAGTAGTCCTTGGTGGCGTTGATGCCGCCCTGAGCCGCGATCGAGTGTGCGCGCCGGGCCGAATCCTGAAAGCAGAAGGACTCCACCCGGTAGCCCATGCCCGCCAGCGTGGCCGCGGCGCTGGAGCCCGCCAGGCCGGTGCCGACCACGGCGATCACATGATCCGAGCGGCGGCGGGGGCCGACCAGCTCGTGGTTGTCACGCCAGATGCGCCACTTCTCCTCGATGGGGCCGTCGGGCACGCGGGCGTCGAGGTTCATCGCTGGACCCTCACGGTGGAAGGTGCGGTGTGCGCCGCGGTGGCCACCTTGGCCGGCGGCGTCACCGGCTTGGGCAGGGCGTTTGCGGCATAGAGGATCGGGATCACGGCAAAACCCACGGTGGTGGCCAGCGCCAGGCCGGTGGCGAACCGCCGCCAGAACCAGTTGCGATCGGGGTTGTCGACGCCTGCCGTCTGGGAGCTGCTCCACAGCCCATGGTTGAGGTGAAAGCCCAGCAGCGCCACCGCGACCACGTAGATGGCCACGATCCACCACTTGTGAAACGCGAGGTAGGCGTTTTGGTAGACGGCGCCCTTGACCAGTCGCGTGGGATGGATGGTCAGGGTCGTGAACTGCAGGACATGGAAGATCACAAATGCCAGCAGCAAAATCCCGGTCCAGAACATCGTGCGGGCGAAGATCGTGGAGCGCACCGGTTTGGAGCGCTGGTTTCGGGGACGCGCCTTGCGATTGCGGACCCACAGCTGCGAAACCACGTAGATGTGCAGCACGAAGGCGATCAGCACGAAGGCCCGGACGATCCACAGCACCATGTCGTGAGGGAACACCGGTGATCCGATCGTGCGCAGGAACTTGGCATAGCGATCGAGCGCGGCATGGCCGTTGCCCGGACCCTCGATCGCCTTGAGGTTGCCCAGCATGTGCAGGACGATCCAGACCGCGACGATCGCCCCGGTGACCGCCGCCACGTACTTCTTGCCGATCGTCGTGCGCCAGAGTCCCAGCAGGCGGTGGGGGCGGTAGTCGATCGAGTCGCCATGGTTGAGCATCGGCCGGGGCGATTCTATTGAGGGCGCTGCCGCGGCCCGACTGCCGGAAGGCCGCCGCTCAGCCCGCGCCCAGCGCCGTCCGCAGCGCCCGGTGAACCTGCTCGATCGTCAGCACGCCCCGCAGCACGCCCAGCTCATCGACCGCCATCAGCGCTCCGAGCCGCCCCAGCGACTCGGACGAGAGGACTTCTGTAAGGGGACGGTCGACGTCTACGCGCCAGCTGCCGGCGCCGCCCGCCTCGAGCACTCCGCCCACCGTCAGCCAGCCCTCCCCGCCCTCGAAGGCGGTCTGCAAGCGCGGCTGGCGGGCGATTCCCAGGAAGCGCCCGGAGGAGTCGACGACCGGAAACCAGGACCAGCCGTAGCGCAAAAAGAAATTGTCGAGCGCCTCGGCCACCGGCGTTTCGGCCGGAATCGCCACGGGCTGACTGTCCATGATGTCCGCTACGCGCACGCGCTCGATCCGCTCGGTCATCGCCGTCTGGAGGATCGCCCCCCGCGCGGCCTGCCCCAGCAGGAAGGCCACGGCCACCAGCCACAGGCCGCTGAACACATTGTGGGTCGAGACCACCAGCCACAGCCCGATGCCGGCCACGATCACCGCAAAGCCGCGACCAAGCCCGGCGGCGGCGCGCGTGCCGCCGGCCTTGTCGCCGGTCAGCCGCCACACGAGCGCCCGGGCGATCCGACCCCCGTCGAGCGGGAAGGCGGGCACCAAGTTGAAGGCCAGGATCAGCACGTTCATCAGCAGCAGCCAGCTGAGCGACAGCAGCACGGGCGTGATCTGAATCGAGCGATCGAGCGTCGCCGCGTGCAGCAGCCGGTGGGGTCCGACGATGATCAGGTCCAGCACCAGGCAGATGACGACGAAGCACAGCGTCGCCAGCGGACCGGCCACGGCGATCTTGAACTCCTCGCTGGGGGTACGGGTGTCGCGGCTCATCTGTGTCAGCCCGCCGAACAGGAACAGGTCGATGCGGCGGATCTCGATTCCCTGGCGCCGGGCGACCAGCGCGTGCCCCAGCTCGTGCATGATCAGCGAGCCGAAGAACAGCAGCACGGTGACCACCGCCGTGGCGTACGCCACCGCGTCCGAGGAGTGAAGCTCCGGGCGGAAGTTCGACGACAGCCAGAAGATCAGCAAAAACAGGATCAGGAACCAGCTGGCATCCACTCCGATGCGGATCCCGAGCACGTCAAAGAGCTTGATCGAGCCAGGGCGCCTGAACATGCTGCAATGGTGGCACAGGGTCTCGGCCCTGACGTCTTGATCACAACTTGACGTCCTCATCGCCAACAATTCACTACAAGAGCGACAGATGACACCCAGCGAGACAACGCCCACAGCGCAGGCTGTGCCCAGCGACGCGATGCGCGAGCTACGGGCCAGACTGGCCGAACTCGAGGACCTTCGCACCGTGCGCAGCCTGCTGGAGTGGGACCACCAGACGATGATGCCGCCGGACGGTTCGGCGAGCCGCGCCGAGTCGGTGGCAACAGTGCAGCGGATCGCGCACGAGCGCTTCATCGCCGATGAGACCGGCATGCTGCTGGAGGCCGCCGCCGAGGAGCTGGATGGAGCCTCGCCTGACTCGGATGACGCCCGGCTGATCAAGGTCACCCGGCGCCACTGGGAGAAGGACCGGCGGGTGCCGCCAGAGCTTGCGGCCGAGATGTCGCGCGCGGCGACGATCGGCCACGCGGCCTGGGTGGACGCCAGGCGCCGCTCCGACTTCGCCGCGTTCGCTCCCTACCTGGAGCGGAACTTCGAGCTGGCCCGTCGCTACGTGGACTGCTTCGAGGGCTACGAGTGCGCCTACGACGTGCTGCTTGACAACTATGAGCCCGGGGCGCGCACCAAGGAGGTGGCGGCGCTGTTCTCAGAGCTTCGCTCCGAGCTGGTGCCGCTGATCGCCACGCTGCGCGAGAACTCGGATCGCGTCGACGTCTCGCGCCTGCACGGCGAGTTCCCGGTCGAGCGCCAGCGGCAGCTGGTGGCGGACGCGTTGGGGCTGATGGGCTTCGACAAGCGCGGCTGGCGTCTCGATGACACCGTTCACCCGTTCGCCACTGGCATCGGCGCCGGCGACACGCGGATCACTACACGCTGGGATGAGACGTACTTCCCCTCGAGCCTGTTCGGCGCCATGCACGAGTGTGGTCATGGTCTGTACGAGGCGGGCATCGCCGAACCGCTGCGGCGCACGCCGCTCGGTCATGGTGAGTCACTGGGGCTGCACGAGTCACAGAGCCGCATGTGGGAGAACCTGGTCGGCCGCTCACGTCAGTTCTCCCAGGTGCTTGCGCCGCGGGTGGCCGAGGCGTTTGGAGCGCCGATCGACCCGGACACGCTGTACCGCGCGGTCAACCATGTCGCGCCCTCGTACATCCGCGTGGAGGCCGACGAAGCCACCTACTCCTTGCACATTGTGCTGCGCTTCGAGCTCGAGCAGGATCTGATCGATGGGCGCTTGAGGGTCGCGGACCTGCCGGAGGTGTGGAACGCAAAGTTCGCCGAGTACTTCGGCATCGACGTACCAGACGACGCCCACGGCGTGCTCCAGGATGTGCACTGGTCGGGACTGAGCGTCGGTTACTTCCCTACCTACGCGCTGGGGAACTTGATCGCCGGCGCGCTCTGGGAGCGGGTGCACAAGGACTTGCCCGATCTCGACGGGCACATTGCAGCCGGCGAGCTCGAGCCGCTGCGCGGATGGCTGCGCGAGCATGTCCATCGCCACGGCGCAAAGTTCACGTCTCACGAGCTGCTTCAGCGGGTAGTCGGTTCCCCGATCTCGGTGCGGCCGTTCGTGTCCTACCTGAAGCGCAAGCTGGCGGACGTGTACCGCCTCGAGCTGCCCGCTTAGAAGCTCCACCTATAGGATCGGGCGCTCGGGATCGAGCAAGTAAAGAACGCGAAAGGAAGTCTGAAAGTGACCAATGGATCTCCGGTCCGAGTTGCTGTCACCGGCGCCGCCGGGCAGATCGGCTACCAGCTCCTGTTCCGCACGGCCTCTGGTCAGCTGCTGGGCCCTGACACCCCGGTGCATCTCTCGCTGCTCGAGATCCCGGACGCCACCAAAGCCGCCGAGGGCACGGCGATGGAGCTCGACGACTGCGCGTTCCCGCTGCTGAGGGGCGTCGAGATCCACGACGATCCCAAGAGGGCCTTCGATGGCGTGAACATTGCGCTGCTGGTTGGCGCCAGGCCGCGCACCAAGGGGATGGAACGCTCCGATTTGCTCGAGGCCAACGGCGGCATCTTCAAGCCTCAGGGCGAGGCGCTGAACGAGCATGCCGCATCCGACGTCAAGGTGCTGGTGGTGGGCAATCCGGCCAACACCAACTGCCTGATCGCGCAGCGCAACGCACCTGACATTCCACGGGAACGGTTCACTTCGATGATGCGCCTTGACCACAACCGCGCGATCGCGCAGCTCGCGACCAGGGCCGGCAGTCTAGGTGTCAGAGGTCACCAACATGACTGTGTGGGGCAATCACTCGACCACCCAGTATCCGGACATCGTGCACGCCAAGGTCGGTGGTCGCAACGCGGCCGAGGTGGTTAACGACCAGCAGTGGGTGGAGAACGAATTCATCCCCACGGTCGCCAAACGCGGAGCAGCGGTCATCGAGGCGCGCGGTGCATCCAGTGCCGCGTCGGCCGCCAACGCGGCGATCGATCACATCAACAGCTGGGTGAACGGCACGCCGGAGGGGGATTGGGTGACGATGGGCCTGCCGGCGGACGGTTCCTATGGCGTTCCCGATGGAGTCATCTGCGGTTTCCCCTGCACCTGCTCGGGCGGCGAGTACCGGGTTGTCGAGGGTTTGGAGATCGACTCCTTCTCACGCGAGCGAATCGACGCCAGCGTGGCCGAGCTGAACGAGGAGCGCGCGGCGGTTGAGAAACTCGACCTGGTGTGATGAGCCAGGCGTGTAACCGTCAGCCGGCTGCGACCGGTGTCCAGCCCTTACCGTCTCGCTTGATCTGACCGTCCTGTTCCAGGCGGGGCATCACGCGATAGAGGTAGTTGGGCTCGATCTTTATCTCGGTGGCGATCTCCGGGATCGTGATACCGGGACGGGAGCGCACCAGCTCGAGTGCCTGCGTGGCGCGGGTCGCGCCGCGGCGACGACCCCTTGGCCTCCCGGGTCTGCGGCGGGAGCGTGAGGAGCCGCGTGGCCGGCCCGGGCCGCGTCCGACGAGCGCCGAGCGTGCGGCCTCGAGCTTTGAGGCCTCGGCTCTCAGCTCTCGTAACCGATCGTCGATCTCCTTGACCGTACTGTCAACGAAGCCTGCCAACTGTTTCTCCTTTTCTGGAGATGGTTAACAACTCGGCAGTTAACGATACACACGACGCTGACTATCGTGGCAACGGTGATGTCAATCGCGCTCCAACAGTCCCTTCAGCCGCGAGAGTGACTTATCCGCCTCCCGCTCCGAGGCCGCGCCGACGATGACCCTGCTGGCGACGCTGCCCAGCCTGCCGCCGGGCGGCGTGAACTCGTTGAAGTACTCGAACTCGGTGGCGCCGTCGCCGCTGTCGGCCAACTCGTACCGGATCTTTGCTCGGGAGTGAGCGGGTCCGCGGCCGTCCCACTCGGCGTTGTTCGGCTCGTGGACGTCGACGAGTGTCCAATGAACTGAAAAGTTGACACCGCGCATGTGCAGTACCTGATCCATCGTTGCACCCTTTTTCAGTGGCTCATCGGGCGCGTTGCGGATCGCGCGGTGAATGGTCACCCAGCGTTCGAGCTGGTGCGGATCCATGACGGTCTCCCACACTCGCTCCACGGGCGCATGGATCGTGGTCTTGACGTGCACCAGGCTCATGGCTGCCGGGCACCCTAACCGGTTGGGCTCGCGCTGGGGGCGATCGTCTACCGAGCAGCGAGCGGCTCGATCGCCTCCCACTCTCTGAGTGCACGCTCGATCGCTGCATCCAGGGAGTGAAGGCGCACCCCCAGCATGCGGGCGGCGCGGTCGTCGCGCGGCAGCAGATCCTCCTGGAGGCTCTCCATCAAGGGGCCGATCAGCGAGTGGTCCTCGCCGGCGATGATGGCCGAGATGCGGCTGGCGATCGGCGTCACCGTCAGCCGGCTGAAGCCGATGCTTGGGCGACCGATGAGCATGTGGTGGCGGATGCGATCGATCAGCTCCCCGTAGGTCACGACCTCGGGCCCCGCGGCGTCGAGCGACTGGCCGCAAACGTCCTCAGCCGTCGCCGCCCGGCTCAGGAGCTCGATCATGTCGCGCTCGTCGATCGGTGCGGTGCGGTGCGTGCGCCAGGCGGGCAAGGCCAGCACCGGCAGCCGCTCGACGAGCCGAACGAGGAAGCGGAACGAGCGGTTTTGGGCGCCGATCACGATCGAGGCCCTGAACGCCACGGCACAGGGGACCGCGGCCAACATGATCTCCTCGACTGCCCGGCGGCTCGAGAGGTGTTGCGAAACCCGTCCGGAGGTCGGCACCGGCCCGCCCAGGTAGACGATCCGTTTCACGCCCGCGTCGGCTGCCGCGCGGGAGAAGTTCTCCGCCGCCCGGCGCTCGGCGAAGGCGAAGGCTCCGTTCGAGGCGGCCTCCATGGAATGGATCAGGAAGTAGGCCACATCGACGCCGTCGAGCGCCTGCGCCAAGCCCCGGCCCGAGACGGCGTCGCCGCGCAGCACCGGAAAGCCGACGGTGGCGCGCGAGGGGTCGCGCGCGAGGCCCCGCAGCGAGTGCCCGTCGCGCTCAAGCCGCGGCGCGAGCGCGGCGCCCATGTAGCCGGTGACGCCGGTGATGAGGACGTTCAGGCCCACGGTCCCCGCTGAATGAAGCTCGAGTCGAGCCCGGCGGCGCGCGGAGCCCCGGCCAGCGCCAGCGCACGGTCGAGTTCTGCCAGCAGGACCTCGAGCACCTGTCGCACGCCGTCGGCTCCCGCGGCGGCCAGGCCCCACAGGACGGGCCGTCCGACCATCACCGCCCGAGCTCCGAGCGCCAGGGCCTTGAAAACATCGGTGCCGCGACGGATGCCGCCGTCCACCAGGACATCGATCTCACCGCCGACCGCGTCAGCCACGGCGGGCAGCGCGTCGGCGCCCGAAAGCACCGTGTCGAGCTGGCGGCCGCCGTGGTTGGAGACGATCACCCCCGCCGCGCCGTGCTGGGCGGCGAGCCGAGCGTCATCTGCTCGCAGGACGCCCTTGACCAGCACCGGCAACGGGCTGTCGGAGGCGAAGCGCTCGATGTCATCCCACGTCAGCGTGGAGTCGAGTAGGCGGGCGAACTCCTGCGCGGTCATCGATGCCGGGGCGTTCGCCGCGCCCGAGCGGACGGGGTTGCGCAGCTCACGCTCGCGGACGCCGCGCACCGGCAGATCGACAGTTACAACGAGCGCCTCGTAGCCGCTGTCGGCTGCCCGGGCCACCAGCTCACGGCTCACCGCGCGGTCGTTGAATACGTAGAGCTGAAACCACCGCGAGCAGTCGGGCACGGCTTCCGCAACGTCCTTCAAGTCCTTGGTGGCGAATGTCGATACGCACATCACCGACTCGGTGGCGCCTGCTGCGCGGGCGGTTGTGATCTCGCCGTCGGGATCGGCCAGGCCGTGGAGCGCCATCGGCGCCACGGTCAGCGGGTGGGGCCTGGTCCGGCCGAGCACCGTCACCGAGAGGTCGCGCCGGCCGACGCCTGCCAGCATCCGGGGGCGGATCGCCAGCCGCCCCCAGGCGGCGACGTTGTCACGCAGCGTGATCTCATCCGCCGCCCCGCCGAAGTAGTAGGCCTGGGCGCTGGGATCCAGCGCGCGAGCCGCGGCCTGCTCATAGTCGGCGAGCGTCATGGGCATCGCTGGCAAAGCTACGGAAAATGCGGCCAGGCCTTCGCCATCGACACGAACTACCTGCAATTTGCGGCAATGAACAGTTGTGACAATTTAGGTGCTCATTCCGAGAATCGAGCTTGCGCGGGGTGTGCCGAGTTCGCTTTGATGGCCGCCGTGGTCTAGACGGCCACGGTTCAAACACCGAGCGGATTGGGGCGAGTGGGATGGCGAACGGACGGATAAAGGCCAGCTGTGAAGATTGCTTCTTTCGCCAGAACCTCTTGTGTGCGGTCGCCGGCGATGCGCCGTGCGCGAGCTTTCGCCCCAATCACCCCGACGGGCTGAGGCCGCCCAGTCAGCTGCGCTTCGTCTTTCGCCAGGAGCGGCGCATGCAGGTGGCGTGGGCGTTCCCGACCCCCAGCGAGCAGGTCGCGTTGCACGCCTAATCAAATGATTGGCCGGCGAAACATGTTCGCCGGCCCCGGGCCGATCATGATCGGCCCGGCGGGGCCGCGCATGCGCGGCCCCGGTCCAATATCTTTCGATTCATGTACTGGCCGCTGATCGGCGGATTCATCGCCGTTCTGATCATCCTGGTGCTGATCGGGTGGGCGATCGATCGCTCCGAGCAGCGCGCCGCCCGGCGCCAGTAGCGCCCTCCTCTGCCGCCTCCGCCCGCCGCGCGAGCCATTCCGCGCCCGCGGTGTCGCTCAGCCCGTGGACGATGATCGAGCAGAACACCGTCAGCGCCGCGAGGTTGAAGATCCGCGTACCCACGGCGATGCGGTCGCCCAGCACCAGCAGGGCGAAGGTCATGGTGGCCACCCCCTTGGGGCCGAACCACGACATGAACGCCCGGGTCGGGGTGTCCGTGGCGGTGCCGGCGAGCGCGGCGAACACGGCCACCGGGCGCGCCACCAGCAGCGTCACCACGACGATCCCCAGCGCCGCCCAGCCGTCACCCGTCAGCCCGTGGAGCGTGAGCAACGAGCCGAACACGACGAAGATGCCGAGCTTGACGATCTCCACCAGGTCCTCGGACTGACGCGCGAAGTGGGTGCGCAGGTCGGGCCGGGAGATCCCGAGCGTGATGGCCGCCACGTAGACCGCGATCAGACCGTTGCCCCGCGGCGGCAGCACCGCGATGCCGTATGCGGCAAAGGCGCTGCCCAGCGCGTAGAGCGATTTCTGGTGCGGTGGGATCTCCGCATCCAGGCCCCCCCCGCGGGGCATCAGCCGAGCCGCCACGAGCCCCACCACCAGGCCCGTGGCGAATCCCACGGTCAGATCCTCGAGCACGAAACGCCACCAGACGAAGTGTCCGCCGCCGGCGCTCACCGCTGCCGCGAACGCCAGCACCGCCGGCAGCGCCAGACCATCGTTGAGACCCGACTCCAAATTCAGCGAGTGACGCACCACCTGCGGGACGCGGGGGTTGGACACGACGCTCGAGGAGAGGACCGGGTCGGTGGGCGAGAGCAGCGCGCCCAGCAGCAGGCACTCGAGCCACGACAGGTTTGTCAGAAGCTTGGCGCCGGCGGCGACGATTCCCAGCGTCAGCGGCATCGCCAGGACCAGCTTTCGCAGCGGCAGGTGCCAGTGGGTCTGGAGCAACTCGGCGTCGACCTCGAGCCCGTCGCGAAACAGGATCACGATCAGCGCCACCACGGCCAGGTCGCCGGTGAACGCCGAGCGGGCGTGGAAGTGCAGCACCCCCAGTCCCCCCTGCCCAAGGGCGAAGCCCACCAGCACGAATACGGCCGTCAGCGACAAAAAGCTCCGGCGGGCGATGCCCGAGACGAGCGCGCCCAGCACCAGTAGACCGCCCAGCACCAGCACCGAGGTGTCGAAGTGGCTGATGGCGGCTAGGAGCAACGGCATCTGCGTGTGCGCCGCGCCCACCGGGTTAGAGTGTCAGATGTCACGTGGTTAAGGGCGACGGACGGAGACCGGCCAAGTCAAATCGCAGCTGGATGACTCGCGCGCCGCGCAAACATGTGAGGCTGGATGCCGAACGCGCGGCTGGCGCGAGCGCAACTCCCGCGGAGGAGACCCGAGATTGAGGATCACGGTGCTGGGCAAGTCGCCGTCGTGGCAGGACGCCGGTGGGGCCTGCAGCGGTTATCTGATCGAACATGATTCGTTCGCGCTGCTGGTGGACTGTGGCAATGGCGTGTTTTCGAAATTGAGGCGCTTTTGCGACTACGTCGACGTGGGCGCGGTGGTGCTCTCGCACCTGCACGCTGACCACTTCCTGGATCTCGTGCCGTTCAGCTATGCGCTGACCTACGCGCCACGCCAGCAGCCGGTCCCGGTGGCCGGCTGGCCGGGGACGCTGGCGCCCGCCCGCCCGGAGCTGTGGGCCCCGGTGGGCGCCCAGGACACGCTGCGGCAGATCGTCGGCTGCTGGGGCAACGAGGACCTGGTGGAGAAGGCCTTCGAGCTGCACGAGTTCGACGCACCGGACGTGCTCGAGCTGGGACCGTTCACGATTCGCTTCTGCGAGGTGCCGCACTTCATGCCCGCCTATGCGATGGAGATCGTGACCGCCGGCGCCCGGGTGACCTACAGCTCCGACTGCGCGCCCAACGAGCAGCTGGTCCACTTCGCCCGAGCGACCGACATGCTGCTGATCGAGGCCACGCTGCCGCGGCCCGAGCGGACCGGAATCCGCGGGCACCTGACGCCGCAGGAAGCCGGCGAGCATGGCGCCCGGGCACACGCCCGGCGCTTGGTGCTGACCCACTTCTCCGACGAGCTTGATGCCGACTGGACCCGGAATGAAGCCGCCGCCGCGTTCGGGGCGCCGGTGGAGATGGCGCACGAGGGAGCCGTCTACGAGCTCTAGATAGCCTTGGTGTCCGATGCCCGAGCGTGACCTGTTCGCCAACTTCGAGCGCATGCGGCGCGAGGTCGACGAGCTGTTCGGAGACGTGTTCGAGCGCACCGGGCTCTCGCGCCGCCGCGGCGGCTTCTCGCCCGCCGTCGACGTGGCCTACGCCACGGACCCGCCGCGGGCGATCGTCACCGCCGAGCTGGCCGGCGTCGAGCTGTCGGAGCTCGAGCTTGAGATCCAGGGGCGCAAGCTGATCCTCGCCGGACGCCGCGGGCCGGCCAAGGTGCAGAGCGACGTCTATCAGCAGGTGGAGATCGAGCGCGGGTTGTTCCGCCGGGTGGTGGAGCTCGGTCGCGATGTCGTGGCCGAGCAGGCCAGGGCCCGCTACGAGGATGGCATGCTGCGCATCGAGGTGCCGCTGGCCTCGCCCTCGCCCGAGGCCCCGGCCCGCGTGGTGCCGATCAAGTCTGTCGCGGACGAGCCGTGATCGAGGTCGGCGCTCCGGAGGCCGGCCCCCAGGAGGTGGCCATCGGCGCCGCGCGGGAGCTTCCGGAGCGGGCCCCGGTGCTGCCGCTGCGCGACACGGTCACCTTCCCGGACATGCTGATACCGCTGAACGTGGGGCAGGAGCGCTCGATCGAGCTGATCAACGACGCGCTGCGCGGCGACCGCTCGCTGGTGATGGTCGCCGGCCGCGACCCGGAGCTAGAGAGCCCGGGCCCGGAGGACCTCTACTCGATCGGTGTGCTGGGCGCGGTGGCGCGCATGATCCGCGTGCCCGACGGCACGCTGCGGGTGCTGATCCAGGGAGGCCAGCGAGTGCGGCTCGTGCGCTATGTCCAGAGCGAGCCCTACCTGGTGGCGGAGATCGCCGACAGCCCGGACGTGGTCCGCCAGTCGCCGGAGCTCGTGGCGCTGATGCGAAACGTCCAGCAGACGTTCTCGAACATCATCGAGCAGGTCCCGTACCTGCCGGAGGAGCTGCAGGTGATGGTGGCCAACGTGGACGACCCCAGCGCGCTCTCAAGCCTGATCGCGGGCGCGCTGCGGCTCGGAACCGAGGAGAAGCAGTCGCTGCTCGAGGAGCTCGACGTGGGTAAGCGGCTGCGGCGCCTGTCGGAGATCCTGGCGCGCGAGCTGGAGGTGGTGGCGATCGGCTCTCGCATCCAGTCTCAGGTTCAATCTGAGCTTGAGAAAGGTCAGCGCGAGTTCTATCTGCGCCAGCAGCTGAAGGCCATCCAGGAGGAGCTGGGGGAGGCCGACGAAGCCCAGGCCGAGGTGCACGAGCTGCGCGAGCGCCTGGAGCAGATCGAGCTCCCCGAGGAGGTCAGAAAGCAGGCCGACCGCGAGCTCTCGCGGCTCGAGCGCCTGCAGCCGGCGATGGCCGAGCACGGCGTGGTGCGCGGCTATCTGGAGTGGATCGCGGCGTTGCCCTGGGACAAATCGACGGAGGACAACCTCGATCTGCGTCATGCCCGCCAGGTGCTCGACGCCGACCACTACGACATCGAGCAGGTCAAGGACCGGATCCTCGAGTTCCTGGCGGTGCGCACGCTGAAGCCGGACGCCCGGGGCTCGATCCTCTGCTTCGTCGGTCCTCCGGGCGTGGGCAAGACCTCGCTCGGGCGGTCGATCGCCAGAGCGCTGGGCCGGGCGTTCGAGCGGATCAGCGTGGGCGGCGTGCGCGACGAGGCGGAGATCCGCGGCCACCGGCGGACGTACATCGGCGCCATGCCGGGGACGATCATCCGCGCGCTGCGCGACGCGGGGGCCAAGAACCCGCTGTTCATGATCGACGAGATCGACAAGATGGGGGCCGACTTCCGCGGCGATCCCTCGAGCGCGCTGCTCGAGGTGCTCGACCCCGAGCAGAACGACAGCTTCCGCGACCACTATCTGGACCTGCCGTTCTCGCTGGCCGACGTCATGTTCATCACCACGGCCAACACGCTGGACACGGTGCCCGGGCCGCTGCTCGACCGCATGGAGATCATCCAGCTCGCCGGCTACAGCGCGGAGGAGAAGCTCGAGATCGCCAAGCGCTACCTGGTGCCGCGCCAGATCGAGCGCAACGGCCTGCGCCGCTCGCAGATCGCGTTCACCGACGCCGGGCTGCGGACGATCATCTCTGACTACACGCGCGAGGCCGGCGTGCGCCAGCTGGAGCGCGAGATCGGCTCGGCGTGTCGCAAGGTCGCTCGGCGCGTGGCGGAAGGGGACGGTGGCGGCCGGCGCAAGGTCACGGTCACCGAGCCTCGGGCCCGCGAGCTGCTTGGCAAGCGCCGCTTCTTCACCGAGTCCCGGCGCCGGACGGCGCGTCCCGGCGTGGCCACCGGGCTGGCGTGGACGCCGGCGGGCGGCGACGTGCTGTTCATCGAGGCCACGGCGATGCCGGGTAAGGGTCGGCTGACGCTGACCGGGCAGCTGGGGGAGGTGATGCGAGAGTCGGCCCAGGCTGCGCTGTCCTACGTGCGGGCTCACGTGGACGAGGTGGCTGACGGGCTCGGCGAGGATTGGTTTGCCACGCACGACATCCATGTCCACGTGCCGTCGGGCGCCATCCCCAAGGATGGCCCCAGCGCGGGGGTGGCGATCGCGGTGGCGCTGGCCTCGCTGCTCAGCGGGCGCGCCGTGCGCAGCGACGTGGCGATGACCGGCGAGATCACTTTGACCGGCCAGGTGCTGCCGATCGGCGGGCTCAAGGAGAAGGCACTGGCCGCCCAGCGCAACGGGATCCGGCGCGTGATCGCGCCGCTGCGCAATGAACAGGACGTCGACGAGATCCCGCCCCACCTCCGGGCCCGGCTGGAGTTCGTGTTCGCCTCGGAGATCGGCGAGGTGCTCGAGGCGGCGCTTGCGCGCCGGCGTCCCGCCGCAAATCGCGCGCGTCAGCGCAGGCTACATCGGGTATCTTGAGCGCGACCGTCGATCTTTTGAGCCCGAGCCCGAGGAGAGCGCTATGGCATTTGGACGCAAGAAGAACAAGGGGGCCGTTCCTTTCAACGCCGGGGACGTGGCCAACGTGGCCAAGTCCAACCCCTACATCCAGCGGCTGATCGAGGACTCCTCGCTGCGCGACAACGTTCGCCAGGCGCTCGACTCGAGCAAGAACGTCTACGAGCGCGTCATCGACGGCAAGACCTCGGCCAAGGCGCTGCTCGAGGACAAGAAGATGCAGAACGAGCTGCGCAAGGCGCTGGAGGCCATCCGCGACGTGACCATCGCCCTCACCGACGCGCCGCAGAAGCAGGCCAAGCGCGGCCGCAGGTTCGGTCGCCTGGTCGTGGTTGCGGGGATCGGCTCGGGCGCCGCGCTGGCCGCCTCCGAAGGCCTGCGCTCGAAAGTGCTCGACGTCCTGTTCGGCGCGGAGGAGGAGTTTGAGTACACGCCTCCGGCGACGACGCCGCCGGCATCCACGCCGCCCACGGAGTCGGCGCCCGCCGGAGCGGCATAGCGCGTAGCGGTAGACCTGCTTAGGGGGATAACCGTCGCCGGACGACGGTTATCCCCCTAACTTTGCCGGCCATGCGCCGGCTGATCGCCCTGTCCGTCCTCGCCGGGGTGGTCATCCTGCTGGTCGTGGCTCAGCTGATTCTGCCCGGGATCGCCGCGCAGCGCCTGCACGATCGCCTCGCCAAGTCCGGGCGGGTGCTGTCTGTTCAGGTGAGTGCCTTTCCGGCGATCGAGCTGCTCTGGCATCACGCCGACCGCGTCGTGGTCCGCATGGCGGCTTATCACTCCAACCCGGGCCACCTGTCGAGCCTGCTAGATCAGGCCGCGGGCGTCGGCTCGCTTGACGCCTCGGCCCGCGAGCTTGACACCGGGCTGCTCACGTTGCGCAACGCCTCGCTGCGCAAGCGCGGCCACCAGCTGGCGGGCTCGGCGGGCGTGACCGAGGAGGACCTGCGCTCGGCGCTCGGCGGTGCCGTCCAGGGTCTTCAGCCGGTGGCATCCGGCGACGGGCAGCTCGTGCTGCAAGGCACGCTGCTCGGTGTCACTGCTCAGGCCACCCTGCGCGCGCAGGACGGCAAGCTCGTCATCCAGCCGGACGTGCCGCTGCTGAATCTGGTCACGCTGACGGTGTTCAGCGACCCCCACGTGCAGGTGCAGTCCGTAGGCGCGGCGACGGCGCCGGATGGCTTTGCGCTCGACGCGCAGGCGCGGCTTCGGTAGCGAAACCGCCAGCCGTTTTTGAGACCGCAATCCTCGTGGCTTCGGTGGCGAATCGCCCGTTGGTTCGGTGGCGAAATCGTGAGTGTGACCAAAGTCACCCCGCGGGTATAGCAAGTAGGAGAAACTATTGAAGTAATCAATTATGCGGAGCGCAAACAAGAAGGCTCCGCTTCCACGGACCAACGAGGGGGACCGGGCAATGGACATCAAGAAGATCTCACGCGAGGACTGGATCGTCGCCGGGCTGGCCTTGCTGCTGGCCATCGATCTCCTGTTCCTGCCATGGATCTCAGCTAGCTTCGATCTGGGCCTCGGCGTCCACGCCACCGCGAGCAACACGGCGACCGACGCGCCGTCGGGGTGGCTGGGCGTTATCGGCGTCCTGGCGGCGCTGGCTCTGATCGCGCAGCTGGGCGTAGAGCGGCTCTCCAGCGCTCGAATGCCGGCCGTGGGCGGGAGTCACGCGATGACCCGCCTGGCGCTGGCCACGGTGGCGGCGGCGTGCGTGGCGCTGAAGTTCCTGTTCCACGTCGACACGACGACCAGCTACTGGGCGTTTGGATTCTGGGCCGGCGTGGCGCTGGCTGCAGCGCTCCTCGTCACCGCGGCGCGCGCCCACGATGGCAAGGTGGATTTGACGATAAGGCCGGCGGCAGGGCTGAGATCGTAGGAGTGGGGGTCCGGCAGGGAAGCCCGGGGGCGCAGGCAGGGAAGCAGGGGGCGCAGGCAGGGAAGCCCGGGGGCGCAGGGGCGCAGGCAGGGGGCCGTAGCAGGGGATGTGGCTGCTCGAGCGCAAGCAAGGCGCGCTCGGGCAGCCGCTCCGGCTACTCGAACAGCTTCGGCGCCCGCAGCATCATCCGCAACTTGCCGCGGGGGCGGACGCGGCCCGTGAGCAGCGCCTTCCACGGGTCGGTACGCCCGGCGACGAGGTCCAGCCAGTCCTCGAAGCGGCAGCGGAAGACGAGATCGGGGTCATGCACGCGGCCAGGCTCGACGACCGGGCCGCCATTGCTCCCAGCCGCTGTGGCCCTGCCATCGAGCGTGAGGTGCCAGGACTCGGCGTCGCTGAACTCCCACTGGATCGTCGCCCCGGGGGCCACCGAGCTGTTGACCGAGCGCCGCAGCCCGTCGAACAGGAGCGCCGTGGCCTCGGGGTCCACCCTCACCGGCCCCTCCGGCTCACCCAGATAGCCGGCCCGCAGGAGCGTCAGCACGCGGCGCGCCCGCTCCTCGGACGCGATGTCGAACGGCAAGCCGATGCGCATCTGCTCCGGGTGCAGCCCGGCGGCCCTGAGCCGGCCCTCGAGCGCATCGGCGGCATGGGCGTAGAGCTCCTCGATCGTGAACCCGAACGCAGTCACGTAGCGCTCATCCCAGCCGGGCGGCACGAACACGGCCGAGGTGAACGGCAGCATCTCGCGCAGCAGCTCCTCGATCGCCGGCTCGCAGTCGGCGTCCTGACGTGCCAGGTCCGCGAGTAGCTTGACGCCGAAGGCGATGTGGCGCTGTTCGTCCTGCGAAACGTGGCCGATCCCCTCGCGCAGCCCGGGAAGGATCTGCTTGCGCGTCAGCGACTCCTCGATGAAGTGCTGACCCGGCTGGGCCAGCATGGCCTCGATGATCAGGTGGTAGAGCGTGATGGCCTGCGCCAGCTTCGGCTTGGAGCGATCCCGGCGAAGCTCGGCGGCCATGCGGTCAAGGCGCCCGAAAACCTTGCGAAAGCCCCAGGTCAGACCGCCACCTGTCCGCTCGAGCGCCGAGCCCACGGTCTCGCCGGCATCCACCACCTCGCGCATGAAGCGTCCGAAGAGGACGGCGTGCCTGGCTTCATCGACCTGCTGGGTGGCCAGAAAGTACTTCTGCTCCTCGCGCGGGGCGGCATCGATGTACGGGGAGAGGTTCTCGGCCACCGAGTCCTCGCCGTGGAAGAACATGGCGTAGGTCCACAACGACCCCCTGCGCTCGATGTCCGACATCGCCTCGCGCCAATGCTCGCGGTCTATGGAGAGGTCGATCTCCGAGGCCCGCCAGTTGCCCTGCTCCCAGCGGCGATAGAGGTCCTCGTAGGAGATCTGATCGGCGGCGATCGTGGCTGGCATTTCGCTGCCGCTAAGTTTGACAGCCGTGGCGGTGCCTGCCGAACAGACCGTGGAGCTCACCATCAACGGCGAGCCCCACCGCGTGGAGCTTGACGTGCGCACGACCTTGCTCGACCTGCTGCGCGAGCACCTGGGGCTGATCGGATCAAAGAAGGGCTGCGACCACGGGCAGTGCGGAGCGTGCACGGTGCTGATCGACGGCCGCCGCGCCAACGCCTGCCTGGTACTGGCGGTCAGCCTCGAGGGCTCCGAGGTGACGACGATCGAGGGCCTGGCCGAGGACGGGGAGCTACATCCGTTGCAGCGGGCGTTCATCGAGCGCGATGCGTTCCAGTGCGGTTATTGCACGCCCGGGCAGATCTGCTCGGCGGTGGGCATGCTCGACGAGGCGGGTCGGGGTGTGCCCAGCTTCGCGACCGAGGACCTGAGCTCGGCGATGACCGTGCTCAGTCCCGATGAGATTCGCGAGCGCATGAGCGGCAACCTTTGCCGCTGCGCCGCTTACGTCAACATCGTGGCCGCGATCGAGGACGTGGCCTCCGAGGGCCGATGAGGGCATTCGCCTACCAGCGCGCGGCCGACGTGGAGGACGCGGTCCGCGGCGCGATGGACTCGCCGCAGACGATGTTTCTGGCAGGGGGGACGAACCTGGTCGATCTGATGAAGCTGGGGGTCGTTCGCCCGGAGCGCCTGATCGATGTCTCGCGCCTGCCCCTGTCAGAAATCGAGGAGCTCGCCGGCGGCGGCCTGAGGATCGGGGCCATGGTCCGCAACACCGAGCTCGCTGCGCACCCGCTTGTTCGCGAGCGCCATCCGGTCCTGGTCCAGGGTGTGCTCGCCGGAGCCTCGGGCCAGATTCGCAACCTGGCAACCGTGGGCGGCAACCTGCTTCAGCGGACGCGCTGCTCCTACTTTCAGGACGCCTCGAAGCCCTGCAACAAGCGCAGCCCGGGGTCGGGCTGTCCGGCACGCGAGGGCGAGCACCGCAATCTGGCGATCCTCGGACATTCCGAGGCGTGCGTTGCCACGCATCCTTCGGACATGGCCGTGGCGCTGGCGGCGCTGGAAGCGAAGGTGGATCTCAGCGCCCCGGGCGGCTCGCGCAGCCTACCTGTCGGCGAGCTCTACCGATTGCCCGGCGAGCACCCCGAGCGCGACACCGTGCTCGAGCATGGAGAGCTGATCACCGCCGTCGAACTCGACCATCCGTTGTCCGATACCCGGCAGGCGTACCGCAAGGTGCGCGAGCGCGCCTCGTTCGCCTTCGCGCTCGTCTCACTGGCGGCGATCGTGAAGATCGAAGAGGAC
This sequence comes from uncultured Actinomycetes bacterium, assembly GCA_963730835.1. Lineage (GTDB taxonomy): Bacteria > Actinomycetota > Thermoleophilia > Solirubrobacterales > Solirubrobacteraceae > Palsa-465. The sequence goes on from CAVSTE010000002.1 coordinate 408,798, forward strand.
GTGGTGCTGGATGCGCGACTCGCGCTGGGCGGCGTGGCACACGGGCCGTGGCGGGCGCTTGCCGCCGAGGAGGTGCTCCAGGACCAGCCGGCGACGGAGGAGAACTTCGCCCGCGCGGCGGAGACCGAGCTGGCCGAGGCCCTCCCGCTGCGCGACAACGCCTACAAGGTCCCGCTTGCTCGCAACCTGATCGTCCGAACGCTCCTGGAGCTGCGGGGATGAGCGTGCTGACTCGTCTGGAGTCTTAGCGATGAGCGTGCTCACTCGCGCCGTCGGAGCGCCGGTCGACCGGATCGAGGGCAGGCTGAAGGTGGCCGGCGAGGCGCGATACGCCTACGAGCATCGCGCCGAGGGTCTTCTCTACGGCTGGATTGTCCCGTCGGAGATCGGCCGAGGACGGGTGCGTGGGCTCGACGCGGCCGCCGCGCTCGAGCAGCCGGGGGCCGTCCACCTGCTGTGGCACGCGAACGCGCCTCGGCTGGAGGGCGAGATCGAGAACCGTGAGCTTGCGGTGCTGCAGTCGGATGAAGTCGCCTACCGGGGGCAGATCGTGGCCTGTGCGCTTGGCGAGACGCTCGAGGCGGCACGCGAGGCGGCGGCGCTCGTTGTGGCGGACTACGAGCTTGGTCCCCACGACGTCGTGCTCCACGCCGAGCATCCGCGGTTGCGCGAGCCGGAGACGGTCAACCCGGGCTACCCGTCGCGCACCGAACAGGGAGACCCCGACCGGGCGCTGGCCGAGGCCGAGGTGGTGCTCGACGAGACGTATTCCACGCCCGCCGAGCACAACAATCCGATGGAGCCGCACGCGGCGCTAGCCATGTGGCAGGACGGAAGCCTCGTCGTGTACGACTCGAGCCAGGGCGCGCCGATAGAGAGAGGGATTCTGGCCCAGGTGTTCGCGCTCGAGCCCGACCAGGTGCGGGTGATCTCGGAGCACGTCGGCGGGGGCTTCGGCTCCAAGGGCTCCCCGCGTCCGCAGGTTGTGCTGGCGGCCCTGGCGGCCAAGGCGCTCGGGCGACCGGTCAAGGTCGCCGTCACCCGCCAGCAGATGTTTGCGCTTGTCGGGTACCGCACGCCGACGATCCAGCGGCTGCGGCTCGGGGCGCGGCGCGACGGCACGCTCGAGGCCATCGTCCACGAGGCGTCGATGCAGACCTCGACGCTGCACCAGTTCGCCGAGCAGGCGGCGATCTGCTCGCGGTCGATGTATGCGGCGCCGAACATCCGCACCGTCCACCGGCTCGCCGCGCTCGATGTCCCCACGCCTTCCTGGATGCGGGCGCCTGGCGAGACGCCCGGCATGTATGCGCTGGAGTCCGCGATCGACGAACTGTCTGTAAAGGTTGGCGTCGACCCCGTCGAGCTGCGGATCCGCAACGAGCCGGAAGTAGACCCGGAGACGGGCAACCGCTGGAGCTCTCGCAACCTCGTGGCCTGTCTTCGGGAGGGTTCGGAGCGCTTCGGCTGGCAGCCACGTGACCCCACGCCCGGCGTGCGATGCGACGGCCGCTGGCTGGTCGGCACCGGCGTGGCGGCGTCCGTGTTTCCCGCCTTCCGCCGGCCCTCGAGCGCGATCGCCCGGGCTGAGGTCGATGGCACGTACACCGTGCAGATCGGCGCCGCCGACATCGGCACCGGCGCTCGAACGGTGCTGACCCAGGTGGCGGCAGACGAGCTCGAGGAGCCGCTGGAGCGCGTTCGCGTGGAGATCGGCGACAGCGCGTTGCCATTCGCCTTTCTCGCCGGCGGGTCAGGTGGGACCGCTTCTTGGGGTTCGGCGGTGGTGCTGGCCTGCCGCGAGCTGCGCGCTCGGCTATCCGCCGGAGAGCAGGCACCGCTGGAGGTCAGTGCCGACACGACGGAGGAGATCGAGCGCCAACGCCAGGACGTCTCGCGCTATGCCTTCGGGGCCCAGTTTGCGGAAGTCCGGGTCGACGTCGACACCGGCGAGGTGCGCGTCCCGCGGCTGCTCGGAGCGTTTGCCGCCGGGCGGATCCTTAATCCGAAGACGGCTCGCTCGCAGTTCATCGGCGGGATGACATGGGGGCTGTCGATGGCTCTCTTCGAGGAGAGCTTGATGGATCGCGAGTTCGGCGACTACATCAACCACGACTTCGCTCAGTACCACGTCCCGGCGTGCGCCGATGTGCACGACATCGATGCCTTCTGGGTTGAGGATGAAGATCCTGACCTCAACCCGATGGGCTCCAAGGGGATCGGCGAGATCGGGATCGTTGGGACCGCGGCGGCAATCGCCGGCGCCGTCTACCACGCCACCGGCAGGCGCGTGCGCGACCTGCCGATCGTGCCCGCGAAGCTGATCGCCTAGGGCCGCGCGCGGTCGCCGGGTCAACCGTTCGGTTGATTCGCTCTCAGCCGGGACCGCTCGCACAAACAGCCGCGCAGCCGATGACGGCCAGGCCGGCGACCGGCACGCTTCCTCCAGTCCAAATCGACCAGGAGAAAGCTCCAAATGTCAGTCATCGAAGTTGACCATCTACGGAAGCGCTACGGGGACACCGTCGCCGTCGCGGATGTGTCGTTCTCGATCGAGGAAGGCGAGATCTTCGGGATCCTGGGGCCGAACGGCGCCGGCAAGACGACCACCGTCGAGTCGATCGCCGGCCTCCGCGACCCCGACGCGGGCTCGATCTCGGTGATGGGGCTCGACCCCCTCACCGACCGCGACGCGCTTCGGCGCGTGCTCGGCATCCAGCTGCAAGAAAGCCAGCAGCCGGAGAAGCTCAAGGTCGCCGAGGCGCTCGACCTCTATGCCTCGTTCTACGAGGACGCCGCAAACCCCGACGCGCTGCTCGACGCACTCGGGCTGAGCTCCAAGCGCGACACCCGCTTCGCGAAGCTGTCAGGTGGGCAGAAGCAGCGGCTGTCGATCGCACTGGCGCTGATCGGCAACCCGCAGATCGCCGTGCTCGACGAGCTCACGACCGGCCTCGATCCGCAGGCACGCAGGGATACCTGGCAGCTGATCAGGGGGATCCGCGAGCGTGGCGTGACGATCGTGCTCGTGACGCACTTCATGGAGGAGGCAGAGCGGCTCTGTGACCGGGTGGCGCTGATCGATTCCGGCCGTGTGGTTGCGGTAGACACGCCCGCGGGGTTGACGAACATCGCCGCCCCGGAGCAGGTGATCCGGTTCGTCCCGTCGGCTCCGTTGCCCGACGGCCTGCTGGCCGAGCTACCGGGTGTGAGCAGCGTCGTGAGCGGCCCCGACCACATCGTCGTCACCGGAACCGGAGACGTGCTCGCGGCGGTCGTCTCGGCGCTCGCCCGCGCCGGGATCCTCGCCAACCACCTGCGTGTCGACCAGGCAAACCTCGAGGACGCATTCGTCGCCCTCACGACAAAGCAAAGGAGCAACTTCAGATGACCACCGTTACCCAAGCTCTACCGGCGGGGCGCCGGCGCCTTCCGGCTCCCCGCGTGGCCCGCCGGCGGTTGCTGGCGACCGAGGCCAAGCTGTTCCTGCGCGAGCCGCTGCCCCTGTTGTGGGGCGTGTTGTTCCCGCTGATCCTGACCATCGCCATGGGACTCGCGGGCGACCGTCACGACAAGCACCTCGGCGGCATCTCCCTGGTGGACGCGTATGTCCCGGTGACGATGGCGATGGTGATCGCAATCCTGTCCGGGCAGGTGCTGCCGGTGATCCTGGCCAGCTATCGGGAGAAGGGCATCCTCAGGCGGCTGTCGACGACGCCCGTGCGTCCGCTGGCGCTGCTCGGCGCTGACATTGTGGTCAACATCGCCGTGGTCGTCACGGCCGTCGTCGTGATCGCGGTGGTCGGCAGTGTCGCGTTCGACGCCCACCTGCCCAGTCAGGGCTTCGGCTTCGTGCTGACGCTGGCACTGACGGCAATCGCGATGCTGGCGCTCGGCGCACTGGTGGCCTCGGTTGCGCCCACGACCCGGATCTCGCAGGGGATCGGGACGCTGCTGTTCTTCCCGATGATGTTCTTCGCCGGGCTGTGGGTGCCGCGGCAGCAGATGTCGAGCGGGCTGCGGCATGTGAGCGACTTCACGCCGCTCGGAGCCGCAACCGGCGCGATCCAGGACACGATGCACGGCCACTGGCCCGGTGTCGCCCACCTGGCGGTGCTGGCGCTCTACGCGATCGTCCTTTCGCTGGCGGCCTCTAGGCTGTTTCGGTGGGAATGAGCGACGCGTTGCACTGTCAGTCCGAGTCGGAGTTCGCGCTCGTCAACGAGCGCGAGCTCCGGCTGCTTATGCTGCTGCCGTACGCGATGCTGGCGATCGCGGCGGCGCTGGCGATCGGCGGCGACACGGCATCGAGCACAAAGCTCCTCACCGACCTGGGGCTCGCGGTGGGCACGGCCGTTTGGATGGCTGGCATGTACGCGCTACGTCCGCAATGGCAGGCGCGGCGGCGGCTGATGGGAGCGGCATTCGTCGGCCTGGCGGGGCTGATGGCCGCGCTCGTGCTGCACAACGCGGTGTTCGGGTTCTTCACCTGGACCGGCTACATCTGGGCGTCCCTGGTCCTGACCGTGCGCTGGCGCCTACCGGCGTTCGGCGCGGTCGCCGCGATCACCGCTACCTCCCAGCACGGCGGGCTGCCGAAGCACTCCCTCTCAAGCTGGATCGCTTGGGTCACGTTCATCGCGATCAACCTGATCGCGTCGGGGTCGGTGACCTGGTTCGCCAGGGCGCGTCAGCAGGAGCACGAACGCCGGCGGCAGACGATCGACGAGCTGACCGCGGCCAACGCGGCGCTCGAGGCGTCGCTTAAGGAAAACGCCGGACTGCGAGCCCAGCTGGTGGCCCAGGCTCGCGAGGCGGGGATGCTCGATGAGCGCCAGCGGATGGCGGGAGAGATCCACGACACGCTGGCCCAGGGACTCGTCGGGATCATCACCCAGCTGGAGGCCGCCTCGGCCGCTTCGTTCGGAAAGGAATCACGCCGGCACGCGGACGCCGCGATTGAGCTGGCACGTGAGAGCCTGGCCGAGGCGCGCCGTTCGGTCCAGGCGCTGCAGCCGGTTCCGCTGCAGGACGCCAGGCTGCCGGAGGCGCTGAAGCGCGTGGCCCACAAGTGGGCTGAGCGCTCGGGTATCGAGGCGGTGGTCAGGACGACCGGCGAGCCGCGAGGAACGCGAGAGGACATCGAGTCCGCATTGCTTCGCACCGCCCAGGAGGCCCTGGCCAACGTCGCAAAGCACGCCCTCGCCCGGCGCGTGGTGCTCACGCTCTCCTACATGGACGAGGTCGTGAGGCTTGACGTGCGCGACGATGGAGCGGGCTTCGTGGCGCGTTCGCCCAGTCTCCGAAACGGGGGCTTTGGCTTAACGGCGATGCGGCAGCGGGTCGAGAGGCTGGCCGGCACGCTCGAGGTGGAATCCGAACCGGACGCCGGTACGACGGTTGCCGCCAGCATCCCCATGATTCCCGCGGGCAGCGCGGCATGAGCGAGCCGATTCGGCTGATGATCGTCGATGACCACCCAGTGGTGCGCGACGGACTGACCGGCATTTTCAGCGGCGAGCCCGAGTTCGAGGTGGTGGCCGAAGCATCGAACGGCGCCGATGCGGTCAGGCGGGCCAAGGCGCTGAAGCCGGACGTGATCCTGATGGACCTACGCATGCCCGATCTGGACGGGGTGGGCTCGATCCGGGCCCTCGCCAGCGACGGGGTCGATTCGCGCGTGCTGGTGCTGACGACATTCGACGGCGACGCCGACGTCCAGCCCGCGATCGAGGCCGGTGCCACCGGCTACCTGCTCAAGGATGCCCCGCGCGCGGAGCTGCTGCGGGCCGTGCGCGCTGCGGACCGGGGAGAGTCGGTGCTCTCGCCGAGCGTCGCGTCGAGGCTGATGGCTCAAGTCCGCGCCCCGGCCGCAGAGGTCCTCTCTGACCGGGAGCTTGAGGTGCTGATCCGCGTCTCGCGTGGGGCCACCAACCGCGACGTGGCGGCCGAGCTGTTCATCAGCGAGGCGACCGTGAAAACCCACCTGCTGCACATCTACTCCAAGCTCGGTGTCTCGGACCGCGCAGCCGCCGTGGCCGAGGCCTATAACCGTGGACTGCTGACGCCCGAGAAGCGCTGAACGCGCGGCTACCGGGTAGGACTCAAAGCCTGGCCGCCGAAGACACAGGCGCGAGCTTTCTGCGTGTGCCGGTCATCGCGCCCTTTTTGCTAGGAACCAGTCCCGACGTGGGCGTCAGCGCACCTCCTAAACCACCCCAAGCTCCGCCGCCACCTAGGCCGGCAGCGGCCGCGCCCTCGGAGCCCCCTCCAAAACCGCCACGGAGCGGAATCGTCTGGCGGGTCATCCTGGGCTGCGTGATCGTGCTGCTCTGCAGTGGGGGCGCCGCTGCCCTGTTCGCGCTCCGCGAGCTGCACACGCTGCGCCAGGACCTGAGCATCAATCCCGACCTTAACACCGGCAGCTCGCTCGCCCCGGCGGGATACGGCGACCCGCAGACATTTCTGCTGGTCGGCAACGACCAGCGCAAGAAGACCACGACGGTGCCGGTGCTACCGCACGACAACGAGAACCTGCTCGTGCGCTTCGATCCCGGCAAGCCCTACATCTCGATGATGTCGATCCCGCGCGAGCTGCAGGCCACGATCAGCTGCCCCCAGGGCCTGGTGACCACGCGTCTGAACTACTCGCTCACCTGCGGCGGGATCAAGGCGATGGTCAAGACGATCGAGCACACCACCGGGCTGCCGATCAACCACGTGGTGGAGATCGACTTCGGGCAGTTCAAACAGGCGGTGAACGACATCGGCTGCGTGTACTCGACGATAGATCGGCGCTACTACCACGTGAACCTCCCGGGCGGGCAGCAGTACCAGGAGATCAACCTGCAGCCCGGCTACCAGAAGATGTGCGGCGGAAACGCACTCAGCTTCGTCTCCTACCGCCACGGCGACACCTCGCTGGTGCGTGACGCACGGGACCAGAGCTTCCTGCTCGACGTCAAGAAGCAGTACGGCCCGACCTTGGTCGACAACATCCACAAGTTCGAGAAGATCTTTGGCAAGTCCGTCAACGTCGATCACGGCCTGCAGACGAGCGATGGAATCCTGAACCTGCTCGGCACGCTGATCAGCTCCTCGTCGCTGCGCGTGCGCCAAGTGCAGTTCCAGGTCAACTTGCAGCCGACCGGCGCCAACTCGTGCTCGTGCGACACCGCCACGCCGGAGCAGATAGCGGCCAGCGTGCACGCGTTTCTCTACGGCGGCTCGGGACTCCCCCCCAAGCGCAGCGTCACGGCGGTCGCCAACGCGGTGCACAAGCGCCACGGAGCGCCGCCGCTGCCGCTGGTGCCGGTCTCCTCAAACGAACAGGCAAAGGCGGTGTATGCGGCCGCCGACGTTCCATTCCCGCTCGAGTTCCCGCGCGTCCAGGACCGCGGCGGCAGCGTCACGCCGGTCCAGGTCCGCGATTACTCGATCGAGGCCCCAGACGGAACCAGCTATCCCGCCTATGTCGGTGTGTTCAACGCGAACGGGCTCGGGCAGTACTACGTCGTTCAGGGGACGACATGGACCACGGCTCCGCTGCTGGACAGCCCCGATCAGACGATCCAGGTGGGCGGGCGCACCTACTACCTCTTCTACCAGGGCCAGCATCTCGAGGTGGTTGCGTGGTATGAGCACCGCGCCGCCTACTGGGTACGGAACACGCTCACCCAATCGCTCGGCAACGGTGAGCTGCTCGCGATCGCCGAGCAGACTTCGCCCGCCACCGCGCACGTGGGGCGCCCGGTGACGCTGGGGAGCGCCGCCGTCCCAGAGCGAACGATCGAGCAGCCGACGAACGACCTGGAGAACACGCTGGGGTCGCTCGGCGGCCTGATCGCGCTCGTGACGCTGCCGCTGCTCGCGGTCCCGTTTCTGAGGCGCCGTCGCGAGGTCGCCAAGCTTCGCCTGCAGCTCGCGGCGACGCTGCAGTTCGAGTCGCGGCTGGCGGCGCTCGCACCGGCGCCACGCGTCGCCGGCCCGGGCGCGCCGGCACGCGTCGCCGGCCCGGGCGCGCCGGCACCTGCCGCCGGCCCGGTGGCGCCGGCACCTGCCGCCAGTCCGGTGGCGAAGTCCCCCGCCGGACAGTGGACAACGCCGGTCATCAGCTCCGGGCGGCTGCCGCGGCGGACGCGGCTGGTAGCGGGCGCAGGAGCCCTGCTGCTCGCCGTGCTGGGCGGCGTTGGGATCGCCGTCAACGTGGGAGGGGGACAGTCGGTGCGGCACGTCAAGCGGACCGTTGCCCAAACCGTTCCCTCGGTGCCGGTGGCGGTGCTGAATGCCACGCCAACCCCGGGCGCCGCCGGTCGACTCGCTCGCGAGCTTCGGCTCCGCGGCGCGAAAATCGTGGCGGTCGGCAACCTCTCAGAGTCCCGACCGCCAGGCGTCCTGATTCTCTACGCCCCGGGGGCAAGGCCGCAGGCCGCGATCACCGCGCGGATGCTCGCCGCTCAACACCCGGCAATTGAGCCGATCGACCCCGTCGCTCAGGCGGCGGCGGGCAGCGGCACCAAGGTCGCAGTCGTAATCGCCTGATCCGGGGCGCCGCGGTCCTCGCCGGCGCCGGCGCGGTCGCCTGATCGCAGGGTCGGGGCCTAGGAGGTCAGCTTCGGCGAGCGCCAGGGCTCGCGCAGCCGCCGCTCGATCTCCCCGGCCAGTTCGCCGATCGCCACCCGCGCCTGTTTCAGGCTGTCGCGGTCGCGCAATGTCACGGTGCGATCGTCGAGCGATCGATGGTCGATCGTCACCGCCCACGGAGTACCGATCTCGTCCTGGCGCCGGTAACGGCGCCCGATTGCCCCGCCCTCGTCGTACTCGGCCTGGACGCGCTCGCGCAGCTGCTCGTATACCTCTCGGGCCAGCTCTGGCTGGCCGTCCTTGCGGACGAGCGGTAGGACCGCGACCTTGACCGGGGCGAGCAGCGGGTGCAGACGGAGGACGGTTCTGCGCTCTCCCTCGATCTCGTCCTCGTCGTAGGCGTCGACCATGAACGCCAGCATCGTCCGGTCCACGCCCGCCGCGGGCTCGATCACGTGGGGGATGTAGCGCTCGCCGCTGGCCGTGTCGACGTACTCCAGCTTCTGGCCGGACTGGCGGGCGTGGGCGCTCAGGTCGTAGTCGCCACGGTTGGCGATCCCCTCGAGTTCCTGCCAGCCGATCGGGAACAGGTACTCGACATCGGAGGTTGCGCTCGAGTAGTGCGACAGCTCGTCGGGTTCGTGCGCTCGGAGGCGGAGATGATCGTCGCGGATGCCGAGTTCCACGTACCACCGTGTTCGCTGCTCGAGCCAGTGCTCGAACCACCGTCCGGCCTCCGCCGGCGGGACGAAGAACTCCATCTCCATCTGCTCGAACTCCCGGGTGCGGAAGATGAAGTTGCCGGTGGTGATCTCGTTGCGAAAGCTCTTGCCGATCTGGGCGATACCGAACGGCGGCTTCTTGCGTGCGAACTGGAGGTAGTGGCGGAAGTTGAGAAAGATGCCCTGGGCCGTCTCGGGACGCAGGTAGACCGTTGACCCCTCCTCCTTCACCGGCCCGATCGTCGTCTCGAACATCAGGTTGAAGTCGCGGGCCTCGGTCAGGTCGCACTCGGGTGTCTCGCCGGGGTGTTTCGAGGGCTTTCGCCCGCATTGCTCTTCACCCAGCTTGTCGGCGCGAAAGCGCAGCTTGCAGGTACGGCAGTCGACGAGCGGATCGGTGAAGCCCTCGAGGTGGCCGCTCGCCCTCCACGTCTCGGGATGCTGGATGATCGCCGAGTCGAGCGCCACGATGTCGTCGCGCTCCTGGAGCATCGCCCGCCACCAGCGGTCCTTGACGTTGTTCTTCAGCAGGACGCCGTAGTGCCCGTAGTCGTAGCTCGAGCCCAGGCCGCCGTAGATCTCGCTGGACGGGAACACGAAGCCGCGCCGCTTCGAGAGCGAGACGACCTTGTCCATGGTGACGACGTCGAGTTGGGGCACTGAGGCTCGGATCCTAGCCGTGACGGGTGCTTGGCACTCTTCCCTTGAGAGTGCCAAGGGGTCTGTCCTATACTTCCTGAAGCAATGCCGATCTACGAGTATCGCTGCGAGCAGGGTCACACGTTCGAGGTCATGCAGCGCATCAGCGACGACCCCGTCTCGACGTGCTCGACGTGTGAGGCACCGGTGTCACGCGTGTTCCGGCCGGTGGCCGTTCACTTCAAGGGCTCGGGCTTCTACAACACCGACTACGGGACGCGTAAGCGCCAGCGAGAGAAGGAAGCGACCGAGGGGAAGTCCGAGTCGAAGAGCTCCTCGAAGAACGGCGACGCGCCCGAGAAGAAGGGCCCGTCCGACTCCAAGGGCTCAGACTCGAGCGGGTCGGCGGCCAAGGCTGACAAGGCGCCCAGCAAGGCCGCAGCGTCCGACTAGCGGCGGGCGGCGGGCCGCCGCAGCCGATCAGCCGTTCATCAATTTGGATACGGCTTGCTGCACCGCCGACGGCGTCACGGTCAGCGCGGAGCCGTAGCCCGGCAGCGACTCGGCGCCGCTCGGCTTCAGCACGTTGACGGGTGCCGAGCCGCCGATCTCCGCGCCCGCGAACAGACTGAGCAGCGTCGGACCGCCCATGTCCGTGCGCAGCACCTTTGGCGCATCCCACGACGCCCAGGGCAGATGGAAGAACGTGCTGACCGAGAACAGCTGCGACTTGATCGCGTTCAGGATCTGCTGCTGGTGCTGGACCCGCGTCAGATCGTTATCGGCGGGGTTGCAGGGGTTCTCGCGGATGCGCGAGTAGAGCAGCGCCTGCTGCCCGTTCAGATGGTTCACCCCAGCCGGCAGGTTGAGCGTGAAACCGCCGTTCTTTGTGCCTCCGGAGACGTTCGCGCATACCCGTTCGGTCTTGACGTCGATGCCGCCGATGGCGTCGATGAATGGCGGGAATGCGGCGAGGTCCACGATGATCATGTGGTTGATCTTCAACCCGGTGAACTGCTCGATGGTCTTCAGCTCAAGCGCCGGGCCGCCGATCGCATAGCCGGCGTTGATCTTCCCCAGCCCGTGCCCCGGAATCTCCGCCACTGTGTCGCGCGGGATCGACAGCCGCCGCGAGGTCCCGGCGCCCACCCGCCACAGCATGATCGTGTCGGAGTTGGCGAGGTTGGGGTTGAAGTTCGCACCCGGCTCCTTTGAACCGGGCCCCGACGTTGGCCGGTTGTCGGTCCCGAGGATGAGGACCGTGTTAGTGGAGGTGACCATGTTGCCGCCGCCAGAGAGCTCGGCCAGGGCGGCCTTGGGCAAAGTCTGCTGCTGGCTTGTGCTGATCATGAACAGCACCAGTGACAGCAGCAGCCAGGCGACGATGGCCAGGGCCAGGTACTTGATGACACGCCCGACGGTGATTCGCTCCCGCCAGCCGCGGCGCTGGCGCTCGCGCTCCGGCTGCACCCCCGGGATGAGCACGTCCTCCTCGCCGCGGAGCAGGGACTTCAGCCCTCGGGGGCGCGCGCGGTACAGCGTGTAGGGGCGGGCGTCGCCGTTCGAGCCCGAGCGTCGTTCGCGTCCATAGACCCGGTAGGGACGGTCCTCGACTGGCGCCCGGCTATCGCGTTCGTCGGGCATGGGGGTACTGCATATAGTGACGCCTATGCCGGCTCGACGCACAATCGGCGTCGACATGGGCGGGACAAAGCTGCTTGCCGGCGCGGTCGGGCCCGGTCTCGAGGTGCATCACCGCGCACAGCGGTCGCTGAAGGGTCTCGACCAGTCCTCGTTGCTCGATGCAGCCGTTCACGCCGTCGCCGAGGCGCGGGAGGCAGCAGCAGGCGACGTGGCCGCGGTGGGATTCGGCATCCCATGCCTGATCGACGAACGAACCGGAAGGGCGGTGCTCGCCGTCAACCTTCCGCTGGCCGACATCCCGTTTGCGGACGTCATGTCCGAGCGCCTGGGGATGCCCGTGTTCGTCGACAACGACGCCAACATGGCGGTGCTGGCCGAGCACCGCGCGGGCGCGGCGCGCGGTGCAGACGACGTGGTGATGCTGACCATCGGCACCGGTATCGGCGGCGGCCTCGTGCTGGGGGGCGAGCTGTACCGCGGCTCAGTCGGGGCGGGCGCCGAGCTCGGGCACACCGTGATCGACATGGACGGTCCCCGCTGTCAAGGGAACTGCCCCAACAGGGGGTGCGTGGAGGCGATGGCCTCGGGGACCGCGCTCCAGCGCGAGGCACTGCGCGTCGCCAACGAGGATCCCCGGTGCGGGCTGGGCCGAGCGCTGGCAGCCGGGCGCGAGCTCACCGGACCACTGGTCACCGAGCTGGCGCATGATGGTGATCCGGCGGCGATCGAGGTCCTAGCGCTCATCGGGTCTCGCATCGGCGTGGCCATCAGCAGCTTCGTGAACACGTTCAACCCCCAAGTCGTGGTGATCGGCGGCGGGGTCATCGCCGCCGGCGAGCTGCTGCTGGAGCCGGCGCGTACCGAGGTAGCGGCCCGGGCCCTGCCGCCGTCGCGCGATGAGGTGCGCATCGTCGCCGCCCGCTTCGGGGTGGAGGCGGGGATGATCGGCGCCGCTGCGCTGGCGTTCGACCAGCTGACCGAGCGGGCCGGGACGGCGTGAGCGGCCGGCAGCGCCCGAGCTTTACGGGGACAGCGTGAGCGGTCGCCTGATCGTCTGTCCCACCCCGATCGGAAATCTCGAGGACGTCACCCTGCGCGTGCTATCCGCGCTGCGCGAGGCGGACATCGTGGCCTGCGAGGACACGCGCCGCACCCGAGTCCTGCTCGACCGCTACGGCGTCATGGCCCGGCTGGAGAGCTACCACGAGCACAACGAGACGCAGAAGGCGGGCGAGCTCGTAGCCTCGATGCGGGACGGCGCGGTCGTCGCGCTCGTGTCGGACGCCGGCATGCCGCTGGTATCCGATCCCGGGTTCGTGCTGGTACGTGGTTGTATCGCCGCCGGGCTGGCGGTGGAGGTGCTCCCGGGGCCGTCGGCGGCGCTGGCAGCGCTCGTGGCCAGCGGGCTGCCCGCCGAGCGCTGGCGGTTCGAGGGCTTCCTGCCGCGCAAGCGCGGAGACCTCTTGCAGGTCTTCGAGGCCCCGGAGACAGTCGTGGCGTTCGAGTCGCCCCGCCGGCTGGCCAAGTCGCTGGCCGCGCTGGCGACGGTCGACGCCGACCGGCGGGTAGCGGTGTGCCGCGAGCTGACCAAGCTGCACGAGGAGGTTGTTCGGGGCTCGGCGGCAGAGCTTGCAAGCCGCTACGACGCGAACCCCCCGCGAGGAGAGGTAGCGGTGGTGATCGGTCCGGCGCAGGCGACGGTCGGCGACCTCGCCCCAGCGGTCGATGCGCTCCGCCGGCTGGTGGCAGCCGGCGCCAAGCCACGTCCGGCGGCGGCCGTCGTGGCCGAGCTGACGGGCGTCGGCGCCAACGCGCTGTATCGCGAGCTGTCCCGCTGATCGCACGCTGTCACCCGCCCGCGCGGCACGAACTCATTCCGGCGTCGCGCGGCTATCAGCGGCGCCGATCTCGCCGGATAGCCTTGTCATCCCGCGATGTACTTCTACGTAACGACGCCGATCTACTACGTCAACGCCGAGCCGCACCTCGGTCATGCGTACACCACGATCGCAGCCGATGTACTGGCCCGCCACATGCGCCAGCGCGGCGAGGACGTGTTCTTCTTGACCGGAACGGACGAGCACGGCGAGCCGGTCGCCGACGCAGCGCGCGCCCAGGGTCTTGAGCCCAAGGAGCTCGCCGACCGCAACGCCGAGCGCTTCAAGGCGCTGATGCCGCGGCTCGAGGCGTCGAACGACTTCTTCATCCGCACCTCCGATGAGGAGCACAAAGCGCGGGTGCAGGAGGTCCTTCAGCGTGTTCATGACAACGGCCATACGTACAAGGGCCTCTACGACGGCTGGTACTGCCCCAGGTGTGCCGACTTCAAGGTGGAGAACGAGATCCTCGAGGGCAACCTCTGCCCGATCCACGAGATCCCGCTCGAGCGCCATCAGGAGGAGAACTGGTTCTTCCGCCTGTCGAGCTTTCAGGAGCCGCTCGAGCAGCTATATGAGCAGCATCCCGACTTCGTCATGCCGAGGCGGCACTACAACGAGGCGCGCGCCTTCATCGTCCAGGGACTGCAGGACGTCTCGCTGAGCCGCGAACGCCTGAAGTGGGGAGTGACGGTGCCCTGGGATCCGTCGCACGTCTTTTACGTGTGGTTCGACGCGCTGCTCAACTACTACACGGCGCTCGGCTACGCGCGGCCGGGCGAGGACCTGACACCCCGGTTCTGGCCGGCGACCTACCACGTCATCGGCAAGGACATCCTCAAATTCCACACCGTGTTCTGGCCGGCGCTGCTGATGGCCGCTGACCTGCCCCTGCCGCATCACGTGTTCGTACACGGCTTCTTGCTCGGCGCCGACGGGCGCAAGATGAGCAAGTCGCTGGGGAACGTGCTCGACCCCTTCGAGGTGATGGCGCAGTACGGGACCGAGGCGCTTCGCTTCTACCTGATGCGCGACGTTGCCTTCGGCGGCGACGGAGCGGTCGGCATGGACGCCGTGCGCGCGCGCTACGAGGCCGAGCTGGCTAACGAGTACGGCAACCTCGCCAGCCGCACGATTGCCATGATCGAGCGCTACCGCGAGGGTGTCATTCCCGTCGCCCGCACGGACCGGGAGCTACGGAAGGAGTTCGATCCGCTGGGAGACGATGTCGCCGCCCTGCTCGCTCGGGCGGAGGCGACGCAGGCCCTGGAGCTGATCTGGCGGCGCGTGCGACGCCTGAACCGCTACGTCGAGGAGCGGGCACCATGGCAGCTCGCGCGCGAGCCGCAGGACTCCGAACAGCTCGACGAGGCGCTGGCCACGTTGGCCGAGGGGCTTCGTGTGGTGAGCGTGCTTCTGCACCCCTACATGCCGATGACCACGGAGCGTCTGCTCGTGGCGCTGGGCTCGCCCTCAACCGACTACTCGGACGCCGACTTCGAGGAGCGGGGGTCGGGTTCGCGCGTCAACGTAATCGCGCCGCTGTTTCCGAAGCGGGACTGATCGATTTCAGGGTGATCGACAGCCACACGCATCTCAGCTTCTGCGAGCCACCCGACGCCGAGCTCGTGGCCGTCGCCTCGGAGGCCGGGGTCCGGCGGGTCCTCACCGTGGGGACCAACGGTGAGAGCTGCCGCGCCGCGCTCCAGACCGCCGAGGATTTTCCCCAGGTCTACGCCGCGATCGGCCGGCACCCCAACGAGGCAACCGGGTTCGACGACGCCGACCTGGCCGAGCTCCAAGCGCTCGCCGCGCACGAGAAGTGCGTGGCGATCGGCGAGACCGGCCTCGACTACTACCGCGACAACGCCCCCAGAGCCGACCAGCAGCGGGCGTTCGCCGCCCAGATCGAGTTGGCCCGGGAGACCGGCAAGCCGCTCGTGATCCACACCCGCGCGGCGGAGGAGGACACGCTGGCGACGCTGGGCGCGGACACGAACGGGATCAAGGTCATCCTCCACTGCTTCTCGATGAGCGACCGCGTCGACGAGTGCCTCGTGCACGACGACTGGTGGATCTCGTTCGCCGGCAATCTCACCTACCCCAGCGCCGGCGACCTGCGGACGGCGGCCAGGCGCGTGCCGGCCGAAAGGTTGTTAGTCGAGACCGACGCTCCGTTTCTGTCTCCCCAGCCGGTTAGAGGCAAGGCCAATCAGCCTGCCCACGTGGTTCACACGGCGGAGGCGCTGGCAAGCGAGCGCGCGATCCCGTACGCGGACCTCGAGGGGGAGCTCGAGCGCTCAGCGGCCACGCTGTTCGGCTGGTGAGTCCGGCACGCGCGTCAGGCCGGGGGCGGGCAGCGCGCCAAGTCCGGCGCCCGCGCCGCGCGCGCGAGCGTGGCCAGAACTTTCTCGTCGACCGCAACATCCTGGACGTGATCGAAAGCCTGGCGGAGCTCTCGCCCGACGACGTCGTGCTCGAGATCGGCGGCGGCCTCGGCGTGCTCTCGGAGCGACTGGCCACCCGTGCCAGGCACGTGCACGTCATCGAGCTCGATCAACAACTAGAGGAGCCGCTGCGCGAGACCTTGAGTCGCTTCGCCAACGTAGGCCTGCACTTCGACGACGCGCTGCATCTCGACCTGACCACGCTCGACCCGCCCCCGAACAAAATCGTCGCCAACCTTCCGTACGGAATCGCCGCGACGGTGATTCTTCGTACGATCGAAGCCGTCCCGACGATCGCCCATTGGGTGGTCATGGTCCAGCGCGAGGTCGGGGAGCGGCTCGCGGCCGCCGCGGGCAGCGCCGCCTACGGCGCGCCGTCGGTGCTGGCTCAGCTGGCGTGCGACGTCCGCGTGCTGCGACCGATCAGCCGCAACGTGTTTCGACCCGTGCCGAACGTCGACTCGGTGCTGATCGGACTTCGGCGGCACTCGCCCGCCCCGACAAAAGCCCTTCGGACGCTCGTCAACGCAGCGTTTGCCCACCGCCGCAAGGCGCTGGCCGGCTCGCTCGCGTTGGCCCCGGGTGCTCCCGGGGACATTCGCGCGCGCGCGCGAGCCGCGCTGGTAGAGCTTGGTCATCCCCAGGACGAGCGCGCCGAGCGTCTCACGCCGGAGGAGTTCAGGCGGCTTGGCGCGGAGCTCGCAACGCGATGAAGCTGACTGCCAGGGCGCCGGCCAAAATCAACCTCTGTCTGCTTCTCGGCGCCCCCCGACGCGACGGCAGGCACGAGGTCGTGACGCTGCTCGAGTCGGTCTCGCTCGCGGACGAGCTGTCCCTGACGACACGCGCCGACGCGGCTGAAGACGAGGTCCATTGCCCCGGCGTCGAGGGGCCGAACCTCGTCGCCACGGCGCTCTCTGAGCTTCGCGCCGGTGGCTGGGATGCGCCGCGGGTCACCGTCGAGATCTCCAAGCAAATCCCGGTTGCCGGAGGGATGGGTGGTGGTTCCGGAGATGCGGCCGCCGTGCTCCGACTGGCCGACGCCGTGCATCCCGTTCCGCACGAGCTGACCGCCGAGATCGCGCGGCGCCTTGGCACCGATGTGCCGAGCCAGCTCCGGCCCGGTCTGGTCATCGGAACCGGAGCCGGCGAGGAGGTGCAGCAGCACCGGCCGCTCGGCGCCCACGCCCTGCTCATCGTCCCGCTGCCCCACCGCCTGCACGCGGCCGACGTCTACGGCGAGGCCGACCGGCTCGGACTGCCTCGCTCCACGGCGGAGCTCACCCGCGCGGCGGCCGAGCTCCGAGGCGCGCTCGACGCAGGCGCCCAACTGCCGGCGCACCTGCTGGTCAATGATCTCCAGCCGGCAGCGGTCTCCCTCTGTCCGGAGATCGGCGAGGCGCTCGACGCAGCCTCGGACGCAGGCGCGGAGCAGGCGATGGTCTCGGGCTCCGGTCCCACTGTGTTCGGTCTGTTTTGGGGCCCCGATGGAGATGGGCGCGCGGCGCGCGCGGCCGGCGCGCTCGCCCCCCGTTTTCCTACCGCAACTTCCGCGATCAGCGTCGGCTCCCGGTTCGCCCGTCCCCACGTTGCGGCACAATCTCCCCAGCATTCATGAGTAACACGACGATCACCTACCTCGTGGGCGCCTGCCTCGGGGTCTTCGGCCTGACCGCGTTCTGCGCGCTCGTGCTTGCGCCCGCGATCACCGCCTACAGGCGGCCGCTCGAGCGTGTGGCGGTCGTGGTGCTGACGCTGTACGTGCTCGCGGCGCTGATAGGCGTGGGCATCGTGATCGGGGGGCTCGTCGTGCTCGAGTGGCCGCGGCTCTTCTAGATGACCGTCGCCCCCGCTAGTCGCTGATGACCGAGATCGCCCGCCGAACGACTCGCCGCGGGGCGAGCGGACCTGACCTCCGTGCGCTCCAGGCCATCACCGACGCCGTCGAAGCCGGCGCCGGCCTGCCCGAGATCCTTCGAGCCGCCGCGCGGGCCCTGGAGGCCAGCCTGATTCTGATCGACCGCTCCGGCGCGGTGCTGGCGGTCGCCGCGCGCTCTCCCGCCGACGAGCGCTCACTGATGCGCGGCGGCGAGAGTGTCCGGACTGTCGAGCTTCGCGTCGCCGAGGCGCCGGTGGGTCAGCTGCGGATGCGTGCGCGCGAGGAGGCACCTGACGACTCTGTTCTGAGGCTCATCACGACGCTGATCGCGTCGGAGGTGGAGCGTGTCCGTGCGCCGGAGCGGGCCTCCGAGGAGGCGGCGACAAGCTTTCAGCGCGCCGTGCTCGCGGGCGGGCTCGATAGCCGAGAGGACCTTCTGGCCCGCGGCAGAGAGCTGGGTACCGACCTGGGCAGGGGCGCCAGCGTGCTGATCGTTCGCGCCCATCCCCGCAGTCCAACCGAGGAGGACTGGCGCCCGCGACTGCTCGCGGTCGCCGGGCGCGGGGTCCGATCGGTGGCGCCGGGCGCGATCTCCGCCCCCAGAGACGACGATGCCGGCGAAGTCGTCATGCTCGTGCCGGACGCCGACGGTGACACCGCCCGCCGCGCAGTCGCGGCGGTGATCCGCGAGCTCGAGTCGGGGCTGCCCGGTTTTGCGTTCGCGCTCGGCCGCAGCCGCCATGCCGGTGATCCCCTGTCGCTGCGCCGAGCGCGCAACGAGGCGCTCCTGGCGGCGAACGTCGTGGAGGGCGATTCCGAGCGCTCCGCGCTGGCCTATGAGGAGAGCGGTACCTACCAGCTGCTGTTGCCGCACATGAACGACCCCGCGGAGCTACAGCGCTTCTACGACCAGACCGTGCGCCCTCTCTGCGCCTACGACGAGCAGTATGAGACCGATCTCTTGGGGACGCTGTCGACGTTCCTCGACTGTGACGCCAACGTCAACGCCACCGCGGCACGGCTCATCACTCACCGGCACACGATCCGCTACCGCTTCGAACGCGTGCGCGAGCTGACAGGCCTCGACGTCTCCTCCACCGACGGGCGCGAGAAGCTTTCGCTCGGCCTCAAGGCAATGCGCGTGCTGGGCATCGCCGTCCCCCGCGGTCCGGCCACCGAGCCCGGTGCCGAAGGGGGCCGTGTCCCGCGTCAGGGTTGACGGACTGAAAGTCGGGTAGCCCTGCGCAGAGGGAAGTAGCCCGCGCCGCGCCACGCGGTGTCGGTCGGCTGGCGTGTGTGAGCACAACCACTCACTCGGGAGGAGAGCCGATGTATAAGCAGGTCCTCGACCCGGTATCCCACTCTTTGGGACTGACGTCGATTTTCGCCGTCTTGCCGTTGGTGGTGCTGTTCGTGCTGCTGGGCATCGTCCGCATGAAGGCTCAATGGGCGGCGCTGATCGCACTTGCTGTCTCGATCGTGATCGCTGTGGCGGTCTACAGCATGCCCATCGGACAAGCCGCCGACTCCGGCCTTGAAGGAGCGGTGTTCGGCTTCTGGCCGATCATGTGGATCGTCATCAACGCCCTGTGGATCTTCAACATGTCCGATGTCACCGGGTACTTCGCGGTGATGAGGCGAGCCTTCAGCCAGATCTCCGATGACCAGCGTGTGCAGGTGGTGGTGATCGCGTTCTGCTTCGGCGCCCTGCTCGAAGCCCTGGCCGGCTTCGGTACCCCGGTTGCGATCTGTGGAGTGATGCTCGTCGGTCTGGGATTCTCGCCGGTGCGGGCTGCCGCCGTCGCGCTCGTGGCGGACACAGCACCGGTCGCGTTTGGAGCGATCGCGATCCCGATCACCACCCTCGCCCAGGTCACCGGTCTGCCGGAGCACACCCTCGGCCAGATGGTCGGACGCCAGACGCCGTTCCTGGCGCTGCTGATCCCGTTCGTGCTGGTGTTCATGGTCGACGGGCGGCGCGGTCTGCGGGCGGCCTGGCCCGCCGCGCTGACCGCCGGCCTGGTGTTCGCGCTCGTCCAGTTCGCGGTCTCCAACTACGTCTCGGTGCAGCTGACAGACATCGTGGCTTCGCTCGTCTCGGCCGCCGCGGTCGTGGCGCTGGTCCAAGTCTGGTCTCCGCACGTTCCCGGGGCAGCGGCGCCCGCCGCCACTTCGCGTCCGGCGATCTCGGGAGGCTCGGTCAGCGATGCCGGGTTTGAGCGACGCAAGCGAGCCGAGGACGGTCCGCCACCAAACTGGCGCGACATGCTGCTGGCCTTCGCCCCCTACCTCATCATCGTCGTCGTGCTTGGGATCACGAGCATCACCGGTATTACCAAGCAGCTCGACAAGGCAACGACCGAGTTCGCCTGGCCGGGGCTGCACGTGCTCAGCTCGAAGGGCAAGGCGCCCGACAGCGAGATGTTCAAGTTCAACTGGTTGACCGCGGCGGGGACCTGGCTGCTCGTCTCCGGTGTGCTGACGGCGATCGTTCTGCGCGTGCGCCCAGGGTTGGCGCTGGGCGTCTACGGGCGCACGCTGAATCGGCTGAAGTGGGCGATCCTGACCGTCTGCGCGGTGCTCGGGCTCGCCTACGTGATGAACATGTCGGGCCAGACGATCACGCTGGGCACCTGGGCCGCTGGCGCCGGCGGGTTCTTCGCGTTCCTCTCGCCGTTGATCGGCTGGTTCGGGACCGCGGTCACCGGCTCTGACACCTCAACCAACTCCCTGTTCGGGGCGCTGCAGGTCGCGGCCGCCCACGAATCCGGTTTGTCTCCGACGCTGCTCGCGGGGGCCAACAGCTCCGGGGGTGTGCTCGCGAAGATGGTCTCGCCCCAGAACCTGGCGATTGGCGCGGCGGCCGTCGGGTTGGGCGGGCGCGAAGGGGACATCTTCCGTCACGTGATCGGATGGAGCGTCGCCCTCGTGCTGCTGATGGCGGTGCTGGTGCTGCTCCAGTCTGGGGCGTTATCGGGGATGGTGCCCTAGGTCAGTGGTGCTTCCCACGGCGCTCGTGTTCGACGTCTTCGGGACGCTCGTCGATTGGCGCACGAATATCGCCAAGGCGTTCGCGGCGTGCGATGTCCCCGGTGACACGCACGAGCTGGCCGACGCCTGGCGTGCCCGCTACGCGCCCATCCTGATGGAGGTGAACCGCGGATCGCGCCCCTGGGCGAACTTCGACGAGCTCCACCTGGTGACGCTCGACGATCTGCTCGCAGAGCGCGGGCAGGACCTGCCGCTCGAGGTAAAGCGCCGCCTCGTCGCGGCCTGGCACGAGCTCGAGCCATGGCCAGACACGGCGGCGGGTCTCGACGCGCTACGGCGCGACCACGTCACGGCAGCGCTGTCCAACGGACACGTGGCGCTGCTGGTCGACCTGGCGCGCTACGGCCGGCTGCGGTTCGACACGCTGCTGTCGGCGGAGCTGGCCGGCGTGTACAAGCCGGCGGCCGAGGTCTACCTGATGGCGGCCCGGCTGCTGGCCGTCGCGCCGCAGGAGCTGATGCTGGTTGCAGCCCACCCGTGGGACCTCAAGGGCGCCCGCGCGGCGGGGCTGATGACGGCGTTCATCGACCGTCCCCTCGAGTACGGCCCCGGGTCCCCATCGCGGGAAGACCCGGACGCCGATGAGTACGTGTCGAGCCTCGACGAGCTGGCCGGGCGGTTGGGACGCTGATCATTTAGGGGCGGCGCTCGCTCTCAGCGAGCGCCGCCTGCACGTTTTGCGCCGCGAGCAAGCCCGCCACCTCGAGCGGCTCCGTCGAGCGCAGGGCACGCGCCAGCACGAACGCCCCCTCGAGCGCGGCCAGCATGCCGATCGTCAGCTCGCGTGCCCGCTCTTCGCTCAGCCCCGCCTCCACGTGGCGCACAGCTCCGGCCGCGATCCAGCGCTCGAACACCTCTGCGCAGGCCGCGCGCATCGGCTCGCTGGTGCTCGAGATCTCCAGCGCCACGGTGGCGATCGGACAGGCGTCGACGTAATCGCTCTCTCGCAGGTTCTCGGCGGCGGCGGCGAAGAAGGTCCGCACCCCGCTGACGAGATCGGGCGCCGGGTCGAACACGGCGGGAACCAGCAGCTCGTACAGGGCACCCGAGACGCGAATGGCCTCGGCCCCCAACTCCTCCTTGCCGCCGGGGAAGAAGTGGTAAACGGAGCCGAACGGCGCCTTGGCGGCCTCGACGATCTGCTTGACACCGGTGCCGTTGTAGCCCTGGCGCCCGAACAGCTCGGCGCTGGTCTCGACGATCCGCTCACGCGTGCTTGACACGCCTGTAGTGTACTCGCTAGAGCGATCAATCTAGTCGAACTGAGGTGGAGGTTGCGATGATCCTTTCCTGGCTTGCGAAACAGCTTCTAACGCGCGTCATGGCCCGCACCCGGGCCGGCGACATCAGACCGACGCTCGCCCTTGACCACGCCGACGTTCGGTTCACGTTCCCCGGCGACAACTCCTGGTCGGGCACCTTCCACGGCAAGGAATCCGTGCGGCGCTGGCTCGAGCGTGTGGCCCGGGTCGGCCTCAAGACATTCCCCGACGAGGTGGTGGCCGTCGGTTTTCCTTGGAACACGACCGTCTGCATCCGGGGCCACGATCACCTTCGCTCGCCGGAGGGCGAGACCGTCTACGAGAACCGGTTCGTGATCTGGGCCAAGCTGAAGTGGGGACGCGTACGGGACTACGAGGTCTACGAGGACACGCAGAAGGCCAAGGCGCTCGACGAGTGGCTTAACGTCAACGAGCAGCGGCTGGCGGCCGCGAGCGCGAGCTGATCAGCTCGTCCGCTCGCCGCTTCGAGCGCTCCGAAATCAAGCTGCCGAACTTGGAGCGGTGCTTGACCACCCACCGGTAGGCGCGCTCTGTCAGCTCCGGCGCCGCGGCCAGCAGCTGGGCCGGAAGCCCGCCGCCGGGGAGCTGGCGCAGCAGCGGTGGCGCGGCGGCCCCGGCGGACTGCCGCGTTCCGTCGGGAGCGACGAGATGCCAGGAGCTCATCCGCTGCTCCGGCGTGAGCTGTGAGAGCAGCTCGTCGGCCGCGGGCGTACCGAGTTGCAACGGTCTGAGGACCCGCCGACGATCGGCACGCAGCACCCAGCCCAGCGACCAGCGGCAGAAGCCGCAGTCTGCGTCGTAGAGCAATATCCACTCAGTAGGATCGCGCGCGATGGCGGTCGGGATCATCACGGGGTCGGGTACGCATGCGCTTCCCGGGTTCGAGGATCCGGAACCCAGCTCGGTGAGGACCCCGTTCGGCGAGACGTCTGTCACGCGGGGAAGGTACGCCGGCGTGGAGACCGTCCATGTCTCAAGGCATGGCGCCGGTCACGCGCGGCTTTCAAACCAGCTCACGCACCGGGCCAACATCTGGGCGCTGAACGAGCTGGGGGCCAGTGCCGTGATCGCCTGCACGGCCTGCGGTGCGCTGGATCCGTCGATCGAGCTGGGCTCGCTGATCGTCTTCGATGACCTCCACTTCATCTCCAACCGCCTTGCTGACGGATCGCTGTGCACGTTCTTCGAGCAGCCGGGCGACCCGCAGCGCGGACACTGGGTCCTGCACGGCGGTCCGTTCTCACCAGAGCTTCGTGCCGCGCTTGTAGAGGCGGCGGCCCAGACCGGGCATGGCGCCCGTGACGGCGGCGCTTATGGGCACGTCGACGGTCCCCGCTTCAACACTCCTTCCGAGATCGCCCAGCTGGCGCGGTGTGGGGTGGCGGCCGTGAGCCAGACCGCCGGGCCGGAGACGGTCCTGTGCGGCGAGCTCGAGCTCCCGTACGCGCTTATGGGTTATGCGACCGACTACGCCAACGAGGTCAGGCCGGGGGAGCCCACGCCCGTGGCGACGCTGATCGAGCTGATGGGACGTAGCACGGCGATCTTCGCCGACGTGCTTCGCGCCGCGCTGCCCGCACTCTCAGGCGCCCGCCCGTCGCCGGCGGGCACCGTATTGCGCTTCAACCAATGACCGCCACAGCCGATCCGGCGGTGTTGGTCATGGCCCGGGCGCCGCGCCGCGGCGAGGTGCGACGCGCACTCGAGCCCCTGCTCGGACCGGCGCGCTGCGCCGCGCTGCAGGCGGCACTGATCTTGCAGGCCACCGCCTGGGCGCAGGACGTCGCTCCGGAAAGCGTGTTCGTCGCCCACGAGCCACCTGACGCGCTCGCCGAGATCCGCCGGCTGACGGGACGGGCGGCCACCCTGTTTCCACAGAACGGCGATGGCATCGCCGCGCGTCTGGCGGACGCCGCGGCGCGGGTCTTCGCCCACCACGAGGGACCGCTGCTGATCGTCTGGCCGGACCTTCCCAGGCTGAGAGCCGACCACGCCACCGGCGCCCTCAATGACATCGCCGCCGGCTGCGACGTCGTCCTCGGCCCTGCGATCGACGGCGGCTTCTACCTGATCGCGATCGAGCGACCGCTGCCCCAGCTCTTCGCCCTGCCGGAGAACGCCTGGCGCAGCCGCGACGTGATGACCATGGGCCTCGCAGCCGCGCGCGAAGCCGGGCTTGAGATCGGCCTGCTCCGCACCGAGCGCGCCCTTCACCGCCCGGCCGACGTCCGCGCCGCACTCGCCGACCCCCTACTGCCGGAGGACCTGGGGAGGGTGTTGGGGCGGGGGTGAGGCAAGCCGGCGGCCATGGGCTAACGTGGCGGCAGTCGATTCCCAATTTACTGGGGAGTGGTGTAACGGTAGCCCGCCGCCCTTTGGAGGCGTGAGGTTCCGGTTCAAATCCGGACTCCCCAGCTAAAGACTCCGTCCGAAGCCAATGCGAACATATGTTCGTAGATGCCTCGACCGATCCCGTTTTTCGAAGCCGATGCCCGAGCAGCGATCGCTGCCGGCGTGTGCTGGGCCGAGGAGTGGAACGGCTGGCGGATGTCTCTTGTCCTGGATCACATCAATGGCATCGCAAACGATCATCGCCTCGAGAATCTGCAGATGGTCTGTCCAAACTGCGCGGCCACGCTAGACACGCACTGCGGACGCAACCTTCCGCGCGAGCGAACGTGCCCGGGATGTGGCGCTAACTTCGCGCCTAAGTACATCCACCACCGGTATTGCTCAGATCGATGCTGGGGCAAGTCAATGCGCAGAAGCTCCGCGGCAAGCCAAATCTGGCCGCTCGCAAAGTCGCGCGTCCGCCCTATGAGCAGCTGCTCGCTGAGATCGAGGCAACGAGCTTTCTCGCCGTTGGACGCAAGTACGGCGTTTCGGCAACGCCATACGGAAGTGGCTGCGCTGGTACGAGAATCAAGCGCGAGCGGGAGGCAGCGGGCTCCGCGTCCTCGGCGGCTGAGGATGCAGGTCCGGACGAGGAGCCCGACGCCCGCGCAGCGTGAGCGGTGAGCGCGAGGGTTTGGGCACTCCGGTCGTGCGCGGCTCCGCGCGAACAGGGTTACTGTCGATTTCCTCGCTTCCCGTTCGTCCTATGGGCGACGATTCACAACCAGGCGCCCGCCGCTGGGGCGAACGCCTTCGGGCCGGCGCCGAAAAGGAGGAAGCGATGAAGTACATGCTGATGATTCACCAGGGCTCGACCCCCACGCCGCGTGAGCCGGAGGCCTGGTCGCGCCTGTCCGAGGAGGAGCAGCGTGCGGTGTTCGCCGACTATCAGGCGATCAACCAGACGCCTGGCGTCATCTCCGGGGAGCAGATGCAGCCACCCGAAGCGGCGACCACGGTCCAGGTCAAGGACGGCAAGACGCTCATCACGGACGGGCCGTTCGTGGAGATGAAGGAGGCCGTCGGCGGTTACCTGTTCTACGAAGCGGATGACCTTGACGCGGCGATCGAGCTCGCGGCTCGGATCCCGGCGGCACGCATGGGCGGCGCGATCGAGGTTCGGCCGATGCAGCAGCACGACCCGTCGTGGAGCCGGTAGTCACAGTCGAGCGGGCCTTCCGGGAGCAGTGGGGCCGCGTTGTCTCCGCGCTGATCGGCTTCCTCGGCGACTTCGACCTCGCCGAGGAAGCCGCACAGGAGGCATTCACCATCGCAGCCGAACGCTGGCCAAAGGACGGCGTCCCGGACAAGCCCGGCGCCTGGCTGTACGTGACAGCGCGCGGCCGGGCGATCGACCGCATCCGGCGCCAGCGCACGCTGGCCCAGAAGAAGCGCCTGCTCGCACGCCCTGAGGCCGTCATGGACGCCGTCGAAGAAGACACTTTCGAAGACGAGCGACTCGAGCTGATCTTCACCTGCTGCCACCCCGCGCTGGCAATCGACGCCCAGGTGGCGCTGACGCTGCGCACGCTCGGCGGGCTGAGCACCGACGAGATCGCCCGGGCCTTTCTGGTCTCAGAGAAGACGATGGCCCAACGGCTGGTGCGCGCCAAGCGCAAGATCAGGACGGCGGCGATCCCGTTCCGCGTACCGGCGGCCCACCTGCTGCCCGATCGGCTGGCGGCGGTGCTGGCGGTCGTTTATTTGATCTTCAACGAGGGATACGGTGGCCGCGTCGAGCTGGCCGAGGAGGCACTGCGGCTGGGCGCCGCGCTGGTGGAGCTGATGCCGGACGAGCCGGAGGTGGCGGGGCTCCAGGCGCTGATGCTGTTGCTCCACGCCCGGCGGCACGCCCGGTTTCAGGACGGCGAGCTCGTGCTCCTGGCCGACCAAGACACAAGGCTCTATGACCGCGGGCTCGTCGACGCGGGCCGCGCCCTGCTTGAGCGGGGGCTAGCGCTTCATGGTCGCGGGCCATATGTCCTCCAGGCGGCGATCGCCTCGCTTCATGCCGAGCAGGCGCGCGACTGGCCGCAGATCGCCGCGCTGTACGGCGAGCTGGCACAGCTGACCGACTCGCCCGTGGTGGAGCTGAACAGGGCGATCGCGATCGCAGAGCACAGGGGTGCCGCCGCCGGTCTGGAGCTGATCGACGAGCTCGAGCTCGACGAGTTCCGCTACCTCCATTCCGCCCGGGCGGAGCTGCTGCGTCGGCTGGGGCGCACGAAGGACGCAGGCGCCGCCTACCGCCGGGCGCTGGCGCTGGTGGGCGACGGCGCCGAGCGGCGGTTGATCGAGCGCCGGCTGGACGAGCTCGCCGGGTGAGCGCTCGCCCGGGCGAGCCCGTTGAAGTCCGGCTTCGGTTCGAGCCGCCCCTGGACGGCGCGGGCCTGCTCGCATTCTTCGCCCGCCGAGCCATCGGCGGCATCGAGCAGGCGCTGCCCGGCGGCCACCGCAGAAGCCTGCGGCTGGGACACGGTGACGGGGTGCTCGAACTGCGATTCAACGAGCGACACGTGGCCGGCCGGTACTGGCTTACAGACGCGCGCGATCGCGAGGAGGCGATCGCCCGTACACGCGCGATGCTCGACCTAGACGCCCAGCCGCGCGAGGTCCTCGACGCGCTCGGAGACGACGAGCTGATCGGGCCGCTCGTCCGCGCCAACCCCGGAGTCCGCGTGCCGGGCAGCGCCGAGACCCACGAGCTCGCGGTCCGGGCGGTGCTCGGCCAGCAGGTCTCCGTCGTTGGAGCGGCCACCCTGGCCGCGCGATTGGTCGCCGCCTACGGCGAGCCGCTGGCCCGGCCGGTCGGCGGCGTGACGCACCTGTTCCCGAGCTCGGGGGCCTTATCCGAAGCCGATCCCGCACACTTGGCCATGCCCGCCGGGCGCAAGCGGGCGCTATACGCGCTGACTTCCGCCCTGGCCGAGGGCCACCTCGTGCTCGACCCGGCCGCCGAGCGCAATCAG
Organism: uncultured Actinomycetes bacterium; assembly: GCA_963730835.1. Classification (GTDB taxonomy): domain Bacteria; phylum Actinomycetota; class Thermoleophilia; order Solirubrobacterales; family Solirubrobacteraceae; genus Palsa-465. The sequence goes on from CAVSTE010000002.1 coordinate 436,286, forward strand.
GTTCGTGCCCGGCTCCTGGGGCTTCCGGGCATCGGTCCCTGGACCGCCGACTACATCGCGATGCGGGCGCTCGGTGACCGCGACGCGTTCCTGGCGAGCGACCTAGGCGTGAGGCGCGCGCTGGCTGCCATGGGGCAGGACGACCGCCCGGCGGCGGTCTTGCGCCTCGCCGATCGCTGGCGCCCGTACCGCGCATATGCGTTCCAGCACCTCCTGGCGGCTACGATCCCGGCGTGAGCGCGCCCGTGGTCGTGATCCTCGCAGCGGGAGAAGGCACGCGCATGCGCTCGAGCACGCCGAAGCTCCTTCACCCGCTTTGCGGTCGCCCGCTGCTCGCCTGGCCCGTCGCCGCGGCACGCGAAGCCGGCGCGCGCAAAGTCGTGGTCGTCGATGGTCCCGAGCGCCGACTCGAGTCCTCGCTCGACGGCCAGGTGTCGGTGGCAGTGCAGGAGCGCCCCAGAGGCACCGCCGACGCGGTCAGGGCCGCCGCCGAGCACATCGAGCGTGGCTCGACGGTGATCGTGCTGAACGGCGACGCGCCGCTGGTCAGGCCGCAGACGATTGAGGACCTGGCCCAGGCTCACGCCCGCTCCGGCGCGGCGGCGACGATCGCCACCGCGGTGCTCGACGATCCGAGCGGTTACGGCCGCGTGATCCGGGCACCCGACGGCACCGTCGACCGCGTGGTGGAGACCAAGGCACCCGGCGATGCCGGCGAGCTCGAACTGCGAGTGCGCGAAGTCAACACCGGCCTCTATGCCTTCGACGGCGGCGAGCTGCTCCAGGCGCTAGAGCGCGTCGATGCCGACAACGCCCAGGGAGAGCTCTATCTGCCCGACGTCCTACCGCTGATCCGCACCCACGAGCGCTCGGTGGTGGCCTACGAGGTCGAGGATCCGCTCGAGACCTTGGGCGTCAACCATCGCCTCGACCTGGCTCGGGTGCGCGCGGTGGCGCAGAACCGGATCCACCGGCGCCACCTGCTTGCCGGCGTGACAATCGTCGACCCCCAGTCGGCGGTGATCGACGCCGACGTGGAGATCGCTCCCGACGCCGTGATCGCCCCGTTCACGAGCCTCCACGGCAAGGCGCGGATCGGCTCGGGTGCTGCCATCGGGCCGCTCTCGACACTGCTCGACTCCCGGGTGGGGGCCGGGGCGCGGGTGATCCACTCCTACGTCGACAATGCGGATATCGGCGATCACGTGAGCGTCGGGCCGTTCGCCTATCTGCGACCGGGGGCGATCCTCCGCGAAGGAGCCAAGGCGGGCACGTTCGTGGAGATCAAGAACTCCGAGGTGGGTGCCGGCGCCAAGGTGCCCCATCTGTCCTACATCGGCGACGCCGAGATCGGCGAGCGCACCAACATCGGTGCCGGCACGATCACCGCCAACTACGACGGAGTGCACAAGAACCGCACGACGATCGGAGCCGACGCGTTCGTCGGGGTCGACAACGCCCTGATCGCTCCGGTCACGGTCGGCGATGATTCCTACACGGCCGCCGGTTCGGTGATCGACGAGGATGTGCCGCCGGGAGCGCTCGGAGTGGCCCGCGCGCGGCAGCGCAACGTCGAGGGCTACATGGAGCGCCGCAGACAGCGCGAAGCGAACCGCAAGCCGGATGACTGACCGGAGCCCGGCGTACACTCGCAGCCGATGAGTCTGTTGCAGGAGCAGACCGCGCCGGTCGAGCTGGAGGTCGACTACAACAAGCGCCTGATGCTCGTCTCGGGCCGCGCCAATCCCGAACTCGCGACCCGGATCGCAGACAAGCTGGGCGTCGGGCTGGCCCCGATGACCCACAAGACGTTCTCCAACGGCGAGGTCTACTGCCGCTTCGATGACTCGGTGCGGGGCGCCGACGTCTTCATCGTCCAGCCCACGTGCGAGAACCGGAACGAGGGGCTGAGCGCCAACGACGCGCTGATGGAGCTGTTGATGATGGTGGATGCCGCGGTCGGCGGCTCGGCGCACCGGGTGATAGCGGTCACGCCCTGGTACGGCTACTCGCGGCAGGACAAGAAGTCGGCGCCGCGCGAGCCGATCAGCGCCCGCCTCGTGGCCCGCATGCTGGAGTCCTCGGGCATCGATCGGATTCTGACCATGGACCTTCACTCAGGGCAGATCCAAGGGTTCTTCCAGAAGCCCTGCGACCACATGACAGCCCTGTTCATGCTGACCCAGTACTTCGCGGACCTCGCACTCGAGGACCTCGTGGTCGTGGCGCCCGACGCCGGTCGCGTGAAGCTCAACAAGAAGTTTGCCGCCGAGATCGGCGCCGATCTGGCGATCCTCAACAAGGAGCGTCCGGCCCAGCAGGTGGCGGAGATCGGCTACGTGATTGGCGACGTGGAGGGAAAGACCGCGGTCCTGGTTGACGACATCATCGACACGGCCGGGACGCTGAAGGCCGCGGCCCAGGCCGTGCACGACGCCGGCGCACGCCGCGTGTACGCCGCCGCCACCCACGGCGTGTTCTCCGGCGACGCCTGGGAGAACCTGGGCGCGGCGCGTTTTGAGCAGGTGGTGGTCACCGACACGATCCCGCTGCCGCCCGGCCCGCCGGACAATGTCCGCGTGCTCGGCTGCGCCGACCTGTTGACGAACTCGATCCGCCAGATCTTCACCGACGGGTCGGTCAGCCAGGTGTTCGGCGGCGAGAACCAGCTGTTCTGAGTACGGCCTCGCTGTCGGACACTTGACACTTCCGCGGACCGCTTCGCAACTCTCCTGGTGGCGCGGGGTTCCGGCGGGACAACGGCTGGCTCCATTCACCCGACGGGGAGGTATTTCGATGCGCAAGCTAATGGTCACGTTGCTCTTAGCGGCTTGCTGCCTGCTCGGCGCTAGCGCCGCGGCGGCCCAAGCCGCAACCCCGCCGCCCACGGCAACCATCTCGTCGCCCGCTTCGGGCGGTACGTACACCCGCGGGCAATTCGTGGCGACAAGCTTCAGCTGCGCTGACCCCGCCGGATCAGGGATTGCGTCATGCAAGGACTCGAATGGCACTTTGAGCCCTAGCGGCCGGCTCGACACCTCGTCGGTAGGCAAGCGCCACTACACCGTGACGGCTATCGCAAGAGACGGCCTGACCGGCATCGCTTCGATCAGCTACACGGTCGTGAACTGCAGGGCGCGGTTCGACAAGGGCTACAACGATGGCTTCCAAAGCGGCTACCAGAGTGGCTTCCAGACCGAGTTCCTCGCCGCCTACCGCCCGAACGGGGGGTGGCAACTGGGCTTTAAGAGTGGCTACGCGGCGGTGCACCGGAGGCGTGGGACGAGATATATCGTCCGGCACTGGCCACGGATAGCCGGTCCCGACGCGGCCATAGCGGTCCGCGGCCACGCAGCCGCGACTGCTGTTCCCTCCGGGTGCGACAGCGCGTTCAACTCGGCCTTCAACCAAGCCTTCAACGTCGGCTTCGACCCAGGCTTCAACGCCGCGTTCAGCAGCGCGTTTCAGAATGGCTACCGCGCCGGACTCGTGGCTCGGTGATCGGATCAGTCACGCGTGGCGGAGGCGGGCGCCGGATCAGTTCACGCCGTGGCGGAGGCGGGCGCCGGATCCGGCCGCAGCGGCCGCCCGGGCCGTCACGGCCGCGAGCTCGGCTCGCTACTTGCGCGGACCTCGGCTGTGGGTCGGGTACAACTACCGAAAGACAGGACTGCGAGGGAGTAGACCGCTGAGCGAGCGCGACGATCCCATCCTCGGCACGAGGATCCAGAGCGAGCGTGCAAAAGAGCTAATGGAGCTGCTCGGCTTGAGCGAGGAGGAGCTCTGCCAGGTGCTGGACGTCGATCCCCTGACACTGCTTTCGGGTCAGCTCGAGCACCGCAGCGAGCTGCCGATCCTGCTCGACCTGCTGGCGGAGGCCCGCGAGCGGGCGGGAGCGGCGGTCCTGCGCCGTTGGGTCAGGGCCGCGGGCCGACACGGGCGGCCGATCGAGATGCTGGTGCGCCGCGACTTCGCGGCCTTCGAAGACGCGCTCGCAGATCTGGCCGAGCGGGGCTTTGTCCTGCGGGGCGGCGGCTGAGGGTGGGCGGATAAGCGACACCGGGCGTCGCTTATCTGCCCAGCCTGGCCTCCGTCCTACTCCTCCTCGTCCTCGTCCTTGCGCTTGGCGTGCTCCTCGCCGGGCCAGAAGCCCGTCAGGTAGTGGAACGAGTGGGCGCTGGCGCGGTCGGCGACCGCCTTGGCCCCGGCCAGCGTCGCCGCTTCCAGCGCGGCGGCGCCGACCACCTTGCTGACCGGCGCCTCGCGTGTCGTTCCGGCGGGGGGCTCGGCCTCGTCGATCTTCGACCACACGGCCTTGAAGATGCTCTGCCCCACCTTCGCCGCGATGACTCCGGCGATGATCGCGAACGGCTTGTAGAGGATCTTCATTGCGTCTGCAGCCTACCCGCCCGGGCAGCGGGGGACTCGCGGGCGCGGCACATACCGCCTCATACCGCCGCCGTTGGGTAAATACTTTGTGAAGGGCGACATGCCAGACGACGACCGGATCGACGATGAACGGGCCGCGGAGGAGCTGCTACGCCGGGCCTTGCTCGACGAATCATCCTCGGTGGCCGTGTCGCTCAAGGTCGGTGGCCTGCCGGTCAGCGATGCGGTGACGGTCATCTTCCACGGCCGCCGCGACCTCGGCACGCTGCAGACCTACGTGGCCTACGGGAGCATGGGCGCCGGCTCCCGGGTGGCGGCCAGCGAGCTGCTGCGCGTCCCCTGCGACCTGGACCTGGCCGACGCGGGCGATCGCGACGAGGCCGAGCGGCTCTACGCCGAGCAGGCCACAGCGTTGCGCGACGCGTTGCTCAGCGCCGACACGGTGCTCGATGTGTGGCGCCAACCGCTCGACGAGCTGAGCGACGGCGGCCTCACCGTCGACCACTCGGTGGAGCTGTCGGTCCGGCTGCCTGCGCCGCGGCTACTGCCGACCGCGCTCGTGGCGCCCGACCGGCAGCTAGTCGTCACGCCCGTCTGCGGCGCGCGGACGCTGGCCGAGGGCCGGCCGCCGATGGGTATCGCCTGCGCGCAGCCCGACCTGACCAGGGTCTATCCGTTGGCCGACGACCCGGAGCGGTGCGTGGAGGACTTCCTGGGGCTCGCCGCGCGGCACGCACAAGTCCTCGCCGAGCGTCTCGCTCACCAGGAGGCGTCGGTGGAGCGCTTTCTGGAGATCTCCGACGGCGGATAGCCTCAGGCGTCGTGAGGCGCCGGCAGCTGATCAGCCTGATCGTCGTCGGAGCGCTGCTGTTCGTGGCCATCAGCGCCCTCCTGGCGCGCGTGTTCAGCGCCAACTCGGCCGAGCAGTCGGCGATCACGTCGCTGGTCAAGGCGGAGGCCGCCGGCGATGCTCGGCAGATGGCGCTCAAGATCGACGGTTGCCCCCAGCAGGCCCCGTGCCGAAGCAGGGTGGCCACGGACGCGCAGAGCCTGAGGCGTGCGGGCAGCGTGTCGATCATCCAGCTCCAGCCGTCGACGACCTTCTCGCTGGGGCCCAAGCAGGGGACCGCGAGGGTGGCCTGGAGCGCGGGCGGATCGCTGCCAATCGTCCAGTGCGTGCGCGTGCGGCGCTCGGGCAACGTGCTCAGCGGGTTGCGCGTGCAGCTGCTCGAGATCAGCCTGCGGATCAAGAGCGACAGCGCCTGCCCGCGAAGCTACTGAGTGCGAACGGGGGTGCGCTCGGGCTCGCGCGCCGGCCGGCGCTCGGGACGCGGCACGCGTTCGGGAAGCTTGCGCTCGTCGCGCAGGCGCACGGTGGCCGGCATCGCGTCGGGAAGCGGTACCCCGCCCCAGGGCCGATCGGAGGGCTCGGGCGGACGGGTGGGCTTGTTCCCCCAGCCGTCATCTGAACCGCGGTCGGTCCCGCGACGATCCCGCTCGGTGTCCTGACGCATGGCGAGCACCATCAGCACCGCGACACCCGCCAAGCCGAGCACGTGCATTCCACCGACCATCAGGAGCAACTGGTACTCCCCCGACATATGCAAAGAGTACCGCGCGCGCAAGGGGGGTACACGGGTCCGGGGTCCTCGCCCGGGGCGCCGCCACCTACGCGCTACCATCGACCGCCGCCATGGCCACCGCCACCAGCAAGCTGTCCGTACGCAGGCGCGATCCCTCCGGATCGCGCGCCGCCAGACGCCTGCGGCGCGAGGGCGGCGTGCCCGGAATCGTCTACGGCGGCGACCAGGGACCGATTGCCTTCCAGGTCGACGCGCGCGTCCTGCGACAGGTGCTGGCGCATGCCGGCGCCGTGCTCGACTTGAGCGTCGACGGCGAGGACCCGACGCCCGTCGTCGTCAAGGAGCTCTCTCGCCACCCCGTGGGGGGCAACGCGCTGCACGTCGACCTGCTCCGCGTGCGGCTCGACCAGGCGATCCAGGCCACGGTGGCGCTCGAGCTCACCGGCGCCGACGACGCCCCGGGCGCCAAGGAGGGCGGCGTGCTCGAGCATGTCACGCGCGAGCTGACGATCGAGGCGCTGCCGAACGACATCCCCGACTCGATCGAGCACGACGTCTCCGAGATGCAGATCGGCGACACGATCACCCTGGCCCAGGTGACGGCCCCGGCGAACGTCAAGCTCCTCGACGACGAGGAGACTGTTGTGGCCACGCTGACGCCGCCTCGGCTGCAGGTCGAGGAGGAGCCCGAGATCGAGGAGGAGACCGAGCTCGTGGGCGAGGGCGAGGAGGCGCCGGAGGGCGAGACGCCCGAGCAGCCCGAGGGCGAGGGCGAGCAGGAATCAGAGTCCGGCGGGGAGTAGTCCCGCTTGCGATTCGGGGGCGGGGCTCCCGCGGACTGGCTGCTGGTCGGCCTCGGTAACCCGGGCGCCGAATACGAGCGCACCAGGCACAACATCGGCTTCGAGGTGGCCTCGGCGCTCGCCGGACGCTGGCAGCTGCCGAGGGCCAAGTCGAAGTACCGCGGTCTTTTGAGCGAGGGGCGGACGGGACCGGGCGGGCCGCGCGTGGCGATCCTCTGGCCGCAGACGTACATGAACGACGCCGGGCGCGCGGTGGGCCCGGCGCGCGGGGCGCTGAAGGTCGAGCTCGAGCGGGTGCTCGTGATCCACGACGAGATCGACCTGCCGTTCGGGGAGATCCGCGAGCGGGTGGGGGGCGGACTCGCCGGCCACAACGGGCTGAAGTCGATCAGGCAGGCCCTGGGCTCGCCCGATTTCGCCCGCGTGCGGATCGGCGTGGGGCGCCCGGAGAGCACCGATCCCGAGCGCGTCGCGGCCTATGTCCTCAGCCGCTTCAGCGAACCCCGCGAGCAGGTGGCGCAGCTGATCGAGCGGGCTACGGACGCCGCGGAGCGGGTGGTGCTGGCCTCCTAGACTCGGTATGGCGATGCTCGCGCCGCTGCTCCGCCACGCCGAAGAGGACCCGCAGACCGCCGCCCTGGCCGGCGACGGCGGCCGGGCGTTCGTGTCGCAGGCATTGCGGCCCTACCTGCTGGCGGCGCTGCTTGACCAGGACCCGTCCCGCCCGGCGATCGTCGTCGCCGGCGACGACCGCGCGGCGCGCGACCTCGCCGCGGCGCTCAAGGCCTGGCTCGAGCCGCGGCCCGTGCGCTACTACCCGAGCCGCGGCGTGACCTACGAGTCTCATCTCGCCCCGCCGCCGCATCTGGTCGGCCTGCGGATCGCCGCGCTCGACGCGCTGCTCCAGGCCCAGGATGACGGCGCGGCCCCGGTGGTCGTGGTGAGCGCCGTGGCGCTGTCGGAAAAGGTCCCCGATCCGGCGCTCAGGCCGCACGGCTTTCGGGTGGCCAAGGGCGAGCTGATCGAGCTCGAGGAGACAGCGCGGGACCTGGTGGGGGCGGGTTATGAGCGCGTCGAGCAGGTGGAGGACCGCGGGCAGTTCGCGATCCGCGGCGGCCTGCTCGACCTCTACCCGGCCACCGAGGATCGGGCGGTGCGGATTGAGCTGTTCGGCGATGAGGTCGAGTCGCTGAGGTGGTTCTCCACCTTCACCCAGCGCTCGCTGGAGGAGGCGGACGAGGTGGAGGTGGCGCCGGCCGCCGAGCTCTCAGAGGAGCACCGCGAGCTGGCGGAGATCGCCGCGCTGGAGGACGCCGCCGACCGCCCGGACATCGCCGAGCTGCTGCCCGTGGAGAGCTTTCACCCCCTGCTCGAGCTGGTGCCCGGCGGGGCGGAGGTGGTGGTGGCCGGCGACGAGGACATGGCGCCCGCGCTCGCGGACCACTGGCAGGACGTGACGGCGGCCTTCCACGACGACGAGGCGCACCAGCTCTACGTCGACCCCGACGAGATCGGCCGGGCGCTCGAGGGCCGGGCCCGGGTCCGGCTGTCGAGCATCGACCAAGACCAGCCGTTTCAGTTCCGCGCCCAGACGGCCGACATCCAGGCCCGCGCGCTTTCAGACGCGGAGCCCGAGCTCGAGAAGCTGATCCGCTCCGGCTACCGCACCGTGGTGACGTTCCCCCGGCGGGGCGAAGGCGAGCGGGCGGCATACAACCTCGGGCGGCTCAAGGTGGCCTGGCTGGATGGACAAGAAAAAGGGCCGGCGCCCCCTCTGGGGGCCGCCGGCCCTCTATTCACACAGGCCCGTCTACAGACCGGCTTCATCGCACCCCAGTTCCACCTGGCCGTCATCCCCGAGCACCGGCTGTTCCGCCGCCGGCGGGCGCCCGAGCGCCCGCAGCGCGAGCGTCGCCGCGGCGTCCTGCGGAGCTTCACCGAGCTGCGCTCGGGCGACATCGTGGTACACGAGGACCACGGCGTCGCACGGTTTGCGGGCTTTGACACCAAGACTGTCGCCGGCGTCACGCGCGACTACCTGTATCTGGAGTACGCGGGCTCGGACCGCGTGTTCGTGCCGGTCGATCAGCTGGCCAAGATCAGCCGCTACGTCGGCGCCGGCGGCGAGCACCCGCCGCTGTCGAAGCTCGGCGGCACGCGCTGGGAGACGATCAAGGCCCGCGCCCGGCGGGCAGCCCAGGAGCTGGCGGGCGAGCTGCTCAACCTCTACGCCGAGCGAAAGCGGCGCGAGGGCCACGCCTTCGGCCCGGACACCGACTGGCAGCGCGAGTTCGAGGAGGCCTTTCCCTACTCGGAGACGCCCGACCAGCGCGACGCGATCGAGTTCGTCAAGGCCGACATGGAGGCGCCGCGGCCGATGGATCGCCTGATCTGCGGCGACGTCGGCTACGGCAAGACCGAGGTGGCGCTGCGGGCGGCGTTCAAGGCCGTCCAGGACGGCAAGCAGGTGATGATGCTGGTGCCCACGACGATCCTGGCCCAGCAGCACTTCGGCACCTTCTCCGAGCGGCTGAAGGACTACCCGGTGACGGTGGAGCACGTGTCACGCTTTCGACCGGCGGCGGAGCAGCGGGCGGCAGTCAAGCGCTTCTCCGAGGGCCAGGTGGACATCCTGATCGGCACCCACCGCCTCCTGTCCCGCGACGTCCGTGCCAAGGACCTTGGCCTGTTGGTGGTGGACGAGGAGCAGCGCTTCGGCGTCAAGCAGAAGGAGCTTCTGCGCCAGCTCAAGCTGCGGGTCGACGTGATCTCGATGAGCGCCACGCCGATCCCCCGCACGCTTCAGATGTCGCTGGCCGGCGTGCGTGACATCAGCGTGATCGAGACCCCGCCCGAGGGCCGCCGGCCGGTCAAGACCTACGTCGGCGAGTACGACGAGGAGCTCGTGCGGCGTGCGCTACAGCGCGAGCGGATGCGGGACGGGCAGGCGTTCTTTTTGCACAACCGCGTGGAGACGATCGACGAGACCGCCGAGCGTCTGCGGGGGCTGTGCCCGACGCTGCGCTTCGAGGTGGCGCATGGGCAGATGGACGAGCGCACGCTGGAGCGGCGCATGCTGCGCTTCCTGCGCGGCGATGCCGACGTGCTGGTGTGCACCTCGATCATCGAGTCGGGGATCGACATCCCCCAGGCCAACACACTGGTCGTGGAGCGCGCGGACACCTTCGGCCTGGCCCAGCTCTACCAGATCCGCGGGAGGGTGGGGCGCTCGCGCGAGCGGGCCTTCGCCTACCTGCTGTACCCCAGCGCCGCGGCGCTGACGCCCGACGCCGCCCAGCGGCTGAGCGCCCTGTCTGACTACACCGAGCTCGGCGCCGGGTTCAAGATCGCGATGCGCGACCTTGAGATCCGCGGCGCGGGCAACCTGCTGGGCGACGAGCAGTCCGGGCACGTGGCGGCGCTGGGCTTTGAGCTCTACATGCAGATGCTGGACGAGGCCGTGGGCGCCGCGGAGGACGGCGCGGCGGCGGAGGAGGAATGGGAGCCGGTACGCCTGGACGTCAACGTCGATGCCTACGTGCCGGCCGACTACATCGGCTACGAGCAGGCCAAGGTCGACGTCCACCGCCGGATCGCCGCGGCACGCGAGGTCTCCGAGCTGGTGGAGCTCCGGCGCGAGCTCCAGGATCGCTTCGGGCCGCTGCCTGACGCGCTCGAGAACCTGATGCTGCTCCAGCAGGCGCGGATCAAGCTGGGCCAGGCGGGGGCTCGGGCCGTGAGCTTCCGCGGCGACCGCCTGGCGGTGACGCCGATCGAGCTTCGCTCGGCACAGGCGCGGCGCCTGCGCGAGCAGATCCCGGAGGCGCTGTACGAGTCGGGTCGCTCGCAGCTCTCGGTCCGGGTGCCCGACGAGCCCGGCAAGCGCTTCCCGGCGGTGGTGCGCACGGCGGATGTGCTGCTGTCGGTGATGCGGGAGGCGGAGGAGGCCGAGGTCTCGGAGCGAGCGGCGTAGGCGCCGAAGGGCAGCCCGGCCCCGGCGAGCGGCTCCGGCGAGCGTGGTCGGGGGCTTCCTGGCGCCCCCGGGGCACGGAAAACGCAGCAAATCCACCGCAGCATCGCCGCTCTGACCACATAAGCGTCGTAGAGACGCTTATGTGGACAAGGCGGGCTCGGGCCGCGGAGGTTTCCACGTTATGCGGACGTGCGCCGGGGGCTCGAAGCACTCGGATAGGCTTCGCCGCCTGACATGGCCCACTACGACGTAAGCGGCAAGGTGGCGCTGATCACCGGCGGCGCGCAGGGAATCGGCCTGGGCACCGCGCGGGCGCTCAAGGCGCGCGGAGCCCGGCTGGTGCTGGTCGATCTCGACCCGGACTCGGCGGGGGCCGCGGCGGCGCAGCTGGGCGGCGAGGCGCTGGGGGTCGCGGCCGACGTCACCGACCGGGGGGCGATCAATGGCGCCGTGGAGGAGGCGGTGGAGCGTTTCGGCGGCGTCGACATCGTGGTGGCCAACGCCGGCATCGCGCCGAAGCCGGCGACCACGCGAGCGATGGCCGCGGAGGAGTTCGAGCGCGTCGTCGAGGTGAACCTGCTCGGGGTCTATCGCACGGTGCGGGCCGGATTCGAGCAGATCGTGCAACGTCAGGGTCAGGTGGTGCTCGTCTCCTCCGTCTACGCGTTTGTGAACGGGATGCTGCAGTCGCCGTACGCCGCCGCCAAGGCGGGCGTCGAGCAGCTGGGGCGGGCGCTGAGGGTGGAGCTGGCGCCCCACGGTGCCTCGGCGCTGGTCGCCTACTTCGGCTTCGTCGATACGCAAATGGTCCGCTCGGGGATCGATGAGGATCCGATTGGACGGCACGCCTGGGATACCGTCCCCCGGCCGATCCGCGGCCGGATCACCCCCGAGGAGGCCGGCGAGGCGGTGGCCCGAGCGATCGAGCGTCGCCGCGCCCGCGTGATCGCGCCGCGATATTGGGCCGCGTTCTCGGTCCTGCGCGGCCTGATCAACCCGGGCTACGACCTGCTCACGGCGCATACCCCGCGGGTTCATGCGCTGCTGCGCGAAGCGGACGTCGAGAGGCGCCCGGCCGACATCGGCTGACGCCGGCGTCCCGGCGCTCGGCTGTCGCTACCATCCCGCCGCGACGATGAAGTTAAGACGGTCCATCCTGGCGCTCTGCGCCTTTTTTGCGTTTGGCGGCCTTGTCTCCGCCTGCGGCTCGAACGTGCCCGGCAACTCGGTGGCGGACATGGCCGGCAACCCCATCACCACTCAGGCCATCAACCACTGGATGTACGTGACGGCCAAGCTGAGCCTGGCGCAGGCCGGGAGCTCGGCACCGGTGATCGTGCCCAACGACCCGCCCAGCTTCCAGAAATGTGTCAGCGAGGCGCGCAAGCAGATCCCGTCCCTGGCTTCACAGAAGGCCTCGACGCTGCAACAGGACTGCAGCCGGCTGTTCAACTCGCTGAAGAGCCAGGCCATGAACCAGCTGATAACCGGCTACTGGTACCAGGCCGAGGCGGCCAAGCATCACATCAGCGTCTCGGACTCCCAGGTCCAGGCCCAGTTCAACCAGATCCGGGCGCGGTCCTATCCCACCGCATCGATCTTCAACTCCTTCCTCCAGCAGAGCGGCTACACGGTCCAGGACCTGATCTTCCTGGTGCGCGTGCAGCTGCTCTATTCGAAGCTCTTGGCAATGCACCATCAGCCGGTGACGAGCGCTCAGATCGCCGCCTACTACAACGCGCACCGCTCTCAGTTCGGTACCGCCGAGAGCCGCAACCTGCGCATCGTGCTGACCAGCACGCAGAGCCAGGCGAACGCCGCAAAGCAGGCGCTGGCCTCGGGTCAGAGCTGGACCAGTGTCGCCAAGCGCTATTCGATCGATCCCGCCACCAAGAATCACGGCGGCGTGCTCAACAACGTCAGCCAGGGTCAGACCGACCAGGCGCTCCAGTCCGCCGCATTTTCAGCGCCGCTCAACAAGGTGATCGGCCCCATTCATGGCCAGTTCGGCTACTACGTCGTCGAGGTCACGAAGATCGCGCACGGCAACCAGAAGTCGCTGGCGCAGGCCACGCCATCGATCAGGCAGACGCTGGAGACGCAGCAGCAGTCAACCGCGCAGAACGCGGTCAACTCGCAGGCCAAGAAGGACTGGCTGCCGAAGACCCAGTGCCGCAGCGAGTACGCAATCTCGCAGTGCAGCGGCTACAAGGCGCCCAAGAGCTCGACTAGCAGCACTGGGTGAGCTCCGCCGCGCATCAGCGCGCGACCGAGGCCATCGGCCGGTTGGAAGCAGTCACACGCCGGCTACGCAAGGAGTGCCCCTGGGACCGCGAGCAGGACGAGCGCTCGATCGTGCCCCACACGGTGGAGGAGGCGTACGAGCTGGCCGACGCGGCGCACCGGGAGGACGACGCCAAGCTGCTCGACGAGCTGGGCGACGTGCTGTTCCAGGTTCACTTCCTGGCGTTGCTGCTCGAGGAGCGTGGCGCGGGCGGTCTGGCCGAGGTCGCCGACCACGCGCGCGAGAAGCTGATCCGCCGGCACCCGCACGTGTTCGGCTCGGCGGAAGCGGACAGCGCCGCCGCGGTGCTTCGCAACTGGGATCTGATCAAGCAGCAGGAACCCGGACGGGAGCCCGGCCTGTTCGGCGAAGTTCCGGAAACGCTTCCCGCGCCGCTGTATGCGCGGAAGGTCCAGCGCCGCGCCGCGTCCAGCGGATTCGACTTCGAGGACGTCGAGGGGCCGCTGCGTTCGCTACGAGAAGAGCTCTCTGAGCTCGAGCGGGCGCAAGACCAGCAGGAGCGCTTCGACGAGGTGGGCGATGTGCTGTTCGCTTCGGTGAACGTGGCCCGCAAGCTGCGCGTCGATCCGGAGCTGGCGCTGCGCGCTGCCGCCGACCGTTTCCGGCGCCGTGTTGAGACAGCGGGCGCCCTTGCTGCATCCGAGGGCCGGAACTGGAACGATCTGGATGCGGACCAGCAGCTCGCCTACTACCGGCGTGCTCACACGGGATCCGAGAACAGGCGTACTTCGGCGAAAGAGACTTGAGGCCAAGCCATGAGCCAGATCGAGCACGTCCATGCGCGGCAGATCCTCGACAGCCGCGGCAATCCCACCGTGGAGGTGGAGCTGAGCCTGCGCTCGGGGGCCTGGGGGAGGGCGGCAGTGCCCTCTGGAGCTTCGACCGGCGAACACGAGGCTGCCGAGCTTCGCGACGGCGGCTCCGCCTGGATGGGGAAGGGCGTCTGGCGCGCGGTGGAGAACGTCAACGGCGAGATCGCGGCCGCGATCCGGGGACAGGACGTCGCCGCCCAAGCGGCGCTTGACCGCATGTTGATCTCGCTCGACGGCACGCCGAACAAGTCGCGGCTGGGCGCGAACGCGATCCTCGCCGTGTCGCTGGCCGTGGCCCACGCCGCGGCCGCCGAGGAGCGCCTGCCGCTGTGGCGCTACCTCGGGGGTGAGTCCGCGCACCTCCTGCCGGTGCCGATGATGAACGTGCTGAACGGCGGCGCCCACGCCGACAACCGTGTGGACTTCCAGGAGTTCATGATCGTCCCCGTCGGCGCGCGGCGCTTCAGCGACGCGCTGCAGATGGCGGTGGAGGTCTTCCACCATCTAAAGGCCACACTGCACTCGCGCGGGCTGTCGACCGGCGTGGGCGACGAGGGCGGCTTCGCCCCCGATCTGGGGTCGAACGCCGAGGCCCTGGAGGTCCTCTCGGAAGCGATCCGCTCGGCCGGATACGAGCCGGGAGAAGAGGTGGCGATCGCGCTCGACCCGGCGGTCTCAGAGCTCTACCGCGACGGCGGCTATCGGCTCGAACACGAGGGGCGCTCGCTGGATGCCGGCGAGCTCATCGACTACTGGGCCGAGCTCGCGGCGCGCTATCCGATCGTCTCGCTCGAGGACGGCATGGCCGAGGACGACTGGGATGGGTGGGCGATGCTGACAGAGCGTCTGGGGAGCAGGCTGCAGCTCGTGGGTGACGATCTGTTCGTCACCAACACAGAGCGACTGCGCCAGGGCGTCGAGCGTGGCATCGGCAACTCGATCCTGGTCAAGGTCAACCAGATCGGCACTCTGACCGAGACCCTGGCGGCGATCAGGATGGCTCGCGAGGCCGGATATACCGCGGTCATGTCCCATCGCTCGGGAGAGACGGAGGATGTGACGATCTCCGATCTGGCGGTGGCCACCAGCTGTGGTCAGATCAAGACCGGGGCACCGTCGCGCTCGGACCGGGTCGCGAAGTACAACCAGCTGCTTCGGATCGAGGAGGCGCTGGGGCGCGATGCGTCGTACCCGGGACGCTCGGCGTTCCGGGCCCTGAGCAGCGCTTGAGCGCCGTGAGCCGCGCGGTCTTGCATCCTGCGTTGCGGCAGGAAGGAAGGCCACCGCGGCGAACGAAGGGGCTACCGGATGCCCTCAGCTCGATCATCCGCGGCTACGGGGCGCGCCTCCACATACCGGCCGGCCCGGCAGTACGCGCCTCGTGCCAGCAGCACCCGGCGGCGTCGCCGCACGCCGGCGCCGCCATGGACACGGGTGCGCTGGGACCGAGTGGGGCGGACAGCCCTGGTGATCGTGCTGGCGGTGGTCGCCGGTCTCTACCTCCAGAACGCGATCGAGCTGGTCACAACGCACGCCCAGGCGAACCAGCAGAAGTCGAACGTGGAGCAGCTGGCGCGCGCCAACGGCGCACTTCGCAAGCAGCAGCGGTCGCTCTCAAATCCGGTGACGATCAAGAACGACGCCCGTCAGCTGGGGATGGTGCAGGCCGGCGAGCGGCCCTACGTCGTGATGGGGCTGCCGAACCACTAACCGGGGCGGCCGGCGAGCCGCGCGTAGCCTGAGCACCAGTGCCGCGGTTCGACGAGCTGATTGGGCACTGGCGGGAGGGGCTTGAGAGGCTGGAGAACGCGGATCCTGCCGACCGTGCGGCGCTGGAGCGCGTGGTGAACGCGATCGTGCTCGAGCTGCGCCGGCGCCTGGGCGGCTCGTTCACGACAGCCGAGCTGGGGGCGCTGTACGACGAGCAGGGCACAGACTGGTGCTTCGATCTGGCCACCAGGATCGCGCCGGCCACGCCGGCGGCGTGGGACATGACGACGGTGGCCGGTGCGGCGTTTGCGCGCTACGTGCGCCAGGCCAGCGACTATGCGGGCGGCCGGCGGATCGAGGGGGAGAAGTAGGGGACCCGCGTGGGATCGGCGGGTGCCTGCGGCGGGGGGCCCGCTACTCGGAGTCGTCGTCGTCTGAGTCGTCGCCGCCGGCGCGCCGGATCACGATCTGCTCCTCCTCGATCGTGACCTCGACGGGGCGGTGCCCGGCCCAATACTCGGCGTAGACGGGATCGTCCTGGACGGCCGGGTCGAGCCACAGTCCGTACCCCTCTTCGCCGTGGTCGAACGTGGCCTCCAGGGGGCCGCCGCCCTTGCGCCGTCCGCGCCCCCGGCCGCCGCGCCGCCGGCGGCGGCGACCAGGCCGCTCGTCGGCCTCCTCGGCCTCGTCGGGCTCGTCGGCCTCCTCTTCCTCCCGCGCGGTTCTTGCGGCCTCGGCCGCCTCGAGCTCCGCGGCGATCAGGGCGTCGTCCTCGGCGCGAAGGTCGATCTCGTCGTCGTAATCGGTCGCCGGCGCGCCCTCGGTGTCGCCGCCCGGCTCGAGGCCCTGCTCGCGCTTGAAGACCTGGATCTGCTGGACGGTCACCTCGAGCTGATGGGCGATCCAGGCGTCGGTCCGCCCCTGGCGAACCCACGCCCGGATCTGGTTCAGCTGTGGACGAAGCGATCTGCTCCTCATCTGGGGGCGCAGACTATTACAGGGGTGCCGGCCGGGGCCTGGCCCCAAATCCGCGTCTGTGAAAATCCGCACTTTGGCGGTATGCTGGGATCGAGTCTGTGGACCGTCGACACCGGCGACGGCTTGACTTGTCCGACCACCAGGCGAGCAGGGAGGCGATTCCCATGTTGGTACTGACCCGGAAGTCCAACCAGAGCATCATGATCGGTGATGACATCGAGGTCACGGTGCTCGCAATCATGGGCGAGAAGGTGCGGATCGGGATTCAAGCGCCGCGGGACATCCCGGTGTTCCGCAAGGAGGTCTATCTCGAGATCCAGCAGGAGCGCGTGGGCTCGGGCAAGGGCGCTCGTGACGAGGTTGACGCCGCGCTGCGAGGCCTCGGCGAAGAGGGCTAGCTCAGCAGGTAGTAGAGCGAGGCGAACATCCCCGCGATGACGATCGCCGCGGTGGCGATCAGCGACAGCACGAGTGCCCAGAAGTGCATCGAGCTGCGCCGCTGGCGCCGCTCGTAGGAGCGCTTGCGCGAGCGCACGCCGACGACGCGCTGCAGGTGCTCACGGCGGTGCCGATCAATTTGCGCTTCTTGCCAGAACTCCTGCTCGAGCTGAGCGAGGCTCTGGCGCATCTTCATCGCCATCGGGGCCCGAGCCTACCAGCCCCGATGCGTGAGGATTATGTTGCTTTTGTGGGTTTGGCCCGCTGCCGCGTCTAGTGGACCGCCTGGCCCTCGTAGACGCTCATGAAGTGCAGGTAGTTCTCTGCGATCTGCTCGGCGGCGGCCTCGCGCGCGAGCCCGTTGTCAAGGAAGCCCTTCAGCGCGTCCCACCAGATCGAGCGGCCGATCGCGAAGCCGATGAACCCCGGGACCGGGGCCGCCACCTGAAGCCATTGGTTGACCTTCTCGGTCGATGCGCCGCGGCCGAGCAGAACGCACTTGACGTTCTCCCGGCCAGCCCCTGAACGGGTCTGCGCGGCGAGCATCGCCGCGTCGTCGCGCTCGTCGACGCCCTCGATCTTCCACACGTCGACCTCGACGCCGTAGTTCTGGTTCTCCTCGATCGCGCGGCGCATGAGCTCGGGGCGCAGCTCGGCGTCGTAGCGGTCCGAGTCGCCGTCGACGCTACGGAGCTGCTCGTCGGTCGCCGGCACCAGCAGCTCGAACAAGAACCGCCGGTCGTGGTCGTGCAGCCAGTCCGCCAGCCGCTTCAAGCGCTCGAGCTGCATCTTGTTCATCTCGGCGTCAGCGTCGGGGTTGTAACGCACGAGCACCTTGGAGAAGTCGAGGTCGAACTTCTCGATGTGCTGGGCGAACTGCTCCCCGTACTCGAAGTCGAACTCCTCCTGGCCCGACTTCTCCACCGGCATCGCCAGCTTGAGGCCGTGCTCCTTGGCCCGGGTAGGGATGTCGGAGCCGAACTGCTCGTCGACGAGCACGCCTGTGGCCCCGGCCTCGGCGCCGCGCTCCACCGCCACCAGCATACCTTCGAAGATCAGCCGCTTGGCATCGGAGATCGTCTCGGTCTGCTCGGCCGTCGGCTCCCCCGAGATCCCGAACATCTTCTTCTGAAACGAGCCCCGATGATCGAAGGCGAGGATGTAGAGCTTGCCGTCGTAGCCGAGATCCATATTGACCGTCTCCTGTGCTTTTGCTCGTGCTTTAGGTGATCGTCTTTGCCCAGTCTAGGCCCCAATGGCCCGTTAGGCTGCGCCGGCAATGGAGCACAATTTCCGAGCGCCGGCGTACACACTGGGGATCGAGGAGGAGCTGATGATCCTCGATGCCGAGACGTTGGAGCTGGCCAATGCGATCGAGAGCCTGCTGGAGACGCCGGCTGCCGGAGAGATCAAGCCGGAGCTGATGGAGTCGGTGCTCGAGGTGTCGACCGACCCGTGCGCCAACACCTCCGAGGCCGGTGAGCAGCTCCGGTTGCTGCGGGGACAGGTGGCGACCGCGGCGCGGAGCAAGGACCTGACGATCGGCTCCGCGGGAACCCATCCCTTCGCCATGTGGGAGGACCAGCGGATCGTGGCCCGGCCCCGTTACCGCGATCTGATCTCGGCGCTGCGCTTCGTGGCCCGCCAGGAGCTGATCTTCGGCATGCACGTGCACGTGGGGATGGACGATCCGGAGAAGGCGATTCACGTCGCCAACGGCATGCGCGTCCACATGCCCGTATTACTGGCGCTGTCTGCCAACTCCCCTTTCTGGCGTGCGGACCCCACGGGCCTGGCTTCCACGCGCACCCCGATCTTCCGCGCCTTCCCCCGGGTCGGCATGCCGCCGACCTACAAGGGCTGGCAGGACTACCAGGAGCGGATCGAGTTCATGGTCGGCACGCGCGTGATCGAGGACTACACCTACCTCTGGTACGACGTGCGGCCGCATCCCAACTTCGGCACGGTGGAGATCCGGGTGATGGATTCCCAGACGCACGTCGAGCACACGCTCGGGCTGGCCGGGCTGGTCCAGGCGCTCGTGCGGGAGCTGGCGGTGCACTTCGAGGAGGGAAAGCAGCTCTCGAGCTATCCGTTCGAGATGCTGGACGAGAACAAGTGGCTCGCGGCCCGGCACGGCCTGGACGGCGAGCTCGTCGACCTGCCGCACCCGGAGCGCGTCGGGACCCGGGCGTTGGCCCAGCGGCTGCTGGACCGCTCGCGTGAGCACGCCCAGGATCTCGGCTCGGCGACGGAGCTCGAGGCGGTCGACGACCTGCTCACGCGGGGCAACGGCGCCGCTCGCCAGGTCGTGGTCTACGAGGCAAATCACGACCTCCGAGAAGTCGTGGCTGAGATCGTCCACGCCACCGCGGTGTAAGCGTCGGGGGCGCTCAATCGCGCCTCTACAATCGGTCTGTGAGCACGGGCGGTCCGGACCTCTTCGTCGTCTGCAAGAGCTGTGGGTCCGAGGTGAGCCCATACATCACGGAGTGCCCGTATTGCGGAAACCGGCTGCGCAAGCGGGCGCCGAAGCTCAACCGTGATGGGCGCCCGGCCGAAAGGCGGCTGCGCCCGAGCACCTCGCTGCCCCGGCTGCGGCGGGGCGAGATTCCCGGCATCCGGGCCGAAAGGTGGCCGGTGGCCACGATCGCCCTCACCGTGCTGGGGATCGCCGGCGCGCTGCTGTGGCGCACGACGCTGGTCGACAAGACCGACCTGATCGTCTTCGGCAAGCCGACCGGACACTGGTGGCACGTGCTGACGGCGGCCTTCACCTACGACAACGCGGGGCTGGCGTTCGCGGTGCTGGCAACCGCCGCGGTGTACGGGTGGCTGCTGGAGCGTCGTCATGGACCGCTGCCGGTGCTGGCGATCTTCCTCATCGGGGCCGTCGGCGGCATGGCCGCGACCGCAGTCGTCTACCCAGTCCCGGTGGCCCTGGGCGGGAGCGGTGGGGCGCTGGCGCTGCTGACGGCGTGGGCCGTGCCGCACGTGATCGCGCTGCGCGAGGGGCAGGACATCGAAGCGGACTTGATCGGCACCGTGGTGATCGGCGTGGTCGTCGCCCTGATGCCGGTCGCCGATCCCAACTCGCCCTGGCTGGCCGACGCCGTCGGGGTGCTAACCGGACTGTTCCTCGGCGTGCCGCTCGCCCTGGCGCGGCCGGTCTGACGCGCCGACTCGCCCTCGAGCGCCCCGGTCTGGCCTAAACGACGGCGAGCGTCCCCGCCGGCCCCTCGAGCACGCGCCCCACCACGCTCCCGGGCACGCGGTCGGCGGACTCAGCAGGAACGGCCGCCAAAAGGCCGCCCGAGGTCATCGCGTCGCACACCAGCCAGCGGCGGCTCTCGGGCACGTCGTCGGCGAAGCTGGCGAAGGTCTCGGCGTGAGTTCGATTGCGCCTGGTACCGCCCGCCACCGCGCGGCCGGCAGGATCGGCGAGCAGCTCCGGCACTCCGTCGATCGCCGGCACGGCATCCGCCTGCACCTCGGCCGCCAGCCCCGACGCGAGGCAGAGCTCGTGCAGGTGACCCAGCAGCCCGAAGCCGGTGACGTCGGTCAGCGCGCTCGCGCCTGCCTCGGCCGCCGCGCGTGACGCGTCCCGGTTGAGCGTGGTCATCACCGCCACCGCCTCGCCCAGCGGCGCATCGAGACCGCGCTTCAGCGCCGTCGATGTGGCGCCGGCTCCGAGCGGCTTGCTCAGCACGAGGGCGTGGCCCGCTCGTGCAGTGCTGTTAGTCAGCAGCTCGTCGGGGTGGACGACGCCCGTCACCGCCATCCCGTACTTGGGCTCGCGGTCGTCGATCGAGTGACCGCCAAGAATCGCCACCCCGGCCTCCGCGGCGATAGCCGCGCCACCGCGCAGGATCTCGGCGAGAATCTCCGCTCCCAGCTGCTCGAGCGAGAACGCCACCAGGTTGAGCGCGCCGACCGGTGTGGCCCCCATGGCGTACACGTCGGAGAAGGCGTTGGCCGCGGCGATCCGCCCGAAGTCGAACGGGTCGTCGACGATCGGCGTGAAGAAGTCGGCGGTCTGCACGATCGCCAGGTCATCCCGCAGGCGGTAGGCGCCGGCGTCGTCGGCCGTGTCGAAGCCCACGAGCACGTTCGGGTCCTGGCTCGCCGGCAGTCCCGCCAGCAGCGGGGCGATGGAGTCGGCCGGCAGCTTGCAGCCGCAGCCGGCGCCGTGCGACAGGGAGGTCAGGCTCACGACCACGCACGTATGATGCTCTAAGAGCTAAGCGAGTGGCCGACCGTCCTTACAACGACGCCGACCTCGACGCGGCGATAGCCGCCATCAGCGAACCGGGGCGGTTGCGGGCGGCGGAGGAGCTCGTCGCCCAGGCGGCGCCTTCGCTTCAGCGTCTGCTCGACTACGCCGTACACGAGGGCGGATGGTTCGACGACGCCCACCGGCAGGCGGTCACGGAGGCCGCAGGTGGTGCGGACCCGGGCGAAAGGGTCCGTGCCGTCCAGATGCTGATCGCGGACGAGATGCGGCTGGGGATGTTCGTGGGCGTCGCGGTGGGGTTCGAGCTGGCCCGCGAGCTCGCCGGCTCCGGGAAATCAACGACACAGGAGGACTGATCGACATGGACATTCGCTTTCTGGGCCACGCCTGCTTCGAGCTCTCAGACGGCGATGAGACGGTGCTGATCGACCCGTTCCTGACGGGGAACCCCAAGGCGGCGATCGCGGCCGGAGACGCCGCGGCCACGACGATTCTTCTGACGCACGGCCACGCCGACCACTTCGGGGACACGGTTGACATCGCCAAGCGGACCAACGCGCCGGTGGCGGCGATCGTTGAGATTGCGCGCGAGCTCGGCGAGGATGGGATCGATGTTCGCGATCCCAACCTCGGCGGCACGGTCCAGTTCGACTGGGGCTCGGTCAAGCTCGTGCCCGCCTGGCACACGTCGACCACGCCGAAGGGGACCGTCAACACCCCGGCCGGGCTGGTGATCGACTTCAAGGACACCGTCGTCTATCACCTGGGCGACACGTGCTTGTTCTCCGATCTGCAGCTGGTCGGCAGACGCAAGGCGATCGACGTCGCGCTGATGTGCATCGGCGGCCACTACACGATGGATTCCACCGACGCCGTCGAGGCCGCACAGCTGGTGGGCGCCAAGACGGTGATCCCGTGCCACTACGACACGTTCCCGCCGATCGAGACCGATGCCCAGGCGTTCAAGTCCGACGTCGAGTCGGCGACCCAGTCAAACGTCGTGATCCTCGAGCCGGGCCAGGCGCACTCGGCGTGAGGGGCGTCAGGCGGCAGCGGTCCCGAGTAGCCTCGCGCGCGTGACGCACGCCATCGTCCTGATCCAGGCTGACCGCTCCGCGCTGGCCACGCTGGGTGGTGAGCTGGCCGACATCGACGGCGTGGCCGAGGCCTACTCCGTCACCGGCGAGTGGGACTTCGTGGCCATCCTGCGACTGCGCCAGCAGGATCAGCTGGCCGACGTGGTGACCGCCCACATCTCGCAGCTGGACGGTGTGCTGCGAACGCACACCATGGTCGCCTTCGAGGCCTACTCCCGGCACGACCTCGAGGCTCTGTTCTCGCTGGGACAGTGAACCGTCGCCAGGCGCCCGCGCTGCTGGCCTGCCTCGCGCTGTTCGGGGCCGTACTGTGCGGATGCGGAGGCTCGAGCCACGAGCATGCAAATGCGGGAATCGTCGGCGCAACGAGGCCCAGCACAAGCACCACGGCGCCCTTGACCACCAGGACGTCGAGCGCTCCAACCGGCACCCGTACCGCCTCCACGCCGGCCAAGACCACGACGACCGGAGCCTCGGGGGTGAGCCTGCCGGCGACCTTCACGGTCGCGAGGGGCGGCGCACTCTCGCCGCCCTCGGTGACCGCGCCGGCCGGGGTCCCGATCGAGCTGACGGTGATCTCCGGCGACGGGAACGGACATCAAATCGTGCTGAAGGCCCCCCACCGGCGGACGCTCAGCGTGCCGGCCTCGGGGCGGGCGTCGATTGCCGTCACCGGCTTGGCCGCGGGGCGATACCCGCTCGAGGTGGACGGCGCCGCCAAGGGCACGCTGGTGATCGGCGGCCAGCCGGGGCCATAGCAAGCGCGGGAGCCGTAGGGCGTGAACCCGGTCCCTGGCGGCCCTCAGCCGATCCGCGACCCCAGGGCGCAGTCCCAGTCGGGGCGCAGCAGCACGACGCCCTTGGCGTCGTCCAGCGCGCCGAGCACGAGCACCTCGGAGGAGAAGGCCCCGATCCGCCGGGGCTTCAGGTTGACGACGCCGATCACCAGACGTCCCTCGAGCTCGTCGCGCCCGTAGTGGGTGATCTGCGCGGATGAGCGCTTGGTCCCGATCTCCGGGCCGAAGTCGATCTCGAGCTTCCACGCCGGCACGCGTGCCTGGGGGAAGTCTTCGACGGCCACGACCCGTCCGACGCGCATGTCGACCGCCCCGAAGTGGTCGAACTCGATCAACGCCCGACGCTTAGGGGGTGACCGTAACCGGGGGAGTGGAGCCCTGCGGGGGCGAGCTCTGCGGAGGGGGACCCTGCGGAGGGCTGGCCGGGGGCGAGCCGTCCTGCGGCGACGGGGTGCCGGTGTCGCCAGTGGGGGTGGTGGTCCCGTCGCTCGAAGGGGTCTGGGTGCTCGGCGTCGTGGTCGTGGGGGTCGTTGTGGTCGGCGTCGTGGTCGTCGTGGGGGTGGTCGTGGTCGGCGTCGTCGGCGTTGTGGTCGTGGGGGTCGTGGTGGTCGTCGAGCACGACGCGCTACCGCCGCTGGCGGCCGGGTCGCTGGCCGCGGTAGCCACGGCTGCGCTGCCGCACACCCCGGACTGCAGGTTCGTGGAATCCGTGGTGGTGACGGTGCGGCCGGGCGGTGGCGCCACCGTCTTGGACTTCGCGCGCAGGGCGTGCGCCTTGGTGTCGCCGGCGGCCTTGCCGCCGGCGTTCGTCTTGACGTTGGCCTTGGTCTGGGCGTTCGACCCCGACGACGTCGCCGTCTTCTTGGCCGGCTTGGCGACGTGGCTCGCCGGACGAGGCTTGACGGGCGCCAGCGCGTGCGCGGGGGCGATGCCGGTGAGCGGGGGGGCGACCGATGCCACCGATTGATGGTGGACATGCCGCCCCGAGCTGTCGACTTCGACCGCCCCGGCAGTGACGAGGGCAGCGGCGGCGATCCCGGCGGCGGCCTTGGTGGCCACGGCGCCGATGCCGGCGGACATCAGGCTGCTGCCCGCGCCCGTCGAGGCCACGATCGCCGAGCCGCCGAGGGCGGTCCCACCGGCCGAGCCTGCGGCGGTTGAGCCCGCGGTGCCGGCGCCGGAGCCGGCGGCGCTCGATCCCGCCGAGTGCCCGAGGTGCGTGAAGACCAGCTTCTTCAGTACTACGAGCGGCCCGAAAGGCAAGAGCGCGGCCAGCGCCTTGTTCGTGTCGCGCAGCTGCACGCGGAAGGTGGAGCAGCGCTCGCAGGCGCGCAGATGGCGGCGGACGAGCGCACTCGGCCGTCGCCTCAAGCCTTCCGCCACCTCGCCCAGCTCTAGGCGGACCTGATCGCAGGACAAAAACCGCGCCTCGGCGGCCTCGGCCAGCGACACCCGCGCGCGCACCAGCAGCGACTTCACGCTGGGCACCGTGGTCTCCATGGCCTCGGCAATCTGATCGTAGGACAGGGCGTCCATCTCCCGCAGCACGAGCGCCGTGCGCTGCGTCTCGGGCAGGTCTTGGATGTCGCCCACCAGCAGCCGGAACTCCTCGCGGTCGTGGACCTTGTCGGCGGTCGATGCGCCGTTGTCCGAGAAGTGGACGTCCATGGAGTCCACGCCCACAGCCTGGTTGCGCCGCAGATGGTTCAGGCTGCGGTTGCGGGCGATGCGGTAGAGCCAGGGCCTGACCTTGATCGGGCGGTCGTCGGCCAGGATCGCGTTGAAGGCGGCGGCCAGGACCTCTTGGAGGATGTCCTCGGCGTCCTCGCGCGAGCCGAGCAGGTGCCGGCAGAAGGCCAGCAGCCGCGACTCGTAGCGGCCTACCAGAGTCTCGAAAGCGGCGACATTGCCGCGCCGCACGTAGGCCACGAGGCGCTCGTCGGATTGCAGGCGCAGCAGCGGCGAGCGCGAGTGCAGCCCGAGTCCCCCGTGGTATTTGAGAGCTGAGACTTCCATCCAGTTGGTCTAGCGCCTTCGGGGCAAAGGACACCGTAGCAGCGCTTTAGTTGCGCCAAGTTGCGCCTATTTACAAGCGCGCGCGGGCTGCAGCCCGCGGCGCGCCCGTTTATATGGGTATCCACCCACGACCTGGGTCCAGTACCCGGGGCGGGACTCGAACCCGCAAGCTCTTTCGAGCAGCGCGTTTTAAGCGCGCAGACTTTGCCAGTTTGTCTACCCGGGCCTGACCCGAGATCTTAGTCCGGCGCGGGGCGGGCGAGCCCCTGCAAAACCCCGCCCACGCGGCAAGTTCCGGCGTCGGTTCCCGATTGACAGTGCGCTGAGCGCCTTGCTAGCGTCGGCGCAGCTTCGCGCAGGGAAACAGATCCCCAGGAGCCCGCGCGGGAGGAGACGATTGGCCAGTGGTATGCGCGCGAATCTGACCAGCGGCACGGATGGCGAGAGGCAAAGCGCTCGCCCGCCCGCCGGAACTGAGAATCCGCCCTCAGGTGGCCGGGGTCCGCGGACGGGCGGCTGAGGCCTAGGCGTGCGCAACGGAACGGTGATTGGCCGGGTCGCCGCGGTTGGCGCTGTCGCCATCGCGATCGTGGCGGTGATCGTGATCCTGCTCTCAGGCGGGTCCAAGTACAAGGTCTACGCGATCTTCCAGGACGCCAGCCAGGTCCAGCCGGGCAATCAGGTGGTGGTGGCCGGCAGCTCGATCGGCTCGGTCGGCAGCCTCACGCTCACGCCCCAGGGGCAGGCGAAGATGGAGCTCGACATCTCGAGCAAGGGCTATATCCCGCTTCACGAGGGAACGATCGCCACCGTCCGCGACCTCTCGCTGACCTCGATCGCCAACCGCAACGTCGAGCTGCGCCTGCCCCCCGGCAACGCCGGGACGATCCCCAACGGCGGCACGATCGGGACCGCCAACACAAACAGCGCCGTCGACCTTGACCAGCTGTTCAACACCCTGAATCCCCAGACGCGCAAGGCGATCCAGAATGTCATCCAGGGCTCGGCTTCGCAGTATCAGGGCTACGGCCCTCAGGCCCAGGCCGCCTGGCAGTACCTGAACCCCGCGGTGGCGTCGGCCAGCGTCCTGTTCTCCGAGATCAACCGCGACACCGGCAGGTTCACGAACTTCATCACCCAGACCAGCGGCCTGTTCTCGACGATCGCCCAGCGCCAGTCCGATCTCTCCGCCCTGATCCGCAACGCGTCGATCACCACGAACGCGCTGGCCAACCAGCACGTCGCGCTGGGCCAGACGATCCGCGAGCTGCCGCCGTTCATGCGGTTGGCCAACACGACGTTCGTCAACCTGCGCAGCGCGCTCGATGACCTGAAGCCCCTGGTCGACTACTCAAAGCCGGTCGTGCCCAAGCTCCAGAAGCTGCTGGTCCAGCTGCGCCCGCTCGCACAGGATTCGGTGCCCACCGTCCAGGACCTGTCGCAGATCATCTATCAGCCGGGGCCGAACAACGACCTGATCGACCTGATCGGGCTGGGGCCGTCGCTGGCCAACGCCACCGTCAACCCGATCAACGCCAACGGGCAGCAGCGCCCGGGCGCGTTCCCGATCTCGACGCAGGCGTTGTCCGAAGCCACGCCGGAGATTGCGACCGCGCGGCCGTACGCAGCGGATCTGACCGGCTGGTTCGAGGGCTACAGCAAGCCCGGCGGCGTCGATGCCAACGGCAACTACGCGCGCGTCGCCGGCGTGGTGGGGGCCGCCTCGCTCTCCACCGGCGGTCTGCTCAACATCCTCGATATCGGTCAGCGGCTACAGAACCTCCTGGGCCTCGTCACGACCGGCCAGGGGGATCGCTGCCCGGGCTCGATGGAGCGCGGCGCCCTCTGGTACCCGGAGAGCGGCTATCCCTGTAATCCCAGCATGGTTCCGACCGGACCATGAAAAGGATCCTGATCTCGGCCCTGGTTCTGGCCGCCGTCGTGGCGTTCGTGGTGATCGCCACCGGCGCCTCGGGACCCAGCAGCAGCGGCAACACCTACAAGGTGGAGCTCGACAACGCCTTCGGTCTGAGCCAGGGCGAGCAGTTCAAGGTGGCAGGCGTGCCCGCGGGGACGATCTCCAAGCTCGACCTTGACCAGAAGACGCTGCACGCGGTGGTCACCGTCCAGGTCAACGTGTCGGGCTTCGGGTCATTCCACAAGGACGCCACCTGCCAGTCACGGCCGCAGTCGCTGATCGGCGAGTACTTCCTCAACTGCCAGCCGGGAAACGCCGGCCCGGTGCTCAAGGCCGGCTCGACGATCCCGGTGACCCAAACCTCCTCGACGGTGCCCGGCGATCTGCTCCAGGACGTCATGCGCATGCCCTACCGCGAGCGCCTGACGCTGATCGTCAACGAGCTCGGCGCGGGTGTGGCCGGCAACTCCCAGAACCTCCAGGCGGCGCTCGACCGCGCGGTGCCGGCGCTGACCGAGACCGACAACCTGCTCAACCTGCTGGCCAACGACTCCGGCACGCTCCAGAACCTGACAACGACCGCAAACTCGCTCGTCACCGCGCTGGCCAACAACAGCGGGCAGGTGCAGCGGTTCATCGGCTCGGCGGCCAAGATCTCGACAATCACCGCCACGCAGGATGCGAATCTCAAGGCCACCTTCCACAACCTGCCGCCGTTCCTGGAACAGCTGCGGCCGTCGCTGGCGCAGCTCAGCAATACCGTCGACGCCAACGAGCCGGCGCTGAGGAACCTGAATACGGGCGCGGGCGAGATCGACCGCCTGCTGAAGGACATACCGCCGTTCTCGCGCTCGGCGCTGCCGGCGCTGCAGACGCTCGGCCAGGCGTCGGTGACGGGCAAGACGGCCGTGACCGCCGCCCAACCGGTGGTGGCGCACCTGAACACGTTCGCCGCACAGGCCCCGGAGCTGGGGAACAACCTGGCGATCGTCGGCAACGACCTAGACGACCGCAGCCGCGCCGTGGAACCGGATCCGCGGAGCCCCGGCGGTCAGGGCTACACCGGCCTCGAGGCCCTGCTCCAGTATGTCTTCAACCAGACGCTCAACCTTGACTATCTGGGCACCTACGGCCACGTGCAGGCCGTCAACCTGTTCATCAACGCGATGTGCAGCCCGCTGGCGACCAACGGCACGATCGCCAACAACCTCAAGAACTTCGGCCCGAGCTACCGGCAGTGCTATTCGTGGCTCGGGCCCAATCAGATGGGGGTCAACTCGCCCGATCCCTCCAACCCGGGAGCCTGTCCGCCCGATCCCGGCGGTCAGCCGCCATACGCGCCGGCCGGCGTAGGCCCCAGCCAGTCAAGCGGCAGCTGTCCGGCGGGAACCCCGAGCAGCACAGCCAGCACCGCCAGCAGTTCTGCGCGGAGCGCCCAGGCCAGCGCCCGCACCGCCAGCACCAACTCCGCGGCCACCAACAAAGCCAGTCCCGCCTCCTCCCGGGCCTCCTCATCAGGGGCTGCACCGAGCACGTCCTCCAACGGCACCTCGGTGGGCCAGCTGCTGCAGAGCTACGGGGCGCCGGCGCCCTCATCGTCATCCGCTTCGCCCACGTCGTCGTCGGCGTCCCCGGCGCCCTCGTCTGCGTCGGGCGCCGGGACTACCTCCACCTCCGGCTCCGGGACGACCTCGACCTCCGGCTCCGGTTCCGCGCCGACCACCACCAACGCCCAGCAACTCCTCAATTACCTGCTCGCCCCGTGAGAAGCCGCCAGCAATCACCCTTCTCCAACCCGGTGCTCGTGGGTGCCGTAACGACGCTCGTGGTGCTGGTGGCCGTGTTCCTGGCCTACAACGCCAACCGTGGCTTGCCGTTCGTCCCGACGCGTGAGCTCAACGTGGATATCGCCGATGGGTCGAACCTTGTCCCGGGGAATGACGTGTTGGAGGGAGGGCACCGAGTGGGCTTTATCTCGGCGTTGAAGCCCGTGGGGCTCAAGAATGGGACGACCGGCGCGCGGCTGACGCTCAAGCTCTCAAAGAACGAGGGCAGCGTGCCGATCGATTCGCACGCCACGGTGATGCTGCGCTCGTTCCTGGGGCTGAAGTACGTCAATCTGATCAAGGGCCAGTCCAAGCAATCGTTCCCCGACGGGGGGACGATGCCGGTCTCGCAGACCTACGTGCCGGTCCAGCTCGATCAGATCTTTGACATCTTCGACCCGCCGACGCGCACCGCGGTGCAGAACAACCTGGTGGGGTTCGGGGATACGTTCGCCGCCCGGGGCGGGGACCTCAATCAGACGATCCAGAGCCTGCCGGCGCTACTTCAGTACCTGACGCCGGTGGCGGCCTACCTGTCCGACCCGGGGACGGAGCTGACCCGGTTCTTCAATGAGGCCAATGCGTTCACCAGCACGCTGGCGCCGGTGTCGGGGACGTTGATCTCGCTGTTCAGGGACGCCTCGACGACATTTGACGCCATCGACAGCAACCCCACGGCGTATGAAGACACGATCCGCCTGTCGCCGTCGACCCTGTCGGTGTCGACAGATTCGCTCAAGGCCCAGCAGCCGTTCTTGGTCGACCTGCAGCACCTGGGCGGCTATCTGACGCCCGCTACCGCCTCGTTGAAGCAGTCGTTGCCCTACATCAACCCGGCGCTCGAGGTGGGGACCACGACGCTCAAACAGACCCCGGTGCTGAACGCCAAGTTGCAACAGCTGATGAATTCGCTCCAGTCGCTGTCTGAGAACCCGAATACGAACGTGGCGCTCAACGGGCTGATCCAGACGGTCAATCTCCTGAACCCGATGGTGCGCTACCTGGGGCCGTTCCAGACTGTGTGCGACGACTGGAACTACATGTGGACCGACCTGGCCGACGTGGTCTCGGAGCCCACCACCTTCGGCACCGCCCAGCGCGGCATGTTCATGTCCGCCAACCCCGCCCAGCCCAACAACCCCGCCGCCGAACCCGCGTCCAGCCAGGTCAACGGTGGCGGTGACGACAGCAATCTGCTCGGCGGCAACGCCTACTTCCATTCGCCCACCTACGGCGCGGCGATCGACAACCAGGGCAACGCCGACTGCGAGACCGGCCAGCGCGGCTATCCGAAAATGCTCAACTACTTCGACCCGCAGCAGCGCCAGTGGGATACCGACCAGCACACGCCGGGCAACCAGGGCCCGACATACGCCGGGCGCACCCATGTCCCACCCGGTGAGACGTTCAGCCGCAACCCGCAGATCGGCCCGCAAACCCCCTACAACCCGAGCAACCCATGAGCCTACTGGGGCGGAAGAAGCGCAGAAAGCCGATGAGCAAGTTCGTGGCCGGGCTGATCGGCATCGTCGTGCTGATCGTCTTCACCTATCTCGGGTTCACGAAGTTCGCCAATCCATTCGCCAAACCGTTCACCGTCCACGCGATCGTCAACAACGCCTCGAGCCTGCGCCCCCAGTCGCTGGTGCGGATCGCGGGCGTCAACGTGGGCAAGGTCTCGCAGATCACCCCGGTCGCCGGCTCGGAGGCAGCCAACGTGGCGATGACGATTCAGCAGAACGGGCTGCCGATCCATTCCAACGCCACCTTCTGGATCCGCCCCCGGACGTTCCTGGAGGGCAACTTCTTCGTCGACATCAACCCCGGCAGCCCCACCGCGCCGGCCGTTTCCAGTGGCCACACGTTCCCCATCCAGCAGTCGCGCTCGCCCGTCCAGCTTGATCAGATCCTCAGCTCGCTGCAGTCCAACACGCGCCAGAACCTGCAAATCCTGCTCAAGGAATACGGGACCGGCGTCAAGCAGGGCGGGCCGGCGTTCGCCCGCTCGGTCCAGTACTGGCTGCCGGCCTACGAATACTCCTCGATCGTTGAACACGATCTGCTCGGGATCCAGCCCCACGACCTCTCCAACGCCATCTACGAGCAGGGCGACGTCTCGAGCGCGTTCAACGCTCACCCTCAGAACCTCCAGAACCTGATCACGGGCTTCAACCGCACGGCGGCGGCGTTCGCCCGCGAGAACGTGGCGCTGCAGAACACGGTCGCCGAGCTGCCGAGGACGCTGTCCGCGGCCACGCCGGCGTTCAACGCGCTGAACGCGGCCTTCCCGCCACTGCGAGCCCTGGCCCGGGCGCTGATCCCGGGCGTGCGCAGCACCGGCCCCATGATCGACGCCAGCCTGCCGTTCATCAACCAGCTGCGGCTGCTGGTCCAGCCCTCCGAGCTGCGCGGCCTGGTCAACGACCTAAAGCCGACGGTTCCCGCTCTGGCCACCCTGACCAACGACACGATCCCGCTGATGGAGAACCAGGTCCGCCCGGCGTCGAGCTGCGTGGACCACGTGATCTACCCCTGGTCGAACCTCCAGATCAACGATTCGAACTTCAACGCCTCAAACGGCTTCCCGCCGCACCCGGCCTATGTCGAGGACCTCCAGCTGCTGCCCGGGATCGCAGGCGAGAGCCGGACGTTCGACGGCAACGGCCCTTACATCCGCCTGCTGTTCGGCGGCGGGTCGTTCCTCTACTCGCTGCAGCCCGGCATATTCGGCAACCTGCTCGCGCCGCTGGTCGGCGTGCAGCCGGTGCCCCCGCCCAACGACGCCCACCCGGCGCTTCAGGAGACCGTCCCCTGCGAGACCCAGCAGCCGATCGCCAATCTCAACGCCCCCGAGGGCGCGCCGCCGACGCAGATCAACACCAGCGGCGGTACCACCGGCATCCTGGGGCTGGCGGAGAACGCGTTCAACAACTCCACCAAGCAGGTCATGGGGGCGGAGCTGGTGAAGATGTTCCAGGCCGAGGGACGCAACGTGCACCTGGCCTCAGGCAGCACGACGAGCGCCTCTCCCAGCAGCTCATCGGGGTCGGCCAACGACAGCGCGCCGATCACGGGCACAGCCAAGAGGAGTCGCAAGTAGAGCCATGGTCCGCGCGATCAAGAGCCACTGGACCGATTTCGTGGCGATCCTCGTGCTGCTCGTGCTGGCGGTGGCCGTGACCGGCTACATCCTCCACCAGGAGGGCGTGCGCTTCCCGTTCGTCCAGCCCTCGCCGTTCACGCTCAACGCCGACTTCGCCAACGCCCAGGCCGTCACTCCAGGTCAGGGTCAGACGGTCCGTGTCTCGGGCGTGCAGATCGGGACGATCACCGCCGTCCAGCTCCAGAACGGCATCGCCGACCTCAAGATGTCGATTCAGCCCAAGTACAAGAAGATCATCCACACCAACGCCACCGCCCTGCTGAGACCGAAGACCGGCCTGCAGGACATGTTCGTCGAGCTCAATCCCGGCTCCGGGCCCAAGGCCACGGTGGTCAAGCCCGGCTACACGATCCCGCTCGGCCAGACCAACCCGGAGGTCAACGTCGACGAGATCCTGTCTTCGCTCGACGCCGACACGCGCGAGTACCTGCAGCTGCTGGTCAACGGCGCGGGTCAGGGACTGAATGGCCGCGGCACCGAGCTGGCCCAGGTGATGGAGCGCTTCGAGCCCACCCACCAGGACCTCGCTCGGTTGAACCAGGCGGTGGCCGCGCGGGGCGCCGATCTGCGCCAGCTCGTCAACTCGCTCAGGCGGCTGAACGACGCGCTGGTCGCCAAGCGGGCCCAGATCGTGCAGATGATCGATTCGAGCTCCGCGGTCTTCACCGCGCTGGCCTCGGAGGACTCCAACATCAGCCGCTCGGTCGCCGACCTGCCGGCGACGCTCACCCAGACCCAGGCGACGCTGGCCAAGGTGCAGAAATTTGCCGAGCTGCTGGGGCCGACGTCGTCCAAGCTGCTGCCCGCGGCGCGGGCGCTGCCGGCGGCCAACCAGGCGCTGGCGGCGCTGGCCAAGCCGAGCACGCCGATCATCCAGAACCAGATCCGGCCGTTCGTGGTCGCGGCCCGCCCGCTGGTCCAAAACCTGGAACCGGCGTCGATCAACCTGGCCAACGCCACGCCCAGCCTGACGAACACGTTCAACGTGCTGAACCACTTCTTCAACCTCCTGGGCTACAACCCGACGGTCACGGACTCGAGCCAGCACGGCTACCTATGGTGGCTGGCGTGGCTCGGGCACATCGGCCGCACCGTGTTCTCAGTCCAGGACGGCAACGGCGACTACCGCCAGGGCATCCTGCAGGTCAGCTGCGCGACGATCGCCGAGCTCCTCAACGGCCTGCCCGCGGCCATCGGGTCGCTGGTCCTCCAGTCCTACAACCTGGTGCCGATCCTCTCCGACGCCAACCTGTGCCCGGTGCAGGCCTCGGCCATCCGCTCCGCCTACCAGAAGTACGAAGCCGCCGGCGGCTCGACAGCCTCGAGCACCACGTCGGGAGCCACCTCGGGCTCCAGCGCCAAGGCCCGCGCCACGAGCGGCTCGACCACGGTCGACGGGCTGAAGAACCTGTTCCTGCCCACGGTCCCGGTGCACTGATGGAAACCAGCGCTCCCTCATTCGGCAAGATCGCCTCGATGGTGCTGTTCACGCTGTCGTGCATTGGCCTGCTGCTGTTTTTGTGGGTGGAGTTCGGCGGCACGTTGCCCTTCAACGCCCAGGGTTACCGCTTCGAGGTCTCGTTCCCCTATGCCCAGGAGCTGGCCACGCCGGCCGACGTGCGGATCGCCGGCGTCAACGTGGGCAAGGTGGTCTCCACCAGCCTCGACCCCCAGGTCAGCAACCGCACGATCGCGGTCATCCAGATGAACAAGCAGTACGCCCCGATCCGCCGCGACACCCAGGCCATCCTGCGGACCAAGACGATCCTCGGCGAGACCTACGTGGAGCTCTCGGCGGGGACGCCGAACAGCCCACCGCTGCCCGACGGCGCGATGCTGTCCCGAAGTCAGGTCCAAGCGGCGGTCCAGTTCGACCAGGTGTTCGACGCCTTAGACGCCCCCACCCGCCAGGCGTTCCGCCAGTGGCAGCAGGCGCTGGCCCAGGCCATCCAGGGCAACGACCAGAATCTCAACAACGTGATCGGCAACCTGCCGACGTTCGCCGCCGACGCCACAAACATCCTCCAGGTCCTCGATATCGAGCACGCCTCGGTCGTGAGCCTGGTGCGAAACGGGGGCACGGTGTTCGGCGCGATTACGCAGGACCCCGCCGCGCTGCGCAGGCTGATCAGCACCGGGGAGACGGTGTTCAACACCACGGCCGCCAACAACGCCGCGCTCGCCGCCACGTTCCGGGTGTTCCCCACCTTCCTGACCGAGACCAAGCTGACCATGACCCGGCTCAAGTCGTTTGCCCTTGACACCGACCCGCTGGTCAAGGGACTCGTTCCCGTGGCCAAACAGCTGGTGCCGACGCTGCGCGACGTGAAAACGCTGTCGCCCTACCTGGAGGACCTGTTCTACAAGCTGCGGCCCTTGATCAACGTCTCAATCACCGGTCTGCCCGCGATCTCCCAGGTCCTCGACGGGGCCCAGCCGCTACTCGGCCAGCTGGGGCCCTTCCTGGAGCAGCTGAACCCGATCATCAACTGGCTGGGGCTTCACCAGCAGCTGACCTCGGACTTCATCAGCCTCCCGGCGACCACGCTCAACGCGACTACCGGCGGCGTGGCCGGCGGCACCGGCCACTATTTGCGCACGATGTCGCCGCTGGGGCCCGACACGCTGTCGCTCGGCACGACCCGAACCCCGGACAACCGCGGCAACACTTATCCGCTGCCGCTGTGGGCTCCTTCGGGCAACCCGAAAGACTTCACGATGAACGGGGGAGCCTCGTGGGACTGCAACAACACCGGCGGTCCCACGCAGAACGATGTGGGCGGCGGCCCCCCGTGCTGGGTTGACACGCCTCCGGGATCGCTGCTCGGCCAGAGCAACCCGTTCCCGCACATCACCGCCGACCAGTACTCGAGCAAGTAGGAAGCTCGGCCGGTGGGCGGGATAAGGGCCGTCGCGGCGGTGGCGGTGGCGGGCGCGGTCATCGTCGGCGGCTGTGGCACCAGCCGCAAGGGCTCGGCGTCCGTGCGGGGCTTGAGCGTCAACTCCAGGCCCACGCAATCGACGGTGACCTCGCCGCCGACGACGGCGCCCGCCGTGGGCACGGCCCAGCGCATCGCCGCCGGCGCTACGGGGCTCACAGTCACGCTCCTGCGTGTCATCGACCCCCTGCGCGACTCGGGCGCGGCGCTCCTTCCCGGCTCGCGCGCCGTGGGCGTGATGCTCCGCATCGTCAACCATGGGCCCGGGATCTACGACAGCTCCGCCACGGGCGACGTGTCGATCCTCGGATCCTCGGGTACGGCCACGCCGGTATTCGCCCAGAGCGGCGTCTGCCAGACCCCGCTGCGCGACTTCGACAACTACATCAGCCCGGGGGAGAAGCGGATCGGCTGCGTGGCGTTCTCGCTACCGACCGGCGCGCGTCTGCTGACCGTGCGCTTCTCGCCCCACGCCAAGGCCGCCGGGCGCGTCAGCTGGTCGGTGTCCTAAGGCTGGTCTACGCGGCTCGGCTCGCGGCGCGCTCGGCGCCGGCGGCGAGGCCGCCGAGCACCGTCGCCGCCAGCTGACGGTCGCCCCCGATGCTCAGCGCATCCAGGCCACCGCCGGGAGACAGCGCGTCCACCCATTCGTCCACGGTGCCGCTGACCGTCGCCTCGGCCCACTCGGGCTCGGCCTCCCGAACGCTGACGCTTCCGCCCGAGGCAACGAGCGCGTAGGCCAGCGGCTCCTCGCCGTCCGTACCCTCAACCCTCAAGGCCACGGTGGCGTTCACCTTCGGCGGCGGCGCGAGCATGCCGGGCGCCAGCCGGAAGATCGCGCCGACGTCGATCCGCTCGGAGCCCCGCGGAGCGCCCCACGCCCAGCGGTACCCCCAGCGTGCCAGCTCGCCCAAAACGGGCATCAGCGCGTAGGCCCGCTCCGTCAGTTCGTACTCCACGCGAGGGGGCACCTCACGGAAGCGCCTGCGGGTGAGCATGCCGTCGGCGACCATGCGGTTCAGCCGTGAGCGCAGCTGTTCGGTGGAGATCCCGGGGAGCACGCGCTGCAGCTCCACGAAGCGCCGCGGACCGGCGGCCAGGTCACGGATGATGAGCAGCGTCCACTTGTCGCCGACGAGATCGAGGGCGCGGGCATCTGGCGACCACTGGTCGTAGGGATGACGTTTAGGTGCTGGCACGGTGGCGATCACAGACTCCCGGATAGTCGACTTTCACCGTCTAACTTCCAGAATAAAGCCCTCAGCAGGTGTTTGCGCCGGTATAGGCATGTTTGCTCCGACTTTGGCCTCTTTTCGGTTCGGTCCGGTACGTGCTTATACGCAATGGAGCACCTAACCGCGCGACGTTTCGCGATTTAGACGGCTTTTTGCGCCAGTTTTCCGCTCGGGCGTCGTTTCAGACCTTACATGGGAGAACTGATCGCCCTCGCAGAACGGCGCCAATCGCGCTCACGACGGCTTACGGGTTCCGGTCTGGTGTTCTACTTCGATCTCCGCTGCCCATTCTCCTATCTGGCGGCGGAGCGCATCGAGCGGACGCTGGGGGAGGTCGATTGGATCCCCGTGGCCGGAGGAGACCTGGATGGCTGGGGGACGGGCGGGGTGAAGGCGGGGCGCAGGCGAACCGCTCTCAACGTCGCGGGAGATGAGCGGTTTGACGAACTCCGCCTGCGGGCGGAGCGCAGGGCAGCCGAGCTGCGGCTGCCACTGGTGTGGCCCGACCGCTTTCCGGCGCCCCTTCCCGGCGCGCTGCGGGCCGCTCAGTGTGCTGCGCAGATCGGGGCCGGCGCCAGGTTCGCGCTTGCGGCAGCGCGACTGGCATTCTGCGGCGGCTTCGACCTCGAGGACCCCGAGGTCCTGGCCGAGGCCGCCGCGGCGGCGGGGATGACGCTCGAGGATTGCCTGGATGCGGTGGGCAACGCAGCTCTCGATGCGTCGCTGCGCGCCACGGCGCGGGAGCTCGCGGAGCAGGGGCTACGCGAGCTTCCCGCCGTCCGCGTCGGTTCGCGCCTGTTCGCCGGAGAGCAGCGACTCCCCGAGGTCGCTGCTCTGCTTGGCGCAAGCGCCGAGCCCGATGACTGGCGCGCCCGCCGGGCGGTAGACGACGCGTGGCGTGCCCCGGCGCGCGTCGCGCGCCGCCACCGCGCTCGCACGCTGAGCGAGGGAAGCCCACCGGCGCGGGTGGGTTAGGGCAGGGGTACGCAGGAGACCCGGCAGGGGTATGCGGGAGGCCCGGGGCGCGGTGGGGTTTGGGACCCCCACCGCCCCCCGCACCCGCGCACCCGCGCCCGGCGGGCGCGAGCACCAACGATTTTGGGCTAGCCCCCTCGCCTGGGACACTCTCTCCATGAAGGATCCGGTCGACCGGGCGATTCGATCCCTGACCGAGACCAACTCGTACGCGCTCGTCCCGCTGCAGTTCGGCGTCGCGCACCTCGTGTTCCTCGGTGGCCTGGGGTTGCTGGCCCTCTATCAGCCGATGTCGCTGCACAGCTTCCTGCTGCTGGCGGTGATCTCGCAGGCGCTGGTGGCGATGGACAACGTGCTCTCGGTCAGGTTGACAAGGCAGATCTGGCTCCCGGTCCGAGCCTGGGAGAACGGAGCCCGCGACCGTGCTGTTCCTCGATATCCGTGACTTCACCGCCTTCGCCGAGGACGCCGAGCCCAGCCAGGTCGTGGCGCTGCTCAACGGGTTCTGGGATCTGGTGGTCCCGGTCCTGCTGCGCCACGGCGGGCACGCCAACAAGTTCATCGGCGACGGGCTGCTCGGCGTCTTCGGCGCCCCGCAGCGGCTCAGCGATCACGCCCAGCGGGCGGTGAGCGCCGCCCGCGAGATCCTCCGCCTGGTGGGCGAGCGCTATGGGGGTGCAGTCGAGGTGGGCATCGGCGTCAACTCGGGCAGCGTCGTCGCCGGCACCGTGGGCGGCGGCGGCCGCGTGGAGTTCACGGTGATCGGCGACACGGTCAACACGGCCTCGCGCGTGGAGCAGGCCACGCGTCAAACTGGCGATGACCTGTTGATAACCGAGGCCACCAGGCAGCTCTTGCCGCCGAGAGCGTGCGCGCTCGAGCGCCGCCAGACGGTCCCCCTGAAGGGCAAGCGCGAGCCGGTCCAGCTGTGGGCGCCGGCGGCCGAGCAGCCGGGGGACGGGCGCCCCCTTGAGGCCTCAGTACGGCGCGACCAGGCCCGCCAGGATCAGGTCGTTTAGCGGCGCGGCCTGGTCTTCCTCGAAGTGTTCTTCTTCTTCTTCTTCGGGCTCCGCCGGGGCGGCGGTCACCGCCGGCAGCGGCTCGAAGTCTCCAAGCCGTGAACAGATCGCGTCGAACTGCTCGTGATCTTCCGAAGGCATCTGCGGTGCGGTCATTTCGGATCCCCTTCGTCGCTATCAATCGAGCTTCGTTCGATCCTAGGGCCGTCGTCAAATCCCCGGTGTTAGCGTCCCACAGCGCGTGAGCACCGAGACCGCAACCCAGGTGCACGGCGGGCGACTGATCGCCGGGCGGCTCAAGGCGCACGGCGTGAGCAAGCTGTTCACGCTCTCGGGCGGGCATCTGTTCTCGATCTACGACGGCTGCCGGGCCGAGGGCATCGAGCTGATCGACGTACGCCACGAGCAGTCGGCGGCGTTCGCGGCCGAGGGCTGGTCCAAGGTCACACGCACCCCCGGGGTCTGCGCGCTCACCGCCGGCCCAGGGGTGACCAATGGCATGAGCGCGCTCGCCTCGGCCGCCCAGAACCACTCGCCGCTGCTGGCGCTGGCCGGCCGCGCGCCGCAGCTCCGCTGGGGCCAGGGCTCGCTGCAGGAGATCGACCACGTGCCGTTTGTGCGACCGCTCGCCAAGCTGGCGGCGACGGCGTCGAGCACGGCCGAGATCCCGTCGCTGGTCGACGAGGCGCTGGCCGCGGCGCTCGAGCCCCACGGCGGCCCGGCGTTCGTCGATTTCCCGCTCGACTACGTGTTCATGGAGGGGCCCTCGCCGGAAGCGCCCGCCACCGGGCCGACCGAGCCGTGGAAGCGCCCGGTCGCCGACTCCCGCGCCGTGGAGCGCGCGGCGGCGCTGCTGCGCGGCGCCGAGCGCCCGGTGATCATGGCCGGCACCGACCTCTACTGGGGCCACGGCGAGGAGGCCCTCCGCGCCCTGGCCGAGCAGCTGCGGATCCCGGTGTTCCTGAACGGGCTGGGCCGCGGGTGCCTGCCCGCCGACCACGAGCTCTGTTTCTCGCGGGCCAGATCCAATGGCCTGGGCGGCGCCGACGTGGCGCTGGTGATCGGTGTGCCGCTCGACTTCAGGCTTGGCTTCGGCGCCTCGTTCGCCCCCGAGGCCCAGGTGGTGGTGATCGACGCCGCCGAGCCGCGGCGCGAGCATCCCCGGCCCGTGGCGGCAGAGCTCTACGGACCGCTCCCGGCGACGCTCGAGGCGCTGGGGGCTCTGTCACCCCTGGGCGATTCCGGCCGGGACCGCGAGCGCTGGGTCGAGGCGCTGCGGGCCATCGAGCGCGAGCGCCGCGCCGCCGAGGCGGACGCGCTGTCTGACGGGCGAGCCCCGCTTCACCCCATGCGGATCTACGGCGAGCTCTCGCGGATGCTCGAGCGCGACGCGATCGTGATCGGCGACGGCGGCGACTTCGTCTCGTTCGCCGGCCGGCTGATCGACTCCTACGAGCCCGGCTGCTGGCTCGACCCGGGGCCGTTCGGGTGCCTGGGCTCGGGCCCGGGGTACGCGCTGGCCGCCAAGCTCGCCCGCCCCGAGCGTCAGGTGGTGCTGCTGTTGGGCGACGGCGCGTTCGGCTTCGCCGGCATGGAGCTTGACACCCTGGCCCGCCACGGCGTCCCGGTGGTCATGGTGGTCGGCAACAACGGCATCTGGGCGCTCG
Source organism: uncultured Actinomycetes bacterium (assembly GCA_963730835.1). GTDB lineage: Bacteria > Actinomycetota > Thermoleophilia > Solirubrobacterales > Solirubrobacteraceae > Palsa-465. The sequence continues at coordinate 476,163 of CAVSTE010000002.1, forward strand.
AGAAGCACCCCATGGAGGCCCTCTACGGCTATTCGGTGGTGGCCGAGCTGCGCGCGGGGACGCGCTACGACCTGCTGGCGGAGACGCTCGGTTGCCACGGCGAGCTCGTCTCGAGACCCGCGGAGCTGCGGCCGGCGCTCGAGCGGGCCTTCGCCTCGGGCGCGCCGGCGCTCGTCAACGTCCTGACGGACCCCAGCGTCGCGTATCCGCGCAAGTCGAATTTGGCCTGATGGAGCTCGCGCATGCGCGAGCTCCCGGGTCGGCACATGTGCCGACCCGCCGGCCGGAACATGTTCCGGCCGGCCGCCCCGGCTCATGAGCCGGGCGGGACCAAACGAAAACCGCCCGCGTTCTGCGGGCGGCTTCCGATCCAGGTGAAGGCCCAACCGGGACGGGCAGGGGTACGTGCCGAGAAGGACCTTGCATAAAGTGGCTCAGGCGGCGGGAGGCGCCGATGTCTGCGGCTTCACCTGAGCCTATGTGTCGGGGGATTCCACTCACGGTGGGGTATCCCCGCCAAGGATGATCCACTCTGGACGCTCGATTAGCAATCGGACATCCGTCCAGATGGCGTTACCTATGCTCGAACTAGTGCGGAATCTCCTGTCTTTTCCCAATCCGGTCAATGAGAAGGCGGCGCGCGTGGTGGCCGGATTCGTCCTCGCCGCGGTGATCGTCACGCTGGCCACCGGGTTCTACTGGCTGCTGATCCCGATCGCCTACGGCTTCTGGGCCCGCGTGCTGACCGGCCCCAAGCTGAGCCCGTTGGGGTGGACGGCGCAGAACGTGATCGCGCCGCGGCTCGGGGAGCGCAAGCCTGTCCCCGGCCCGCCCAAGCGCTTCGCGCAGGGGATGGGCGCGGTGATGTCGTCCGCCGCGCTCGTGCTGGCGTTCGCCGTCTCGCACACGGCGGCCGACGTGGTGCTCGGACTGCTGGTGGTGGCCGCCGCGCTCGAGTCGATCGTCGGCCTGTGCCTCGGCTGCCAGATCTTCGCGCTGCTGATGCGCGTGGGCCTGATCCCCGAGAGCGTGTGCGAGGAGTGCGCGGACATCGGCCCGCGGCTCCGCAGCGCGGCCTCGTAGGCCCGGGGCGAGCTCCGCCCCCCGGCCCGCGTCACAGCCCAAGCGCCGCGCCGCGCAGGATGTCGTGCTCCGAGACCTCCACCTGCTGGAGGCCGAACGCATCGAGCACCTCGAGCAGGATCGCCACGCCGGCCACGATCGTCGGCGCGCGGGCTGGGTCGAGCCCCTTGATCCGACGGCGCTCATCGAGCGCAACCGACGCCACGCGGGCGAGAATCTCGCGCGCCTCGGGCTCGTCGAGCAGGAAGCCGTGGGCCTTCTCCGGGTCGTATGGCTCGAGCTCCTGGGCGATGGCCGCCGACTGTGTGGCCGTGCCGGCCACCGCGATCCCGTGTTTGACCGCCCGGCGCCGCTCCTCGGGTACGGACTGGAGGAAGATGGCTCGCACCTCACGCCGCAGCTCCTCGAGCTCCGCTTCGCGCGGCGGGTCGTTGTGCAGGTGGCGCTCGGTCTGGCGAACGACGCCGGCCTGGGTCGAGACGTGAAAGTCGGCGCTGCGCCCGGTGCCGATGACGAGCTCGGTCGAGCCGCCGCCGATATCGACCACCAGTGTCGGCGTGGAGTCGTCGGGGTCGCGTTCGCTCGTCGCGCCGAGGAACGTCAAGCCCGCCTCCTCGTCGCCGGTCAGGACGTGCGGCTCGAGCCCATAGCGCTCTTTGACCGTATCGGCGAACTCCGAGCCGTTGGATGCGTCGCGCACGGCGCTCGTCAGAACCGCGATCCGCTTGTCCGCGTGGTGGCTCTCGACGCTATCGGCGTATTCGTGGAGCGTCCGGTAGACGCGCTCCATCGCCTCCTCGCTGAGCGCGCCGTTCGAGTCGACGCCGGCGCCGAGGCGGGTGACGTTGGAGCGACGGTCGAGCTCGTCGAGCACGCGGCCGTCCTCGACGTCGGCAATCAGAAGGCGGGTGGAGTTGCTGCCGATGTCGGCCACGGCGACGCGCACGGCGGCTCAGTTTGCCTGGTGAGGCATGGGCTTGCCGTCGAGCGCCGCCAGCAGGTTCTCCACCGCCAGCTCGGTCATCCGCTCGCGTGCCGCCTGCGTGGCGGACGCCACGTGCGGGGTGATGATCAGGTTGGGGGCGCTCAACAGGGGATGACCTGCGGGGAGCGGCTCGGGGTCGGTGACGTCGAGCGCGGCGCCGGCGATCGTCCCCCGGTGAAGCGCGTCTAGCAGCGCGTCCTGGTCGACGATCCCGCCGCGCGCGGTGTTGACGAGGATCGCCGTCCGTTTCATCCGGTCGAGCGCGATCTCGTTGATCAGGTGGCGAGTCTGCGGGGACAGGGGAGCGTGCAGGGAGACGAAGTCCGAGTCGCTCAGGACCCCGTCGAGGGGTTCGTCCGGACCGACGGGAATCACCTTCATGTCAAAGCCCTCGGCACGCTTGGCCACCGCCCGCCCGATCCGTCCGAAGCCGATGATCCCGAGTGTCTGGCCGTATACCTCGCGACCCAGGTGTCGGGCCGGCTCCCACGTGACCCAGTCGCCCTCGGCCGCGGCCCGGATCGCCTCGGGCAGCTTGCGCGCTGCCGCCAGCAGCAGCGTGAACGCCATGTCGGCGGTGGCGTCGGTCAGCACGTCGGGCGTGTGGCCGACGCGGATACCGTGGTTGGTGGCGGTGTCGAGGTCGACGTTGTCGTAGCCCACTGCGTAGTTCGAGACGGCCCTGAGTCGCGGTGAGGCATCGAGCAGCTGGGCGTCGACGCGGTCGGTGAGCAGCGTGAGGAGGCCCTCGGCGTCCTTCGCGTGTGCTCTCAGTTCTTCGGGCCTGGGAGGAAGGCGCTCGCCCCAGATCTCTACGTCGTGGGCTTGCTCCAGCCGCTCGAGCGCTGGCCCCGGCAGGCGGCGGGTTACGAAGACGCGGGCCAAGCGGTCGGGGAGCGGCTAGGTGGCCCAGGAGAAGCTGAACGAGCGCGGGCCCGCGGAGCAGCTGACGTCCGCCCCGATCGCAGACATCTCACCGGGGGGGCGGAAGCTCTTCGTGACCTTGCAGCTAAAGCCGTCGGTCTTGAGATTGCCGCTCCTCGTCAGCCTGCCGCTCGAGATCGCGCGCAGCGCCTTCGAGCAGACCATGTTGTTCGTGGTCACCTTGCCGAGCGGTACCGAGCGGTCATTCGTCGGACCGTGACCGTTGGAGTAGCTGCAGTGCCGGACCTTGGCGCCAGCGGCGCTCGGCACGAGCACTACCAGGACCAGGCCGAGGCAGGCGACGGCGGTGGCGATAAAGCGCATTGGTGTTCCCCCCATTTGAAATCGGACGGTAAGGGATTCTCCACCAGCGGGCCGCGGGGCTCAAGTCCGAGATGGGGGGGTGCAGCGGTCGGCCCAGGTCACTTCATCAACCCGCGGCGCATGGCCTCGGCGACGGCGGCCGCACGATCAGAGACACCAAGCTTCTCGTACAGATGCTGCTGGTGCGTCTTGATCGTCGCCGTGCTCAGGTGTAGGTGGCTCCCGATGTCTGGCGCGGAGCAGCCGTCGGCGGTCAGTGCCAGGATTTCGCGTTCGCGTGGCGTGAGCCTGGGCTGGAATGCTGGGGCGCGACTCTGAATCTCCTCGAGCAAGCGGGTCTGGACTGCCGGAGCCAAGCGGGTCTGCCCGCGGGAGACCGCGGCAACCGTGCGACAGATCTCCTCGGCATCCGCTGTCTTGACCAAGTAGGCGTCGGCTCCCGCGGCGAGGGCCCGATAGATGTGCTCGCCGTCGTGCTCCGCAGCCACCATCACGATGTGCGTGCTCGAGCTTTCGCGTTTGATCGCTTGCACCAAGATCACGCTGTCGAGACCCGGCATGCGCATGTCCAGCACCGCGACGTCCGGCGACAGGCGCTTGATCTCTTCCAGGGCCGTCCGCCCTTCCGACGACGCCCCGACCAGATCGAAATCCGGCCGACCGCCGATGGTCCGGGCCAGGGCATCGCGGTAGAGAGGGTGGCCGTCGCTGACATAAACCCTGACCAGAGCCGACGCCCGCCTCATTGCAATTGTCTACCAACCTGAGCATTGCTTTGCAAGCCCGCCAATTGCGGGCGTTTCTTACTCATCTCAACCGATCGGGGGACATGCGGTCGAAGGGCGGGGCCTCGACCCCATTTCAGCCGGTCGGTCGATGGCATCGGCGACCGCTCGGGCCGATAAGAGAAGGAGTCAGTCCCTCGCCGCGTCCAGGTCACCGAGGGATTGAGGTAATTCGATGCAGAGTGCCGGGAGATCACTCATGTCCGCGAGCGCGGCAGATTTGCAACCAGGCCGTCGGATCCGAGCCGGCGTTGGGCGGCAGCATGGCGCGTCGGTAATCGTCGGCGCTTTCGCCCTCGTCGCGCTCATGGCGGCGTTTTACGTCGTGCTGGAGTTGGGTGTCAGCACCCTCGTAAAGGTGGGCCTGATTGCGGTGCTCGTGTGGCTCACGATCTCGATCGTTGCTGTAGCGATGTGCGCGGTGTGCTCTCGTGACCAGCGCGCCGAGCAGAGGACGTCGGGTCGGCATGGCGGGAGCGGTCAGCGAGCGCCGGCGAACGACGGGCGCGCTCTGCGAGGCGCTTCCGTTTGGCGCAGCGGCTGAGCGGATCTCTGAAGAACTGACATTGGCAGGGGGTTGAGCAGTGCGACTCATGACGCGTAAGAAGGACGGCACGTCGCCGGACACGGGCGGGGAGGACGAGGCCGCGCGTGGCGCGTGGTATCCCGATCCTTACGGAGAGGCGAAGGAACGCTGGCACGACGGCAGCGCCTGGACGCAGCAGGTCAGGGAGGATGGGGCCAGCGACAGAGTGGAGGTTGCGACTCCGGACCCGAACGAACCCGCGGTAGCGACTATCGCCGAGCCCGAAGTGCCCTCCGACGCTCCGACGGAGACGTGGGCTCCACTCGCTGGCGTCGCTGTCACGCCCGAGTCCGCCGCGCCTGACGCGCTCGTTCGACCGCCGGCAAACGGCAACTGGTCGGCACCGGCTACCGAGACGTTAATGCCGCCGCCGCGTGAGCCGACGACGCGGTTCGAGGTTCCGCCGGCCGGCAACGGTGCGTCCGCGGGCGGCACCGGTGCGTCCGCGGGCGGCAACGATGCTTCCGCGGTCGGTGGCCACGGCGCAAACCCGATCCTCGCGCCGCCGACCGAGAGCGGGCCCGCGCGTCTCTGCCCATATTGCGCCGCGCTGTCCCACAGCGAAGGCCTCTACTGCCCACACTGCGGCGGTCCGTTCGCTGGCGCTCAGCCTCGCGCGCGCGTCTCGACACACGTCAAGGTCGCCGCGTGGTTGGTGGCCGCACTGCTCGTCTTGGGCGGCGCCGGCGCCGGCGTGGCGATCAAGCTCCACCACGACAGTCAGGTGGCCGCTCAGCATCGGCGCGCAGCCGCCGCCGTTGCCGCGCGGCAGCAGGCACAGCAACAGGCCCAGCAGGCCGAGCAGACGCAGCGGCAGAGTCTCGAAAACCAGCTTGAGTCCGCCATCACGAATGACGCGACGCAGAAGGCGAACGAGGGGGTGCTGTCCAACGGCCCCGCGAGTAGCACGACGTGCACACCGACGAGCGGCGGCAGTTCTCAGGACCTCAGCCAGTCCTCCGGCTCGTACAGCTGCACGGCCGTTTACCAGACAAATGGCGACGGCACGACCACCGGCTACGCCTACACGGGAAACATCAACTTCGACAGTGGGATGCTGACCTGGCACCTCGGAAACACGCCGTGATGGCCTAGGGGAGCGACAGTGGCCACCACCGCGATAAAGCAATGCCCGAGCTGCGGCCGCCTCTGCGAGGAGCCGAGTCGGTTCTGTCCGGCGTGCGGGACTAACGTCGAGCAACCTCAGCCGCGGCGACCGTTTCCGGCGCCCGTGTGGAGCCCGCCTCCCCGGCCGGCGCCCGACGTTGGGCTAGGGTCCGGTCACTCGTTTCTGGTTGGGACCGTCGTTGGCACGCTGCTGTTTCTCGTCGTGCTCGGTGTGGGGCTCTACTTGGGCGGCGTCTTCGGGTCGACTGGGAGCTCGCACGTCAGGCTGGCGTCGGCGCCGAACATTCCGAAGGCACCCGGCGTTGCGACGCCCCGGTCGCCCGCTCCATCGGCTACGAGCGCCGGCACTGAGACCTACAACGGGCAGGCGTTCTCGATCCAGTATCCGGCCGGCTGGAGCGTCAAGAGTGCGGAGACGCAGCAAAGCTGGGGAACGGACACGACGATCGTCTCGCCGAGCGATCCGAACGTGCTGCTGCGCGTCGACGTTTCGCCGAACACGACGGTGACAGACCCGCTTACGGCCGCTCAACCGGTTATCAACCAGCTCCAGCAAGAGCCCCGCTATCAGCAGCTGGACCTGACCTCGGGCACCTTCGACGGCTTTCCGGCTGAGCATTGGGGCTTTCGAGTCGACGAGTCGGGCGTGCTGCTGCGAAAGGAAGACGAGTTCTTCATCGACAGCGGCAACGGTGACGGCGTCGCCGTTCTCACGCAAGCGCCGGCCGCGGACTACGGGGCCTACTCGAGCCAGTTCGCTGCGCTGCGTCAGAGCCTCTCAATGAGTTAGGAGTCATGAGGTGACATGGAATCGATAGGCGTTTCTCTACCTGTGAATCCGCCGCCGTCGGATTCAGCCAGGGTCTGCGGCCGTTGTGGCCACGACGCACGCGCTTCAGATCGCTTCTGCCGGTACTGCGGCGAGACACTGGTGGTCCCGGACGCGGCGGCTGCGTCACCTGCGTGGCCTCCGCCGCCGGCATACCCGGTGCCCGTTTCCGCTGCGCCTTCTACCAATGGAATGGCAGTTGCTTCTCTCGTGCTGGGAATTCTGTGGCTGTGGGGTCTCGGTTCGCTTCTCGCGCTGATCTTCGGCGTCATGGGCAAGAACCAGATCGACCGCTCGGCCGGTCGAGAGACCGGGCGCGGCATGGCGATCGCTGGACTCGTGTTAGGGATCGTGGGCCTCGTCGGCGCCGTGGTCCTCGCGCTGATCATCGCCGGCGCCGTCAGCGCCAGCGGAAGTTGATCCCTACTTCGGAGTAACTCTCAAATGGGGGCGATATGAAACTCGCAGGCAGGATCATCACCTGGGTAGGCGGCCTTGTTCTCGTCGTCGCCTGCTTCTTGCACTTCGGCTCGGGCGCCAGTCTGTGGGGCATCGGGGCTCGCGACGCACTGCTGTTGACCGTTCTGGCAGCAGCGGGAGTGACCCTCTCGATCATCTCGATCTTTGCGGACTTTCCCGTTCTCGTGGCAGCTCAAGTGGCGCTAGGGGTATACGCCTTTGGCGAAGCGTTCACCGTTGGGGGCGGTGGAAACTTCAGCGGCCTCCAGGTCGGGTTCTGGCTGGCCTCGATCGCATCTGCGGGCATGCTCTTGGGCGGGTCCTTGCTCGCCGCTTCGATCTGGGGCAGCCACGGCTGGAAGCCGACCATGGGGCTGATCGGCATCAGCAGTCGATCGGCCGTTGCGGCCGCCCCAGGAGCGGCAAACGTCACGCCGGCCACCGGGAACGGAGCCTCGGCGCCGGATTCAAACAGCATCACGAGACCGGTCGCCGGGTGGTACCGCGATCCCAGCGGTCAAGGAGCTTTCAGGTACTGGTCCGGGGAAACGTGGACCGATCAGGTCCAGGCCTAACAGTGTGTTGTCAATTCTCCTAGAGGGGGCGCAGTCATGACCACAGAGTCAATGTCATCCATTCCGGTCGCTGGGTGGTATCCGGAGCCCGGCACCGGGCGTCAGCGCTGGTGGACTGGGTCGATGTGGGGCGACTACGCGCCGCCCGCGTTTCCGGCTGTCCCATACGTCGAGGAAACTCGGGGAACCAACGGCATGGCGGTTGCGGCGCTCGTGCTTGGACTCCTATGGGGTTACGGAATCCTTTCCGTGCTGGCGATCATCTTTGGCGCTATCGGGCTCAAGCAGACCGGCGGGCGCAATCAGAGTGGCCGCGGCCTGGCCATCGCCGGCTTGGTGCTGGGCATCGTCGGTGCGTCGATCGCTCTGATCCTGATCATCGTGGCGGCCTCAGCGAGCAGTACTGCGTCGACCGTCTCCTACTGATTGGAAAGAAAACTCTCGTCCTAGCACCACGCGGGACTGCCTAGGGGGAATAACCATGGCCACGATCTCTTACGTTCGTTGCGAAACGTGCGGAAGTTATGAAGACGAAGATGGGGGCCGCTTCTGTCCCCACTGCGGGGCCGAGCGCTCGGCGCCAACTCGCCAACTCGAGGCGCCGCCCGAGCCGGTGGGGCAGGCAGGGTCGGTAGAGCAGGCGAATAGCGCCCCGCTCGCACAGCCACCCGCGGCGCCGACGCTGGCGCAGGGCCATCTGCCGCCACCCGGCTATCGGCCGGCCGCGGCTCCGGCAGGCTCGAGCCGTCCGAACCGGGATCGTGCCTGGCTGATCGGGCTTGGCGTCGCGGCGCTGTTGGTCCTGGCTGCGATCGGCGCCGGTCTCTACATCGGCGGGGTGTTCAGCTCGAGCGGGGGCTCGCAAACCGCGATTCCCGCATCGAAGATCACCCCGGCGGCGAGCGCGCCGTCAACCGCCGCACCGCAGGACGCCTTCTGTAGGGACGAGAAGCCCCGGCTCTGGGACGACAACGCCTTCGCCGGGCGGCTCGACGCCTTCCTCACCCCCAACCGGCCCGGCGTCTGTGATACAGACCCACCTCGAGGACATCAACTCGGGCCAATACCAGGCCGCCTTCCAGCTCTTGACCGGCAGCTATCAATCCGCGAATCCATCGTGGCCCAGTGACCGCGCCACGGCCGATCCTGGGATCAAGCTGCTCTCCGTGGGGACGCCGCAGTACGGGTCGGGAGATGCGCAGGTGCCCGTCGATTTCTTCGCGCGTGATCGCAATCCGTCCCCCGGCAGCGACACCCAGTGTCGTGAGTTTCAGGGCACGGTGAGCATGGTGCAGGAGTCCGGGTCGTGGCGTTATGACCCAAGCGCCGGCAACCTGACGAGCACCGTGATGCCCTCGAGCAATCCGAACTGTCCGAGCTAACCGCATAGCGCGGTGGGGAGCGCTCGGCGTCAAGGCACCAACCGTCCCCGCACGGGCTCGGGTCGCGATAGCCGGGCGCGTCGTCGACGCGCGCTGCTTGCCGGAGGTCTGACCGTGGTCGTCGCGGCCGCGGCAGCCGCCGTCGTGATCGTGGTGACCGGCAAGTCGGGAAGCAGTTCGCCACGAGCCGCCCGAGCGCCGGCGCGAGCGCTGGGGCAAACCACCACCGGCCCGAGCGCTGCTCGACACCATGCTGCGACAGCTCCCGTGCGCGCCGCCTCGTCCCACCGCGCCCCTGGCCCGGATGCTCGGCCAGATGATCGTGTCCAGCTTCTCGGGCACACAGCCGCCGGTGTCGCTCCTGGCCCGCATCCGCGCCGGCCAGGTGGGTGGCGTCATCCTGTTCGCCGACAACATCGCCGGCGGCGCGGGCGAGGTGCGCGCGCTCACCGACACGCTGCAGGCGGCGGCCGGTCAAGGGCACAACCCGCCGCTGCTGATCATGACCGATCAGGAGGGCGGCGAGGTCAAGCGGCTACCCGGCCCGCCGTCGCTGGCCGCGAGCCAGATGACCGCCGGCGCGATCGCGTTCGGCCAGGGCCAGGCCACGGGGAAGGTGCTGCGCTCGGCGGGCGTCAACCTCGACCTGGCGCCCGTGGCGGACGTCGAGCGGGCGGCGGGCTCGTTTCTCGGCTCGAGATCATTCGGAGGCAGCCCGTCACTCGTCGGCCGGAACGCGTGCGCTTTCGCCGACGGCTTGGCGTCGGCGCACGTGGCGTTTACGCTCAAGCACTTCCCCGGGTTGGGACGCGCGGGCGGCAACACCGACGTCGCCCCGGTGGCGATCGCCGCGTCGTCGAGCGGCATCAGAGCCGACTACGCCGCCTACCGGACCTGCGGCACCAACCCCCTGGGACTGGTGATGGTCTCAAGCGCTACGTACCCCACCCTCACCGGTCCGCTCCCGGCCGTCATGTCGGCGGCCACGTATGAGCGCGAGTTGCCGCTCGCGGTCCCGGGCGGACGGCCGGTGACGATCAGCGATGATCTGCAAACGCCGGCCATCACCAGCCAGGCCTCGCCGGCGCGGCAGGCGATCAATGCGGGGCTTGACCTGCTGATGTACGCGCAGACGGAGGAGGGGTCCACCGCCGCATATGCGCGCCTGCTGGGAGAGGCGCGGGCGGGACTTCTCAGCGCCGCCCGGGTGCGAGCGGCCTATGCGGCGGTCACGGCGCTCAAGCGCCGCCTGGGTTAGGCGCTCTCGGCCTGTGCCAGCTGCGCCTGGCCGGCGCGTGCGCCCAGCCGCGGCAGCCCGAACAGGGCCACCAGCCCACCGAGCAGTGAGAAGGCGGCGGCGACGATGAACGCCAGGTGGAAGCCGCTGGTCAGCGCCGAGTGCATCGCCGCCGTGCCGACGGCGTGGTGGCTGTCTGTCCGGGCGGTCGCCAGGGCCGCCAGGATCGCCAGCCCCAGCGCGCCGCCGAACAGGCGCGAGGTGTTGACCAGGCCGGACGCCAGACCGGCCTCGTCTGAGTCCACGCCGGCCACCGCCGAGATCGTCGCCGGCACAAACGAGAGTCCGATACCGATCGCCACCAGCAGCGAGGGCGCGATCACGTTGGCCAGGTAGCGGCCGTCGACGGGGACCGCCGCGAACAGCAGCAGGCCGGCGGTCTGCAGGGTCATCCCCACCACAAGCAGCGGCTTGGCCCCGAATCGGGCCACGAACCGCGAGGCGAGCATCGAGCCGAGCGCGATCGACGCCGTCATCGGCAGAAAGGCCAGGCCCGCCTTGATCGGCGAGTAGCCCAGCACCTGCTGCAGATAGAGCGAGACGAAGAACCACATCCCGAACGTCGCGCCGCCGATCAGCAGCACCACGGCGTTGGCTGCGCTGAGCGCGCGCGAGGCGAAGATGCGCAGCGGCATCAGCGGCGAGCGGGCGAAGCGGCCCTCGACCGCCACGAACACGGCCAGCAAGACCGCTCCCGCGCCGATCAGCGCGAGCGTCGGAATCGAGCTCCAGCCGGTGACGTCGGTGCGGACGATTCCGAGCACCAGCACCGACAGCCCGACGGTGGCGCTCAACGCGCCGAAGAGGTCGAAGTTGCGCCGGCGCCCCTCGTCGCGTCCCTCCGCGATGAAGTAGAGCGCGGCGGCTGCGGCCAGCAGCCCGATCGGGACGTTGATGAACAGGATCCAGCGCCAGCTGAGCAGGTCGGTGAGCACGCCCCCCAGCAGCACGCCCGCCGAGCCTCCGGCGGCGCCCATCGCGCCCCACATCCCAAGCGCCCGGTTGCGGGCCGGACCCTCGGCGAAGGTGGTGGTCAGGATCGATAGCGAGGCCGGGGCGATCACGGCGCCGCCCAGACCCTGCGCGGCGCGGGCGGCGATCAGCACGCCCTGGCTGTCGGCGATGCCACCCGCCAGCGAGGAGAGCGAGAACAGAACGAGCCCGGAGATGAAGACGCGGCGCCGGCCGAGGAGGTCGGCCGCGCGGCCGCCCAAAAGCAGGAAGCCGGCGAATGTGACGGTGTAGCCGTTGACGACCCACTGCAGATCCTGCTCGGAGAAGCCCAGCGCGTGGCGCATGGCGGGCAGGGCGACGTTGACGACCGAGACGTCCAGGATCACCATGAACTGAGCCAGGCAGGCCAGGAAAAGGGTGGCGCCGAGATGGCGATGCTCGGTCAGCGGCTGGGGGCCTGCGGCGGCGGCCGCACCGGCGTGCTTGCTCGGGCCGCGGGAGGCGTGCTCTCCCCGGCTGCGGCTGGTCAACAGCTTGGGCTTATCTACGACTCGCATGGACCCTCCGGGCTGGTACGATGGTTGTCGTACTACGAACTATAGAGCAAAGTTCGATAGTCGTCGAACAATGGGTTCTTTCACTTCAGAAGACGAACGGGGGGCGCCCGAGGGGACAGCCGCGGTCGTGATCGAGACGGACGTGGCCGGCGAGCAGCAGCCGGCGATCGCCGAGGTCTCGCCGGAGGCGGTTCCTCATCCCGCCGAGCCGATCCCTCATCCCGCGCGCGAGGAGATCGAGCTCGCGGCTGTGCTTCACGCTTTGAGCGATCCGGTCCGGCTCCAGGTCGTCGCCGCGCTGGCAGGAGGCGGCGAGGTCAACTGCAAGAGCTTTGCCCTGCCGGTGTCGAAGTCGACCTGCACCCACCATTTCCGCGTGTTGCGCGAGGCCGGCGTGATCAAGACGCGGGTCGAGAGCACGACGCGGCTGAACTCGCTGCGCCGCGACGACCTCGAGTCGCAGTTCCCGGGCCTGCTCGACGCGGTGCTCGGAGCGGCTGGCGCTCCGCGCTAGGCCATCGTCAGTCCGCCGCTGACCGACAGCGCCTGACCGGTGATGTAGCCGGCGCCCACGCCTCGGCCCGAGCGGCCGCTGGCGTGGGGACAGAATATTTACGATGTCGTCGTGGGCGCTGCGCTCGTGCTGACGTTCGACAATCTCGGCGAGGCGAGCGAGCTCGAGCGAGGAACGTGGCCGCCCGACGAACCGTTGGGCAAGCATCCGTCGGTCACCGTGGCGCTCCCCCAGCTGCTCGATGAGCTCGACCGGCAGGGGCTGCCGGCGACTTTCTTCGTCGAGGGGATCAACTGCGAGTCTTACCCCCAGGCCGTGCTCGAGCTCGAGCGCCGCGGGCACGAGGTGGGGGTGCACGGATGGCGCCACGAGGAGTGGGGAGGACTATCGCTCGATGCCGAGCGCGAGGCGCTGGGTCGCGCAGTGCGCGCGTTCGCCAGGCTCGGGCTCCGGCCACGGGGCTTTCGTCCACCGGGAGGTGAGCTGACCGAACGATCGCCGGCGCTGCTACGCGGGGCGGGCTTCGACTGGTGCTCGCCGGCGCGTACGGATTTCGGCGTGCGCAACGGGCTGGCGTTTGTGCCGTTCGAGTGGGAGCTCGTCGACGCTTATCACCTGATGGAGCGGTTTGGGGCGGGCGTGCTGACGCCCAAGGCGCTTGCGCAGCACCTGATCGCCCAACTGGAGACGCTCATCGCCAACGGCGGCGAGCGGACCCTGGTCCTGCATCCGTTCCTGATGCTCGATCCGTCCTGGTTCGCGGAGATCCGCGCCCTGCTGGCGCTTCTCGGCGGCCTCGTGCAGGCTGGGTCGCTATGGGTTGGGCCCGGCGGGCGGCTGGTGGGATCCCGTGAACCCTCACCTTGAGAGCGGGTGTGTGCTGGCGGGCGCGCCGCTGGCGCAGGCACGCGCTGCAGGCGTGCTGATTCACGGACGCAACCAGGGGCCCGAGGTGATGGTCGACGTCGCGTCCCGGCTGGCACTCGATCGGGTCGCCTACGTGCTGCCGGCCGCTGCCGAGCGTTCGTGGTACCCAGGTAGGTACTTCGATCCGCTCGAGGCGAACGAGCCGCACGTCAGCTGGTCGCTCGAGGCCTTCGAGGCAGCGATCAGGATCTGCCTCGACGGCGGCTTTCCGCTCGAGCGGATCGTGCTTGGCGCGTTCTCCCAGGGGGCGTGCCTGCTCGCCGAGCTGATGGCGCGCAAGCCACGTCCGGTCGCGGGCGTCGCGCTTCTGACGGGGACCCTGCTCGGCCCCGACGGCTCCGAGCGGCGGCCGCAGTCGGTCAGCGGGTTCGAGCTGTTCTGCGCGAGCAGCGAGTACGACTCGTGGGTGCCCTTATCGCGCGCCCGGTCCACTGCTGCCGCGTTCTCGCGCGCGGGGTGGAGCGTCGAATTCGAAGTCCTAGACGACCGCGAGCACCACGTCTCGGACCGGGGCGTAGTTGGTCTGCGAGGGCTGTTCGAGCAGGCCTTGAGTGCTCAGTAGGATTGCGGAGAGCACTTGAGGAGAGGAGCAGCACTATGCCGAATCGAGGGTTCGTCCGCGGCACTCACCACCTGACCTTCTGCGTCGGGGGCGCCCAGGAGGACTACGACTTCCACGTCCGGCTACTCGGTCTGAAAAGCGTGAAGAAGACCGTGCTGTTCGACGGGGAGATCCCGATCTATCACCTCTACTACGGCAACCGGCTCGGTGACGCGAGCACGCTGCTGACGGCGTTCCCCTACCGCCAAGCCGGTTGGATCGGCAAGCGCGGCACCAACCAGATGAAGGTGCTCAACCTGTCGGTCCCCGCCGACTCGATCTCGTTCTGGTCTGATCGCCTCGACAGGCAAGGTGTCGAGCATCAACGCAGCGAGCTGTTCGGGACCGAGCGCCTGCACTTCAAGCACCCGTGCGGGATCGACTACACGATCGTCGGCGACCCTTCGCCCGATACCCGCGAGCCGTGGGCCGGGGCTGGCATTCCGGCCGAACACGCGATCCGAGGCGCCTACGGCACCACAACCTCTGTGCGGGAGCCCGAGCCTCAGTTCTACTTCATCGTCGAAGGCCTTGGCGGCACGCTGCTTGGTTCCGAGGGCACGCACCACCAGTTCCAGATCGGCGATGAACAGGGCCACGGCCGGATGCTGGAGCTGGTCGAGGAGCCCGACCTGCCGCAGGGCACGTGGCACTTCGGCGAGGGCACGATCCACCATCAGGCGCTCGACGCGGTCACGGCCGAGAATCAGGCGACGCTCAAGGACTGGATCGTAGGCCTCGGGTTCACCGACGTCTCCGACGTCAAGGACCGCGGTTATTTCTTCTCGGTCTACTGCCGCAGCCCAGGCGGCGCATTGATCGAGCTCGCCTACTCGCACCCCGAAGGATTCATGATCGACGAGCCCGAGGACGAGCTTGGAACGCACATGTGCATTCCGCCGCATTGGGAGAACCGCCGCGGAGAGATCTCGCAGCTGGAGCCGATCGAGACGCTTGAGACAGTGGTTGGATAGCCGCTTCGGCGGCGCGTGCTGGGGCGCCGGTGGAGGAGCTATTCGGCGAACACCGGTGCCAGGTCGATGAACACGCGGTAGTCGGCGATCAGGTCCCGGTCGTCGATGCGATAGATCGTTACCACCGGCACGGTCACGTCGCGCCCATCCTTGCGCGCGTAGGTCACCGTTGCCTCAACGATCGTCGCCCGCCCCTTCTCCCACTGCTCGACGATGTCGTGACGTAAGCCGCCGATCATGTCGTAGAAGGCCTGGAGCGCATCGCGGCAGGCTTGGCGGCCGTGGACGGGGTCGGCGTTACCGAAGCGCATCACCGCGTCCTCCGACAGATAGGCAGACCAGGCGTCCGCGTCCATCCGGTCGATGTCCGCGAACATGTCGGCCCTTGATGGCATCTCGGCCCTGGATCCTAATTGGGCGCTAGATAGAGCGTGACGTTGCGGTCGCGGCGGGTGCCGATGAAGTTGTTGGGGCGACCGCCCTGTGCGTCGAGGTACGCGAGCCCGCGCGAGATCGTGCCCAGGTCCCCGGGAAAGACGTGGTCAAGCATCCAGGTCTGAATCGCTACGCCTCCGCCCTTTGTGGCCGTGACCCGCAGCGCGCGGGCCTGTTGCGGATAGTCGATCAATGAGGCGGTATTGATCAGCCAGTAGCCGCCCGTTTGCGTCGGCCGGGGCGTGATCTCGTTGCGGTGCGTGTGGCCCGACAGGGCGGCGATCACGCGCGGGTGCTGGTCGAGTAGCGAGAGCAGCCCATCGCCGCCTTCGCTGCTCGCCAGCGGCTGATGGGAGACCGCGATGATCCACTTGTCCGTGGCTGCATGGAGTTCTTGGGCCAGCCAGGCGGGCTGATCCGGCCTGACGAGTCCGCCCGAGCCGCCGGCTCGGCGCGCGAGGTCGAGCACGATCAGGCGGAGGTTCGCTCCGATGTCGGCGGCGTAGTCGAGGCTCGTGCGCGGCTGGCCTTGACTCAGTCTCGCCACCACCTCGCCGGCGTCCAGCTCGCGACGGGTGCGGTCTGCGGGGACCGGCTGCTTGGGGGCCGCCAGTGCCTGAGCCAGGAAGCCGTTGACGAGCGTCGGGGTGATCGGACCATCGGGCGAGTTCGCCAGTAGCGCTTCCTGCTGCTTCGGCAGGCTGAGGCCGGGCGGCAGCTCCCACAGCGCGCGGTCGCCGATGGCCAGCCCCCGGGTCTCGGGCGTGGGCGCGATCTCGCCCTGTACGAGGATGTCGTGGTCTCCGAGCACGGGGAAGGCGGTCGTCTTTGTTGGCAGACCCGGGCTCGGGAACGGGTGCGTGGCTCGTTGGAGCAGGCCCGGGTGCCGCGGCGCGTCGAGGTCGGGGCGGTAGTAGAACGGGTCGGCGTTGCTGGCCAGCTGAACGCCGTGGTAGGGCGGCTGTCTGATGACGCCTCCGCCGAGGGCTGTGAGCGCTGCTGTCAGCTCGTTGCGCTGGGCGTTGTCGATCAGATCGCCGCCCTGGATGACCGCGTCGGGTCTGAGCCGGTTGGCGGATCTGATCGCGCCGGCCAGCACCTGGGCGGTGAGCGTTTCGTGGGGGCGGAAGGTGGATTGAAAGGGAGGACCGAGGCGGTTGAGAAACGGCACCCGCGCCGGGGAGGAGGCGTCGAGGACATGGGCGTCTGTGATGTGGACCAGCGTGGCGATGGGGTATTCGTGTTCTGCGGGAGGCCCAAGCTCGGTTCGGGGCAGCAGCGGCTCTCCCGGGCCGCGGCTGAGCGTCCCGACCCCGAGCGGATCGACCCACGTGCCCTCGAGGGTGGAGCCTGAGCCGCCAGTCGCCGCGCCGCTTCCGCCGCAGCTGGCGAGGAGCGTGCCGGTCGCGGTCACCGCAAGCGCTTCGGTGAGCGCCTGCCGGCGGGTGATCCTGCGGGGCGTCATGTCGCCGCCAGCCCCTGGACGATGCTCTCCGTGGTCGCCTGCCGGGCGACCCACAGGACCGCGGCAGCGGCGGCGACCCCCAAGCCGATCAGCACGGCAAACAGATCGCCGATCGTCGGCGTCAGCGGGAGGGTTGCGTAGTTGGCGGCGAGGTTTGAGAGCGCAGGCCCGAGGACGATGACTTCGACCGCGATCCCCAGCGCCGCGGCCGGGATGACGAGCGCGGCTGCGGCGCCAGCGAGCAGGCGCCGCACCGCGTGCGCACCGGCTCCGGAGGCTCTGATGATCGCCACGGTCCGGCGGCGCTCCTGGACCGTCAGGGCGCAGGCCTGCGCCAGCGCGTAGAGGCAGACCAGCCCATCGACGACCGCCACCGCGATGAGGATCGCCCGCAGCGTGTTCACCAGCGGCACGCCCTTGCCGACCGCCGTCGAGGCCGGCGCCGCCGCGGCTTCCGGCGCCTCGGCATTGAGCGTGTTCTCGATCGCGCCGATGTTCGCGCCCGGCTTCGCCACCACCACCAGCTGCTCGGAGGCCGACGGGTCGGCTCTGAGCATCGCCTGCGCCGGGACGTAGGCCACGCGGCCGTCGTGCTCCAGCGAGCTGACGACGCCGCTTACGGTCAGCCTGAGCTCGCTGCCGGAGGAGAACTCGAGCGCCAGCGTCGAGCCCGGAGAGAGGCCGAGCGCGTCGGCCAGACCCGCCCCCGCCTCGGCCTCGTGAGGCCCCGCGATCCGGCGCCCCGCCGTGAGCGGCGGCGCCTCGAACCTGGCGTGGTGTCCCCCGTAGCCGATCACGTCGACCGTCTCGCCGAGGGAGAACGAGTCGGCGGCCTGGTCCTCGTATCGGGGACCCGCGGCCTGGACTCCCGCGATCCGGCTAACGCGCGGCGCCGCCGACGCCGGCAGGTTGGCGGTCAGCTGGTAGCGCTTGCCGAGCGCCTGGGGATCGGTCTGGAGCACGCTGAGCGCCGAGGCCAGGGCGAGCATCAGCAGCACGAACGCCGTCGAGCAGCCGAGCGTGACCGCCGTGGCGGCCAGGCGGGTGCGGCGGGCGGCTGCCAGCCGCGCGCCGAGCGCGGTCAGGCCGGTGGTTCTCACCTTGACTCTTGGTTGGCGTGATGCTTGGCCGCTGCGGAGCTCGCCGCCGCGCAGCAGCTCTATCGGTGACCTGCCCGCCGCCCGCCATGCGGGCCACGCCGCGGCGCTGGCGGGGATGGCCAATGAAATGGCCCACCCGGCCGCCAGCGGCGCGATGAGCGCCGCCCCTGCCGAGGGCTCGTTCAGCAGCATCAGCAGCCGGTCGCTGGGTCCGGTCGTCGCCAGCACGCCGCCGACCGTGCCGAGCGTCGCGGCGGGCACCGCGATCAACAGCGCCTCGAGCGTCTGCGTGAGTGAAATATGCCCCCGCGGCGCGCCCACCGCCCGGCGCACGCCGATCGACTTCAGTCGCCGTTCCACCTCGGCTCTGGCGGAGGAGGCGAGCAGCACGCCGGCGGTGGCGAGCGCGATCAGCGACAGCGCCACGAGCAGATCGATCACGATCCCCGCGGCCTGGTCGAGCAGCACGCGGACGCCCGAGCGGGTGACGAACTGCAGGCCCCTCAGGCCATAGCTCGTGGCCCGCGCCTGGACCAGGACCTCGTTGAGGTAGCGGGGGTCGCGCAGCCAGATCTGCGCCTCGTTCACCTGCGAGCCGGGCGGGCCTCCGAGACTCGCGGCGAGCGCCCGCTGCGAGATATAGACCTGGGGTGCAGCCAGCGGGTATGAGACGTTGTCGGGCTCCTCGGCGAAGCCGACGACTCTTTCCGGGCCGAGCCCTTGCAGGTCGATCGTGCCGTTCAGCGGGACGTGCCACTGGGCCGCGAGCCCTCGTTCGACCACCACTCCGTTCTGCGCACCCGTGATGTCGTGGCCCGCGACGACCGCATAGCCGTGCGGCCCGCTGCCGCCGGCACCGACGATCTCAAGCGATGCGTTGCCGGCGCTGTTGGCGCCCGCGCTGATCTCCTCGTCGGTGACCTCCTGGCGCAGCGAGAAGTACTTGACGTCAGGCAGCGCCACGATCCGCTGCGCGACCTTCGAGCCCTCCTGCGGGTCGAAGCGAACGATGATGTCGGCGAGGTTTGCCTGCTTGGCCGCGCGGTCGAAGCCACGACCCAGGCTGTCTCCGACGACGATCGCCGCGGCCAGCATCGCCGCCGCCAGCAGGATGCCGACCGCGGTCAGCAGCGACCGGCGGCGGCGAAGCTTCAGGCCGGTGCGGGCCTCTTGCAGGGCGGACTTCATTTGGCGGCTTGGGCCTCCTCCGCCTCGTCGTGGGGTCAGGCCCTCTCGGTGAGGCGCAGGCGGCGGGGTTGCGTCCCGCGCTCGGTGGCGGCGGCCTGGCGCTGGTCGGTTGCGGCTGCGCGGGGGCGCTGGGCGGGTGCGGCTGCGGGGTTCAGCCGGCCGTCTTCGAGATGAAGCACGCGATCGGCGATCGCCGCCGCCTGCGGCTCGTGCGTGACGAGCACCACCGCCCGGCCGCGCAACCCGCGCAGGAGCTCGAGCACCGCGGCGCCGTTCTCCTGGTCGAGGTTGCCGGTCGGTTCGTCGGCCAGCACGAGCTCGGGGTCGTTGACGAGCGCCCGCGCGATCGCGAACCGCTGCTGCTCGCCGCCAGAGAGCTCGTGTGGCTGTCGATGGGCGACCGGGGCCAGGCCGAGATCGGCGATCAGCTGGTGAGCTCGCTGCTCACCGCCTCTGGGCGATCCCGGCAGCCGGGCCGGCAGCAGCACATTCTCCGCTCCGCTCAGTTCCTCGATCAGGTGGAAGGATTGGAAGACGAAGCCGATGTGCCGCAGGCGGGTGCGGGCCAGCGCGTTTGCCGATTGGGCCGTGATGTCCTTCCCGGCGAGTTTGATCCGGCCCCCGTCGGGCCGATCCAAAGCGCCCAGCAGATGAAGGAGCGTCGATTTGCCGCTCCCCGAGCGCCCGAGGACGGCTACCACCTCGTCGGACTCGACGTCAAGGCTCACGTCGTTGAGCAGAAGCCGCGCGGCACGTCCTAGTCCGACGGTCTTCGTGATGCCGCGAGCCTCGAGAACGGGCACCAGCGTCACGGTAGCGCGGCGCTGGTGGCGGGCCGGTCGGTTCCGGTCGTGTCGTCGGGCGATCGACGGCGTGGGACGCGTGCGGATCCCCTCCCCGTTCGCGGGCCCCGTCGTTCCCGGGGCCCCTTCCTCGTCCGCGGGCCAACCTCCCGTTCCCGGGTTCTTCCTCGTTCGCAGGCGCCCCCGGGCCCCTTCCTCGTTCGCAGGCCAGTTCGTCCCCGGGCCATTCCCCCTTCGCAGGCCACTATCCCTCGTCGGCCGATGAGGATGTCCAGGACGGCGGGTCTACAGTGGAAGTTCTATCCGACGCGTTCGGGGCGGGCTTTCTAACCTCGGACGCGATCTCACCGCGTCCACAATCGACCATGTCCTCAGCTACCGACAACCAGATGCTCTCCTCTGACGGTGCGTCCGCCGCTTCCGACGACGGGCATTCGGCGATCGTCGTCCGCGGACTCGAGAAGTCCTACGGCAAGGTGCGCGCGCTCTGCGGCGTCGATCTCGACGCCGAGCGCGGCACCGTCCTGGGCCTGCTGGGCCCGAACGGCGCGGGCAAGACCACCGTCGTGCGGGTGCTGACAACACTGCTCAAGCCCGATGCCGGGAGCGCGAGCGTGGTGGGACTGGACGTCGTGCGCGACGCCAAGGTGCTCCGCGAGCGGATCGGTCTCGCCGGCCAGTACGCGGCCGTAGACGAGAACCTGACCGGGCTCGAGAACCTGGTGATGGTGGGCCGTTTGTACGGGTTCAGGCGTGCCAATGCCCGCGCGCGCGGCAACGAGTTGCTCGAGCGCTTTGACCTCGTGGACGCGGCCAAGCGGGCCGTGCGGGGGTACTCGGGCGGCATGCGCCGCCGACTCGATCTCGCCGCCGCGCTCGTAGCCAAGCCGCCGGTCTTGTTCCTCGACGAGCCGACCAGCGGCCTTGACCCCCGCAGCCGCCTCAGCCTCTGGGGCGTCATCGAGACCCTGGTGGCGGAGGGGACGACGGTCCTGCTCACGACCCAGTACCTCGACGAAGCCGACCGCCTGGCGGACAAGATCGCGGTGATCGACCACGGCCGCGTGATCGCGTCGGGTACGTCGGACGATCTAAAGGACCGCGTCGGCGGCGAACGGCTCGAGGTGCAGCTCGACGTGGGCGCCGACTCGGACGCCGCTGCCCGCGCGCTCGAGCCGATGTCAGACGAGCCGCCGCAGGCCGCCGACAGCGTCGTGAGCGTGACCGTGCGCCGACGCAGCGGCGCGATCGTCGAAGCGATCCACCGCTTGAGCGAGGCGGGCGTCGGAGTCGACGACGTCAACCTCCGTCGCCCGACGCTCGACGACGTCTTCTTGACGCTGACTGGCCATGCGGCCGAGGAGGACGGTGCAGCGGAGACGGGCGATGACACGACACAGGGGGGAACCCCGACCACTCCGCCGATGGGCCTCCGAGGAAGAGGGATGTGACGTGAGGCGTCTTGCCACCGACACCGTCGTAATCGCCGAGCGAAACCTGATCCGCCTGCCACGCTCGCCGGACCTGCTGCTGGCGTTCACCGTTCAGCCGATCATGTTCGTGCTGCTGTTCCGCTACGTGTTCGGCGGCGCGATCAATACCGGCGGCATTCCGTACGCCGAGTTCCTGATCCCAGGCATCATCGTCCAGAACATCGCCTTCGGCGGTTTCGTCACGGCGCTCGGGCTGAACGAGGACGTCCACAAGGGCCTGGTCGATCGCTTCCGGTCACTGCCGATGGCCCGTTCCGCGGTGCTCGCCGGCCGGACCCTCTCGGACGTATTCACGAACCTGCTCTCGATGACGATCCTGGTCGTGACCGGCCTGCTGATCGGCTTCTCGTTCCACGCGAGCGCGCTCCACGTGATCGCCGGTATTGGCCTGCTGGTGTTCTTCGGTTATGCGTTCTCGTGGTATTTCGCTCTGGTCGGGATGCTCGTCTCCTCTCCTGAGGCGGCCAATTCAGCCGGCTTCATCTCGGTCTTTCCGCTTACGTTCATCTCATCGGCGTTCGTGCCGGTGCAGTCCATGCCGGCAGTCCTGCGGGCCTTCGCCAACGTCAACCCATTCACGATCGTGGTGGACGCCATGCGCTGGCTATGGATCGGGACGCCCGCGCCGGGCAACAACGTCTGGGGGGCATTGGTCTGGTCGGCCGTCCTCACTGCTGTGTTTGCGCCGCTCGCGGTCGCGCGTTACCGCCGGGTTTCGAGCGTCTGAGTCGCTGTAGGTCTGACGCGGTCGGCCGGCCCCCTCGAGCGCACGGCGGGCCCGGCGCACGAACACCGGTCGCGCCCTCAATTGAGCTCCGCGCGATGGCTCGCCGGGTCGGGTTCGTGGC
Organism: uncultured Actinomycetes bacterium; assembly: GCA_963730835.1. Lineage (GTDB taxonomy): Bacteria > Actinomycetota > Thermoleophilia > Solirubrobacterales > Solirubrobacteraceae > Palsa-465. Next base: position 498,379 of record CAVSTE010000002.1, read on the forward strand.
CTCCCTGCCCGTACTCGTCGGGCTTATCGATGTCGATGACGAGCATGACCTTGGGCCCGTCGAAGAACAGCCGGATGCATCCGTGCCCGTACTCGACGCCGTCCGGTTCCGGCATCCCCTCGTTCTCCAGCAGTTCCCGCATCTTCTGCTCCACTTCGATCTTCTGCTTGATCGTCGCCATGCCCGGAGGATGCGGGACAACGCTGTAACGGATCAAGACATGAACGTCAGAAATGTGTGGCGGGCTTGCAAGAAATCTGTGTGGCGGCTCCTCTGGCGACGGCGACTCGGTGGTGGGGTCGCTTTGCGCACTCTGGTGGCTGGAGCAGATTGCGCTGGTGCGGGGTCTAGCGGTCTCGACGCGGTGTGTAGCTTTCAAAGCAATGGCCGGTTACGACGACGATGATGATTGGGTCGGCGAGCCCCCGGAAGGCCGCTACAGCCGAGATCGGGCCAAGCCGGAGTACTGGCAACGGCCATGGCCTCTGGCTGGAGTTGGGTTTGCCCTGCTACTGGCCATAATTCTGGTAATTCTGCTCACGCGGTAACGATCTGGTCGCCGTACCGGGTCAAGCCTCCGTTTTCAGCGCCGGGTGCTCGCATCGCCTTGACCAGGGGAGTACGTTCAGCGGGAGTGGGCGTGGCCTGTGTGACCGGCTCACTGACGTCGATGGAGAAGGAGGGAGGTGGTCCATAGTGGCCAATTCCGACAGCCGCGATGAGACCTCGCGCCGGCCGCGCGAGACCTCGTCCGAGCCGAGCGGCACGGAGATCACCGCGGAGAACGAGTCGGCCGAAGAAGGCGGCGATACGGCAAAAGGGCCCGACCGCCGACCTCAGCGCACGCGGGGCAGCGGTGTGCCCGTGGCGGAGCGCGCCCGGATGCTCAAGGAGGTGCGGAACGTCAACTTTCCAGTGGGCCTCCGCGGCTACGACCGCGCGGCCGTCGATCGGTATGTCGAGCAGGTCAATGGCCTGATCGCCGAGCTCGAGATTTCGTCCTCCCCTGAGTCGGCCGTGCGGCACGCCCTCGACGAAGTCAGCGAGGAAACCCGGGAGATTCTTCAGCGGGCCCAAGCGACCGCAGACGAGATCACGATGCGCTCCCGGATGCGAGCCGATGAGCGCCTCGAGGCTACCGAGCTCGAGGTGCAGCAACTGCGCGACACGGCCAGCCAGGAGGCCGACGAGGTTCGCAGTGAGATCAATCGGGAGGTGCGAGAGCTCCGCCAGTTGACTGAGCGAGAGACGGCTGAGCAGCGCGAGACTGCCCATCGGGAGGTCGCCGAGCTGCGTGAAACGGCCAACCGGGAGGTCACGCAGCTGCGCGAGACGGCAACTCGAGAGACGCAAGAGCTCAGGGCGGTTGCGAATCGCGAAAGCGAGGACGCTCGCGAGAGCGCTCGTCGGGAAGCCGAGGCGACGCTCGCCGCTGCGCGCCGGGAGGCCGAGGAGAGGCTTGCGGCAGCGCGTAGAGAAGCGGACGACACGCTGTCGACGGCCGAGGCGGCTGCACACGAGCTGACTCGGAACGCCGAAGCGATCTGGCGCGAGCGCCGGCGACTGATCGAAGACATGCGCTCGGTCGGTGAGCAGCTGGTCGCAATCGGGCAGTCAGAGAGCAAGCGCTTCATGCACTTCGCAGAGAACGGCGAGGGGTCCGAGAGCGTTGCTGGCGACGAGTCGGTGCGCGAGACACGCACAGCCGCGCCGGGGGAACCGGGGGGTTAAACCGCCGGCGGTGTTGCACAATCCGCTAAAATTCGCGGTCCGCCGCGGGGTGGAGCAGTCTGGTAGCTCGTCGGGCTCATAACCCGAAGGTCGCGGGTTCGAATCCCGCCCCCGCTATCCCGGCCGACAAGGCACAGGGCTCGCAAAAGCCCTGCAAACCGGCCGACCGAGACCTCGAGGGCCACCGAAAGGTGGCCTTCGTCGTTGGAGGGGGGGGCGCGGGTTTGGGGCCGTGTCAAACGGATGTCAAACGGAAAGGATCATCGCCCCATCCAGGGGTATTCCGTGGAGTTTGGTCCTACGCTGGGCGTCCGTGAGCGCGTACATCACCGTCCAAACTCGTAAGCGGCTTTGGGCGCGCTCCGGGAACCAGTGCGCCTACCCGGGCTGCCGCTCGAGAGCTGCTGATGCGGACCGCCGCCGGGGTCAACGACACGATCATCGGCAAGGAGTGCCACATCGTCGCTCAGAGCGACGATGACCCGTCGGTTGCAAGATCTACGTGCTTACTCACAGCAGAGGAGAAGACACTGGAAGCCTCTGATCGAGCATCGGCACTCCTACGCAAATCTTGTGCTGATGTGTGGAGTCCATTCCGACGTCATCGACGATCCAAAGCAGCAAGTCTCCGTTGCCGAGCTCGTCCAGATGAAGCTCGCCCACGAGAGGGAGGTGGCTGACCGCCAGCGCGCGCAGCGCGCCGAGAGCGCCCGGTCGACCGAGGGCGCCGCCGAGGAGACGCAGCTGGCGCGCCCGTTGCTGCTCGACGACATCGGGCTGTGGCAGCGCAGGGCAGTTGTCGCTCTGGCGAGCGATGATCCGGAGGCGCTCCGCTGGCTGCGAGCCGAGATTGGAGAGCCGCCAGATCCTGAGCGGGTCGAAACTCTCATCGCACGGTGGCCCCAAGCCCTCGCAGACAGGTCGGAGCTCCTAGCCGATGCGGTGATACGGCACGCCGAAGCGGTGGGGCTCTGGTCGGAGGCTGCGGACGGATCGGGAGCACTTCGCCGCTCGGTCCGCGGACACCACCGTTCGCGCCGATCGTCTCGTGCGTGCCGCGATCGACGCCCAGGTCGCTGGTGAGGATGCTCGACGTCTGCGGCTGCTGACAGAGGCAGAGGAGTCAGATCCGGTACCTGCCCGCGGCTGTATCTCGAGTGCATCGATCCGGAGTTGCCTCCAACGGAGCAACTCGACCGGCTTCAAGAGATAGAAACCGAGGACAAGTCCCTAAGGGCCCTCATTGCATGCCGAGCAGGCACTGACCTCCCTGTTGCTGCCTGATTTGGACGCCGCAGCAGAGTACCTCGCTCAGGCTGAGCGGCTTGACCCCGGAGTCGATGGCCATCGGTGCCACCGCGATCAACGTTCAGATCCAGCGCGCCCGGATCGCGCTCATCTCCGATCAGACGTTACCGCTCGCTCGAGGTACGAGCGCGACGCAGGAGGACGCGCTCTCTCTTCGCGAAGAGATGACCGCCATGGGCCGCTGGTCTGAGAGTGGTCGCCTGCTCATGCTGGCCGCCGATGTCTCCGGGCATGTTGCGCGATCTTGCGAAGGCGCGGCAGCAACTGGCTCGCGCCATGGACGCAACCAGAGGAAGCGGCTGCACCGGACGGGCCGCTCGTGCTTAGGCGAGGCGGCGCTACGATGCCGGCGCTCCGACAGCTGGCGCTCGAGTCTCACCGAACAGGTCGCGGCCGAGAGCGACGCGATCACGCGCATCCGCGCAGCCGCGAAATGTGGATCTCGGCGGTCCCGCCAGAGCTGAGGGCCTGGAGACTCTGGAGAGGCTCGCGCTGAGCGACTCACCGGAGCGTGAACAAGCCGCGGCCGAGCGCCTGGCGGCATGCATGGCGCCAGTCCGGGCTCCAATGGAACGAGCAGGTCGCTGAGGTGCTCGCTTCATCGCCGCACGCCGACATGGTCGCGCAGGCTTCACGCCTGATGGCGATGGCGGCTACGGGTGACTTCGTTGAAGCAGAGCGCCTCGCGGCCGATCTTCCGGATGACGCGCGCCTCGGCCGAGCGTCCGCTTGCGGATTGCTGGCGATGCGCGGGCAGTACACCGGGATGAAGAGAGGCAGCCGAAAGGTTCCTCGACTTCGCGCCGGACGCAACCGGCCGGCTGATGGCCGCGGCCGCGCTGGCGAAAGCCGGCGAGCTGAGGCGCGCCGGAGAGATCACGGCGCTGATCGCGCACGACCCGAACTCCCCGCCCCGGGTGCCGGGCTGACGCCTTACGCGACGCTACTTACAGACGCTCGCCGACCGCGAGCGAGTGGCAGGACGCCGATCAGCGAATGGCGGGCGTTCCAGCGACTTCTCGAACCAGGAGCTTCGAGCGGCGGGGACGAACGAGTGAGCGCCTGGCAGGTCCGCATTCTTCACCACCGCCACAACCCTCGAGCCACCGGTGTGATGTCGGAGGTGGATGTGGCGGAGTCCAAGTGCTCGCAAAATCTGGTCCAGGTAAGAGCTCCGCGCTGAATGGCGGTTCGCACCAGCGGGCGGATGCGAGCGTGCATTCACGCTCGCAT
>CAVSTE010000003.1:0-106478 GCA_963730835.1 uncultured Actinomycetes bacterium
TTTCAAGGTCCGCAAAGAGGCCAAACGCGCCCTTGGCCTTCGCGAGCTGAAGCTCGGCGAGGGCCGGCTGCGCGCCGGTCTCTCAAAACTCAACAGCATGCGGGCCGAGTCGTCGCCGCGCGAGGCGATGACGCTCGACCTGCCAGGCCCGGTCGACGTTTTCTAGTGTCCGGCCGTGTCGGCCACGAGGACGCCAGATGGTGGCGCCTCGTCCGCACGGCCGGTGCCCTCGAGGGGCTCCCTAGAAAGGAGGTGATCCAGCCGCAGCTTCCGCTACGGCTACCTTGTTACGACTTCACCCCAGTCACAAGCCCCACCTTCGACGGCTCCCTCCCAAAAGGGTTAGGCGACCGGCTTCGGGTGTTGCTTACTCCCATGGTGTGACGGGCGGTGTGTACAAGGCCCGGGAACGTATTCACCGCGGCAGTGCTGATCCGCGATTACTAGCAACTCCGCCTTCATGCAGGCGAGTTTCAGCCTGCAATCCGAACCGAGACGCGCTTTAAGGGATTCGCTCCACCTCGCGGTATCGCAGCCCTCTGTACGCGCCAATGTAGCACGTGTGTAGCCCTGGACATAAGGGGCATGATGACTTGACGTCATCCCCACCTTCCTCCGGTTTGTCACCGGCAGTCTCGCATGAGTCCCCAACTAAATGCTGGCAACATGCGACGGGGGTTGCGCTCGTTGCGGGACTTAACCCAACATCTCACGACACGAGCTGACGACAGCCATGCACCACCTGTGACTCTGCCCCGAAGGGAGACTGTGTTTCCACAGTTGTCAGAGACATGTCAAGCCCAGGTAAGGTTCTTCGCGTTGCGTCGAATTAAACCACATGCTCCGCTGCTTGTGCGGGCCCCCGTCAATTCCTTTGAGTTTTAGCCTTGCGGCCGTACTCCCCAGGCGGGGCACTTAATGCGTTAGCGTCGGCACGGAGGGAGTCGACACCCCCCACACCTAGTGCCCATCGTTTACGGCGTGGACTACCAGGGTATCTAATCCTGTTTGCTCCCCACGCTTTCGCGTCTCAGCGTCAGTACCGTCCCAGCGAGCTGCCTTCGCCATTGGTGTTCCTCCTGATATCTGCGCATTTCACCGCTACACCAGGAATTCCACTCGCCTCTTCCGGACTCTAGCTCGACAGTTTCCACCGGCATTCCAGGGTTGAGCCCTGGACTTTCACAGCGGACTTACCGAGCCGCCTACACGCTCTTTACGCCCAATGATTCCGGACAACGCTAGCCCCCTACGTATTACCGCGGCTGCTGGCACGTAGTTAGCCGGGGCTTCTTCTGAAGGTACCGTCACTTCGGCCGGCTATTCACCGACGAAGCTTCGTCCCAACTGAAAGGGGTTTACAACCCGAAGGCCTTCTTCCCCCACGCGGCGTTGCTGCGTCACGCTTTCGCGCATTGCGCAAGATTCCCCACTGCTGCCTCCCGTAGGAGTCTGGGCCGTGTCTCAGTCCCAGTGTGGCTGATCGTCCTCTCAGACCAGCTACCCATCGTGGCCTTGGTGAGCCGTTACCTCACCAACAAGCTAATGGGCCGCGGGCCCATCCCGATGCGGAGGCCGAAGCTTCCTTTCCCCGACGGCCTTATGGCCGAAGGGCACATTCGGTATTAGCCCGAGTTTCCTCGGGTTGTCCCAATCATCAGGGCAGGTTACCCACGTGTTACTCACCCGTTCGCGGCTTTGCCCCAGGCCGAAGCCTGGTTCGTCGCTCCACTTGCATGTGTTAGGCACGCCGCCAGCGTTCGTCCTGAGCCAGGATCAAACTCTCCGTGAAGAACTGCTGAACGGGTACCCAGAGGCGGAGGTGAACCTCGCGCCCAAGGCAGCCCGCTCGTCACAAAGAGTCGTCAGGGTACGCCCGTATATCGCCGCCACTAGGCGGCACGGGCAAAACCTCTGGGCCTGCCCCTGGTGGGTCAGGCCCTTGCGCCCACTCGAGGAAGCCCGCCGTACACATGGCGAGCTTCGAGGCGCAAGACGGGGTCAATCTTGGCACCGCCGTTCAAGGGCCCGTGAAGGGCCACCGAGCGGCGGCGTCGAACCTGGACACACACATCGGCCGAAGGGTCGGCCGAAGGTGCGCATGCTGTTGAGTTTTCAAAGACCGTCGCACCTCTTCTGGAAAGGGGACTCCTTTCCACGTGGGGCGCTCCCAGGCCCCCAAATCAGTTTGGGACCCGAGGCGGACCGATGAGTATAGCGCCCGCGTGAGGGGGTGTGGGGGCGGATCTTTGGACCAATTCCAGGGCGGTATAACGTCGAATATGCCTGAAAGCCTGGTCCCAGGCGCGACCTTTGCGGGATGTCGACTTGAGTCGGCCGCGGGACGCGGGGGCATGGGGGTCGTTTTCCGGGCAACCCAGCTCGCGCTCCAGCGGCCAGTGGCGTTGAAGGCGCTCGTTCCGGAACTCGCGCTGGACAGCGACTATCGCGAGCGCTTCCACCGCGAGGCGCACCTCGCCGCATCGATCGAGCATCCCAACGTGATCCCCGTCTACGAAGCTGGGGATGTTGATGGAACGCTGTATTTGATCATGCGCTGGGTGGAGGGAACGGACCTGCGAGCGCTGGTAAAACCGTCCGGGCGCCTGTCGCCAAGCAGAGCGATCAGGCTGCTGCAGCCGGTCGCCGCCGCATTGGCCGCGGCCCATAGTCGCGGCCTGGTCCACCGCGACGTGAAGCCGGCAAACGTGCTCATCGGGCGCAGCGGCGATGAAGCCGACGGTCACGTCTATCTGACCGATTTCGGCATCGCGTTCCGGGCGGACGCCGAATCGAACACCCGTACGGGCGACTTCCTGGGAACGATCGACTACACCGCGCCGGAGCGGTTCCAAGGCGGCAAGGGTGAGCCGCGCTCGGATATTTACTCGTTCGGCTGCATGCTGTTCGAGTGTCTTACGGGGCACGTCCCGTTCGAACGACCAGCGGCGGCCCCGAAGGTCTTTGCCCATGTCAGCGCCCCGATTCCTTCGGTCCGAGACGAGGTCGACGGCGTTCCGGAGGAACTAGATGCCCTGATCGCCAAGGCGATGGCCAAGCATCCGGACGAGCGCCTTGCTTCCGCAGCCGACTTGGTGGCCGCGCTGGCGCGGACGCTTCAGCAGCTCGAGGGCACCAAGGCGCCACTCTCGCTCCCGAAGACTCCGCGGCCCGTGACCGGTGCACGCGTTCGAGCCCCGGTCACCAGCAGCGCTCACCCCGGGGCCGCTTCCAGTCCCGAGCTCGTCGGTCGCGAGCAGGAAATCTCAATCATGGAGGCCGCACTCGATGGCGCACGAAGCGGCGCGCCGTCGGTCATGCTCGTAGTGGGTGAAGCGGGCGTCGGCAAGACCCGGCTCGTCCGTGAATTGGAGGCGACGGCGCGCCACACGGACATGCTCGTGATGCACGGCCAGTGTCTGGAGCTGTCAGTCGACGAACTCCCTTACGCACCGATCGCAGCGGCGCTTCGAAATGCAGATCACGAAGTGATCGCGTCTGCGCTTTCCGAGTTGCCTGGCGACGGTCGACGGGAATTGGCTCGAGTGTTCCCGGACACGGTGAGAGAGGACGCGGCGGTCACCGTGGCCGATGACGCATTCGGTCAGGCTCGTCTGTTCGGGTGGATTCTGCTCCTTTTGCGTCGATTGTCCGAACGGGCACCGCTGATGCTGTCGATCGAGGACCTCCATTACGCCGACATGTCATCACGGGATTTCCTTCGCTTCCTGGTCCACAACCTTCGGTCAGAGAGATTTGTGGCGGTCGCCTCCGTACGGTCGGATGATCTACATCCCGAGCATCCCGTTCGTCGTCTCGTCGCCGAGCTGACGCGGGCCGAGGCGGTTAGGAGGATTGACCTCGCGACGCTGTCTCGCGAGTCTGTAGAGAGGCAGGTTGCGGGCATTCTCGGCGACTCGCCTCCCCAGGCTCTTGTCCAGCGGCTATTCACCCGCGGCCAGGGCAATCCGTTCTACACCGAGGTATTGGTCGCGGCCGAGACCTCGGGGACGACGGATCTCCCGTCCACCGTCAACGACCTCTTGTTGCTGCGGGTGAACAAGCTCGGCGAGCGGTCGCGCCGCATCCTCCGCTTGATCGCGGCCGCGGGCCGTCCCGTGGACGATCCTTTCATCGAACTTGTCACCCAGCTGCCCAATGAGGAGATCGAGGCAGCGGTGAGGGAGTGCGTTGACCACAACCTCGTCGTTTGGGATCGTCGAACTGGCGACTACAGCATGCGCCATGGGCTGGTGAGCGAGGCGGTCTACGGTGACTTGCTGCCGACAGAGCGCGCGGCCCTTCATCGCAGGATTGCCGGCGCAATCGCTCAGCATGCGCGAGCCGAGAACGCGGGCGAGCGAGCTCATCACTGGGAGCTGGCGCATCAGCCAGCGCAAGCTCTGCTCGCCTCGATCGAGGCGGGGATGACCGCCGAGCGGGTGTTCGGGTACGGCGAGGCTCTTACTCACTTCGAGCGCGCGATCCAACTCTGGACCAGTCGTCCCCCGGCGCCTGGCTCTTCGCCAGTTGACCTAGTCAACCTGCTGACCCGAGCCGCCCAGGCAGCCAGGTCGATAGGAGACTCAAATCGCGCGTACGCGCTCGGTCAGCGCGCGTTGAACGAACTCGACGAGGGCCGGGACCCAATCCGAGCCGCTCGACTCTACGAACGACTGGGTCGCTATCAGCCGTGGAATGCCGAGGCATCGCTCACCGCGTACCGTCACGCCCTCAATCTCCTTCCCGAGGAGTCTTTCGCCGATCGGATGCGAGTGCATGTCGACGAGGCCTGCGCGTTCTCGTTCCTGGGTCAGTGGGTGCAAGCCCGCGAACGCGCGGCACAGGCAATCGCTATCGCCCAAGGAGATCGGACTCTCGCAACCGAAAGCTCGGCACGTGCCGTGCTCGGCGTGGCGATCGCCTTCCTCGGCGATGCCCTGGCTGGCGAGGAACAGCTTCGGCTGGCGCTGGAGCTCGCACGGCGGGCCAACAGCACCGAGGACCTGGCGCAGATCCACCTCGACCTAGGCGAGGTGCTGCGCCTCGAGGCGCGGATCGAGGATGCCCTCGGGGTGATGCTGGAGGGCGAGCGCGTCGCGCTTGCTGCCGGGAACCACCGAGCTGGGAACTTTCTCGCCGTCAATGCGGCCGACGACCTGCTTCGGCTCGGCCGCTGGGATGAGCTTGAGGAGCGCCTGCCGGAGCTCGCAAGCCGCCACCTCGATCAACCGGCGCAGCTGTTACTTGACAGCCTGGCCGGCCGCCTCGACACCGCCCGTGGCCGTTTCGATCAGGCCGCCGCGCGGTTCGACGCGGCGACAATTCTGTGTGACTCACTTGGTCTCGTCGAGTTCGTGCCCGCGGTCTTCAGTGGATACGCGGAACTGGAACTCTGGCGGGATCGCCCTGACGCCGCCCGAGCGCACATTTCCAACGGCTTGGCAAAGCTCGGAACCGCCGACAACCTCCTGCACATTCCGTTGCTCCACTCCATGGGCGCCCGAGCCGCGGCGGACGCGGCGCAGAAGGCGCGCGTGGATGGCAATCCGCAAACAGCCGAGCGGGCGGAGCGGGCCGCGCGAGAGCACCACGACTCCCTCGAGACCGTCGTCAAGGCTCGAGGAACGGAGGCGGTCCCAACGGAAGCGGGTGGCCACCTCGCGATTTGTGCCGCCGAGCTGAGGCGAGCGGCTGGCAGCCCCACGCCCGAGGTCTGGGCCCAAGCTATGAGCCGCTGGCGCACCCTCTCGAATCCCTACGAGCTCGCTTACCTCGTGTACCGCTATGCGGAGTCGCTGCTGCTCACAGAAGCGGGGCCACAGGCCGAGGCCACCCTGCGAGAGGCGCATGAGCTGTGTGCGAAGCTCGGAACCACACCGCTACTAGCCGCGAGCCGCTCGCTTGCCAAGGTGCACACAGTCGAGATCTGAAGCGACGCTCGTGAACGACCGCGGGCCCAACTAAGCGGTGCTTGGTCCACCGGCCGCTATGGCCCTTCGCCCTCTGCGCCGCCGCAGAGGCCTAAGGCCGAGTCTTGCCGATCACCCCGACGGGGATTCCGTGTCGCCTACGAACACCTGCACATCCGGGCTAGCCGGGTGGCGCTCAGGATCCTCGGCGTGGAGCTTGCCGTAGACCTCCTCCGCCGCCTCCTGCGCGAGCTTCTTCCCCACCGCCTCGTCTTCACTATTGACCGCCACGAACACCGGCGGCTTGTCTGTGTGAGGATGGGTTATGAGGGCACAGCATCGAGGCACTACGCAACAACCTCCGGGTCGTACCGTTTGCCGCGCCCCGCGTGCTACGGGCTGATCGCGGCGCCGCGAGTGTATTCGGTTCAGGCGCGGCTCGCGAGGGTGGATAGCAAGTTAAGAACGGACCCACCACCCGAAGCACTCGGAAGGGACCACCGGGCGCACGCGGAAGGGACGCCGCACTGTCTCGGAGTGGCGCGCTCGGACCCTACGACAGCACCTGCACCGTGACCGTCCGCTGCCTGGGGCGGTCGTCGAAGTCGAGCAGCACCACCTGCTGCCAGGTGCCGAGCGCCAATTGGCCGTTCACCAAGGGGATCGTCTCCGAAGGGCCGATCAGGGCCGCCCGCAGATGGGCGTGGGCGTTGGTGTCGTGATTCCGCACGTTGTGCTCGTATTGGCCGCCGCCGGGAATCAGACGGTCAAGCAGCGCCTGTAGGTCGTGCACGCCACCCGGCTCGAACTCCATCGTGGTCACGGCCACCGTGGAGCCGGTGGCGAACACCGTCACCAGGCCACGGGTGACCTCGGCCGTGCGCACGACGCTGGTGATCCCTTCCGTCAGATCGACGATGTGCCCGTTGCCGGGCGTCTCCATCCGCAGCAGACCGCCGGCGACTTTCACTGCTTCACGCGTACGCGCGCGAAGCGTCGCTTGCCGAGCTGGAGCACCTTGCCGTCGGCGTCGGCAACGGGGACATCGAGCGAGCCGTTGACCACTGGCTGGCCGTCGAGCTTGACGCCCCCCTGGGCCAGCATCCGGCGCGCCTCGGAGGTCGAGACGCCGAACGCCGCCTGAAGCAGGGCCGGCAGGTGCACGTCGGAGCCCGTCACCGCCCACTCAACCACGGGCATGTCCTCCGGTGCCTCCCGGGCGATGTGGACACGGTCGAACTCCCGCTCGGCGTCGGCCGCGGCCTGCGCCCCCCTGAAGCGCTCGACCAGCGCCCTGGCCAGGGCGCGCTTCGCGTCCCGAGGGCCAACCCCGGCTGGCGGCGGCGAGCCCAGCAGGAGCTGATACCAGATGACGAGCGCAGAGTCCGGGATGCTGAGCGTCTTGCCGTAGATCTCCACCGCCGGTTCGGTCACCCCGACGTAGTTGTCGAACGACTTCGACATGCGCCGCTCGCCGTCGGTGCCCGGGAGGATGGGCATGGTCATGACTGCCTGCTCCGGCACTCCGTAGGCGCGCTGGATGTCCCGTCCCAGCAACAGGTTGAACTTCTGGTCGGTGCCGCCGAGCTCGAGATCCGCCTTGACCGCCACCGAGTCATAGCCCTGCATCAGGGGATAGAGCAGCTCGAGCACCGACACGGGCGTGCCCGCCTGAAGACGTTTGGCGAAGTCCTCGCGCTCGGTGATCTGGGCCACGGTCGCTGTCCGTGCCAGCCCGAACAGATCCTCCATCGGCATGTCGAGCCATTCGCTGTTGTGACGCACCTCCACCCGCTCGCGATCGAGGATCGTGAAGGCCTGCTCTGTATATGTGTGAGCGTTCTCCTCGATTTGCGCTGGGTCGAGCACCGGGCGGACCTCGGAGCGCCCGCTGGGGTCACCGATCCTGGCGGTGAAATCGCCGATGATCAGCACGACCAGGTGCCCTTGGTCCTGAAACTCACGGAGCTTGCCCAGGACAACGGTGTGCCCCAGGTGGATGTCGGGCGCGGTGGGATCGATGCCCAGCTTCACTCGCAGCGGCCGGCCCAGCGCCAGCTTGCGCTCCAGCTCGCCGCTCGGCAGGGAGTCGACTGCATTGCGTTCAAGCCAAGCGGCGAGCGGCTGATCCGCCCGGGAACCCATCGCTGGCCAATGCTAGAGTCTGCGCCCGCGCCGGGGACCCCGCCGCCCAACGTTCCCCGGACGTGCGGTGCAAGACGGCCGCGCGCTTCAGCAGAAGAGCACCCGAGGAGCTGCACTCGATCGCATGAGCGACGACGTACATATGCTCGTTCCGTTCGGTCCCCGACGGACGGCGGGCAGTCAGAGACCAGTGCCCCCTAACCAAGGCGGCGATGGACGGGGCGACTCTCCCAGAGGGGACGACGCCCCTGGCGACGGCGCCCCTCCTCCACTGAAGCCGCGTGTGCGCAAGCTCCGCTTGCTGCTCCTGCTGCTGGGCCTCGGGGCACTTGCCCTGGTCTCGATGGTGTTCGGAATGATGATGGCCGTCGCTTCCGACATCCCGCAGATCGAGAACCAGCAGCAGTACAGGAGCGAGAAGACCTCCTACCTGTACGACGACAGGGGCAAGCCGATCGGGCAGCTGGCGCCGCCCACGCGCCCGGTGGTGCTCGACCGCTTCAACGAGATTTCGCCCTGGATGCGGCGGGCCGTTGTGGCCGTCGAAGACAAGCGGTTCTGGAGCGATCCGGGGGTCGACCTGCGCGGGATCGTGCGCGCCGTGATGTCGGACGTGACCGGCGGCTCGCGCCAGGGTGCCTCGACGATCGCAGAGCAGTTCGTCAAGAACGCGCTGGCGGAGCAAAACGACCGCACGGTGCTGGAGAAGCTGCGGGAGGCCACACTGGCTTTCCACCTCGCCCACCGCTGGAAGAAGCAGAAGATCCTCAGGGAGTATTTGAACTCGATCTACTTCGGCAACGGGGCGTACGGCGTGGAGTCGGCGGCGCGCGTCTACTTCGGCAAGCAGCTGGGCTATGACCCGTACGCGGCCGCCGACGGCACGACCGGCGGCTGCGGCAACACGGCCGACTCCTTCTGCGCATCGAACCTCCAGCCGGCCCAGGCCGCGCTCCTCGCGGGGATGATCGCCGCACCGGGCGACTTCGACCCGATCACAAACCGGCAGGCCGCAAGGGCCCGGCGAGACGTCGTGCTTTCAGACATGGTCCAGCAGCACTACCTCAGCCGCGCGCAGTACGAGCAGGCGCGTGGCGCCCCGCTTCCCACGGCCAGCGACCTCGAACAGCCCCAGGAGCCGCCCGCAGCACCGTACTTCACGAGCTGGCTGCGGCCGCAGATCCTGCGGATCATGGGGCTCGGGCGGCGGACGCCGCCCGCGGTCGCCGAATACCGCGCGTACTACGGGGGGCTGAAAATCCAGACCAGCCTCGATCTTTCGATGCAGCGCGCCGCCGAGCAGGCGATCGAGCAGGACCTACCGTCCGGCCCGGGGGAGCCGACTTCGTCGCTGGTGGCGATCGACAACAAGACCGGCGAAGTGCGGGCGATGGTCGGCGGACCGATCGTGAATGGACGCGAGGATTACGAGCACTCTCCGTTCAACCTCGCGACCCAGGGCCACCGGCAGCCTGGCTCGTCGTTCAAGCCCTTCACGCTGGCGATCGCGCTCCAGTCCGGAATCGGTCCCGACTCCGTCTGGGCCTCGGCGCCTCAGGACTTCATCGTCCCGAACAGCGGCGGCAAGGAGCACTTCATCGTCCACAACTTCGGCAACAGCTACTCGGGGACGACCACCCTGCAGGGGGCCACGGACGTCTCGGACAACTCGGTCTTCTCCCAGGTGGGCATCAAGGTAGGAACCACCAGGATCGCCGACCTGGCGGAGCGCATGGGGATCCGCTCGCCGGTCTCCAACAACTACGCGATGATCCTCGGAGGACTGCGGATCGGCGTGTCTCCGCTCGACATGGCGCATGCCTATGAGACCTTCGCCACCGGCGGGCTGAGGGTCTCCAACCCCAACCTCGGCGACCAGGACGGCGGGCCGATCGGGATCCACTCGATCACGTGCCCCGTGTGCGCAGGCACCGGGATTCCAACCAAGATGGTCAACCGGCCCGCGCTCGAGCGGATTCTCCCGCCCGATATAGCGCAAACGGTGCAGCAGATGCTCACCGGGGTGGTGCAGTCGGGGACGGGAACCCAGGCCGCGATCAACGGTGTGCTCGTGGCCGGGAAGACCGGGACGACTAGCAACTACGGAGATGCCTGGTTCGTGGGCTGGACGCCGCAGCTGACGACGGCCGTGTGGGTCGGATTCCCCACCAAGCTCGTCTCGATGGGCACGCTGTATAACGGCCAGCCGGTGGAGGGCGGCACCTACCCGGCGATCATCTGGCACGCGTTCATGGTCCAGGCCCTCCAGGAGCTCCAGCAGGAGCAGCAAAAGAACCAGAAGGGCCAGAGCACCACCACCACCACAACGCCCGCGGCGACCGTTCCCGGTCCGGCCCTGGCGCCGACGAACACGCCCGCGCCGGCGACGACCACCCCGGTGGCCCCGACGACGACTCCTGGGACCGCTGGCCCCACCGCCCCCCACACCGCTCCTACCGCGCCGACAACGCCGGCGACTCCCGGCAACCACACCCCGGCGCCCGCCACCCCCGCGCCGGCGCCCGCGGCCCCGGGCGGCACGGGCGGTGGTAGAGGAGGGGCTGGCGGTGGCGGCGGCGGACCCGGGGGCGGGACCGGCGGCGCCGGTGTGGGAACGAAGTAGCTACGCCCGCCGCGAGAGAAAGCGGTTGCCGGCGGCGCAGAAGCGCCACGGTAGCTCGGCCGCCTTGGTGATGCCGATGCGCGGGCCGGCGCTCACATCGCCGACGGCGACCGGCGGCGCCGGCCCCGAGATCACGATCGGCCCAGCGACGAGGCTCGTCCCGTTGTGCTCCAGCGTGATGCCCAGTGCTTGGGTGAGCTTGCCGGGACCGGAGCAGAGCGCCTCCAGCTGCTGGACGCCGCGCCGGGCTCTCATCACCTCGACGCCCTCCACGGGCTCGAGCGCCCGGATCAGCACTGCGGCGCCGACTCCCTCGGGCTCGGCGACGGCGTTCAGGCACGCGTGGATCCCGTACGAGCGGTAGACGTAGGCGTTTGACGCCGGACCGAAGAGCGTGCCGGTCCGAGGGGTGAGACCGACAAACGCGTGACAGGCGGGCTCGGAATGGTGGTAGGCCTCGGTCTCCACGATCACCCCCGAGCATCCGTCGCACGCCACGCTGCAGCCGATCAACGCGCGTGCCACTTCGAGTACCGGCCGCTCGTAGAACGCAGCCGAAAGAGCTCCCCTCAGCGCCGTCACGGTGCCGACGACAGTGCCGCCTCCGCCCGCTGCACCTGCTCGCGCAACCGTTCGGAACTCGTGCCTCCCTCGGAGCGCTTGCGCTCGAGCCACGAACGCGGCTCGAGCAGCGCCCGAAACTCCTCATCGAGCAACGGCGAGTGCTCGGCCAGCTCATCAGCGGTGAGCTCGGACAGGGACTTGCCCCGCTCGAGCGCCGCCCGCACGACGCCGGCGACGATCCCGTGGGCCTGGCGGAAGGGAACCCCGCGGCGGACGAGCATGTCGGCGATGTCGGTCGCGGCCAGGAACTCGTCAGATGCGGCGAGTGCCATGCGCTCACGGTTGAAGGTGACCGAGGACACCATGCCCTCCGCCGCATCGAGGCATAGCTCGAGCGTGTCGACGGCGTCGAACAGGTGCTCCTTGTCCTCCTGAAGGTCCTTGTTGTAGGTCAGCGGCAGCCCGTGCATCACTCCATGAAGCGCAGCCAGGTGGCCGGCGACGCGCGGCGCCTTGGCCCGCAGCAGTTCCGCCACGTCGGGATTCTTCTTCTGGGGCATGAGCGAGGACCCGGAAGCCCAGGCGTCTGAGACCTGGCAGAAACCGAACTCCTCGCTGGACCACAGGACGAGCTCTGCTCCGAGGCGCGAAAGGTGGGTGGCGCACGTCGCCGCCGCTGCCAGGTAGTCGAGCACGAAGTCTCGGTTGGAGACGGCATCCACGGAATTTTCGGCCACGGCCGCGAACCCGAGCTCGGCGGCCATCGAGCCGCGGTCGGTGTCGAAGTTCACCCCCGCCAGGGCCCCGGCCCCCAGGGGCAGCCGGCTGGTGGCGTCGAGCACGGCCGCGAAGCGCCCGCGGTCGCGGACGAGCATCCACACGTACGCCAGCAAGTGGTGGCCGAGGTAGACCGGCTGGGCGCGCTGCAGGTGGGTGTAGCCCGGCATCTCCCAGTCAATGTGCTCCCGAGCCTGGACCAGCAGTGCCCGGGCCAACCTGCCGGCGCCGTCGAGCGCGCGGAAGGCGTGGGCGCGGACGAACATCGCCATGTCGGTGGCCACCTGGTCGTTGCGCGAGCGGGCGGTGTGCAGCTTGCCGCCGGCGGCGTCCGCGATCTCTGAGACGCGCCGCTCGATCGCCATGTGGATGTCCTCGTCGCCCTCCGTGAACGGGAACGAGCCCTCGGAGAGCTCCTGCTCGACCTGGCCCAGCGCGCTGAGGAGCGTGTCGCGGTCCTCCTCGGAGATGATCCCCTGCCGCGCGAGCATCGCGACGTGCACACGCGACTGCTCAACGTCATACGGCCCGAGCCGCCAGTCGAAGGCGATCGAGTCGTTGAGGCGCCGGAACGCCTCGTGCTGTGGCTCGGCAAAACGCGACATCTGGAAGCGGGGATCTTCGCAGGCGGGTCCTCGGGATCGCTAGCGCCGCACCGCGGCCCGCGAGCGCTGATGCAGCAGCGAGCGAAGCTCGCCCGATACCCGCTCGATTTGACCCTCGCTCATCTGCGGGAAGAACGGCAGCGCCAGCGACCGCGCCGCCACGTCCTCGCATACCGGGAACTCGCCCTCCCGGTGGCCGAAGCGCTGGCGGTAGAAGGTCATGAGGTGAACGGCCGGGAAATAGGGCTTGCTGGGGATGCCCCGACTGGCCAGCTCGCGGACCACCGCGTCGCGGTCAAGTCCGCGCGGCAGCTGCACAACGTAGACGAACCAGCCACGCCGCAGCTGCCCCTTGTCGGGACACGGCAGCTCGAGTCCCTCCAGCGAGCCGAGCGTCTGGGCATAGGCCGCGGCAACGCGCGCACGTTCGGCGAGCATCCAATCGAGCCGCTCCAGCTGCGCCAGCCCCAGCGCGCAGGCGATCTCCGACAAGCGGTAGTTGAACCCCAGGCGGTCGTGATCGAGCCACTCCATGTCGGGCGCTCGTCCCTGGTTTCGCTCGGAGTCGATCCTTATCTTGAACGACTCCTCGGCGACGCACACCATCCCCCCCTCTCCGGTCGTCAGCTGCTTGTTGGGATAGAAGCCGAACACGGCCGGATGACCGCGTCCGCCCACCGGCACCCCGTCCTCCGACACGGCTCCCAGCGCCTCGCACGCATCCTCCAGGATCGGGAGCCCGAGCCGCTCGAGCGCTGGCACATCGGCCGGGTAGCCGAAGATGTGAACCGGTAGCAGCGCGGCGGTGCGGGAGGTGACTGCGGCGGCGACGGCCTCGGGGTCGACGTTCAGGGTGACCGGATCGATGTCGGCGAACACCGGCCGTGAGCGCTCGTACAGGCACACGTTTGCGCTGGCCACGAACGAGAAGGGACTGGTTATGACTTCGTCGCCCTCGCCCACGCCCAGCCCGCGCAGCGCCAGGTGCAGCCCCGCGGTCCCGCTCGAGACAGCGCTCGCGAATCGGCAGCCGACTCGCCGCCCGAACGCCGCCTCGAACTGCTCGAGCAGCGGCCCCAGCGACAGCCGCCCAGAACGGAGCGCCTCGAGCACCCGTGCCTCCTCCTCGGGACCGATCACGGGCTGCGCTAGCGGGATGGGGTCCACGGTCACGATCCGCGGAGCGAACGCACAGCGCGCCGGCGCCCTGCCACCTGCATGCCGTACTCCAGCGAGTCAACCAACGCCTCCCAGGAGGCCTCGATGATGTTCTCGGACACGCCGATCGAGCCCCACAGCTCCTGGCCGTCGGAGGAGTCGAGCAGCACCCTGGTGATCGCACCCGTGCCCTTGGCCTCGTCCAGGATCCGCACCTTGAAGTTGGCGAGGTCGATGTCGCGCAGGTGGGGATGGATCTCAACCAGCGCGTCGCGCAGCGCCCGGTCCAGCGCGTGCACCGGCCCGTTTCCCTCGGCGGTGCGCACGTAGCGTTCGCCCTCGACCCAGATCTTGATCGTGGCCTCAGTCTCCACGCGTCCGTCGGCGCGCTTCTCGACGATCGCGCGCCAGGACTCGAGCGTGAACAACGGCTCGTAGGAGCCGGTCTCCTTTCGCAACAGCAGCTCGAACGAGCCGTCGGCGGCCTCGAAGTGATACCCGCGATGCTCGAGCTCTTTGACGCGATCGGTGACCCGGGCGGCGTCCTCGTCGGAGAGCGGGATGCCGGCGTCCCGGGCGCGGGAGTGAACCGTGCCACGACCGGAGAGCTCCGAGACCAGAACCTCGCGCCGGTTGCCGACGACGACGGGGTCCACGTGCTCGAAGGTCGCCGGGTCGACACTCACACCCGCCACGTGCATCCCGCCCTTGTGGGCGAAGGCGTTGCGGCCCACGTATGGCTCATCCGGGTCGGGGGTGAAGTTCAACAGCTCGTCCATGAAGTGGGCGGTCGGCGTCAAGTCGGCCAGCTGCGCGTCCGTCAGGCACTCGTGGCCCATCTTCAGCTGGAGGTTGGGGATGATCGACACCAGGTTGGCGTTGCCGCAGCGCTCGCCATAGCCGTTCATCGTTCCCTGGACGTGGCTCGCGCCCTGCTGCACGGCGGCCAGGGAACAGGCCACACCGCAACCGGCGTCGTCGTGGCAGTGGATGCCGAGCTGAGCACCGCTTTCGCCGAGCGCGTCGCACACGGTGGCCATCGCCGCGGCGAGAGCATCGGGGAGCGTGCCGCCGTTTGTGTCACAGCACACGACCGTGTCGGCGCCGGACTCGACCGCGGCGTGCAGACACAGAAGCGCATACTCGCGATCCTCGCTGAAGGCATCGAAGAAGTGCTCGGCGTCGTAGACCACGCGCTTTCCCGCCCCCGTCAGAAACGAGACCGAGTCGGCGATCATTCGCAGGTTCTGCTCGCGGCTGGCCCTGACCACCTTTTCCAGGTGGAGGCCCCAGGTCTTGCCCACCAGCGTGCACACCGGGGCGAAGCAGTCGGCGAGAAGGCGCAGCGCCGCGTCGTCCGCGGCGGCCCGCGCCTCGCGGCGGCGCGTCATCCCGAACGCCGCGATCTGGGCGTGCGCGAAGGTCTCGGCGGCCAGCAGCTCGTAGAGCTCGAGCTCTTTGGGGTTGGAGCTTGGAAAACCGGCCTCGATGACATCGATTCCCAGCTCGTCCAGCCGGTGCGCGACGCGCAGCTTCTCCTGCACGGACAGGGACATGCCCTCGCCCTGCATGCCGTCGCGAAGGGTGGTGTCGTACAGCTCGATTTTCACTTCTCAGTGGGCCTCCTTTGCCGTCGGGGAGCGAATCAAATACGGGCCGGCCGCGCGCTAAGCGCGAGCCGGCCTTCTAATTCGCGTCTCCCAGCGCCGGGGGCGCATCAGAGGGCCTTGGAGGGCACCTTGACGACGTCCAGCCACTCGAGGTAGCGCTCGTCGCGACCGTGGAGCGCATCGTCGAAGGTGCTTTGTATATGCCGCGTCATGGGGCCAGGCTCACCGTGGCCGATGGCGTGGTCGTCGATCTCGCGGACGGGGACCAGCTCGGCGGCGGTCCCGGACAAAAACACCTCGTCCGCCAGGTAGAGCTCGGCTCGGGCCAGGTCACGCTCGACGACCTCGTAGCCGGCGTCGCGGGCGATCTGGATCACCGACCTCCGGCTGATGCCGTCAAGGATCCCCGCCGTCTGCGGCGGGGTGACGATCTGACCCGAGCGCACCGCGTAGATGTTCTCGCCCGAGCCCTCGGACACGAATCCGTGCTGGTCGAGCAGGATCGCCTCCTCGTAGCCCGCCTTCAGCGACTCGATCTTGGCCAGCACGCTGTTCAGGTACTGCCCGGAGGCCTTGGCGTGTGGGATCAGCGAGTCGTGCGGGATCCGCCGCCAGCTCGCGATCTTGGCCCTGACACCTTCGCGCTTTGACGCCTCGCCCAGGTACGCCCCCCAGGGCCAGGCGGCTATCGTCACCTCCACGGGGGCCTCCAGCGGGTTGAGCCCCATTTGCCCGTAGCCCCGGAACGCGATCGGGCGCACGTAGCACTCGTGCAGCTCGTTGGCGGCGATCAGCTCGTGGGTGGCGGCGCGCAGCTCCTCGAGCGTGAACGGAATCGGCATGTAGTAAAGCTCGGCCGATTGAAACAGTCGCTCCAAGTGGTCACGGTGGCGGAAGATCGCGGGGCCATGAGCGGTCTCATAGGCTCGCTCGCCCTCGAACACGCCGGTGCCGTAGTGCAGGCCGTGGGTCAATACGTGGACCTTGGCGTCCTCCCAGGCGACGAGCTCTCCGTTCTGCCAGATGAGGTCCGCTTGCTCCACGTGTATGGCTCCTAGGGTTCTAAAGGTGTTGGAGAACCGCCTGAGTGGCCTCGCGGGTCGAAGCGGAGCCCCCCAGGTCCGGAGTGCGCAGGCCGTCGGCCAGCACCTCCTCGACAGCCGATTCTACCGCCGCCGCCTGCGCCTCCAGCTGCAGTCCGTGACGCAGCATCAGCGCGGCGGAGAGGAACATGGCCAGCGGATTTGCGCTTCCTGAGCCGGCGATATCGGGAGCGGAGCCGTGCACGGGCTCGAACAACCCGGGCCCGGTGGCACCGTTCCCGCCGCCCAGCGACGCGCTCGGCAGCATCCCGATCGAGCCCGTCAGCATCGCCGCCTCGTCGGAGAGGATGTCGCCGAACATGTTCTCGGTAAGCAGCACGTCGAAGTGCCGCGGCGCTGCCACCAGCCGCATCGCCGCGTTGTCAACCAGCAGGTGCTCGAGCTCGATGTTGGGGAACTCCCGGCCGTGGACATCGCGCACCACTTCGCGCCACAGCCGCGAGGTCTCGAGCACGTTTGCCTTGTCGACGCTGGTCACACGTGAGCGCGCGGCGTCGAACGCGATCCGGGCGATCCGCTCGATCTCCGCGCGCGTGTAGACGCACGCGTCGGACGCTTGATCCGCCGTGCGGGTCTTCTCGCCAAAGTAGATCCCGCCCGTGAGCTCCCGCACCACCAGCAGGTCGGTGCGCTCAATTACCTCGGGCTTGAGCGGGCTCGCTCCGTACAGCGCCGACAACGCCTTGACGGGGCGCAGGTTGGCGAACAGGCCGAGTCCTTTGCGCAGACCGAGCAGGCCTTGCTCCGGCCGCGGTTTGGCCGGGTCAGTGGTGTCCCACTTCGGCCCGCCGACCGCGGCCAAGAGCACCGCGTCCGAGCGCCGGCAGGCAGCGAGCGTCTCGTCGGTAAGGGCCGTACCGTGGGCGTCGATCGAGGCGCCGCCGAATACGTGGCGCTCGTAGGTGAACTCTCCGGGAGCGGCCGCGTCCAGCACCTCGACCGCGGGCTCGATGATCTCCGGTCCGATCCCGTCGCCGGGCAAGAGGACGATGCGCTTGGGCATGGCGCAAGCTTATGCAGTCCTGAATCAGAGGCTCTGGCTGGCGCCTACGGCACTTCTGGCGTGTCCGCCGGGCGCAGGCCGCCGGCCGCGGCGCCCGCCGGGCGGTCGCGCCGGCTCATCGCCGACGGCCACCAGTTCCAGCGGTCGAGCAACATCACAGTGGAGGGCACGAGCAGCGTGCGGACGAGGAAGGTGTCCATCAGGATCCCGGCAGCCAGGCCGAAGCCGATCGCCCGCAGCTGGCCACCCTGCGAGCCGCCGCCGCCCACGATCCCGAACACGGCGAACGTCCCGCCGAGAATCATTCCGGCCGAGGTCACCGTGGGCCCGGTGCGCCCGATCGCCTTTACCACCGCCTCGCGCAGCGGCATCTTGCGCGCCTCCTCGCGGATCCGGGTCATGACGAGGATGTTGTAGTCCTCTCCGAGAGCCAGGAGGAAGATGAACATCAGGAACGGCAGCAGGAAGATGATCCCGCCCTCGCCGCCGATGTCGATGAACACCAGCGTTGCAACACCCAGCGCCGCCAGATAGGAGAGCACGACGCTCGCGATCAGGTACAGGGGCGCCACGAGGCTGCGGAGCACGAGCGCCAGCAGCAGTCCGATGGCGACGATCGCAATCGGGATGATCTTGATCAAATCGTTGTTAGCCGTTGACGATATGTCGTAGATCGCCGCGGCCTCGCCGGCGACGCCGTTGTCGGTAGCCCCCGATCTCGCCGCGGCGGTCGCCACCACGTTTCGGATCTGCGGGGTCGCCTTCATCGCGGCGGTTGTGTTCTGCGCTCCCGCCTTCAGGGTGGCCTCGAACTGGACCGTGCGGCCGTCGGGGGAGACGAAGGTGGCGGTCGCGCGGTAGGCGTTGTAGAGGGCCGTCGGGACACGGCCACCGGCCGGCTGCACCACCGGCAGCCGCTGCGGCGGTCCGAGCGTCCGGCGCAGCGTCGTCAGCTCGGAGGGGGTGAGCGCGGTGCCGTTCGGATCGAGCGGACCCGCCACCTGGGTGAACGCCCCAGAGCTGCGTAGCGACGCTTCCGCCCGCGCCAGCTGGTTGGGAGCCGAGGACACGGGCCGCGGATAGGCGAAGATGAGGTTCGCGGGGTTGCTGCTCGTCTGGGGGAAGTGTTGGGCGAGCGCGGCGTTGCCAGCCGCCGCATCGGAGCCGTTCGGCGGATTGGTTGCCCCCCCGAAGCCCGCGGAGTGGTAGCCGAGCGCCCCCGCGGCCAGGCCGAGAAACACGATCACGCCGATCGCCAGCGTCAGCTCGGGACGCTGGACGAGTCTGCCCGCGACGCGGCCCCACACCCCCTCGCGCTGGGTGCCAGGGTGGATCTTCGAAGGCCAGAACGCGCGCCTGCCGAGGATCGCCAGCAGCGCCGGCAGCAGCGTGAGTCCGAGCATGAGCATCACCGCCATCCCGACCGCCAGCGGCACGCCCAGGTCGTGGTAGAAGCCGAAGCTCGCCAGAAGCAGCGTGAGCAGCGCAAGGATTACCGTGCCCGCGGAGCCGGAGATCGACTCACCAACGCGAACGAGCCCGCGCCTGACCGCGTCGTGCGGATCGGCCCCTTCGCGCAGCTCCTCGCGCACACGGAAGACGAGGAACAGGCCGTAGTCGGTGCCGGCGCCGATCAGCAGGATGATCAGCAGCACCTGTGTGATCGAGGAGATCTTGAGCCCGCTTTGGCCGAGCCCGCCGATCAATCGCATCGAGATCAACAGCGCGAGCGCGCTCGGCAGCAGGGTGACGATTGCCGCCGGGACCGAGCGGAACACAATCAGCAGCAGCACGATCACGAACAGGATCGAGAACGTCTGTACCTGCTTGCCGGCCTTGTTCGAGCTCTGCTGGTTGGCGACCGCGGTGGCCACCGGGCCGGCGAGGTGCAGCTGCAAGCCGGCGGGGGCGTCCGCGCGCGTGAATGTCGCCTGGAGCGAGTCGACGATCGTCTTGTCCTTGGAGATGTCGCCGGCGCTCAGAACCACCCGGACGCGGATCGCGACCGCCTCGCGGTCGGCCGAGATCCCGGTCTCCCTCACCGATTGCACCCGTTCGACCCCGCGCGCGAGCGTGGCCGCTCGGGCGACCGCGGCGAGGTCTGCCGCCGTCAGCGGTCCCGAGCGGGAGGCGACGATCGTGATGTCGCTGACCTTGCCGTTTGCGCCGCCGCCCAGTACCGGCGTGGCCAGGTTCGCGGCCTTCTGGCTCGGCGCGCTCGAGGACAAGAACGCGCTGTTGTTGTCGTTGACCTCGCTGCCCAACGACGGCAGCGCCGCCGTCGTGACGATCGCCACGAGCACCCAGAAGACGACGATGGCCCATCTGAAGCGGACGACGAAGCGGGCCAGCGCCTCGAAGATTTGATCGACGGAGATCCGCACGGCGGGCCATTGTGTCGGCTCGTGGCGCGGTCGTCGTCCACCCTTGGGTTGATCTTTATCTCAGCCGTACGGACTAGCCGGCGAGAGGACTCGTCGCAGTGCCTATAGTCCGCGCGCGTGCCAGCGGTACGCGCCAGTGGCCTCGTCAAGCGCTTTGCGCAGACCCGGGCGGTTGAGAACGTCGACCTGGTGGTGCAGGAGGGCGAAGCGCGCGGCCTGCTCGGACCGAACGGCGCCGGCAAGACGACGCTGTTGCGCCTGTTGTTTGGCCTCGTGCGGCCCGACGCCGGCACTGTGGAGCTATTCGGACGCCGCTCTGACCCCCGGTCCCCAGCGGCGCTCGACGGCGTCGCCGGGTTTGTCGAGGAACCGAGCTTCTATCCCTACCTCTCCGGCCGCGCCAACCTCGAGATCCTGGCCGAGCTCGACGGAGGCGGGGCAGCCGCGCACGTGGGCGAGGTGCTGGAGCGTGTTGGTCTCGCGGCGCGCGCCGAGGACCGACTCAGCGGCTACTCGACAGGCATGAGGCAACGGCTGGGCATCGCCGCCGCGCTGCTGCGAGCGCCGCGGCTGTTGCTGCTTGACGAGCCCACGAGCGGGCTCGATCCCGCCGGGGCACGGGACGTCCGGACGCTGATCCGGGAGCTGGCGTCGGCAGGGACGGCGGTCCTCGTCTCCAGCCACCTGATCAACGACCTGGAGGGCGCGTGTGACTCCTTCACGATCATCCGCCGCGGAGAGGTCGTGTGGGACGGCAGCGCCGACCGGCTGCGCGCGCAGGCACCCGCTTCGGGATACGCCTTGCGGACCAGTGACGACGAGCGCGCCCTCGAGCTGGCCGAGCGCTACACCGGGGTGCGGGTATCGACCGCGCAGGGGGGTGGCCTGACGCTGCGCGCTCGCGAGGGCAGGCTCGATCCCTACACCGTCGGCCTCGGCGAAGCCGGGGTCTCGATCCGTCGCCTGGAGCTGCTGCTGAGCCCGCTGGAGTCGATGTTCTTTGCCCTGACCAGCGATCAGCCGCTCGACGATCTCGCACTGCTCGAAGAGCGGCTGGTAGAGGCGACGGCCAACCGGTGAGCGCCGCCGGCATCGAGGCGGGCGCGGCCGGCCCGCAGCTGGCGCCCTCGCGGCCAGAGGTTTCCCGCGTGGGAACGCTGAGCGTGTTTCGGGCCGAGAGCCGCAAGCTTCAGGCGCAGCTCTCGACGCGGCTGTTGGCACTGGTCTGCCTGGTCGGTCCGTTTGCCTTCGGGGCCGTGCTCAGTACCCAGAGCGCGAGCCCTGCCGACACGTTGTTCGGTATCTGGGTCCACAGCTCGGGATTCGCCCTGCCACTCGTCGTGCTGGGCTTCGCCGGCTCCTGGGGCTTCCCGCTGATAGCCGGCATCGTGGCCGGCGACATCTTCTCGTCCGAGGATCGCTACGGGACCTGGAAGAGTGTCTTGACCCGCTCGCGGACGCGCGGGGACCTGTTCGCCGGAAAGGTGCTCGCGGGGAGCGCTTACTCCCTGGCGTTGGTGGCTCTGCTGGCGGTCTCCAGCCTGGTGGCCGGCCTCGTGTTCATCGGCGGTCAATCGCTCGTCGGGCTGTCGGGCACGCTGATCTCGCCGGGCAAGTGCCTGCTGCTGGTGCTTGTGAGCTGGGCGCTGTGCCTGCTGCCCACGCTGGCCTTCACCGCCCTGGCGCTGCTGCTGTCGGTGGCGTCTCGCAACGGGATCGTCGGCGTGATCGGGCCCAGCGTCGCCGCTCTGGTGATGCAGCTGTTGCTGCTGATCGGCTCGGGGGTGTGGATGCACACGCTGCTGTTGAGCTCCGCGACGCTCGACTGGCACCCGCTGTTCGTCACCCACCCGTTCTACGGCCCGGTTATCGCCGGGTGTCTGGTGGCGCTGGCATGGATCGTGGCCTGCGTCGCTGCCGCCTGGATTATGCTGCGCGGTCGGGACTTCGCCGGAACTCCGGTCACGCGTCGACCCGGCTGGGTGATGCCGGTCAGGCTCACGCTCGCCTTCGCCGCGGTCATCGTCGTGCTGGCGCTCGCCGGCAGCTGGGGGCCAACGGGCGTCACGGCCCGACGACTGCGAACGTCGCTGACGCCGGCGTTCAACGGGGCGACCGTGCTGCAGCAGCGTCTGCTGGGACGCACCGTGCCTCAGGGCGCCAGGTTGAACTTGCAGACGGTCTGCGCCAGGCACGGGAGCACGTCCACCGGGCCTGGCGACTGGAGCTGCACGGTCACCGTGTTCATGCCCCAGGCGGGCGCCAACCCGTTCGCGCAGACGCCAGTCACCTACGACGTGAGCGTCAGCTCGGACGGCTGCTACAAGGCAACCGCCCCGCCGTCGTTCGTGGGCCAGCAGACGATGCGTGACGCGCACGGCAACAACGTGACCAATCCGCTGTTCACGATTTACGGCTGCTTCAACGTTTTCTGAACGGGTAGAAGGCTGACGCCATGCTGAGGTTGCATCCCAGCACGATCGACTACGTGATCATCGCGATCTACTTCGTCTTCGTGCTGGGGATCGGCTTCGTCGCCCGGCTGTCGATCAAGACCGACCTCGACTTCTTCCTCTCCGGGCGATCGCTGCCCGCCTGGATCACCGGCCTGGCGTTCATTGCCGCCAACCTCGGCGCGCTGGAGATCCTCGGCCAGTCGGCGAACGGCGCCCAGTACGGGGTGCCCGCCGTGCACTACTACTGGGTGGGGGCAGTGCCGGCGATGGTGTTCCTGGGGATCGTGATGATGCCGTTCTACTACGGCGCCAAGGTCCGCTCCGTGCCCGAGTACCTCAGGCTGCGCTTCGGCGAGGCGGCACACGCCTTCAACGCCATCACGTTCGCGGTGGCCACCGTGCTGATCAGCGGCGTGAACCTCTACGCGCTGGCGCTGATCCTGCACCTGCTGCTGGGCTGGGCGATCCCCACCGCGATCCTCGTGGCTGCCGCAATCGTACTGGTCTACCTGACCCTCGGCGGCCTTACTTCGGCGGTCTACAACGAGGTGTTGCAGTTCTTCGTGATCGTCGCCGCGCTGCTGCCGCTGACGCTGATCGGGCTGCACGCCCTGGGCGGCATCCACGGCCTGGAGAACAAGGTCAAGGACATGACGAAGCTGGGCTCAGCCGGTCTGCACGCCTGGCGCGGGCTCAGCATCCACCACCCCACCAACCCCTTGCAGTCGAGCTGGATTGGGGTCGTGTTCGGGCTGGGCTTCGTGCTCGGCTTCGGCTACTGGACGACTAACTTCGCCGAGGTCCAGCGCGCGCTCTCGGCGCGCAATCTCTCAGCGTCCCGGCGCACGCCGCTGATCGGCGCCTACCCCAAGATCTTCCTACCGGCGATCATCATCCTGCCGGGCCTCATGGCGCTGATCACCGTCCACGGCCTGGGCGTCGGCAAGGCCGTCGGGAATCAGTACAACACGGCAATTCCGCACCTGATCGGGCAGTTCTTCCCGGAGGGAATGCTGGGGGTCGCGGTGGCCGGCTTGCTCGCGGCGTTCATGGCCGGGGTGGCGGCAAACGTCACGGCGTTCAACACGGTCGTCACCTACGACATCATCCAGTCCTACGTCTGGAAGGACCGCGACTCCGCGTTTTACCTGCGCATGGGGCGCCTGGTGACGATCGGCGGCGTGATCATCTCCGTGGGGACGGCGTTCGTGGCCGAGGGCTACTCGAACATCATGAACTACATCCAGACGCTGTTCTCGATCTTCAACGCGCCGCTGTTCGCGACGTTCATCGTGGCCATGTTCTGGCGCCGAGCGACGGCATGGGGCGGCTTCTGGAGCCTGGTGGCGGGCACGCTGACCGCCTACTTGGTGAACCGCCTCGCCGCATACCACCTGATCTTCCACTTCGGCTCGGCGCTCAGCGCGAGCTTCTGGCAGGCAATCTGGGCGTTCGTCGTGGGCGCCGCGGTGCTGGTCGCCGTGTCGCTTGTCACGAAGCCCAAGCCGGTGGAGGAGCTGCGTGGGTTAGTGTGGGGTCTGACCCGTAAGGAGGAGAGGGAAGTGAACGCAGACCCGCGGGATCGGCTGTGGTGGCGCTCGCCGGCGCTCCTCGGCGGCGTGGCGCTCGCCTGTGTCGTGGTGCTCAACATCGTCTTCGCCTAGCCGGTGCCCGAAGCCGGACAGCCATTCACCTCCGAGCCCAAGCCCGACGCGCTGCCGCCCGTGGGGCGCAGCGACGAGGAGGAGGCCGAGGCGGCAAAGGCCGCGAACCGCTTCGACATCCGCCGCATCATTGGCGGCCTGTTCACCGTCTACGGTGGGATCCTGGTGATCCTGGGGATCGTCGGCTCGGCGCACGTCAAGCACAAGGCGGCGGGGGTCAACGTCGATCTCTGGGCGGGCCTAGGGATGCTGGTGTTCGCGGCCCTGATGATCTTCTGGGCACTGGCCCGGCCCGTAGCACCCGAGCCGGCCGAGGCTGGCGGCTAGGGGTCGCCGGATCCGGCGGGCCCCAGCTACCTTGGCCGCTCAGCGCCGCCGAGCGGTCATGTTCAGGCGCACGTACTCCAGCACCAGCGGCCGCGCCAGGCGCTCGAGGACGCGATCGATGAACGCCTCCCGCAGCGTGTCGGGCAGTGGGTCGAGATGCCGGACGAGGCAGACGGTACGTACGAATGCCCGCTCGGGCTCCACGCGCTTTGGTTCCAGCCAGGTATGTACGTCCTCGAACCCCGCGCCACGTAGCCGCTCAGCCGTTTGCTCGGCGTTCGCGTAGTTCCACGGCCGGCGCCAGCCCTCGAAGTACGGCGCGAACGGCTGCTCGGCCGCCACGTCGTCGGCGGTTCGGCGGAATGCGTCGATGTTGCCCTTTCCCCCACACTGGGCGACGAGCCGGGCCCCGGGCTTCATCGCCCGATGAAGTGCGGCGAACAGCCGCTCGTGGTCGTGGATCCAGTGGAACGTGGCGTTGGAGAAGGCCGCGTCGACCGGTTCGGGAAGGTCGAGCTCCAGCAGGTCTTGGCACAGGATCACGGCGCGCTCGGCGAGAGCGGCCCGCGCGTGCTCGGCCATCGAGGGCGCCGCGTCAACGCCGTAAACGCGGCCCTGCGGCACGCGTCGCGCCAGTTCGGCGGTCACGCGCCCGGAACCACAGCCCGCATCGAGCACTATCTCCTCACCCGTCAGCGGGAGGCGCTCGAGCTGCTCCAGCGCCCAGGCAAACTGCGGATCTGAGACGCGGTCGTAGGTCCCGGCGTCCCAGTCCCGGGAGTCCGCCGCCGGCCGATGAGCGCTCACAGCGCGGTCGTCACAGGACCAGGCCGTTCGCGGTCGCGCTCGAAGGCATCGATCGCCTCGTCCTGCTCCAGCGTCAGGGCGATGTCGTCAAGGCCGTTCAGCAGCCGGTGCTTGGTGTCCTGATCGATCTCGAAGCGCTCGCTGCCTCCCGGCCAGCGGACCTCCTGCTCGGAGAGGTCGACCTGTGCTTCCCCCGCCGCAGCGATCGCCTCACAGGCCTCGGCGCGGAGCTGTACCGGCAAGAGACCGATCTTCGTGCAGTTGGAGCGGAAGATGTCGGCGAAGCTCGGGGCGACAATGGCTTGGAAGCCGTAGTCCTCAAGCGCCCACGGCGCATGCTCGCGGCTCGAGCCGCAGCCGAAGTTGCGGCCGGCCACCAGGATCGGATTCACGGGCAGCTCCCAGCCCGGCTCCTGGGCCCAGTCGTAGAAGAGGAACTCGCCGAATCCGGTGCGCTCAACGCGTTTGAGGAACTGCTTGGGGATGATCTGATCGGTGTCGACGTCGTCGCGGTCGAGCACTGACACGCGGCCGGTGATGGTCTCGATCGCCCTCATCGCACGGCCTCCTGCTCCGACGCGCGGTCCCAGTCCCGAATGTCGACGAAGTGGCCGGTCAGGGCGGCCGCGGCCGCCATCTGCGGCGAGACGAGATGCGACCGCGCTCCTTTCCCCTGCCGTCCCTCGAAGTTGCGGTTGGAGGTGGACGCGACGCGCTCACCGGGCGCGGCGATGTCCGGGTTCATCCCCAGGCACATCGAGCAGCCGGCGCCTCGCCAGTCGAAGCCGGCGCGCGTGAACACCTGATCGAGGCCTTCGCTCTCGGCCTGGACCTTCACCTGCTGAGAGCCGGGCACGACCATCGCGTAGACGCCGTCGGCCACACGGTGACCGTTGATCATCTTCGCCGCGGCTCGCAGGTCGCCGATCCGCGAATTCGTGCACGAGCCGATGAACACGCGGTCCAGCTTGATCTCCTCGATCGGGGTCCCCGGCTCAAGCGCCATGTAGTGAAGCGCGCGTTCGTCCTGCTCGGAGCGGGGCTCGGGGACGCTGTCGGTGACCGGGACGACCATGCCGGGGTTCGTGCCCCAGGTGACCATAGGGCTGATGGCGCCCACGTCGACGGTGATCTCCTTGTCGAATGTGGCCCCCCCATCGGTCTTCAGGTTCCGCCAGTGCTCGGGAAGCTCAGCGGGCGCCCCGGGCCGGCCCATGACCCATTGATAAGTCTTCTCGTCGGGTGCCACCATGCCCGCGCGCCCGCCGCCTTCGATCGTCATGTTGCAGATCGTCATGCGGCCCTCCATCGACAGCGACTCGATCGCCTCGCCGGCGTACTCCACGACATGCCCCACCGCGCCGTCGACGCCCATCTGCCCGATGGTCTGGAGGATCAGATCCTTGGCCGTCACGCCGAAACTCAGGCCGCCCTGGTAGCTGACCCGCATCGACCGCGGTTTTGCCTGAACCAGGCACTGAGTAGCCAGGACGTGCTCCACCTCGCTTGTGCCAATCCCAAACGCCAACGCGCCGAACGCGCCGTGGGTGGCGGTGTGTGAGTCGCCGCAGACGATCGTCATGCCCGGCTGGGTAATTCCCAGCTCCGGACCGATCACGTGCACGATTCCCTGCCGATCGGAGCCCAGCGAGTAGACCGGGATCCCGAACTCTTCGCAGTTGCGCTCCAGCGTCTCAACCTGCACGCGCGAGAGCTCGTCTTTGATTCGCTGCGCGACGGGCGTGCCGTCCGTCGGGACGTTGTGGTCGGCGGTCGCCACCGTGCGATCCGGCCGCCTGACCTTGCGCCCTGCGAGGCGCAGGCCGTCGAAGGCCTGCGGGCTCGTGACCTCGTGGACGAGGTGCAGGTCGACGTAGAGCAGACCCGGAGCCACCTCGTGGGCCTCCCAGATCTTCTCGAACAGGGTCCTTGGCGTAGCGGGCATTCAGCTCCTCCTGAGGCCGGCGCTGACGACCGCCAGCAACACGGCGTCTCGGTCTTGTGAGGGGTTCTCGAAGTGGTGGGGCAGATCGGCGTCGAACGTCACACAGTCGCCCTCGTGCAGGACGTGGCGGGCGCCGTCGCAGTGGAGCCGGACCGATCCGGATTCCACCAACGCAGTCTCCCTGCTGCCGGGCTCGTGCATCGGCGGGTCGCCGCGCCCGCCGGTAACGGCCCCCGGCGCCAGTGTGTGGCGTGAGAGCTCGGCGCGCTGTCCGGGCAGAGGGGGCGTCAGGATCTCGTAGCTATGGCCACTCCTCACGCGGCTCGGCCCCTTGCGCCGCTCGGAGGCGCGCACGACGGTCACCGCTCCGTCCTCATCGAGGCGCAGCAGCTGGCTGAGTCGCAGCTCGAGCCCCGCCGCGATGCGTGCCGCCACCTGCAGGGTCGGGCTCGTCTCGCCGCGCTCCACCTGGGAGAGCATCGGCGCGCTGACACCTGAGCGCTCTGCCAGCTCGCGCAGAGACAGCGACATCGCCTCGCGCAGCGCCCGGACGCGCGGGCCCACGGTGCCCAGCTGGGGTGCGGCACGAACCTCGACCGACATCGAGCACGTACGTTATCACGTACGGATGTCTGCCAATGCTGTGTCGATAGCCTCAGGACATGCTCTTTCCTCCGGACGTACTCGTGCTCGGCGGCGGCGGCCTGCTGGGCGAGGAGTGGATGATGGGCGTGCTGGCCGGTATCGAAGCCATGACCGGCTTCGACATGCGCCGCTGCGAACACTTCGTCGGGACCTCGGCAGGCTCGATCATCGCCGCCCGCCTGGCGGCAGGGCGCTCGCCGCGGCGGCCGGAATCCCCCAGCACCGAGCTCGAGCCGCTGCCGGCGGGCCGCCTCGGAAACGGGGCTGGGAGCGCCGCGCTGGAGCTCGCTCGGCGGGCGGGCGAGTGGACGCTGGCCGCCTATGCCCCGTTTGCGCCGCTCGCGCTGGCGGCAAGCGGGCCCGGCGGGGCCCTTGTCCGGGCCGGGGTGCTGACGCGGATCGAGCGCCCCCGCCGAACGCTCGGCGACCTCCGGCGGCACGTCGACGGCTACGGCGCCCGCTTCGACGGCCGGCTGCGCATCACCGCGGTTGACCGCCGCCGTGGGCGACGCGTTCTGTTCGGGAGCCCCGGTTCCCCAGCGGCGACCGTGGCGGAGGCCGTGGAAGCCTCGTGCGCCGTCCCGTGGCTGTTCGCCCCGGTGACGATCGCCGGGCGCGAATACGTGGACGGCGGCGTGTGGAGCGCCACGAACCTGGACGCGGCGCCGGCCGGCCGCGACACCCACGTCCTGTGCCTGAACCCCACGGCTGGAATCGGGGGCACGCACACGCTGGTATCGGTGGCGCGGCGCCTGGCCAGCTCCGCCGTGTCGGTGGAGGCGCTGGCGCTTCGCCGCCGAGGAGCCGTGGTGCAGACCCTGGCGCCTGATATCGACAGCGCCGCGGCGATGGGCGGCGACTTCATGGACCCGGAGCCCCGGACACGGGTCCTCGCCGCCGGCTACCGCCAGGGCCTGTCGGTCGCCACGCGCGGCCGATAGGAGCGCACAGAATGAGGACTCCGCCGGCCGGCGGAGTTGCGCGCGTTACGAGGCCGCCGCCGGCTCGGGAACGGCCGCACCCGGGCGGACCTCGGACTCGGCCGCCGCATCGCGCTGCCTGATGGCGTTCGAGAGCGCTCGCACGTAGGCGCGCCCCGCGGCCTCGAGGATGTCTGTGGAGACGCCTTGACCGGAGCCCACCGCGGGCTCGCCGCCTTGCGTGTCGCCGCGCAGCTCCAGCACCACGGAGGTCTCGCCGAGGGCATCGTGGCCGCCCGTGACCGCGTCCACGCGGAACTCGCGCAGCCGCGCTTCGCTGCCCGTGGCGGCATTGATCGCGTGGAAGATGGCGTCGACGGGGCCGTCACCGGTGAACGAGCCTCTCACCTCGTCCCCCCGCGGCGTGCGTACCCCGACGGTGGCATGCGGTGGCCGCCGCGAGGACGCCTCGACGTCGAACCACTCGAGCTGGTAACCGGTCACCCCCTCGCGTATCTCATCCGTGACCAAGGCCTCGAGATCGAGCGCCGTCACCTGCTTCTTCTTGTCGGCGATGTCCTTGAAGCGCTTGAACGCGGTATTCAGCGTCTGTCCCGACAGGGGATAGCCGAGCTCGCTCAGCGCCTGCTGCAGCGCGTGGCGGCCGGAATGCTTGCCGAGCACGATCGAGTTCGCCTCCAGCCCCACCGTGGTGGCGTCCATGATCTCGTACGTGCTCGGCTCCTTGAGCACGCCATCCTGGTGAATGCCGGACTCGTGCGCGAACGCGTTGCGGCCGACGATCGCCTTGTTTGGCTGCACCGGATACCCCGTCAGGCGCGAGACCAGCCGCGAGGTGCGCGCGATCTCCCGCGTGTTGGCCGTCGTGTGGAGGCCGACGTCGGGCTGCCGGGTGTGCAGCAGCATCACGATCTCCTCGAGCGAGGCATTGCCGGCTCGCTCGCCGATGCCGTTGACCGCGCACTCCACCTGCCTGGCGCCGGCCTGCAGGCCGGCGAACGAGTTGGCGACCGCCAGCCCCAGATCGTCATGACAGTGAACGGAGAGCACGACATCGTGCAGAGCGGGCACCAGCTGGTACAGCCGCTCCAGGTAGGCGGCGTACTCGTGCGGCATCGCGTAGCCGACCGTGTCCGGGATGTTGATCGTCGTGGCCCCCTCCTCGATCGCCACCCGGCAGACCTCGGCCGTGAACTCGACATCGGCCCGCGTGGCGTCCATGGGCGAAAACTCGACGTCGTCCACGTACTCCTTGGCGTGCGCCACCGCGGCCCTGGCCTGTCCCACCACGTCTTCGCGCGTGGTCTTCAGCTGGTGCCGGATGTGGATGTCAGAGGCCGAGATGAAGGTGTGGATTCGCGGCCGCTCGGCGTCCTTGACGGCGCCCCACGCGGCGTCGATGTCCGCCACGTGCGTGCGAGCCAGCCCGGCGATCACCGGCCCCTCGAGCTGACGCGAGATGACCTCGACCGCCTCGTAGTCACCCGGGGAGGTGATCGGGAAGCCCGCCTCGATCACATCCACCCCGAGCCGCGCCAGCTGCTGCGCGATCTCCAGCTTCTCGTGCGTGTTCAGCGAGATACCCGGCGACTGCTCGCCGTCCCGCAGCGTCGTATCGAATATCAGTACCCGGTTGGGATCCGGCTGTGTGGTCATCTCGCTCCTCTTCGGTTTCTCGAACTGGCTTCTTCTCGGGCTGGTGTGCGGCTAAATGCGGCCGCCGGCGCGCTATTCCCCCCGAAGGGGGAGGAGAAGAAGCGAGCGCAGAGCGCGAGCGGTCAAGGGCGACTGGAGGTCGCCTGACCGGTTCAAATCGCCGACCTGGATGGTCCGCGGAGGCGCTCCGATGTCGAGCGTGAGCGACATGTACGCGGGAGGGTAACAGGAGGGGTGAAACGGCAACAAATGTGTGCCGATCGGTGTCGGGTCGAGGCTCTGTGCCCGATGATGGTTGGCTGTGGACCTCAGCAGCCCCCCAAACGTGAATCAGCGGCCGGCGCACGGCCGCATGTGTCACGGAACGGGGGCTATAGCACCCGCAACGCAGCACGTTGCGCCGAGCGCCGACGGCTCGTTCACGTAATGGGGTTGCGATCGCAGGTGGAGCGGGGTTGAATCGCCGGTGGCGAGCGGGGTTGAATCGCCGGTGGCGAGCGGGATTGTGCGCCTCTCGCGGCGGCAGAACGGTGCGATCACGATCGACCAGCTTCGGGCGGCCGGCCTCACCCGCGATGCCATCAGGGCTCGCGTCGCGCGCGGGCGTCTGGTTCCGCTATTCCGCGGCGTCTACGCGCTCGGGGATCCGGCGCTGCTGCCGCTCGTTGGAGCCACCGGCGCCGTGCTGTCACTGGGACCAACGGCGCTCCTGTCCCATCGCTCGGCAGCGGCGCTGTTGGGTCTGGCCGTCGCCGACGAGCAGACGGTTGACGTCACGGTCGTGGGATGCAACCGGCGAGCGCGGCCAGGGATCCGGATCCACCGCGTGCGGGCACTCGACCCCCGCGACGTCACCAGGCGGGAGAAGCTCGCGCTCACGTCCGCGCCGCGGACGCTGGTCGACTTCGCGGCGCAGGCGAGCAGCTCGGAGCTCGGCGACGCGTTTGCCGAAGCTCGGGCAAAGCGCCTGCTGACCGACCGAGCGCTTCAGGGCGCTCTGGCCAGGGTGCCGTCGAATCACCGCGGCGCGGCGGTCATCCGGGCCATGCTGCGCGAGGGCGGCACCTACGACCGCTCGAAAGCGGAGCGGCTGATGCGAGCGCATCTGCGGAGCGCCGGCTTGCCCCAGCCGGAGGTGAACCGCATCATCGCCGGACACCTGGCCGACTTCCTGTGGCGCGATCAGAAGCTGATTGTTGAGGTCGACGGGTATGGCACGCACGGCAATCGGCAGGCGTTCGAAGCCGACCGTCGCCGCGATCGGGCGCATGTCGCCGCCGGTTACGTGGTCATCCGCGTGACCTGGTGGCAGCTACAGCACGAGCCGATCGCGGTGATCGCGGCAATCGCTCAGGCCATCGTTCGCCGTACAGAGCCGCGATAATTCGGCCTCGGCGACCGTGGTCAGGCGGCGAAGCTACAGCGAGACGGTCCTGCCCGCGACGAAACCTTGGCCGGAGACGATCTCGTCCAGCACCTCGCTCGGCACGGGCGCGTCGGTGGTGATCGCCATCGCCGCCAGCGCGCCGTCGGCGCCGCGCTGGCTGTCGTCCGGCTGGCGGCCGACGGCGGCAGAGACGATGTTGATTCCGTGCGCACCGAAGATCGTGCCTACGCGTCCGATCATCCCCGGGACATCCTGGTAGCGGAACAGGGTGACGTGCTGCTCCAGCTGAACATCGAAGCGCTGGCCCCAGGCTTCGAGTAGGTGCGGACGGTTGCGACGCCCGATCAATGTGCCGACAACGCGGACCCGGTCCTCACCGCTTCTCACGCTCACCCGGATGAGGTCGGTGTAGTCACGGGCCAGCGTACGCTTGCTCTCCCCCACCTCGATCCCCCGCTGCTCGGCCAGCGCGGGAGCGTTGACCTCGTTCACCTCTTCCTCGGTGTGGCCTCGCAACACGCCAAGCAGAACGTGGATCGACAAGAGCCGCGTGTCGCGCTCGGCGATCCTGCCCAAGAACTCGGTCTGCACGCCGTCGACCGAGGAGCCCTCTGCGAGGGCGATGGCGATCCGTCCCAGGGCCCTGGACAGCGGCACGAAGGGCGCCAGTGCCTCCATGTCCTCGCTTGAGATCGCGGGCACGTTGACGGCGCTCGAGACCACGCCCCCGGTCAGAGCCGCCACCACCTGCTCGGCGGCCTGGAAACCGGCGCGGTCGGTGGCCTCGGCCGTGGAGGCCCCCAGGTGCGGGGTGACGATCACGCTCGGATAGCCGAACAGCGGGTGCTCGGTGACGGGCTCGGCGTTGAAGACGTCCAGCGCGGCGCCGGCGACCTGGCCCGAGTCGAGCGCCGCCTTGAGGTCCTCCTCCACCACCAGCGGCCCGCGGGCCACGTTGAGCACGCGCACGCCGCGCTTGCACTTGGCGAGCGCTTCGGCGTCGAGCCACCCCTCGGTCTCCGGCGTCTTCGGCAGATGAAGCGTGAGGAAGTCCGCCTCCGCATAGAGCTCATCGGACGAGGTCGCCTGCTCGGCTCCGAGCTCGCGGAAGCGCTCGGCGGCCACGAACGGGTCGAAGGCCACAACGCGCATCCCGAAGCCTCGGGCACGCTGCGCGACGAGTTGCCCGATCCGTCCAAAGCCCAAGATCCCGAGTACCTTGTGGTGCAGCTCGACGCCCGAGAACTTGGCCCGCTCCCAGGCGCCGCCGGTCAACGAGGCGTGCGCCTGGGGAATGTTGCGAGCCAGGGCCAACAGCAGTGCCATCGTGTGCTCGGCCGCGGTGATGACGTTCGACTGGGGAGCGTTGGCCACCACGATCCCCCGCTGCGTGGCAGCCCGGACGTCGACGTTGTCGACTCCCACCCCGGCCCGCCCCACAGCCCTCAGTCGCGTGGCCTTCGCCAGCAGCTCGGCGTCCAGCTTGGTCGCCGAGCGGATCAGGATCGCGTCGAACTCGCCGATCCGCGCCGTCAGCTGCTCCCGGCTCCAGTCCGTCCCGATGTCCACGTCGAAGTGCCCACGCAGCAGCTCGATTCCCGACTCGCCGATCTTTTCGGCCACCAGGACTCGAGCCCGCAGCGCGGTGTCGGAAGCCGCCGTGGCGGTGGCGGCGCTCAAAGGCTCCGCTCCAACACCCAGTCGAGGCACGCCGTGAGCGCCTGCACGTCGGCCGGTTCCGTGGCGGGGAACATCGCCACCCGCAGCTGGTTGCGTCCCAGCTTGCGGTAGGGCTCGACGTCCACGATCCCGTTGGCCCGTAGCGTCGCCGCCAGGCCGGCGGCGTCGACATCGTCGTCGAAGTCGATCGTGCCGACCACCAGCGAGCGCTTGCTGGGGTCCTCGACGAAAGGACTGGCGTACGAGTGTCCCAGGGCCCACTCGTAGAGATGTGTGGACGAGGCGGTGGTGCGCTCGACCATCGCATCGAGGCCGCCCCGGGCGAGCATCCACTCGATCTGGTCGGCCAGCAGGAAGAGGGTGGCGATGGCCGGCGTGTTGTAGGTCTGGTCCTTGGCCGAGTTCTCAAGCGCCGTGCGCAGCGACAGGAACTCCGGAATCCAGCGCGCGGGGCCGGTCGTCGGCCGCTCGGCGTCGATCGTCTCCACCCGCTCGAGCGCGGCGGGACTGAGCAGCGCCAGCCACAGCCCGCCATCGGAGGCGAAGCCCTTCTGGGGTGCGAAGTAATAGGCGTCGGCCTGGCGCACGTCGACCGGCAACCCGCCCGCGGCCGATGTGGCGTCGATCAGCACCAGCGCCTGCTCGGCCCCACGCGGACGGATGACGGGCACCATGACGCCGGTCGAGGTCTCGTTTTGGGCCCAGGCGACGACGTCTGCGTCGGGGTCGGCCGCAGGCTCCGGTGCATCGCCCGGCGCCGTTTCGAGCACGATCGGGTCGGCCAAAAACGGCGCTCCGAGCGTGCAGGCCGCGAACTTGGAGCTGAATTCACCGTACGCCAGGTGCAGCGCGCGCTCGCGCACCAGACCACAGGCCAGCGCGTCCCAGAACGCCGTGGTGCCACCGTTCCCGAGCGCCACCTCATAGTCATCGGGCAGCTTGAAGAGCTCTCGCAGGCCGGAGCGGATCTCCGCCACGAGCTGCTTGACCGGCCGCTGGCGATGCGAGGTACCCATCACGCTCGAGCCTTCGCCCGCCAGATGCTGCAGCTGTTCGGTACGAACGCGCGAGGGTCCTGAGCCGAAGCGTCCGTCGAGAGGCTTGAGCTCCACGGGAATCTGGAGGAGGGTCTGGCTCTGGGTCATGTGGGCACCTCGAAGTTAGCGGGGTCTACACGCCCAGGCGCGCGGCGATTTGAGGCTGCCGCCGCTTCCCGGTGGTTGGTCCACCTTTACGCGCCAGTCACGGCGGCCGCTCAAGTGTATCGGCGCCGATGCACGGAAATAGTGCGTGCCGGGACAGCCGACGCCTGGTGTCAAGATAGTGATAGAACGCCGCCATGACTCGACGCGCGCTGGCGTCGGTGGTGCTTCTTCTGGGGCTCTGTGTTCCCTCCGTGGCCCAGGCCAACCGGAGCGATATCGCCCGCTACGTCCTGCCGCCCGGCAACTATGGCGGCCTTCCGACGAGTCCCCACTCGTTCGATCAACTGTCTCTGTACTCGGGCCTGACCCCGCTGCGCCGGAACGTCACGATGGCGGACATCCGACGCTTCTACCTGCCGATGAACCTCAAGCCGATTGGCACGACGACGATCCAGCCCGTCGGGCGAAGCGACGTCACGGTGACCTACGACGCCTATGGGATCCCACACATCAACGGCAAGACGCGCGCCGGGATGATGTTCGGCGCGGGCTGGGTGATGGGCCGGGACCGCGGGCTGCTGTTGCAGTTCGGGCGTGATCCGGCGCGCGCCGCGGTCGCCGACGTACCCGGTCTCGACGCGTTCTCGCTCGTCACCAGCGCGACGCCGTTTCAGCCAAGCGCACAGGCCGAAGCGCTCGTCACCAGCGAGCGCCAGGCCCTCGTCCGCGCGTACGGGTCGGAAGGCCAGCAGATCCTGACCGACATGGCGAACTACACCGACGGCCTCAATGCCTATTACACGTCGAATCACATCGCGTTCCCCGACAACCGCCCGTTCGATGCCAACGACGTCATCGCCGTGACCGCGTTCATCGGCTCGATCTTCGGCAATGGCGGCGGTACCTCGCACGAGAACTCCGACCTGCTGGCCCGCTTCGAGCAGAAATTCGGCTCCAAGCGTGGCCACGCGATGTGGAACGACGCGATGGAGGCCAACGACCCCGACGCGCCGGTGACCACGCATAAGGTCTTCAACTACCCCGAGCTCACGGGCGGGAAGGTCCGCGGTTCGGTGGTCGTCGATCCGGGGTCGATCCAGCTCGCCAAGAACCCCACTACGGGAGCCGTCCGCAAGTCCGAGTCTCCTCGTCGTCATGCATCGAACTGGCAGCTTGTGGCTCCGGGGCGCTCGGCCACCGGCCGCTCACTCGGGGTGGAGGGCCCGCAGCTCGGCTACTACTACCCGGAGATCGTCTACCAGGAGCAACTCCAGGGGCCGGGCATCAACGCGCAGGGCGTCGCCGCCTCGGGGATCGGCCTCTATCTGCTGATAGGGCGCACGAAGAACTACGCCTGGAGTCTCACCTCCGCGGACAACGCCAACGAGGACGTGTTCGCTGAGAAGCTGTGCGTGCCCGGTGGCGGCACTCCCACACGCGCCACCCTGACGTACCTGTTCCGCGGGAACTGCCGGCAGATGAGCACCTTCGACGCCGGCCGGCTCGGGAGCACGGAGATCACGTTCCCGATGACTGTCCACGGTCCGGTGATCGGCACCGCCACGGTCCATGGATGGCCGTATGCGCTCACCCGCAAGCGCTCGACCTATGGCCAGGACGCGCTGTCGCTGGCGGCGCTCAAGGCGATGACCGAGGGGCGGGCCACGACCCCGCAGAAGTTCTGGAAGTTCGCCAATCGCTTCGGCTTCACGTTCAACTGGGGCTACATCAACCGCACGGCCACTTCGTTCTTCTCCTCCGGGAAGCTCCCGATCCGAGCCCGGGGCTTGGATCGGATGTTGCCGACGCTGGGGACGGGCGGCTATGAGTGGCGCGGCTTCCTTCCCGAGCTGGCCCATCCTCACGACACCGGCGGCCCCAACAATCTGCTGCTGAACTGGAACAACAAGGCGGCGCCCGGATGGATGCACGGCGACGACGGACACCTTGGCTCGGTACAGCACGTTGAGCTGTTCGGCCCCTTCCCGCCACGCCCGCGGATAAACGACGTCGTCGGCGTGATGAACAAGGGCGCCACCCAGGACGTCACCGGCGTGGTGGTGTGGCCGGTGATCCGTGCCATGCTGCGTCGCGCCAAAGCCCCCGACGCCCAGACGGCGAGCGCGGTCAAGCTGATCGACAACTGGGTCCGGGCCGGATCGCCCACCGTTGGCAGCCCGGCGGGCGGACCGATTCCCTACCCGGGTGCAGCGCTGCTCCAGATCGCGTGGCCACACATCTTCGACGCCGTTATGGGAGGGCGCCTCGGGAACCTCCTCGGGCCGTTCGAAGACCTGCTCGGCACCGATCCCTCCTATGTCTACAAGGACCTCGAGACGGAGCTGGGGCGCCGCGTCCTTGCGCCCTACTCGGTCCGCTACTGCGGGCGCGGCAACGTTCGCGGCTGCGCCCGCTCTCTATGGGCCGCGATTCGGACGGGAACGTCCGACCTGGTGAAGCTGGTGGGTCCGAACACTTCAGCCTGGCGCACGAACCAGGGCATGACCTCGTTTGTGCCCAACCTCATCCCCACCAAGTTCCCCACGACCAACCGTCCCACCTACCAGCAGGTGATCTCCTTCGCGCGGAGGCCGTAGCTGCCAGTGGGCCTCGGAGCCCTATTCGTGAAACTCGGTGTCGATCCAGTCCATCTGGGACCGGAGCTCCTTGCCCACGACCTCCACCTGGTGACGTGACTGCTCTTCGCGCATGCGCTTGAAGTTCTCCTGGCCGGCACGGTTCTCGGCGATCCACTCACGGGCGAAGTCGCCCGCCTGGATGTCCGCCAGCAGCTGCTTCATCGCCTGGCGCGATTCGTCGCCGATCACCCGGGAGCCGCGCGTCATATCGCCGTATTCGGCCGTGTTGGAGATCGAGTAGCGCATCCCCGCGATCCCCTTCTCGTACATCAAATCGACGATCAGCTTGAGCTCGTGCAGGCACTCGAAGTACGCAAGCCGGGGGTCATAACCGGATTCGACGAGCGTCTCGTAGCCGGCGCGCACCAGCTCGGTGACGCCGCCGCAGAGGACGGCCTGCTCGCCGAAAAGGTCCGTCTCGGTCTCGTCCTTGAAGGTGGTCTCGATCACCCCGCCGCGCGTACAGCCGATCCCCTTGGCGTACGCCAGTGCCACGTCCAGCGCCTTGCCGCTGGAGTTCTGCTGCACACCGACCAGGGCCGGAACGCCGGATCCCTCGAGAAACTGCCGCCGCACCAGATGGCCCGGTCCCTTCGGCGCCACAAGCGCCACGTCCACCTCGGGCGGGGGGACGATCTCCTGGTAGTGGATGGAGAACCCGTGGGAGAACATCAGCATGTTTCCCGGCGCGATCCCGTCGCCCACGCCCGTGTCCCAAACCTGGCGGTGGAGCTCGTCTGGCACGAGCATCATCACGACGTCGCCCTGGCTTGCGGCATCTGCCGGCTCGATCACCTCCAGCCCGTGCTCACGTGCCTTGCCGACGCTGGCGGACGACGATCGCAGACCGACGACCACGGAGACGCCTGAGTCCTTCAGGTTGAGTGCGTGCGCGTGGCCCTGCGAGCCATAGCCGATGATCGCTACGGTCTTGCTGTCCAGCTGGTGGAGGTCGGCGTCGTCGTCGTAGAACATGACGCGCGAGCCTACACGGCCGCCGTCGGGGCCGCTGCTCCGCACCGCGCGTTACACGTCGTCTCCGCGGCGGTCGGCCGCCTAACCCCCGCCGAACGAGGAGGCCAGCGACATCACGTCGTGGACGTAGCGCTGTGTGTCTGGGAACAGCCCGTAGCGCTTGACCGAGGGCAGACCCTGGTAGTAGCCGGCAGCGGCCAGCGAGGGACTGCCGCCGGTGGCGCTCAGCAAGGAGTGCAGCATCAGCACGCCGCCCCGCACGTTGTCGGAAGCCGAATACGGCGACAGTGGCGTGGGGGTCAGCGATGCGTTGATCCAGTCCCACGTGCCAGGGAGGATCTGCATGACGCCTCGCGCCCCGGCGCTCGAGACCAGGTCGTTGTTGAAGCCGCTTTCCTGCCAGCCGATCGCGTCCGCCAGCGATGGCGGGACGCCGTTGGCCGCGGCGATCGAACTGATCTCGGAGGGCGTCACGCGCTCGGGCGTCGGGTACGGCCGCCCGGTGGGCGCGCCCTCGGCCGCCGCGCCCACGGGTTGGGTCACTGTCGCCGTGCCGGACGCCGCCGAGCTCACACCGCTTACGGTCGGCGCAGCGCCGAACCGCAGCACGGTGCCGCTGAGCAGGTAGGCGCGGGGGTTCAGGCCGTTGGCGGCGGCCAGCTGGGCGACCGTCAGACCCTCGCGGGCGGCGATCGCAGACAGCGTGTCGCCGGACCGAACGACGTACGAACCGCCGGCAGCGGTGCTCGCCGTCGCGGTCGAGGCCGGGGCGGTGGAGACGTTGGGGGTGTAGCTCCGGACGGAAGACCCCAGATCGTCGCTATCGACATCCCCGTCCCCCGTTGACGCGCCGCTCGAGGCCGGCGCGGCGAGGACACTGCCCGTCTTCGGCGGGATGGCCAACGTTGAGCCGGCGACCAGGCTGCTAGCTGACGAGACTCCGTTGGCGGCGGCGAGCTGCGTGACCGACAGGCCGTCGGTGGCGGCGACGCTGCTCAGCGACTCGCCGGGCGCTACGACGTGAAGAAAGCTGGCCGACGCGGCCGTGGGGGCGGCGAGCATCATGCAGGCCGCGAGCGTGGGCACGGTTGTTCTGAGACGCATGCGCCCCAGTGTCGACCTCCTCCCGCCCAACGGCCAACGTCTGCAACCCGCTTTTCACGGCGATGGGCCTTAATGCGCTGATCGGGGGCGGGAAACCTACCCGGAGGTGGCCCCGGATTCAGGCCCCCGCCGCCGCCACGAGGGTGCGTGCGGGCAACTCGAGCCCTCCGTCCCGCGTCGTGTACGGAGCTGCCAGCGACCCGACCGTCCGCTCCAGCTCCTGGCGGCCGGCGGCATCCAAACCCGAATAGCCGTCTCTGAGCATCGGCGAGAGGTCTCGGGATTGTTCGAGGAACGAGGCGAGATCGACAAACACCTGCGGCAAATCGAGCGCGGCGACGACTACTTCGACGAAGCCGGCCCCTTCAAGCAGCTCCTGGAGGCGGCCTGCGTCAGCAAGCGCGAACCTGTCCGGCGCGCCCGGCTGCGGTGGGCCTCCAAGGCCGAGCCTCGACAGTGCGGTGGCCATGATCGTCGCGCCGGGGTTCGCCTCCTCCCGGTCCCACACCGCGAGCGCGACGTGGCCGCCCGGCTTTAGCACCCGTCGCGTCTCGCGGAACGCAGCCTCGCGATCGTCGGCGAGCATGTAGCCCCAGCGACAGAGCACGGCGTCGACGCTCGCCGTCTCCAGGTCGATCCAGTCGAGCAACAGCCGCTGAAACTCGACGTTCTTTATGCCCAGGGCCGTTGCCCGCTCGCGCGCGACTTCGAGCATCGCATCATTGGCGTCGCTGCAGACGACGACTCCACCGGGAGAGACGAGCTCGGCGGCGAGAAATCCCGTGTCGCCTGGACCGGCGGCCAGCTCGAGCACCCGCTGCCCGGGGTGAAGCGCCGCGTGATCGAGCATCCAGGCGGACACCGGCATCGCGTAGTCCTTCAGCTCGTCGGCCCGCCGCGCCCAGCCGGCGGCGGCTGCCTTCCACCGCGCGCGCTGCTGT
Source organism: uncultured Actinomycetes bacterium (assembly GCA_963730835.1). Lineage (GTDB taxonomy): Bacteria > Actinomycetota > Thermoleophilia > Solirubrobacterales > Solirubrobacteraceae > Palsa-465. The sequence continues at coordinate 40,197 of CAVSTE010000003.1, forward strand.
TCTCCTGGGTCGTTCATCGCGTCGCGCGCTGGGACAGCCGCTGCGTCATCTCGCCAAACGCACCCTCGATCTGGGACTCCATGCGGCGCTGGAAGATGGCCATCAGGGCCTCCGTTGCCAGCGGGCGCAGACGGTCGATCGCCTGGTCGATCTCGGGCCAGCGCTCGGCGGGCATGTCCGCCCGCTGAAACGGCCGCCAAACCTGCTCCACGAACAGCCGCACGAACGCCCCTGCCACGGCATCGCAGTTGCGCTCCAGCTCCTCGAATACCGCCAAAGCGGCGTCAAGGGAGATGCCGCGGCCCACGACCTCCTCGGCGACCGCGAGCAGCGAAGGGCTGGGGACCTCGTAGGAGCCCTCGCCGGTCCGCACCAGCAGTCCGAGCTTCTCCGCGCGCGCCAGAACCCTCGGAGCGTCCTCGGCGCTGACGCGAAAGCGTCTGCCGAGCTGGGCCAGCGTGAGTGTCTCCGGTCGCTCGTGGTGGGAGTCGGTCAGCGACTGCTTGAAGCGCATCAGCCGCTCGGCGGTGCCCTGGGTGTCGTCCAGCAGGCGCTTGATACCCCCGAGGTTGAAGCCCTCGTCCTGTAGATCGCGGATCAGCCGCAGCTGAGCGACATGCTCGCCTCCGTAATAGCCGACGCGCAGCCGGACCTCGGGCGCCGCCAGCAATCCGCGCGCCTGATGGGAGCGGATGTTGCGGACCGACATGCCGGTCTCGGCCGCGAGCTGCTCGATTGTCAGCTGGTTCGGTGACTCGCCGCCGACACGCTCGCCGTCTGCTGCCGACACATCACGGATCATATCGGCAAATGATGTGACGTTGTCCGATGTGACGTTTGGCCCCTTTGGGGCGAGAGACGCGGAGGATCCAAGCTCGGCGCCGGACCTCACAGCTCCCGCCGCAGCAACTTTCCCGACGCCGTGCGTGGCAGCGAATCCGCGAACACGATCTCCTTGGGCACCTTGAAGCGCGCCAGGCGCCGAGCGCAGTGGTCGCGGAGCTCCTGGGCCGATACTTTCGCCCCGTTGCGGAGCACGATGGTCGCCACCACAGCCTCTCCCCATTGATCGTCGGTCCGGGCACGGACGCCAGCCTCCGCGACCGCGGGATGAGCAACGAGCGCGGCCTCCACCTCCGCGGGGGCGACGTTCTCGCCGCCGCTGACGATCGTCTCCGATTTGCGGCCCACGATCTCAAGCCGCCCAGAGGCGTCGAGCGATCCCAGATCGCCGGTGTGAAGCCATCCATCCGCGGCCAGCGATCCGGACGCGACCATCGGGCCACGAACGAGGATCTCGCCCCCGTCGATCCGAACCTCCGCCCCCGGCAAGGGCCAGCCCCGGGTGGCGATCTGCGAGCAGGCCTCGGTCATCCCGTAGGTAGGGGCCACGCGGATCCCGGCACGTTCGGCGCGCTCTATCAGCGCCGCCGGAAGCGGGCCACCGCCGAGTAGCGCCCAGCGGAGCGTGGGCGGGGCGCGCAACCCGGCGTCGAGCAGCCGCTGAAGCATCGTCGGCACCAGCGAGACCAGCGTGATGTGTCGCGCGGGATCCGTCAGCGCCGCCGCCACTCCCGACGCGTCAAAGCGCTCGTGCAGCACGGCCGTCGTGCCATAGATGGCCGAGCGGATCGGTATCGACAGGCCGCCCACGTGGGCAAGCGGCATCGGGCACAGCCACCTTTCCTGCTCGTCCAGCCCCAGGGCGACCGCCGAGCCCAGCGCCCCGGCCAGCCAGTTGCCGAAGCTCAGCTCGATCGCACGCGGCGCCGCCGTGGTACCCGAGGTGTGCATCACCGTGGCCACGGCCTCCAGCGACAGCGGCCCCACCGGTCCTACGGCCGGACCGTCGAGCGGAGCGCCGACAATCACCTCGCTGCCCCGCGCCCGCAGCATTCGCTCCGCGGCGCTGAGCCGCAGGTCGACGGGCACCGTGAGCGCGCCCAGCAGCATGCAGCCGTGTAGCGCGGCGACGAACTCAGCCCCCGCGGGGAGCGCCAGCGCTACGCGATCGCCTTTCCCCACGCCGCGCTCCCGCAGCGCTCCCGCCGCCCGGCGGGCACGAAGCTCGAGCTCCGCGTAGGACACCGGACCGTCCGTCGTCTCGAGCGCGACGCGATCAGGGTTCGCGGCGGCGGCCCGTGGCAGCCAGTGGATCATCTGAACAAGGTACTTCCGCGGGTACTCCGGACCTGCGTCCTGATACCACCGGGAGACGTCACGTCGCCCTCCGACCGCTCGTGCTGACCTACTCGCTGTAGTCTCACGTCCGCCGTGCCTTTGCGATGGGAGCCCGCGGGCCAATACACGGACATCCGCTACGAGCTCGCGACCGGCGAGGACAGCGGCATCGCCAAGATCACGATCGATCGCCCCGAGGTTCGCAACGCGTTCCGGCCGGAGACCGTGGTCGAGCTCTCCGACGCGTTCGAAAAGGCGCGCGAGGACCCGAGCGTCGGCGTGGTGATCCTCACCGGCGAGGGCCCCGACGCCTTCTGCTCCGGAGGCGACCAGCGCACCCGCGGCGGCCGCGGTGGCGGCTACGTGTCCGGCGCCGATCCCTCCGCCGCCGGCTCGCACCAGCAGGTGGGGCGCTTTCACGTGACCGACCTGCACATGCAGATTCGGCGGCTGCCAAAGCCAGTGGTGGCGATGGTCGCCGGCTACGCGGTCGGCGGCGGACACGTGCTTCACGTCGTATGTGACTTGACGATCGCCGCCGACAATGCCCGCTTCGGGCAGAGCGGGCCCAAGGTCGGGTCGTTCGATGGCGGCTTCGGGGCCACCGTGCTCTCGCGCCTGGTCGGCCCCAAGAAGGCCAAGGAGATCTGGTTTCTGTGTCGCCAGTACGACGCTCAGCAGGCGCTGCAGATGGGATTGATCAATGCGGTGGTCCCGCTCGCCGAGCTCGAGGCCGAGACCGTCAACTGGTGCCGGGAGATGCTGGCGCTCTCCCCCTTCGCGCTGCGCCTCCTAAAAGCCAGCTTCAACGCCGATGAGGATGGGCTGGCCGGCATCCAGCAGCTGGCCCACGACACCAATCTGCTGTTCTACATGTCAGAGGAGGCCCAGGAGGGGCGGAACGCCTACCTCGAGAAGCGCCGGCCCGACTTCTCGAAATTCCCACGTCGGCCGTGATGGCAGCGACGGCGCCGGTCACAACGCCGAACGGCGTCCGCATCTGGCTGATGGCGGCCAGGGTCCGCACGCTGCCCGCCGCGATCGCGCCGGTGCTGGTGGGTACCGCGCTGGCCGGGTATGGCCACGTGTTTCACCCGCTCCGCTTCCTGGCGGCGCTGGTCGGAGCCGTGTTCATTCAGGTCGGCACGAACTTGTCAAACGACTACTCGGACGCCCGCCGCGGCGCCGACGCCGAGGATCGCCTAGGGCCGGTGCGCGTCACGGCAGGCGGCCTCGTTCCGCCCCAGCGGGTGCTGGTCGCCACCTACATTTCCTTTGGCGTCGCCGTGCTGGCTGGCGTCTATCTGATCGCCGTCGCAGGCTGGGAGCTGGTGCTGGTTGGCGCGGCGTCGATCCTCGCAGGGGTCCTCTACACCGGTGGGCCACGCCCCTACGGCTACGAAGGCCTTGGCGAGCTGTTCGTATTCCTGTTCTTCGGCATCGTGGCTGTCGCCGGCTCGTACTTCGTCCAGGTCAAGCATCTGCACTGGGAGGCGCTCGCCTTGGCCGTACCCGTCGGGTTGCTGGCCGCGGCGATCCTGATGGTCAACAACGTCCGCGACATCGACTCGGATCGCCGCGCGGAGAAGCGGACGCTGGCCGTCCGCCTCGGCCGCAGTCGCGCCCGCACGCTGTTCGCGACGATGGTCTACGTGTCATATCTGCTCACACCGATCACGTGGCTCTTCGGGCCGCTGCGGGCATGGGTGCTCTTGCCCTGGCTGACGCTGCCGGTCGCGGCCACGATCGTCCGGACGGTCCGCAACCGGACCGACGGCGCCTCCCTCAACCAGGCTCTGGCCCAAACCGGGCTGTTGCAGCTGGCCTTCTGTACGGTGCTCTCGGCCGGCCTGCTGCTCAGCAGGTGAAACTGTCTGTCGATTTGATCGAGGCGCGCTTTCGCGCGCCCTTTTTTTCGGCTCGGCAGACGCTTGAAGCCCAGCGTCTGGTGCTCGTCCGGGTGACCGACGCCGAAGGCCATGTCGGCCACGGGGAGGCCGTCGCGCTCGACGTTCCCATCGAGCAACTGCGCGCCGCGCTCGAGGACTGCCGCCAGCTTCTCGCCGATGCCGAGTTCTCCGAGCGCTCCGATCTGCTCCTCGCCTGCGCGGACCGGACGCCCCCCCAGGCGCTGGCGGCAATCGACCTCGCTCTGTGGGACCTCGCCGGACGCCGTGCGGGCCGGCCGGTGTGGCGGCTGCTCGGCGCCGCAGAGGCGCCCGCGGTGGCGGTCAACACTACGATCGCGGCCGCCGAGCCCGAGCGTGCGGCGTCCGAGGCGGCGGCCGCCCGCGAGGCCGCGTTTCGCTGCGTGAAGGTCAAGGTGGGATTCGGATGGGACGCCGAGCGGGTGAAGGCGGTCAGGTCCGCCGCCGGGCCCGACATGGCGATCCGGCTTGACGCCAACGGCGCTTGGTCCGTCGATGAAGCGATCGCCGCGCTCGGCGCGCTCGAGCGGCTGAAGATCGAGTCCTGCGAGGAGCCGACAAGCGGCCTCGCGGCCCTCGAGCGCGTCTCCTCGGAAGCGGCAATCCCAATCGCACTCGATGAGTCGGCCGCTGACCCGGCGGCGCTCGAGCGCCGTGTCTGCGACGCCGTCTGCCTGAAGGTCTCCCGCTGCGGCGGGATCTCCGGCGTGCTCGCGGCGGCGGCACGCGCCCGCGCCGCCGGCTACAGCATTTATCTTGCCTCGACGCTCGACGGTCCCCTGGGAATCGCCGCCGCGATTCATGCCGCTGCGGTGCTCCGGCCGGATCTACCATCGGGGCTTGCGACGCTCGCGCTGTTCGCGGAGCGTGCGGACCCGCTGCCCGTCCATGACGGAATGATTCGGGCCCCAGATGGCCCTGGACTCGGGGCGGGACTTCCGGCTTGGTACTGAGCGTTCGCCGAACGGAGTGATAGCTTGCCCGCTTCACATAACGCCGAGTCGCCGCGCCATCCGTGGTCGGCGAGCGGGGGACCCGAAGCGATCCGTGTGGTCGCCGGGGCGAATCGCCGTCACAGTGCGGCGTAGCGCTTTCAGCGCGAGCCCGTCAGCTAACTCCGCAGGCTTTCAAATCCGGAACGAGGAGGCTTTGTGGACGCCGTCCGGGACCTTGGACGGATCGAACCGTGGCAAGTGTCACTCGAGCGCTCCCGGGCGCGGAGGGCCAGCCGTAGGCCGCGGGCGCCGAGACGTAAGGCCGCGCGCTGGCGGATCCTCGCCGCAGCGGTCCCTGGCGTCTTCGTCCTCGCCTGGACGGTAGCCGTCCTCCCGGGGGCGCTCGCCGGTCGAGGGGCCACGGCCGGGCCGCGCGCCGAGTCGAGGACGGTGAATCCGGCGTACGGTGGACCGCTCGCAGCTCGCCGGGTCGTGTCGCCGGCGGCCGGCCCGCGCCAGGCTCAGAGGTGTCAGCCCGTAAGCGGGAAGACTGATTACGTCAACCCGCTCGCGGGCGCCCACGTCAAGCCAGAGCGGATCGACCAGGGTGTCGACTACGCCGGCTCGGGAAATCTCGAGGCGATCGGAGCGGCGACGGTCACGCGTGTGACGACGATAGGCACGGGGTGGCCTGGTTCTTTCATCGAGTACCGGTTGCTCGACGGCTCGGACGCCGGGTGCTACGTCTACTACGCGGAGGGTGTGAACCCCGCGGCGGATCTGCATGTGGGCCAGCCGGTAGCGGCTGGGCAGCGGATCGCGACCATCATCCCCGGCTGGTCGACGGGGATCGAGCTCGGATGGGGCGCCGGTACCAGCACCACTACCTACGCAGCGAAACAGCACCAATGGAGCGCCGATCACGATCTGGACAGCATCGCCAGCGCGGCAGGCAAGTCATTCTCGGCACTGATCGCCTCGCTCGGCGGCCCGCCCGGAAAAGTCGAGGGTTAGGCCCGGGCTGCTCGAGCGCCTTTACAGGCTCGCGATGGTCTCAGCCACCGCCTCTGGCGCCTCCAGGTGTGCCGCATGGCCGGCGTCCGCTAGGACCACGATTTCAGCCCGCGAGATCGCTGGCGCCATCTCCTCGGCGATGGCCCGGAACTTCCGATCCCGCTCGCCGACCACGAGCGCGACCGGCATCTGAAGCTCCGCTAGCCGTTCCCACAGGGAGGGCAGCGCGCCGGTCCCGAGCCCGCGCAGCGCGCGCGCCAGCCCGGCCGGGCTGTTCCGCAGCCGGTCGCGCTGCGCAGCCTCCCGCACGCCGGCCGGCTGACTGGCGAGCACCGGCGTCTCGGCCCATCGGCGTGCAAACGCATCGAGGCTCATCGCTTCGACCTCGTTCGCCAGCCGTTCATCGGCCTGGCGCCGCGCAGCTCGTTCGGCTGCGTCGCCGAGCCCCGGGCTGGCACCGATCAGCACCAGCCGCTCGACCCGCTCCGGCAGGGCCAGCGCCACGTGCAGCGCGATCCGGCCCCCCATCGAATAGCCCACGAGCGTGAAGCGGCCGTCGGCGAGCGCCGCTACGTCGCCGATCACCGCCTGCAGGGTCACGGGCGCGCGCTCGGAGGCGCTCCCGTGGCCGCGAATATCCGGAGCGAGCGCCGTGTAGCGTTCGCCCAGCGCGGCGATGACCGGATCCCAGCTCCGTCCGGTGTTGGTGAAGCCGTGCAGGAAGATGAGCGCCACCGACACATATCTTCTCCTGCGTGCGTTCTGCGACGAGCTGGCACGCTGCGGAATGCGGGAGGCGTGCACCTCCCCCGGCTCGCGCTGCACGCCGATCGTGCTCTCGCTGGCGCGCGAGCCGCGCATCCGCTGCTTCTCCCATCTCGACGAGCGCTGCGCCGGCTTCTTCGCCCTGGGCGCGGCCAAGGTGTCGGCCCGGCCGGTGGCGGTGACCTGCACCTCGGGGACGGCGGCCGCCAACCTGGCGCCGGCGGTGATCGAGGCCCGCTGGGGGCGCGTGCCGCTGGTCGTGCTGACCGCCGACCGCCCGCCCGAGCTGCGCGACGTGGGCGCCGGCCAGACGATCGACCAGCTGAAGCTCTACGGCGACGCGGCCAAGTGGTTCTTCGAGGTAGACCTCCCCGACGCCGCCCCAGAGCGTCTGCGCTTCATCCGCATGCTCGCCTGCCGCGCATATCTGACGGCCGTCGAGGGGCCACCCGGGCCCGTCCATCTGAACTTCCCGCTGCGCGATCCCCTGGTGCTGGAGCAGACCCTTCCCGAAGACCGGACCGCTCGCGCCAGCGGTCTGCCCTACGTCCTGCGCGAGCCGCCGGCCGACGCCCCCGCGGTGCAGGGCCCCGGACCGCACCCGTCAGGACGGCTGCTGATCGTCGCCGGGGCCGGCGCGCCCGACCCGGGCGAGCTGGCGGCCTTTGCGACGCGCAGCAGGATCCCGCTGCTCGCCGATCCGCTGTCGGGCGCGCGGCAGGGCATCGCGGCGATCGCCCACTACGACCTTTTGCTGCGGGATCGAACCTTCAGCCGGAGCCACCGCCCCGACTTCGTGTTCCGCCTCGGGGACCTGCCCACATCGAAGCCGTTGCGTGCTTGGCTGGCGTCGCTGGCCGACGTGCCCCAGATCGCGTTCGATCCGCACGGCGCCTGGCAGGACCCCGACGCCGTTGTCGGGATGCGGCTGCGGGGACGCCTACCGCAGCCTGAGGGCCTCGAGCTCGAGCCCGGCTGGCTCGACTCCTGGCGCGCCGCGGACGCCGCGGCCGGACGGGCAGTCGACGCCACCCTCGGCGATCAGCTCTCGGAGCCCCTGGTGCCGAGAGCGCTCGCCCGCTGGCTTCCGGACGACGCCACGGTGTTTGTCGCCTCCTCGATGCCCATCCGAGACGTGGAGTCCTTCCTGGAGCCGCGCGCCGGCGGGCCCACCGTGATCTCAAACCGCGGCGCCAACGGCATCGACGGAACCGTGTCCTCGGCCTTCGGCGCCGCGGCTGTCGCCCGGGGGCCCGTAGTGCTGCTGATCGGCGACGTGGCCCTGGCGCACGACATCGGCGGGCTGCTCGCGAGCCGCCGGCTCGGCTTGGTGCTGACGGTCGTGCTGCTCAACAACGACGGGGGCGGGATCTTTCACTTCCTCCCGGTCGCCTCGCAGAAGGACGCCTTCGAGGAGCACGTCGCCACGCCTCACCACTTGGACTTCGCCCGCGCCGCCGAGCTATACGGCTGTGGCTACGAACACGCGGACGACGTCGATCGACTACGGGCGGCGGTTGAGCGCTCGCTGGCCGGCGCAAGCACGACAATCATCGAGGTGCGAACCGACAGAGAGCAGAACCTGGCGCTTCACCGCCTGCTGGCGGAGGAAGTCGAGCGGCAGCTGGCGGAGATCATCACGTGAGCGCGCCAATGCCGCGCCTGGGATCACTGGGCTGGGCGCTGTGCGCGCTTGCAATCGTCGGCTGCGGGGGCACGGCTGCCCACAGCAGCCGCCAACCCGTCTTTGCCCAGAGCTTCGTGCTGCAACCGGTGAGCGGGACGGTGCGGACCAAGCCGCCCACGAGCGCGGGCTTCGCGGACCTGCACGGAGCTCAAACGGCGGCGGTGGGCACGGTGATCGACACGCGCGCCGGCGTGGTGAGGCTGACCGCCGCCGATCCGGCCCGCGGCAAGCCCGCGGTCGGCGACTTCCAGGACGGCGTCTTCCAGGTGCTGCAGAGCCGCGCCGGGAACGGAGTGAGCGAGCTCACAATCGAAGACACTCAGGCGGCGGGGACCGCTTGCCGCGGCGCGGGCGGCACCAGGCAGCTGAGCGCCCATCAGCTGGGCCTGCTGCTGGGCGACGCGTCGGGCCAGTTCCGGACCAATGGCGATTTCGCCAGCGCCACCGTCCGGGGCACGGCATGGGGGGTGCGAAACCGCTGCGACGGCACGCTCACCGTCGATCGGCGCGGGACGGTGATCGTGACCGACCTCCGCCTACGCAAGAACATCACCCTGCACGCCGGGCAGACGTATCTGGCCAAGGCCTCCTAGGGCGGGGTACTAGCCCGCGAGCACCGGCAGCAGAGCCTCTAGCTTGACCTCCGACTCGGCCAGCTCCGAAGCGGGATCCGAGTCCCGGACGATCCCGCAGCCGGCATAGCAGCGGGCACTCGGACCGCGGAGGACGCCGGACCGCAGGGCGACGCAGAACTCGCCGTCGCCGGCGGCGTCCGTGAACCCCACCGGGCCGGCGTACCAGCCGCGGTCAAGGCCCTCGAGCGCCGGAATGAGCTGCTCCGCCACGTGCGCCGGCTCGCCGCCGACGGCGGGCGTCGGATGCAGCAGCCCAACCAGCTCCACCGTGCCGTACGGCCTTCGCAGCTGGGCGCGTATCGGCCGTCCAAGGTGCTGGATGTTGGCCACCCTCACCAGCACGGGCTCCGGCGGCGAGGTGACCCACACCGAGTGCGGCTCCAGGGCCCTGGCGATGCGCCGGGCGACGATCGCGTTCTCCTCACGGTCCTTGTCGCTGTGCAGCAGCCGTTCGCCCAGGTGATCATCGACCGCGGGATCGGCGCTGCGCCGAGCCGAGCCCGCGAGCGCGACGGTGCTGGCCCGCTGTCCCTCGCGACGGATCAGCAGCTCGGGGCTGGCGCCGATGAAGGTCGCGTCGCCACGCCCGACGGCGAATACGTAGCAGGCCGGAAACCACTCGCGAAGCACGCCGAGCACCGCCGCCGGGTCATGGTCGACCGGGGCCTGGACCTCAACCTCGCGCGCCAAGACCACCTTCTGTAGATCTCCGGCCCGGATTCGCTGCACGGCACGCGCCACGGCAGCCTCGTAATGAGACGGTGGCATCGTGCTGCGGACCGTGTAGGCGCCGGTGGGCGCGGGGTCGAGCAGCGGCAGCTGCCCGTCGCGCAGCGATCGAAGCCGCGCCTCCACGCCCGCCGCGAGCTGCTCGCTCGTGTCGTCGGGAGCGACGTCGAGGCTGATGGTCAGCCTTGCCTCCGAACCGCGCCGCGCCAGCGAAACTTCGGGGACGACCAGCGACGCCGGCGGGAAGCCGACCCACGCGCTGGCGCCGCCGCCCTCTGCGGCGAAGGCAAAGCCGCCCACGGCTACCAGCCCGGTTCCGGGCGGCCCGTCCGGCTCGTCTGCGACCGAGGCCGCCACCAGCGCCCGCCAGCGCTCGGTCAGCTCGGCGAAGCGGCCGCCGCCAGAAGCCTCGAGCGTCCGCACCGCGCCGAGTGCGCCCAGCGCGGACCGTTCGCGATCCCGCTGCTCGAAGCAGAACCAGGGCTCTTGGCCGCGCCGCGAGGCGGCGATCACAGCGGTGGGGTCGACAGCGGGGTCGACGGCCACCGTGACGCTCGCGACCACGGACGCCCCCGCCGCCCGTGCGCGCCGCAGCGCCGTGGCGAGACATCGCTCGAAACGAGCCTGCTCGGGCGAATCACGCCACCTGCGCGGCGGGATCCGGCCGACCGCAAGCTCAGCCATCTGAAGCGGCGTGTCGGAGGGCGACGACGTCATGCAGGAGCGGGCCATCGGCACGCTCTGAGGAGTATGGAAATGGCTGCGCGCCCCACCTGTCGCGGGTCAGTGACAGCTCGTAACCCTGCTGCTCTAGCCAAGCGCACATCTCAGAGGGCCGGTATCCGAAGCCGCGCGTGTTCGGAAGATAGGCCTCCACCAACAGGGCGCGCGGTTTCCGTCCGGATCTACCTAAAAGGCCCCGCAGCACCGGCCACTCCGCGCCCTCGACGTCGATCTTGATCACGTCGGGCTCCACATCGAGCTCTGCGCATAGGGTTCGGAGCGAACGCGCTGGGAGCGTCTCCTTGTGAATCCGGCCGAGGACGGTATCGGGACGCAGGGAATTGAGCTCCTCGCTGTATTCCGACACGTACAGCGTGGTAGTGCCGTCAGCCTCGTCGCAGGCCGCTCTGATCGGCTGGATCCGGTTCGGAAAATTGCGCCTGGCGTTGATCTGAAGCAGCGAGAACGATCGCTCCCCGGGCTCGATCGCGATGACGCGTCCGTCCGGTCCGACGACGCGGGCCGCCATAAGCGCCATGTGACCAATGTTCGCGCCGACATCGATCACGATATCCCCCTGTCTGCACAACGACTTCAACGTCGCACCTTGGGAGAACCCCTTGTTGACCCAGATGCCGCGGCAGAGACCATCTCGCATGTCGAGCTGGAGGGAGAACCCGTCCACCTCGGAGATGATCGGCGGCCCGAGTCTCTGGGCCGCCCGGAGCGTCAGCGCGAATAGACGCTCCCGTCCTCGAACGTCCGGGAGCCGGTTTAGCCATGGAGCGATCGCCAGCAGCGTTCGGCGCACACCCGTCCGCATGAGTGGGACTCTAGCTGGGAGCTTTCGGCTGCAACCGGGCCTCCCCCGCGTGACGCCAGCGCACGCCTGCCAGCTCCGCGCAGTGGGCAAAAAACGGCACTGGGTCGCGCCGGTCGAAGTAAGCATGCGCGGTGCGCCTCCTCGGTGCCGCCGCTGCCAGCGCCTCCCGGCGATGCCCGTTTCGGAGCCCCCACAGGATGTGGCGCATATCCCCCACCTCCCACCGATACGCGAAACCCGCCGGCGCGGTGGCCGGGAGCGGACGTTCGCCCAGCAACCAGGCGCACCACAGCGACACGAGCGGAGCGCCCGCCGCACGCGCCAGTCCGATCGATCCGTACGGGCGGGGATTGAAGTCGATCAAGCGCAAGGCCCCCCCGGGCAGCTCGATCAGCTCGATCTGGAACAACCCCCGCCAACCGATCGCGGCAACCAAAGCCGCGACCCGCTCGGCGAGGTCGCCGGGGATCGTGATCGTCTCTATGTAGCTCGGGTTCCCGGCCTCGGGGGGCCACGTTCGTGACGAGCGGGTGAGCAGGCGGCCCACCAGGCCGTCGTCGGTGGCCACGGCGCCAAACTGGACCACGGGTCCGATGGCACGACGCTGCACGATGCACGTTCCGACGGTCCGCTGCAGATCCCGCAGCGCGGGCTCGTCCCAGGCCAGCCGGCTCGGGTATCTGACCGAGTAGTTTCCCGCCTCCTCCACGCTGCGGACTCCTTTTACGATCACCGGGAAGCCGAACGTCCGTGCTGCATCCAGCGCCTGGTCGATGTCCTCGCAGACGCGTCCATCAGGTGTCGCAAGCCCGACCTTCGCCGCCTCCGAAGTGAGCAGCACCTTGTCCATCGCCCGCTCGACCACGTTGTGCGCTGGGAGCCCGGTCTCCACCAGCGGGGCGATCCGTTCCCGGTGTGCCGATAACGCATACACGGTCTCGTCTCTGACTGCGAGCAGCACGTCGTGCCGTTGCTCGCGCAGCAGCCCCTCCAAGCGCTCAACGAACGATTCGACGCCGTCCTCGCGAGGGTCGGGGAGAAGTCTTCGCGCCGAGCAGTGCCGAGACCAGAGTCCTGGGGCACCCCTGTCGATCGCCGCGGCCGTGACGTGATACCCGCTGGCGTTGAGGCACCGAACCGCGGCCAGGCCGGCTCGGTCCTGCGCGTCGGTGACGAGAATCCGAGGAGCGCTCGTCGGTGGCTCGGGTTGACGCTGCGCCATCGCGCAGCTAACCTCGTTCCCGTCTAGGGGTAGGTAAGCCCGACCGCCGGGCTCACTGATGGGCAGGGGTTCACAGCGGCAATGCTTATTGCAGGAATGAGTCAATGGCCGATTTAGCAATGCAAATGCACGAGAAGATCCGTCAGGTCATCCACGATCACGCTCGCCTACCGGTGGACGCGGGCACGTTGCCGGACGATGCTGACCTGTTCCAGGCAGGAATGACTTCACACGCGAGCGTCAACGTCATGCTCGCCCTCGAGGACGCGTTCGATGTCGAGTTCCCTGACAGGATGCTCCGCCGCGAGGTGTTCGAGAGCGTGGCGGCAATCGAAGCGGCACTGAGAGAGCTTCAGAGCGAGGTGGCGGCATGAGCATCGCCGTCGATGCCGGCGAGGCGCTACAGGCCAGCGTGCGCACGGTCGCGCGTGAGGTGGCGGCGCCCAATGCCGACGATGTCGACCGCGGCGCCCGATTCCCATCGGAGGCGATCGATGCGCTGCGCGAGCAGCGCGCACTGTCGGCGTTCATCCCCACGGAGCTGGGTGGCGGCGGCGTCTCATTCGAGACGCTGGCCAAGTGCTGTCAGGAGCTCGGCCGCCACTGTGGAGCGAGCGCGATGGTGTTCGCGATGCATCAGATCCAGGTCGTGACGATCGTCCGCCACCTGACCGACGACCCCTGGTTCGAACAGTACCTGCGCGAGCTCTGCGACGAGCAGTGGCTGATCGCATCTGTCACCTCAGAAGTGGGCACCGGCGGCGACATGGGCCGCTCGATCGCGGCCCTGACCCCAGCCGAGGACGGGTTGCTCTCCTTCGAGAAGCAGGCGCCCACCGTCAGCTATGCCCAGTATGCCGACGATCTGTTCACCACCCTGCGCCGCTCTCCCGACTGCGAACCGTCCGACCAGGTAGTTGCCCTCAGTCGCAAGGATCAGACGACACTCGAGCAGACCGGCACGTGGGACGTGCTCGGCATGCGCGGGACCTGCTCTCCCGGCTACATCGTCAGGGCCACCGTGCCGAGCGAGCAGATCCTCTCGACGCCGTTCGCTCGTGTCGCCGCGGAGTCGATGGTCCCCGTTTCCCACATCCTTTGGTCGCACCTGTGGCTGGGAATCGCAGAGGACGCGTTCGAGCGCGCGCGGGCGTTCGTCAGGGCGCTCGCCAAGCGCAAGCCTGGAGAGAACCTGCCCGCGGCCCAGCGCCTGTCCCATCTGATGGCTGAGCTGTCGCTGCTCCGGGCGGAGGTCGAATCCGCCCGACACGAGTTCGTGGTCGCCTCGGAAGAACCATCGCGTGAGTCGCTCGCCACGATGGCCACTCGGCTTCGGTTCAACAATCTCAAGATCGCGGCCTCCGAGCATGCAGCGGACGTCTGCCGCAGCGCGCTCGATGTATGCGGAATCGTCGGCTTCAAGAACGACACGCCGTTCAGCGTCGGCCGGCACCTGCGCGACACAATGTCGGCCTCGCTGATGATCGCCAACGAGCGGATCCACGAGACCAACGCGAGGCTTTTGCTGATCGCAAAGGAGGTCTGATGCCGGATTTCCGCGCCGGCACGGCCGAGCAGATCACCTTCCTGGACGAGCTTGTCGAGGCGGGACTCCTGACGCGGACGGGCGTCGACGGGGTCTACGCCCGCGGGCGTGCGTTCGATGACGTGCGGCTGGCATTCGACGCGCTCGTTACCCGGGCGGCAGCGGAGGAGGCTCCCGAGCCACTGGCCCACCCTCCAGTATTCTCGCGCGAGGAGCTGGAGCGCAATGGTTACCTCGCCTCGTTCCCACACCTGGCTGGCACGGTGTTCGGATTCGAGGGAGGCGAGCGCGACGCGGCCCAGCAGCTCGAGCTCGCATCGCGGCACGAGGACTGGAGCGGGTTTCAGACGATGACCGATCTCGTCCTGCTGCCGGCGGCCTGCTATCCCCTGTACCCAGTGGTTGCGGCGCGGGGGCCTCTGCCGCGCGGCGGCCTGACGCTCGATACCCGCGACTCGTATGTGTTCAGGCGTGAGCCCTCGTCGGACCCCTCGCGCATGCAGATCTTCCACATGCGCGAGATCGTGCGGGTCGCGGAGCCGGAGACCGTGCTCGACTGGCGCGAGCAGTGGCGTCAGCGGGCTGCCGAGCTGCTGCGCTCGCTTGGTCTGGAGCTGGAGCTCGACGTCGCGAACGACCCCTTCTTCGGCCGGGCGGGGCGAATGCTCGCCTCTCAGCAGCGCGAGCAGCAGCTCAAGTGGGAGCTGCTGGCGCCGGTTGCCGGTGGCTCGCAGACCGCGATCGCCTCCTCCAACTACCACCAGGACCACTTCGGTCTGGCGTACGAGATCGAGACGGCAGACGGCGAGGTGGCTCATACCGGTTGCATGGCATTCGGCGAGGAGCGGGTCACGCTTGCGCTGTTGAGCGCCCACGGGCTGGACATCGGCGCGTGGCCGAGCGCGGTACGGGATCAGCTGAGGCTCTGAGCATGAGCGCCGTGTCGGCGGGGCCCATCTCGCTCTGGGGCATCGACCCCTCCCACTACGAGCCCCACAGGCTGCATGGGCCCGGACGCACCTACCTGGAGACGAACTGCTATGTCGACGTGCTGATCGAGCTGCTGCATGCTCGGGGAGACGAGCCGCTGGCGGTGCTGGGGTCGATCGTACGAACCGATTGGGAGGGCGACCAGTTCTCGTATGCCAAGCCGCGCTATGCGGATCTCGATCGGCTGTACGGGATCGAGGTTCACGAGATGCTCCCGTACCGGTCGCTGCCCGAGCACATCGAGGAGCAGCTCGGCCTGGGGCGGACCACGCTGCTCGAGATCGACGCCTGGTATTTGCCCGACACTGCCGCAACCAGCTACCGCCGCGAGCATCTCAAGACGACAGTCGCACCGGAGACGATCGACCGGGAAGGCGAGCGGATGCGTTACTTCCACAACGCCGGGTTCTTCGAGCTCGCGGGCGAGGACTACCGCGGCGCGTTCCGGATGCTTGAGCATTTCACCGACGACGTGATGGATCCGTTCATCGAGCTGGTGCGGTTCGACGCGGGGCCGCGGCTGACCGGCGATGAGCTGCGCGCCGAAGCGCGCGCCCTGCTGTCCGAGAACTATGCCCGGCGACCGGAGCGAAACCCGTTCGGGTCCTGGGGAGAGCGGCTCGCCGATGACCTCCCTCGGCTGCTCTCGGGTGAGCCGGAGGACTATCACGCCTACGCGTTCGTCACGGTGCGCATGGTCGGCTCGGCGTTCGAGCTGTGCGCCGATCACATTGAGTATGTGCTGGGTGACGACGGGGGGCCAGCCGCCGCCGCCCTGCGCCGGATCGTCGAGGGAACCAAGACGGTCTCGTTCCGGCTGGCGCGCCGCCGCGCATTCGATCCGGAACCGGCGCTCGCCGCGCTCGCCGAGGCCTGGGACGAGGGCATGGAGGAGCTTGGCCGGGCGCTGGAGTGATCGTGGACCTCGATGACGGCTGGGAACTCGCCGCGAGCCCGCCGGGTGCCTGCGCCACCCCCAGCGAAGCCGCCAAGCTGAATTGGCATCCGGCGCGAGTCCCGGGAACCGCGGCCGCGGCGATCGGGATCGACGGGCGCGACTTCGACGACGAGGACTGGTGGTTTCGCGTCTCCTTCGAGGTCCCTGCGGTCGGCGATGGCGAGCAGCTGGTCCTGGCCCTGGACGGGATCGCGACCGTGTCCGAGGTCTTTCTGAACGGCGAGCTGCTCCTGTCGACTTCGTCGATGTGGGCCGCTCACCGGGTTGAGCTGACCGGCCGGCTAGGGACCGAAAACGAGCTGATGATTGCCTGCCGAGCGCTGACGCCGTTGCTTGCTAAGCGCCGGCGCCCGGCCGCGCGCTGGCGCTCCCGGATTGTCAAATCGGGCAACTTGCGCTGGTACAGGACGATGATGCTCGGTCGCTCGCCCGACTACGCGCGCGGGCCGGCGCCGGTCGGTCCCTGGCGGCCGGTGAGGCTGGAGCGTCGAGGAGGCCTGGCAGTGGAAGCGCTGGCCGTGCGCCCGCGTGTGGACGGCGACGACGGCGTTGTCGCGGTCAGCGCCCGGTTACCAGAGGCGGCGTCCACGGCCGAGGTCGTGGTCGGCGACCACAAGGCGGTGCTTCGGCTTGACGCCGACGGCCGCGCGAAAACCGAGCTGCGGATCCCGAACGTGGCGCGCTGGTGGCCGCACACGCACGGCGAGCCTGCCCTATACAAGCTTTCGCTCGAGCTCGACGGTCAGGCCGTCGCCGACCGCCGGATCGGATTCAGATCGCTGGCCTACGCCGATGAGATCGCGGTAGAGGGGCTCGATCTGCACGTGAACGGAGTGGCCGTGTTCGCCCGCGGGGCGGTGTGGACGCCGGCGGACCTGGTCTCTCTTGCACCGTCCGCCGGGGAACTGAGGGTGCTGCTGGAGCGCGCCAGGGACGCGGGGATGAACATGCTCCGGATCGCCGGAACCGGGGCATACGAGTCTCCGAGCTTCTGGGATCTGTGCGATGAACTCGGGATCCTGATTTGGCAGGACCTGATGTTCGCCACGCTCGACTATCCGATTCGGGACTCCGAGTTCAGTGCCTTGATCCAGCGCGAGGCGCGTGAGACGCTCGAGCGGCTGGCGGGCAGGCCCAGCCTGGCAGTCGTGTGCGCCAACCACGAGCTCGAGCAGCAACCGGTGATGCTCGGCCTCGATCCCGCGCTCGGCCATGACGAACTGTGGGAAACCGGACTGCGGCGGATCGTGACCCAGTCCGGCGCCGACTGCGCATACGTCCCGGGTACGCCGTGCGGCGGCGACCTTCCCTTTCGCACCAACGAGGGCATCGCGCACTTCTTCGGCATCGGCGGCTACTTCGGCTCAGCCTCCGACGTCCGGCGAGCCGAGGTGCGCTTCGCCGCGGAGTGTCTGCCGTGCGCCAACGTTCCCGATGAAATCGAAGTTCCGCCCTCGCACCCTGATTGGAAGCTTGGCGTCCCGCGCGACCCCGTCGCCTGGGGGCTCGGCAACGGCTGGGACTTCGACGACGTGCGTGACTTCTACCTGCGACGGGTGTTCGGCGTTGATCCCGATCAACTGCGGCGCACCGACCTACCGCGGTACCTCGACCTCTCGCGCGCGGTGTCCGGAGAGCTGATGGCCGAGGTCATCGGGGAGTGGCGCCGCGCAGGCTCGCCGTGCAAGGGGGCGCTCGTCCTGTGGCTGAAGGACCTGCTTCCCGGCGCCGGCTTCGGCGTCCTCGACCATCGCGGCCATCCCAAGGTCGCCTATCACTACCTGCGCCGGGCGTTTGCACCAGTCGCGGTGTGGACGACGGACGAAGGGCTGGGCGGCATCGTCGCTCACGTCGCCAACGATCGTTCCCAGCCCCTGTCGGCGCGGATCCGTGTGGCCCTCTATAGCGACTTCGAGGCGTGTGCCGCTGAGGCGGACGAGTGGGTGGAGGTGCCGCCGCGGGGCTCGCTCCAGCGCAACGTGGAAAGCCTATTGGGACGCTTCGTCGACGCCGCCTACGCCTACCACTTTGGTCCGCCCGCGCACAACGCGATCGTCGTCAGCTTGGAAAACGCGGACAACGCACTGCTCGCGCAGTCGATGCATTTTCCGGTGGGACGACCACAACAGCTGGAATCCGCCGCCCGGCTCGGCCTCGAAACCCTGGCGGGCATAGACGGCGACGGTCAGGCGAAGGTGAGGATCCGAACGCGCAGGCTCGCTTACGTCGTGCGGCTTCACGTGCCGGGATTCGTCCCGGAGGACGACGCGTTCTCAGTCGAGCCGGGGCATGAGCGGATCGTTGCCATGCGCCCGACGGGGACCGACAACGTGCCCATGGATTGCGCTCTGACAGCGCTGAACCTGGACGGCCCCCTCAAGGTCGAGTCCAGCGAGTATGCCCTCACCGCCTGAACCCCAGACGATCTACCTCGACCCCGACGGTGAGGCGGTGTGCGTGATCGTTCACGGGCCCGCCCCTCAGCTCGCGCGCGACACGGCGGTGATCCTATGCCCGCCGTTCGGATTCGATGAAGTCTGCTCGTACCGTCCAAGGCGCGAGTGGGCCTGCCGCCTGGCGGCCGCCGGCTATGCGGCAGTCCGGCTGTCGTATCCGTCGACGGGTGACAGCGGAGGCGACCCCGATGATCCTGGCCGGCTCGACGCTTGGGTCAATTCGATCACGGCCAGCGCGGCGTGGCTCCGAGCGGCGACCGGCGCTCGGCGGATCGTGGCCATCGGACTCGAGCTCGGCGGGCTGCTTGCCTACCGCGCCATATCCGACGGCGCCATGGTCGACGACCTCGTCCTTTGGGCTACCCCGGCTCGTGGCCGCGCGCTTATCAGGCAACTGAAGGCATTCTCGGCGCTCGAGCACTCGGAATTCTTCGAAGGGCTCGACAGCCCGCCACCGCTCGCCGAAGGGGCACTGCACGTCGGCGGCTTCTTCCTCAGCGCCGAGACGGTCGCCGATCTCGAAGCCATCAACCTCGCGCAACTGGCGCTGCCCGCTGCCCCTGAAAGGCGCGTCCTGCTGCTGGAGCGCGATGGCATCGCCGTTGACGTCGCTCTGCGGGAGAGGCTGGAGAACTTGGGCGCCGCCGTGGCCGTCGGGCCGGGGGATGGTTACGGCGCGATGACCGCGCATCCCCAAACGGCGCTTGCGCCCGGCAAGATCATCGACCAGGTGATGGCCTGGCTGGGCGAGGCTTCCGCGCCCCGCCAGGACTCGGGCGCCATGGACCCTTTCGTCGAGGGCGCCAGCGCCGTGGCGAAGCTGAGCGTCGGCGATACCGAGGTGCAGGAAACCTCGCTGGCGATCGAGCGGCCGGAAGGAAAGTTGAGCGCAATCCTCTCCGAGCCCTGTGCTCAACGGGAGCCGAGCGTTTGTGCGGTGCTGCTGAACGCCGGCGCCGTTCGCCGCGCCGGTCCCAACCGCATGTGGGTGGAAACCGCGCGCCGCTGGGCCGCGCGCGGGCTGCGCGTCGTCCGGCTGGACGTCGCGGGGATCGGCGACGCCGATGGCGAGACGACTCCCTACCCCAAGGACGGCTCGCTGTATTCGCCGGCGTTGGTCGCCCAGGTCGGCGCGGCGCTCGATGCACTGCGCGAGCGCGACATCGGAGAGACATTCGTGCTCGTTGGGCTGTGTGCCGGGGCGTACTGGTCCCTGCAGCTGGCACTCGAAGAGCCGTATGTCCGCGCGGCCCTGATGGTCAACCCCCGTCAGCTCTTTTGGGATCCGGACCGGGCGCCGGCACGTGACTTCCGCGCGCTGCTGACCGAGTTCTCGTTCGCGAGCCTCCGCAAGAACGCCACCCGAAAGCGAGTCAAGGCGCTGCTGCGGTGGCTGTTGACAACCCCAATGCGCGCACTCCGCCGCCTGTTCACCGGTCAGGCGCCGGCGGACTCCGTCGAGCGCGTGCTCGACCTGCTCCAGTCAAGCGGCAAGCGCGCGCTGTTCCTTTTCTCCGAGCACGAACCGCTGCAGCGCGAGCTCACCCGCTCCGGTGCGCTCTCGCGCATTGCCGAGTGGGATCACGTGACCGCGGGATACGTTCCCGTGCGGGATCACACGCTGCGACCGTTTCACTCGCAACGGCAGGCAAGCGAGATCCTCGACCGGACGCTCGAGCTCGAGCTCCGCGAACAGCTCCAGCCGGCCTCGCCTCAACGTCCGCCGTGCTGAGCGGTTGGCAGGGCTAGTCTGCTTACGTCTCGCCGCGACCCCGGGAGATGGCGATCTCACCGGTGCGTGCCATCTCCACGAGCCCGAAGGGCCTCACCAGACGCTCGAAGGCGTCGACCTTGTCGCATGTTCCGGTCACTTCGACGACCACGGAGCGACGGTTCACGTCGACAACCTTGGCCCGGAAGATGTCGCAGATCTGCATGACCTCGGCCCTGGCAGTGCCGTCCGCGGAAACCTTGAACAGCGCCAGCTCTCGGGCCAGCGTCTCGCCCGGCTCCAAATCGCGGATCTTGAGCACGTTGACCAGCTTGTGCAGCTGCTTGGTCACCTGGTCGATGGGGTGCTTTGCGCCATCGAGGGTCAACGTCATGCGCGAGAAGCGCTCGTCGTCGGTGGGACCGACGGCCAGCGTGTCGATGTTGAAGCCGCGCCGGGCAAACAGGCCGGCGATCCTCGTCAGGACGCCAGGCTTGTTCTCGACCAGGATGGAGAGGATGTGCTTGCGCCCCGTGCGGAGGTTGCCGGCTGCCTCGAGCTCATCGAGCGAAAGCAGCTCCTTGGTTGCTGGCTCGCCCATCAGCCCACCATGTTCCTCGCCGGCTGGCCGGCCGGAATCATCGGATAGGTGTTCTCCTCGCGCGTTACGCGAACGTCGACGAGCACCGGCCCCTCGGTCTGAAGCGCCTTCCTGATGTCGCTGACCAGTGTGCGCTTGTCCTCAAAGCGCATGCCGGTCGCCCCGTACGCCTGGGCCAGCTTGACGAAGTCCGGGAACTGCCCCATGTCCACATGGCTGTAGCGCCGATCCCAGAACAGCTCCTGCCACTGGCGGACCATCCCGAGATAGCCGTTGTTCATGACGAACACCTTGATTGCGATCCCTTCCTGGGAGCAGGTGGCTAGTTCCTGCATGTTCATCTGAACGGAGCCGTCTCCGGCGATGCAGACGACCGTCTGGTCCGGATTACCGACTTTGGCTCCCATCGCCGCCGGCATGCCAAATCCCATCGTCCCCAGGCCGCCCGAGTTGATCCACCGCCGGGGTTTGGCGAAATGGAAGTACTGCGCGGCCCACATCTGGTGCTGGCCGACATCGCTCGAGACGATCGCCTCCCCGCCGGTCGCTTCATACAGCGCCTGAATCAGGTACTGGGGCTTGATCTCCGAGTCGGCGCTGTCCTCGTAGCGCAGCGGATGACGCTCCTGCCAGGTGTGAATGCGGGACCACCACTCCTCCAGCCTCGAGCTGTCGGTATCCAGCGCCCGATATTCGGCAGTCAGCCGGAGCAGGATGTTTCTCGCGTCGCCCACGATCGGGATGTGGGCGGGTACGTTCTTGGAGATCTCGGCGGGGTCGACGTCGATGTGGATGAACTTGGCGCGCGGCGCGAACTCCGACAGCTTGCCGGTGATGCGGTCGTCGAAGCGGGCGCCGACCGCGCAGATCAGGTCCGCCTCGTCCATGGCGTAGTTCGCCGCCCGCGTTCCGTGCATGCCGAGCATCCCCAGCCACTGTTCGTGCGGGGCGGGAAATGCGCCCAATCCCATCACCGTGCACGTCACCGGGAAGCCGTCGGCGGTGGCAAGCTCAGTGAGCTCGTCGGCGGCGTCGGCGCTGATCACGCCACCGCCGGCATAGATCACCGGTCGCCTTGCGTTGGCAAGCGCCTTGGCGGCCAGCCGGATCTGCTTCTGATTCCCCTCCACCGTCGGCTGGTAACCGGGCAGGTGCAGGTCGGAGACGGGCTCATAGGGAATGTCGGCCCGGCTCAGGTCCTGGGGGATATCGACGACCACCGGCCCAGGGCGTCCGGTGCGGGCGATGTGAAAGGCCTCATGCAGGGAACGCGGGATCTCCAGCGGGTGCTGGATCAGAAAGCTGTGCTTGACGATTGGCATCGTGATGCCGATCGTGTCTGCCTCCTGGAAGCCGTCTGTTCCGA
Source organism: uncultured Actinomycetes bacterium (assembly GCA_963730835.1). Classification (GTDB taxonomy): domain Bacteria; phylum Actinomycetota; class Thermoleophilia; order Solirubrobacterales; family Solirubrobacteraceae; genus Palsa-465. The sequence goes on from CAVSTE010000003.1 coordinate 62,467, forward strand.
GCAGCTCGGTGCGCACCTGTCCGGTCAAAAAGACGACCGGAACGGAGTCCATCATCGCGTCGCAGATCGGGGTCACCAGGTTGGTGGCCCCAGGGCCGCTCGTACCGATCGCCACTCCGACTTTGCCCGTGGCCTTGGCGTAGCCCTCGGCGGCGTGTCCGCCACCGGCCTCGTGACGGACGAGGATGTGCCGGATACCGGCGTCGTAGAACGCGTCGTAGGTTGGGAGGTTCGCGCCGCCGGGCAGTCCGAATACGACCTCGACACCTTCGGCTTTGAGGCATTCCATGAGGGCGTCGACTGCGCGCATCGGAGCAAACCTCCTCTCGCTGCTGGTAGGGGCGACTGTCCGCCGACACGGCGGATGCCGAACGAGTGTACAGCCGCGCCGCAGGCACTCGCCAGGCTTCGACCAGCGCTACCCGGCGCGCGCGGCGAAAGCCATCAGCGCCTGTCCCTCGACGGTCAGGCTCCCGCTGGGAGTCTGCATGGACCAGCCCGATGACAACCGATTCTTGACGTCCCAGGGATAGTCACGGGCCCAGAAGATCACTGCCTTCAGCCAGCCCGCTCGATGCATCCGCGCTGCGGTCCTGAGCGACGTGGTCAGCCACCCCACAGCCTGTGCGCTTGTACCGGCGATATCCGGGATGTTGTCTGCGCAGGTGTTGCCGCTGTCGTCCTCCCTGTCGCAGAATCCGATCTCCGAGGCCACGATGTTGTTCTGCCCGGAGCGCATCTCGTTTCGAAGCGGAGGAAGCGAGTCGATCCCCTCGGACGACATTCCCGGCAGACCGTAGGGATGGATATTCCATCCCTCGATCGGCGTCAGCGGAGCGCCCGGGGCGCAGGGGCTCTGACTCGACCCCAAGCAGGGCTGTGCGGCATAGAGGTCAGCGATCCACGAGCTGCCGTCGGTGAGCCGGCCCGTGGCAGGGATGTAGACATCCGTCAGCGGGATGCCCGCAGCGCTGGCCGCCGGCAGCAGCTGGGCCAGGATCACGGCGTACTGCGCTGCCGCGACGCGGCCGCTCGGGACTTGTTGACCGCCCTGCTGGGCGAAGTTCCACGGCTCGTCGATCGGCTCGAACAGCACCTGCCTGCCCGGATAGGTGCGCAGCACCGAGCTGGCCGTGCGCACAAACCCGCTTACGAATGCCCGGACATCGCTCGGACGTGTGGGCAGGCAAATGTTGCTCCCATTCGAGTTGCCGTTGCACACCCTGGCCGTCGTGTTCGGCCCCGGGTCGACCTCGATGTCCGGAACCATGCCGGCACGGATCGCGGTCCGTAGGCCGTGCGCAAACTTGGCCGAGTTCTGTGGGGTGTGGCCGGCGCTGGCCCCGACGCCGCCCTCCCGGTCATAGACGATTCCGTGGGCGGCGAACATTTCGATCGCACCCGCTCCCGGATCGTCGTTGTAGTTCAGACCCAGCCACGGAGGGGAATCGCTCCGCTTCGGGCGTGCAGCGTCAGACGACGACGAGCACCCGCCGATGAACACCGCCACGGCGAGCACCGGGGCCAGCCACTTCCCCCACCCGAAGCTGTGCATCTGCCTACGCGGCGCGCTCCCGCATCGACGCCTCGGAAGCGATCGCCCGGTCCGGGAACTCGAGCTCCTCCCCGCAGCGGGTGCACAGCGCGTCGTACAGCTTCACCACGCGACCACAGCGAGGGCACAGCCGGCGCAGCTCCCGGTCCTCCCACCGATAGAAGACCGCTGTCAGCAGGCCAAATACTGGAATCAGCCCAGAGATCAAGAACCAGAGCCAGAACGAGCTGCCCTTGATTCGTCCGACGACTCCTCCGGCAAGGCCGAAGCAGAGGCAGATCACCACGTAGCCCATGCCCGCCATGGGCTAGGAGGTCACCAGACGAGCGTCTTCGCCGCCCACAGCACGGCGAGGACAACCGCGATGACTACGACCGTCCAAAAGATCGCGATCACGAAGCCGATGGCGAGCTTAAGCGCGATCGCCGCCGCCACCACCAGAACCACGCCGGCCGCTGCCTTGCGCAATACCGGCGTGTGGTGCCGTTGCTGCTCGATTTGAGTGCTCATGGGGCCAAGCGTAGCGCTCGCCGGAGCGCCCGGCTACAGGCGAGCCTCAATCGTAGGCGCGCCTTAGGTGCTCGAAGCGAGCGGCTGGATCGTCGGACCGGTCATCGAGCCTCAGCCTCGCGAGCCGGAAGCGCCTACGCGGCGTCGGGGCCTGCTCGGCGGAAGGTTCGCGGCGCTCCTCCACCAGCACCACTTTTTTCAAGGTCAAAGGAAAGCTCATGGGCGGCATCATCGTGGCGAACGCTAAAGACCGCATTGGCCCCAGGTACAGACTTCCCTAAGCCGCGTGCGCCGCAGGGCCGTGGCCGTCTGTCAGCCCACAAGGCGTAGCTAGAGGAAATCGAGCGCGCCATGCTCGAGCAGCAGCATCGCGGCTCGCCCTGCCTCCTCGGCGCTGCGCCCGTTTCCCGACGCGCGCTCAACCAGCGCCCTGAGCGGCGCGGCCTCCGAGGCCGCAGTCAACATCTCCAGCTGGAGCTCGGTGATTCCGAACGCCGCCTCGCCGTAGAGGCACGCCTCCAGGACCTCCCCCCAATCGCCGCGCATCATTCGCCGGCCGACGGAGTCGAAGCGCCGGGAGAGCTTGACCGGCTCCCCCTGGAGCGATCTGCCGTCGCCGTTCTGAAGCATCGCCAGGGTGTGCTCGCGCCGACTGGCCGTCGACGGATCTTCGCCGAGCGGATCGCAGTCGAAGTCGTTCATCTTCACGTACAGATTGACGGCGCCCGCCGACCGGCGTCGTAGGTGCCAGGTAGTGGAGCCAGGGAACATCACCACGTCTCCCGGCCGATCCGCTAGCTCCACCTCGCGCGCGTTGCGCAGAACGACTTCCGGCAGTTCGTCGGGTTGCAGGCTGCGCACGAGTGCCGCGGCCGCGTTGAAGGGGTTCAGCTCGCGGTGGTCGTACGGGTACAGGACCAGCCGGGACTCCTCGGGGATCTCCACGGAGAACCCCACCGACACCTGCGACGGGAAGCGGTCCTTATGGGGCCGTGGCTCGGGCTTCGCATTCTCGTCGTAGGCCTGGATGTGACGCTCGGAGAGTGTCATCGTCGCTCGGTTCAGCCCGCATACGGCCGACACGACATCGAACAGCTCGTTCGGAAAGTCCGCGTCCTCGCTGAACGTGTACAGCGCCTGTTCCTTCTTCCCCTTGATCGCGAACGCGTCGAGCTTGCTCGTGTCGAGATACTGGGGCACCGATTTGCGGAGGTCCGCCAGGAACTCGGGGTGCATCCCATTGCTGATGTGCACCCAGCCTTCCCGCTCGTACTGCGCCCGAGCGGCTTCGATGTCGAAGTCGAAAATCCGCACCCCGCTCGATATCGTTTCACAGATGGTCAGCAAACCGCAAACAGCCGTCATGCACCCCGGGCCCGGCTTCCGGATCCGGACCGAAGTGGAGCGTCCCAGCCCTGAGACGGTGCAGGCCCTGGGAAGCTTCGACACCCCGCAGATCTCAGACTTGATGAACCGCTTGTACGCGCTCGAGCCGACGATCCGCAACCTAACCGACGACCGCCTGCCGCTCGTCGGACCCGCGTGCACCGTCAAGGTCTATCCGGGGGACAACTTGATGGTTCACAAGGCGCTCGATATCGCGCAGCCCGGAGATGTGATCGTGGTCAACACGAGCGGCTCGCGCGCCAGCGCTGCCCTCGGCGACCTCGTGTCGACCAAGGCCCGACACCGCGGAATCGCCGGCTTCATCGTCGACGGGCTGATCCGCGACCTGCCGGGGATCCGCGCGCTCGGCGACTTCCCCGTGTTCGCGCGCGGAACCACTCCCGTCGGCCCGCTCCACCGCGGTCCGGGTGAGATCAACTACCCGGTCTCTGCGGGCGGCGTGGTCGTGAATCCCGGCGACGTGATCATCGGCGACGCGACCGGGGTCGTTGCTGTACCGCGTGAGATCGCCGATGAGCTGCTGGCCCGGCTGACGACCGCCGCCAGCCGGGAGAAGGATTACGTGGCGGCAGTGGCGCGCGGAGATTTCACCAACGACTGGGTTGACGCCGCGCTCGAGTCTCACGGCCTCAGCGTGCAAGAGCCGCTTCCGACCGCCTGAGTCCGGGCCGTGGCCACGTTCGCGTTCGTCGGCTATGGCGAGCTCGGAAGCTGCCTGGCCGAGGGGCTGGCCGACTCCGGGTGTCACGAGCTGCGCGCCTATCTCCGCCACACGCCCCCACCCGGGTCGCCTCGGAGTGAGCGCCTGGAGCGCGCGGGCACACACCGCTACGAGCGGCTGGAGGACGCGTTGGCGGGCGTGGACGCGGTGCTTTCCACCGTACCCGTCTCCGCGATGGAGGAAGTCGTCGACAGATGCCAGTCGCTGCTCGCGCCGCGCACGCTGTACGTCGATTTTGCCTCCGCCGCGCCAGAGCGGAAATCGCGCGCTGCGCACCTGGTAGCCGCGGCGGGTGGGTTGTATGTAGACGCGGCGGTGTTGGGCACCGTAATCACCAGCGGGCCCGCCGTGCCAATCCTCGCCAGCGGCCCGGGGGCTGACGCATTCCGGGAGCTCGTGACGCCGGCTGGGCTGAATGTGCGGGCGATCGACGCCCCTGCTGGCCAGGCGGCGCTCGTGAAACTGATCCGCGGCATCTACTTGAAGGGTCGCGACGCGCTGATTGTCGAGACGCTGGTGACCGCCAAGCGCTATGGGGTACTCGAGTTCGTGACCACCAGCATCGGCGGTCCGGGGGAACAGGTCCCGTTCCCTGACCTGGCCGACCGGGTCCTCAGGAGCCTTGCGATCCATGCCGGACGCCGCGCGGACGAGCTTGCCGCCACTGGCGAGGTGATCCGCCAGGCGGGACTGGAGCCGGGGCTGGCCGAGGCCGGCGTCCGCACGCTTCGCAGCCTGGCGGACCTGGGCCTGGCTGACGGATTCGGCGCCGAGCGTCCCGAAGATGCGAGCGCCGTGCTCGAGGCGTTCGACGCCGGCTTATCCGCGCGGACGGGCTGAAGCCGCTAGGCGGGGGCCGACCTGGCTCTCGACCCGCTCGGATAGCAGCCGCTCGAGAATCGGGATCGCGACGCGCGTGGCCCGATTCGGATTGGCCACCAGGTAATGGTGGTGCAGCCCGGGCGTCCCGTTGACCTCGGTGATGACGCCGCCGCTGCGCTGAAGCGGGACGGTGATCGTCGGAGCGACGATGTCGATTCCCGCCAGCCGGAGGCCGACAACCGCTGCAGCCGCCCGCGCGGAGGCGATGACCTCCGCCGCGACCTCGCCGCGCCAGGTCATGTTGTCCTCGGCTGCATTGTTGTTGGTGGCCTCGCGGATCCGCAGGCGCCTTCCAGCAGGAAGCACCGACGAGAGCGTCAAGCCGGCACGTTGCAGTGTGAGCACCGTGTCGAGGTTCATGCCGAGCAGTGACAGGCCCGCGGCCCCCTGCGCGGCCGCCCGACGCCGGTTCTCCCGAGCGATCAGCTCCTCCAGCGTCGCATGTCCGTCTCCCACGACGGCCGAGGGGACGCTCCTGACCACGTCGAGCAGCTCCCCGTCGAGGAACAGCAGCCTGTAGACGTCACCCGGGGCCTGGCGCTCAATCAGCAGGCGCTCGCCGCCGGTGCCGGCATGGATCCGCGCGCGCATCAGCTCCGCTGTGGACTCGATTCCGGGCGTGACGCCGTGCCCGCCCCCTGTTTCGGCGGCGGGCTTGATGACGCATGGGCCACCGGCGTGCTCGAGGAACGCGAGCGCCGGCTTGGGATCGTCGACAGTCCACTCGGCGCGGTCGGGCGACGGGAGCCCCTCCTCGACCATCAGCCGGTGCACGAGCGTCTTATCGAGCGCCATGTGCAGGGTGACCGGATCGTCGATTTCGACCGTCTGGTGGTAAACCCTGGTCCTGGAACCATCCCGCGTGAGTTCGAACAGGCCGGGCGCAAGCTGGACGATTTCGGCCACGCTCGCTTCGGCAGCCTCGGTCCAGATCTGCTCGTAGAGGGAATCGCGAGCAGTGTCTCCCAGGGAAGCGAACTGGCCCTCCGCGCGGACCCGGCGCCAGACTGGCCCCAGCCCGGTGGCGCGCACCAGATCCGCGCGCGCCGCGACGGCCCGTCCCCGCCTGCCGTGGGCCGCGAGCCACTCGATCGATTTCGAGGGGACGCTGCGGCACAGGCGGGTCGCTTCGCCGGCGTCGCGCCGAGGCGCGACCGCCGCGCGGCCGGTCGACATCAGCTGACCGGCGCGCCGATACTCGCCCGCCTTGCCAATCATCATGCTGGCCCGTGCGATCGCAGGGAGCGGATCGCTCGGCTGAAAGGTCGGGAACCGCTGCGGACGCGCGACGCTCGCCACCCAGCCGGTCGTTGTGAGCTCGCCCAGGCGCCGGTAGGACAGGAACGCACGGGCGTCTTTCAGCGGATCCCACAGCGTCATCCCCACCGTGTACGTGTCGACGGATGGCGGCTGTAGGCCGACGGTGCGGCAGTAGCAGAACAGCGCCAAGTCGATTCCCGCAGCCCGGATCAGCTCGTTGGACATCGTGAAGCGGACGTTGCACTCGATCAGCTTCAGCTCTCCGCCCCGTGAGTCTCGCTTGAACTCCACGTTGCCCAGCCCGCGCACCCCGGCCGCCCTGAGGAAGTCCAACCCCGCCGCAGCGACCTCCGGATCACGGGTCGTCTCATGGTACGTGCCGATCCCGAACCCGGGCGGTTGCTGCCGGAGCTTACGTTTGGTGAACGTGAGCTGCGAGCTCCCATCGGGCTCGAGGTAGCCGTAGTAGGAGACGAACTCGTCGGAGGCGCCGATGATCACCTCCGTGACGAGCATCTCGACTCCCTGTCCGCGCAGGGCACTCACGCGCTCTCGCAGCTTGGCGGGGGTTTCGATCAGCTCCACTTTGGACCCCGAGCCGGTCCTGCGGGCGAACACGTGCGAGAGCACGGGCTTCGCCACGCACGGAAACTGGATGTGGGCGATCGCGTGCTCGAGCTCCTCGTCACTCCGGAGCGTGAACACGCGGGGGGCGGCGATCCCATGCTCGCGCGCGAGCTCGTAGGTCTGTGACTTGTCGAGCATCCTCATCAGCGCGTGATCGTCGCCTTCCACAGGCCGATGCCCGAGGTCCTCCAGCTCGGCCCGGTGGCGGGCAATGAGCTCGATCCCCTCGTCGCTGCCGGCCAGTAGGACGGCCCCCGAGCGGTCGCGTCGCAGGTGGTCGAGCATCGTCCGTTGGGGCTGCTCCCCGCCCGCGTCGACGAATCGCCTGACCGAACGCGAGAAACGCGCCGGTGAGCGAGGAACGTCGAGGACGTCGACCACGACCCCGGCGGCCGCCAGGCTCCGGGCCAGCGACAACGCTGTGACGCCTCCACCCAAAACGATTGCCGGTGGCCGCCGGTTCACGCAGCGTCCTCCTCCTGTACGCGGAGCGAGGGGGCAAATACACCCTGCCCGCGAGCCGCGGAGCGCGGCACGAGACCGCCGAGGCCCAGCGCGCCGGCGATCGCCACCAGCGGTGGTCCGTGCCGGACCGCGCCACGGACCGTGCCCGCCCCCCATGCCAAGTGCATCACCGCCAGCGCGAGCGGCACCAGCAGCGTCTCGCGGACGTCGTCGGCGCGCCTGGCCACGTCGACCGCGGCGCCGGCAACGACTGTCGCGTAGAGCGCCAAGCCGGCGCGGGCGAGCCTGCGCATCCCCGCCGGGCCAGACACCGCAGCTGCGCAGGCGATGGCGAACGCCGGCGCCAGAAGATGCGAGCGCCGCATCGTCTCCGGGTGCCTGGCCGCCGTCTTCGCCCGGTACTCGCCGTATACGAAGTACTGCCTCCACAGCGCAGAGATAGAGTCCCGCGGCGTGTAGCGAGCCGCCATGGCCGGGATGCAAAGGAGCCGGTCCCCCCGTGCCAGGAACCTGCCTGCCAGCTCTGAATCCTCGTTCTTCAACCATCGCTCGTCCCAACCGCGGAGCTCGAGCAGCCTGCGGCGCTCCCAGACACCCGCAAACACGCCGGCGTCGAGTTCGGTCTCGCCGCCGTCGCCGTCCGCAGCGAATGACCACTTGCGCGAACCGGCCCGACCGAGCCAGGTGCTGAGCGCGAGCGATACGGCACGCGAGACGAGACCGTCTCCGGTCGGGACCGCCGGGCCGCTGACCCAACTGGTATCCCCTTGCGCAAGTCGGCGGACGCCTTGAGCCAGGTAGTCGGCGGCGTACTCCGTATGGGCATCCATCCGCGCCACCCAGCGGCCGCGCGCGTGGGCGAGCGCGACGTTGAGACCGCTCGCGGTGCTGCCGCGCGGGTTATCCAGGATCCGAATCCGCGAATCCTCACGCGCCAGGTCATCCAGGATCGACCGCGTGCGGTCGCTAGAGCGGCCGTCGGCAAACAGGAACTCGACCTGGCCGGGGAACCTTTGCGCCTGCATCGCGCGGACAGACTGAGCGATGTAGCGCTCCTCGTTCAGCACAGGCACCAACACCGAGCACTCGATGCCGCGGCCGTTGCTTTTCCCATCGGAACCTTGCATTGGATAGCCCGCCTGTAGCTTCTGGACCCCTGCCTGAGGCTTCCTGTCCTGCGCCTGGATGTAATAGTAAGCCCACTTGGGTTGCGCCGATCGCGATCGAAGTGCTGGATCGCGCGGCCGGACGGAGCAAGATCGTGACCGACATCCTCGTTCTCTGCTACCACGCCGTCAGCCCGAGTTGGGAAGCACCGCTGTCGGTTACGCCGAGCGCGCTCGAAGCTCAGCTGAGCGAGCTGGTGGCGCGTGGCTGGCGTGCCACCACCTTCACCGACGCCGTGCTGAGGGGGCCCTATCCCCGCACCCTCGCGATCACGTTCGACGACGGTCTCTTGTCGGTGCTGACACAGGCAGAGCCGATACTTCGCCGCCTCGGCATCCCGGCCACGGTGTTCGTGCCGACGGCGTTCATGTCCGAACATCAGCCGCTGTGTTGGCCGGGAATCGACCACTGGCTAAAGACGCCGTCCGCCGCCGAGCTCCAGGGCATGCGCTGGGACGATCTGCGCCGGTTGAGCGACTCCGGCTGGGAAATCGGCTCCCACACATGTACCCACCCGATGCTCACGGGGCTCGACGACGCAGCGGTTCACTCGGAGCTCGAGAACTCGCGACTGGAGTGCGAGCGGCACCTCGGGGTCGCCTGCACCGCCATCGCTTACCCCTACGGCGACGTAAACGAGCGCGTCGCTAACGCTGCAGACAGGGCCGGATACCGGGCGGCCGCCCGACTTTCGAGCGGTCTGGCCCTGGAGGGGCCGCTCCGCTGGCCCCGGGTTGGCATCTACCACGGCGATGGAAGCTGGCGATTCAGGGCAAAGGTGAACACGACAATGCGGCGATTGCGCAGCACCCGCCTGTGGCCGAAGCCGTAGCGCCCACTGCATGACCGTAGCCCTGATCTACCACGACGTCGTTCCGCGCGACAGGGCGGAACAGTCGGGGTTCGCGGGTGCCACCGCCGCCCGATACAAGCTCCACCCCGAGCGCTTCAGCCAACACCTCGACGCATTCACCGCCGCCGGGCTCAGCGTGGGATTGCTGGCGGATCGTCCTGATCTGGCGCTGACCTTCGATGACGGAGGTTCCTCGGCGCTACTCATCGCGGAACTCCTCGAGCGGCGAGGGTGGCGGGGCCATTTCTTTGTCACGACGGGCCGCATCGGCAGCGATGGGTTCCTGGACCGGGACGGCGTGCGCGAGCTCGTGCGGCGTGGCCACGAGGTGGGGAGTCATTCGGAGTCCCACCCGGCGTACATGGGCGCGCTGAGTGCGACGGAGCTCGCTCGTGAGTGGCGAGCCAGTCGCGAGGCGCTCGCGGAGATCCTGGGCGAGCCGCCGGCCACGGCCGCGGTCCCAGGCGGATTCGTCTCGGACGCCGTCTTCGGTGAGGCGGCCCGCGCGGGCTACAGCCTGCTGTGGACATCCAACCCAGCGAGCTCGCCGCGCCGGCGCGAGGGACTCGAGGTCCGTGGCAGATACACGATCTGGGCCCGTACCGCGCCGGCGCGCGCGGCCGGCTACGCGCGTGGGGACATCGTGGCGCGCTCAACAATGTGGCTGGCGTGGCAGGCGAAGAACTTGCCGAAGCGACTCAGCCCCAGCACCTATGAGCGTGTCCGAGAGCGGTGGGCCGACTGGCGGACGCTCCAGTGAGGCGCCTTCGGATTCTGTATCTGATCGACCAGGTTCTCGGCGGCGGGGGAGCCGAGCGCTTCGCGGTGGGTCTGGCGACTCATCTCCCGCAGGACCGCTTCGAGGTCTGGGTGTGCTCGACGCGAACGGCGGAAACCGTGGCCGAGGCCGCATTCGAGCAGGCCGGCGTGAGGCATGTCAACCTCGGCCGCCGCGCCAAGTGGGACGTTCATCGGTTCGGCGCGCTCATCCGGCTGTTACGCGGCCAGCGGTTTGACATCTTGCACTCGCACATGTTCGGCTCCAACGTGTGGGGCTCGATCATCGGCAGAGCCTGCGGCGTGCCGGTCATCATCGCGCACGAGCACAACTGGTCCTATTCCGGAAACGCGGCCCGGATCCTCATCGACCGACACGTGATCGGTCGGGCCGCGACCCGACTGGTGGCTGTCTCTGAGGCCAATCGCGACCGGATGGTGGCGCTCGAGGGGATTCCCGCCGAAAAGATCGTGGTCTTGCCCACTGCCCACATTCCCTCGCCGGAGATCTCCGCGACGGACATCCGATCCGAGCTCGGACTCTCGGGCGAGGTGCCGATGATCGGCACGGCGGCCATCCTGCGGGTGGAAAAGGCGTTGGAGGTGTTGTTGGAGGCGCACGCACGCGTCCTCGAGCGCTTGGGCAACGTCCACCTCGTGATCGCTGGTCGGGGACCGTGCCGGGAGCGCCTCGAGCGCAAGGCCGCCGAACTGGCGATCGAGGACAGCGTGCATTTCCTCGGCTTTCGCGGGGACGTCGACTCGATCCTGCGGGCACTCGACGTCGGCGTGCTCTCATCTGACTGGGAAGGGATGCCTCTGTTCGTCTCTGAATGCCGGTCCGCCGGCACGGCTCTCGTCGCAACGGCGGTCGGCGGAGTGCCTGAGGTCGTCGAGGACGGTAGGACCGGCGTACTGGTTCCGCCTCGCGATCCGGCGGCGCTCGCCGAGGCGATCGTCGACCTGCTCTCGGATCCCGAGCGGCGAGCACAACTTGCGGCGGCCGCAAAGCTGACCGCCGACTTCGCGATCTCCGCGGTCGCGGAAAGGTTCGTGGCCCTCTACGAGGAGCTGGTCACCGGCACGCAAGCGGGCGACCGCGGATCCCCCGCCGTTGCAAGAACGCGCTGATTAGCCGCTCGAAGCTCCGCATTAGTTCGCGCTCGAAAACGGGGCGAAGCTGTGCCGTTGCAATCAGCGGGCCATGGTTCGATCGATCGCAGTGGTCGTGGCGGCCGCACTTCTGGCCTGGTCTGGGACCGCGTCGGGTCACAGCCACCACGCCCGCAAACCGAGCGCTGACCGAAGCGGGTTGTCGATCCGCCCCGCTCGGGCGACCGTCTCGGCAGTCAGTGGAACATCCGCCTCGTCCTCGCACCGGTTCACGATCCACAATCGGACGCATCTCAGGCTCTTTTTCCGCGTCACTGGACTACCACGAGGGGCGAGCGCCCAGCTCAGGCCGGCGTCCGTGAGGCCCGGCGGGTCATCTCTAATGACGATATCGGTCCACGGATCAACTCCCCCCGGCTCCTACATCCTCCAGTTGACGGGCGCCGTCTTGGGTAGCAAGCCGTCCACCGGACGGAGCCACGCCAAGCGGGTAGGTGGCACGACCAGACACCACAGCCGGTCCCTCGTGATGACGCGCAAGACGATCCAGCTCGAAGTCAAGCCAACACCACCCCCGCCGCCTCGATCTCCGGCCCTCTCCGGAGCGTCGATTGGATCTAGTCCCCTTGGCCCCCCAACCCCACCCGGCGGCTGGCAAGTGGCATACGGAGACGCCTTTGGGTCCCAGCCCGGCTCTGGCGCCGGGCAGGACAATACCTATTGGCCGAGCTCGTCAGCCGGCGACTGCAACAACACGCCGCCCTCCAACGCGCAGGCTGGATCCGGTGGCGAGCTTGAGCGCTACAGCTGCTCTCAGGTTTCGGTCGACGGCAACGGCCTGCATCTGAACTGTGCGTACTCCGGCAATACCGGCGTGGCCTGGGAGCCCTATTCCTGCGGCGCGATCGTGACGGGCGGCGACGCTCCAGCTGGCTACCGGCTCTTCAACGTCCAGCCGGGACACGGGCAATACTGGGCCTTCCAGATCGTCGCCAAGTTTCCGCTCAACTCGGGGGAGGCGGACAACAATTTCTGGATGTATAGCGCCCACCCGTCTTCGTCTGCATATGAGCTGGATATGTTTGAGGCGTACGGGAGCGGGGCCGGCAGGGGCGGCAGCTGGTGTCAAGCGACCAGCGGCAACGGATGGATCGGGATAACCGATCCGAGCCAGACAACTCCTCAGGCGGCTGCGGGCGACGAGTCCTTGTGCAAGCACGCGCAGCCAACTCCGTTCGATCCTTCGCAGGCGTACCACACGTACACCACCTATCTCTTCCCTACGAGCGGCGGGACAATGATGTCCGAATACATCGATGGTTATATGCAGAAATGGGATTACGTTCCGAACACGGGGTCTAGCCCGACGCCGTCGGGATGTATCGCCGGTAGTTGCACGACGATCGGACCGATCAGTCCTGCTCCGAACATGGCCGGGCTGATAACCGAATACGCGATGCGCAACGTCAACTACCTCGGCTGTGGCACGGGGGCCGACTGTCCCTTTACTTCGGGCACCAGGTCATTCGACGTCCGCTCGATCGCCGTCTATGAAAATGCAACCGCCAATCTGGCGAACACAGCCAACGGCGGCTTGGCGCCGGGCACGACCGTCGCGCCGTAGCAGCTGGCGGAGCCGCCCATCGACTCGCCGAGCTCCTGCTGCTCAGCTCCTGATCGTCTGCTCGTAGAGGTCCACGACCTGTCGGGCCCAAGCGTCGAGCGCGAACGACGAGCGGATGCGGTCGACCGCGAGCCGGCGATGCTCGAGGCGCTGGCCGTCATTCATCGCCAGGACTTGGCGAATGCCGTCTGCGATCGGCTCTGCTTGCGCTGTCACGGTGACTCCGCCGGGCAGTCCGGCCAGGATCTGCCGCTGGGCGGGCAGGTCGGTTGCCACCACCGGCAGCCCGCAGGCCAGCGCCTCGAGCACCGCCAGCGGCGCCCCCTCGGCACGGCTGCAGCTCACGAACGCGTCCGCGGCGGCATAGAGGCGCCTGACGTCATTGGTCGGAGGCAGAAACCTCAAGCGCGTGGCGTCAACGACGCGAGGGTGTGCCCCGGGGTCGGCGCCAAGTACGGAGAGGGCCACGAGCTCCGCCTGGTCGCCGAGCAGCTCGGTGGCCGCAACCATCAGATCCCCTCCCTTTCGGTGCCAGCTCCACCCGAAGTGGAGGAGAACCTGAGCCCTCTCAGCGAGCTCCAGCGACCGACGGGCTTCGCGGCGCTCTTCCTCGCCAATCGGCGAGAACTTGCCGGTGTCGACCGCATTGGGGAAGTAGCGGAGCGCGCGCTTCGGGCGCATGGCGGGCACGCAGCTCATCGCGAAGCTCGGGGCTGACGCACAGGATCGCGTTCACGAGCGGTCCGAGCGCTGCCAACCGTAGGGAGTTCCGAAGCCGCGTACGGCGGTCCGAGCGCACCGGGCCGTGCTCGTGCCAGAACACCGCCAGGCGCCGACGTCGTGCGCGCATCAGTGCAGCCGGGATGTCGAACGTGCTGAAGTGCGTATGGATCACCGCCGGGCCGGCGAGGTCGCGTAGCGCTGATCGAAGAGCGCTCATCGTTGGCCGTACGCTGGCTGCCCTCGACTCTCCGCCCCGGATGAAGCGAACATCTGCCAGGCCATCAAGGTCAGAGAGCCACCCACGCTCGAGCGCGACTTCGGAGAGCATGACTGTGTTGTGAGCGCCGCGGCGGGCGGCCTCCCGGGCGACGGAGGTCAGCATGGGGACGAATGAGCCGGCGTACGGCCCGCCGTAGTCAGCGGCTTGGATTACGTGCATCGATCAAGCTCGAAGGTCGCAACCTTCTCAGAATGCTTCTCAGCTCCTGAAGCGACAGCTCGCCTGTGAGGAGAAGCACCGCGGCATAGGCCCCGACGCCCGCGCCGACGCCGAAAATCCACTGGAGCGCCGATAGGTGATTGGTGCCGATGGCGAGCATCACAAGCGCCATCACCCCAGCCGCCGCCAGCGTTCGCAGCAGGGACGATGCCAGCCGCCGCCCGTCGACCGAGATCAGCTTGCTGCAGATCCATAGGTGCGCTCCGACGTACACAACCTGCACGGCATCATCGGCGACCGCCGCTCCGACCAGCCCGATTGTGCGCAGCAGGACGTAAGTCAGGACCACCCCCAGGACGAGATTCGCGAGCATGATCGGGACCCGCCGCCGGGCTTCTCCGAGATAGCTCACGGCGAGCGAGATCAGGGCCGCCGGTGCCGACACAAACGCCTGGATCGTCAGCACTCGCAAGAGCTCAGCTGAGTGCGGATAGCCGGATCCCAAGAGTAGCTCGGTCACCGGCCTGTACCACACCACCAGCGGCGCGATGATCACTCCCTGGACAAGGATCAGATAGCGGATGCCGTCGTTGAACGCCCGGACGTCCGGCGTGCCGCCGCCAAGCGAGAGCCTCGGGGCAACACCGCCGGAAACCGCGATCCCCAGATAGCCCAGGACGGTGAGGATCTTGTTAACCGCGCCAAGACTGCCGACCGCCTGCGAGGTCAGTAGCGCCCCCACGAGGAGGATGTCGATCTGAATGATCGCCGACCAGGACATGTCGACGATGAACAGCGCCCCGGCGTACGTGGTGACCTGGCGCAGCCCGACCCGCTCGGGTCTTGGCCCTCGTTCCCCGAGGCCGCCGAGCAGACGGACGATCAGGTAGAAGGCCCCGACGACCGCGACGAAGTACCCAATCGCCTTTCCCAGCAGCGCGCCGGCTGCGCCCGCCCCGGCCGCCACGAGCGCGATCGCCGTGAAGGTCTCGGCCGTGCTTTCGATCAACACCATCCACAGCCCGATTGAGACGCGCCTGACGGACTGGACAACCGCGGCCAGGAACGCGAACAGTGCCTGCCCGATCATGGCCAGCGCCATCCACCTCAGTGGCCAGCCGAGGTGGTGGTTCCCGTAGGCGTCGGCGATCGCTCCCGAGGCCGCGAACAGCCCTATTCCGACAGCCACCGCGGCCGGCACCTGGAGTCTCAACCCCAGCCTGAGGATGGCCCGAACGTGGCCCAGGTCTCCGCGATGATCGGCGAGGAACCGTCCAACTGACATCGGCAGTCCGAAGCCGGCGGGGAACAGCAGCAGTCCACCAACGCCCAATGCCAGCGCGTACAGGCCGTAGGACGACGCCCCGAGGGCCCGGACGAGGTACAGCGTCAGGCCCGCCGTGAACAAAGTGGTCGCAGCCTGAGTTACCAGTTGCAGAAGCGTGTTGCGTACTGCGCCCGGGTCCGCCAGCTGTTGCTCGGCGATCTCCGTCGATACGGCCTCGTCTCCCGGGGGGCCGATCACCAGAAGCTCATCCGATTCGACGCCGTGCGGCCCGCGCACGGCGAGCGATCAGCTTCGCGTAGGCGAGGGCGCGCGGACCCAGCAAGCCGAGAACCAGGTTTCCCCATGTTCGGGGGTCCCCCGCGCCCTGGCGGATGGCGGCCTTCGTATGACGTATGCCCGTGCGCCGGTCGGCGATCATGAACGCCTGCAGCGCCGCGCCCTGATCTAGCCCCCGCCGGCAGGTGGGCGCAAGACGAGCCAACTCCGAACCGTGCCTTTCGATCATCGTCTCGAACATCCACAGCATGTCCGGCGCCTCTAGCCGTAGCGAAGCTAGGAGCCGGCTCCCGGCCTCGCGGGTATAGCTGTTCTCAGCGTCGGCGTGCTCGACTCCGAGGATGTCGCTGACCCAGAGGCTGGGCGCGCGGCGGGCAGCGTCGAGCTCCCAAAGCCCTTCCATTGCGCCTCGTCGGTCGGCGAAGAAATTCGCCCCCTCCAACACCGAGCGATGAACGCAGTGGCCGGCATCCGAACCCACACCGGCGCTGATCACCGCCTCGAGCCACAGGAGCCGCTCGCGATAACCCGTCACCTGCGAGGCGGGCATGATCGCCGGATCGACGCTGCCGTTATCCCAACGCAGACGACTTCGGATGATCAATACGCCTTCGGGCCGGTGCTCGATCAACTCACGCAGCCGGGCAAGCGTGTGCGGGAGCAGCTCCCAATCCGAATCCACGATTACGAACCATTCGCCACGGGCGTGCTCCACCGCAGTGGCCCGCGCGGGCGAGATCCCCCGGTTGCGATCGTGCCGTACGAGCCGTAACCGGGGATCGTGGAGCGCTTGGAGCGAAGCGACCGTCGTATCGGTGGAAGCATCGTCGACGACGACGATCTCGAAGTCGTCGAACGTCTGGGCCATGCAGCTGCGGACGCAGCGCGCGGCCTGCAGCGGTCGGTTGTAGGCCGTTACCAGCACACTGAAGAGGGGCCGGTCTCTCACCGCCCCTCCAGGAACGCCGCTACGCGGGCGCACTCCTGCTCAAGTGTGTGTTCCCGCGCCGCCTCATATCCCCGCTCCACCATTTCGCCTCTGAGCCGTGGCTGCGAGACCAGCTGGACCAGGGCGTCCGCCGCCGCCGATGCGTCGTCCGGTGGAATCAGGACGCCACGCCCGCGAACGACCTCCTCCACGCCACCGACGGCGGTCGCCACGACGGGCAGCCGGGAGGCGAAGGCCTCAAGCAGCACCTGCGGTACGCCTTCCGTGCGCGAGACGTGCAACAGCGCGTGATTTTCACGGTACATACCGAGGAGTCCGCCGTCGACCGGCACGAAGCCGTGCAGCGTCGCCTTTTCGGCCAGCCCGAGATCCTCCAAGCGACGCTTGAGCGCCATTTCGAGCGTCCCTTCGCCGCAGACGTCCAGCCGCCAGCGCGGATCGCGTCGCAGCGCGTGCGCCAATATGTCTGCGAGCAGTAGGGGATTCTTCTCGGGATCCAGTCGCCCGACGCTCAGCAATCGCAGCTCCGGGCCTTCATAGTCCCGGGTATCCCCTCTGGCCGGGAGAAGCTCGTTTTCCCGGATCAATGAGACGTATGTGACGTGAAGCGCCGCCGCATGGCGGTACCGGCGGGCCAGATCGGGCCCTACGACGAGGACCGGGACAAAGCGGGCGAGTGCCCGAAAGCAAAGCTCCAGCCCGAGCGCGGCCAGGCGGATGGCAGGCTTGTCAGGGTGTCGGTGGCGCATGTGAGCGGGTAGATCCTGGCGGACGCTGAGCACCAGTCGCCGGCCGCGGACGATCGCCAGCAGCGCGAAGATCAACGCCTGCGGCGGGCTCGGGCCGTCGATCCACACCGTGTCCACGTCGCGCAGCAGCCGCCAGAAGCGTCGAGCGCCCGCCGGAACCGCTCGGATCACGCTGCCGAACCTGGCTCCGCTTGAATAATGCGGCAGCGGGACAAACGAAACGGCGTCCAACCGGAAGGGGTAGCGACCGGGAGAGGAGTCCAAGCGGCCGGTGACTACAAGGCGCTCGCAGTGCGGCACCAGGCCTTCGATGAAGCGCGCGAACGGAAGCTCCGCGTAGATGACGCCGTCCTCAATCCGATAGGGGTAATCAGCGAAGACAGCTAGGCGCATATGTGCGCTCGGTGCACGGTGGCTCCAAACGCCCGGCTAGGCCGCAGGCGATGCCGAACGCTGGCCCAAGCCCGCTCGTGACGCCGCCCGCCGCGCTTGCGCCAGCATGACTGGACAGAGCGCGAGCAACAGCCACATGTACTTCGCGTACTGGGCGGAGACGAAGAAAGCGGAGGTCAGGACGGCGATCAGACCGAGCAGGACCCCGCGTGTCATCAGCTCCATCTGGACATCGTTCAACCGTTCGAAGATCCGCGCTGCCCGAATCGCCGACGCGACCGCGGCAGCCAGCACCCACAGCAGCGCCAGCAGTCCGGGAACACCGAGGTCCGCAAGTTGCTCCAGGAAGGTGTTGTGCGCCAGCTTCGGCTGATCGATGATGTAGATCGCGGCTGTGATCGTGCCGGGTTGATTGATGTATTGATGCTCGACCAGCTGGAAGTTGTCGTTTCCGACTCCGAGCACCGGGTGTGCCTCGGCGACGCGCCAGGCGACCGTCCAGATGCTCGAGCGCCCCGACGTGTCGGCGGT
This sequence comes from uncultured Actinomycetes bacterium, assembly GCA_963730835.1. Lineage (GTDB taxonomy): Bacteria > Actinomycetota > Thermoleophilia > Solirubrobacterales > Solirubrobacteraceae > Palsa-465. The sequence goes on from CAVSTE010000003.1 coordinate 80,776, forward strand.
CGTGACGCGCTGCCGGGCGGATAGCGGAGCGATCACTGTGAAGTAGCCGACGGTCGCCGCGACGCCGATAACCAGCAGTGTCGCCGCTTGCCGCCGCCAGCGCCCGCCGAAGATGACGGCGCCGACCAGCACGGCCGCGAGCGATAGCAATCCCTCGCGCGATAGCGTCTGTACGAGGCCTATGAACAGGATCAAGAGCGCTACAAGCCCCACAAGCTTGAGCCTTGCCGATTGGCGGAACACGCCGACGAGGCTGATCAGCATCGGGATCGCCGCTGCCAGCACCGTCGCTTCGCCGTTGGCGTCGCCGTTCAACCCGGTGAGCCTGCCGTAATCCGTATTGGTCTGGCTGACGGGGTAGATCAAACCGTAGGCACTTGAGACGACCGCGCCGATGACGAACGCGGCAATCACCCAGACGACGTGCCGTCGCTCGCTCACTGCCGAAAACGCGATCGGCAGCAGCAACATGTTGAGCGCGTACCGCCCCGTCCCGCTAAGCGCCGCGCTGGGACTCTGCGCCCAGGCGAAACTGAGCAAGCACCAGCAAAGCAACGCCAGGAGCCCGACCACGAGCGTCGTGTTCTCCGAGAGGAACGACGCAAGATCGGAGCCCCGCCGGACGGAGATCCGCGCCAGCCACGAGACGAACAGCACCAGACCGATCACCTTCGTACCGCTGAACGAGCCGCTGCTGGAGAGGACGTCCAGGAACGACAGCGCGGTGAAGAGCACGAAGCCCGCCGTCAGGCTCCAGAAGACCACCCCGGCGAAAACCACTCCGCCTGCGGCCAGCAGACCGTATTCGGGCTTGACGCCCGCTAGCAGACCGATCCCCAGGCAGACGATGCCCAAGGCCAGGGCCCACACGCGATCGATGTTTGGAAGGCGAGCCGCTACGCCAGTCATGTGCGGGGACGCTCGGCGTGCCGGATCAAGCGCTCTCGGCGGATCCCAACTCGCTCCGGCTTCTCGCCCGCCTCGTCCAAATCCGACTCCGCGTAGTAGTAGTGCTGACGCTTCGTGCCGCCAACCAACACCATGCCCGCGGCAGTGGCGCCATGCTGAGCCAGGAGCTCATCCAATGCTTGCAGCCTGCCGATCCTCGAGTAGTCGAGCCGGGCCACGATAAGCACCTCGTCGGCGACCTTCGCGAAGGGCAACGCGTCGATCACCTCCGTGAGTGGCGGCGAGTCGATCACGACGTAGTCGGCCTGCGCCTTGGCATCGTCGAGCAGCTTGCGCACCACAGCAAACGACATCCGGTCGGCGAGCTTCATGCCCGATTGGTGGGCAGCCAGCACGCGGATCGACGTGTTCTCGATGCGGACGGACTCGAGCGCTTGCGCCAGCTCAACCTTGCCGATCAGGACATCCTCTACGCCATAGAAGTTCTCTAGACCGAACGTCTTGGCAAACGACGGTTTGCGGACGTCAGCTTCGATCAAGATCGTGCGATTCCCGCCGTGAGCGAGCGCCAGAGCCAGACTGATCGCCGTGGTCGACTTTCCTTCGGCCGGCGAGGATCCGGTGACCAGGCACGAGCCACTGTCCTGTCCCCTGGCAGTCAGCGCCACTCGCAGCGTGCGAAAGCCCTCCTGGGCGGCGAGCGACATGTCCGAGGGCAGCAGCGGCAGCGTGCGTCCGCGATAGCGCTCGCGGGGGATGCGGGTCAGAATCGGTAGATCGAGCAGTTTCCGCACCTGCTCCTCGTTGCGCAGGCGCGGGTCGAGCGCGTGGAGCATGAACGCGGCGGCGACTCCCACCAGGATCCCGCCGAGCAGCCCGGCAAGCAGCGTCAGCTTGGTCTTAGGCGAGGATGGGCTTATCGGCAGCGGCGCCGTAGCCGCGGTGCCAAGCGTGGGGTTGTTCTGGTGCTGGAGCTGCTCGAGCTGGTCGAGCTGCTCGCCGAGGCTTCCGGGCCCAAAGCGCTGTGCGGCTGGGACGCCGGCCAGCTGAGCCTGCAAGGTGGGCAGCTCGGAGCTGATCGCCGCATGCATGGTCGCCGTCGTGGTGGCGATCGTCTGGGTCACGAATTCATCGGCCAGCTGCTTGGCCCGATGGGGCGAGGATGCGCTTGCCTGTACGGCGACCAGCCCCGCCTGCCCGATCGGGCTCGCGCTGATCGCGCCGAGCGCCGCGCCGGGAGAGACCTTGACGCCTTGCTTGGCGAGCGCCGCGGACACTGCGTCCGCGACTCCAGACGTGGTCACGAGGCTCGCGCCGGTGAGCACGTCTTCGGTTGGGTCGCCCGTCTGGTGCAGGACCGGCAGCGACGACAGCACCCCGGTGGTGGGGGCGGCAGCTTGGACCGTCATCTCGGCCGTCGCCTGATACGTTCGGGGCGCGGCCTTCACGTAGATGGCGGCCCCGGCAAGCCCGAGCACGGCGCACAGCAGCACGAGCCAAAAGCGCTCGCGCAAAACGCGGTAGTAGCGGACCAGGCTCTGCTCCTGCGCAGCGCCCCTGGATCCGTCCCCGGCGTAGCCGAATCCGCCGTATTGCATCGCCGTACTATGCCATGCGCCTGGACCCGGGGCCGCAGGGTTTCTGGCGCCAGTCGTGGGCCGATGGATCTAGGTGTCCCGCACCGCGGCACGCGCGGCGTCGAGCGCTTGCCGGGTAGGGCCGCCCAGGCGACGCCGCAGCCGCCAACGCGCCCCGCAGAACGCGAGGTTGGCGACCGTCGCAAAGCCCGCCTCGTCGGCGCGCAGAGCCAGCAGCAGGTGTGCCGTGCGATCCGCCGCCGGCAGCTCGGAATCGGTGGCCTTCACGCAATAGCAGTACACCCGACGCGCTTTCGGCCTCACGAGCACGGCGCCCGCTTCACCGATCAGCCAGGCGCCGAAGCCGCCGCGCTCGAGCGCAATCCCCGTTCGGGCGTGCAGTTCGCGCCCGGCGTGGTCGAGGAGGTCGCCGAGCAGCCCGAGCGCTACCTGCTCGGCGCTGTGTGCGCTGGAAGCCCGCGGGCGGAGCACGTTGGCGCCCCGAGCGGCGTACAGCTCGGGCACCGCCCAGGCAATCACCAGCGCGATCGCGGCCACGGGAGCGGTCAGCGGCTTGAGCGCGAGCAGCAGCGCCGCGATGATGAGATACGGCACCGAGTGGACGACGGTGGTAGCGGTCCACAGTTGTCCGGTACGGACCAGAGACTGCTCGGTGACACGGGGGCGCCAGTAGACGCGCTCCAGCTCGGGAAGCGTCTCGGCGCGCTCACCCCCAACTGCTGCAGCGGCGTCCGTCTCAACCCCCCGCGATCGGGCGCCGCAGGATCACGACCGGCGCGTCGAGCGGCAGCTCGCGCACGTGCTCGGCATGGCCCTCTCCCCGGGAGACAACGGCGTAGTAGCCATCATCGAGCTCGGCGCGAAACGCCGCCACCGCCGCCTCGACCGCGGGGGCGTCACCGGCCGTCCACTCGGCGAGCGTGGTATGGCCGCGTTGGTCCATCCGGATCAGCCTGGACATGCAAACCTCCTGACGGCGATGGGTCGACGCAATGCTACGCCCTCGCCTTCAGGGCGCAACGCGGAAGTCGAAACCCCCTTTGGCGCCGCGTCCCCATAAATCTATCCGCGCGGTCGTCGCTGGACCAACCGTGTTCCTGAGCGGATCAGAGGCATCAAACCTCATAAAAGCTCGCGCCAATTCGATCTGGCCGCACTAAATGCACAACTTTCTGGCCCGAAGCTGTGTTATGATCTAACACCGTGGGCCCCAGGGGCGCACCGCGTCGGATCGGTTGACAGAACCACCGAACTGGACGCAAAGGCGGGTGTCGTCTCCACGGACCCAGTGCCGTGGGGGCCTCTTGGATGCAGGGCCAAGAAACGATGACACCACCGCCTACCGCAAGCCATGCCGCAACGACGGCGCTCCCGTTCTCTGCGGGAAGCCGAGGCCGCCACGCGTTCACCCGCGTCGCGCTGTGGTTGCTCGAGGCGCACACCTGGACCCGCGCCCGCCTGGTGGTGGACACGGTCGTGCTGTATCTGGCCGCGGCGGCGGCGCTGTTCGCTTCGCCTGTCCATCAGCTGGCGGTGAGCTCCGCGCTGGTCGCGCTGTTTCCCCTGCTGGTGCTGGCAATTCTCTATGCGCGGCGAAGCCCAGACGAGCGATTGCTGGCCTCGCGGCTCGATACTGCCGCGCACGTGCTGGGTGTCGTATCGCTGGCGGCCATGCTGACGATCGCCCTCGACGCGTTCTTCCGCGGCGAGCACCCGGTCGCGCTTGCCGTTCGACTTTGGCTGTTCGCCGGCGTCTACCTGACGCTGGCCCGGACGATGCTCGTGTCGCTCCGCCGTCAGGCCGTGAAGCTCGAGCGCTTCGCCAAGCCCACCCTGATCGTGGGGGCCGGCGTCGTCGGTGAACGCCTCGTCAGGCGCCTCACCGGCGAGACGGGGTACGGGCTGAGGCCGGTCGGGTTCCTGGACGCCGAGGACCGCGCGCACCTTGAGGGACCCGGCGCACCATCGCTTCCGATCCTCGGCGGCCCTGACGAGCTGGCCGAGGCCGTGCGAGCCACGGGCGCCCGACACGTGATCCTGGCCTTCTCCTCGATTCCCGATCGCGAGCTGATCGAGCGAGCCCGGGAGTGCCGCCGGCTGGGACTGGAGGTCTCGATGGTCCCCCGCCTCTACGAGGCGATCAGCGAGCACGCAACGCTCGATCACGTGGGTGGTTTGCCGCTCGTGGCGCTGCGCGACGTCAACCCTCACGGGTGGCAGTTCGCCATCAAGCATGCCTTTGACCGCACGTTCGCCGCCTTGGCGCTGATCGCACTCGCGCCGTTGATGCTGCTGATCGCTCTGGCGGTACGGCTGAGCTCGCCCGGTCCTGTCCTCTTCAGGCAGGGGCGTGTCGGTCGTGACGGCCGGGAATTCGACCTGCTCAAGTTCCGCACGATGCTGGTGCCCGAAACCAGCCCTAACTTCACCCCTCCCGAGGGATGCGCACCAGGCGGCATCGAGGGCCGGGATCGCCGAACGCGAGTGGGCGCCTTTCTGCGCGACCTCTCGCTCGACGAGCTTCCTCAGTTCATCAACGTGCTCCGCGGCGAGATGAGCATCGTCGGTCCGCGCCCGGAGCGGCCCGAGTTCGTGCAGCGCTTTACCGTCGAGGTCCAGCGCTACGACGACCGCCACCGGGTCAAGTCCGGAATCACCGGCTGGGCCCAGGTCAACGGCCTGCGCGGGCAGACCTCGATCGCCGACCGCGTCGAGTGGGACAACTACTACATCCGGAACTGGTCTCTTCGGCTCGACCTTCGCATCCTGGCGATGACCCTGGGCGAAGTTCTCGGAGAGTTGCGCCACAGCCCCGACGCGCCGCGTCGCGCATAGCCTACGGGCACAGATCGTCGTGATTGACTGACCGTCGAAGTCGACGCGCACGCGCTAATCCGCGCCCAGCCGAGCTGCGCCCAGTGAGCCAACATCGCTCCCCCCGCTTGACCGCTAACCCGTGACCGGTTTCCTGCTTCGGCGGCCACGGACTCGCGGCCGGCTGGGCTGGGCTCCCGGCCGGGTGGCCGACAGCTTGCCTTCCGGCACCGCGGCGAGCCTTGTGGCGGTGGTTCCCGGCTTGGTCCTCGTGGGCTTGATGGTCGTGTGGGCAGTCCACGACGGTGGCTACGACGAAGACACGTGGTACTGGGGGGCACTGCTGGCGCTCTTGCTTGCGGCCTGGAGCGCACTGGCGGTCGGCCGCCGCTTTAGGCCCAGTCGCGCTGCCGTCATAGCGGCCGTCGCCTTTGCGGCCTACGTCGCCTGGTCGTACATCTCGATTGCCTGGGCCCAGTCTCCGGGAGACGCGCTGGAGGGCTCGAACCGCGCACTGCTGTACCTGCTCCTCTTCATGCTCATGGCCTTTCTGCCGTGGACGGCGGAGACCGCGCTGCTGGCGCTAGTGACGTTCGTGGTGGCCATCGGAATCGTCGCCGTCGTACTGCTAGTGCGACTGGCCTCCGCCGATCACGTCCAGGCGCTCGTGATCGATGGGCGGCTGGCGGCCCCCACCGGATACTTCAACTCGACCGCGGCCCTGTTCACGATCGAAGCCCTGACGGCAACGGCTCTGGCCGCGAGGCGGGAGCTCCCCTCCTTGCTCCGGGGGCTGTTGATCGCATTCGCCTGCGCTTCGCTTCAGCTGGCGCTGATCGTTCAGAGCCGGGGCTGGCTGTTCACATTGCCACTCGTTGCCCTGGTGGCGATCGTGTTGGTCGCTGACCGCCTGCGGGTGGCCGCCGCGGCCGTGCTTCCGGTCCTGGCCGTGCTCGTGCCGTTGCGAGAGCTCCTGCACGTCTATCACAGCTCGGGCAATGCCGGAATGAATCACGCCGCCGCCAAGGCGGGAGCGATCTCGCTGATCCTGTGTGCGGCGATGTTCGCCGCCGGCACGCTTGTGGCGATGGGAGACCGTCGCCTCGCGCCGCGCCGGCTGGCACCCGGCCGGCGTCGTGCGCTGGGAAGCGCCGTGGCGGTGATCGCGATGGCCGTGGCCATCGGCGGCGGCCTGGCCGCGACCCACGGTCATCCGTTCCGCTTCGTCTCCCGCCAGTGGCACGGCTTCGCTCATCCACAGGCAAGCAGCACGGGCTCGCACTTCACCGACGTGGGCAGCGGCCGGTACGACTTCTGGCGGGTGGCGCTCGATGCGTTCGCGGCCCATCCCGTCGGAGGACTGGGCCAGGACAACTTCGCCGACTACTACATCACGCGGCGTCGCACAGGTGAGGAGCCACAGTGGACGCACAGCCTCGAGCTGCGGCTGCTGGCCAGCACCGGCGCGGTGGGCTTCGCCCTGTTCCTGACGTTCGTCATCGCGGCCCTTGTAGCGGCCATCCGGTCCAGACGTCGAGGAGCCGCGCTGGCCCGGGGGGTAGCCGGGGTCGCGCTCTTGCCGCTCGCGGTATGGCTGATCCACGGCTCGATCGACTGGTTCTGGGAGGTGCCGGCGCTCAGCGGGCCCGCGATGGGTTTTCTGGGAATGGCGGCGGCCCTGGGCCCGCCGCGGCCGGCCGACGCCGCGCAGCGCTCGCCCACCGCGGCTCGCGCGATGCCACGGATTGCCTCCTGGGCGGTCCTGGCACTGGCGTTCTGCGCGGCGCTGGTCGTGCTGGCGTTTCCGTACCTATCTGTGCGCGAGCTATCGAAAGGGTTCGACGCCGGCGCGCGCCATCCCCAGGCGGCGCTTCACGACCTTAGCCTGGCGGCCGACCTCAACCCACTCAGCCCGGATCCGGGCCGTCTGGCGGGTGCTATCGCCCTGGAGAGCAACCGATTCGCGGTGGCCGAGCGGCGCTTCGAGCAGGCCACCTCGCGCGAGCGGGGCGATTGGTTCGCCTGGCTGGGCAGGGGGCTGGCGGCCTCCGCGCTCGGCGACCGCCGGGACGCCCATCACGACTTCGCCGTCGCCGACTCGATCAACTCTCAGCAACCGGCGGTCGTGGACGCCTTGGCGCGGGTGTACTCAAGGCGACCGCTGACCCCGGACGCTGCCCTCGGGATGCTGGTCGTGCGGCACTGAACAGCATCGGAAAAGCTGCGAATGCATCACAATTCTTGGACAAAACGCCCTAGTCGTTGAATTGACCGTTTTTCGGTAGTCGATTGCGTTTCCTGCAGGTTTCGTGTACCTTTCGGGTGGGGAACGTGTACATAAGCCGCGACCCTTAACATCGTGGGGGCGGGATTCAAACTTAAAGGCAGGATGGATGAAGCGTATTGCGACGATAATCGTGGGCTTGGCTTTGCTCGTTCCGAGCACGGCTCTGGCCCAAACAAACGCGACGTGCCAGGGCTACAGCCAGAAGGTCTGCAACGTCTCGGATTTGAACCAGAACCAGGGTCCGTCGAGCACATCGAGCCCATCGAACGCGGTCAACGCCGCTTCGAATACGACCACGGGCACGAGCTCGAGCAGCCTCCCGTTCACCGGCTTGGATCTCGGACTGCTGGTGGTCGGCGGCGCCGCGCTGCTGGGCACGGGCTTGGTCGTCCGGCGGGCCTCGCGCGGGCTGAACTAATCAACTGACGCGTTTCGCGGCTTGAGACGGCCGGTCGCCCCCACGGGCGGCCGGCCGTTTGCATTCCAAACGGGCCTCGTGGGACCGCTCCCCTTCCCGAGCCGCGGGCCGCTACCCCTCCCCCAGCTGCTGCAGAATCAGCCGCCTGACCGCTCCCCCGTCGGCCCGCCCGCCGGTTTGGCGCATCACGTAGCCGACGAGCGGCCCGAGCGCCTTGGCGTTCCCGGCCCGCACCTGCTCCGCTGCGGAGGGATCGGCGGCGATCGCTTCGGCCGCCAGGGTCTCCAGCTCGCCGCCGTCGGCGCCCATGGCGCCCAGTCCGGCCTCCTCGACGACCGCCCGCGGGTCGCCCCCCTGCTCGACCAGCCGACTCAGCACCTGGCGAGCAGCATCCCGGCTGACCTCCTTGGCGTGGACCATCGTGGCCAGCGTCGCGAGCGTCTGAGGTGAGACTCGCGAGTCGGCGGGGTCGGCGTCTGAGCCGATCCGCTCGATGAGCTGCGGAATCCAGTTGGCGAGCTCCACAGGGCTGGGAACGCGACCGCCGTTCACGTCGGCCGGCTGATCGGTGCCGCCGTCCGACGCGGCGGCCAGCGCGCGTTCGAAGTAATCGCCGAGCTCGGTCCGGAAGGCGAGCTGCCGAGCCCGGTCGGCGCTCAGTCCGAAGGCGCTCTCGAAGCGGGCCGCTCGCTCCGCGGGAAGCTCCGGGAGCGTCGCCTGCGCGGAGGCCAACAGCTCGTCGCTCACCTCCAGGGGCATGAGGTCAGGTTCGGGGAAATAGCGGTAGTCGTGGGCTTCCTCCTTTGACCTGAGCGGGGTGAGGTGCCCTGAGACTGGATCGAAATGCAGCGTCTGGAGCACCACGGGCGCGCCCGATCGCACCAGTCCGATCTGACGCTCTATCTCCGCGCGCAGACCGCGCTCCATGAAACGGAACGAGTTCATGTTCTTGAGCTCGGTCTTGGTGCCCAGCTCCTCGCTGCCGACGGGGCGGATCGATACGTTGGCGTCGACCCGGAGCGAGCCTTGCGACATGTCCACATCGGAGACCCCAAGCGCCTTGAGCGTCGCGCGCAGCAGCGTCAGCCACTCGCGTGCCTGCTCGGGCGAGCGCAGGTCGGGCTCCGTGACGAGCTCCACGAGCGGGGTGCCGCAGCGATTGAAGTCAACGACGCTGCGCTCGGCGCCGTGGATCCGCCCGCTGGCCGAGGTGTGCTCGAGCTTGGCCGCATCCTCCTCCAGGTGGATGCGGTGGATGCGCACGTCGCCGAGCCGGCCACCGCGGCACAGTGGCTGATCGTATTGCGAGATCTGGTAGCCCTTGGGGCTGTCGGGATAGAAGTAGTTCTTGCGGTGAAACTGCGAGCGCCGCGCGATCTGGGACCCGAACGCCAAGCCGATCATCGTGGCGAAGCGGACCGCCTGCTCGTTGGTCACGGGCAGCGCCCCCGGTAGCCCTAGGCAGACGGGACAGGTGTGAGAGTTGGGTGGCGCGCCGAAGGACAGCTCGCAGCCGCAGAACATCTTCGTCCGCGTCTGGAGCTGGACGTGGATCTCGAGCCCGATGACCGGCTCGTAGTCAGCCACGGGCCGGACTCCCGTCGAATCCGATCGCGCACTCCAGGGCGAAGGCGGCGTCGAGCAGGCGGCTCTCGGAGAAGGCCGGACCGGCGAGCTGGAATCCGACCGGCAGCCCGTCGCTCAATCCAGCGGGAATCGAGATCGCGGGGATCCCGGCCAGCGGCATCGGCACCGTGCAGAAGTCGTTGAGGTACATGGCCAATGGATCGGAGGTCTTGGATCCGAGCTCGAACGCCGTCCACGGGCTGGTGGGGGTGACGATGAAGTCGAAACGCTCGAACGCGGCGCGGAAGTCCTCGGAGATCTTGGTGCGCACCTTCTGCGCCGTGCCGTAGTAGGCGTCGTAGTAGCCGCTCGAGAGCGCATAGGTGCCCAGCATGATCCGCCGCTTGACCTCGGGTCCGAACCCCGCGGCACGCGTGCGCCGGTACATCGAGTCAAGGTCGGCGTCGCCGTCGACGCGCAGCCCGTAGCGCACGCCATCGAAGCGCGCCAGGTTCGCCGAGGCCTCGGCGGGTGCGATCAGGTAGTAGGCCGAGAGCGCGTGCGGCGCGTGCTCCAGGCGGCAGGCATCGATCGAGGCCCCAAGCTCCTCGGCGAGCTTCAGCGTCTCGTCGAAGTGCTCGCGGACCCCGGGCTCGACGCCCCCCTCGGGCCCGGTCAGCTCCTCCGGCACGCCGAGACGGATTCCCTGGAGGTCCTGGCGCCGGGGCAGCCCCAGCTCGCCGGGAAACGGCAGCGAGGTCGAGTCGCGCGGGTCGTGTCCCACCATCTGCGAGAGCAGCAACGCGGCGTCGGTTACGTTTCGGGCCAGCGGCCCCGCCTGGTCGAGCGAGGAGGCGAAGGCGATCATCCCGTAGCGCGAGCAGGCGCCGTAGGTGGGCTTCATCCCGACAATGCCGCACAGCGCCGCGGGCTGGCGGATTGATCCACCGGTGTCGGTGCCGATCGCCCACGGCGCGAGCCCCGCCGCCACCGCCGCGGCACTGCCGCCCGAGGATCCCCCGGGCACGCGCGTGCGGTCCCAGGGGTTGAGCACGGGTCCGAAGCCCGAGTTCTCGTTCGAGGACCCCATCGCGAACTCGTCCTGGTTGGTCTTGCCGAGCAGCGGGGCGCCGGCCTCAGACAGCCGCTGGACGACGGTGGCGCTGTAGGGCGGCCGGTAGCCCTCGAGGATCTTGGACCCTGCCTGGCTGGGGACCCCTGCGGTGCAGAACAAATCCTTTATTGCCACCGGGACCCCGCCCAACCGCTCCTTGCCGCCCGCTGCCTTCGGCGGGCCTTCTGCCACCCAGGTGAACGCGTTCAGCTCGTCGCCAGCCGCGCGCCGTCTATAGGCCTCGAACAACTCGGCCGGATCTATCTGACCGGCGCGCACACGCTCAGCCGCCTCTGCGGCCGTCAGCTCTATCAGCTCGCTCACGGAGCGGCCGGCCCCGGGCTCGGAACGCCGAAGCCGCCGGCCACCGGCTCCGGCGCGCTGGCGAGCGCTTGCTCCGCCGTCAGGCAGGGCTCCGGCTGATCGGGGCGTAGCGGTCCGGCAGCGTCAACGACGTGCGCCGTCGGCGGCACCCCTTCGAGGTCGAGCTCTCGGATCTTCTCGATGTGGTCGAGCACGTTGGAGAGCTCGCCCGCCATCCGTTCGACTTCCTGTTCTGACAGCTCGAGCTTGGCCAGCGCGGCGACATGAAGAACCTGAGCGTGGTCGAGCATCTCGGCCGCATTCTAGGAGCCGGCTGGGTCCCCAATCCGTACGGTCTCGATCTGCCCCAGAGCCTGTGGATCGATGCCGGTCTCCGCCCGCATCGACCGGTATCCCCCGTAGACGATTCCGATCGCGGCCGCCAGGCCGAGGTAGGCCCCGGGCCGCTGACCGACGCCGCTGCCAGACGGGGGGTTGATCAACACGCGATAGATCAAAGCGAGGACGCTCAGAGCCCCGAGCACCGTGACGACCACGCTGAGTGTGACCGGAATCGCCGGCGCCCGCTGAGAGGCCTGGAAGAAGGCAAGCGCCAGGGCCGCGAGGATTGTCAGCAGCAGAAACCAACGCAGATGGTTGAGCCCGCTCCAGCCGGTCCACGACGCCGGCCGTCCAAGATTGACCAGCGTCGGAGAGAGCGATGCGCTGACCGCATACCACTTCAGGACAAACATGAAGATCAGCAGCAGCACGGCGCTTCCGCCGGCGATCACCTCCCCCAGGCGCAGGCGTCGCGGTTCAAAGTCGCTCAACGGCGGACGGCCTCGAGCCGCCATACACGACGCGTGGTGTACACGAGTCCACCGGCCAGCAAAAGCGCGCCCCAGAAGCCAATGCCTCCCGCGGACCCGAAGTGGATCAGAAGCTTGAAAGCCAGCAGTCCGGCCGCTATCAGCGCCAGGACCATTCGCGTGCGGGCTCGGCTGTCGCCGATCGCCGGGAGCTGCGTCTGGGGTGAGAGTTGTTCGACGCCGACGTCAGCCAGCAAAGCCACCACGGCGAGCACGGCCAGCACACCCAGCCAGCCATCTGGGGCTCCCGTCGCCGGATCGCTGATCGGGACCGTCTGGGCCCCGCCGGTGATCGTGAGCGAAAACCAAGGCAGGAACAGCAAATCGAGCGCCAGCAGCACGGCCAGGACGACGACGATCCACTCCCCGCGCGAGACGGTCTCGGTCCTCCTCCTTTGCGTTCGCTCGTCGGCCACCGTCCGGGCGCCATCGTAGTCCCCGGCACTCATCCCAGCTGTCGCCTCGCCGCCTGGACCGTATTACGCAGCAGCATCGCCGGGGTCATGGGACCCACGCCGCCTGGGACCGGCGTGATCAGGCTGGCCCGCTCGGCGACGGGGTCGAAGTCGACGTCACCGACCAGACCGTCCTCGGTGCGGTTGATTCCGACGTCGACCACCACCGCGCCCCGCTTGACGTGAGCGGGGCCGATCAGCCGGGGTCGCCCGACCGCCGCCACAAGCACGTCGGCGCGCGAGCAGACTTCCGCCAGCTCCCGGGTCCGGGAGTGGCAGATCGTCACCGTTGCGTTGCGATGGACCAGCATGGCCGCCACGGGCCTGCCCACCAGGTCGGAGCGACCGACGACGACGGCCTCCGTCCCCTCCAGCGTGACGCCGTGATGATCGAGGAGCCATAGGATCCCAAGCGGCGTGCAGGGGCGAAGACCCGGAGTCCCCTGCGCCAGGCGACCGGCGCTGATCGGAGTCAGGCCGTCGACGTCCTTGTCAGGTGAGATCGCCGCGGTCAGCGCCTGACCATCGAGGCTTTCCGGCACCGGCAGCTGCAGCAATATCCCCGACACCTCGGGGTTGTGGTTTGACTCCTCGATCAGCGCCGCAACCTCTTGCTGGCCCGCATCGGCGCCCAGATGGTGGTGGAAGTCCGCGATACCCGCCTCGGCCGACACCCGGCGCTTGTTCTGTACGTAGATCTCCGAGGCCGGATCATCGCCCACCAGGATCGTGGCCAGTCCTGGCCGGTGGCCGGTCTGCTGGAAGAGCTCCGATGCCTCGAGCGCCACTTCGGCCCGCACCTGGGCCGCGGCCGCGCGTCCGTCGATGATGCTGGCGGTCATCGTCCAGGCACGCTAGAGGATCACCCGGCGGCGGCATTGCCGCGGCTAGCGCTTGCTGATCGGCGCCAGGTCGGCCACCAGCTTGCGCTCAGAGCGGTCGCGCGCGAAGCGGATGACCACGATCCCGCCGGGTTCCAGCCCGGTGACCACCCCTTCGCCGAACGAGGGATGGACCACGTCGTCGCCCATCCTGAAGGCGACCGCAGGGGGAGCATCCCCGGTGGCCGGCCACGACGTGACGCGTGGCCGAGCCCCCGCAACTGCTCCCGGCGCGTCGCGTTCGTCACGGTCGGTGAGCTCCGGGGGGATCTCCGAGATGAAGCGGCTGGGGATGCCGTAGGTGCGAGTTCCGAACACGCTCCGGGTCTGGGCGCTGATCAGATAGAGGTCGCGCTGCGCCCGCGTTATCCCCACGTAGCACAGCCGGCGCTCCTCCTCCAACCCGCCCTCATCGAGCGCCCGCGAGTGTGGAAAAACCCCCTCCTCGCACCCGATCATGAACACCGTCGGGTACTCGAGCCCCTTTGCGTTGTGCAGCGTCATCAGCGTCACCAAGCCCTCGTCGTCGCGGCGCTCGTCCGCGTCCGAGAGCAGCTGGATCTGCTGCAGGAACTCCGCCAGGCCGGCATCGTCGCGCCCCGCGGCCGCAGCCGCCTCGTCGTACTCGGCGGCGACGTTGACCAACTCCTCCAGGTTCTCGATCCGGCCCTGGGCCTCGATCGTCCGCTCCGCCTCGAGTGCCTCGAGGTAGCCGGTCTCGCGCAGCAGTTCCTGCAGCAGGGTGGCAACCGAGCCCGTGCTCTCCGAGCGCTCGCGCAGGACGTGCATGGCGCCCATGAAGCGGCGCAGCGCGTTGATGGCCGCGGCGCCGAGGTCGGGCACCCGCTCGGGCTCAGAAGCGGCGTCCCAGATCGCGATGCCGGTTGTGTTGGCAAACGACAGCACGCGGCTCATCGATGTGGAGCCGATGCCCCGTCTGGGGGAATTGACGATCCTGGTGAAGGCGCCCACATCCTGGGGATTGACCAGCACATTCAGATACGCCACTGCGTCCTTGATCTCGGCTCGCTCGTAGAACTTGGTGCCGCCGATCACCTGGTAGGGGATCTCGGCTCGGACCAGGGTGTCCTCCAACACGCGCGACTGCGCGTTTGTGCGGTAGAAGACGGCGATCTCCGAGCGCGAGCTGCCTTCGTCCACCAACCGCTCGACCTCCCCCATCACGAACCGTGCCTCGGCGTGCTCGTCGTCCAGCTGGCGGACCTGGATGGGGTCGCCCGCTCCCAGCTCCGACCACAGGGACTTCGCCTTCTGGCCGCGGTTGTTGGCGATCACCGCGTTCGCCGCGTCGAGGATGTTCTGCGTCGAGCGATAGTTCTGCTCGAGCTTCACGACGTGGGCGTCGGGGTAATAGTCCTCGAAGTCGAGGATGTTGGTGATATCGGCGCCGCGAAAGCCGTAGATCGAGTTATGGGTGACGATCCCATTGGCGATGAAGTTGTGGGTGTGCTCGACGTCTAGGTCGTAGACGGGACGGTCTAGCTCGACGTGCTCGACGGACTGGACGACGTCGTAGCCACCATCGGCGTCGAACATGAGCATGCCCGCGCGGACGTCCCGGGCCGCCGCGAACGGCAGCCGCTGGCCTCGCCCCAGATCGGCAAACGGCGTGATCGGTACGCGCCGAGCGAGGCGCTCGGTCGCCTCCAGGTCCGCCACGGCCGCACCCGCGAGCCTGTGAACGCCGCTTCCGTCACCGCAGAGCGAGAATTCGACCTCAGCGAGAGCCTCTGGCGCCCCGGATGCTCGGATAAGGTGACAAGTCCCCCGGTCGCCCGCCGCTTTGCGCACATAAGCGTCCCCACGACGCTTATGTGGCCAAGGCTCGCGCCGGCGGGGGGATTTGTCACGTTTTCTCAACCGCGACCCAGCCCAGCCCGCGAAGTGGACGTGCTCGGGAGTGCTCACCAGCAGGCGGCTGGAGCGCAGACGAATCGCGACCCCCTGCGAGCGCTCCGAGCAGTGAACGCGGAGTACCCGCGCCGGTCGGAAGTCCCCGCTCCCATAGCCAGATAGCACCAGATCGCCGACCGCAACCTGCTCAATGGGCCGGAGGCTGCCGTCCCCCATCGTCACAAGCGTGCCCTCGATCAAGCACTGCGCATCGTCTCCAACCACCATCAGGTTCCGCCGCTCCTTGGTCAGCAGCTGAAGCCACCGGTACTGGGCGTGATTGGTGTCCTGGTACTCGTCCACCAGCACGTAGCGAAAGCTCTGGGAATAGGCGTCCTGGACCTCCTGGAAGAGCTCGAGGACGTTGACCGACCGCACCAGCAGATCGTCGAAGTCCATCGCGTTCATGCGGTGAAGCTCGCGCTCGTACTGGCGATAGACGTCGGCCACGGTCTGCTCGAAGAACGAGCCCACCATCCGGCCGTAGTCCTCGGCGTCGCGAAGTCTGTTCTTGGCATCGGAGATCTGCGCTTGGACAGCGGCAGGCGTAAAGCGCTTGGGATCGAAGCCCAGCTCGTCTATGCAGCGCTTGATCAACCGCCGTGAGTCGGCCTGGTCGTAGATCGAGAACTGCCGCGTGTATCCCAGCCGGTCCGCGTGCGCCCGCAGCATGCGCGCGCACGCGGCGTGGAAGGTCATGACCCACATGGCCCTGATTCGCCGACCAACGAGATAGGCGGCGCGCTCGCGCATCTCGCCTGCCGCCTTGTTGGTGAACGTGATCGCCAGGATCTCGTTCGGCTGGGCCGCGCCCGAGGCCAGCAGGTATGCGATCCGATGCGTGAGGACTCGGGTCTTCCCCGATCCCGCTCCGGCCAGGATCAGCAGCGGCCCCTGGCCGTAGGTCACGGCTTCCCGCTGCGGGCCGTTCAGGCCCGCCAGCAAGTGCTCAATCGTGCTCGTCGCCTCCGCCATCGCAGCGCTTCAACGGTAGCGACGCCGCTGGTCGGTCATCCTTTGAGCGGTGGACGTGCTGAGCCGGCTGAGACGAGCCTGCGCGGAGGTCGCTGCCCGCGCCCGGCACGTGTCGATCGAGCACGAGGCGATCGCCGGCTACGCCGCCGCGCTGCCGCTCTTTGAAGGGGCCGACGCCCCGCCCGACGCCGAAGCACATCTGCTGTCAGGGACGCGCGAGGAGCTCGCGGCCTTCTGGATCACTCTGGATGCGATCAACTTCGGCTCGGGATGGTTTCCGACCCTTCGCAAGCGCGCCGGGCGCTCCGGGTACTTCACGGTGGCGGACGGCATCCGGGATCGGTTTAGAGCGCGCGGACCGTGGCCGGCGGCGGAGCTCGCGCAGCTGACGGCTCAAGACGTGGCGGCGGCGCTCGGACAGGATCCCGAGCACGAGCTGATGCTGCTGTTCGCGCGGTCGCTCAACGACCTGGGATGGCATCTCGATGCACACCACCGCGGGTGCTTCAGCGCGCTGGTGGACGAAGCGGGCGGCTCGGTCGTGGCGCTCGTCGAGCGCCTGAGCGGCTGGGCATCATTCGCCGACCGCTCGCCGTACGAAGAACTCGAGCTTCCGTTCCTAAAGCGCGCCCAGATCACCGCGGCCGATCTCGCCTCGGCCGGGGTCGGTCGATTCGAGGACCTGGAGCGGCTGACGATGTTCGCCGACAACCTCGTGCCCCATGTGCTGCGACTGGACGGCATCCTGCGCTTCGACGCTCGGACGGCGGAACGGATCCAGCGCGGGGAGCTGATCGAACACGACTCCCAGGAGGAGGTCGAGATCAGGGCCTGCGCCCTCCATGCGGTCGAGCTGCTGGTCGCCGCCAGGCCTGACAGCCACGCTGCCCAGATCGACGCCCTGCTGTGGCGCAGGGGTCAGGACGGCCGCTACAAGGCCTCCCCCCGCCACCGTTCTCGCTGCACCGCGTACTAGCTCGGCCGTGCCCGGCCGGACCAGCTCGCCGCTAGCCCGCGGCCTGCTCCCGGCTCCGTGAGATCGCCGCGGCACCCTCCTCGCCGACCAGGAGCTCGGCCCGTAGGGTCCCGGTGGCAGGTATGTCGAGCGCCGGGTCAGAACCGCCCGAGTGCTTGGCGTCGAGCGCGATGACGGTCGTCTCGCCTCCGTAGGGCCGAGCGGCGGTGGCGATCACGGTCAGCGACCCGCCTTCGGCGATGTTGCGGGCCGAGGCGAGCGCTCTCCGTGCCTCCGGCGGATGGAGCCCGTCGAGGGTGTCTATCAGCGCCACGACGTCGGCGCCGCGCGCGGCGAGCCGTCTTGCCTGGTCGATCACGCTCGACACGGCTTGGTCTTGGACGTCCGCGGACGCGGCAAGGCCAACGGCCTGCGCCGGATCCTTGAAGCCCCGCGTCCACTCCTGAACTTCCTCGGGCCGGACGCCCGTCAGGACGAGTAGCGTCTGCAACTCTGCCTCACTGGCAAGGACGCCCGCGATCCGGCGCAGGGTCAACGTCTTGCCGGCGCGTGGCCCACCGGCGATCGTCACCCTCGATCCTCTGCCGATCGGCGCCAGGGCGTCGATCGCGGCCAGCGCCGGCTCGCGGACCCCCAGTTCGAGCCGCTGATCGGGAAACACCGCGGGGAGATCATCGAAGCGAGCCCGATCGCTGAGCTCCTCCGCCGGGCGTCCGTTCACCGAATCGACCCTCACGAGTGACGCGAAGCGCTCGGACCTGCGCGGCGCGCGCCGCGGTCCCGATACGCGATCGCCCGAGATCAGTTCGCAGCGCTTGACTTGAGCGGCCGAGATGTAAAGGTCGGCGTCCGATGGCTCCGGCGGATCCACGCGCAAAAAGCCCGACCCGTTCGGCAGCAGCTCGACCTCGCCCTCGACGGTCTCCTCCTGCTTTCGCCCGGGGGTCTCTGCGGCCGACTCGTCGGTCTTCGCTTCGCTGCCGCTCGGCGCTCGTCCAGCCTCTGCATCGGCGTCGCTGGAAGCTGCCTCGACCGGTTCCGCCTCGCCCCGGCCGCGGCTGCCGCGGCGTCCCCTCCCTCGCCGAGGACGAGACTCCTCACTGGCTTCTTCGTCGCTCTCGGCAGCCGCCTGCTCACCGCCCGTCCCTTGCTGGCGCTCGAGGATGGCGTCGATGAGCTGCTCGCGCCGCAGACGCCGGAAGCCGTCGATCGAGAGCTCCGAGGCGATCGCGTGGAGATCTGCTAGCGGGCTGTCCTCGAGCGCCGCGCGGTCTAGTACGGACATGGTGCCTCCTTATTGCCGTTAGCTCCGGCCGCGTTGACGCAGCGACCGGCGATGGGTTGCACGCCTGAATCTATCGGCTCGAAAGCCTTCCGTTCCCCGCGATGGCAGCGCTCAACCCTGTTCCCAGCGGATCTCGTCGGCGATCCGCAGCCGCGGATCGACCTCCGCCTCGCCCGCCAGCGCCGCCCGCACCGCCAGGAAATCCGCCACTTCCCCCACGTCATGCACGCGCAGCACGTGCGCTCCCGCCGCCACGCCATGGGCCACGGCGGCGAGCGTCCCGGCCAGGCGAGCGCGCGGCGGTCGACCGGTGATCGCGCCGATGAAGTCCTTGCGCGAGACGGCCAGCAGCAGCGGTCTGGCCAGCTCGTGCAGGGCGGGCAACGCTCGGAGCACCGCGACGGTCTGAAACGGCGTCTTGGAGAAGTCGGGCCCAGGGTCAAGGATCAGCTGTTCGAATTCCATGCCGCGCTCGAGGGCGAGGACCATCTGGTGGCGCAATCGCTGTTCCACATCGGCGACCATGTGACCGTCCAGTGCGGGATCGAGCAGCTTGTGCTTCGGGGCCGCGCGGGTGTGCATGATGATCAGGCCCGCTCCTGTCTGGGCGCACACCTCGGCGAGCTCCGGATCGCGAAGCCCGCTTATATCGTTGACGATCGAGGCGCCGGCCGCGATCGCGGCACGGGCCACGGCGGGCTTATAGGTGTCGACCGACACCCTGCCGCCGAGCTCGCCCGCCACGCGCTCAATCAGCGGCACGACCCGCTCGGTCTCCTCCTCCGCACCGACCGTTGGGCGATTGCTGACCCCTGACTCTCCGCCGATGTCGATGATCTCGGCGCCCGCCGAGAGCAGCTCGCGGGCCAGCGCAACCCGATCGCCGAGCGTGCGATGAAGACCTGCATCCGAGAACGAGTCGGGCGTGGCGTTGACGACCCCCATCAGCCACGGCCGTCCGCCGAGCCGCAGCGTCTCGCCCCTGATTCGCAGTTCCCGCTCCGGGGCGATCATGTCCCGAACAGGGTATCCGCGAGCGGTCCTCAGCCGAGGTGAAGGATCCGCATTCGCCCGCGGTCTCGGAGCTTCGAGGCCCGCCTAGCTGGCCGGGTCGGCGACCCCAGCCTCGCGACGATCCGTGACTATCTTCTTGATCTTGTCCAGCGTATCCTCGGACATTCGCCGGATTTCCCAGTGGGTCAGCTTGAGCAGCCGCATCGGCGAGGTGGCGATGACGTCGGCGTTGCGCGGCTCGCGCTGCAGGAGCCCCATCTCCCCGATCAGATCCCCTTCCTTCAGCGAGGCCACCTTCTCACCGTCCTTGAGGACGTCGGCGGTGCCCTCCTCGATGGCGATCAGCTCGGTTGAGTAGTCGCCCTGCTTCATCAGGATCTGGCCCTCGGCGGCGCTCGTCTCGGTGGCGAACGCGGCCAAGCGCTTGGCCTCCTCCGACGAGAGATCTGAGAACAAGGGAATGGCGGTCAGCCGGTTGGTGTCTATGCCCATGGTCGCTCCTCGATCCGGTTCAATGCGACTCTATCCCCAGCGCTGGACATCGTGCGAGCGCGGTCCGCCACAACCAACATGCGCCGCACGCTCACGCTGCGCGGGTCCTCTCACAGCGCCTGCACCTCCGATGTGACCTCCCCGACGGACGACTTGGCGTCGCCGAAGAGCATCGAGGTCTTGGGGTCGTAGAACAGCGGGTTGTCGATTCCGGCGAAGCCTGAGGCCATCGAGCGCTTGAGCACGATCACGGCGCCCGA
Organism: uncultured Actinomycetes bacterium; assembly: GCA_963730835.1. Classification (GTDB taxonomy): domain Bacteria; phylum Actinomycetota; class Thermoleophilia; order Solirubrobacterales; family Solirubrobacteraceae; genus Palsa-465. The sequence continues at coordinate 100,909 of CAVSTE010000003.1, forward strand.
CTGATCGACCTCGAGGATCGGCATGCCGTAGATCGGTGAGCCCGGCTCGTTTTTCGCCGCGGGGTTGGTGACGTCGTTCGCCCCGATCACCAACGTCACGTCCGTCCGCGGAAACTCCGGGTTGATCTCGTCCATCTCCCGCAGCAGGTCGTACGGCACGTCGGCCTCGGCCAGCAGCACGTTCATGTGTCCTGGCATCCGCCCGGCGACGGGGTGAATCGCATATTTGACCTCCACGCCCTTGGCCTCCAGCGCCTTTTCCAGCTCGCGCACGGCATGCTGCGCCTGGGCCACGGCCATTCCATAGCCGGGAGCGATAACAACCTGACGGGCGTAGGAGAGCTGGATCGCCACGTCGGCCGGGGACGTGGAGCGCACGGTGCCGCCCGTCTCCCCTTCCCCTCCCGCAGGGGCCGCCACCTCGCCGCCGAACCCGCCGGCGACGATCGCCGGCACGGAGCGGTTCATCGCTTTGGCCATCAGGTTGGTGAGGATGGTGCCCGAAGCGCCGACGATCATCCCCGCCACGATCATCACCGGATTCGACAGCGCCACGCCGGTCGCCGCCGCGGAGAGGCCGGTGAACGCGTTCAGCAGCGAGATCACGACGGGCATGTCGGCCCCGCCGATCGGCAACACCATCATGGTCCCCAGGGCCCCCGCGGCGACGAGAATCCCCAGGATGAACAGCGCCTGCGAGTGGGTGCCCGCCATGATCACTATCGCGCTCGCCAGGCAGACGCAAAACAACGCCAGGTTGAGCACCGCCTGGCTCATGCCGGGAAGCTTTATCGGGCGGCCGGGCAGGATGGCCTGCAGCTTGCCGAAGGCGATGGCCGAGCCCCAGAACGAGACCGAGCCCACAATCGCGCCGAACAGCTCGAAGATCTCCGAGCGCAGCGGCCAACCGCCGCCGAAATGATGGCGAAACTCGACCCACGCGATCAGCGCCACCGCGCCGCCGCCGACGCCGTTGAACAGCGCCACCATCTGCGGCATCGCCGTCATGTGCACCCTGCGGGCGGCCGGGAATCCCAATCGCGGTGCCGATCGCCGCTCCGGCGATGATCAGCCAGACCGTGCCGGAGCCGTGGAACTCGTGCTTGCGTAGCAGCGTCGCGATGACCGCGATCGCCATGCCCACGGCGGCGATCTGGTTCCCGCGCACGGCGGTGCGTGGCCCCGTGAGGCCGGTCATGCCGTAGATCATCAGACCGAAGGCAACGATGTAGGCGGCGTCGATGAAGTTGGTCGTCTGCAGGAAGACCGTGGCCATCACCGCGGCGTCTCCTCCTCGGAGGCAGACTCGTCTCCCTTCGGCGGATCCTTGGCCTTGAACATGTCGAGCATCCGGTCGGTCACCAGGAAGCCGCCGACCACGTTGATCGTCCCGAACGCGACGGCGATCACGAGCAGCACTTTCTCGAGCGCGCCGCTCGCTTCAGACATCAGCAGGAGGCCGCCGAGCACGACGATTCCGTGAATCGCGTTGGTGCCCGACATCAGCGGCGTGTGCAGCGTGTTGGGCACCTTCGAGATCACCGTGTACCCGACGAATCCAGCCAGTACGAGCACGGCGATATCGATTACCAGTGTGTCCATCTGAGAGCGCCTCCCTATCGCGGAGTCGCGGCGGTCGCCGCTTCTTTCGCGCGCTCGTTGACGATCTCGCCGCCGCGCGTCAGGCAGGCGCCGGCGATGATCTCGTCGTCGAAGTCGAGCTTCAGCGCACCGTTTTCGATCATCAGCCCGAGCACCGACTCGATGTTGCGGGCGTACAACTGCGATGCATGCTCGGCCATCGTCGACGGCACGTTCAACGGCGCCGTGATCTTGACGTCGTGCTTGATCACCGTCTGGCCTGGCTCCGAGAGCTCGCAGTTACCGCCCGCCTCTCCGGCCAGATCGACGATCACCGACCCCGGCTTCATATCCTCTACGGCCTCCGCGGTGACGAGGATCGGCGCGCGGCGCCCAGGGACGAGCGCGGTGGTGATCACCACGTCCACCTTGCCGATCGCCTCCTGGAGCGCCCGCTGCTGCTCAGCCTGCTCGTCCTCGGTCAGCTGGCGCGCATAGCCGCCCTCGCCCGAGGCTTCGGGACCCAACTCGAGCCACGTGGCGCCCAGCGAGCGGACCTGGTCCGCGACCTCCGGGCGAACGTCAAAACCCTGGACCTGAGCCCCTAGCCGGCGCGCGGTCGCGATCGCCTGCAGCCCCGCCACTCCGACGCCCAGTACAAGCACGGTCGCCGGGCGGATCGTGCCGGCGGCGGTCATCAGCATCGGGTAGAAGCGCCCCAGCTCCTGTGCGCCGATCAGGGCGGCGCGGTAACCGCCCACGTTCGACTGGCTGGAGAGTGCATCCATCGACTGCGCGCGGCTGATGCGGGGCACGGACTCGAGCGCGAACGAGGTGGCGCCCGACTGCGCCAACGCCCGGACGCCGTCGGCGTTCGTCAGAGGCTGCAGGAACCCGATCAGCACGGTGTCTGACCCCAGCCGCTGAAGCTCCTCCCCGGTAGGAGGCGCGACCTTCACGACTACGTCCGCATCCCACGGATCATCGACGAGCTTCGCACCCGCCTCCTCGTACTGGGCGTCCGGGATCAGCGCTCCCGCGCCGGCCTCACGCTCGACCATGACCTCGACCGCCTGCGACTCCTCCCCGCCCTGCGAGCAGAGCTTGCGAACGACCTCAGGGACGAGCGCCACACGTCGCTCGCCTTCGGCAGTTTCCTTCGGAACGCCGATCCGCATGGGCGCGAGAGCGTATCGGCTACCGAACGACGCTGCCTATCCGATGGGCGCCAGCGCCAGCGCGTCGGCGGCCCCCAGATCGGTCGCGAGCTGGCGCAGCGAAAGCTTTTTCTGAGGATGGGGCCGCGGTCTGGCTCGCGCCTTGCGGGCGGCAGCGTTGCTCCGCGGTGCGCTCACGGACGCCCGAGTGCGCGTCGGCGTCCCCGCCGGCCCAGCGGCCGCCACAGGAGCGAGCGGAAGCGGTTTCTGCGCGAGCGCCATGAGCGCCTCGGCGGTGACCCAGACAGGTGTCTCGTCGGCGCCGCGGGAGTAGCGGATGTGGCCATCGGGCGCGGTCAGCGATCGGAGGTAGCCGAGCGCCCTGGTGACCGAGCCCCCACCGCCGGCGCCGGCCGCCAGCAGTCCTTGGACGGCCCACGCGGTCGACTGCGCGTTCGACGGGCCGCTTGGCTGACTGGGGTATCCCCCGTCAGAGTTCTGATGGGAGTCAAGGAAGCGAACGGCGCGTGCCGTCGCCGCGCCGTAGCCGCCGGCCAGCGCTTCCAGCGCCGCCCCCGTGTCATCGACGTCGCTCCCGCCGCCCCGCGTGGCGAAGTTGAAGCCGCCGTCGGAGTCCTGCTGACGCGCCAGCCAGGCCAGCATGTTCCCCGGCGGCGCTACGCTCGCCGCTCGCAGCGCCAGTACCGCAAACGAGGTCAGATTGACCTGGCCCGAGACCGATCCGTTGCGACCCACGTCCCGCATCAACGAGCCGACCAAACCTGAGAGCGGCAGCCGCGCAGCCCGCAGCGCAAGGATCGTCCGCTCGAGCGAGCCCGGATCGCTCGCCGACCCCTCCCCGTTGTTGAGATAGGCGCTGAGGCTCGCGCCCCCGTGTCGCACGTCTTGCGGGTTGTAGCCCGAGGCGGCGAGCCCGAGCGCGGCCCAGCCGGAGTACAGCGGCGTCGATGAGCTCCCCGGGGCCGGCCCGAACCCGCCGTCCTGGTTTTGGGCCGCGAGCAGGTATCCGGCCGGCGTTACGGCGGCTCGGGCCGCAGGCGATCCACTCCCTGCGCCGAGCAACGCGCCGGCGCCCAGGGCGGCGAACGCAAGCGCCAATACCGTCGGCCTCAGCGTCGCCTCGCCGGCCGGCAGCCAGCTGACTTTCAGCCGCAACGCGAAGCGGGCCACGGAGCGGGCCAGCGCCGGCCCGAAGGCCAGGGCGAAAGCCACGCAGCCGGCGGCGTGCACGAAGTCGAAGCCCACGCCCTTTCCGAGGTAGATGCCCAGCTGCCTCAGGCTGTGGTCGCTATAGGTGATCCAGTCCCCGAAGTCCTGAAACGCGGTGAATGCGAACCCCGCCACCCCACAGATCGCGGCCAGCAACCAGCGGTTCGGGTTGGGCCTGCGGCCGCTGGCCAGGGCCAGCGCGGCGCCCACGAGTCCAACCACGCCCCAGGCGGCCATCTGCCACGGCGTCCAAGGCCCCTGCCCGAAGAAGAAGTTCGACGCCAAACCGGCGATCGCGCCGGTGGCGAAGCCGGGCGCTCCGCCGAGCGCATAGCCCGTGACGAGCACGATGTCGGTCGTCGGCTTGACGTTGGGGAACGCCGCGAACGCGATTCGTCCCAGGGCCGCAAACGCCGCCAGCGTTCCCACGAGCGCCACGACCCGGGCGTCCGGGCGCCCCCGTTCATACCAGGCAAAGCCGCCGCCGAGCCCCACCGCCAGGATCAGGAATGCGGCCAACTGCCAGCTCACAGGGAGACCTCCTGTCCTGGTTGCTTCAAACTCTCAGCCAGGCGAGGAGGAGTCCACGATGCTCCGGATAGAGCCCGCTCGGGCGTCAGCACGCCGGCGATCCGCGCCGTCTCGGTGGCGAAGTAGGTTCCGCCCGTCAGCACCTCGTCGGCCGAAGCGTCGGCTATCGGCGCACCGTCGGCCAAAAGGATGACCCGGTCAGCGAAAGCGGCCGCGAACTCCGGGTCATGCGTGGCCACCAGCAGCGCCGCGGGCATGGCCTTGAGCATCTCGGCCAGCTCGCGCTTACGACGCCTGTCTATGCCCCGCGTCGGCTCGTCCAGGCAGACGACGGCCGGTGACCCTTCTGGTGCGTCCAGGACGACCGCCAGCGCCAGACGCTGGCGTTCCCCGGCAGAGAGGTCGCGTGGGTTACGGTCCGCGAGTCCATTTAGGCCCACGCGCTCGAGCGCTTGGCGTGAGGCCTCCCGCGCAACCGTCTCGTGGACCAGGTAGTCGCCCGGGTTCTGCAGCAGCAGCGCCACCTCGCCGCCGCGCTCAACCCGTCCGCGGGTGGGCTTCGTCAAACCGGCGGCGTGACGCAGCAGCGTGGACTTCCCCGCGCCGTTGCGGCCCATCAGCGCCACGCGCTCGCCCGGCTCCAGCTTGAGACTCACGTCGCGCAACACGACCGGACCGTCCCGCAGCTCGTGCCACACGTGGCGGAATGCGAGCGACGGGGGCCCGGGGGCCGGGCCTCCGTTTACTCGCTCCGGATCAGCGCCCGCGTCGGTGGCTTCGAGCTCGATGCGCCGCTCCCTGAGCGCCGCTCGCGCGGCTTTGACGCCGGCTACGGGGGTGACCCCAAAACGTCGCAACAGGCGGGCCCCGGGGGTTTGCAGCTCCTCCGGTGCCCAGCGCAGGAACTCGGCGGGCGCCGCGTCGCAGACCACCTTGCCGCCGGCCAGCGCGATCACTCGGTCGGCCGCCGCCAGGCAACGCTCCAGGCGATGCTCGGCGAGCACGATCGCCACATCCAGGTCCTCGTTGAGCCGGCGCAGGACCGCCATCAGCTCGTCGCCGGCCACCGGA
>CAVSTE010000004.1:0-377960 GCA_963730835.1 uncultured Actinomycetes bacterium
GTTTGGACTAGGGGCCCTACCAGGTTACCGACTTCAGGCAAACTCCGAAGACCGTCACGGTTACTCCGGGAGTCAGTTGCTGGGGGATAAACTTCAGCGTCAAAAGGGAAACAGCCCAGACCGCCAGCTAAGGTCCCTAAGTGCTAGCTAAGTGGGAAACGATGTTCGAATGCCCAGACAACCAGGAGGTTGGCTTAGAGGCAGCCACCCTTGAAAGAGTGCGTAACAGCTCACTGGTCAAGTGTTCGAGCGCGGACAATGTAACGGGGCTCAAGCTAGTCACCGAAGCTGCGGGTGCGTGAGGCCTTCGGGCTCTCACGCGCGGTAGGAGAGCGTTCCGGCGCCAGTGAAGCGGCGGCGTAAGCCAGTCGTGGAGGCGCGGGAAGTGAGAATGCCGGCATGAGTAACGAAAGAGGGGTGAGAATCCCCTCCGCCGATTGCCCAAGGATTCCTGAGTAAAGTTCCTCTGCTCAGGGTTAGTCGGGACCTAAGGCGAGGCCGAAAGGCGTAGTCGATGGCCAACGGGTTGATATTCCCGTACCACGTCGCTTCCGTTTGACCGAATGGGGGGACGAGGAAGGCTATGGGAACCCAGGCGATGGTTGCCCTGGGGTAAGCATGTAGGGGTGGCTCTAGGCAAATCCGGAGCCGCATAACCCGAGGTGCGATGCCAGCTGGCTCTAAGCCGGCGAGTCCCGGATGCCATGCCTCCAAGAAAATCCTCTAGGGAGGAAGCGCGTGCCCGTACCAAAACCGACACAGGTGGGCAAGTGGAGCACACTAAGGTGATCGAGATAACCCTCGTTAAGGAACTCGGCAAAATCGCCCCGTAACTTCGGGAGAAGGGGCGCCCCAGTAGGGTGAAGCTCTTCGCGAGCGGAGCCCGAGAGGGCCGCAGTGAATAGGTTCAAGCGACTGTTTACCAAAAACACAGGTCTCTGCTAAGTCGAAAGACTACGTATAGGGGCTGACGCCTGCCCGGTGCCGGAAGGTTACGTGGAGGTGTTAGGGCTTCGGCTCGAAGCACCGAAACTAAGCCCCGGTAAACGGCGGCCGTAACTATAACGGTCAACTTGTGAGGCTGTTACAAAATTCAGCTATATGCTGGGAACTCTGAGTATCCCGCACTACTCGTTCCGTCCGATCCGGGCGGTACAGTGACAATGTGTCGGGTGCAGACAATCAGCAGGAAAGGCTGGCGAGTCTTGTGGCTGGCGAGCTCGCTTGCCGGAATCCTCAGAGGCCATACGCTGAACGTTTTGCACCGTATGCGAAACGAAGAGATGGTCCGACCTTCATGGCGACATGGAGAGCTAGGCGGAACAGAAACGACCTAGCCACGCAGCGTTTGCTGCGGAGTAACAAACGTGCCTAAGGTAGCGAAATTCCTTGTCGGGTAAGTTCCGACCTGCACGAATGGCGTAACGACTTGAACGCTGTCTCAACGAGGGGCTCGGTGAAATTGCAATCTCGGTGAAGATGCCGAGTACCCGCGGCTAGACGGAAAGACCCCGTGAACCTTTACTACAACCTGGTATTGGGGTTCGATGCACCTCGCTCAGGATAGGTGGGAGACTTGGAAGCGCCGGCTGCGGCTGGCGTGGAGTCAACCTTGAGATACCACCCTTGATGTATTGGATCTCTAACGGTGCGCCGTGAATCCGGGCGCCGAACAGTGCCAGGCGGGTAGTTTGACTGGGGCGGTCGCCTCCCAAAATGTAACGGAGGCGCGCAAAGGTTCCCTCAGCACGGTCGGAAATCGTGCGTAGAGTGTAAAGGCAGTAAGGGAGCTTGACTGCGAGACCGACAGGTCGAGCAGGTGCGAAAGCAGGCCTTAGTGATCCGGCGGTAGCAAGTGGAAGCGCCGTCGCTCAACGGACAAAAGGTACTCCGGGGATAACAGGCTTATCGGGCCCAAGAGTCCACATCGACGGCCCGGTTTGGCACCTCGATGTCGGCTCGTCGCATCCTGGGGCCGCAGTCGGTCCCAAGGGTTGGGCTGTTCGCCCATTAAAGCGGTACGCGAGCTGGGTTCAGAACGTCGTGAGACAGTTCGGTCCCTATCTGCCGTGGGCGTTGGAGAGTTGAGAGGATTCGTCCCTAGTACGAGAGGACCGGGATGAACGCACCTCTGGTGTATCTGTTGTCCTGCCAAGGGCACTGCAGGTTAGCTACGTGCGGATCGGATAACCGCTGAAGGCATCTAAGCGGGAAGCCGGCCTCAAGATGAGCTCTCCCATCCCCTCGAGGGAGTAAGACCCCTGGAAGATGACCAGGTTGATAGGCCGGATCTGGAAGGGCGGTAACGTCCGTAGGAGACCGGTACTAATGGGTCGAGGGCTTGACGGATGATTTTCCGATGCCCGTGCATTGGCGCTGTGTAGTTTTGAGGGCCCGCCAGAGCGGTCTCCACCAGTTTCCGGTGGCTATGGCGAGGGGGAAACACCTCTTCCCATTCCGAACAGAGCAGTTAAGCCCCTCAGCGCCGATGGTACTTGGCCCGCAAGGGCCTGGGAGAGTAGGTCGCCGCCGGTTTTTCTCTAATCGCCCGCCGTGCGAGGCCCGCGGCGGTCTCGTTTTGGCGGCACTCGTCGCGGGCGCTCTCACGGCTGCTGCGCACCCCTCAGCCCGGCCGGCTGCTGCGCACCCGCGGGCTATCGTGGGCGGAAGTCCGATGCAGGGCCTGCTCGACTTCTTCCGCCGCAACCCGCAGGCACTGGTGCTACTGGTGATCTGTGTGGTGCTTGGACTTGGGACGTTCATCGCCGTCCTGATCGCGCTCGGGGGCTCTTCGCAGAAGGGGCCTGGGTACCCGAGCGGCGTTGTGGCGGCATCCCACTCACTCTTGACGGTCTTTCTACGCTGAGCTCCGCCGGTAGGCCCCGTCGGCTGCGGCCGGTGTCACGCGCCAAGCAGCTGTCGGTTGCGTCAGACATGCTGCTGACGCTGGCGACGCCTCCGAGCGTTGCGTGAGAGTGTCCAGGACTGTTTGACTGGCGCGCTTGGTGGCGCCAGAATTGGTGCTGCCGGTCGCCATTGCTGTCAATCGGGGGTATTTGTCGGGACCGGGGTCAACGGAGCACCACATCATCGCCGGGTGCGCTCTGGTTGATTTGCCGCGCCTTCGAGCGGCTCCCCTCGGAACCCAAAGGAGGTTCCATGCCATTCAGGACCTATCGTTGGTATCGCCGCGAGGCCGGTCGACCGCGGCGCGAACTTCCCCTGACGCCGCTACGCCGGCGGCGAGGGGCGATAGCCGCCTTCGGGCTCACGGTCGGAATGCTGCTGGTCGCCTCCTCGACGCTGCCCGCCGCCACTGCACCGTCCCAGCAGCCCAACTACATGTGGTCGATCCCGAGCGCGTCGGGCTCGCTGACCGGACCAAACGACCAGCATCTGGTCCTGCGGCTCGTCGGAGCGCGCGACTACCTGACGCGTTTCACCGACCGCCCCGTCCGTTCGGCGTACGTGGTCGCCAATACGGACTTCGTCAGGCGCTTTAAGCCCTACTTCGCAGATGCCAATCCCAACGCTGTGCTGTCCTTCAGCGCGGGCGGAAACCGGATCCCGACGGAGATCGTGCTCGAGATCGGTCAGCCGCAGTGGAATCCGAAGACCTCGACTTTTACGTTCCCAGCGGTGCGGATTCCACACAGGGAAGATGACCTGCCTGACACCAGCGTTCACATCAACCCGCCCTTGATCGGCAACCCGCGGCACTTCGACCAAGCCAGCCTGTTCATCGACAGCAGTTGTGCGCCCACCCTGGCTACCGGCGCGGAGAACCTCGCGGTGCCCGCGGTCCTCTGCTGAAAACCCATACAGCGGTGTCGGATGCCCGCACCTCGCGAGACGCTGTCATCCCTCACCGGGTGCGGCCGTCGAGCAGGATCTCGTGGTGGCCCTCGAGCGGCTACAGGACCCTGATCGTCCGCCGGAGCAGCACCGTCTTGCCGCTCGTGATGGTGATCGTGTAACGACCCGGCGGTGGCATCTGGCGGTGGACCCGCAGCACCAGCTTGTGCTTTGAGGTAGTCACCCGCACCCCCTTCAGGGTGTCAACCACGTGCTTGCCGTGGCGCACCTTGATGACCAGGCCGCGCAGCGTGCCGGCGCTGGTCCACAGTTCGATGACCACGCCGTGCTTGCGGCGGTTCCGGCCCAAGTCGCGGAACTTCAGCCGAGACTGCCCCATGGCGGCTGATCCCGAAGATGACGATGATGAAGAGGACGACGACCCGGGGACCGGCAAGGGAGCGAGCGAGTTGCCCGGCCCGATGGAAGCGCAGTCATTCTCCGGCGAGCTTCCAGCGAGCAGTCCGCTCAGGTAGCTGAGTGCCGTGGATTCGAACGGGACGGCGGCGGCCGTGTGATTGTCCCCGTCGTACTCCGTGAACTTGATCGGGAGTCCGCGCTGACAGTACGTGTAGGCAAGCGCCTGGACGTCCTTGGCCACCATGACCCCATCGCCCGTTCCGTCCGAGTTCCCCACGGCCAGGAACATCGGAAATCTGGGCGTGCCTGTGTCGCTCATGATCTCGTCGTTCAACGTGGTCACGATCACGGGCACCGTGGTGTAGTCCTGGTATTGGGGCAACAGCAGCTGCTGCAGCGTGAGTCCGGGATACGAGCCCGTGAAGTTGTTGATGCAGCCACCCTGCACCTGGGAGGTGACCTGTTGTCCGTAGGACGATAGGTAAGGGCTGAAGTCGACATTGAACGCCCTGCCCAGGCCCACGAGCACTGCAGGGATCACCCCTGACCAGTCCGGACTCCCATTGACGTAGGTCAAGTTGTGGGCGAAGTCGACCGGTACGCCACCCGCGGCCGCCCCGACGATGTGGAGCTCGGCAGCGTACGTGGGCGCCTCCTCTGAGGCGTACTCGGTGGCGATCGACCCGCCCGAGTAGCCGACCATCGCCACCGGCGTGGACGAGGGGGAGACCCCGAGCAGGCCCTCGGCGGCGCGGATCCCATCGAGCGTGTCGTAGCCCGACTCCTGTCCAGCGCCCCAGTCGAGAGTCTCGCCCTCATAGTCGGGGACGACGACCGTGTCGCCCGCCGCCACGTATGTCAGGATCAGCTGCTCTTCGTCCTGCGCTGTGCTGTAGCTGGAGTTTCCGCCTTGCAGCGTGTAGGACGGATCGCACTCAGAACCCAGCGCGTCGTATGCGGTCTGGTAGGAGACGATCTTGGTCGGTCCCAAACTCGCCAGGGGGCTGATCACAGTAGCCACCGTGACCGTCGGCTGCCCGAGCTGGCCGGTCGTCCGGTAGAGCACTTGCGTCGCGCTCAGCGGTGTGCTCAGGCCGATCTCGGCGAGCGAAACCGTTCGCGAGTTCAGCACGGTGCCGGGGGCGATGCCCGACAGCGAGCCGGGGTAGCTGTAGAACGGATCCTGCGAGGGCAGCGTGGGATCTGCCGAAGCTCGGCCCGCAGCCGTCAACCCGAGCACCACCGCGACGAGCAGCATTCCGGCAAGCCATGCGCCACGCACCATCCAACGCCCGCCGATATCCCCGCCCATGATCGACCCTGAGCCCACCGAGCGGCAGTCTAAGCCCAAGGTCGCGGACGGAGTGCCGGTTCAGACGGCCGTGCAGGTGCCGGCTTGAGCGTGGGCTGAAACGCTGCGAGAGCCCTCGCCGACCGGTGACAGGCAGACGGCCGGCCGTGGCGGGACAGTGCCCGGGCGCCGAGCCGGATGCCAGCCCAGAGCACGCCGGTGGGGATGAGGGATTTCGGCCGCGGGCGGATCGCCAAGGACGTCGTCGAGAAGCGAAACCCAGCTTCGTAAGCGGTCAGGGTCACGGAAGAACATATGTTCGACAGCCTACGACGCCCGTCGGACGGAACCCCCAGCGCGCGCAACCGACACCGCTCGAGCCGCGGACGCTCCTCTCAGGCCGCGGAGCCGAGCGAGGCCCAGATGTCGAGCTTCGCCCGCACACGCTCCGCTACGGCGCTCGTGAACTCCGTCGTCCCGGCGGAGCCGCCGAGATCCGGGGTCTTAACCCCGGAGCCGACCGTTTCGAGCGCCGCCTCGTAGACCGCCCGAGACGCGCGCTCGATCCCGGCGGAAGGGCGGTCCGCCCTAGTGCCGGCGCGCTCAGCCCCACCGTCGCCGCGCTCAGCCCCACCGTCGCCGCGCTCGGCCGCGTGGTGGAGCACCGCCGCGCAGGCCAGGATCATCGCCAGCGGGTTGGCCACATCCTTGCCCCGCAGCGCGGGAGCGGTGCCGTGTGGCGCCTCGGCCATGGCCACGGTCGTGTCGTAGTGCTCATCGAATGCCAGCAGCACCGACTCGGCGCCGGCGATCGAGCCGAACATCGGCAGCACGAGGTCGGACAGGCAATCCCCGTCGCGGTTCAGCGCGGGAATCACCAGCGGCGCCTCGGTGGCGCCGGAGAGCAGCCCGGCGTAGGTGGCGTCGATCAGAACCGGCTGATACTCCACGTCCTGGTGGCGGGCGGCCGCCGCGTCCAACTCCTCCTTCAGCATTCCTTCGTAGACGGGCGACACCGTCCATTTGGGCCCGCCGTAGACTCGCGCGTTCATCCTCTCGGCGGCTCTGAACGCGTACTCGGCCACCGCGCGGCACGTGGAGCGCGTGATGCGCTCCAGGCGAAAAGCCGTCTCCTCCGGCGATGCCTCATCGCCCTCGCGCCGCTCCTCCGCGCCGTAGGCATCGTCCACTGCCATGCGCACCACCGAGATCGGATGATGGACGCCGGCGATGGGGGATACCCCCGGCAGCCGGCGGCCGGTCCGCACGATCACCTTCCCGCCGACCGCTTCGCGCAGGATGCGGTTGGGCGAGCCGACGTCGTTCTCTCCCTCTGGGGTGATCGTTGCCGCTTTGAGCCCGAGACCGGCGTCGCGCATCGCGGCGGCGGCGTCGCTCACGACTCGGTTCGACGTCGCCCGTCGATTGTCGAGCGAGAGGTCGAACCGATCGAGCGTCACCTCGAGCTCGAGCAGCTGCGGATCGAGCAGCCGCAGAGCCTCATCGAGCAGCTCCTGGCCCGTCTGGTCACCCTCCAGGACGACGACCTTGATCGGTTCCGTCACCCCCGTCACGGGCCGCCCCGTTACGCGGCCGCTTCGCCGTCGACCGACATCAGCTCCTCGCGGTGCTCGGAGAGCGCCCCGATCACCGTCTCCAGGTGCTGATCGAAGTCGACGCCCAGCTCCTCGGCGCCGCGGCGCAGATCGTCGCGATTCACGGCGGCGGCGAACGAGGGCTGCTTGAGCTTCTTCTTGACCGACTTCGGCGTCATGCCCTGAAGCCCATCCGGGCGCACATAGGCACAGGCCAGCACGAACCCTGACAGCTCGTCGACCGCGTACAGGGCCTTTTCCATGTCCGTCTCGCGCCGGACGTCCATGAAGTCGGCGTGGGAGGCAACGGCTCGCACCAGCTCCTCCGGATATCCGCGATCCGAGAGCTCCCGCAGCGCGTGCCGCGGGTGGCCGTCGCCGAGATCGGGATAGCGCTCGTAGTCCAGGTCGTGCAGCAGCCCGGTCGCACCCCATAGCTCGGGATCGCCGTCCAGTCGGGCAGCGTAGGTCCGCATTGCGGCCTCAACGGCCAGCGCATGGCGGCGCAACGACTGTGATTTCGTCCATTCGCAAAGGAGGTCCCAGGCCTCCCCGCGCGAAACCTTTGACGGCATGGCTGTTACCCTAGCTCAGCGCTCGCGGCCCTTCCCATCCCCGCGGAGCGTCCCGCCGGGCCGACTGGCGGGAGCACCTCCGATTCCCATGGAGAAGTTTGTAATCGAAGGCGGCGTGCCGCTGTCGGGCACGATCGTTCCGGCCGGAAACAAGAACGGCGCCCTGCCGATCCTGGCCGCCTGCCTGCTGACCGAGGACGAGATCGTGCTTCGCAACGTGCCGCGAATCGCGGACGTTGAGGCGATGACGCTGTTGCTCGAGACCCTCGGCGCCTCCGTGGACTGGCTCGGCCCCGGCGAGGTGGCAATCAATGCCTCCGGGGTCGATCGCTTCGACGTCGATCGCTCCTTGGCGGAGCGGATCCGGGCGTCGTTCCTGCTGGCGGGTCCGCTGCTGGCGCGCTTCGGCCACGCGGAGATGCCGCCTCCCGGCGGCGACGTGATCGGCCGCCGGCGGCTCGACCCGCATCTCGACGCCTTCCGGGCGCTCGGGGCTACGGTGGAGGATCGCCCGGACATCGTTCTTCAGGCTCCGCCACTGGGCCTCAGCCCCTGCGACTTCCTGATGGACGAGCCATCGGTGATGGCCACGGAAAATGCGCTCATGGCGGCGGCGCTGACGCGCGGGCCGACGGTGATCCGCAACGCCGCGTCCGAGCCCCACGTGCAGGATCTGGCGCGGATGCTGGTGGCGATGGGGGCATCGATCGACGGCATCGGCTCCAACGTCATGACCGTGCATGGCACCGGGCGCCTGCGTGGCTGCAGGCACACGATCGCGCCGGACCACATCGAGATCGGCTCCTTCATGGCCCTGGCGGGCGTCACCGGCGGCGAGCTGGTGGTCAAGAACACGGTGCCCGAAGACCTGCGCATGATCCGCTTGGCGTTCAACAAGCTCGGATTGCGGACGGAGCTCCGGGGCGCGGACGTAATCGTGCCCGGCGGACAGCAGCTGGCGATCCAGAACGACGCCGGCAACCGCATGCCGAAGATCGAGGATGGTCCCTGGCCGGCCTTCCCGGCCGATTTGACCAGCATCGCGCTGGCGCTCGCGACCCAGGCCGAGGGTTGCGTCCTGATTCACGAGAAGATGTTCGAGAACCGCCTGTTCTTCACCGACAAGCTGCAGGTGATGGGAGCGGAGCTCACGATCTGCGATCCGCACCGGGCGATCGTGATCGGACCCCGCCGCCTTCACGGGCAGCGCGTGGACTCGCCAGATATACGCGCGGGCATGGCGATGCTGATCGCCGCGCTGTGCGCCGATGGCCGGACAGAGATTGGCAACGTGCGCCACATCGACCGCGGCTATGAGCGGATCGACGAGCGGTTGCGCGACCTCGGCGCGCGCATCCAGCGGCTGGATGACGTGCCCGCCTCTGTGTGAGCGCTAGCGAAGGGTTCCTCATGGTCGATCGTGTCCCGAGCGGTACGCGCGACGTGCTGCCAGATGAGATGCGCGAATTGCGCGCGCTAACTGACGGTATCCGGAGCGTGTTCGAGGGGGCCGGATACGGCGAGGTGTACACACCGGCGCTGGAATACGAAGGCGCCGTGCCCCGCTGGGACCGCGCGCCGCGGCCCGCGTACCGTATGTTCGACGAGCAGGGCCAGGTTCTCGTTCTGCGCTCGGACATGACCGTCCCCATCGCCCGCCTGGCGGCGACGCGCTACCGGGCGGTTGAGCCGCCGCTGCGCTTCTGCTACTTCGCGCACGCCTACCGCGGTGTACGGCCCCAGCGGGGACAGTCCCGCGAACTGCTCCAGGCCGGCGTCGAGCTGATCGGTTCGCCCACGCCGGGCGGGACGGCAGAGGCGCTCACGGTGCTCTGCGCGGCGCTCGACGCGGCGGGACTGCGGACCTACAGGGTGGGTCTTGGCGATGCGTCGCTCTATCCCGCGCTGCTCGAGGCTTTCGGCGTCGAGCCTGCGGTGCGGGAGCGGATCCTGGCCGAGCTTTCGATGGGCAACTTCGTCGCCGTCGAGAACGCCCTGCGGGCGCTGGAGCTCGGTCCGGAAGACCTCGAGCTCCTGCTGCGCGTCCCGCGAACCCGCGGCGGGCCCGAGCTGCTCGAGGGGGTATCGGGGCCGGTGGAGGCCGCCGTCACCGGTATGCGTGCCGTTCATCGCCTGCTCCAGCCCCAGGTGGCAGGCCGGATCATCTTCGACTTGGGCCTGGTGCGCAGCCTGGGCTATTACACGGGCGCCGTGTTCCAGGTGTACGACCCCGCTCATGGGGTGCCGATCGGCTCGGGCGGACGCTACGACGAGCTGCTGGCCAGCTTCGGGCGCCCGCTGCCGGCCGTTGGCTTTGCACTCAACGTGGAGAGCCTGCACATCGCGCTGGCCGGCGAGGAGCGGGGCCTCGGGAGTCTCCGGTGAGCGAGCTGCGGATCGCCGTGCCCCGCGGGGCGCTGTTCGCCGACACGCTCAAGCTGCTCGACCGGCTGGGGATCGACACGAGCGACGTACGGTCCAACAACCGCAAGCTGCTCTTCGAGCAGGCGGGGATTGTGACCATGCGGCCCTCCGACGTCCCCACCTACGTCGAAGCGGGCGCGGCCGACATCGGCATCACCGGCAGGGACGTGCTCATGGAGCAGGCGGAGCGTGAGCTCTACGAGCTGGTCGATCTGGGCTTCGGCTACTGCCGGATGGTGCTGGCCACGGTCGCCGGCGAGGACCGGGCCGCGGAGGCGCTGCGCCGGCTAGGGGTGGTCAGGATCGCCACCAAGTACCCGCGTGTCGCCGCTCGGCATTTCCTTCAGACCGGTCGTCAGGCGGAGATCGTGGAGGTCAAGGGATCGGTCGAGCTGGCGCCGCTCACGGGACTCGTGGAGGGGATCGTCGATTTGACGGCCACCGGGACTACGCTGCGCGAGAACGGGCTCGTGGTGCGTGAGGAGATCGCCGAATGCACCGCCCGGCTGATCGCCAATCCGGTCTCGCACAAGCTGAAGGCGCGGGCGCTCGACGAGCTGCTGGAGCGCCTCTATGCGGCGTGAGCGAATCGCGCTGAGCGCCGACGCCGTCGGGCTGGCCCGCCGGCTGCGCTCGCTCGTTCCGGCCGCCGAATCGGTAAGCGCCCCGGTGGCCGAGATCATCGCCGCGGTGCGGGCGGGCGGCGACGAGGCGCTCAACGGATATACGCGCTCGCTTGACACGTCCGGCGCCGAGCCGCCGCCGCTCGAGGTGCCGGGCAGCGAGCTGGAGCGTGCGACCGACCAGCTCGACCGCAGTCTGAAGGACGCACTGGAACTCGCCGTGGCCAACGTCCGCGCGGTGGCTGAGGCAGGCCTCGACGCCGAGCGGGCAGTGGAGATGGAGAGCCATCGGGTCACGCTCCGCAACGCGCCGGTGGACCGGGCTGCCGTGTACGTGCCCGGCGGGCGCGCGCCGTATCCCAGCACGGCGGTGATGGGGGTGGTCGCCGCCACGGTCGCCGGCGTGCCGCAGGTCGTGGTCTGCTCGGCGCCGCCCGTCGACCAGGCGATCCTCGCCGCAAGCCGGCTCGCCGGCGCGGCGACGGTGTATCG
Organism: uncultured Actinomycetes bacterium; assembly: GCA_963730835.1. Classification (GTDB taxonomy): domain Bacteria; phylum Actinomycetota; class Thermoleophilia; order Solirubrobacterales; family Solirubrobacteraceae; genus Palsa-465. The sequence goes on from CAVSTE010000004.1 coordinate 11,216, forward strand.
CATGGGTGGCGCGCACGCGATAGCCGCGCTGGCCTACGGGACCGAATCGGTGGACCAGGTCGACGTCATCGTCGGCCCCGGAAACCTTTACGTCCAGGAGGCAAAGCGCCAGGTCTCGGCGCACGTTGGCATCGACGGCTTCGCCGGCCCCAGCGACCTGGTGGTGATCGTCGAGCCCGAGGGCCCGCTGGAGCTGGCCGCGCTCGATCTCGCAGCCCAGGCTGAGCACGGACCGGGCACGCTGGTGGTAGGGATCTCGACATCGGCCGGAGCGCTCGATGAGCTCTCAGAGCGGCTGGCGGAACTGCCCCAGACGGGCGCGGTGGCGGCGCTCGTAGAGGTGAGCGATCTTGAGGGGGCGCTCGCGCTCTCTCAAGCGCTCGCGCCCGAGCACCTACAGCTGATGGGGCCGGCCGCGGAGGCGCTCGCTCCTCGCGTGACGCGCGCGGGATGCCTGTTCGTGGGGGCAAACTCCGCGACGGCGTTCGGCGACTATGTCGCCGGTTCCAACCACATCCTCCCCACGGGCGGCACCGCCCGGTTCGCCTCGGGGCTCGCGCCGGGCCACTTCCGCCGCCGCTTCAGCGAGGTACGGGTCCAGGACCCCAATCGGCTGGCCCCTGCGGGGGCTTCGCTGGCCCGGGCGGAGGGCTTCAAGCTGCACGCGCGGTCGATGGAAGCCCGCATACGCGAAAATCGATAGGCGATGACGCGCAATGCCGACATCGACCGCAAGACCGCCGAGACCGACGTTCGCGTGGCGCTCGGCTTGGAAGGCAGCGGTGCGGGCACGCGGGAGACCGGCGTCGGCTTCCTCGACCACATGCTCGACCTGCTCGCCCGCCACGGCCGACTCGACCTTGACGTCCGGGCCTCGGGCGACCTCCAGACCGGCGCCCATCACACGGTTGAGGACGTCGGCATCTGCATCGGCCAGGCGCTCGACCGGGCGCTGGGGGCGCGCGGCGGCATCTCGCGCTACGGCCAGGCCACGGTGCCGATGGACGAGGCACGGGCCGCCTGCGTGATCGACATCTCCGGCCGGGGATTGTGCGTGTTCGAGGCCGCGCTCCCACCTGGCTCGATCGGCAACTTCGACCACGAGCTGGCCGAGGAGTTCTTTAGGGCGCTGGCCACCAATGCCAAGCTGACGCTGCACGTGACCGTGGAGCGGGGAACCAACGCACATCACGCCATCGAGGCGGCGTTCAAGGCGCTGGCTCGCGCTCTGCGGGGCGCGGTGGCTCTCGATCCCAGCGAGCAGGGCGTCCCGAGCACGAAGGGCACGCTGGTATGACCCTCGGGCCGTCGATCGCCGTCGTCGACTACGGGATGGGTAACCGGCGCTCTGTGGAGAAGGCGCTGAGTCAAGTAGGCGCGGACGCCGTGATCACGCGCGACCTCGAGCGGATCGAGCGTGCCGATGGACTGGTTGTCCCTGGCGTGGGCGCGTTTCCCAAGGCGATGCGCAACCTCCTCGATCTGGGGCTCGCGCCGCTGATCCGGGAGCGGGCGCGGGCCGGGACACCGTTGCTCGGGGTGTGCCTCGGCATGCAGCTGCTGTTCGAGCGCTCAGAGGAGATCCGCGACACCGAGGGTCTGGCGCTGATCGAGGGTGAGGTCTCGTTGCTGCGCAGTGGGGGACTGCGCATCCCGCACATCGGCTGGAACGAGGTGTCGTTCGTGCGTCCCAGCCCGCTGATCGCCGGGCTTCCTGAGCGGGGCTGCGCCTTCTATCACGTGCATTCGCTCGCCGTCCGACCGCGCCGCGCTGAAGACATCGCGGGGACAACCGAGTATGGCGAGCGGTTTACGACGATGGTTGCCAGGGACAACGTGCTCGGCGTCCAGTTTCACCCCGAGAAGTCCTCGGGTCACGGCCTGCGCATGCTTGAAAACTTCGTTTCGCTCTGCGCGGGCGAGCGAGCGGCATCGCCGGAAGCGGCGCAGCTGCGCGCATGATCCTGCTGCCGGCGATCGACATCCTCTCGGGACAGACCGTCAGGCTGACAAGGGGGTCGTTCGACGAGCGCACGGTCTACGACACCGACCCGCTGGAAGCCGCGCAGCGGTGGGTCCAGGCCGGCGCCCGGACGCTCCACGTGGTCGACCTCGATGGGGCTCGGGCGGGAGAGCCGCGGAATCTGGACGCGGTGGCCAGAATCACGGCCGCCATCCAGGTGCCGGTGCAGCTCGGCGGAGGCCTTCGCAGCGTGGACGCGGTGGCCCGCGCCTTCGACACCGGGGCGGCGCGCGTGGTCCTCGGTACCGCCGCCTACCGCGACGTTGACTTTCTCGACGACGTGCTGGGCCGGCATGGCGACTGCGTGACCGTGTCCATCGACGCCCGCGACGGCCGTCTCGCCGCCGCCGGCTGGACAGAGCAGACGGACATTCCTGTGACGTCGGTCATCGAGCGTCTCGGGGCTCGTGGCGTGAAGCGCTTCGTCTACTCGAGCATCGAGCGCGACGGGATGCTCAGCGGGCCCGACCTGGACGGCGCTCGAGCGGTCGCGGCGGCGGTGCGCGGAGGGTTCATCTACTCCGGCGGCGTGTCGTCGCTCGAAGACCTGCGCGCCCTGGCCGGGCTGCGGCAGGTAAATCTCACTGGGGTGATCGTGGGCAAGGCGTTGTACGAGCGGCGCTTCACGATCGGCGATGGGCAGCAAGCCCTGGAGGCCCGCTAGGCGTGCACTACAAGCGCGTGATTCCTTGTCTGGACGTCGACGCAGGCAGGGTGGTCAAGGGAGTCGGCTTCGTCGACCTGCGCGATGCAGGCGACCCTGTGGAGCTCGCGAGCCGCTATGACGCCGCCGGGGCGGACGAGCTCGTGTTCCTGGACATCACGGCGACCTCCGACAAGCGCGAGACGGTGGTGAAGCTCGCTCGCCGGGCGGCGGACGAGGTGTTCATCCCGTTCACGATCGGCGGCGGCATCCGCTCCGCCGCCGATGCCCAGTGGGTGCTTGACGCCGGCGCCGACAAGGTGTCTGTCAACTCCGCGGCCTTGGCGCGGCCGGAGCTGATCGACGAGCTGGCCTCGACTCTGGGGGCCCAATGCGTCGTCCTGGCCATCGACGCCAAGATACGGGACGGAGGCTGGGAGGCATACGTCGCCGGAGGGCGGACTCCGACCGGCAGGGATGCGGTGGCTTGGGCTCGAGAGGGAGTCGAACGCGGCGCGGGAGAGATTTTGCTCACGAGCATGGAGCGCGACGGGACCAACGCCGGGTACGACCTGCCCCTGACGGCCGCGGTGGCGGAGGCCGTCGGCGTCCCGGTCATTGCTTCGGGCGGCGCCGGCGAGCCTGAGCACCTCGTCGACGCGCTGCGGGCCGGGGCCGACGCCGCGCTATGCGCCTCGATCTTCCACTACGCGCGCCACACCGTGGAGGAGGTCAAGGCGCGGCTGGCGGAGGCCGGCGTGCCGGTGCGGATCTGACCGAAGCCAGACCGTCAGCTATAGCTGTCGAAAAACGGGCGGTGTCTGTGCATCATGCCCGTCGCCAGTTGCGGGGGTACGCAGCTGCGGTTAGCTTGTCCGCGCGATGGCCTATGAACGTCCTCGCCACGAGCGTGAACCTGAGCGCCGGGAGCAGCGGCGCTACAGAGAGCGGGATCGCTCGACGCAGGGTGGCTTTCTGAGCGGCGGCGTGAGCAACAACGCCGCACTGGCGTTCGTCCCATGGATCATCTTCTGGGTTGTCTCCGGGCCTCGGACGTGGGAGCTCGCGAGCGGCTGCTCGCTGCTGGCGTCGGTGCTCTTGCTGCTGCTGGAGATAGCGCCGCCTGACCTGGCAGAGCGGGCGGCGGGCGTCGCCGCCGGTACGGACCGAGTATCGGAACGTCCGCTCCGGCTGGCGGCCCCCAAGATCCTCGACATAGGCACGGTGCTGTTCTTCCTGGTTCTGACGATCGTGGGGCTGTTCGCCGATCGCAGCAGCCTCCTCTTCCTGGAGAAATACGCGCAAGCGATCTCCAGCGCGGCGCTATGTCTGATCGTCGTGGCATCGATCGCGGTCGGGCATCCGTTCACCCAGCAGTACGCGGCGGACAAGGTACCGCCCGAGATCGCGGCCTCACCCTTCTTCCACCGGATGATGGCGTTCATGTCCTGGGTGTGGGCGGCGATCTTCGCGGTGATGGCGATTCTGGGAGTCATCGCCAAGTCTGGCCTGACGGGGGCCGGATCGAGCGCCGTGCTCAACTGGTACATCCCGATCGGCCTCGTGATCCTCGGTTTCAAGTTCAACCAGTGGTATCCCGAGTTCGTGCGTAGCACCCGGGCCGGCCAAGCGCCCGGGCGGTAGCAGAGGCGACCGCGCCGCGCTGAGCGCGGCGTCTGCGACGCAGATCTTCGGTTTTCTATTAGCCAGGGAGACCCGGAATGACCGCTAGGCGGCCTCTTCCACGTAGCCCGCGGCGGCGCACGCATCGCAATATGCGGCGGGCGGCACTCGGGGCTCGTAGCAACCGGGGCGACAGCACGTCGATGAGCGCTTGGGCCGACCGCGCCCGATCCGGGCCGCGGCGGCGTCCTTTAGCTCCTCACGCATCCGATCGAGCTCGGCGGCGTGCTCCGGGCAGAAGCGACGGCCCGGCAGGGCCGACTCCTGACAGTGGCTTCCACTACGACAACGCATACAACCTAAACGATATCAAGAACACCGAACGCCTGTTCCACGAAACCCCCCTCAGACCTGCTATTTGCACGGGTTTTGCAAGGCGTTATGCTCGCGTTTTGGGCTAGCGCTTGGGCCCTGCTGTGCCGCTGGCCACCGCCCTGTGCGCGGCGCGCGGGGCCGTCCCCGCCTGGGCGCTGGGGATCAGCTCGTAGAGCATCGAGTAACCGACCAGGTACATGACGTGTCCATCTGAGATCGCCGGGTTGAAAACGCCATCGCCGAAGAAGAACACCTTCCTGCCCGTCCGGGGGTCCAGCCCGGTCGTGGTCCTCGACCCCAGATCGGAGTAGTACACGATGTTGTCGATGATCATCGGCGAGCCGGAAATCTTGCCCCCCGCGGGATGCGTCCAGCGGGCCGCGCCGGAGCGGGCGTCGAAGGCATAGAAGTTGCCGTCGTAGGAGCCGACGTAGACGGTGGGACCGAGCCCCGGCGTGTTCTCAACGGCGGGCGAGGCATACACGTATGCGCCCGTACTCGTGGCCCAAGCGAGCTGCCCGGTGTTGGCCGAGAACGAGTACACCCGGCCATCGGTGTTGCCCAGGTAGATGCGGCCGAAGGCAACCGCCGGGCTGGAGTAGAAGTTCCCCGAACCGAATCCGAACTGCGCTCCGTTGGTACCCACCGCCCATCTGACGTGCCCGGTGCGGGCGTCCAACGCGTACGCGCGACCCGCATAGTCGCCGAAGTAGAGCACCCCCCCGGCCAGTGCCGGCCCGCCCTTGACCGCCCCGGCAGCGCGATAAGTCCAGTAGGCGCGCCCGCTGGTGACATTCAAGGCATAAACGGTGCCGTTCTGGTCACCGAAGTAGACCGCACCGCCCCAGACGACGGGCGAGGACTCGGTGCCCGGCTGAATTACCCGCGACCAGACGATTCTCCCGGTGCGCATCGAGAGCGCGACGAGCCGCCCATTGCCAGGCGCCTGCGTCTGCTGCGCGTTCCCGTTGACAGACAGGATCGGCAGGAACACGAGCTGGCGGGTCACATCGATCGCGGGCGACGCCGCCGCCAGGGTCCCGACCTTCGTCTCCCACAGCTTGCGGCCAGTGTTGGCGTCGATCGCTTTCGCCGAGCCGTCGTCATCGAGCAGATAGAGGGTGGTGCGATACATCACGGGAGGGAACTCGAGCAGCGCATAGTCCTCAAAGCGCCAGCCGACGCGGAACGGAGGGTGGACGTCGGCCGGGAAGTCTCGCGTCCGCGCCAGGTCGAACCCGTACACGGGCCAGCGAAAATTGTTGACCGATTGCGGCGCGCGCGTCTGCGTCGCCGTGAAATGGACGTTGGGATGCGAGACGTTGCCGGGCGCGTGCACCAACACGAACGCCACCGCGCCCCCGGCCGCTAACACGAGGACCGCTGCGGCGGCGACGAGCCCGCGCCGCAGCGTACGCCGCGAACCAGGACTCGGCATTGCCGGCATGGTAGCCGTCTACCACGGCGTTGGGATGCATACGGGGCGCCGGCATCTCGCTTGCGGCCGCCCCGCGCGCAAAGATGCGGCGGTGGAGCTTCCGTCGCCAGAGACTCTTTTCGAGCGCCTGCAGGAGCTGCCCGCTGCGGAGCCGCTCGCGCGGCTTGGCGACAGCCCGCCTGTATTCCTGGTGGGTGGATCCGTACGCGACCTGTTGCTGGGCAGGGCACCGTCAGAGCTGGATCTGGTCGTGGAGGGCGACGCCGCGGAGGTCGCCGGGCGCATCGGGGGGAAGCTGATCGTCCACGACCGGTTCGGGACCTCGACGGTGTGGCTCGACGGCGTCAGATACGACTTGGCCCGGGCCCGCCGCGAGACCTATCCTCGGCCGGGAGCCCTTCCCGAGGTTGAGCCGGCGTCGCTGGAAGAGGACCTGCACCGGCGCGACTTCACGGTCAACGCAATCGCGCTCGGGGTGTCCGGCCCGGAGACGGGTGTCCTACAAGCCGTGGCCGGGGCGCTAGAGGACCTGCGAGCGCGCCAGCTTCGGGTCCTGCACGAGGAGAGCTTCGTGGAGGATCCCACCCGCCTGTTGCGGCTTGCCCGCTATCGGGGGCGTCTGGGCTTTGCAATCGAGCCGCACACCTACGAGCTCGCCCGCGCAGCGGCCGGCGCCGCGGCGCTCGACACCGTCAGCGGCGCGCGCCTCGGCGCCGAGCTGCGCCTCCTGGCCAGCGAACGTGACCCCGTGTCGGTGCTTGAGAGCTTCGGCGAGCTGGGACTCGAGGCGGCGATTCATCCGTGGTTCGGCCTCCGCGATTTCGGCCTGGCCCGTCGGGCGCTCGACCTATTGCCCGTCGACGGCCGGCCGGCGCTGCTCGTGCTCGCCCTCGCCAGCCGGGAGATCCCAGCGCATGAGCTCCGCCAAGCGCTCGATCGGCTGGCGTTCACGGCGAGCGAACGCGAGACGATCGTGACTACGGCGCGCGAAGCGGACGCCCTCGCCAGCGCGCTGGCGGACGCCGGGGCGCCCTCCGAGATTGCCTCCGCGGTCGGCCCCGCGCCAGCGGAGCTCGTCGCTGTGGCCGGGGCGCTCGGTCCAGCTGAAGCCGCTTCCGAGTGGCTGGAGCACGGCCGCCACGTGCGCCTCGAAATCGACGGCAGTGATCTCGTCGCCGCCGGTGTCCCCGAGGGCCCAGCGGTCGGCGACGGCCTGCGAGCGGCTCTTTACGCCAAGCTCGATGGCCGAGTGAGCGACAGGGAGGCCGAGCTCGCGGAGGCGCTGCGCGCCGCGCGCCGGCGCCCGTCGGCGGCCGGATAAGCTCTCGGGTAGATGGCCAGCCGCTCCAAGAGCCCGCCCAACCGCGAGGCGCTCGCCGCTGCGCAGGCCGGCGACGAGGCGGCCTTCGCCGCGTTGGTGGAGCCGTATCGTCCAGAGCTGCACGCCCACTGCTATCGGATGCTGGGCTCGCTCCAGGACGCCGAAGACGCTCTACAGGAGTCGCTGCTGCGGGCCTGGCGGGGACTGTCACGCTTCCAGCAGCGCAGCTCGCTGCGCTCCTGGCTGTACACGATCGCCACCAACGCCTGCCTGACGCAGATCGGCCGGCGGCCCAAGCGCGTGCTGCCGATTGACTACGGCCCGGCGGCCGATCCTGATGCAGCACCCGGAAGGCCTGTGGTCGAATCGGTCTGGGTCGAGCCCTACCCGGATGAGCTGTTGGGCATCGAGGACGGGTATGCAGCTCCCGACGCGCGCTACGAGCAGCGAGAGGGCGTAGAGCTGGCGCTGATCGCCGCCCTGCAGAATCTGGCGCCGAATCAGCGGGCGGTGCTGATCCTGCGCGAGGTGCTCGGTTTCTCGGCCAAGGAGACGGCCGACATGCTCGAGACGAGCGTCGCCTCGGTCAACAGCGCCTTGCAGCGTGCCCGCGCGGCCGTCGAGGAGCGGGTTCCGGAACAAAGTCAGCAGGCCACGCTGCGCTCGCTTGGCGACGAGCAAGTACGCGTGCTCGTCGACCGTTACGTGGACGCCTGGGAGCGCTGCGACGTGGATGCATTTACGGCGCTGCTGACCGAGGAGGCGACGTTCGCCATGCCGCCGCTCGCCAGCTGGTACCAGGGCCGCGAGGGCATCGCCACGTGGGCCCGGCTCTTCCCGATGTCCGGTGCCTGGCGCTGGCGCAGCCTGCTGACGCGGGCCAACGGGCAGCCCGCACTGGCGTTCTATGCCTGGGACCAAGCGGAGCGGGGCTACATGCCGTTTGCGCTCAACGTGCTGACGCTGGAGGGGAGCAAGGTGAGCGACGTAACCGCATTCATCGCGCGCTCGATCGAGTCGTCCGATCCCGAGGCCTACGAGCGCTTTCCGGAGCAGCCGGCCGACCCCCGGCGCCTCGAGGGCTTCTTCGGACGCTTCGGGCTGCCGGCCCGGCTTGACTGATCGCCCCAGTACCGCCTCGAGACCGGCGTCGGGCGACCGCCTGGCGGCGGAGTTCGAGCTCCTCGGCGATCACATCGCGATCTCCCTGCCCGGGGCACAAGTGGCGTTCACCACGCGTCGCGGCGGCTTCTCGCGTGGGCCGTACGAGAGCCTCAACCTTGGGCGGCTGACCGACGATGATCCTGACGCCGTGAGAAAAAATCGCGCCGCCGTCGAGGCTTTGCTGGGCGTCCGTATGGCGCACACGCGGCAGGTTCACGGCCGGGAGGTGATCAAGATTGAGGAACGCACCAAAGCGAGCGTCCAGTTGCGCACGCCCGGCACGCTGCCCGAGGCCGACGGGCAGGCCACCGCGCTCCGAGGCATCGCCCCGTCGGTACTCACCGCCGACTGCCTGCCGGTGGCGATCGCCGGCCGGGGCTCCGTGGCGATGGTTCATGCCGGCTGGCGCGGACTGACGACAGGAGTGATCGAGACCGGGGTATGCGCGGTTCGCGAACTCGGGGCCGAGGGGCCACTTCATGCCGCGATCGGCCCGGGTGCGGGCCCGTGCTGCTATGAGGTGGGCGAGCAGGTCCACGCCGCCTTCAGCGAGCGGTTCCCCGCCGCGCGCCGCGGCAACAACCTCGACCTGAAGCTGATCGCCAGACGGGAGCTCGAGGCGATGGGGGTCGGCGTCGTCTACGACGTGGGGCTGTGCACGATGTGCGACCCAGGGCGGTTCTTCTCCCACCGCCGCGACCACGGGATCACGGGGCGCCAGGCGGGAATCGTGTGGTTGAGCTGAGCGGGACCTCGCCCGCCGCGCATGGTTGAGCTGATCCACGGACTGTCTGCCGCGGTCGTCCGCGCCAATCTGGAACGGGTCCGGCAGGAACTCGCGGCTTGCGGCCGGGACGTACAGGACGTGGAGATCCTGGCCGCAACCAAGTATGTGGCCGACGAAGAGCTTGACGTGCTCGCGGAGGCCGGCGTCACCCTCGTCGGCGAGAACCGGGCGCAGGACCTGGCTCGTAGGGCGCCAGCGCATCCCGGCCGCTTCACCTGGGACTTCATCGGCGCGCTCCAGAGCCGCAAGGTCCGCGCACTATTGCCCCACGTCCGCTACATCCATTCGGTGGCCAGCGACTCGGCCCTGGCGCAGCTGAAGCGCCACGGTGATGCGAGCACCGAGGTCCTCGTCGAGGTCAACGTCGCCGGCGAAGCCGGCAAGAGCGGACTGCATCCCTCCGAGCTGGAACCGTTTCTCGAGCGCTGTCCGGTGTCTGTCGTGGGGCTGATGACCATGCCGCCGTTTACCGAGGATCCGGAAAGCAGCCGACCGCACTTCGCGCACCTGCGCCGACTGGCCGAGCGCAGCGGGCTGCGGCACCTTTCGATGGGCACGAGCCAGGATTACCTGGTGGCGCTTCAGGAGGGCGCGACGATCGTGCGCCTCGGATCGACGCTCTATGGGCGCCGCGCGTCATAATCACGTGCAGGGAAATGATCCGCGTTCCCGAACCCTGACACGCACATGGCCTTCCGCGACACCTGGCACCGCACACTGGTCTATTTCGGGCTGGCCGAAGACGAGCCCTATGAGGAGGAGGTCGACCCGTTCCAAGAGCCGGAGGTCGAGATTCAGGACACCTACAGGGAGCGTCCCAACGTCCGGCGGTTGAGCGGTGCCCGGCGCCGGCGGGACGAGATCGACGACATCTTCGCCGACGAACCGCGTGCCGAGCGCCGAACGACGTCGCTTCGCCCGGTCGGCGGACGCGGAAACGGCCGTACAGGCGGTGATGTGAGGGTTCATTTCGTCGCCCCACGGAGCTTCAATGACGTGCAGGACGTGGCGGACAAGTTCAAGGACTCGATTCCGGTCATCCTCAACTTGCAAGGAACCGACCCCGACTTGTCAAAGCGGTTGATCGACTTCTCGAGTGGTCTCACCTACGCCCTGGACGGCGGCATGCAGCGGATCGCCGACAAGGTCTTCTTGCTCACTCCGCACAACGTCGAAGTGTCGGCGGAGGAGCGGGCGCGCCTCGTTGAGAAGGGCTTCTTCAACCAGAGCTGAGACCTCCTGGGGCCCAGCCTGGCCCCGAGTCGGCGGTCGACTGACGGCCGCCGAGTAGATTTCATCCCATGCGGGTCGGACTGATTGGAGCCGGCAACATGGCGCGTGCACTCGCCCGTGGCTGGGGAGAGCCCGTGCTGTGCTCCGACGCCGGCTCGGGCCGTGCGCGGGCGCTGGTGGCGGAGCTGGGCGGTCAGGCGATTTCGAGCGCCGAGGTCGCAGAGCAAGCGGACCTGGTCGTCCTGTGCCACAAACCCGCGCAACTCGAGCGTGTGGCGTCCGAGCTGGCCGGACGGGCTAAGGCGGTGGCCTCGGTCCTCGGAGCTACCGGTATCCGTGAGCTCACGACCGCATACCCCCACGCCCCGGTCTTTCGTCTGATGCCCAACACGCCGGTCGAGGTCAGGCGCGGCGTCATCTGCTATGCCAGATCGCCGGGCGTGGACGAGGAGCTCGAGGCCGAGGTGCTCGCCCGCTTTGCGCAGCTGGGAACCGTGGTGACGCTCGAGGAGTCGCTGATAGAGCCCGCCAGCGCGGTGATGGGCGTGGGGCCGGCCTACCAGTCCTTGCTCGCCGAGGCCCAAATCGACGCTGCCGTCCGCCACGGGCTGAATGCGGCGCTCGCCGGCCGGCTCGTCGTGGAGACGATGAGTGGAACCGCGACGCTGTTGGCCAGCCGGGACAGTGACACGCTCACCGTGCGGCGGGAGGTGACCTCGCCGGGCGGCAGCACCGCGCGCGGTCTGGCCGCACTCGAGCGCGCCGGTCTCAGGGCTGCCTTCCAGGATGCCATCGACGCCGTGCTTGGATGGGGTCCGCTGTGACGCTGCTGGCTGGCATCACCCGCGCGGACATCGCCAACTACGTCGGGTGGGTGTTCTACGTCTACATCATCATCATCTTCGTCTATGTGCTTCTCAACCTGCTGTTCTCGACCGGTGTGCACCTGCCGTACTCGCGCTGGAGCGACGCACTCCTCACGTTCCTGCGCGACACCGCCGAACCGTACCTGCGCCTGTTTCGTCGCTTCATCCCCCCGGTCGGAATGCTCGATCTAAGCCCGATGATCGGCATCATCGTCCTCTACTTCCTGCGCGTCATCATCGTCAACGCGATTCACGGCTAGGCGGTCGGTTTGACCGTCGTCGACAGCACAGTGCGATTTACCGCCCGTTCAACCGCACTTGCCCGGGCCGCCACGCTGGCCGCCGCCGTGATCGGTCTCGATCAGCTGACCAAGCACACGCTGGCCGCCGGCGTCGATCCGGGCCAGCAACAGGCATTCCTCCCCGGGATACAGCTGGTGCACGTACGCAACACCGGGGTTGCGTTCGGCTTCCTGTCCGGAGGTGGGCCCGTTGTTCTCGTCTTTACGCTCGGGGCGCTTGCGCTGCTGCTGGGTTACTTCGTGCTTCATCCCGAGCGCCGCGGTCTGTGGGTACCAACCGGCCTGCTGCTGGGCGGCGCGCTCGGGAATCTCATCGACCGGCTGGCGAATGGGGCCGTCACGGACTTCATCAAGCTGCCGCTGTGGCCCGCGTTCAACGTCGCCGACATGGCGATCACATTCGGCGTCTTCGCCCTGCTCTACGTGCTCGAGGGCAAGCGCGGCGATGGGCGATGACTGGCCCCCTCCGCCGCACACCCACGGGCGGAGGTCGATGCGCGTTCCGCGCGAGGCCGACGGCGTCCGACTTGACCGCTTCCTCGCGGCGCCGCTGGGCTCGCGCGCCCGCGCCCAGGCGCTGATTGACGCCGGGCGCGTCACGGTCAACGGGAGGCGGCGGCCCAAGCGCCACGCGGTGCGAGATGGCGAGACGGTGGAGGTCGACGATCGCCAGGAGCGGGCCGAGCCGCAGGCTTCGACGGCGCGCTTCGACGTGGCCTACGAAGACGAGCACCTGCTGGTCGTCGACAAGCCCGCCGGTGTGGTCGTGCACCCCGCCCGCGGCCACCGCGTTGGCACGTTGGCACAGGCGCTGGAAGGAGTTGGCGCCGGTGGCGGTGAGCGCTGGCGTGCGGGGATCGTCCACCGGCTCGACCGCGACACCTCGGGCCTGCTGGTGGTGGCAAAAAGCGACGCAGTCCACCGCGAGCTGAAACAGCTGCTGGCCGCGCGCCGGCTTCGCCGCGAGTACACGACGCTGGTCGAGGGCCGCGTTGAGGCACGCTCGGGAACGATCGACGCGGCGATCGGCCGTGACCGCCGCGACCGGTTGCTGGTGTCGATCGACACCGACGTGCCGAGGGAGGCACGCACCCACTTCGAGCTTGAGCGGCTGCTGGGGGACACGAGCCTGATCCGCGTGACGCTGGAGACCGGTCGCACCCATCAGATCCGGGTCCATATGGCGGCCATTGGTCACCCGGTGGTCGGCGATCGCCAATACGGCGGGCGCCTGCGTTACGGCTTGGAGAGGCAGTTCCTGCACGCGGCCAGGCTCGCGTTCCCGCATCCCCTGACTGGCGAGCAGCTCGACGTCTCCTCTCCGCTGCCGGAGGACCTGCGGATGGCGCTCCAGAAGGCGGCTTAGCTGGCTCCGCCCGGCAGCTTGACCGCCATCCGACACGTGTAGTCGACGCGGATGAGCAGGACGGGCTCCCGGGCGAAGTACTCATCGACCGCTTTACGTGCCCCGGCGAAGTGGCCGTAGTCGTCGATGATCAGCACGCCGCCAAGCGCAAGACGCGGGTAGAGGTGCTCGAGTTCGTGCCGCGTCGACGAGTACCAGTCGGTGTCCAGCCGCAGCAGTGCGATGTGGGCGGGCGTCGCTTCCGGGATCGTCTGCTCCACCATGCCCTGCACATAGTGGACGCTGTCTGGCGGGTAACCGGTCGAAGCGACCGCGGCTTGCACCTCCTCGACGGAAGCCGAGGGCCAGGGCTGCTCCTCACTCATCACCCCTCCCAGGTGGTCGCGGTCGCACTCGCCGGCGGGCGGCATGTGGGTGAAGGTGTCATACAGCCAGAGTCCTCGATCGCTGGCGCCAAGCTCGAGCAGTGTCATGGCGATGGCCATCGAACTTCCGCCGCGCCATACCCCGCACTCGACGAGGTCCCCGGGAACGTTCCGGCGCACGACGTAGCGGACCGCGTCGGCCAGCGTCGTGATGCGCTCGCGCGAGGTCTGTGTGTATGGCCGCACGCGTTCGAACAGCGCGTGCTGTTGAGGGCTCAGGTCGGCATAGCGCGCCCAGTCGGGCCGCACCCGCTGCAGTGCTCGTTTGGCCAGCGAGGCAAGCGGAGCGGGGAGAGTCTGTTTCTTATCGCCAGGAATCGAGCCGCTCCTCGAAAAAGCGGATCGCGGGGCGGCCCGTCCACAGCCGCCCCGCCGATCCTATTGCGAACCGAGCCACCGGAGGTAGGGGAAGGGAGGTTCGGCCCGCGGGCGAGCCAACACCGAAGGTAGGGGAAGGGTGAAGGCTCGCTGCATGTAGAAACCTAGCGCCTTCAGCAAACTTTCGTAGACTCATCTGCAAATTCGCAACCCCGTCAGTGCGGTTCGTGTCCCTGCCTCGGAGCTCACCGAGGTCCACGTGTCTGGACTGTCGGGCAGTACACGATCAAGGGAGCAACTACGTGCCTGAACTTGGAATCAAGGAACTGCTGGAGGCCGGAGTGCACTTCGGCCATCAGACCCGCCGCTGGAACCCGAAGATGCGCCGCTTCATCTTCGGCGAGCGCGATGGCATCTACATCATCGATCTCCTGCAGACCGAGGCGCTGCTGGCCCAGGCCAGAGAATTCGCGTCAGAGCTCGCTCGTCGAGGCGGGACGGTGCTCTTCGTGGGCACGAAGAAGCAGGCCCGCGATGCTATTGAGGAGACGGCTCAGGCGGCCGAGATGCCGTATGTCAACCACCGCTGGCTCGGCGGTCTACTGACGAACTATCACACGATCTCCCAGCGAATCAAGCGCCTGCACGACCTCGAGCGCTACGAGTCGGAGGGCCAGCTCCAGCTTCTGCCAACCCGGGAGCGAATGGCGGCCCAGGCCGACCTCGAGAAGCTGCGCGCCAACCTCGGCGGCGTCAAGGAGATGCAGCGCGTTCCCGATGCGGTGTTCGTGATTGATTTGAAGACCGAGGCCATTGCTGTACGCGAAGCCCAGCGACTGCGCATCCCGATCATCGGATTGGTCGACACAAACTGCGATCCCGATGGGATCGACTACGTGATCCCCGGCAACGATGACGCGATCCGCTCCTGTGCCGCGGTCACCCGCGCGATCGGCGACGTCGTGGCCCAGGGGCACGGTGTCTTCCGCGCAGAAGAGGAGCGCGCCCGTCAGGAACGCGAGCGTCAGGAGGCCGAGGAACGCGCCCGTCAGGAGGCCGAGGAACGCGCTCGTCAGGAGGCCGAGGAGCGCGAGCGTCAGGAGGCCGAGGAGCGTGCGCGCCAGGCGGCCGAGCGTGAGGCGGCGTCAGCACAGCAGGCACCGCCGGCGAGCGCTCCGCAGCCGCCGCCCCCCGAGCAGTCACCTCAGCAGCCGCCCGACGTGCCGCCGCCGAGCGCCCCTCAGCCGCCCGACGTGCCGCCGCCGAGCCCCCCTCAGCCGCCCGACGTGCCGCCGCCGAGCGCCCCTCAGCCGCCCGCTGAGCCGCCGCCGAGCGCCCCTCAGCCGCCCGCTGAGGACGCGGCCGCTGAGCCCCAGGCAGAGCCTGGTTCGGACACACCCGCTCAGCCGGCGCCTGCGGAGGGCGAATGACTGCGGTCAGCGCAAAGGACGTCAAGGCGCTGCGCGACCGGACCGGCGCGGGCGTGCTCGCCTCCCGGGAGGCACTCCAGGAGACCGACGGCGACATCGACAAGGCGATCGAGCTCCTGCGCCTGCGAGGCGAAGCCCAGGCCGCCAAGCGTGCGGGTGAGGCGGCGCGGGAAGGCGTCGTTCAGAGCTACATCCACGCCGGCGGCAAGATCGGCGCGATGGTGGAGGTCGACTGCCAGACGGACTTCGTGGCCCGCAACGAGAAGTTCGTCGACTTCGCACGTGACGTGGCGCTGCACGTGGCCGCCGCCCCCCAGCTGCTGGCGATCTCCGACGAGGAAGTTCCCGCCATGGAGCGTGACCGCGAGCAGCGGATCGCTTCAGAGCAGCTCACCAGCGTCCCCGAGCACGCCCGCGAACGGGCGATCAAGGGCAAGCTCGACAGTTGGCTCGACGAGGTCGTGCTGCTTCGCCAGAAGCACGTGAACGAGGACAAACACGGCGGCAAGACGATCGAGGAGCTCCGAGCCGCGCTGTCGGCCGAGACCGGCGAGAACGTCGTCGTGCGGCGCTTCGCCCGTTTCGCGGTGGGTGGCTGAAGCACGAAGGCCGGCTGAGAGGTGGCACAGACACTGAGTCAAAGCCCCCCGGCGGCTCCAGCCTACGGCCGGGTGCTGCTGAAGCTGTCCGGGGAGGCCTTGATGGGCGACCTGGAGTACGGAACCGACCCTGAGCGGGTCCACGCGATTGCGGCCGAGGTGGCGCAGGTGCACGAGCGGGGGGTGCAGGTGGCGGTTGTCGTAGGGGGCGGAAACATCTACCGGGGATTGGCCGCCGCGGCGCGGGGCATGGACCGCGCCACGGGGGACTACATGGGGATGCTGGCGACGGTGCTGAACGCGCTCGCGCTTCAAGACGCCCTGGAGAAGCTTTCGGTCGCCACCCGCGTGCAGTCGGCGATCACGATCTCCGAGGTGGCCGAGCCGTACATCCGCAGGCGCGCCATCAGGCACCTGGAGAAGGGGAGGATCGTGATCTTCGCCGCGGGCACCGGTAATCCGTTCTTCACCACTGACACAGCCGCCGCGCTGCGAGCGGCTGAGCTGCACGCGGAGGTTGTGCTCATGGCCAAGAACGGTGTGGAGGGTGTCTATACGGCGGACCCGGCCCGCGACGCCGACGCGCAGTTCATCCCGGAGATCACGCACAAGGAGGCCCTGACACGCGGCCTGCAGGTGATGGACTCCACGGCGTTCGCCCTGTGCATGGACAACAACCTGCCGATCGTGGTGTTCAACATGGCCGGTGGCAGGAACATCGACAAGATAGTGTCCGGTCAGAGGGTCGGAACGTTGGTCAGAACGTGAGCGCGAGCGAAGCGAAGCGAAACGGTTACTGCGGGTGGGATGCCCGCAGACCTCATCAGGAACGCCGACTGGACGGAGGCAAGGGGTGTCCCTGATAGACGAGCTTCTCGCGGACGCCCGCGAGCGCATGGCCAAGTCAGTGGAGTCGATCCGTCACGAGTTCGGCTCCGTGCGTACTGGGCGCGCGAGCCCCGCGCTACTGGACCGAATCTCGGTCGACTACTACGGCACGCAGACCGCGCTGAAGCAGCTGGCGACGATCAGCGCCCCGGAGCCACGCCTACTGACGATCCAGCCCTACGACAAGAGCTCGATCAAGGCCATCGAGCGCTCGATCATGGAATCAGACATCGGTCTCACCCCCTCCAACGACGGCAACCTGATCAGGCTCGGAATCCCGGAGCTGACCGAGGAGCGCCGCAAGCAGCTGGTGCGCGTCGTCCGGCACATCGCCGAGGAGGGGCGCGTCGCGGTTCGCAACATTCGCCGCGACGTGATGCACGACCTCCGCGAGCTCAAAGAGGCTGGTGAGACCGGGTCCGACGAGGAGCACCGCGCCGAGGTGGAGCTGCAGAAGGTCACCGACGCTCGCATCGCCGAGCTCGACGAGCTGCTGGGACACAAGGAAGCAGAGATCCTCGAGGTCTGATGAGCCCGCTCTCCGACGGGTCGCGGGCTCGCTACGTGGCGATCATCACCGACGGCAACGGGCGCTGGGCCCATCGACGCCAACTGCCTGTGCTGGCCGGACACGAAGCAGGGGCGGATACCGTGAAGGCCCGGCTCAGAGACGCGGTCGACCTGGGAATCGAGGAGCTCACCGTCTACTCGTTCTCGACCGAGAACTGGTCCCGGCCCGCCGCTGAGGTGAGGGGCCTAATGGAGATGATGCAGCGCCGGATCGAACTCGAAACCCCCGAGCTGCACGACGAGGGGGTGCGGGTGCGCTTCATCGGCAGGCGCAGCGAACCGGTCCCTCCGGGTCTGGTGGAGCGCATGGAGTGGGCCGAGGAGTTCACGGCATCGAACACCAAGATCATGTTGCTGGTGGCGTTCAACTACGGCGGACGGGCAGAGATAGTCGACGCGGCGAGGAGCTTTGAGGGTGGGGGAGAAGAGGCATTTCGCGCTCATCTCTACGCCCCGGAAATGCACGACCCTGACCTCATCATCCGCACCAGCGGCGAGCGCCGGAGCTCCAATTTCCTCCTGTGGCAGGGCTATTACGCGGAGCTCGTGTTTCGCGACGAGCTGTGGCCGGACTTCACGAGAGAGGCATTCGAGGAGAGCCTCGAAGAGTTCGCCGCCCGCGGACGGCGCTTCGGAGGCCGGTAGCGGTGCCGCCCCCGAGGCGGCGCCCGCGCGCCGCGAATGGTGAGGCCCGGACCAGTCCCCGAGAGCGCAGGGGGCGCTCAGATCTGGCGGCCCGGATCCTGGTGGCAGTTCCAGCCGCGGTCCTGGCGATCGTGTTCGTCGACCTCGGCGGCCTCCCCTGGGCGGTGTTCTTGATCGTGTTCGGCTGCGCTGGCATGTTCGAGCTGTACCGGATGCTCGAGCGGTGGCGGCCCGTGGCGGCGGTCGGGATGGCCGCACTGGCTGCGCTGGTGCTAGCTGCGCGTTATGGAGGCCAGCGCGACGTCCTCTTGGTGATGGTCGCAACGTTTCCGGTCCTGTTCCTGGCCGTGTTGGCGCGGGGGGGACGCGGGAACGCCACCGTCGCGATCGCCGGGACGCTGCTCGGAGTTCTCTGGATCGGGATGGCGTTCGCGCACGCTGAGCTGCTGCGCGGACTGCCGCACGGAGGAGCAATCACGATCGACGTGCTGCTCGGCACGTTTCTCGGCGACACAGCGGCATACGTCGGCGGCCGCCTGTTCGGCCGCCGCGCGCTGGCTCCCGAAATCTCCCCAGGCAAGACGATCGAGGGCCTGTTCTGCGGCGTACTGATCGCGATTCTGGCGGTCTTCCTCGCCGGGCTGTTCCAGAACACGTGGATGACACAGTCGCAGGCGCTGCTGCTGGGGCTGGCGGTGGCGGTTCTCGGACCCCTGGGTGACCTATTCGAGTCTCTGGTCAAGCGCGATGCGGGCATCAAGGACGCCGGCTCGCTGTTCGGGGCGCACGGCGGCGCGCTGGACCGCCTCGACGCCGTCATCTTCACGATCGTCGGCGGCTACTACGTGTGGCTGGCGATCGTCCACTAGCTCGTGCTTCCCATTCGGCTGCAAGCACCGGCAGGCATAGAATCGAACCGATGCCGCGCCGCCTGGTGATCCTCGGCTCGACGGGCTCAATCGGCGTGCAGGCACTCGACGTCGTCAGCCGCACGCCGGCGGGAGAGCTCGAGGTCGTCGGTCTGAGCGCGGAGCGCTCGTGGGAGTCGTTGGTCGCGCAGGCGCGCGATCACGGCGTCAAACGGATCGCGCTCATCGATGCCGATGCGGCGGCCCGAGCCAGCGAGGCCTGGACCGAAGGAGAGGTATTGACCGGGGCATCAGGCCTCACCCGGCTGGTCTCGGAGTCCGACGCCGACATGGTCCTGAATGCGATCGTGGGCTCAGCCGGCCTCGTGCCGTCTGTTGCCACGCTCAGCGAGGGGCGCAACCTCGCCCTGGCCAACAAGGAGTCACTGGTGGTCGGGGGCGAGCTCGTCACCCAGCTCGCGGAGGCCACCGGGGCCCAGATCATCCCGGTCGACTCCGAGCACTCGGCCTTCTACCAGCTGCTGTCGGGGCAGCCCGCGGGCACGGTTGACAAGCTGGTGCTGACCGCCTCGGGTGGGCCATTCCGCGGGCGTCGCCGCGCGGAGCTCGAACAGGTCACCGTCGAGCAGGCACTCGCACACCCGACGTGGGACATGGGCGGCAAGATCACGATCGACTCGGCGACGCTGATGAACAAGGGACTCGAGCTGATCGAGGCGCATCACCTGTTCGCCGTGCCGTACGAGCGGATCGACGTCGTCGTTCATCCGCAGTCCATCGTCCATGCTGTGGTCCAGCTGTGCGACGGCGCGTCGCTGGCGCACATGGGCTATCCCGACATGCGCGTCCCGATCTCCTTCGCCCTGCACCACCCGGAGCGAGCGGACGTGCCGGTGCGGCCGCTGGATCTGGGGGAACTCGGCGCGCTGACGTTCGAGCCGGTTGATACCGGCACGTTCGCCTGCCTCCGGCTGGCGCGCGAGGCGGCGCTCGCCGGCGGTACCGCGCCGTGCACGCTGAACGCGGCCAACGAGGTTGCCGTGTACGCGTTCCTGGGCGGCCGCCTCCGCTTCCTGCAGATCGCGGCCGTGATCGAGGAGACGCTCGCGCGGCATCCGGCGGGGCCGGTGCATTCCTTTGATGCGCTTGCCGACGCGGACGCCGAGGCGCGGGCCAGCGCAGCGGAGCTGGTCGATGCGCGGGCGGCAGCATAGGGGGCGCCGGACACCGCGGCCGAAATCTGACCTAAATCGTGGCTACGGTGACCCGCGGTATCAGCAAGCTGAAAGGAGCACCGTTGCCTGAGCGAGACGGCTATATCCCCGGCGTACCCTGCTGGATAGACACGACGCAGCCGGATCCGGAGGCGGCAGTCACCTTCTACGGCCGTCTGTTCGGCTGGGAATTCGAGAACCTGATGCCCCCAGGGTCCGGGGGCGCGTACTTCGTCGGGCGGATTCGAGGGGGGGACGTGGCGGCGGTCAGCGCCGTGCCGGCGGGAGCTCCGGCGACGGGAACCTGGAACACCTACGTCTGGGTCGATAGCGCCGACGAGGCGGCCTCCAAGGTCGCTGGCACGGGCGGAAAGGTGCTGACGGAGCCTTTCGACGTCATGGATGCCGGGCGAATGGCGGTATTCGCGGATCCTGAAGGTGCGGTGTTCTCGGTCTGGCAGGCCGGCCGGCACCGGGGCGCCCGAGTCGTCAACGAACACGGTTCGCTCAACTTCAACGTCCTCTCCACCCGAGACGCCCAGGCGGCACAGGCGTTCTATGGCTCTGTCTTCGGGTGGCGGACGCTGACGCTTCCGGGCGGTTTCCAGGCGTGGACGCTCCCCGGCTACGGCGACTATCTCGAGCGCGATGACCCCGGGCTTCGCCAGCGGGTGCTCGAGCTTGGAGGAGCATCCGGCTTCGAGGACGTGGTGGCGAGCATCATGCCCATGCCGGCCGGCCAGCAGGACGAGCAGCCGCACTGGAGCGTGACGTTCGCCGTCGACGACGCGGGCGCGGTGGCTGAGAAGGCGGCTGAGCTGGGCGGAACGGTGGTCATGCCGCCCTTCGATGCTCCCTGGGTCCGGACCACCGTGATCGCCGATCCAGGCGGGGCGACGTTTGTAGCCAGCCAGTTCGTCCCGGAGAACAAGGACCTCGCCGCCGCCGACACGACGGAAACCAAGCCTTAGCAGGGAACGGCCCCGGGACATCGAGTTGCCACACTGGGTGGCAACTCGATGTCCTACCTGCTGGCATTCCTCGGCTTCGCGGCCCTGATCATCCTGCACGAGGCCGGCCACTTTGTCGTGGCCAAGGCCGTGGGTATGCGCGTGGAGCGCTTCTCGCTGTTCTTCGGTCCGCTGCTGTGGCGCGTGCGGCGCGGCGAGACCGAGTACGGAATCGGTCCGATTCCCCTGGGGGGTTACGTGAAGATCACCGGCATGAACCCGGAGGAGGAGATCCCGCCGGAGGCGCTGCCGCGGGCCTACTTCAACCAGCCGGTGTGGAAGCGGATCGTCGTGATCCTGGCCGGTCCGGCGATGAACCTGTTGATCGCGTTCCTGATCCTGGCCGGGATTTTCTGGACACAGGGCGACATCGTCAATCCCGTTGCGACGCGCACCGTCTCCAAGCAGGACCTCCAGGCGCCGGCATCGTCCTACCTGCGGCCCGGCGACAAGATCGTCTCGGTCGACGGCAAGCGCGGACTTTCGGTCAATGCGATTCCCGACCAGATCAATACTCACCGCTGCACAGGCACACCGACCAGCGGCTGCCACGCGACCACACCAGTGCAGGTCGTCGTCAGCCGTGACGGGCAGCTTCACTCGTTTTCGATCGTCCCGCGCTATGACGAGAGCGCGAAACGGATGCGGATCGGCTTCGCATTCGATTATCGCGCCCCTCCGGTGAGCGCCGCGGGGGCCGCCAAGGAGTCCGCGAGCCAGCTCTGGTACTGGACGCGCAAGACGGTAGGGACGGTGACTCGGTTGTTCGAGCCCAAGGTACGCAGCCAGGTCCACGGCGTGGTCGGCGGTTTCACCGTGACCCAAGAGGAGTTCGCCTCGAACACTGTGAACGCGCTCGGCACGCTGGCGCTGATCTCGCTCTCGCTGGCGGTCATCAACCTGTTTCCCTTCCTGCCGCTCGACGGCGGTCATGTCTTCTGGGCCCTGGCGGAGAAGGTGCGCGGCCGGCGAATCCCGGTGGCCGCGATGGAACGCGCCGGCGTGGTGG
This sequence comes from uncultured Actinomycetes bacterium, assembly GCA_963730835.1. Lineage (GTDB taxonomy): Bacteria > Actinomycetota > Thermoleophilia > Solirubrobacterales > Solirubrobacteraceae > Palsa-465. The sequence goes on from CAVSTE010000004.1 coordinate 33,334, forward strand.
GCTTTGTGCTGATCGCGCTGGTGTTTGTGATCGGCTTGAGCAACGACATCTCTACGCTCACCGGCTCCGGATTCAACGCGCGTTAGCGGTAGCGTTAGCCACCACTGGGCTAAACCATCGACAGAGGCAGAGGAGAGATGCAGGCGGCGATCACTGAGGCCTTGGGTCGTGCGGTCGACGCGCCGACGGTGACCGAGGCGCTACGGCGGACCGCTGCTAACAACCCCGACATCGTCGCCGTGCGCCTGCCGGACGACAGCGCGTCGATGACCTGGTCCGAGCTGCTCCGCCGTGTGGATGCCGTTGCCGGCGGGCTGGCCAAGTTGGGCGTCGGCCGCGGCGACACGGTCGCCATCATGCTCTCCAACCGCCTCGAGTTCCACGTGATCGACCTGGCGGCGGCGATGCTCGGGGCGACGCCGTTCTCGATCTATGAGACCTATCCGCTCGAGGAGGTCGAGTACCTGCTGGAGGACGCCGCCTCGAAGCTGGCGGTGGTCGAGCAGTCGCACCTCGAGCTGATGCTCGCCGCGCGCGACGGCGTGCCAGCGCTTGAGCACATCATCGTCGTGGACGGCGAGGCGCCGGCGGGAACGCTTTCCCTGGCGGACGTCGAGGGGTCGAACTCGGACTTCGACGCTGCTGCCGCGGCAGCGAAGATCGCCCCCGACGACGTCTTGACGCTGATCTACACCTCGGGCACCACCGGCAGGCCCAAGGGAGTTCAGCTCTCGCATCACAACGTCGTGTTCTCCGCGCGGGCGATCGAGCAGATCATTCCCCTGGAGCCCGGGAGCCGCGTGATCTCGTGGCTGCCGGCCGCCCACATCGCGGAGCGCATGGCCCATCACTACATCCCCGTCATCTACGCGTGCACCGTGACCTGCGCTCCCAACCCTCGCGAGGTGGTCTCGTATCTACCGCAGGTACGCCCCACTTGGTTCTTTGCGGTGCCCCGCATCTGGGAGAAGCTGAAAGCGGGGCTTGAGACGATGTTGGCCGGCCAGCCGGAGGAGCAGCGGGCGCCGGCGCAGGCCGCGCTGGCGGCTTCGATTGAGCGAGTGCGGCTTCGTCAGCGTGGCGAACAGGTGCCGTCGGAGCTCGAACGCCAGTGGGAGCGAGCGGACGAGGAGATGTTCTCCAAGCTGCGGGCGATGCTGGGGCTCGACCAGGTGATCGCGGTCAACGTCGGCGCGGCGCCGACGCCCGTGGAGGTGCTCGAGTTCTTCCACGCGATCGGGATCGAACTGGCGGAGCTGTGGGGGATGTCCGAGACCTGTGGCTTTGGTACCTGCAACCGGCCGGGCGAGGTCAAGATCGGTACGGTCGGGCCGCCGTCACCGGGCACGGAGCTCAAGCTGGCCGACGACGGGGAGGTGCTGTGCCGCGGCGATTTTTTGATGCTGGGCTACCGCAACGACGCCGCCAAGACGGCCGAGGCGGTCGACGCCGAGGGCTGGCTGCACACGGGCGACATCGGCGAGCTCGACGAGGACGGCTACTTGCGGCTGATCGACCGCAAGAAGGAGCTGATCATCAACGCCGCGGGCAAGAACATGTCGCCGGCCAACATCGAGGCGGAGCTGAAGTCGGCCAGCCCGCTGATCGGCCAAGCCTGCTGTATCGGCGACGGGCGCCCATACAACACAGCGCTGATCGTGCTCGACTCCGACTTCGCCCCGCAGTGGGCAGGCCAGCAGGGACTCTCGGCTGACGGACTCGAGCAGCTGGCGCGGGATCCCAAAATGCGCGACGCCGTCCAGGTTGGGGTCGACCGCGCAAACAGTCGTTTGGCGCGCGTGGAGCAGATCAAGAAGTTCACGATCATCGCGGGCGACTGGCTGCCAGGTGGTGACGAGCTGACGCCCACGATGAAGCTGAAGCGCAAGCCGATCGCCGAGAAGTACGGGGCCGAGATCGAGGCCATGTACGGCGCTTAGGTCCGTCGCCGCCTACGCCGGCTCGGGCAGCAGGCGATCGACCAGCTTCAGAGCGGGACGACCCGCGAAGATGGGCGTGACGTCCGGGCGGTAGAGGATCAATGCCAGGCTCGGCGCGACCATGAAGTCTGCGGCGTTGAGCCGTTCCCCGCCGAGGACCCCGTCGGTGATCCAGCCGTCGATCCGATCGAGCATCGTCTCAAGCTCGGCCAGCAACGCGTGGTCCCGCGCGGGGTCCACGGCGAATCCCGTCCGCCCGATCAGCGGGAAGAGCAGGCGCCGGGCGGCAGCGTGCCGATAGAGGAGATAGCCCAACCGTCCATCGGCCGACGAGGTGCCGAACCGGGAGGCGTGCCGCAGCACCCAGCCTCCGAGGATGACCCGCGCCGCCATCTGTAGCGTCTCATTGGCCCAGCGCTCTGCCTCTTCGACCGCCGCCCGTCGTTCCGGATCGGGCGGAAACAGCGGCGCCTCCGGGTGGCGATCGTCCAGGAACCGCGCGATGCGGTGGTTGGTGGAGATCCGCTCGCCGTCGGACGCCAGGGCCGGCACGGTGCCGAGGCTGTCGGCCACGCGCAGCGCGAACGGCCGCCGTCCCCCGCTGCTGCGAGTCTGCCCGCCGGCATCGAATCCCAGCAGCCGGACCGCGACCGGATGCAGCATCGTGACGATCTCCACCCGCCGGTAGCGGAGGCGCTTGTGCTCGAGCATCAGCATCGCCGACCGGCAGGCGTGCGAGCCTGGGATTACGTAGAGCTTGTACATGCCGACCGCCAGATGGCACGGGGCTCTAGGCGCCCGCGCGGAAGACGATCACCTCGCTGAAGCCTGTCCCGTCGATCTGGTAGGCGTAGCAGCCGGGGCTTCTGACCCGGGTGAACGACATCCACTGGCCGGGCGGCGCGCCGTAGCTGCGGCCGTCGAGCTGTAGCTCGTCATACGGGACGTGGCCCTCGCCAAAGCCGACGGCATGCGATCCCCCAAGCTCGCGGCCGCGGATCAGAATCGGTCCCTGGTAGCCCGACGCCATCCACGTCACGCGCCCGCCCTGCCATGCACTGCCGACGAACGGGGTCAGCGTGAGCTGCGTCGCCGATGAGGGCTTCACCGGCCCGCTACCGGCGCTGAGGGGGCACGACCCTGCCCCCGGCGCCGGCAGGTGAAGGGCCCGGCGCAGCGACGGGGGCACAGCCCCGGAGCATCCGCCGGCGCAGAGCTCGTAAGTCGCGTAGCCGGTCGTTTGGCGTAGCCCGTCGGGCGCGGCCGGTGTGCCGGTCGGCGTCGGCGGCGGGGCGGTGAGTGTGTGGGGGGAGGTGGTCGAGGTGGTGGACGGGGTGGTGGACGTGCGGGGCACAGACCGCTGCTTAGACGCCCTGGTGCTCGGCGCGGAGCTCGCGATCCCACGGCTCGTCGCGATGCTGGACGAAGTTGAGTTGCTCGAGGGCGACGAGCCGTGCGAGGCGGAGGAGCCGCCGCAGCCGGCCAGGGCCAGAACGGCGGCGCCGGCGACGATCGGGGGAATCGATCTGAAGCTCATCGCCCGCACCGTAGCGAGGCTTCTGCCGGCACGCCGAGCGGCGCCCCGCGTGTGCCCAGGCCACCCGGTGGCGCCCCGCTAGCTCACGCTCACCTGCACCGCACGGCTAAAGATCGTGCTCTGAGCAGGTGTCAGCGGATCCCGGAGGCGGGCGTCTCCAGGGGGATATGACCACCCCACCCTGACCCAACCGCTGGCTGGCAACGCCATCCGCACGTCGAAGTACCCGCGGACGTCGGTTATGGGCACGCTCTTCAGCGTGCGGAACGCACCGCCAGCTGCCGGGCGGAACTGGATCTGCACGTACTGCTGCTGCTGGGTGTCGAGATACGCGTTGTGCGCGGGGCGCACGCAGCCCCATAGCTCGAGCGGCTTGCCGCGGCCGGTTCTCGAGTTCGGGAGGAAGATCGGCATCCGGTAGGCGTAGAACGTCGTCTTTGGCCTCCCGTCGGCGAACAGCAGGCCGGTGGCGAAGCCACCCGCGCCGAACACCGGGCTCGCCCCCGGCGGTGGGTCATAGAGCAGGTACTGCATTGTTGTGGCCAGCCGCGGGTTGCGCCAGGTCAGGTACTCGGCCCAGTTGAGGTAGCGCGCCGCGGTGACCGGCGATGGGTACTCGGTCCCCACGTTCGGGGGGTGGGTGATGTAGCCGTATTCGGTGTTGTAGATGCTCATCGGGCCGTGTAATCCGTAGGCGCTCCGTGCGCCGTCGAGCGTGCTCATCAGATGCGGGATCTGGCTGAACTCGACCGAGTCGGGGTCGGCCACATCGGCCTCGGTCGGCGGCAGGTCGACCGGGTAGGGGTGAATCCCGTAGCCGCTGGCCGCAAACAGCGCCGGGTGCTGGGCCGCAAACCGCCCTGACGCAGCGGCCGTGGTCGGGCAGCCGGCTTGAACCGCAACGCTCCCCCGCAGCGGGCGCATCGACTTATCGACGCAGTACAGCGCGCGTGTGAAGCCAAGCGGGCTGGATACGTCGACCGCCGCCGCCAGCGCAGATTGTGGCGGCACAATGACGCCGCGCGGAGAGAGGCTCCCAATGACGATCGTGTCGCCCCGGTGGCCGGTGCTCTGCAGGGCCCCCCACGCAGCGTCCATCAGCCGCCGGTAACGGCGGGCAGAGACGATCCGCACTGGGCTCAGCGCCAGCTGCGGCTGAAGCGATGGGCCCCAGTTCGGCTCGTTCCAGATCTCCCAGAAGTGCACCGCCGGCAGCGGGGACGACGCACCCGGCGGTGTGTAGTGGCCGCTGTAGCGGGTGCCAACGGCGGTCACGAACGCTTCATAGGCACCGGGTGAGGGCTTCCAGGCGCCAGACGCCCGCTCCGACGCAGGGGCCCCGGGCCCCGTGGCCCACAGCGGCGCGCCGCCGGTCAGGAGGAAGTCGGGCTCGATCCCCTCTGTGTGGGCGAACCTGACGATCCGGTCGTACGGCGCCCAGCTCGCCGCCGGGTAGGCCGCGGGGTCCGCGGCGTCGAAGCCCCGCGGCGGCTGGCGCGCTTTCGGGTCGGGAGCGATCGTGTTCCATGCGACCGATAGCCGTGTGACGTCGACCCCCAGGCTGCGCATGATCCGAAGCGTTCGGACCGGGTGAGCGAGCAGGTTGACGTCCTCCTCGAGCATCGCCAGCGGGTCCCCGGGCCGGGCGCTCGCCGGCGCCGGCCGTGAGGAACCGGTGGCCAGGATGACGACGAGGGCAACCGCAGCGAGCACCATGACTGCCACGGCGATTACCGGTGGCGAGACAGGGCGGGCTTTCAGACGCACGACCAACTCCTGACCTCAGCCAACGTCGCGCACCGCGCGGAAGGCTGCGGTGCCCCTAATCTAGGCGCCGTGAGAAAGACAGCTGCAAGGGTCATGGCGGTCGTGGGCATGGTCTCGGCGTTCGCTCCCGCCGCCGCGCGGGCGGCGACGTCACCGGCGGTCGCCGACTGTACGGCGCACGGGCGTTTGACGCAGCACTACACGGTCGCCCAGCTTCACAGTGCGCTTTCGCAGATGCCGGCCGACGTCCAGGAGTACACCAACTGCTACGCGATCATCCAGCGGGCATTGCTGTCGGAGGTCTCCAGGACCGCCGGGCACCGTTCGGACAGCAAAACGAGCTCCTCGGGCGGTTCGTTTTTGCCGACAGCGGTGATCGTCGTAATCGTGCTAGTCGCGCTCGCCGGAGCGGCGGGCCTGGTGCTCGCCGTCCGGCGGCGCGAATAGCGCTGAGCGCTAACGGACCGTGATGCCCGTCGTGCGGCTGTAGATCCAGCTCTGGGTGCTGCCCAGCATCGGATCCTGGAGGTTTGCGTCGCCTGCCGGATAGCTCCAGGCGATCCGCACCTGGCCGCTGCCCGGGAACTTGACCCGCAGGTCGAAGTACCCGCGGGAATTCGTGATGCGCACGGCCTTCACCGTGGTCCAGGCCCCCGACCCGCGCTGGAACTGGATGTAGGCAGTCTGCGCCTGACCGGTGTCGCTACGGGCGAAGTTGGCCGGCCGGACGCCGCCCCAGACCTCGAGTGACCGCCCCTTGCGGGTGGAGCTCACCGGCAGCCAGATCGGCATGCGGTAGGCGAAATAGCTGGGCTTGGGAGAGCCCGAGTTGAAGTACAGCCCCGTCGTGAACCAGCCCTCGTCGATGACCTCGTACTGGTCATAGCTCAGCACCCGGGGGTTCTTGTACGAGATGTACTCGGCCTGGTTGAGGTACGAAGCCGCCGTCGTCGTAGTCGGGAACTGACGCGAGCTCTGCGGGGGCCGCGTCTCGTAGCCGTACTCGGTGTTGTAGATCGCCATCCGCCGGCGCGAGCCGTAGGCGCGCTGCGCGCCGTCGAGCGTCTTCGCCATCTGCGGAAGCTCCGCCAGCTCGACGCTGTCCGCGTTAGGGAAGGCAGCCCGACTGGGCGGGTTCCCGTAGCCATATGGGTGGACGCCGAAGCCGCTGGTCCTGAACAGGGCGGGGTGTGCCGAGCTGAAGCCCCGGGTGGCGCTCTTGCTGGTCGGACATCCGGCTTGGGACGCCGCGACGCCGCGCAGCGGACGGTAGTTGTTATCCAGACAGTAGACCTGCCGGATCCATGTCAGCGGCGATGCGATGTTGGTGGAGTTGACCGACGAGGAGCCATCGGGCGACAAGCTGTCGTCGACGATCGTGTCGCTGCCGTGACCGGTGGCCCTGAGCGCGCTGTAGCCGGCGTCGAGCAGCGACCGATACAAAGCGGCCGAGTTGTACACCCGCGAGCCGGGCGCCTTCTGCGGCGCCAGCGACGGGCCCCAGTTGCCCTCGTTCCACACCTCGAAGAAGTGCACGGACGAGTAACGGGAGGCGGCGGCTTGGACGAACTGCCCGAACAGGGATGCATTGGGCTTCCACACATAGGCGAAACCCGACGGCGCGCCTGTCTGAGTAGCCCACAACGGCGCTCCGCCGGTCAGCATGAGATCGACCTGGATGCCGTCCTGATGCGCCTGCGAGACGATCGTGTCAAACGGAGCCCAATTGGCGTCCGGATACAGGTTGCCGCCGGGCATGCTCCGAGAATTGGGGCTGGCCGCGACCTCCGCCCACGGGATCTCGACACGCACAATGCTCACGCCCAGGCTCCGCATGGTCTGCAGCGTCCGTGCAGGATTGGACTGAAGATACGTCGGCTCCTCGAACATCCCCAGCTGGTTGCTGGAGGCTGAGGCGGACACAGCTCCCCCGCCGAGCGCGCACAGCGCCGCGAACAGCGTCACCAGGAAGGCGGCCCCGGTGGCCCGCAGTCGAGAGGTTCTGGGTCGTGCGATCAGGCTCATTGAGGAGCGACCTCCTGCCGGTTCGTTTGAAGACTTGTGATCTGGCCCTGCCGACTGCGCCAGATCGAGAGGAGCACGAAACGAATCAACTCATCTGTGCCGTCAAAGTTGCGGCGCTTGCCGCTGTCGAGCCCCGCTTTGAAACAGCACAGGGAGCACGTGCTCCTCGATTGTCTGCGCAATCGCGTCCGGACGGTAGCGATCGAGGCGCGAGCTTGCGCCGTGCCTGTAGCGGCTGACGGCGTCGTCCCCCAGCGCGAACGCCCGCCTGATGCAGGCGGCCAGGGCCTCGGGGCTCTGGTCCCCGGCGACGAGCTCAGGGGCCAGCCCGCGGGCGATCGCGCCGGCCTCGAATGGACCGCGCGTGGCGGTGCAGACAAGCAGCGCGCCGAGCGCCAGCGCCTCCAACTGGGCCATGCCGAAGTCCTCCCAGCGGGCGCTGGTAATGAAGGCCGTCGACGTGGCCACGGTGCGATGGAACTGCTCGACGGGGACCCAGCCCGCCCAGCACACGTTTCTGGGCTCCGGCACGCCGTCGCGGCGCAGTCGCCTGAGCGCCTGTTCCCGCTCCACGCCGAACACTTCGAGCCTTGCGTCGCCCAGGGCGGCAAGCTCCCATGCGCGGCACAAAAGATCGAGTCCCTTGGCTTTCGGATCCGGGGTGTAGGCGACCGCCAGCCGCTCGCGCCCACCGGCCGGCTCGGAGTCCATGTTCACGAACACCGGCGGCGGCACGATGACCGTCCGGCGCGCAGGCGACGGAAGCGCCGCGGCCGCCAGCTCGCTGGTGGGGAGGACCAGCGTGGCGCGGGCCAAGCTGCGGCGCTCGAGCAGATGAAGCACGGAGTTGTGGACCCCGGGACGGTTCAGGCGGGCGGGAGCGTCGAGCCTGATGGCGAAAGGGCGACCGGGGTCTGCGGCCAGCAGCGCCGCCGTGGTGGTGGAGAAGACGACCGCCCGTGGGCTGACACGCTTCACTGCGCTGGCCGCGGCTCGCCTGGCCGCCAGCGCCTCAACCAGGTCGGTTACCGGGTATGCCCTGCGCAGGCGGGCGGTGGTGCCCACCCGCACGCCGACAGTTTCGATCGTGGCGCCGGCTTGTCTCACGAAAGCCTGAAACCAGGCGTCCGAGGACCGGAGGCCGCGCGTCGTGCCCAGCGATATCTGAAGGAGATCGGGCACTAGGAGTTCCTGGGCCGGTAGCCGTCAGGCTGGGGTTCCAGGAGCGAGAGCGCCGCGCGGTATGCGGCGACGGTGTGCTCGCCGCAGTGGCGCCAGGTGAAGCTGCTCCGCACCGTCTGGCGCGCCGCGTCGCCTAGCGCCGCGAGCGTCTCGGGTTGGGCCACGAAGCGCTCGATCTCCCGGGAGAGCGCAAGATGATCGTCGACGTCGACCAGTAGCAGACCGTCGCCGGCGGCGGCAATGTCCTCTGGTCCGCCCTCGCCACGGGCGCCGATCGCCGGCAGGCCGCCGGCCATGGCCTCGATGTAGGCAACGCCGAATGGCTCCTCGACGCTGGGCATGACGTACAGGTGGCAGCGCCAGGCCTCGCTCAGCGCCTCCTGGTGAGGCAGCTGGCCGAGAAACCGGACCTGGGCGGAGAGACCCAGCGCCCGCGCCAGGGCCTCGAGCGGCGCGCGCCCTGGGCCGTCGCCGATGATCACATAATCCGGCCGCCGCGCGGGCTCGATCTCGGCCAGCGCGTGCAGAACGACCGCGTGGCGCTTGCGCGCCTGCAGGTGCGCGACGGTCACGGCCGTGAGGCGCTCGTGACGAATCGGCGGCCGGCCCGGGATCTCGGTGCCGAAATGGACGACGCGCGTGTGCAGCGGCCGGCCGGCGAGCTCCTCGCATCGCCTGGCGGCCCAGCGCGAATTGGCGATGACCAGCTCGGACTCGTACAGGACATCCCGCGTGGCCCGCGCCGCCATCGCGCTTCGCCGATGCACATGGATCACGTCCGGTCCGTGGGTTGAGACCACCAGCGCCGGAGGGCTCTGTCCGCCGGCGCGCCGGCGCCACCAGGCGGAGGCGAACCCCGGCGGGAGAAGCGAGTGCGCGTGGATCACGTCGTAGGGCCAGCGCCGCCGCAGTGCGGTCAGAGCGGCCCCGAGCGACGGGGCCGCCCAGTGCCCCCAGGCTCCATAGGACCATGGGCGGGGCGGGGCCAGCAGGGGGACGGGCTGCACCGGCACTCCATCGATCTGCGCTGCGGCGAACGTCTGGCGCAGCGCTCCCAGCCAGCGCGACAGCTCGCCCCGGCGGAGCACGGCGAGCGGCGGCACGGGCCGTCGCATGGCGAGGACGCGCACGTCGGCGCCGGCATCGCGTGCGGCCAGGGCTTGTCGGTGGGCCCACACCCCGTGGACGGGATCGAACGCGGACGGATACCACTCGGCGACGACGGCCACCCGCACGGCGTCAGATCATAGGTAGAGAGCCGGTGCCATTCGCATATGCAATCAGCGCCGCCAGCAGCGGACAGACACTAAGGTGCCGCGCCAATGTCCGCGCGACGCTCGCAGCTGGCTGTCGCTCCGCTGCTGATCACGGCGCTGCTCGTGCTTGCGCCGGCGGCCGGCGGAGCTCGCCGGGCGCCGAGCGGCGGCGGCCCCCTCGGCTCCAGCGAGCCGTTCACGCAGGGCCGTTACGCGAGCTTCCTGGAGCGGTCCGCGGACCTCGTGGCCAGGATGACGCTGGCCGAGAAGGCCTCTCAGATGGTCTCGAGCCAGGCCCCGGCAATCCCCAGACTGGGGATCTCGGCCTGGGGCTGGTGGAACGAGGCGTCACACGGCGTGGCGGACATGCAGCTCCAGTCCGGCACCGAGACCACTCCGCTCATCAACACCACGATCTACCCCGACGACCTGGCGCTGGCCTCGAGCTGGGATCCCAGCCTGGCGTACGCCCAGGGGAGCGCGATCTCGGACGAGGCGCGGGACATCGCCCCGGGCAACGCCAAGAACCTTGACTTCTACGCGCCGACCGTCAACCTCTCCCGTGATCCCCGCTGGGGCCGCAACGACGAGACCTTCTCCGAGGACCCGTTCCTCACCGGAGCGATGGCCTCCGAATGGGTCGACGGCTTCCAGGGCCTGGATTCGCTCGGTCGCTTGCTTCCCCAGGGAGGTGGCTACCTGAAGGCCATCGCCACCGCCAAGCACTACGCCGCCAACAACACCGAGGCCGACCGCTTGACCGGCTCCTCGAACATGGACGAGCGAACGCTGCGCGAGTACTACACGGCGCAGTTTCGGCAGATAATCGACTCCTCACATCCCGGCTCGTTGATGACCGCCTTCAACGCCATCGACGGGCGACCGTCGGCCGTCAACGACCACTTGGTCGAGGGCCTGGCCCGCAGGACCTATGGGTTCGACGGCTACCTCACTTCCGATTGCGACGGCATCGACGACGTCTACAGCCAACAGCACTGGCACGCACCGGGCTATGCCCGGGCGGTCAACGAGACCGAGGCCCGGGCAATCGCCAACTCCACGGGCGTTGATCTGAACTGCACGCTTCCGTACGTCCCCTACAACTACGCGAACCTGTTGCCCGCGGCGACCGGGGAGGGCATCAAGGCGCCGACCGACACCTACAACATCCAGGACATGGACATGTCGGTCATGCGGCTGCTCACGGCGCGGATGGAGCTCGGGGACTTCGGCAACATCAACGCCGAGCCGTGGGTGACGCGGGCCCGCTCGCAAGTCTCCTCCGCCTGGGTGAACTCGGACGCCAACGGCGCCGAGACGGAGACACCGTCACGCCTGTTCCTGGCCCGCGTGGCGGCGGATCGCTCGGTCGTGCTGCTGAACAACGCGGCCTTCCGGCGCAACGACGGCAGCGTGGGCCCGCTGCTGCCGCTCCCCGTGCCGCGCACCGGCCCGTTCAAGCTTGCCGTGATCGGCTACTTCGCCAACCACCCCTACTACGGCGATTACTCCAGCGAGCAGGGATCGGCGGGCCAGGCGCGCGACATCTCGATATACGGGGCCCTCAAAGCCGCTGTTCAGGCCATAAACCCCAGCGCTCAGGTCGACTTCTACAGCGGCTTCGTCGGCGGGGGCAACGCCAGCGAGCTACAGACGATCGACCCCGGCGCGGTGGCTGCGGCCGCGGGCTACAACGACGTCGTCGTGGCCGCGGGCACCGACTCGAGCACCGGCGGCGAGGGCTATGACCGCTACAGCCTGGCCCTTCCGGGCGCCCAGGGCGAGCTGATCCGTGAGGTCGCGGCGAGGAATCCGAACACCGTGGCCGTGCTGCAGACCGCGGGCGACGTCGACGTGAGCGGCTTTGCCTCCGCCGTCCCGGCGATGGTCTGGAGCGGCTTCAACGGCCAGCAGGGGGGACAGGGAATCGCCGACGTGCTGCTCGGGGGCTACAACCCCAGCGGCCATCTGCCCTTCACCTGGTATCAGAGCGATTCGGATCTACCGTCGATCGAGGACTACCGCATCCGTCCCGGCGCGGGAACGCCCGGGCGCACGTATCTGTACTACAGGGGCCCCGTCTCCTACCCCTTCGGCTGGGGCTTGAGCTACACCACCTTCAGCGCCTCGAATCTGCGTTTCAACCGCGTGCGCCTGACGCCCAACGACACGCTTGACGCCACCGCCAATGTCACCAACACCGGCAGCGTGGCCGGCGAGGACCTCGTGCAGCTCTACGTGACGACTCCCGGGGCTGGCGGCTCAAAGCCGGTCAAACGCCTGGAGGGCTTCCAGCAGATCGAGCTGGCCCCGGGGCAGACGGGCACCGTGAGAATGGCCGTCGGCCTTCCGAGCCTCGGCTATTGGGACGGGAGCCGGATGGCGGTCGAGCGTGGCTACTACGGCATCCAAATCGGAAGCTCGGCCGACAACGTCCTGCTCCAGCGAGACATCCTGGTGCGCGGCGCTCAGGCGCCGATACCCAGCTCGGTCAGCGCCGCCCCAACGATGCCCGGCGACGCGGCCCGCGGGATCAAGCAGCGGTTGATATTCCCGGTCGGGACGACGATCCAGCCGCAGCTGACCGTGGCCATGAACGACGAGTCGCTCTACGGCTATGTCTCCGCGGGCCGCAGCCGCCGCCTGCCGCGGGGACTGAAGGTCGGCTACTCGAGCGACCATCCGGGGATCGTCTCGGTGTCCGGCGGCACGCTCCGCACCGTCGGCAACGGGGCGGCCACGATCACGGCCACCGCCACTTACAACGGGCACAGCGCCACCGGTCAATTCGTGGTGCGGACGGTGTCCGAACCGTCGGGAATCTCGGTCAAGACCCCGTCGAAGACCGTGCGGGTCAAGCCCAAGAAGGGCGGCAAGGGCAAGCAAACCGCGACCAGCTCATTCGCGCCGCTGTCCGGCTTCCATCCGGATACGCACGATTACGACGTCTTGGTTCCAACCCCTCTGCCCGCGCCGGCGATTCGTGTCAGCTCTCCTAAGCGAGCAGCAGTGCGCGTCCAGCAGGCGGCCACCGTGCCAGGAACGGCCACGGCGACGGTCACCGGGCCGGACGGGATCACGTCCACGTACCGGGTCCACTTCGCGCGTCCCGCTGTGAGTCAGTCGTTTGCCACCGGCCGCCTCGGCCCACAATGGAGGCTGGTCAGGCCCGATCCGTCGAGCGCGGTGTTCAGCGGCGGGTCGCTGACGGTCGTCCCCCAGCCGGGTGACCTGTTTGACCACACGGCACGCAACATCGTGCTCCAGCCGGCGCTCGGAGACTGGACGATCGAGTCGAAGCTCACGTTCTCGAGCCTGCCGTCGCTGCCGGGCCAGCAGGGGGGCATCATCGCCTACCAGGACGATCAGAACTACCTCCGTCTGGACGTGGAGAACCTGAACGGCGTCCCACAGATCGCCGAGACGACCGTCGACAACCTCTCCGGTCAGCCGACCAGCCAGATCCTGGCCACGGCCGGCGCCAGCGGCGCAACCGTGTGGCTGCGGATGACCAAGCGAGGGCCCCACTACACCACCTCGTACTCGTTCGACGGCGTGCACTTCGCGGGGCTCTACAGCTCTGGCGCCAATCTCGTCAACGTGCAGGCGGGCCTGTTCGCGCTCGGCGAGGCCAGTCCCAGCAACGGGCTGACCGTGAGCTTCGCCAACTTCTACGCCTACAACCACGGGCCGCTGACGCTGGGATACGGCGCCCTACACTGAGGCCATGGCCTCTCAGAGACAGATCCGCGTGGGGGACGTGCCGATCGGCGGCGGCGCGCCGGTGGCGGTGCAGACCATGACCAAGACCGAGACCGCCGATCTCGGCGCAACGATGGACCAGATCCGCCGGGTGGCCGACGCCGGCGCCGACATCGTGCGTGTCGCGGTGCCGCGCGAGAAGGACGTCGAGGCGCTGCAGACGATCGTGCGCCATGCGCCGATCCCGGTCATCGCCGATATCCACTTCAACTACACGCTGGCGCTCAAGGCGCTCGACGCCGGCGCCCATTGCGTGCGCCTGAACCCGGGCAACATCGGGGGCCCGGACAAGGTGGCCAAGGTTGTGGCCCGGGCTTCCGAGCTGGGCACGCCGCTGCGGATCGGCGTCAACTCCGGTTCCCTGCCCAAGCATCTGCACGAGCTGGAGCGCGAGAACCCGGTCGAAGCGCTGGTCACGGCCGCCGTGGAGTTCGTCCAGCTGATGGAACGTCTCTCGTTTGAGAACTTCAAGGTCTCCATCAAGTCGACGAACGTCCCCAACACGATCGCCTCCAACCGGCTGCTCTCCGAGCGGATTCCGTACCCCCTGCATCTCGGGATCACCGAGGCCGGAACGAAGTGGTCGGGGTCGCTGAAGTCGGCCGTCGGCCTGGGGACGCTGCTGGCCGATGGGATCGGCGACACGATCCGGATTTCGCTTTCCACCTTCCACGCCGAGGAGGAGGTCAAGGTGGCCTGGGAGATCCTCAAGGCACTCCACCTGCGCGAGCGCGGCCCGGTCTTGATCGCCTGTCCCACCTGCGGGCGGCTGCAGTTCGACATGGACACAGTGGTGGCCGAGATCGAACGGCGGCTTGAGGCCTATCGCGATCCGGTGGAGGTCGCGGTGCTCGGCTGCGCCGTCAACGGCATCGGCGAGGCCTCGCACGCCGACTTCGGGATCACCGGGGCCAAGAACGAGGGTCTGGTGTTCAGCCGGGGCAAGCCTTTGCGCAAGGTGCCCCAGGAGCAGCTGGTGGACACACTGTTCGCCGAGATCGACAAGTACGTGAGCTCGCAGCGCGTGGAGGTCGACGCCGCCTCGGCCTCCGAAGGCGCCGCCTGGCTCGAGCGGATCGAATCCGAGCACGCCGGCGAGCTGACCCCGGAGCGGCTGGCGGCGATGGAGGCCAAGGCAGCCGACGACGACGCGGCCGATCGCGAGCTCATGAGCGCCGTGCGACTCGATGAGCAGGACTCACCGGTCGCCGGCCGGCGCTTCAGCCGGGCTTAGGCCGGGCGCGCGGCGAGGCGACAAACGCGGCAAACCAGGCAGGTCCGTCGCGCCCTGGCCACATAAGCGTCCCCACGACGCTTATATGGCCAAGCCGGCAGCCAGGCGCCGGGTTTGCGACGTTATACGTCCCGGGCCGCGTCTGCGACGCCGGCGGCGTGCGCTCGCGCCGCGGCCCACCTGCCTCACCGGCCCTCAGCCCCGCGCGGGGGCCACCGCTATAGCGCTAGCCGACCCGCGAGAAGCCCTCTGCCACCTTGCCCCAGTTCACCGTGCTCCACCACGCGTCGATGTAGTCCGGACGGCGGTTCTGGTACTTCAGGTAGTAGGAGTGCTCCCAGACGTCGACGCCCAGAAGCGGTGTCTGGCCCTGGCTGATCGGGCTGTCCTGGTTGGGGGTGGAGACGACCTGCAGACCCGAGCCGTCGTGGACGAGCCAGGCCCACCCCGAGCCGAAGCGCTTGACGCCGGCGTCCTTGAGCGCCGCCTGGAAGTCCTCGAAGGAGCCGAACGCGGAGTCGATCGCGTCGCGGAGAGCGCCGTCGGGCTGACCGCCGCCGTTCGGTCCCATCCACTCCCAGAACAGGGAATGGTTGTAGTGCCCGCCGGCGTTGTTGCGAACCGCCGTCTGCTTGTCATCTGGCAAGGAGCTCAGGTTCTGGAGTACCTCCTGCACCGACTTGTCCGCCCACTCGGTGCCCTCCAGCGCGGCGTTCGCCTGCGTGACATAGGCCTGGTGGTGCTTGTCGTGATGCAGATGCATCGTCTCTTCGTCGATGTGCGGCTCCAGCGCGTTGTAGTCGTAGGGGAGGGGTGGGACCTCGAACGCCATGTGCAGCTCCTTTGAAGCGAATGTTGGTTCAAACCTCGATCCTGTTCTATCTGTATCAGAAGCGTCATGGCCCGCGGCCGACGTCGTCGCCAGGCGGACCCATGAGAACCGCCCGGGTACGCTTGGCCGCCAGTGACCAGGCTCTCGAACTTCTTCCTGCCGACCGAGCGCGAGCCGCCGGCGGACGCCGAGGCCATCTCCCACAAGCTGATGGTCCGCGCCGGCTTGATCCGCCAGGTGGGCTCGGGCCTGTGGTCGTGGCTGCCGGCGGGCTGGCGCGTGCACCAGCGCATCGTGCAGATCGTGCGCGAGGAGATGAACGGCGTCGGCGGCCAGGAGATGCTGATGCCGGTACTTCAGCCGGCAGAGCTCTGGCGCCGCACGGGCCGCTACTCGATCGAGGAGCTGTTCAAGCTCAAGGATCGCCGCGAGGCGGACTTGGTGCTGGCCATGACCCACGAGGAGGTCATCACCTCGCACGTCGCCTCTGCGGTGCGCTCCTACCGTGATCTACCGCTGATCCTCTACCACTTCCAGGTCAAGGAGCGTGACGAGCCGCGCCCACGGGCCGGCGTGCTACGGACACGCGAATTCATCATGAAGGACTCCTATACCTTCGACCGCGACGCCGAGGGGTTGGCGGCCGGCTACGACAAGCACGTCGTGGCCTACGACCGGATGATGGACCGCTGCGGGCTCGAGTGGTACCGGGTCGAGGCCGACGTGGGCATGATGGGTGGCCTCGGCGCCCACGAGTACATGGCTCCGTGTCCGGCGGGGGAGAACGAGGTGGCACTGGCCCCGGGCTACGCGGCGAACGTCGAGGTCGCCAGCGCGGAGGCCCAGCCGGTGAGCCTGCCGGCCGGATCCGAACGCCCGGAGCGAGTCGACACCCCCGGTCTGACCACCGTGCAGGAAGTGGCTTCGGCGCTCCACGTGCCGGGCGGCGCGCTGCTCAAGGCCTATCCCATCGTGCTCGACGGCGGCGCCATGACGCTCGTGATGCTCCGCGGCGACCATCGGGTCAACGACTTCAAGCTGGGCGCAGCGCTAGGGCGGCCTTTCCGCCAGGCGCGGGCGGACGAGGTGGAGCAGGCGCTCGGCCCCGCTGGGTTCATCGGCCCCGTCGGAGCGCAGATGCCGATCCTGCTGGACGAGGCGGTCACACCGGGCGCTTACGTCACGGGCGCCAACCTCCCCGATGCGCACCTGACCGGCGTCGAGCCGGGACGCGACTTTGACTTCCAGCGCGCCGATGTACGCAGCGTCGTGGCCGGCGATTTCGTGAACGGCGGGGCGATCCGGATCGAGCCGGCGATCGAGGTGGGCAACATCTTCAAGCTCGGCACGCGCTACTCCGAGCCGCTGGGGGCTCGCTATCTCGACGAGCAGGGCCGCGAGCAGCTGATCTGGATGGGCTGCTACGGCTTCGGGCCGGCGCGCGCCGCGGCTGCCGCGGTCGAGCAGTACGCCGACCAGCAGGGCATCTCCTGGCCGCGCAACGTGGCGCCGTTCGACGTCGAGATGGTGGTCGTGGGCAGAGAGGGCGGCCAGGAGCGCGAGCTGGCCGAGCGGCTGTATGCAGAGCTAGAGGCTCAGGGCCTCCAGACGCTCTACGACGACCGCGACGTAGGGCCGGGCGAGAAGTTCGCCGTTGCCGAGCTGCTGGGCTGCCCGCTGCGCCTGACGGTCGGCCGCCGCGCGCTGCAGGCCGGCGAGGTCGAGGTACAGATCCGGCGCGGCCTCGAGGTGCGCGCCGTGCCGCTCGAGTCGGCCGCCGAGGCGGTCGCCGAGCTGTGGCAGGGACTGCCCTAGGGCAGCGCGGATGACTCGCGGGCTCTCCCGCCGGCGGCTGCTCGGCATCGACCGCTCGGGCCCGCCGCCGGAGGCTACGCTCGCCGGACAGCCGCTGCGTCCGTGGACGATTCCCAACGCGATCGGGTTCGCGCGGCTGGCCGGCATCCCCGTCTTTCTCGTGATCGCGCTCTCGAGCTCGAATGGGCAGGATGCGCTGGCGGTGGTGCTGTTTGCGGTTATCGGATGGGCGGACTACCTCGACGGCTTGGCCGCCCGGCTGACGGGCCAGTACAGCCGGCTGGGCGCGCTGCTCGACCCGGTGATCGACCGGCTGCTCGTGATCTCCGGGATGGCGGTGGCATGGCGCTTTGCGCTCCTACCGCGGTGGGCGCTGGCGGTCGTCGTGGTGCGCGAGGTCTCGATGCTCGTGCTCAGCCGCTACGCCCTGCGGCACGGCGTCGAGCTCAAGATCAACTGGCCGGGGCGGCTGGCGGTGGCACCGACGATGGGAGCACCGTTCTTCGCCATGGCAGGCGTCCATTGGTTGGCGCTCGTGCTGCTGTACGTGGGCCTGGCGCTGTCCCTGGTGGCGAGCGTGCTGTACGTGCGGCGGGGCCTCTTCGAGTTGCGGGCGCGCCGGGCCCCGGACAAAGTCTCAAGCTCAGATTGACCGTTTAGCCAGTCGCGGGGTATACTCGCGTTCGAGCGAGCAAGCGCGACCGCCGGACGGGGGGATCTCATCTCATGGACACGTTTCCCGACCTCGGCTCCATGACCGATCAGGAGCTCAAGGACATCATCAAGCAGCTGACCGCCGAGGAGATGGAGATCTCGTACCAGCGCCGGATCCTGCACGGCAAGATCGACATCCTCCGGGCGGAGCTGGTCAACCGGCTGCGACGTAAGCACGAGGGAGGCAAAGAGGTGATCTCCGGCTCGGACGTGCAGCAGCTGACGGACATTCTCGCGGGGCGCGTTCCGGCCGTAGGCGCGGAGTAGGAAGCGCCGGAGAATTGGCCCTCCACTGCCCCGAGTGCGGCTTTCAGAACGTCGACGGCGCCAACTACTGCCAGCGCTGTGGGGCGTTTCTGGGCGACACCGGCGAGGCGCCCGCCGAGCCCAGCACTGCCAGCTACAAGGTGGGCGAGACCGGAGACGTCGAGGTCGTCGATCTCGACGACGTGACTGCCCGGGGCCCGGCGCTCGTGATTCGCTCCGGTGGCGGCCGGGAGGGGGAGACGTTCCCGCTCGAAAAGGACAGGCTGACCGTCGGCCGCCGGCCGGAATCGGACATCTTCCTGGACGACGTCACCGTCTCCCGTGACCACGCGATCCTGGTGCGCCGCAGCGAGGACTTCTATCTCGACGACCTGGGCTCGCTGAACGGCACCTACGTCAACCGCACCAGGATCGAGTCACAGCGCCTCAGCCACGGCGACGAGCTGCAGGTTGGCAAGTACAAGCTGGCCTTTCTGAACCGCTGATGTCGACCCCCAGCACACGCGCTGTAGACGATCTGCCCGAGCCGGGCGAGGAGCAGCTCGAGCCTCACGCCGGCCCGGAGGCCGAACGCCCGCGCCAGAAGGCGGTGACGATCGGCGCCGTCTGCAAGGCGCTGCGTCAGGAGTTCCCGGACATCTCGATCTCGAAGATCCGCTACCTCGAGGATCAGAAGCTGCTGGCGCCGAGGCGCACGCAAGGCGGCTACCGCCTCTACACGCCGACCGACGTCCAGCGGCTGCGCACGATTCTGCGCCTGCAGCGCGACGAGTTCCTGCCGCTGCGGGTGATTCGCCAGGAGCTTGCCGGCGGCCGTACCGACCGCGAAGTCGGTACGCCGGCGGATGGCCGCACCGCCCGCCGGGCTACGGTCACGGTCCGTGACACCGGTGCGCTCTACTCGCTCGAAGACGTGGTGGAGGACACCGGCGCCGATCCCAAGCTGATACGCGAGCTCGTGGAGTTCGGCGTGATCAAGGGCGAGACCCGCGGCGGCGTGCGCTACTACGACGAGGCCGAACGGGAGATCATCAGGGCGGTATCCGAGCTGGCCCGTTACGGGGTCGGAGGGCGCAACCTGAGGGTCTTCCGCTCCTCGGCCGACCGCGAAGCCCAACTGCTGCAGTCCATCCTGGCTCCCGCGCTCCGCTCTCGCAACCCGCAACGGCGCAAGGAGGCAGTCGAGGCGCTCGAGAACCTGGCCTCGGTGACCACGCACCTGAAGCATCTGCTGCTGATCCGCGATCTGCGCAACATCGCCACGTGAGCCCAAGCGATGGCCTGGATCTGCGGGCGTTCGTCCGGGACATCCAGGATTTCCCGCAGCCGGGGATTGTCTTCAAGGACATAACGCCGCTGCTCCTCGACGCACCGGCGCTCGACGCGGCCATCGCCGGCCTGGCGTCGCTCAGCCGCGAGCTGCGCCCGGACTTCGTGGTCGCCGCCGAGGCTCGGGGCTTCATCCTGGGGGCGGCGCTGGCACGCGAGCTGGGGGCCGGTTTCGTCCCGGTTCGCAAGCCCGGAAAGCTCCCGCACGAGACGGTGAGCGCGGAGTACGAGCTGGAGTACGGTCTTGACGCACTCGAGATCCACGCCGACGCCCTGCCCACCGGGGCACGCGTCCTGATCCACGACGACCTGCTGGCGACCGGGGGGACGGCCGGGGCGCTGGCCGAGCTCATGCGTTCGCTCGGCGCGGAGATCGTGGCCTTCGTATTCCTCGTCGAGCTGAGCTTTCTCTCCGGGCGCGCGCGGCTCGAGCCGCATGAGGTCAAGACGCTGATCGAGTACTGAGTGCCCGCTGATGGAGGCCCGCCGGACCCGAGTGATCAACGCCGCACCGCAGTCCGTGTGGAGCGTGCTCGAGGATCCCCATCACTTCCCGCGCTGGTGGCCCGGCGTGGTCAGGGTGGAGGGAGTGGCCCCCGACCGCTGGACTCACGTCTACACGACAAAGAAAGGGCGGGCCGTGCGCATCGACTTCCGGCTCTTGGCCTCCGATCCCCCTCGGATCGAGATGGCGGGACGCGCCAGACGGGCCTGGGAACAGGAGATCGCAGGCACCCCGTTCGAGCGCGTCCTGGGGGAGGCCGTCACCGAGATCGCGCTCGAGCCGGCGGACGAGGGCGACGCGCATGGCACCAGGGTCACGATCGCCCAGCGGCAGAAGCTTCGCGGCTATTCGAAGACCGGCGCCTGGATGCTGCGCCGGCCCACCAACGCCAGGCTCGATGAGGCGCTCGAGGGGCTGGAACGGATCTGTGTGTGACGGCCGTTGGGGTCGCCGCTAGACCCCGGTGAGAGCGCCCTGCAGCACGATATGACCCGGGCTGGTCGGGTTGGCCTTGGTCTCCAGGGAGATCAGTAGCTGCTTGAAGTGGGACGCGTTGCTGGGCAGCGGACCGGTGGTCTCAAGGCGCCCGTTCTTGCCCACGCCGGGGTTGACGAACCCCAGCCTCTTGGCATCCCCGGGCGAGTTGTAGAGCCACACCGCGTACGCGTCGTGCTTGGTGTTGGCCGCCAGCCCTTGCCCAACGATGGCCACGGCTGTGGTGCTCCCCTGCCTGAGCACCTCGGCGATCCCGGCGGTCGATTTGCTGCCGGTGGGGGAGAGGAGGTTGATCTGCGCCACCGGCGTCGCCGCGGTTGACGTCGCCGCGCTGCTCGACGGCGTCGACTGAGCGGCCGGCGAGGCGGCTGCCTTGGACGCCGAGTGATTCTTGGAGCCAGAGCCCGAGACGACGAGGATCACGACCACGACGGCGACGATCACTCCAACCGCACCCAGCAGGACGGCCCCGCCCAGGCGGGAGACTCTGCGCCTCGGCGGCGGTGAACCCGGCTGCCCGCCGCCCGCGTCTCCGGCGGCACCGGGCGGGACAGAGTCCTCCGCCGCCGCCGGCTCCGCCGGAGCGGGCTCGGGTCCGCGATGGGACTCGGGTTCGGTCGGCGGCGGTCCCGCAAGCTCTGCTTCGCGTCCGGCGGCGATGGGCTCGGCGACCCGCTCGGGCTGTGCTTCGGCGGCGACCGGCTCCGGCTCCCTGCGCTCAGCGGACACCGGGATCTCGGGTAGGGGATGAGCCGCCAGCGGCGTCAACTCGGAGGCCACGACCCGCGCCCACGCCCGCTCGCTCGGAGTGTTGGCCAGGCTGTCCCACACTCGCAGCGCCGCGCTCGCGTCCAGCTGGCCCAGGAGGTAATCGGTGATCTCGGAGCGCCGCTCGGCGGGTACGCCGGTCCCCGGGCCGAGCGCGTCGAGCGCCGCCAGGGCGCGAGTGCGGACTCCCTGCCGGTCGATGGAGAGCATCTGAGCGATCTGGTCATAGCCGCGACCGCGGCCCAGCACCATCTGCAAGACGGCGCGCTGGTCGGGTGCAATGCTCTCGAGCGAGGCCATATCGGGGGTGTAGCGTAGAGAAGGGCTCCGCCGAGTGTGTCAGCCCCGGCTCGGCTTTCGCCCAAGCGACACCGGTATCGTGGCGCGGCGATGGAGCTCGAGCTTCCTTATGTTGCTGAGCGGGGGTTCGATGGCCACTATGGTCTTCAGATCACCGAGCTCGGGGCTGAGCGGGCGGTCGGGAGCGTTGCGGTCGCCGAGCACCACAAGCAGCCCGCGGGCCTGGTGCACGGCGGCGTGTTGGCCTCCATCGCCGAGAGTCTGGCATCGCTGGGAACCGCCTCCGCGGTCTGGCAGCAGGGCAAGGTGGTCACGGGAATGTCCAATCAGTCGAGCTTTTTGCGTCCCATCGTCTCCGGCACGATTCACGCCCGGGCGCTCTCCAGGCACCGCGGCCGCACGACCTGGATCTGGGACGTAGAGATCACCGACGACGACGACCGGCTTTGCGCCCTGACGCGGATGACGATCGCCGTGCGCGATCAGCCTAAATAAGGGTTGACCGGCGCGCCTGGCGCGCGCGGTCAACCTCTATAACTATTTGTGATCGGCATCCGCCGGTCGCGCCCGAAGGCCCTGGCGGTGATCTTGATGCCCGGCGGCGCCTGGCGGCGCTTGTACTCGGCCCGGTCGACCAGGGCTACCACGCGGTCCACATCCTCGGGCTCGAAGCCCCGGAGTATCAGCTGCTCGCGGCCCAGGTCATCGGCGATGTAACCCTCAAGGATCGGGTCGAGCACCTCGTAGGCGGGCAGCGAGTCCTCGTCGCGCTGCTCAGGCCGGAGCTCGGCGCTCGGCGCGCGCCCAATGATGGACTGCGGGATCGGCTCCTCGTCGGGCGCCGCCAGCTCGTTGCGGTGGCGCGCTAGCTCGTAGACGAGCGTCTTCGGACAGTCCTTGATCACCGCGAAGCCGCCGGCCGTGTCGCCGTACAGAGTTGAGTAGCCGACGGCCATCTCCGACTTGTTGCCGGTGGTGAGCACGAGCCAGCCGAACTTGTTCGACAGCGCCATCAGCAGGTTTCCGCGGATCCGCGCCTGGAGGTTCTCCTCGGTCAGGTCGGCGGGGCGGCCGTCGAACACCGCCTCGAGCGCCTGATCGTAAGAGCGCATGGGCTGCTCGATCGGCAGCTCGATCGGCTTGACGTCCAGGTTGGCGGCGAGCTGGCGCGCGTCACGTTGCGTGTCCTCGGAGGAGTACGGGGACGGCATCACGACGATCGAGACCATCTGCTGGCCGAGCGCGTCGACCGCGATCGCCGCCACCAGGGCCGAGTCGATCCCCCCGGAGACGCCCATCACCACGTGTTGAAAGCCGTTTTTGGAGACGTAGTCGCGGAGCCCGAGCACGAGCGCGGCATACACCTCGGCCGTGCTGTCCAGCAGCGGCGCGACCGCGCCGCCGGTGGCCTCACCCTCGGGCGGCGGGGGCAGCTCCAGACACGCGATTTCCGGCACCTGCGGTTGCCCGCGGCGCAGCGCCGGCCGATGGCGGGGGTCGCGCAGCCTCGATCCCCGCGACGCGTCAGGATCGATCGTGGCGATCAGCAGATCCTCGGCGAACTGCGGGGCGCGGGCCACGACCCCCCCCTCGTGGTCGATGACCAGCGAGTGACCGTCGAACACGAGCTCATCCTGGCCTCCGACCATTGCGCAGAAGGCGACCGCTGCCAGGTTGTCCCGGGCGCGCTGGGCGAGCATCCGCTCTCGCTCCAGGCCCTTTCCGGCGTGGTAGGGCGAGGCCGAGATGTTCACCAGCAGCGTGGCACCGGCCAGCGCCTCGTCCGAGGCCGGGGGGCCGGGCTCCCATATGTCCTCGCAGATCGTCAGCCCGACGGTCACGCCATCCACCCTCATCGTCGCCCCACCCGGCCCGGACTGGAAGTAGCGTTGCTCGTCGAACACCCCGTAGTTGGGGAGGAAAACCTTGCGATATACGGCTTGGACGCGGCCCTGGGCAAGGACGGCACAGGCGTTGTAGACATCGTCTGAAAGATCCGGGTAGCCGACGAGCGCAACGACGCCGTCTACCTCGCGGGCGATGCGCTCGAGTGCGGCCCGTGCCTGGAGCAGAAAGTGTTCCTTGAGCAGCAGATCCTCCGGCGGATAACCCGTAACGCAAAGCTCTGGGAACAGCACCAGCTGGGCGCCGCGGCCGCAGGCCTCCGCGAGCGCCTCGGTGATCTTGCGCTCGTTGCCGGCGATGTCGCCCACAGTGGGATTCAGCTGGCAGAGGGCGATTCGAAGGGGCGAAGCCATGACTCAATTATGGAACGGCTATTCGCTGGCCGGGGTCGCTCAGCGTCCGGGTGCCCCCCTAGCCAACCAGTACTGCACGAACTGACGCAACAGCGGGTCCGTGGCAGTGGCGACTCGCGCCATGTGGGCCCACGCTAGTGCGGCGATGCCGGCCGTTCCCGGTCGATGATCGAGGATCACCGCCGCGCCGGAAGCGGCCAGTGCAGGGGTGAAGGGCGTCCCCAGGGATTCCGTCAGCGACGTCAAGGCGGGCGGGGGAGAGGGGGAGCCGTAGGCGATCACAACATCCCCCAACTCGAGTGCCTCGAGCAGCTGATCATCGTTCAGCTCGGTGCGATTCGCTGTTACCGGCTCGGGGACATGCGCGCCGCTGGTGGGGGGATTTGAGTTGTAGCGCGGGTGCGGCTGGCCAGGCGTCAGATGAGCGTGACCGAGATCGGGGAAGGCCGCGCCCGGTCCGATGTCCCCGCCCGAGACGCCGGCCTGGTCACGTCCGGTGAAGAATCCGGAGAGGAGGGCGATCGCCCCGAAAGCGACCGCCAGCGAGATGATCACGATCGCGGCCCATTCCAGGGTTACCTTCAGCGTCACCCGCCGCGGACTGCGGCTAGCCAGGCGGCTCACTCGGCGGGCACGGCGCGCAGCCGCGCGCCAGACCCGCGTGTGGCGCCGGCCCGCGAGCGGCGGCCTGCCGGCCTGCGCTCGCCCGTGCCGGCGGCGCGGGCCAGCTCATCGATCGCTGCTCGCAGCTCGTCGGCGAGCGTCTCGACGTCGGCGAGCGCGTCGTAGTCGGCATTCAGACCGAAGTTCATCTGGCCGTTGTAGCTCATGACCGCGATCCCCAGGGCCGTGTTCTCGGCCAACGGCACCATCGGGAACAGGCCCTGGAGCTCGCGGCCCAGGGCATAGAGCGCCATCTGAGGACCGGGCACATTCGTGACGACCAGGTTGAACAGGCGTTGCCGAGCCTGCAGGCGTGCAGCCTGGGCCATGATCGTCGGGGGCGCGAAGCCGGTGAGCTCTGTGAGCACCTGAGCGCCGACGGCCTGGCCTGACTCCTTTATGTCCTGCATCTCGGCGCGGATCCTGCGCAGCCGCCCGGCGGGGTCGGTCAGTCCCACCGGCAACGGGGCCCACATCGCGGCCACGCGGTTGCCCAGCGCTCCGCGCTCGATATCGGCGCGCACCGACACCGGCACCATGGCCTTGAGCAGCAGATCGTCGGTGGAGTAGCCGTGCAGGCGCATGTAGCTCCCCAGCGCTCCGGCCACGGCGGCCAGCACCACGTCGTTGACCGTGCCGCCGAGCGCGTCCTTGATGGCCTTGATCTCGCTCAGGTCTGTCCGCACCCACGTGAAGCGGCGATGAGGGCCGATGCGAACGTTGAAAGGACTCGGGGGGGCGGCGCCCATGCCCGCCCAGGCCATCGCGCCGACGCCCACCAGGCCACGGCCCAGCCTGCCCGCCAGCTGGCGTGGTCCGCGCAGAGCTGCGCGCGCGCCACGCAGGATCTCGCCTGGCACCACGGCACGTTCCAGCAGCGCATCCGCCAGCAGCTGGGCATCCGTGGGCAGCGGTCGCGGGATCCACTCGTGCTCCGGGGGCGCCACCGGGGCCGGCTGACGGGCGGTGTCGAACATCACCGTGAGCAGATCCACGCCCGAGATGCCGTCGACCAGGGCGTGGTGCGTCTTGGTGAGGATCGCGAAGCGCTCGTCGGAGACGCCCTCTGCCAGCCACAGCTCCCAGAGCGGCTTGGAGCGATCGAGAGACTGCGAGAAGATGCGGCCCGCCAGCCGCTTGAGCTCGTCCTCGCCGCCGGGCCGCGGCAGCGCCGTATGCCGCACGTGAAAGCGGATGTTGAAGTGCGGGTCATCGACCCACACCGGCCGTCCCTGCTCGAACGGCACGAACGCCAGCCGCTGCCTGTAGCGGGGAACCAGATGCAGGCGCGAGGAGATCTCCTCGAGCAGCTCGTCGTACGTGGGCGGCGGCCCTTCGAAGATTGTGCATGCCGCCACATGCATATGCGTCGAGTCGTGCTCCAGGTGCAGAAACGAGCTGTCGAGCCCGCTCAAGCGGTCCTGTCTGGCCATCGGGCGCATTGTTGCATTCCTGCGCATATGTGATCGAGAGCACAGATTGACGCCGGGGACCGTCTCTAGCCTCCTGCGCTTCATTCGACCAGCCGAGTCATCCCTGCACGGTGCGGGGGTGAGCGGGGGATCCACTACCGGTTTCCCATGTCTACCCGGCCGGGGCGAATCGACCGTCCGGCCCCCCAGCCGGCGGCGGTCGTAGCGGCTGCGTCCGGGGCAAGTCTTGCGCCGGCGCGATCGCGAGCCCGACAGCTAACCCCGTAGGCGCCCAGTCGAGAGACAAGAGGAGGCCCTCGACGGTGAGGACCAACATGAACCTGCGCCCGGCTTATCTGGCGGGCGCCCTGACAATTGCAATCTCCGGTTCTGCCCTGCTGCTGACACAAGCGCGGTCCCTGGCGCAGACTCCGCCGCCCGCGCCGTCCGTGACCTCAGCGCCACAACACGCGGGCTCATCGGTCCGCGTGGTCGTGCGCGAGAAGCAGCTGAACGCGCGGCAGGGCCAGTCTGTGGTGCTGCGCGGCGGGCTCGACCCGGCGACCCAGGGACAGACGGTCGAGCTCCAAGCCCGCGGCGCTCACGGCTGGCGCAATCTGGCCAGCGTGCAGACCGCATCTGGCGGCAGCTTCGTTCTGAGCTATGTGGCAACCGAGCCGGGCTCGCAGCAGCTGCGGGTGCGCCTTGGCGGTGGCGGCTCCGCCGCTTCGACCGCGGCTCCCGCCGGGCGCTTGACGGTCTACCGTCAGAGCGTCGCCTCGTGGTATGACGACGGCGGCGACACCGCCTGCGGGTTTCACGCGGCGCGAGGCGTGGCGAGCCCGACGCTGCCATGTGGCGCACACGTGGCGTTCCTGGTCGGCGGCCACCGCGTGACGGCGGTCGTCGACGATCGCGGTCCGTTCGTCCCGGGCCGCGACTGGGACCTCGACCAGGCCACCGCCAGCGCCCTGGGCTTTGGCGGTGTGGGGCCTGTGTGGTCGAGCGCCTAGCGGGCTTCGGCTGAAAGCGCCCCGTGGCGTCTGGGGCGCCGCCTACGCTCCATCCATCGTGCGGCGATGCGTCGCTCACCTGGACATGGACGCGTTCTACGTG
The DNA here is from genome assembly GCA_963730835.1 of uncultured Actinomycetes bacterium. Classification (GTDB taxonomy): domain Bacteria; phylum Actinomycetota; class Thermoleophilia; order Solirubrobacterales; family Solirubrobacteraceae; genus Palsa-465. Next base: position 60,511 of record CAVSTE010000004.1, read on the forward strand.
TCCGTGGAGCTGCGGCGGCGCCCCGAGCTGCGGGGGCTGCCGGTGATCGTCGCCGGCAGCGGCCCGCGCGCGGTCGTCACCACCGCCTCCTATGAGGCGCGGCGCTTCGGCGTGGGCTCCGCGATGCCGGCGGCGCGGGCCCGGCGGCTGTGCCCCGACGCCGTCGTGGTGGGGCCGGACTTCGCCTCGTACCGCGCCGCTTCGCACGAGGTCATGTCGATCGTCCGCGACCACGCCGAAAACGTGGAGGTGGTGGGGCTGGACGAGGCCTACCTGGAGCTGACAGAACTCTCCTCACCGCGGGAGACGATGCGCAAGATCGTGGCTCAGATCGCGCAGGCCACCGGGCTCGGGTGCTCGGTGGGCATCGGTCCCTCGAGGTTGGTAGCCAAGGTCGCTTCCGATGCCGAAAAGCCACGGGGCTTCGTGGTGCTGAGCAGAGAGCAGGCGCGCCAGCGGTTCGCGGGCGCCGCGCCGGAGCTGGTGCCCGGAATCGGCCCCAAGACCGCCGCGAGGCTAGGTGCTATGGGGATCGACACGCTCGCCAAGCTGGCCGCCGCGCCGCCCGGCATGCTGGCCTCAAGTTTCGGCCCGCGCTTCGGCGCCGCGCTCGGGCGCCGCGCCCGCTTTGAGGACGACACGCCCGTCTCGATGCAGCGCAAGGTCATCTCGGAGTCACGGGAGACGACCTTCGACGTTGACATCGCGGCGCGATCCGAGCTCGAAGCCCGTCTGCTGGCGCTCGTCGAGCGGCTGTGCGCGGGGCTCGAGGCGCAGGGCCGGGCCGGGCGGACTGTAGGAATCAAGGTTCGCCTCGATGACTTCTCAACGCACACCCGGGCCCGAACGCTGCCCGCGGCGGTGGCGGCGGCCGACGACGTGGGGCCGGTGGCGCTCGATCTTCTGCGGCGCTTCGCCCCGCCGCGTCCTGTGCGCCTCCTAGGCGTCAGGGTCGCCGGTCTCTCGGCGAGCCCCGCGGTTGCCGCCAGGCAGCTGACGCTGTCGGTGGGCTCTGGGCCTTAGGCTCGGACGCCCGCCCCGGTGGCCTCACCGGGGTAGAAGTGATCGCGGGACGCGCTGTGAAACTCGACGTAGCGCAGGCCGCGGCTCTGGCAGACATCGGCGAGCGCGCGCGTGCCGTGCGCGTTGTCGGTCACCAGGAGCCCTGCCGGGGCGAGGTGCGCGGCGGCCAGCTCGAACTCGAAGCGCTCGTGCTCGTAGGTGTGGAGGCTGTCGTGGATGAAAATGCCCACAGGGCCCTGACGCTCGAGCACGGTGGCGAGGCCGGCTCGCGACGATTCGATCCGCAGCTCCCACAGCGGATGCTCGCCCACTAGCCAGCCGGCACGGGGGTTGACGTCGAACGAGACCAGCCGTCCGGCGGCTTGCTCGTCGCGGTTTCGCTCCAGCGCCCTGAGCAACAGCATCGACCCCAGGCCGTCGTGGACACCGGTTTCGATGATCAGCTTCGGCTTCAGCACGCGGGCCAGCGCATACCACGCGAGGCGTTTTCCGAACGGCGGCGAGCGCTTGGTCCACCACCACCGGTGGGCGGTCGCCGTGCGCAACCGGGCGGCCAGGACAGGGTCATCCCGGGCCTCGGCCAGCAGCCGTTCGATGAGCTCCGGCTGGCTGTCGCAGGTCGCCGCCACCCAACCCACGAGCTGGTGTTCGTTGGCCAGCTCGAAGGTGAAGTTCGTGTACTCCGGATCGCTCAGCACGAAGCCGAGGTTCTGTATCAGCGGCGCGCCGACGCTTCGCACCTCCCTGGCCTTGCTGATCCAGCGAAACCTTCGCAAGTAGCGAAGATCGACCCCAAGCCTGTACGCGGCATCCCGGGCCGCCGCCTGCCACGGCATGGGCGAGGAGTCTAGGTGGCGCCGGTGTAGACGCGCTCGAGCCGGGATACGAAGCGTTCCTCTCCGAATTGGTGGCGGGCCCGCTCGAGTGCTTGACGCCCACGGGCCGCGCGCAGCTGGGGGTCGCGCCACAGGCGCGCCAGCGCCGCCGTCCATACGTGGACATCGTCCGCCGGCAGGCGGGAATCCGCATCCACCAGCTCAGGAAGGCCGCCGCGATCCGAGGCGAGCACCGGGACCCCGGCGGCCAGCGCGTCGAGCACCGAGTAGGGGCAGGGCTCATCCCAGCGCGACGGTGCGAGCACCACCGCGGCGCGGGCGCGCAGCTGGTGCAGTTGCTCGGCCGGAAGCATCCCGGCGAAGCTGACGGTTTCGCCCGCCAGCGCCCTCAGCCGGGCCTCGTCCGGGCCGGCGCCTGCGACCACGAGGGGAACGCCGGCCGCTTGCGCCGCCGCGAGAGCCGTGTCGACCCCCTTTTCCTCGACCAGGCGGCCTGCCACCAGCGCGAACTCTCCCGCCTCGGCTCGGGAGTTCTCGGCGAACGCCTGGGGGCGGACAAAGTTGTGCAGCACGCTGGTCCTCTCAGCGGGTAGACCCAGCTGGTTCAGCCGCCCCGCCGTGGCCGCGCTCACCGCCACGAGGCGGTCTGAGTGCTCGATCAGCGGCGCTTGCTGCAGGCGCAGAGCGGCAGCGTAGATCGCGGCCTCGCCCACGCCGCCGCGGCAGCGCAACCGCAGGCCCGGCAGCGTGTTGGGGCCGCGGCAGCGGAAGCAAGGGGCGCCGTCACGGTAGGCGATGGCGATCGCGCAGTAGAGCCGGAAGTTGTGCAGATGCAGCACGGTTCGAGCCCCCGCACGCCGGGCGGCAGCGAGGGCGCGCCAGCCGAGCGTGGGGTGGAGGTTGTGGGCATGCACAACCTCGGCGCGCAGCCGACGCACGGCGCGCTCGACCTCCTGGGGCTCGAGCCCCCCGCTCAGCAGACCTCGCGCTGCCCGTGCCCGGCCCACAGCGGTGCTCGATCGCTCCAGCAGCTCGACCTCGTGTCCGCGCTCGGAGAGCGCTGCGCCAATGTCGGCGACGCATCGCTCCTCGCCGCCCGTCAGGCGATAGCGGTTGTGGATCAGCAGCACGCGCATGCGCGACAACTATCATCGCGCGGCCTTGCGCTGCGCCATCGTCCCACCGACTCCGATGCCGTATCGGGAGCCGCTGTTCCGCGAGCTCGCCGGCAGGGAGGGGCTGGAGGTGACGGTCATCTACCAATCGGCTCGCGAGCCCGGTTGGGACGTCCCCCCGCAGTGGTTTCCGGCCGAGCATCCCTATCCCGCCCGGCACCTGCGCTCCTGGCAGCGCGCCCGCCCGGGACGAACGCCGATCGTGTGGCCGCGAGGCCTGGAACGCAGCTTGGGCGACATCGAGCCGGAATGCGTCGTGGCTTGGGAATACGGGCCGGCGTCGCTCCGTACGTTCGCCTGGGCGCGCCGGCACCGGCGGGGGTTCGTCATCTTCACCGAGTGCACGCCGCGGATTGACGCCATGCTCTCCGCCTCCCAGTTGCGCCTGCATCGCTGGCTTGCGCGCCGCGCAGATGCACTGATCGCCACTTCCTCAGCGGCGCGTGCGCGGCTCGAGGCATTCGGGGTGGCAGGCGAACAGATCAACGTGAGCCTGCAGTCCGCCGACGTGGCCCGCTTCAGGGCCGCTGTGCAGGGGAATGATGCTGCCTCGGGTGCGCCCCGCAGTGAGCGTCCGATCACGTTCCTGACTGTGGGCCGACTCGTTCCCGACAAGAACTTCGGCAGGCTGCTCGAAGCGTTTCAGCGCGCCGAGCTGACCGAGGGGGAAGCCCGGCTAGAGATTGTCGGCGTCGGCTTCCTGGAGCAGGAGCTCAAGTCGCACGCCCGCGAGCTCGGCGTGCCGGTCGACTTCCGCGGCCACATCCCGTCGGAGGAGCTTCCGCGCCTGTTCGCCGCCGCTGACGCCTATGCGCAGGTCAGCACGTATGAGCCCTTCGGCGTCGTGCTCCGAGAGGCCGCGGCCGCCGGCCTGCCGCTGCTCTGCACGATCCATGCCGGCGCGGTGGGCGACGTGGCGGTCGCCGACGAGAACGCGCTGCTGGTCGATCCCGAGAGCGTCGACGAAATCGCGGCGGCACTCAGGCGGCTGGTCGAAGACCGGGACCTGCGCCGGCGCCTGGGTGCCGGCAGCCGCGCGATCGACGCCGCCACCGACGGTCAGGACGTGGAGGCGTTCGCGACGGCCATGCTGGCCGCCGCGCGTAGACACGGTCAGTAGAGGGCGGCCGCCAGCCGGCGACGCGATTCGCGCGCCAGGGGATGCTGCGGTCCGAGCTCATCGAGCACGCCGACGATCGCGCGGCGGACCTCGTCCCGGGAGCCGTCGGCGCTCTGGAGCGCATCGAGCAGCAGCTGAAGGCCGCGCTCGGTATCGCCGGCGTCGAGTGCCTTGAAGGCCTCGCTCAGGTCGAGATCTCCGCGCTCGAGCGCGATCCGGGCCGCGAGGCCATCGCCGGCAAAGCTGCCTGTCACCGACCCGAGCAGCGACAGCGCAGCATCGTCCTCGCCCCTGTTGTGAAGGATCTTCGCCAGGGGGACAACCGCGTCCGCACGGCGGGGCTCCAGCTCCACAGCGCGACGCAGCGACGCTTCATCGCCGCGCTCGATCAGCGCGTCGGCCTCCGAGGGCACCAGCCCGTCCAGGAACTTCTCGACGGCGGGCGGCGGCTGCGCGCCGACGAACTCCGCGGCGACCTGTCCGTCCTTGAAGGCCTTCACGGCGGGGATGCCCTGGACGCCGTAGGCGGATGCAAGTCCCTGATTGGAGTCGACGTCGACCTTCGCCAACTCGATCTTGCCCGCCCGCGCGGCGACCGCACGCTCCAGGACGGGACCGAGCTGACGACAGGGCCCGCACCACTCCGCCCAGAAGTCGACGACCACAGGCAGCTGGTGAGATCGCTCGATGACCGCGGTTTGGAAGTTGCTCTCTGTGACGTCCATCTCCACTCATGGTAGAAGGCGGTAAGTGTCCGAACGAGTGATCGAACATGGCGGTGTCTCGCTGGCCGCCGACGCGAGCGGCAAGGGGCCCCCGATCGTGCTTTTGCACGGTCTGACCGCCACGAGGCGCTACGTGGTGATGGGATCGAAGTCGCTGGAGCGCTCGGGCCACCATGTGGTCGCCTACGACGCCCGGGGACACGGCAAGTCCTCGCCGGCGCCCGATCGGTCTGCGTACGGCTATCCCGAGCTCGTGGGCGACCTCCAGGCCCTGCTCGACGAGCTGGGAATCGAGCGGGCCGTGCTGGCGGGAGCCTCGATGGGAGCGCACACGTCGCTGCGCTTGGCAATGGAGCACCCGGAGCGCGTCGGGGGCCTGGTTGTCATAACGCCCGCATACGATCCGGTGGATAACGACGATCCCGACCGCCTGGCTCGCTGGGACGCGCTCGCGGAGGGGCTGCGCTCCGGTGGTATCGACGGCTTCGTCGCAGCTCAGGGCGAGCCGCGTGTACCGGAGCAGTGGCGCGAGACCGTCATCAAGGTGATGCGGCAGCGCCTAGAGCGCCACGAGCACCTGGGGGCGGTGGCCGATGCGCTGAGTGCCGTGCCGCGCTCGCGGCCGTTCGAGAGCATCGATCAGCTTGCCGCGATCTCCGTGCCGGTCACGGTCGTGGCCAGCGCCGACGAGGCAGACCCCGAGCATCCGCAGGCCGTGGGGGAGTCCTACGCGGAGGCGATTCCCGGTGCTCGGCTCGTCACCGACGAGCCCGGCCGCTCGCCGATCGCCTGGCAGGGCAGCCAGCTCTCGCGCCTGATCGCCGAGGTCGCAGAACAGGCGGAGGTCTGAGCGGGGCGGGTGGGCTCGGGGCGCGTGGGCTCGGGGCGCGTGGGCACGGGGCGCGTGGGCTGAGGCGGCGTGGGGGCGCTGGAGTGGATACGGGGGTGCGGGCGGTGGAGCGAGTGGGGGCGCGAGCGGACGCAGTCTGTCCGGGCGCTGGGGGACGGACGGATTTCGCAGCAAACCCAGGGTCGAATGCGGGCCGTGGCCACATAAGCGTCTTGGAGACGCTTATGTGGCCAGAGCCGAGGCGCGGCGCCGGATTTGTCACGTTATGCGTCTCTGACGGGGCGTCGCCTATGCGGGGGCCCCGCACGCCGTGGGACCCGGGGCGCCGTCTGCGACGCACGCTTGGCGCCGGAGCGGGCGCTCAGCGCCCGCTCCGGCGACGCGCCGAGGCTCAGCCCAGCGTCACGTAGTGGTTGCTCGAGCGCTTCGACGCCAGGTAACCGTTCCCGCCGAAAGTAGCCACTATTCGCATCCGACCCGACCCGCGGCCGAAGGTCGCCTTCCAGTAGAAGCCGCAGTTGCTTCCCACCGGCGTGGTCCTGAACGCCACCTGCCGACTGCCGATGTAGAACCGGATCCCCATGTTCCCCGCGCACTGAACGGCCGCCGGGAAGGACGACGACGGTGACACGGATCCGAAGACCTGGATCACATACGGCTTCCGAGCGGCGCGGCGTGGGACGGCGAAGGTCCGCATGCCGGGGTACGGCCTGACCGCCGGATAGGTTGTGAACTGGTCGAAGGCGCCGTAGATATAGGGGAAGCCCACGTGCACGCCGACCAGGCGGTAGGAGAACGTTGTTCCCGCCGCCAGCCCGCTGACCGACTGCGAGACGTTGACCGGACCACTGGTTGACGGCACGGTCCCGGGGCCGGTCTGGCAGTACACGAAGCCGCAGGAGTACTGGAAGTACCAGCTGGTGTCTGCGCCGTTGGGCACCACCGTGCCGGTCAGTGTGGCTCCGGACTGCGATACGCCACTCGCCGGTCCGGTGAGCACGCCTGGCAGCGGATGACCGGCGGTCTTGAAGGTTCTGTCGGCGCCGGCCGTGGTGCCGAAGCTGTTCTCGGCGAACAGCCGGTAGTGGTAAATAGTGCCGGGTACCAGGTTCGAAGTGGCGGCGCTCACGGCCTTCGGCGTCGTGCCCTTGCCGGCGTCTCGCTTGACGCTGATCCCGCCATAGGCGGTAGTCGGCCCCCATTCGAACCAATACGTTGTTGCGCTGCCATTGGGGTTGACCCGTCCGTTCAGAACGGCGCTGGTGTCCTTGATCTTGCTCGCCGCCCCGGTCGTGGCCGACGGCGACGAGGCCGCCGCGGCGACCGCGGCGGTAGCACCCAGGACCATCAGCGACGCCAGCAGCACGCTGATCTGTCGCTTCACTCCAACCTCCTCAGAAGGGTTGTACTGGCCAGTAATACCGGCCGGCCGATGGAAGTTGCGGCGGCCAGGGCGCTGGGAGCCACACCGGAGACCCCTCATTCGTTCACACTATGGGAACTCTGTTATATAGAGTGCTCTTGTGAGGAATGGCATGAGAACGTTCAAGATTGCCGCTTTGACCCTACTTCTGGTCCCGAGCGCCGCGTTAGCTGCGGGGGTGAGCACGCTGTCCGCCACGTTCACCGGAAAGACCTCTCAGCGCCAGGCGGTGGTGATCCACCTGGTCCAGGGCAGTGCCAAGGCGCCCTCCCACCTTTCGTGGAGTGCGCAGTGCGGGAACCTGACACTGACCGGCACGGCGCGTTTCGCCGGTCCCCTCGCAGCCGACGGAAGCTTCAGCCCACCATCGGTCCACAGCATCGCGACTTCCCACGGAACCAAGCTCAAGCTGACCACCACCATCCGCTTCAAGGTCATGGGCCGCGTGGCCCGCGGGACCTTCAGCGGTGCGGCAAGCTACTCCTCGGGCGGCCAGCCCCGGCGCTGCGCCAGCCCGAAGGTCACGTTCACTGCCCGGCGCTAGCTCCGCCAAGCAGCGCCCGTATCGGCAGGCGGGTGTTCGCCGGCTGCGGGTTCTTCACCTCATAGATGGTGGAGCAGCCGAAGTTGTAGATCGCCGACATGATCGGTCGCAGCTTGTCGGTGAGCCCGCCGGCGTGGCCGTGGCAGTCGGCAAGCACGAAGCGCGCGCCTGTTGAGAGCACGAACGCGCGCGCAGCCGGCCCGGCCCACGGCCACTTGAACAGCTGGAACGTGTCATGGAAGCGGGCGAGGTAGCTCGGCACCGACCACAGGTAGTCGCCGATGTATGTGCTTCGACCGGTCAGCTCGGGAATCACCATCCCTAGGTAGAACGGCGCCAGCACGCCGCCGGACTCGGGATCCCGCGCCAGGAAGTTGAGCGCCCGCTGCTCGTCGGGCCGGATGAAGTTGCCGTCGTTCTTGTACGGGCCCATGTAGTGATACGTGCCGCGGAGCTGGCTGATCCCGGCGGGAATCGTGAACGCCGCGACCAGGGCGACGGCCGCCAAGCGAGAGAGGGACCATGCCCGGGAACCCCGGAGGCGGTCGGTGCGGCGCCCCTCGAGGATCATGCTCACCCCGCCGACGGCGAGCAGCGCCAGGGGAATCGTCACCCCGGCGAAGGCGTGTAGTGGAGTCGCCCCGAGACCGGCATTCGAGACCAGATAGATGGCCAGGGTGGCGAACGGCCAGACCATCGTTGCGCCCTCCAGGAAGCTCCGCGGACGGCGCACGTAGGCGAGCGCCGCGACGGCCATCAGCGGTACCAGCGAGAGCAGTACTCCGCCCAGGCCCCAGCCGTGGTCGGTCGCCGCCCGCCCGAGGTGCCAGACCGAGTCGAAGTGGTCGAGCGCCCCGTAGTAGACGAGCGGCAACGCGGTGGCCACCACGGTGCCCGCGCACAACGCGAGCCGCCTGATGATCGGAGGACGGGGGGTGTCCGGCGATGAGGGCTCGATCAATGCCAGCAGCTCGCCGCCGACGAGGACGACGATCAGCGTCTCGCCCTGCCAGGGGTGAAGCCAGGCGGCCAGCAGACCCAGGAGCGGGGCGAGCCACCATCCGCCGCCGCCCTGGCGCGCACGGCGGTACACGAGCAGGGAGGCGATCATCGCGGCGATGGCCATCAAGCCGAACGGATAGCCCCACGACCAGAAAGGCAGCCATGCGTCGCCGATCGTGCCGCTGAAGCCGTAGAACAGGGCGAGGGCCAGGGCGCAAGCGCGCGCCAGCCGGCCCACCAGCATGCGGTGGCAGAGCGCGCGGATGGCGAAGAACGCCCCGAGCACCGCCACCGGTTTCCATAACATCAGCGACAGCCAGGGCGTCACCCCGAGGGCGGTGAGCAGGGCAGAGACGGCCACCGCGGGCTGGAGGTAGTCGTGCGGCGTCTGATTGAGGACAAACAGATCTGAGGCCAGGCCGTGATGGGAGGCGTCCCGGATCCAGGCCAGGTACTGCATCTGGTCGGCGATGAAGAGGCCATCGGTTCCGGTCCAGACGCGGCCGTGGGCGATGACCTGAAACAGGTTTTGCCCGAGAACCCACAATGAGACCGCCGCGAACAGCGCCAGCAGGACGCCTTCGGGCATCTCCAAGCAGCGGCGCCGGGGCGCCGAGACGTACGGCTCGCGAGGAGCGCTCTGCTGCTCGGGCCGCGCGGGTGCCGGCGCGAGGGACATCCGGCGATCAGACTACTTTGTGACCCCAGCGGGACGCGCGGCGCCCGGGGCTGGGCCTACACGCTGCGTTGCAACGCTCGATAATGGAGCTTATGTCTACTGGCGAGCGTTTGCGGGGGTAGGGGCGCCTTCCGACCCTCAGCTCAGCGCACCTCCCGTAGCCGGCCGCTCTCCACCTCGTAGACGAAGCCCCGCACCGAGCCTTTATGCGCGATGAACGGCGACGCCTCGACCCTGGCGATCGACTGCCTGACGTCGCCTTCGAGGTCTGAGAACGCCTCTGCGGCCCAGGCGGGCTTGACGCCGGTCTCGCGCTCGATCGTCGCCTTGAACTCCTCGTCGGTGAAGCTCAGCATGCCGCAGCCCGTGTGATGGATGAGGACGATCTCCTCGGTGCCCAGAAGTCGTTGGGAGATGGCCAGCGAGCGGATCGCGTCGTCGGTGACGACGCCGCCGGCATTGCGGATCACGTGTGCGTCGCCCTCGTTCAGCCCGAGCATCGCGTAGACGTTGAGGCGGGCGTCCATGCAGGCCACCACCGCCACCTTCTTGCCCGGAGGCGCCGGCAGGTCCGCCTTGTCGAAGCCGGAGGCGTACTGCTCGTTGTTGGACAGCAGCTGGTCTGTGGTGCTCATGGGCTCCCCTGTTGCTCGAAGTCGTTGGTGGTCGTAAATCCTAGTATTTCGATCGAATTACCGCTAAGGCCGGATTAGTACGCCATGACCGGCCTCGCAAGACCGATCTAATACGCCATGACCGACCTCGCAAGGCCGGCCTCGTGTCGATAAGACCGGCCTGAGGGACAATCGTGTGGTGACGCGTCGCAAGCCCCCTGGCACGAGCTTTCGCAGCTGGATCGACCGGCAGGTCGACGACGCCCACGAACGCGGAGAATTCGGCGACCTCCCCGGTGCCGGCAAGCCGATCCCCGGCCTCGGCAAGGCTTACGACGAGATGTGGTGGGTCAAGCAGAAGCTGCGTCGCGAGAATCTCTCATACCTGCCGCCGTCGCTGGCGCTGCGGAAGGCGGCCCACGACGCGCTCCTGGAGGCCGCGGAGGCGAAGTCGGAGGCAGAGGTACGCCGCATTCTCGCCGGGATCAACCGCCAGATCGTGGAGGCCAACCGCAATCCGTCCTCCGGACCCGCGGTGATGCTCGTGCCGTTCAACGTCGAGTCCGTCGTCCGACGGTGGCGGGCCGGCGAGCCACTCGCATTGCGCCAGGGCCGCGTCGTAGATCGCAGTAGGCGGAGCTGAGCCCCCGCCCGCGAGGCCGGCCCGCTCGCGGGTGCCGTGGGCCTCGAAGTAGCGTCCGGCGAGCGCTCGGCCGGCACCCCTGCGGATACACTCAGCAACGCGATGCCCAAGCAGCAGCGGATGATGCGGATGGAGCAGCGAAACCAGCTCGCGGCCATCCAGCAGCTCGAGGGACGCTCCGACGAGGAGCTCGAGTCAGAGACGCGTTTCCGGGCGGCCGCGCAGGCGATTCTCGGCGCCCGCGCCGCCGAGAAGTACGACGCCAAGAAGGCTCGGGCGCACTTCCAGCGGGCGCTCGCGGCCGCGCGGCCTCAGGAACGGCTGCAGCTCCGGCGGATGGCCGACGCGTCGCTGGCACTCGCCGAGCGCAGGGCCGGCGATTTGAAAAAAGCAGCCGACCGCCTCGGTGTCGAAGGGCCGACGACAAAGCAGCTGCGCGGCTTGCGGCTGATGGGGCTGATCGCCCCACCATCCAGCGCCGGCGTGCTGGCGCGGATCCGGGGCATTCTGCTCTTGATCCTGCTTGTGGTCGCCGTGCTCGGGATCGGCTTCGGCCTGGTCACGGTTGTCTCGCTGCCATTCGGCGGGCTATCCGTCGACGTCACGGTCTTCTACGACATCGTGATCGTCCTGATCGCCGTTGTGGCCGTCGCGTACTTCGGCCGCCGCCGACAACGCCGAATGCAGGCCGAACGCGCCCAGCAGGGCGCAGCGCGCACGCGCTGAGCCGACCGCGACCCGAGGCCATGTGTGGTCGCTACACGCTCGCGGCGCCGAGCCCGGCCGACGTGAGGGTCCGGTTTCCGATCGGCGAGTCGGTGGAGGTCAGACGGCGCTACAACGTCGCGCCCGGCGACTCTGTCCTGGCGGTGACAAGTGACCGCGAGGGCGCTCCGCGCGGAGAGCTGTTGCGCTGGGGACTCGTGCCGTCGTGGGCCGACAGCCCCGCCACCGGCTTGAAGATGATCAATGCCCGCCTGGAGACGGTCGCCTCCCGGCCTGCGTTCCGCCGTGCCTTCCAGCGCTACAGGTGCCTGATCGTCGCGGACGGTTTCTACGAATGGCGCCAGCAGCCCGGCGGCCCCAAGCTGCCGTTTCACATAACGCGCGTCGACGGGGCCCCGTTTGCCTTCGCCGGCTTGTGGGCCGTCTGGCGCGGCCCGCACGGGGAGAGGCTGCGCAGCTGCACGATTCTGACGACCGCTCCAAACTCCGCCGTCGCCCCGCTGCACGACCGCATGCCGGTGATCCTCTCTTCTCAGGGCGAGCGTCCGTGGCTCGATCCCTTGAGCCGCGTCGAGGCGCTGCCAGACCTGCTGTCCGGGCTCCCTGCGGCCGAGACATCGCTCCGGGCTGTCGGTCTCGCTGTGAACGACGCCCACTACGACGGCCCCGAATGCCTCGCCCCTGCGCCGACAGCACAGACGACGCTCTTCTAGACCATATGCCCCTGTCCCCCTTACTCGCGTCGTATGACCACGTGCTGCTCGACCTCGACGGTTGCGTGTGGGTCGGTGACGAGCCGACGCCCGGCGCGCCGGAGGCGATCGCGGAGGTGCGCGCCGCGGGCAAATCGCTCGCCTTCCTGACCAATGAGACACGACGCTCGCCCGAAGAATACGTGCGCAAACTGTGGTCGTTGGGTCTCCAGGCCTCGCTCGAGGAGGTGGTGACGGTCGGCGCCGCCATCCAGCACTTGCTGGCCGCCCGCCAGCGAGGGACCGCGGTCTATGTGATCGGCGCGCCCGCGATCTTCCGCCACGTGTCTGAGGCGGGGATGAGCGTCGTCAACGGCACCGACCGAGCCGCACAAGCCGAGATCGTGGTGATCGCCGGTCACGATGACCTTCACTTCGACGAGCTGCGTGACGCCACTCAGGCCGTGCTGGCCGGCGCGCAGATGATCGCCGCCAACCGCGATCGAACGTTCCCAACCGCCGATGGCCTCTGGCCCGGTACGGGGGCGGTGGTCGCGGCGCTCGAGTACGCAACGGGCCACGAATCCTCGCTCGTCGGAAAGCCCGACCCCCAGATGTTCCATACGGCGCTCGACCGTCTGGGACCGGGACGGACCCTGATGGTTGGGGATCGTCTGGACTCAGACCTCGCGGGGGCCGCGGCGACAGGTCTCGACGGGGCCATCGTGCTCACGGGTGTCACGTCCCGCGAGCAGGCCGAGGCGGCCCAGGACCCGGCGCCGGTGGCCATCGCCGACACCTTGCACGCGTTGCTGGTGGAGAGCTGATGCTGGCACTGATCGTCAACCCCCTCGCCGGAGGCGGCCGCGCCGGACGGCAACTGGAAGCCGTCGAGGAAGAGCTCCGCCGGCTCGGGCTCGACCATCGCGTCCAGCTGACGCGCAGTCTTGACCATGCGCAGGAGCTGGCCCGAGAAGCCGGCGCCGCCGGCGCTACGGCGGTGGCGTTTGGCGGCGACGGCCTGATCGGCGCGATCGCCGCCGCCGTGCGGGACAGCGGCGGCGTGCTGGGGGTATTGCCCGGCGGCCGCGGAAATGACTTCATCCGCTCCCTGGGGATCCCGCTCGACCCGAGGGCGGCCTGTGGGGTGCTGGCAGGCGGCATGGTGCGGGCCCTCGATCTCGGGGAGGCCGACGGACGGCCCTTCGTCGGGATCGCCAGCTGTGGGTTCGACTCAGAGGCGAACCGCATTGCGAACGAGGCGAAAGTCATACGCGGCAACCTGGTCTATGCCTACGGCGCCCTGCGCGCTTTGATCGGGTGGCGTCCGGCGACGTTCGAGCTCACGGCCGACGGAGGCGAGGCCAGGCGGGTCACCGGTTACACGGTGGCGGCCGCCAACGCGAACGCTTACGGCGGCGGCATGTGGCTGGCGCCCGACGCCGCCCTCGACGACGGGATGCTCGACGTGGTGATCGTCTCCCACGTACCCAAGCTGCGATTCCTTCGCCTGCTGCCGACGGTGTTCCGCGGTCTACATGTGCGCCAGCCGGAGGTCGAGGTGCTACGGGCGCGGGAGATCGAGATCAGCGCCTCCCGGCCCTTCACCCTGTACGCCGACGGAGACCCGATCGCCGCGCTTCCGGCAACCGTCCGTGCCGTTCCCGGCGCGATAAGGGTGATCGTGCCACCCGACGCTCAGCGGGCAGCACCCGCCGCCGCAGCGGCCCAACCGGGAGCACGAGAGCCGTAAGCATGCTCGCGCCCAAGATCTTTGCCGCCCGCGTAATCGGCGAGCTCGCGCGCTTGACCGGGCGGGGCGGCGGCACAAGCCTGCCGGGCAAAGTGCTGATCCGGCTCGAGCCGCACGCGATCGAGGAGCTGGCGGGCCGGATGCCGGGAGGATGTGCCGTGCTCTCCGCCACCAACGGCAAGACCACGACCGCAGCCATGACGGCTTCAGTGCTGGAGCGCGCCGGTCTGCGGCTGGTTCACAACCGCGCCGGGGCCAACATGGCCGGCGGCGTGGCGTCTTCGCTGCTCTACGCCACACGGCCCAGCGGTCGCATCAGCGGTGAGCTTGGCCTTTTCGAGCTCGACGAGTTCTGGCTCGACCGCGTGACCCCCGCGCTCCGGCCGCGTGCACTCTTGCTCGCAAACCTGTTCCGGGACCAGCTCGACCGTTACGGAGAGCTCGAGACGATCGCGGATCGCTGGGCGGATCTCGCCACGCACCTGGCGCCGGACTCGCGGCTCGTGCTGAACGCCGACGACCCGCTGGTAGCGGACCTCGGACGCGACTACTCGCCGGCGAGCAGGGGCGATCAGCTCCGTCCAGGCGTGAGCTATTTCGGCGTCGAAGATTCCGGCATGGCGGTTGCCGAGATGCAGCACGCATCGGATTCCAAGCACTGCCGTCGCTGTGGTGCGGCATACGCCTACGAGTCCATATATCTCGGTCACCTCGGACGCTACCGGTGTCCGTCATGCGGCCAGGCGCGTCCGCGGCCCTCGATTGCCGCCGAGCGGATCGAGCTCGACGGGACGCGGGCCGCTCGCTTCCGGCTGCGTACGCCGCTCGGCACCACGGACGTCTCGCTACCGCTTCCCGGCCTCTACAACGTCTACAACGCCCTCGGTGCCGCCGCGCTGTGCCTCGCGTTGGGTGTCGACCTCGACATCATCGCGGCCGGGCTGGGGGATGTGCGTACCGCATTCGGACGCGCCGAGAGCGTCATGGTCGGTGAAACGCCTGTGTCGATCCTGCTGGTCAAGAACCCGGCCGGGGCCAACGAGGTAGTGCGGACGCTCCGGCTGGAGGACGGCGAGCTTGACATGCTCGGCGTCCTGAACGACCGCACCGCCGACGGGCGGGACGTCTCCTGGATTTGGGATGCGGACTTCGAGCTGCTCGCGCCGCGCGTGCGCTCGATGACCTGCTCGGGAACGCGGGCCGCTGAGCTTGCGCTGCGCTTCAAATACGCCGGGGTGCCGGCCGAGCGGCTACACATCGTCCCCCAGCTGGCCGACGCGCTTGACCACGCGCTGGCCACGGCGGGGAGCCGCCGCCTGTTCACTCTTCCTACCTACACCGCCCTGCTCGAGCTTCAAGACGTCCTCAGCGGCCGAGGTCACGTCCAGCAGTTCTGGCGGCACACGCAGAAGGTGGCCTCGTGACACCGTCCGAGATCTGGCACGATCTGGAGTGCGGTCCCTACTCCGAGGATCTGCCACTCTGGCGCACGCTGGCCTCCGAGTGCGGCGACCCGATCCTCGAGATCGGCGCCGGCACCGGCCGCGTGACGATCGACCTCGCAAGCTGCGGGCACCGCGTCACGGCGCTCGACCACGATCCCGTGCTGCTCGCCGAGCTCGAACGTCGAGCCCAGAAGCTGACGGTGACGACCGCGCTGGCCGACGCCCGGGACTTCTCTCTGGGCACACGCTTTGCGCTCTGTGTGGTTCCCATGCAGGCGATCCAGCTGCTTGGCGGCTCGCGACACCGAGCGGCTTTCCTGGCCCGCGCTCGGGCGCACCTGGTGGAGGGGGGCCTGCTGGCGGCAGCCCTGGCCACGCGCCTGGAGGCCTACGAGGCCGGCGACGACGAGCCGGAGTTGCTCCCCGACATCTGCGAGCGTGATGGCGTGGTGTACGCCAGCCAGCCAACTGCCATCCGAGCGCATGACGGCGCGTTCGTGCTCGAGCGCCGACGAGAAACGATCTCCCCGCTCGGCGAGCGCACCGTGGAGCTGGACTCCGTGGCACTCGAGCGTGTGCTGCCCTCGGAGCTGGAGCAGCAAGCGGCGTCAGCCGGGTTCAGGCCGGCGGGCAGAGCGACGATCTCCCCGACACCACAGTACGCCGGAAGCGAGGTGGTGATGCTCAGTGCTTGACGCATCGGCCACCGGGGCCGCCAGGCCAACGCTGCGGGTGTGCGCCCTGTATCCCGATTTGATGAACATCTATGCCGACCGCGGCAACCTGCTGCTGTTCGAGCATCGCTGCCGTTGGCGGGGCCTCGGCTTCACGCTTCGCTCCTGTGGGCTGGGAGAGCCACTCGATCCGGACGCCGCCGATATCTACTACATGGGCGGCGGCCAGGACCGAGACCAGCGCCTGTGTGCCTACGACCTCGCCGCGGGAAAGCGCGAGGCGCTGCGCCGCGCGGCCGAGCGCGGAGCGGTGATTCTCGCGGTCTGCGGCGGCTACCAGCTGCTCGGCCACGGCTACCAGCTGGGCGAGGAGATGCTTCCGGGGGCCGGACTCGTCGATCTCTCGACCACCAGGGGCGAAGCCGAGCTCTCGGACGGCACCGGCAGACGCTTGATCGGAAATGTGGCGATCGAGGTGCAGCTCGACGCCACAGCGCCGCCCCGTGTCCTGGCGGGGTTTGAGAATCATGGCGGTCGAACCTACCTCGGCCCGTCAGCGCGGCCGTTGGGTCGCGTGCTCAGCGGCCACGGCAACAACGGCACTGACGGCTGGGAAGGGGTCCACGAGGGGGGCGTGATCGGAACGTATCTCCACGGGCCGCTACTGCCCAAGAACGCATGGTTTGCGGACTGGTTGATCGAGACCGCCCTGGGGCTCGAGGATCCCCTCCCACCGCTCGACGACGAGCTCGAGCGCCGCGCTCATGCGGAGGCCCGGCGAGCGGCGGGCGCATAGGACCCAATTGGCATGGCCAGGCGAAGTGTGAGCAAGCGATTGGCGAGCCGTGCTGCCCGCGCATTGGTGGCCGGGTGCCTCGGGGCTGCCCTGTGCGCAGGGCTCGCCAGCTGCGGCGGCACCAAGCACGCGGCGTCCACGCAGAGCACACGCACCGATGCCACAAGCTTGACCACGCCGTTGCCCGGGACCGGGCGTCCGCCCATTGCCGTCGGCGACAAGAACACGTTCCCCGAGCAATTCGTCCTCGGGGCGCTCTACGAGCAGGCGCTAGCGGCCGCGGGGTTCTCGGTCACGCTCGACCGGAACATCGGCCCCACCGACGTGACAATCAGAGCGCTTCAGGCCGGGAGCCTCGATTTCTACCCCGAGTACCTGAGTGTGTGGGACAGGTCGGTCGCCGGATACAGGCGGACGTTTCGCACCGCGCTCCAGGCCTACAAGGCCGGCGCGCGCTACGCGACGGCTCACGGCTTTGTGTTGCTCAAGCCCACTCCGTTCTCGGACACAAACGCTCTCGGAGTGACGCTGACCTACGCCGTCCAGAACGGGCTGAGCACGATCGACGATCTACGCAAGGTGGCGGCCAGGCTGACGGTCGGGGGCCCGCCTGAGTTTGAGAACTCCTCGACCGGCCTAGCCGGTGTCGAGCAGGTCTATGGCTTCGCGCCGGCGGCCTTCAAGGCCCTGCCGTTTGGCGAGCAATACCAGGCACTTGACAAGGGGATTGTCCAAGCCGCTGATGTCAGCACCACGGATGGGCAGCTAGCGAGCGACAGCTACGCCCTGCTGACCGACACGAGCCACGTGTTCGGATTTGGCAACGTGGTTCCGATCGCTACGCAGAAGGCGCTCGAGGCGGAGGGCCCGGGGTTCGTGACCACGATAAATGCCGTCAGCGCGCTGTTGACGACGCCGGTGATGCGTCAGCTGAACGCGGCTGTCGCGCTCCAGCACCAGGATCCGACAACCGTGGCAAAGCAGTTTCTCGAGGCCCACCACCTCGTCTCGCCGAATCAGTCCAGCTGAGTCGGCGCTGCTTCAAGCCCCGCTCGAGCCGAAACCGCCAATGCCGCGCGAGGAGGACGAGAGCTCGGTGACCTCGGCCACCGCCACGGGTGCCGTGGGCACGAGCACAAGCTGCGCGATGCGGTCGCCGCGGGCGAGCGCGAACGGCTGGCTTCGATCGGTGTTCAGCAGCAGCACGCGGACCTCGCCCCGGTAGCCAGGATCTATCAGTCCAGGCGCGTTGACCAGGGCAATCCCGTGCCGGAGGGCGAGCCCCGACCTGGGCAATACCAGACCCGCGTGGCCCTGCGGAACCTCGATCGCGATTCCGGTTCGAATCGACACCCGCTCCCCGGGAGCGATGACGCCGTCCTCGAAGGCGTGCAGATCGAGCCCGGCGTCGTCGGCGTGCGCTCGGCTCGGCAGCAGACCACGCTCGTCAAGGCGACGAACACGCAGGTTCACGTTCGCCCGCGGCTCAGGGCGAAGCGCTCGTACCGTGCCGCAGCGGCTGCCGGCAAGCGCGCCGTGACCCGGACTCCAGCCGGGGTGTCGTCGCGCTCCAGATCGCCGGCGAGCTCGTGGAGTTCGGCAAGCCTCGCTCCCTGCTCGTACGGCACGAGCAGCTCGACCTCGCGCAGGGTGCGGGCGAATTCGTCCTCAATCCGGCCGGCCAGGGCGTCGATGCCCTCACCCGACAGGGCGGACACCAGCAGCGCGTCCGGGTGGCGATACCGAAGCTCGCTGCGGCGCTCGGCGTCGATCAGGTCCGCCTTGCCCAGCACGAGCAGCCGATGCAGCTCGCCCGCGCCGATCTCGTCCAGCACCTCGTCGACCGCGGCGATCATCATCCCCAGCTCCTCCTCAGGCGCGGAGGCGTCCGCTACGTGCAGGATCAACTCGGCCAGCCTCGTCTCCTCCAGCGTCGCGCCGAATGCATCGATCAGCTGATGCGGGAGCTTGCGGATGAAGCCAACGGTGTCGGTCAACAGATAGTCGTGACCGTCCGCTCGCAGCAGCCGGGTGGTGGGATCGAGCGTGTGGAACAGACGATCTCCGACGCTGACGTTGGCGTCCGTCAGTCTATTCAGCAGCGTCGATTTCCCGGCGTTGGTGTAGCCGGCCAGTGCCACCGAGGGCAGCTGCGCGCGCCGGCGCTCGGCCCGCATCACGCCGCGGCTGGAGCGGACATTGGCCAGCTTACGTTTCAGCGCCGCGATGCGGTCTCGCGCCAATCGCCGGTCGGTCTCGATCTGCGTCTCCCCTGGCCCCCGGGTGCCGATCCCGCCGCCCAACCGCTCCAGGTGCGACCACAACCCTCGCATCCGCGCCAGGTTGTACTCAAGCTGCGCGAGCTCCACCTGGAGCTTTCCCTCGGCGCTGTGCGCGTGGGCGGCGAAGATGTCGAGAATGATCGCCGTACGGTCGATGACCGGCATGCCGAGCTCCGCCTCCAGATTGCGCTCCTGGCGGGGGGAGAGCTCGTCGTCGCAGGCGACGAGATTGGCGTCGGTTTGGGCCAGCTCTGCTTTCAGCTCGTCGAGCTTGCCGGGGCCAAGATAGCTGTTGGGGTGCGGGTGCTCACGGCGCTGGGTCATGCTGCCGACCGTGGCCACTCCGGCGGTCCTTAGCAGTTCGGCGAGCTCTGCCGGCTGATCACTCGCGCCGTCGGGGACAGCGGCGATCGTGTAGGCCCGTTGGCGCGCGCGCTGAGCGCGGGGCTGGCCGTTCGGCGATGTTTGCTGTGTTCGCTTTTTACGAAGCCGAGACAATCATGGTGAGCATAGCCCCGGAGCCCGGCGCTGCCGTCAGCAGTCGCCTCCCAAGCGGCTGGGCGCCCGGGCGGAGCTAGAGCCTACGCAGCCGGTCGACGGCCTCGATCAGCTGCTCGTCCGGGGTCGTCAGCGAGATTCGAAAGAAGCCTTCGCCGTTCGGCCCGTAGGCGCCACCGGGCGACACGACGACCCCCACCCGCTCGAGCACGTGCTCGCAATATGCGGCGGCCGATCTAAAGCCCGGCGGGATCGGGGCCCACACATAGATCGTGCCCAGGGGCTTGGTGACCTTCACGCCAGCCTCCGCCAGGGCGTCACAGACGAGGTCGCGCCGGCGCTGGTAGATCGCGTTCATGGCCCTCACCTCGTGATCGACCTCGGGACGCAGGGCGGCGACGCCCGCGAGCTGAACAGCCTCGAACAGGCCCGAGTCGATGTTCGATTTAAGCCGCCAGTACTGGGCTATGGCCTCGGGATTGCCGACGATCGCCGCGCAGCGCCAGCCGGTCATGTTGTAGCCCTTGGACAGCGAGAAAACCTCCACGCCCACGTCCTTGGCTCCCGGAGTCTGCAAAAACGACGGCGCCACGTAGCCGTCGTATGTCGTCTCGCTGTAAGCGTTGTCGTGGACGACGAGGACGCCGGTCCCCCGGGCGAACTGCACCGCTTCTTCGAACAGCCCCTCCGGGACCACGGCCCCGGTTGGGTTGTTCGGGTAGTTGAGGAACAGCAGGCGGGCGCGGCTCAGCGCTTCGGGCGCAACTGCATCGAAGTCGGGAGCGAAGCTGCGCTCAGGCAATAGGGGCATCAATACCGGCTCGGCGCCGGCCAGCAATGGTCCCCCCGTGTAGACGGGGTAGCCGGGGTCGGCGGCCAGCGCCACATCGCCTGGATCGAGGAACGCCAGGTTGAGGTTGAAGATGCATTCTTTGGCACCGATTGCGGCCATGACCTCGCTGTGGGGATCGAGCGTGACCCCGAACCGTCGTCGGTAGAAGCCGGCGATGGCCTCTCTGAATTCGATCCGCCCGCGGTTGGATGGGTATTGATTGGTGCTGGGATCGGCCACGGCCAGCTGTGCTGCCTTCACGATCTGTGTATAGGTAGGCCTGTCCGGATCGCCGATGCCCAGACTGATCACGTCGACACCCGCCGCCCGCTTGGCCTCGATCTTGCGCTCCAGCTCGGCGAACAGGTAGGGCGGAATCCGCTCTAGGCGCCTACTCGGCCGCACTCAGTTCCTCCACGAACTCGTCCGCTGCGCTTCCGCGGAAAACGGGCACTGCCCAGCCCGCAAGCACCAGCTCCAGATCCGCGCCGACCTCCACCTCCAGCTCGCCGCCATCGAGCACCACGGTCACCGGCCCCGGGCCGCCGCCGAGGACATGGGCGACAGCGGCGCCGGCAGCCCCGGTACCGCTCGCCGCCGTCTCTCCCACGCCGCGCTCGAAGATCCGCGCCCGTATCCGGCCGGGAGCCAGGGGTGTGAACCAGGATACGTTCGTGCGATTGGGAAACAGCGGGTGGCGTTCGATCTCCGGACCGATGCGCTGGAGCTCGAGCGCCCCGAGCTGCTCCTCGTTCGCAACGGCGATCGCGCACTGCGGGTTGCCAACCTGCACGTGCTGAAAGCGCCACGAGCCGCCGGCGGCCTCCAGCTGGCCAGCGCCGTCGGACCCGCCCGACGGATAGTCGTCGCTCTGGACCCGGGCCCTGCCCATCGCCACCTTGCAGGTGGTGGGCGAGGTGACCATCGGCCGCAGCTCACCGGCGGCAGTCTCGATCGAGAAACTGTCGGCGCTTGTCCAGCCTCGCCGCCGCAGGTAAAGAATCGCCTCACGCGCGCCGTTGCCCGACACCTCGGCCTCCGAGCCGTCGGGATTGAAGACCCGCAGCCGCGCCACCGACCGAGGATCCTCGGGCTCCGAGAGGAGCAGCACGCCATCGGCAAACACGCCCGTGTGGGGGGCGCAGATCGCGCGGACGCGACTAGGCGTGAGGCCGAACGGCAGCTGAGCTGCCTCGACGATCACGTAGTCGTTGCCGAGCGCGTGCCACTTCTCGAACTCCACGCGCCGGGAGTGTATGCGGCGTCGGATGGCGCGGCTGCTCGACACCCAATGACCGGGATCCGTCGCGGCCTCCTCACCCGCGCCACAGACGGACGATGTGATCCGCCACCCCCTCCGGTTCCAACCCCGTGACGTCGATCACATCGACTCCTGCCAGCTTGCGCATCCAAGTCAGCTGGCGGCGGGCGTAGTTGCGTGTGCGGCGCTTCATGGCCTCGACGTCGCCCACCAGCAGCTCCTCAAGCCCCAGTGCCTTGCGGGCGGTTAGAGAGGCACCCGCGGCATTGGCGCGTCGCGCCTCCTCGGCCGCGCCGGACGCCACCATCTGCTCCACTCGCCGATCGATCCGGCCATACAGCTCCGCGCGGTCCATCACCAGTCCGGCCAGCAGCGTCGGTCGGCGCACGTCGCTGCTCCACAGCTCGGACTCCGCTTCCAGTGGCTCGAGCTCGCCGGCGTCGAGCAGCTCGAGCGCTCGGACCACCCTCTGTCGGTCGCCGGGCTCGATCTCTGCCGCCGCCCACGGCGCCCGCTCCGCCAGCGTGGCATGGAGGGCCTCCGATCCACGGCGCTCGAGTTCCGCCAGCCAGCGTTCGCGCAGGCCCTCGGGCGGCGCAGGGCGAAGACTGAGCTCGGTCAGGGCGGCGCGCAGATAAAGACCGGTTCCACCGACCACGATCGGCCGTCGTCCGGCCTCGACCAGCTGGTCGATCTCGGCATGCGCGAGCTCAGCGTATTGACCGGCGCTGAAGCTTGCGGTTATCGGCAGGAAGGAGACCAGCCGGTGCTCGAGCCGCGCCCGCTCCGCAGCACTCGCAGTCCCGGTCAGCGTCTCGAGGCCGTCGTATACCTGAAGGGCGTCCGCCGACACCGCCACCGGGCGTTCGCCGAGCTGGCGCAATTTGTCGCCCAGCGCGAGCGCCACATCCGTTTTTCCGACCCCCGTGGGACCGAACAGGGCGATGACCTCGGTGGTCATGCGCCCAGTATCGTGAACCGATGGCCGTTCACATCGGCACGGGACTGTCGACCGCGCGGGACCCGCTCGAGGCAGGCCGCGCAGTCGCCGAACAAACGTCGGAGGCGCTCCAAGGCGCTGGGGCCGATTTGGCGTTCCTATTCCTGAGCGGGGCGCACCTCGCGGCGCCTGAAGCGGTCGTGGAGAGTGTCCAAGACCCGCTCTCCCCGGGCACGCTGTTGGGCTGCGGCGCCGGCGGGGTGATCGGCGATCGACGCGAGCTTGAGTCCGGCACGGCCGTTGCCATGTGGGCCGCAGCGTTTGACGGCGGCGAGCTCATCCCGTTCCACGCCGGCGCGGACATGGACGCCGAACCACCAGAGCTGGCGGGACACCCGAGCCGCAACCAGCTGCGTGCGCTGATCGTGCTGGCCGATCCGGGCAGCTTCCCGGGCGATGCGTTTCTGAGGCAGCTGGCGCTCCAGTCACCCGGCGTTCCGGTGCTGGGAGGATTGGCCAGCGGCGGTACGGCCGATGGGTCGGGATTGTTGATCTCTGAGAAGGGGATCGTCGAGGGCGGAGCGGTGGGCGTGGGATTGGCGGGCATCGACGTCCTGCCCTGCGTCTCCCAGGGCGCCGCGCCGCTGGGGCCGGAGCTAACGGTGACCGCCGGCCAGGGGAACGTGATCGACGAGCTCGCGGGCCGCCCCGCGCTGGAGACGCTTCAGCGCGTCGTCGCTCAGCTTGCCGGTCGCGAGCAGGCGCTGATCGCGGGCGGCGTGCTGATCGGCATCGTCGTCGATGCAAACAAGGTCGAGTACGAGCAGGGAGACTTTCTGGTGCGGGGCATCGCCGGCGCCGATCCCGCCTCGGGACGCGTCGTGGTGGCGGCCGATGTGCACGAGGGACAGGTGATCCGCCTGCACGCGCGCGACGCCCGTTCCGCGGACGAAGACTTGCGCCGCCAGCTTCGCCTGCGCGCCGACGCGCTGTCCGAGGAGGGCCCCGCCGGCGCGCTGCTGTTCTCGTGCAACGGCCGCGGAGCGGCGATGTTCGGTGCCTGCGACCACGACGCGGTAGCCGTGGACGAAGCGCTGGCAGGCGCACCCGCCGCCGGGTTCTTCGCCGCCGGCGAGATTGGGCCGGTGGGCGCCCGCAGCTTCCTGCACGGCTTCACCGCCACGGTCGCGGTGTTCCCGCGCTGACTAGACTGCGCCGCGGTGAGCCTCGTTAGCGGCAACGTGCTTCTCACGGGCGCAACGGGTGGGATCGGACACGCCATCGCCCGTGCGTTTGCTACCCGGGGCGCGAAGCTGATCCTCACGGGCCGCCGGGCGGCGGTGCTTGAAGGCCTTGCTGCGGAGACAGGCGGTCGGCCGGTGTCATGTGATCTCTCGGACCGTGTGGAGGTGCAGCGACTCGCCGACGAGTCAGCCGCCGCCGAGATCGACGTCTATGTCGCAAACGCGGCCCTGCCCGCCAGCGGGGTGTTCACCGAGCTGATGGCGGAGCAGATCGATCGCATGCTGGAGGTCAATCTGCGGGCACCGATCGCGCTGGCACGAGCGCTCGCCCCGGCCATGATCGAGCGCGGCCGCGGGCACATGGTGTTTGTCTCTTCGCTGTCGGGCAAGGCCGCGGGCCCGGCATCGTCCATGTATGCGGCGACGAAGTTCGGTCTGAGAGGATTCGCCCTCTCGCTGCGAGAGGATCTCCGCGAGCATGGAGTCGGCGCGTCCACGGTGCTGCCGGGATTCATCCGCGACGCAGGCATGTTCGCCGACGCCGGTATTTCGCTTCCGCCCGGGGTGGGGACGCGCACGCCCGAGCAGGTGGCCCAGGCGGTGATCCGGGCGGTGGAGCGAAATCGGGCCGAGGTGGAGGTGGCACCCGTTTCGCTGCGGGTAGGGGCCATGTTTGCGGGCGCGGCGCCACAGCTAGCGGCGACGGCCGCTCGGCTCATGGGTAGTGCCAAGGTCGCCACCGACTTGGCGGCGGGGCAGCGCGACAAGCGGCGCTGATCATGCGCTTGCCGCCGTATCCCGAATGGAGCGAGACCTGCGACACGCTCCACGCCCACACGCAGGTGTTGGGCAAGCTGGCTGTCGGGCTGGCGTTCGCGGAGCCCGAGCTCCAGCACGCCGCGCTGCGGCTCACATCCCGCGGCTGGGAGACCGCGCCAATGCCTACGCGCGACCGGCGGGCAGCAATTGTGGCGGCACTCGACCTTCACAGCCACGAGGCGGTGCTCGAGCACAGCGACGGTGCAGTTCGAAGGGTGTCGCTGACGCCGGACCGGGCCGTGGGCGAGGTAACCCGCGAGCTTCTCGAGGCAGTGCGTAGCGTCACGGAGATCGATTTCGATCCGACTCCACAGGAGGTCCCCTGGAGCGCGCCGCTGGACGAGGACGACGAGCATCGACGCTACGACGTCGAGCAGGTCGCGGCCTACTTCGCCGCCGCCACCAGCGCTGCGCTGGTCCTGGCCGCGTTCCGCGCCCCCTACCGCGGCCGCTCGACGCCGGTCAACGCATGGTGGGGCTCGTTCGACCTCGCCGTCAACCTGTTCTCCGGTTCTCCCGCCCAGCCGCCGTCCGACGACTTCATCATGCGCAACGCGATGGACGCCCAGGAGACGGCTGTTGGCTGGTGGCCGGGCGATGGTCGCTACGAACGAGCCGCTTTCTATGCCTACACTCACCCCGCGCCCGAGGGATTCGCGGGTGCCCGGCTGTCGCCCGACGAGGCACGGTGGGAGGAGTCGGTAGGTGAGTACGTCCTTGACTGGGACGTGGTCACAAACAGTTCCGACCCGCACGCCATGGGACTCGAATTCGCCCGCTCGGCCTTTCGCCATGCCTGCACGGTGTGCGACTGGGATCCCGCGCTTCTGGCAAGTGGCGAGGGCGAGCCGCCTCCGGTCCGCTGAACGGCTGAGCGACGAAGCGCCCTAGTTCGGCTGTGCCGAATCGAGCCAGCGGCCAAGCGCCCTACGCCCCGCCAGCGTGATCTCGCCGTCGGCGGCGATCCAGTCGCGGGCACGAAGCTCGCGTACCAGCCCCAGAGCATCGCTTGGTCCGGGGCCGTCTCCGCGCGGGGTGAGGCGCTGGGTTCCGGGCTCCACCGCCCAGCGCCCTGACTCCACAGCCGCCAAGGCCTGCCCCTGTTCGTCGGTGGGCAGGTCGAGCGGGTGGGGAGCGGCTCCTCGCAGAGGATCGTCGCCGTGGCTGCTTGGCTCGCCTCGGTGAGATTCGCCGTGAGTGGGTCCGTGCGTCCGGGCCGCAAACTCGTCACCCAGGTTCTCAAGTTGACCGCCGAACCAATTGGCGGCGCTCTGAACCCATTCTCTGGCACGCTCGGCATCCACGCCCACATAACCGGCGAGCTCGTCGACGTCGACCTGCCCCGCGAGCCTCTCGACCGATTCGCTGATCTCGTGGGCTATCGAGCGGACCGTGTCCTCAAAGTTGTCCCGATCGAATTCATCTGCGCACATACCGTCATGATGGCAGGTATGCGCCCTGGCCGGTCAGCCGGATGCGTGCTGCTGGACAGTTGCCCGATGCTCGCTGGTCACGCTGGCCAGAATGGCGATGATCTCATCCGCGAGCCGTGCCCCATCCGCTGCGCGGTCGGGCGTGGCCTGTACGCGAATGACGAGGTCATCTCCATCGATCTCCTCGAGCAGGACACGGGGGGCAGACCTCGTCGGCGTGGATACGCTCTCGTCAAGCAGCGCTTGAACCTGACCCGGCCGGGTGCCGGAGCTGAGGCGAACCTTCACGTCCACCGATTCGGGCTCGCGCAACGGAACCACCGCAGCCGCGAGAACGACATTGTTGGGCACCATGATCCGGTCCTCGCCACGGGCGAACGTCGTGTAAAGGAGGCCCAGAGAGCTGACCACGCCCTCGATATAGCCACCGACGTTTCCGGCCTGCAGCCTGACCCGTTCGCCGACCCGGAACGGCCGTGCGCTGAGCAGCACCATGCCGGCGAACACGTTGCCCAGAGTCTGCTGGGCGGCGAGACCGAGCACAACCGCGGTGAACGCGGTTCCCGCGATCAGCGAGCCTGCACTGACTCCGGCGATGTACAGCGCCCACACGAGCGTGATCACCACCGTCGTCAGGCGGATGATGAAGCCCACCGTGCCCGCGGTGGCGGGATCCATGCGTCGGAAGAAAGTGGGCCCAGCGGCGCGTCCGACGTCGCGGGCCACCGCCCAGCCGATCGCCAGCAGCGCCACGACCGTGCCCACGGTGACGATGGGATGCACTGAGCTCTGCGTCTTGGCGCTGACGTGGAACCACGAGGCGTAGTTGTCGTGGAGCAGGATCACCGCAGCGAACAGCGGCACGAGCACGAGCGACTGACGCCGCGCCTTGCGGACCGAGCGATCGTTCGCCTCGACCGCAAGACCCACTTTCTCCCAGGCCTCGCTGCGCGTTTCGAACATCCGGTCCAGATTGAGATCCGGCCGGTTCCTGAAGCGGTCTCTCATCGACATGGCTAGCTAGGTACCACCGTAGCTAGCCGACCGTTTCATGGAGCGGACTAAAGTCAAAATAAACGCTGCTGTTCGGGCTCTTCCGGGGCGGGACGGGAGGACGATGGGCGTGATCCCGTACGTCCTCGCATCTTCTGTTCAGGCGGCAGGTCCGGTCCCTTGACCAGCGCGGCGAGCCGCTCGCGCTCGTCAGTGGGCATATAAGCACCGCGCCGGTAGAGCTGCTCGTAGCGAGGAATCAGCTCGGGTCGGTGCTGCAGCAGCCAGTCGAAGAAGAGCTCGCGCACCTCGCCCCGCAGATGGAGAGCGATGCCACTCACATACGCCGCGCCTGCCTCCGCAGCCAGCTCCAGGATCGGCTCGATCTGCTCGGGAGCGTCATTGATCCCAGGCATCAGCGGTGCCACCAACACCCCGGTCCGGATCCCGTTGCGCGTCAGCTCCGCGACCGCCTCCAGCCGAGCCCGGGGGTTCGGCGTGTGGGGCTCCGTGGCCCGCCAGGCCTTCTCGTCAAGCGTCGGCACGGACAGGGCGGCGCCGAAGTCGGTGACGTCGTTGATCTGCTTCATCAGCTCCAGGTCTCGCAAAAGCAGCGGCGACTTTGTCAGGATCGAACAGGGGTTGGCCGCATCGCGCATCGCCTCCCAGATCCCGGGCATTAGCTGGTATCGCCCTTCGACCCACTGATACGGATCGGTGTTCGTCCCCAGCGCCACGTGTTCTCTCTTCCACGACGGCTTGTTGAGCTCGACCCGCGCAAGCTCTGGTGCATTCACCTTGACCACGATCTGGCGCTCGAAGCCGCGGCCGGCGTCGAAGTCCAGGTAGGTGTGCGTGGGGCGAGCGAAACAGTATGCGCACGCGTGCGTGCAGCCGCGAAAGGGGTTGATCGTGTACCTGAATGGCACGCGTGACGCATCGGGCACCTTGTTGATGATCGACTTCGCACGTACTTCGTAGAAGTTGGTCTCGATCGCGCCGGGCGCCTCGAAGTGGCGTACGACCGCCTCATCGCGATATCCCGGTAGCCGGGCACGCTCATCGGCCTGGACATCAAGCGTTTCCCATCTCACGCGAACTGATGTTCGCATACGGACTGGACGTCGCTCTCCCCCTCGAGGATGAGGGCATTTTCGACGCCAAGACGGAGGCGTTTCATGATTGCCGGTTCTACGCTCTGAGCTGGTGAAGAGACCGCTGACAACGGCACTCGGGTGGCGGCTGCCGTCGTGGCTGCTCGACTACGGACCGGTCGTCTTCATCGTCTTCGTCGGTGCCGTCGCGATCCACTCGCACCATGGCGAGCGGGCAGTGCCTCGCATGATCGTGGCCCTGGCGGTGATCGCTGTGGTGCTCGCCTTCAGAACCCGAGCGCCGCTGGTGGTGCTGGCGATCGTGTTGGTCATCGCGCTCGGCATCAATTACTCCCCCGTCGTCGTGCTACCTGTGCTCTTCGGCGTTTTCACGGTGGCCGAGTACTCGGACCGCCGCTGGGTGACTGGGGCGGCGGTGCTCGCTGCAGTAGTGCTCGTGTTGACGCCCGCTCTGCACGGCGCACCCGCCGAGAAGTACCCGCAGATCATCGGGCGCATCGTGCCCGTCGGCCTGGCGGTGGCGCTCGGTCTCTACCTGCGCGCACGCGCCGACTACATCGGCGGACTGCAAGAGCGAGCCGAGCGGCTCGAGCGCGAGCGCGAGCTTCTCGCTGAGCAGGCCGTGGCTGACGAGCGCGTGCAGATCGCGCGTGAGCTGCACGATGTCGTTGCTCACAACGTCTCGCTGATGGTGGTCCAGGCGCAAGCCGCGGCCGCCACGGGGAGGGACGATCCGGAGCAGCAGGCGACGCTCGGCCGCGTCGCTGACCTCGGCCGCGAGGCTTTGTCGGAGATGCACCGGATGCTGGGCGTGCTCCGGCTTCAAGGTGGCAGCAAGGTCGAACGCGCGCCGCAGCCGGGGGTCCACGATCTGCGGACGCTCATCGGCCGCACCCGTGAGGCTGGCATCGATGCCAGCCTCACGGTCGTGGGAAGTGAGCGCGAGCTGCCGCCGGGCATCGATTTGTCCGCCTTCCGAATCGTGCAGGAGGCGCTCACGAATGTGGTCCGCCACGCGCACGCGGATGCCGCCACCGTGACGCTGCGTTACACGCCGGACGCACTCGATGTCTCGGTCGTCGACGACGGCGTCGGCAC
The DNA here is from genome assembly GCA_963730835.1 of uncultured Actinomycetes bacterium. Taxonomy (GTDB): domain Bacteria; phylum Actinomycetota; class Thermoleophilia; order Solirubrobacterales; family Solirubrobacteraceae; genus Palsa-465. The sequence goes on from CAVSTE010000004.1 coordinate 89,746, forward strand.
CGGCACCGGCGCTTTCAGCAACGGCAACCACCAGACAATCGGCCACGGGCTGGTCGGGATGCGGGAGCGCGTCGCTCTGTTCGGCGGCGAGCTCACGGCCGGCGCCGGTCCCGACGGGGGGTATCGAGTACACGCCTCCCTGCCCCTCGCCTGACACATGCCGAAGCTCCGATTGCTGATCGCCGACGACCAGCCGCTGATGCGAGCCGGATTCAAGGCCGTCCTCGAGGCGACCGGCGAGATGGAGGTCGTCGGAGAGGCGGGCGACGGCGCCGACGCCATCTCCGCGGCCCGTTCGCTCAAGCCGGACGTCATCCTCATGGATGTGCGGATGCCGAACCTCGACGGGATCGAGGCGATCCGTCAGCTGCCGAACCACCGTGTCCTCGTGCTGACAACTTTCGGGTTGGACGAATACATCGTCGAGGCACTCCGGGCCGGCGCGAGCGGCTTCATCACCAAGGACGTGCCGGCCGACGAGCTCGTTCGTGCGGTCCGCGTCGTCGCCGCCGGCGATGCGCTGCTGACGCCGGCCGTGACGCGACAGCTGCTCGACCGCGTCGCGCGGAGGCTGCCCGCGCCGGTGGGCCAGGCGCCAGCGGAACTCGCACAGCTCACCGAGCGCGAGCGCGAAGTGCTCGAGCTGCTGTCACGAGGGATGTCGAATGCGGAGATCGCCGAGGCGCTGGTCGTCGGCGAGGCGACTGTCAAGACTCACGTCTCCAATGTGCTGATGAAGCTCGGGTTGCGCGATCGGGTCCAAGCCGTCGTGCTCGCCTACGAGATCGGTCTTGTGCGCCCCGGCTTCTCTCCCTCGCAAGGCTGAGCCCCGGCTCTCGCTCCGCCCCGCGCCGGACCGGCGGATCGGACCGACGGCCGATGACGCGATGGAAGCGGCGCCTTACCGTGAGCGCCATGACCGAAAACATGATCGAAACGCAGGGACTCTCCAAGAGCTTTGGCGATCGTCCAGCAGTTGCCGACCTGGATCTCGAGGTTCCTGGTCGCAGCGCCTACGGATTTCTTGGCCACAATGGCGCGGGCAAGACGACCGCGATCCGCATGCTGCTGGGGCTCACTCAACCCGATTCGGGGCGGATGCTGATTCGGGGCATGAACGTTCCCGAGCACGCGCCGCTCGCGCTGGCCCGCGTAGGGGCGATTGTCGAGGAGCCTCACTTCCACAACCATCTGACCGGCCGGGAGAACCTGCGGGTGATCGCAGCTGCCCGAGGCTCTGAGGCATTGGCCCGGATCGACGGAGCACTCGGCAGGGTCCGGCTGGCCGAGCGCGCCGACGACCGCGTGAAGACGTACTCGCAGGGGATGCGCCAGCGCCTTGGCGTGGCTCGCTGCCTGCTCGCCGATCCCGAGCTGCTGATCCTCGACGAGCCGATGAACGGCCTCGATCCGGGCGGGATCCTGGAGTTCAGGACGATGATCGGCGAGCTTGTCGGCGAGGGCAGGACGGTGTTCCTCTCCTCGCACCTACTCGACGAGGTCGAGAAGACGTGCGATGCGGTGGCGGTGATCGACCGCGGGCGTGTGATCGCGCAGGGACCGATCGGGGACCTGCTGCACGACGCCCGGGCGGAAGTCGACATCGGCTGCGGAGATCCGCGGGCGGCGCTCGACGCGCTCGATGGTCATCCGGCTGTCACAGCGGCACGCGAGACCGGCGACGGTCTGCGTTTGACGCTGGCAGGCGCGGACGGCGTAGCGTCGATTAACGCCAAGCTTGTCGGTGCCGGTGTCGCTGTATTCCGCCTGCAGCCCGTGCGCGAATCGCTCGAGCAGCGATTCCTGCAGATGACGACTTCCATCGGAGGAGACCAGTGACATCCCAGATCGCTTACCGAATGATTGGCGCTGAAGTCCTAAAGCTCCGCCGTAACCGGGCGCTGCTGGCGTTCACGGCACTGCTCACGATCGGCACAGTCGTGATCTTCATGGGCTACCTCCAGATTCGGCACGCGTCCGACCCAACCAAATACGGCCCCGCGGGTGGAATGGATGGCTTCACCCATCTGCTGAAGGCGCTCGGAGTCTTCTTCGGAGCCTTGGCGGCGATCCTGGTCGGCTCGGAGGCCGGTACCGCGGATCAGTCGAGCGGCGTGTTCCGCGACCTGGTGGCCACGGGCCGCAGCAGGCTGGCCCTGTTCGCCGTACGGGTTCCGGCGGCGATCGGGGTGACGCTGGCGTTCACGGCGGTGGCATACGCGCTTGGCTTGCTGGGGACCTTCCTGTTCGCGGGCTCGCACCCGACACCCGGGGTCAGCCTCGTCCTCCAGGGCGCTGGCTGGCTGCTGCTAGCGAACTCGATCCTCGCGGGACTCGCGGTTGGGGTCGGCTCGCTGACCGGCTCGCGCGCGGTCACGCTGACGGCCGTGATTGGCTTCGTGACCGTCTTCACCCAACTGATCCTGAACGTCACCTCGCTCGGCTCGGCCCGAGATCTGCTCCCGACCGTGGCGCTGGGTCAGCTGGCTCCGGCCGGGGGTGGCCTCGGCGGTGTAGTGATGGCCAGCGCAGTCGCCGTCGCAGTCCTCGCCGGGTGGGCCGTCGTCCCAGCGCTGGCCGGCGCATGGAGCACGCGCGTCAAAGACGCATAGACGAATGGCTCTCAGTGCGAGGCGTGCGCCACCAGCGATGTCTCGCCTGAGAGCGTCTGGCTCGTCGCCTCCGTGATCTCAACCGGCACGATCTCGCCCGGTGAAGCCAGCCCTTCGAAGTTCACGACCTTGTTGTGCGACGAGCGGCCACGCAGGCGACTGGGGTCTTTCCGCGAGGGCCCTTCCACCAGGACATCGAGCGTACGGCCGACGAACCGCTGGGCGCGGCTGTGCGCGCGGCGCTGGATGACCTCTACCAGCCTGGCCAGCCGCTCGACCTTGACGTCGTGCGGAACCTGCTCGGGCAGAGTCGCCGCCTCGGTGCCCCGACGCGGCGAGAACGCGAACGTGAAGGCACCGTCGTATCCGACCTCCTCCGCGATCTCCAGCGTCTGCTCGAAGTCCACCTCGGTCTCGCCGGGAAAGCCGACGATGATGTCGGTCGTAAGCGCGCAGTCGGGGACGTGCTCGCGGATCAGCGCCACCCGATCGAGGTAGCGCTCGCGCGTGTAGGTGCGACGCATCCGCTTCAGCACCGAGCTCGACCCGGACTGAAGCGGCAAGTGGATGTGCCGGCAGAGCGAGGGCAGCTCGGCGTGCGCCCGGATGACGTCTTCGCGCATGTCCTTCGGGTGGGGGCTCGTGTAGCGGATCCGCTCGATGCCGTCGATGTCGTCGAGCCGCGCGAGCAACTGGGCAAAGGTGATCCGTTGCTCCCGTGAGAGGTCACGACCGTAGGAGTTGACGTTCTGGCCCAGGAGCGTCACCTCGCAGACGCCATCGGCTGCCAGGCGCTCGACCTCGGTAACCAGGTCCGTGGGTGGGCGGCTGACCTCGCGGCCCCGCGTGGAGGGGACGATGCAGTAGGCACAGGACATATTGCAGCCGACGCTGATCTGGACCCAGGCTTGGAAGCGGCGCTCCCGCTTGGCCGGCAGCTCGCCAGTGAAGCCCTCGAACTCGAAATAGCCCTGGGCGCTGAGTGACTCCGAGGTCAAGAACTCGGCCAGCTTGTGCACCTGCCCGGGACCGAAGGCCACGTCGACGAACGGAAAGCGGGCGAAGATCTCCTGCTTGACCGATTGCGCCCAGCAACCACCGACGCCGATCACCCGCTCCGGGCGCTCGGTCTTCAGCCGCTTCGCGTGCCCCAGGTAGGCCAGAAAGCGGTTATCGGCCTTCTCGCGGATGGAGCAGGTGTTGAACAGGATCAGATCGGCCTGATCGCGCTCCGCGGACTCCTCGTAGCCGAGCGATTCGAGCATTCCCTTCATGCGCTCTGAATCGTGCTCGTTCATCTGACAGCCGAACGTGGTCACGTGGTAGCGCTTCATGCCGGGCCAACTGTAGCGACGCTCAGACCCGCTCCAGGCCGGGCAACTCGAGCTCTACGCGGGCTCCTCCCCCGTCCGCTGGGGCGGCCGTGCGAACCTGGCCGCCGTGGGCCTCGGCGATGGCCCGCACGATCGCCAGCCCGAGCCCGGCGCCACCATCTCGCCGTGCCCGTGAGGAGTCGATTCGATGGAAGCGCTCGAACACACGCTCCCGCTCGGCATCGGGAATGCCGGGGCCGTCGTCCAGGACGACGAAGCGCACGCGGTCGCCGGCGGTGAGCTCCACCTGCAGGCGGACGAGCCCAGAGCTCTCGCGCGTGTGGCTCACGGCGTTCCCGGCTAGGTTTCGAAGGGCCTGTGCCAGGCGGTCGGGGTCGGCGCGCAGAGAGCTCCTTGGCAGGTCTCCCAGCTCAAAGCGCCGGTCGGCGGTGAGGCTGACGCCGTCCCAGAGGTCGGTGACGAACCGAGGCAGGTCGATCGGCTCCAGACGCAGGAAGTCACTTCGCTCCGCTTGGGCCAGGAGCAGCAGGTCGTCGACCAGGCGGCTGATGCGGGTGATCTCGGCGCGAACCACACGCTCCGCGCGGCGCACATCGTCGACCGACGGGTCCTCCTGGGCGGCCAGCACCTCCAGCTGGCCGCGGATCACCGTCAACGGCGTGCGCAGCTCGTGCGAGGCATCCGCGATGAACTCCCGCTGGCTGGCGAAAGCGCTGGCGAGCCTGTCGAGCATGTGGTTAAAGGCCTCGGCCAGGACACGCACCTCGGCGCCGCTCGCAGACACGTCAGCCATTCTCGGCTCCAGGTCGCCGGCGTCAACGCGCGCGGCGACAGCGGCCATCCGTCGCAGCGGAGAGGAAACCCGGGCCCCCGCGAGATACGACGCCAACAACGCGAGGCCAAGCGTCAGTGCACCGGCGATCAAGATCGCCCGCAAGATGCCGTGTTGTGCCTGCTCGACGCTCTCGAGCGGCTGCCCAGCCGCCACCAACACGACGTCGTTGCCCGTGGAGACCCGCACCTCGCGCAGCCGCATCGTTCCGGCATCCGGCACGTGCTGGTTCGAGTAGCCGATTCTGGGCTTCAGCAACTGCCGGCCCTGCTCGTTTTCCCGGGCCTGCTCGGCGGGGGTCTCGCCGTCATCAAGTCCCGCCGAACCGAATAGCTCGGGATGGTTGCTGGCGATTGTGTGTCCGGGGACCAGTACGAACAGAAGCGTCGAGGTGGCTGTGTACGGCTGAGCGACGAGGTATCGGTTGACAGCGCGCTTGATCTCGCCTGGGCTCCGCCCGTGCAGCGAGGACACGAGTTCGCCAAGCTGGCTCGCGTTCCCCGACAACGAGCGATCGATCTGCCCCCGCAGCCGGGTCCCGGTCTGCTGGTAGACGACGAAGAAGATGACCGCCGCGGATACCAGCATGACCCCCGCGACCCAGGCCGTGAGGCGCCAGCGAAGGCTCTTCGGAAGCAGGTGCCTAGCCCACCGTGCCATCAAAGCGGTAGCCGACCGATCGCACGGTGACGATCGGCGACGGGCGGCCGCCATCGTCCGGCTGCTCGCCGCCGCCGGTCGGTGGACGCAGCTTTCGCCGAAGGTAGCCGATGTAGACGTCGACGACGTTGGTGCCCGGGTCGTAGTCGTAGCCCCACACGGCCCGGAGCATCTGCTCGCGCGAGAGCACCTGACCTTGGTTTCGCAGGAGGTAGGTGAGCAGCTCGAACTCCGTCGTTGACAGCCGGACGGAGCGACCGGCGCAGGTGACCTCGCGCGTAATCAGATCGACCTCCACCTCTCCCCCGCGCAGTACCGTCTGCTGGCTCTGGGCGGCCACCCGAAGCTGCGCCCGTATCCGCGCGGCGAGCTCGGTCAGAGAGAACGGCTTGGTCAAATAGTCGACGGCCCCGGCATCAAGTCCGGCCACCCGCTGCTCTACCTCGTCCACCGCCGTCAGCACGATCACCGGAAGCTCGGGCTTGACCCCGTGCAGCTCCTCCAAGACCTCGCGTCCGCTGCGCCCGGGCAGCAGCATGTCGAGCACCACCAGATCGACGTGCTCCTGAAGCGCTCTTTCGCTGCCGCTCGCTCCGTCCAGCGCCGAGCGGACCGCGAATCCCTGCGCTCCAAGTCCACGCTCGAGGAAGTCGACAATTCCGGGCTCGTCCTCGATCACAAGGATCACTGGCGCCATCGCTGACGTCCGATCATACGTTCGCCGTCCTAACTCCGCCGCACGCCCGCTGCACGCCCGCCGCAGGCCAAGAGGTTTCTCATATTCGGGCCTGAGCGGTCTTTGAGTGCTCCCCGGCACCCTGGATCAGTATTGAGTGGTGGAACAAAAGGTAATGAGCAGCTCACGGCTCAACTGGGCGTGGTGCTGCTCCGTGCACAGTTGAGCGATGGTCATCTCGCAAATTCGACCGCCCGTGACTCGCGGATGACAGTGACCTTGATCTGGCCCGGATACTCCAGCTCCTTCTCGATCTCTCGTGCGATCTCGTGCGACAAGAGCGTCGCCGCGTCATCGTCGACGGCGCCCGGTGCGACCATCACGCGGATCTCGCGCCCCGCCTGCATCGCGTAGACCTTGTCGACGCCATCATGGCGTGTGGCGATGTGCTCCAGGTCCCGTAGGCGCTTGACGTACTGCTCCAGTGACTCGCCCCGCGCGCCGGGACGTGCCCCGGACAGAGCGTCGGCGGCTTGAACGATCACGGCCTCGACGGTCTGCGGCTCGACTTCGTTGTGGTGGGCCTCCATGGCGTGCGCCACCGCCTCTGACTCGCCGTACTTGCGAGCCAAGTCACCGCCGACCAGCGCGTGTGGGCCCTCGATCTCGTGGGTCACCGACTTGCCGATGTCGTGCAGCAGCGCGGCGCGGCGAGCGGTCTTCGAGCCTGCTCCTAACTCACTGGCCATCATCGCCGCCAATCTCGACACCTCGACTGAGTGGGCCAGCACGTTCTGCCCGTAGCTGGTACGGAATTTCAGACGCCCGAGCAGCTTGATCAGCTCTGGATCGAGGCCCTGGACACTGGCTTCGAACACGGCGCGCTCTCCCAACTCGGCGATGTGCTGCTCCAGCTCCGACTTGGCCTGGTAATACATCTCCTCGATCCGAGCCGGATGGATCCGTCCGTCCTGCAAGAGCTTCTCCAGCGTCAGCCGCGCGACCTCGCGACGCACGCCGTCGAAGCCCGAGAGAACCACTGCGCCAGGGGTGTCGTCGATGATGAAGTCGACCCCGGTCAGGTTCTCGAGCGCTCGAATGTTTCGTCCCTCGCGGCCGATGATGCGTCCCTTCATTTCGTCGGCCGACAGCTGAACGACCGAGACTGTCGTTTCGGCGGCGTGGCCCGCGGCGAGCCGTTGCATGCATACGGAGAGGATGTTTCGCACGCGGCGTTCGGCCTCCCGCTTGGTCTCCTCCTCGACCTCGCGGATGCGCCTTGCGGCGTCGTGCTTGACGCCATCGGTGATCTCCTTGAGCAGCAGCTCCTTGGCCTTCGCGGCCGACAACCCGGAAGCTCGCTCGAGCGAGCGCTCGAGCGAGCGGTGGCCCTCGGCGAGCTCGTTGCGCTCGCGCTCCAGCTCGGTCTCGCGTCTGGCCAGCGTCTCCTCGCGGCGCGCGAGCGCGGCGGCGCGCTCTGCCAGCTCCGCGTCGCGTGCTGCCCTGCCACCCGCATCGCTGCCGCCAGAGCGGGCGGTCGGGTGCACACGCGCGTAGAGGACAGCGGCGACCACGATTCCCACCGCTATCAGCGCTGCGGCACCGATGATGTCCATGGTCGTTTCCTCTCCCGATGACCCAGCGAGGGGGCATCAAACTTGTTTTGAAGTTTTGGGAGCGACCGAGTGGCCCGTCCGAGCTAGAACCAGGGCCGGAAGGTTTGCTGTGAAGGCGGTCAGCCGGCGGCAGCGCGGCACTGGGGCCACGCCAAACAGCCGGCAGCTCCTAACGACGGTCTGAAAGGCGCAGGAGGTTCTTTTGAGGTTGCCGTCAACGCTCTGATCCGGAGTCCATTTAAGTTGTCTATTTGCTGGTGTTTTCTGGCCCAAGGGCCATTCGTTCGCTGGCTGGATCCTAGTACCGCTGGCCTCCCCGCGCAATACGTGCCGGTCAGTCGTCCAATCCGCCTCCGCGGACGTAGGCCGCCAGCGCCTCGAGCGCGAGCTCCGGGTCATAGCCCTTGCGGATCAATGCTCCGAGCGCCCGGTCACGCTCCCGCCGATTCTCCGGCGGCGCCGGAAACCGGCGGCCGAGCACCGAAAGCGCGCGCTCGAGCTCGCTGGCGGGCTGGTCCGGCCCGGAGGCCGCCTGGCCGTCAGCGAGCGCGGCAGCGACCACATCGCGCTCGACGCCTCGCGCCAGTAGGCGCTGGCGGATGCGCTCGGTGCCCCATTGCTCGAGTTCCCGCTTGTCCTGCACAAACAGGCGGGCGAAACGGGCATCGTCGAGGTACCCATCGTCACTGAGGATCGCGATCGCCTCGTCGGCGACCGCGGGCTCGACGGCCTTTTGTTCCAGCTGCTTGCGTATTTCCCGGGTTGTCCGCTCGCGTCGGCTCAGATGGCGATAAGCGACCCCGAGGGCACGCTGGAGGCGATCGGGATCGCTCGCCACGCCAGCTCGGTTCAAAAGCCCACGATCGCTCTGAGCGCCCTAGTTCTCTCTAGGCTGCCTTTCCGGACGCTTTTTCTTCCGGCTGGCCAGCTTTCCAGTCGCCGCGTGAGCCGTTGCCGTCCGGGCGGCGCTCGCCAGCGCCGTTGCCGGTCGCTAGCCGGCCGCCATCGGCTTGTCCGTCGCGAGGCTCGATCGGTTTCACCAGCTCCGGACCGATTCCCACCGCGGCGTAGATCTTGTTCTCGATCTCCTTGGCTACATCGGGGTGCTCCTCCAGGAACGCCTTGGCGTTGCCGCGTCCCTGACCGAGCCGCTCATCGCCATAGGAGAAGAAAGCGCCGGACTTGGCGATGATGTTGTGCTCCACGCCGTAGTCGATCAGGCAGCCGGTGGTCGAGATGCCCTTGCCGAACTCGATGTCGAATTCCGCCTGCTTGAAGGGCGCCGCGACCTTGTTCTTGACCACCTTGACCCTAACCCGGTTGCCCACCGCCTCGGTGCCGTCCTTGAGCGTCTCGATCCGGCGGATGTCGAGGCGCTGGGAGGAATAGAACTTCAGCGCCCGGCCGCCAGGTTGAGTTTCGGGGCTCCCGAACATTACGCCGACCTTCTCCCGGATCTGGTTCGTGAACATACAGAGCGTCTGGGTGCGGTTGAGGTTGCCGGCGAGCTTGCGCATGGCCTGGGACATCATCCGGGCCTGGACGCCCACGGTCTGGTCCCCCATCTGGCCCTCTAGCTCGGCGCGCGGCGTGAGTGCCGCAACCGAGTCGACCGCCACGACGTCGACGGCGCCCGAGCGGATCAGGGTGTCGACAATCTCTAGCGCCTGCTCGCCGTAGTCCGGCTGGGAGACGAGCAGCTCGTCGATGTTCGCCCCGATCTGCTGGGCATAGATGGGGTCCATCGCGTGCTCGGCGTCGACGAACGCGCACACTCCGCCCAGCTTCTGGGCCTCGGCGAGGATGTGGTAGACGAGTGTCGTCTTGCCGGAGGACTCGGGTCCGAAGATCTCGATGATCCGCCCGCGGGGAACGCCGCCGATCCCCAGCGCGAGATCTAGCGACAGAGCGCCGGTGGGGATCGCATCGACAGCCACGCGTGCGCCGGGATCTCCCATTCGCATCACGGCGCCCTTGCCGTACTGCTTCTCGATCTGGGCCAGGGCGCCCTTGAGCGCCGCCTGGCGCTTGGCATCGTCTTTGCCGTTTCCGCCGGGTGCCGCGCCGGCCTTTGCGCCAGCCTGCTGCTGCTCACTCATCTCTGCTCGGCTCCTTGTCTCATTCCTGGAACGCCTCACGGTAGGGCCGGTGGCGGACGGAACCGCCAGGTTCCGTGGCCTGGACGCTAGGACCGAACGCGGTAACCAAACAAGACGCGTCGGTCACAAAAGCGCCCCGAGCGGGTGCCAAGAGTGAACGCAACACTAGACTCGCGCGATCGAGTTCGGAGTCGGCTACTTCCCCACGCATGACGCGCTCAGCCCGGGGGCCATTGCCCGCCTCATCGAGGAGCGTGGCCACGAGTCGCTGTTCTTCGCCGAGCACACGCACATCCCGGCCAGCCGCGAGAGTCCGTGGCCGGGCGGGGACGAGCTGCCGCGGAAATACAGTCACACGTACGACCTGTTCGTGGCGCTCACGGCGGCTGCCGAGGCCACCTCCTCGCTACGCGTCGGTAGCGGCATCTGCCTGATCGTCGAGCGCGATCCGATCACCACCGCCAAGGAGGTGGCGTCGGTGGATCACCTGTCCGGCGGCCGATTCGAGTTCGGCGTCGGGGCTGGCTGGAATCGGGAAGAGATGGCCAACCACGGCACCGATCCGCGGACGCGCATGCGCCTGATGGCAGAACGCGTGGAGGCGATGAAGGCGATCTGGGCGCAGGACGAGGCCTCATATCACGGCGAGTTCGTGGACTTCGAGCGGATCTGGTCCCGGCCCAAGCCGGCCCAGTGGCCGCATCCGCCCGTGCTGGTGGGCGGTAACGGGCCGACCGTGCTCGACCGCGTCCTGGCGTTCGGAGACGCCTGGTTTCCCAACTACATGCGCGGCGGTGAGGACATCGTGGATCGGGCGAGCGAGCTGCGTGAGCGCGCCGAGCGGCCAGTGGAGTTGATGGTGATGGGCGTCCCGGCCGACGCCGGTGTGCTGGCGCCGCTGCAGCTCGCCGGGTGCCGCCGCGTGGTCCACTGGGTCCCTTCCGGAGGACGCTCTGTGGTGGAGCAGGCGCTCGAGCGCTGGGAGTCGGCGATCGCCGAGCTGACCGGCGAGGCATGACCGCCACCGGGGCGTGACCGCCGCCGAGGCCCGGGAGCGGTTCGCCGCCGCCAGGGTCGCGCGCTTGGCGACAGCCGATCGGGCCGGCCGACCGCACCTGGTGCCGATTGTCTTTGCGGTCTCGGGCCAGTGCGTATATAGCGTCGTGGACGCCAAGCCCAAGCGGACAACAACGCTGCGGCGACTGGCAAACGTACGCCAGAATCCCGCGGTCGCCCTGCTGGTCGATCACTATGACGACGCGGAGTGGAGCAGGCTGTGGTGGGTCAGAGCCGATGGCACGGCCCGCGTGCTCGACCCCGCCGACCACGAGGCGGACAGGGCGATCGCCTTGCTGCGCGAGCGCTATCCGCAACAGCGCCCAGCGGGGTCCGTGCTGGCCGTGGACGTCGAGCGCTGGAGCGGCTGGAGTGCCGGCTAGCCCCAGATCTCGTCAAAGCCGTACTGGTCGAACGGGACGAGCCAGCACTCGGCGATCCTGCCGTCTTTGACGCGGAACACGCCGACCGTCTCCCAGCTGACCCGGCGGCGATCACGGACGGCGCTTCCGCCGGCCAGCTGGACGATGCGATCGGCGACCACAGACAGGCCGCGGACGTTCACGCGAAACGTCTCATCGGTCAGCCGCCGACGGGTGTCGAAATACGCGAGCACCGCCTCGGCTCCGACGTGCTCGCCCGCGATCTGGCTGCGCCCCGGAACGTGCCATACGACGTCTTCTGTAAGCCATGCCCGCAACGGTTCCACTCCCCTGCCGGCGTATGCGTCTCGCTGTGCGAAGTGAAACCCGCGCACGACCTCGAGGCCATCGGCCAGTCCGCCTCTCCCCTCCCCCAGCTCAATCATCCGCAACGCCTCGTAGCGGGCCCCGCCCGCGGCCAGCCGCGAGCGATAGAGGGTGACGGTCGCTGCGCAGAACGCCAGCTCAGGCGTCTGGGGCAGGGTTGATGGCCGTACGCGCGTGCGAGCGCGGACCCGGGCCACCGTGACGTGGGGCAGAAACGGCCGGGGCTCGGGCGCATAGAAGCCACCTGCGCTCAGCGCCTCCGAGAGCGCCGCCTGGATGGCGGCGAGTGCCCCGGAGCCATCGCTGAGCTTGACGGCGAGCACCCGAGGGCGCCGCTGCGGAAGCCAAAGCCCTTCGGTCAGCGCCAGCTCGAGGCTCTTTGCCCCAGCGAGCGCCCGCCCACAGGCGGCACTGATCGGTTCGATCTCGTCCGCCGAGCGCCAGCCGAGAAAGCACAGCGTGACGTGGAGCGCGTCGGGAGCAATCGCTCGCAACGCCGGCGTGCCGCCCGCGGCTTCCCCACGCCAGCGCGCAATAGCCTCTCTCACCGAGGGCGGTAGATCGAGGGCGACGAACAGCCGGGCCCGTTCGGCGCCCGCTGTGGCGGCGTTCACGGACCCGGGTCCAGTGCTCCTGCGCTCACTGGCCGCGGCCCCGGACCTCGGCTCGCCCGGGCTCTCCCGGAAGCTCGACATCCGTCTCGTGGCGCAGCAGACGCCGCAAAAGGTGCAGCGCCACGGTCGTGGAGCGGTCGCGGATGTCGGGCCGCCCCCCCGGAAGCCGAACCGTGCGCGTTATGTGATTGCCGCCCTCGGCGACGACCGAGAAGCACACGGTGCCCACGGGCTTCTCCTCGCTGCCCCCATCGGGACCCGCGATTCCCGTGATTCCGATTCCGACGTCGGCTCCAAAGCGCCGCAGTGCGCCGCGCGCGAGCGCCTCCGCCACCTCGTTGGAGACCGCTCCCACCCTGGCCAGGAGCTCCGGATCGACGCCGGCCAGCTCTACCTTGGCCTCGTTTGAATAAACGACCAAGCCGCCTAGGAAGCAGTCGGACGACCCCGGCCGCTCGGTCAGCCGAGCCGCCATCAACCCTCCGGTGCAGGACTCAGCGACCGCCACCCTGCGGCCTGCCAGCATGGTCGCCACCTGCTCGTCGACGGTCGAGCCGTCGTCAGAGAACAGCACCGGTCCGTGCCGCTCACGCATGTACCCGATCAGGGCCTCGTAGTCCCGCTCCGACGGAGGCTCGTACCTGGTTGAGACCTCGATCTCTCCCCGCCGTAGGCAGGTCGTGATCTCCAGCCGCTCGAGCCCCAAACCATCCGCCTCAGCGTCGCGCAAGGTGCTGGCGATCTCCGATTCCGGGATACCGAACAGGCGCACGATGCCGCGCTCGTAGTTGGTTGCGCCCGCGGTGGCGGCCTTGAAGGCCTCGGTCTGCACCGCCGTCTCCCACATGGGATGAAGTTCTCGCGGTGGGCCCGGGAGCACCACGACGGTGGGTCCGGGCGGCACCGCGGGCGGCACGACGAGCCCCGGAGCCGTTCCAACCGGATCGAGGACCGTCGCGCCCTGGGGGATCACCGCCTGCTTGCGGTTGGACGCCCGGATCGCCGCCGGGTCGAGATCAGGCCAGCGCGACAGCATCGGTCGCAGGATTTCGGCGATGCGGGCCTCAAGCCCGGTATCGAGCACCATTTCTCGCCCCGTGAAGCGGCCGACAACCTCCGCGGTCAGATCGTCGGCCGTTGGCCCCAAGCCGCCGCTCGTCACGATCAGCTGGAGCCCTTGTGAGCGCATGTACTCGAGCGCATCGAGGAGATCGCCGGCCCGGTCTCCGACGATCTGAATGCTCGCCGCGTCGACGCCGGTCTCGCGCAGCCGCTCGGACAGCCATGGGCCGTTGCGATCGGTGATGATCCCCGTCAGGACCTCGGTGCCCGTGACAAGAATGCCGGCGCGGGGATTCACGGGCACGTGGGCTGCATCGAGGAGGGTATGTGCTGTTCACTCGTGGCCGTGATCAGCAGGCGGATTGCCGTCGATGACTGCGAGAGCGCGACCGGGTGCCCGTCGACCTTGAGTTGCACGTTCGCGTTGCCGAGCGTCAGCAGCAGCTTGCGCCCGGCCTCTGTGGGAATCGTCTGGCCGGTGCTGAACGTCTGCTCGTTGATCAGCTTGCGCCCGTGGGCGTTGACCAGACATACGTACACCGGCGCAGTGGGAACCATCTGCACCGTCGCCGTCTGCGGCGTGGGCGGCGGCGGGGCAGTCTGTGTCCTCGCAGGCGCCGTGTGATGACGGGTGCCGGCGTGAATCCCCTTCGGAGAGTTCGACTTGGTGCTGCTGCCTCCGAACACGGTGCCCACCACGAATAGCGCCACGACGATGAACACCAGCACGAAGGCGATCGGAGCCCACGACGGCAGCATTGGCCCGCGTGGCGCCCGCGCGGGGCGCTCGCGCTCGCGCTCGCGCGGGAAAGAGGCGATCGGCGCGGCCGCCTCGTGGTCCGTGGGCCGCTCGTAGCGGCGCTTGAACTCCTCCACCAACATGCGGCTGTCGAGGCCCAGGTAGTCGCCGTAGGTCCTGAGGAAGCTCTTCACGTAAACGGGACCGGGCAACCGGTCCCATTCCTCGTTCTCGATCGCGCGCAGATACTTGGCGCGGATCTTCGTCTGGGTCTCGACCTCGGACATGTCGATCCGGGCTCGGATCCGCGCCTCGCGTAGAGTCGGACCGATGTCGGCCATAGCGCCCGAAGGCTAGCGAGGGGCCGCCGTCGTGAGCACGGCGTCCGACGGCTGCTAGAGCTTTGGCGGCTCGTCTTCTGGAACGGTGATGGGATCCGCGCCGCGCGGGGGCTGGCGCATGCCGCCGTCGGCCTCTTCGAGGTGCGCGAGGATGCGCGGAACGTCTGCCTCGGCGATCAGCACCTGGCGCGGCTTCGAGCCCTCATAGCCGGAGATGATCCCCCGGCGCTCGAGCATGTCGATGAGCCGGCCAGCCCGCGTATAGCCGAGTCGCAGCCTGCGCTGGAGCATCGAAGTGGAGGCCGTTCCCATCTGGGCCACGAGCGCGATCGCCTCCTCGAGCAGTGGGTCTTCGTCCGGGTGTCGCTCGTCTTCGCCGGCCTCGCCGGACTCCGGCTGCTCCACCTCATCCAAGAGCTCCTCGTGAAACTCCGGCTCGCCCTGCCGCCGCCAGCCGTCGGTGAGCTCCGCGATTTCCAACTCGTCAACGAATGCACCCTGGATGCGCTGGAGCTTCGATGAGCCCTGGGGCGAGAACAGCAGGTCGCCCTGACCGAGCAACGACTCCGCGCCGCCGGCGTCAAGGATCACGCGCGAATCCGTTTGCGAGGAGACCGCGAACGCGATCCTCGAGGGCACGTTGGCCTTGATCATGCCTGTGATCACGTCGACTCGCGGCGACTGCGTGGCCAGCACCAGATGGATGCCCGCGGCTCGCCCCTTCTGCGCCAGGCGGATGATCGAGTCCTCGACATCCGCCGGAGCGACCATCATCAGATCGGCGAGCTCGTCGATGACGCACAGTACGTACGGCAGCGGTGCCTCGTCGCGCTGACCTCGGACCCGGTTGAGCTCGGGGAGCGATCGAGCGCGGGCCAGGGACATCATGCCGTAGCGCCGCTCCATCTCCTTTACGAGGTTCTGGAGTGCATTGGCAGCCATCCGGGGGCTTGTGATCACAGGCGTCAGGAGATGCGGAATCGACTCGTAGTGGTTGAGCTCCACCTGCTTCGGATCGACCAGCACCAGCCTCACCTCGTGCGGGGTGGCGCGCAGCAAGATGCTCGAGAGCAGTGCGTTGATGCAGGCCGACTTGCCCGACCCGGTCGTCCCGGCCACCAGCAGATGAGGCATCTTGGCCAGATCCGCTCCGATCGCACGGCCCCCGATGTCCTTGCCCAGCCACACGGTGAGCGGCGACCAATCGGGCGGCGGGTCCTGGAACACGTCTCCCAGATGCACGATTCGCCGGCGCGCGTTCGGCACCTCTACGCCGACCGCCTGCTTGCCAGGGATCGGGGCCAGGATGCGGATGTCGGTGGCGGCCAGCGAGTAGGCAAGATCGTCCTTGAGCTGGGCCACCTTGGAGACCTTGGTGCCGGGTGCCAGCCGCAGCTCGTAGCGGGTGATGTGAGGTCCGGTCACGCGCCCGACCACCGAGGCCTGGATCCCGAAGTGACCGAGCGCCTCGAGCAGCGTCTGTGCCACCTGCTGCTGCCCAGCGGTGTCGGGCCGAGCCTTCTCGCCCGTCGAGCGCGTCAGGAAGCGGTGGGCCGGAACCTTCCACTCGAATCCCGGATCGTCGGTGATCGACGCCCGGTAGCGGCCCTGCGGTGTCAGGGTCGCGAGTTCCGGGTCCTGCGGACCCAGAATCTCGCTATCAGGCTTCTGCCTCGGTTCGGCTGCCGCGGGCGGAGCGTCCTCCTCTGCCGGCACCGGCTCGTCGTCGGACGGCTCGATCGGGGGCGCCTCGACGTGCGTGGCGCGGACGACAAGCTCGGCCGTGTCCGGCTCCGGCGGCACGAGCGCGTCGAACGCGGCAGCGCTCTCCCGCGCCGCCTCCTCGGCTGCCTCCACGGAGGCCTGGTCGACGGGATAGCGGGCGGCGAGACCGCGCAGGCCCTGCCGCCCATCGAGCGTCGTGCGCCGCAGCGCTCGAGAACTCTCCGCCACGCCCTCGCCGGTCAGGCGTACGAGGCCGGCGACGGTGGCCCCCGAGACCAGCAAGAGCCCGGTGATCAGCAGGAATACGGACAGGATCTGCGCGCCGAGCGTCGAGATCAGGTGTGAGGCGACCCAGAGCTCGGCTTGTCCCACCGCGCCGCCTCGAGACTCAAACGCGTGGGGCTGCCAAAACTCGTGTCCATGGGCCGTCCCGGGACCGATCCCGAGCGTCCCGGCCGCCAGGATCAGGGTCAACGCCGCCGTCAAGCACACGGTGCCCGTGCGCATCGGACGCCCCGGCGGCCTGAGCTCCCGCGCCAGGATCAGCCCGCCCCCCAACAGCATCCCGGCGGGCACTGCATAGCCGAGCGCGCCGAGGGCGAACCGCATCGCCAGCACGGCATTGGAGCCGAGCGCGCCGCCGCTCCAGTGGAGATATGCCACTCCGGCCAGGAAGATTCCGCAGGCCACGAGCGCCAGCGCGGCGATGTCCAGGTGATGCGGCTCGAGCCTGAGTCTCGAGATCGACAGCTGACGACGCGCGAGCACGGAACGTTTGGCGCGCTTCGGAGGCGGCTTCTTTCTCGCGCGGCTGGCCATGTACCAGACGAAGAGCTTCGACGGACATCGCCCGCCTCCTGCCGCGCATCAACGCGCACTAAAGATCCCCGATTCGGTTCTGCGGCGGCCGTACCATCTGAGACGAGCCGATGGTCGATTACGAACGCCCACCTCGTGTGCTTGTCGTCGAGGACGACGACGCCATCGCCCATGTACTCCAGCGCTCGCTGCGCATGGAGGGCTACGAGGTCAAGATCGCCGGCGACGGGATCAGCGCGCTCGACTTGGCCCACGCCTTCCTCCCGGACCTGGTGATCCTGGATCTGGGCCTCCCGCGGCTGGACGGAGTGGAGGTGGCCAGGACGCTGCGAGCGTCGGACGACGTGCCGATCCTGGTGCTGACCGCCCGCGATGCGGTCGAATCCCGCGTCGAGGGCCTGGATGCGGGCGCCGATGATTATCTGGTCAAACCGTTCGAGCGCCAGGAGCTCTTGGCGCGGCTCCGTGCGCTCCTACGCCGCCGTCCTCCTCGCGGGCAGGCGGCGCTCGCAGTCGGCGATTTGAAGCTCAATCCCGACACCCATGAGGTCATGCGCGGGGAGCGCCGGATCGACTTGACGCAGCGGGAGTTCGAGCTGCTGGAGTACCTGATGCGCAACGAGCGCATCGTTATTTCCCGTCAGCGCCTGCTGGATGAGGTGTGGGGGTATGACCCGTTCTCGATGACGAACACGATCGAGGTGTTCGTCTCCAACCTACGGAGGAAGCTTGAAGCCGGTGGAGAGCCTCGGCTCCTACATACGATCCGCGGCGCGGGCTACGTACTCCGCATATAGGTCGGTCCCTGTCCGCTGGCGGCTCGCGGGAGGCTCGGCGGCGCTGACGTTCGTGATCCTGGCGTCGTTCGCGGTGATTGTGGCCATATTCACGAGCAACGAGGTTCGGGGCCAGTTCGACAACGAGGTGAACTCGGCCGCCGGCCGGCTCGCCGATCAGATCCAACTCGTTCCGAGCCGGCAGACGTTCGGGCCGACGTGCTCCATCACCCAGCTCAAGTACTACGCGAGCTCCGAGCACGCCCAGATCCGCATCTACGACGTCAGCGCCGGCTCCACCCTGCTGTGCGACCAGGAGATGAACATGACCGGGGCCACCCCGCCATCGCGGGTGCGGCCCAACTTCGCCCCCCCCACCGTCCCCGGCGTCCGCAATGAGCTCGGCTATCGCGTCGACATTCGTCAGATTCCGGTCGAGCCGGAGGGGGACATCCTGCTGCTCTACGCGCGACCGCTGTCCGAGGTCAACCATACGCTGGCTCGGGTCCGCTTCTTCCTGCTGCTGGGGGTGCTGGGGGGAGCCATCCTCGCGCTGCTGGCCGGACTGTTCGTCGCGCGCAGGGCGATGCGACCGATCGCCGAGCTGAGCGATGCCGCAAGGGAGATCGAGCGCACCCGCGATCCCAGCCGCAGACTGCCGTTCCCCGAGGCCGAGGATGAGGTAGCGGAGCTGGCGCGCACGCTGGACGGCATGCTCGCCGCCCTCGATGCCTCGCGCAGCGACACCGAGGCGATGCTCGTTCGCCAGCGCGAGTTCATCGCCGACGCCTCACACGAGCTGCGCACGCCGTTGACCAGCGTGCTGGCCAACCTCGAGCTGTTGAGCGAAGAGCTAAACGGCGAGCAGGCTGAGACCGCCCACGCCGCGTTGCGCTCAACGCGGCGGATGCGCCGACTGGTCGGTGACCTGCTGCTCCTGGCCAGAGCGGACGCCAAGCGAACTCAACCCCGGCGCCCGACAGACCTAGCCGATGTCCTGGTCGAGGCAGCAGGTGAGCTAGAGCCCGTGGCCGAGGGACACGAGCTCTCGGTCAACGCGGAGCACGCCGTCGTCTCCGGTACCCGCGACGACCTACACCGGCTCACGCTCAACCTGCTGGAGAACGCGCTCCGCCACACCCCTCCGGGCACCAAGATTCGGGCCCGCACCGGCCTCAAAGACGGCGACGCCGTGCTAACGGTCGAGGACGATGGTCCGGGTATACCGGTGGAGCTCGAGCGCCGCGTGTTCGAGCGTTTCGTCCGCGGCGCGCGGGACGGAGGGCGCGGCTCTGGGCTCGGGCTGGCGATCGTACGGGCCGTAGTCGCGGCACACGACGGCACGGTGGCGCTGGAGCGTACGTCTCTCGGTCGGGGCACGCGTTTCGTCATCCGGCTACCCGCGGATGCCGGCCGCTCATCTGCTCCCCCGGTCGCCGAGCAATATCCCACGTCTGCCTGACTGCTCCAGGCCGGGCCGTCGAAGGCCGGGCTCGCTCGGCGGGCCTCGATCCCCGCCGTCGAAGGCCGGGCTCGCTAGGCGGGCCTCGATCCGGGCCGCGGTGAGGCTGAAACCCGCTGCTAAAATAATGCTTGCCAGCAAGCAAGTAACTGGCAGGAGCCGATTGGAGACCACCCCCAGTGCCGACCCAAACACCCGCCAACGATCTGGACACCGCACCGCAACTGCGCGCTGTGATCGGCAGGCTCTCACGCCGGCTGCGCCCGACGAAGGCGGCGGTGTCCGCTGGCCTCACCCCCACAGGCATAACGGTGCTTCAGGCGGTAACCAGGCGCGGGCCGATGCGGCTGTCCGAACTCGCCGCGTCGGAGGGGATCAACCCCACGATGCTCTCCCGAGTGACCGCTGATCTGGTCGATGCCGGCCTGCTCGGCCGGGCCAGCGACAAGGGCGACCGGCGCGCCGCCTGGGTCACGGCAACACCCCCCGGCAAGCGCCTGGCGGAGCGCATGCGGCGCGAGCGCACCGACGCGGTGAGCGTCGCGCTGTCAGCGCTTTCGGACCACGACCGCGAAATGGTCGAACAAGCACTTCCCGCGCTCGAGCAGCTGGCCGAGCAGCTCGCCGGAGGCCGCCCGTGACGCGCGTCGTCCGCGCCGGCCGAATCACGTTCGCCGCCCTCTCGGTCCGCAACTACCGCCGCTACTACGCCGGTCAGGCGATTTCTCTGATCGGTACGTGGATGCAGATGACGGCCCAGTCATGGCTGGTGCTGACGCTGACCCACTCGGGCGCCGCGCTGGGCGCGATCGTGGCGCTGCAGACGCTGCCCGTCCTGCTCCTGGCGCCTTACGGCGGGGTGATTGCCGATCGCATCGACAAGCGCAAGCTGATGATCGGCCTGCAGAGCGCGATGGGTGTGCAGGCGCTGGTGCTCGGCGCCTTGACCGTGACCGGAGCCGTCCGCGTGTGGGAGGTCGGAGTCCTGGCGGCATTGCTCGGCCTCAACAACGCCTTCGAGAACCCTGCCCGGCAGTCGTTCATGCTCGAGCTCGTGGGCGTAGATCATCTGCGCAACGCCGTCACGCTCAACTCGGTCCTGGTCAATGTGGCCCGGACGATCGGCCCGGCTGTAGCGGGCGTGCTGATCGCGACCGTCGGCGAGGGCATCTGCTTTTTCTTGAACGCTGGCAGCTTCGTGTCCGTCGTGTTCTCACTACTGACGATGGACCAGACGGCTCTCAGTCCCACTCCTCCCACCCCTCGCGCCCGCGGCCAGCTGCGCGACGGGCTGCGCTACGTCCGTTCCACGCCGGGACTAGCCGTGCCGCTGTTGATGATGGCCGCGGTCGGCTGTCTCACATACGAGTTTCAAGTCTCGCTGCCGGTCATGGCCAGCCGCGGCCTGCACGTCGGCGCCACCGGCTACGGCTTCATGACAGCGGCCATGGGCGTGGGCGCGGTCATCGGCGGCCTGATGGTGGCGGCGCGCGGCAGGACCGGCGTCGGCCCGCTCGTGCTCGCCGCCTCGGCGTTCGGCGTCGCGATGACGCTGGCAACGCTCGCCCCCACCCTGGCGTTCGCGCTCGTAGCCCTGGCGCTGGCGGGCAGCGCGAGCATCTCCTTCATGTCCACGGGCAACTCAACCTTGCAGCTGACGGCAGAGCCCAGCATGCGCGGCCGCGTGATGTCACTGTGGTTCGTGGCCTTCCAGGGCTCCACCCCGATCGGCGGCCCGATCGTCGGTGGCGTGATGGAGCTCCTGGGCGCCCGCGCCGGCCTCGGACTGGGAGCCATTACATGCTTCGTCGTGGCCCTGGCTGGCCTGGCCACCCTACGAACGACAAAGAGAGACGCCAAGCGGCGATCGGGTGCCGTCAGCGAGCAGCTCGCGTAAGCGGCCTGCGAGCAGGCGGCAGCGATCGCCAGCTTCAGATTTCCACCACCACAGGAAGCACCATCGGTCGCCGCCGCAGGCGCTCGTAGACGAACGCGGCGAGATCGTCGTGAAGCTGCTGTTGGAGCAGATCGATCTCCCGCACGCCGTCTGCGGCGGCCTTGGCCAGTGAACGCTCGACTTCGGCGCGGATCTCCTCCACGAGGCCACCGGCCTGCTCGATGAACGGGACGCCGCGGAAGATCACCTCCGGCGGGGCCACCGACTCGCCGGTCTGCTCGGAGATCGTGGCCACGACGATGAAGATCCCGTCCGCGGAGAGCATTCGCCGGTCGCGAAGGGCGACGTCGGCAGGATCGCCGATGTCCACGCCGTCGACGAAGATCATTCCCGACGGCTCGCTGTCACCAAAGCGGGCGCCGGTGGAATCGATCTCCAGCGGCAGGCCATTTGCGCCCTGAAAGACGTCGTCCGGATCGATGCCGACCGCGTCGGCCAGCTCGGCGTGCAGTCGCAATCGCTTGTGGTCGCCGTGTACCGGCAATACATACCGGGGGCGCAGAAGATTGAGCATCAGCTTGAGCTCCTCTTGATACCCGTGCCCCGAAGCGTGAATCGGCGCATCACGCGTCGTCACCACGTCGCAGCCGATCTGAAACAGCCGGTCGACGGTCTCGCCCACCGCGCGCTCGTTGCCCGGGATCGGCGTGGCGGAGAAGACCACCGTGTCGCCGGCTCGAAGCTGCACGGCCGGGTGGTCGTTGTGGGCCATGCGCCTGAGCGCGGATAGCGGCTCGCCCTGCGACCCGGTCGAGATAACGACGATCTCGTGGTCGGGCCAGTCCTCGACTTCCTGCGGCTGGATCAACAGCCCCTCCGGGATCTCGATGTGACCCAGGGACCGGCCGATGTTGACGTTCTTGCGCATCGAGCGGCCGACGAGCGAGACCTTGCGCCCGAGCGCGGCGGCCGCGTCAACGACCTGCTGGACGCGGTGGATGTTCGAAGCGAAACTCGTCACGATGATGCGACCGTTTGCCCTGGCGAAAACCTCCTGCAGCCGGGGGCCCACGTCGCGCTCGGAGGGTGAGAATCCGGGACGATCGGCGTTGGTCGAGTCGCCGCACAGCAGCAGGACGCCCGCTCGGCCGAGCTCCGCCAGCCGCGAGACGTCGGCGGGTGGGCCGTCGACCGGCGTCTGGTCGAACTTGTAATCACCGGTCACCAGCACGGTTCCCAGCGGGGTCGTCAGAGCGACCGCGCAGGAGTCGGGGATGGAGTGAGTCATGTGCACGAGCTCGAGCGTGAACGGTCCCGCGCCGACCTCCTCGCCCGGCGCCAGATCCTCGAGTCGGACGTCGCGCAAGCGATGCTCGTCGAGCTTCGAGCGCGCCATGGCGATCGTCAGCCTGCCGCCGTAGACGATCGGAACCTGGCCCAGCTCGCGCAACACCCATGGCAGCGCGCCCAGGTGGTCCTCGTGCCCGTGAGTGATGACGATCGCTTCGATGTCCTGCACGCGCTCGCGCAGGTAGCCGAAGTCGGGCAGCACGAGATCGATCCCCAGCATCTCGGCTGTTGGAAAACGGAGGCCCGTGTCGACCACCACGATCCGGCCGTCGTACTCGACGACCGTCATGTTCTTGCCGATTTCGCCTAGCCCACCGAGCGGCAGGATGCGAAGACTGGTCACCCGGCGGTGGCCGTGGCCAGCAGCCCGTGCCGCTCGAGCATCGCCCGGATCACCGCCAGCTCGCCCTCATCGAGCTCCACATAGGGAAGCCGGGGCGCTCCGACGTCGAGACCAATCAGCTTCAGCGCGGCCTTCGTCACGCAGGCAAGGGGTGCGACGCCCATATCGCGGTAGACGTCCTGGAGCGACTCGTTGATCTGCCAACGCCGCTCGGGCTGATCGACCATACGTCGCATATCGTCGCCGACGAGATGGCTGGCGACGAGCACGCCGCCCGCCCCTCCCATGTCCAGGACCTCGGCCAGCAGGTCGTCATTGCCCGCGTAAATCTGCAGTCCGTCAACCTTGGCCAAGTTCGCCGGGTTGGCCTGTTTGACGCCTTCGATGTTCTCGAGCTGGGCGAGCTCGGCGAGCAGGTCATTGGGCAGATCCGACGCCGTCCGCTGCGGGATGTTGTAGAGCAGGATCGGCAGGTCGGTCGCCCGGCAGATCTCCTCATAGTGGCGGAGGATGCCGCGGCGCGAAGGCTTGTTGTAATAGGGGTTGACCGACAGCAGGGCGTCCGGTCGCAATTCGCTGGCGTGCTCCGTGAGCTCGATGGCGTGCCGGGTGTCGTTGGAGCCGACGCCGGCCACCACTGCCAACCCCGGACGGGAGGAGCGCATCTCCTCGCACGCCAGCCGGATGAGCCTTAGCTGCTCCTCGTCTGAAAGCGTTGACACCTCGCCGGTGGTTCCGCAAACGACGATGCCCTCCGAGCCGTGCTCGGCGAGGTGGTGCATGAGCCGCACGGCGGCTTCTTCGTCCACCCGGCCGCGCGCGTCGAATGGCGTGACCATTGCGGTCAGGATCGCCCCGAGCTTCATCGCCGCGATTATCGCAGGCCGGAGCCTGTGGGCCGCCTACTGCTCGCGCTTGGGCCGGCCCCAGGCCAGCACCGACAGCGGCCCCATCGGCTCCTTCTCGTGGTGCGGCGCCGGCTCGACCGCGATCTCCTGGTGCGGTTCGGAGATCACGTGCGTCACCGGCGCTCCTGTCAGGCGCCCAACCCGCTCCGGTAGCCCGGCGTGTAGCCACTTCGAGAAGCGCATCGGCAACGTGGAGACGAGGATCTCGTCGTAGCGCTTGGGATCCCAGGCCTCGCTGACCGCCACCACCGGGTCGCCATCGCCCACGCTGCCGTCTGCCTCGAGCCCGGAGTCGCGCAGGCGCTCGAGCGCTCGGGACAGCATTTCCTGGGCCGCCTGGCGGCCGCCACCAAACGGCGTCGCCGGAACGATCAGCGTGAACGCGCACGCGCCGGCGGCTGCCTGGCGCCGCAGAGCATCGAGCAGCTCGTCGGACATCGCTGTGACATTGGCCACCACCAGGATCTCCTTCTTCCACGCCACGCCGCAGAACATACTGCTCGCCGCGGCGCAGCAGCAAACGTTGTAATGAAGTCTTTACGTTGTGCGACCTCGGCGCCGGTGAGCGGACCGACCGTTGCGCTACGAAGCCGAACCCAGCGTCTCCGGATCGCGCTCACCCTTGCCGCGAATCAGCGGGCCGTGGTAGGGCCCCGGCTTCGGACGCGGCTGACCGCCCGGGAGGGCCAGGCGGACGATCGAGCGCTGCACCATGCCCAGCTGCTGGGAGAACGGACCCGTGTTGTAGGGCAGGTCGTAGCGCTCGCAGATCTCCCTGACCTTGGGGGCGATCTCGCCGTAGCGCGTGCTCGGCATGTCCGGATACAGGTGATGCTCGACCTGGTAGCCGAGATTGCCGCTCAGGACGTGGAACAGCGGGCTGCCGTCGATGTTGGCGGCGCCTGTCAGCTGGCGGACGTACCACCCGCCGCGCGTCTCGTCTTCGGCCTCCTGCTCGGTGAACGTGTACGTCTGATCCGGGAAGTGGCCGCAGAAGATGATCGCGTAGGACCAGATGTTGCGGATGATGTTGGCCGCCACGTCGGCGGTCAGCGTGCGCCGGAACGGCTCGATGAACGAGCGGCGCTCGATTAGCTGGCGCAGCACCTCGCGCCGGGCACGGCGCTTTGAGCGCAGCCCCCGGGCCGCGACCTTGGCCAGCGCCCGCGACCCCTTGCTTCCGGCGTCAGAGCGAGCCTTCTGCGCGATCAGGCCGAGCTCGATCAGCGTCATCACCGCCCCGCTGATCAGCGGCCAGGCGATGTAGTCCTTGGTGATCTGCGTGCGCGCCTTGCCGGCGATGCCCTTGAGCTCCTTGGCCACCTGCTTCATGTCCTTCTCGCCGGCGCGGATCGCGGTGAAGTCCAGGTCGTGCAGCGCGACACCCCACTCGAAGGTCATCATCAGCAGGATGTTGTAAAAGGGCTGCAGCAGGTAGAACGGATGCCACTTCTGGTGCGGGTCGATCCGCATGATCTCGTAGCCCAGGTCCCGGTCCTTGCCGAGGATGTTCGTGAACGTATGGTGGATGTAGTTGTGGGAGTGCTTCCAGGCTTCCTTGGTCGAGGCCGTGTCCCAATCCCACACGCTCGAGTTGATCACCGGATCGTTCATCCAGTCCCACTGCCCGTGCATGACGTTGTGGCCGATTTCCATGTTCTCGAGGATCTTGGCCAGCCCAAGGGTCCCAGCGCCGACGGCCCACGGGATGCGCCATCGCGAGAAGATCAGCTCCAGGCGACCGATCAGCGCCAGCCGGCGCTGGAGGGTGATCATCGAGCGGATGTAGCGCGCGTCGCGGTCGCCAAGATCGGCTCTGACCTGCTCATGCAGCTCGTCGAACTCACGTCCGATCTCCTCGATCTGCTCCTTGGTCAGGCGGTGCAACGGATTGTCCGGTGTGTCGACTGCGACGGCGCCGTCGGCGCCGTGGCCGTTGCTTGACTGGGTGTCCATGTAGCTCCCTTGGTGTAGCCGATGACTAAAGGTCGATTTCGACCGGTCCTTCCGGCGCGCTGATGCACGTCCGGACAACTTCGCCCTCCTGGCCGTAGACGTCGCCGTTGCGCAGGTCCCTGAGTCGCCCGGAGACGAGCTCGCCCACGCATGTATGGCAGATCCCCTCGCGGCAGCCGTAGGGCAACTCGAGTCCGGCTTCCTCGCCGGCCACGAGGATCGGCTTCTCGCCGTCCGATTCGGTCTCGCACTTTGATTTCAGGAACTTGATCGTGCCGCCCTCGCCCTTGCCTTGCTGGCCGAGTCCCAGCTTCGGCTGGAAACGCTCCATGCAGAGTCGCTCGCAGTCGCCCTGGCGCTCGAAGTGCTCCTGGAAGGCGTCGAGCATCTCGTTGGGGCCCGAGATGTAGGTCGCTCGCTCGCGCCAGTCAGGGCACAGGCGCTCGAGGTCATCGGGGCCCATCCGGCCGTGCTCGCGGGTCAGCTGTTCGTGGAGGCGGAAGCCGTCGCGACGCTTGGCTAACTCTCGCAGCTCGTCCCCGAAGATCACCTCGTCGGTATGACGTGCGGAGTGGAGGTGCACGACGTCGTTCAACTCGTCGTAGTGGTCGAGGTGGCGGAGCATGCTCATGATCGGGGTGATGCCACTACCGGCGCTGATGAAAAGAAGCTTCTCGGGTGTGGGGTCCGGCAGGACAAACGCGCCCTCGATCTTCGACAGCGAGACGATCGTCCCCGGCTTGGCCTCCTTCACCAGGTATGGCGAGACGACGCCCTCATCGACCTTCTTGGGAGTGATGCTGATCAGCCCGTCCTCGCGGTATGGGTCGGAGGTCAGGGAGTAGGCGCGCCAATGCCGCACCCCGTCGATATCGATCCCGATCCGGACGTACTGCCCGGGCTTGTGTCCCGGCCAGCTGTAGCCCGGCTTGATCAGGACGGTCGTCGCGTCTTCGGTCTCGTGCCTGACTTCCTCGATTCGACCGCGCAGCTCGCGGGTCGACCACAGCGGGTTGATCATCTCCAGGTAGTCGCCTGGCAGCAGCGGCGTGCTGAACACCTCGAGCGCGCGGAAGAGCCGCCGCTGGACGGGATGAACGTTAGGTGGGGCGCCTCGCTCGGGCATGTCAGGCCATTATCCCCGCTTGCACAAAACGTGTAAACACGTGTTCACCAAGATTATCGGGGATCGCGGGCGCGCAGCGCCGCGATCCCGTTTTTAGGTCATACCCCGCTTGACGCTAATCCAGCAAATGCTCGAGGCCCACCAGCGGCGAGAAGGACAACGTCGCCACGCGCCGCACGGCTAGCAGCACTCCGGGCATGAATGACTCTCGCCCCATCGAGTCATGTCTGATGCTCAGCGTCTGCTCCAGGCCACCGAGGATCACCTCCTGGTGGGCGACGAGGCCTGGAAGGCGAACCGAGTGGATCGGCACGTCGCCGCCCATCAAGGAGGCGGTCCGCGCCGCGGTGCCGCTGGGGGCATCGACCTTGGTGTGGTGGTGGAGCTCGATGATCTCGGCCTTCTCCATGTACCGGGCCGCCTCGGCGGCGAAGCGCATCATCAGCACCGCGCCGATCGCGAAGTTGGGGGCGACGAAGATGTTGGCTCCGCGCAGCTCGGCGAGCTTCTCGAGGTCGAAGCCGGTCGTACCGATCACGACGTGCACGCCGGCAGCGACCGCCTGGCGCGCGTTGTCGAGCGCCGTCCCGGGGGTGGTGAAATCGACCAGGACGTCCGGCCGTCCGGCCAGCGCGTCGCCCAGCTCGAGCCCGAGCGAGGGATCGGCGCGGGACACCAGATCAAGATCGTCGGCGCCCTCCACCGCCCGGCAGACGGTCTCCCCCATCCGGCCGGCCGCGCCCGCGACCGCGACCCGCGTCAACCTACCGCCTCGGCCACGGCCAGCGGCTCGAGAGCCTGCTCAAAGCGCTGCTCATCGGGGCCGATGCCGGCGGCCGCCAGCCGTTCTGGTGCCCACAGCTCTCGAGCCAGCTTGGCCAGATCTTCCAGGGTGACGGCGTCGATTCGCTCGATCACCTCGTCGAGCGACAGCAGCGGCGCGCCAGCCAACACCTCGGATCCCAGCCGGTTCATGCGGGCGCCGGTGGACTCCAGCGAGAGGACGACCCTCCCCTTGAGGTTTTCCTTGGCCCGCGTGAGCTCCTCGCCGCTGGCCGGCTGCTCGGCCAGCCGGCGTAGCTCGGAGCCAACGACTGACAGGGCCTCGCCCAGGTTGTCCGCTCGAGTGCCCACATACAGCCCCAGCTGCCCGGCGTCGTGATAGGAGTTGGTGAAGGAGTACACGGCGTAGGCCAATCCTCGCCGCTCGCGGATCTCCTGGAACAGCCGCGAGGAGGTTGTGCCGCCGAAGATCGTGTCCAGCACACGCAGCGCGAAGCGGCGCTCGTCGTGGCGCGAGAGCCCGGCGCCTCCGAGGCACACGTGGTACTGCTCGGTGTCTTTGCGCTCGAACCGCCGGCGGGGCGAGAAGTCGCCGGCGGGCGCGCCCGGCGGCTCCGGCGCGGAAACGGCATCGCCCGCCGGCACACGCTCGGCCACCAGTTCTGAGAACGCGTCATGTTCGACCGCCCCGGCCGCGGCGATGACGACGTTCCGAGGCACGTAGCGAGCGGCATGGAAGCGGGCGATCTCCTCGGGGGACGTGCCCCCCACGACCTCTGGCGTCCCGATAATCGCCCGTCCCAGTGGGTGGCCGGGAAACACCGCCTCCCCCAGCAGGTCAAAGACCTTCTCCTGGGGCTCGTCCTCATACATCGCGATCTCTTCCAGGATCACGGCCCGCTCAGAGTCGATGTCACGCAGCGCGGGACGAAAGACGATGTCGGCCAGTACGTCGAACGCGTCGGGCACGTGCTCGTCGATCACACGGGCGTAGACGGAGGTGGTCTCCTTGCCCGTGCCGGCGTTCAGCTCGCCGCCCATGGCATCGAAGATCTGGTCGATCTCCAAGGACCCGTACTTGGCGGAGCCCTTGAACAGCAGGTGCTCGAGCAGATGCGAGAGCCCGGCCTGGGCATCGGTCTCGCCTCTGGATCCGGTCCCGATCCACACGCCGAGCGCGACCGAGCGGACTGCGGGCATCCGCTCGGTCACCACGCGCACGCCGTCGTCGAGCGTGGTCAGCCGATGTTGGTTGGGCACTAGTGCTGCCGGCTGCCGGTTCGCGCGGCGCGGTGCACTAGTGCCGGCGCTCAGGATCGCGGTCCCGGACCCTGCCTCGGTCCCGGTCGCGATCGCGCCCACGGCCGCCCCCGGGGCGACCGTCTCGACCTGAGCGCTCGCGGCGCGGTGGTCCCGGATCGCCCGAGCCGACGGCCGCCAGCTCCTCGACGGTCTTGCCGGCCACGTCTGGATCACTCGCCAGCCTGAGGCCGATGCGTCCCCGCTCGCGGTCGACCTCCACCACGCGCACGCTCAGCTCATCGCCCTTGTTGACGACCTCCTCGACGGAGCCGATCCTCCTGCCGGGAGCCACGTTGGAGATGTGAAGCAGGCCGTCGGTGCCCTTGGAGAGCTCGATGAAGGCTCCGAAGGCGGTGGTCTTGACCACCCTGCCCGTGAACTCGTCGCCCACCTCGACCTCCTTGGTCATCGCCCGGATGCGGTCGACCAGTGCGTCGCCGCGCTCGCCGTCCGCGGCATAGACCAAGACCTGTCCCTCGTCGGAGACATCGATCTGGGCCTCGAACTCCTCCTGCAGCGCCCTGATCGTCTCCCCGCCCTTGCCGATCAACAGGCCGATCTTCTCGGGGTCGATCTGGATGCTCGAGATGCGCGGAGCGTGCTTGGAGAGCTCGGTCCGCGGCGCGTCGATCACCTTGCCCATCTCCTCCAGGATGAAGTGGCGGGCGACCTTGGCCTGCGAGAGCGCGTCACGCATGATCTCGAAGGTCACGCCAGTGATCTTGATGTCCATCTGCAGCGCGGTGATGCCGCGCTCGGTGCCGGCCACCTTGAAGTCCATGTCCCCGAGGTGATCCTCTACCCCGGCGATGTCGGTGAGGATGATGTAGTCCTCGCCTTCCTTGATCAGGCCCATGGCGATCCCGGCCACGGGCTCCTTGATCGGCACGCCGGCGTCCATCAGTGAGAGGGTCGAGCCGCACACGCTGGCCATCGAGCTGGAGCCGTTCGACTCCAGGATGTCCGAGACAACGCGAATCGTGTACGGGAACTCCTCCTGGCCGGGGATCATCGGCACCAGCGCCCGCTCGGCCAGCGCGCCGTGCCCGATGTCGCGGCGCTTGGGGCCGCGCATGAAGCCAGCCTCCCCAACCGAGAACGGCGGGAAGTTGTAGTGGTGGAAGTAGCGCTTGGACGTCTCCAGGCCGAGCGTGTCGAGTCGCATCTCCTCGCGCGTCGTGCCGAGCGCCACCACGCTCAGGGCCTGGGTCTGGCCCCGGGTGAAAAGCGCCGAGCCGTGGGTGCGCGGTGTGACGCCTACCTCGATCGACAGCGGCCTGATCTCCTCGGCGCCGCGGCCGTCGGGACGCTTCTTCTGGACGGCGATCCGCTCGCGGATCAGCGTCTTCTCCAGCTTGTCGAACGCCCGCTGCGCGGCGGCCCGCTTCTGGGCGTAATCCTCGGCCTCCGGGTCCGGGGCGTGGTGAGCCAGCACCTGCTCCTCGACGGTGCGGCAGGCCTCCTGACGCTCGAGCTTGTCCTCGACCTGCGTGGCCGCGTCGAGCGCGGCGCCGTGCGAGGAGGAGACCTGCTCGTAGAGCTCCGGATCGACCTCGGGCACCTCGACCGCGAGCTTCTCCTTGCCGGCGCGTTCGGCGAGCTCGCGCTGGATGGCGCAGAGCTTCTTGATCTCCTGGTGGGCGATGTCGAGCGCGTCAAGGATCTCGGCTTCGGGAATCTCGCTGGCGCCGGCCTCCACCATCAGGATTGCCTCGTCGGTGCCGGCCACGATCAAGTCGAGATCCGTGTTCTCTGCCAGGTCCTCTTCGCGCGGGTTGACGACGAAATTGCCGTCGACCTTGCCGATCCTCACCGTTCCGACCGGAGTCGGGAACGGGATCTGCGAGATCATCAGCGCCGCCGAGGCCCCGTTCATCGCCAGGACGTCGTAGGGCTGAACGTGGTCGACCGAGATGGGCATCGCCACCAGCTGGGTCTCATAACGCCAGCCCTTTGGGAACAGAGGGCGAATCGGACGGTCGATCAGGCGCGCCGAGAGCGTCGCCTTCTCCCCCGCTCGCCCCTCGCGCTTGAAGAACGACCCGGGGATCTTCCCCGCCGCGTACATCCGCTCCTCGACGTCGACCGTCAGTGGGAGGAAGTCCACGTCACGGAGGTTGCCCGCGGTGGCCGTACAAAGAACCATCGTGTCGCCCGAGCGGACGACCACTGCGCCGGAGGCCTGCTTGGCCAGTTTGCCGGTCTCGAGCGAGATCTCCATGCCCTCGATCTCGACGGACACGCGCGTAACGGCGTCAGACATATTCAGTTTCCCTTCACCTCGCCCTTCGGTCGGCGAGGGCTTTGTTTCTTCTGTTTCTAAATCCGAACGAAGATGATGGTAGCGGGCTCACGCACCGTCGCCGAGCGCCTCGAGCGTGGCGGACTCGATTCTCCCGGTCAGCATCCGCCCTCCGGCGAACAGCGTCGGCGTAGTGACCACTCCGGCTCGTATCCCGGACTGAAAGTCGGCGCGGACCCGCGCCGCGACCCTGTCGCTGCGTCGGTCGGACTCGAAGCGCTCCAGATCGAGCCCCAGCTTGGATGCCCGCTTCCATAGGTGCGGGTCCTCGATCCGCCCCTGGTCTGAGAAAAGCGAATCGTGCATCTCCCAGAAGCGGCCCTGGATCGCTGCCGCCTCGGCCGCGCACGCCGCCGCCCAGGCCCGGCGGTGGCTGGAGCGCACGGGGAAATGCCGGAAGGCCACACGCAGCGCCTGATCTTTGAGCCGGGCGTGCAACGCCGCGCAGAACGGGCACTCGAAGTCCGCGTACTCGATCACGAGCGGAGCCTCCGCGTGGCCCCGGACGTGGTCCTCATCGCCGATCGGCCGGACCGGTGCGGAGCTCAGGTCCGCCATCGGGGCGCCGGAGCGCTAGGCCGCCAGAGCGTCGAAGATCAGGTTGGCACCAGGTAGATCGCCGGGCGACGGAGCCTGGTAGGACCACTTGACGACCCCGTCCGGCCCGATCACGACCAGGGCGCGCTGCGGAAAGCCACCCGGGTGGTAGACGCCGAAGGCGCGGCAGACGGCGCCCTTAGGCTCGAAGTCCGAAAGCTGCTCGATCGTCACCCCCAGCTGCTGGCGAAAAGCCTTCTGCGACCACATCGAGTCGCACGAGACTCCATACAACGTCGCGCCGCGCGAGGAAAATTCGCCCAGCACCTCCTCGTAGAGGTTCAACTGATCGGTGCACACGGGGCTGAAGGCGAACGGATAGAAGACCAGCACCGTTGTCTGCTCGAGCAGATCAGCACGCGTGAACTCGGTCCCGTCTTCCCGCCGCAGCTGAAACTCGGGGACGGGCGTACCGGGCTGGATGATCCCGACGCTCGCCGTGCTCACTTGCGCAGGCCGAGCTCCCGCACCAGCGCCCGGTAGCGCTCGACGTCGGCGCGCTGGAGGTAGTTGAGGAACCGACGCCTGCGGCCGACCAGCATCAGCAGGCCGCGCCGCGAGTGGTGGTCCTTGCTGTGCACGCGTAGGTGCTCGGTGAGAGCGTTGATGCGCTCGGTGAGGATCGCGATCTGGACCTCGGTCTTTCCAGTGTCCTCGGTTCCCGACCCGAATCTCTGGACCAGCTCTCGCTTTCGCTCCTGGGTGACGGTCATGCGGGCGCCGAGGCTAGCAGCAGGCGCCGGGGGGGGTTAGCCACACAGCTCGCGCGTCAGCTCAACGTCGTGCCGCATCTGCTCCACCAGCGCCTCCACCGACTCGAAGCGCCGCTCGCCGCGTAGCCGTTTGAGAAATGACACCGCCAACCTGTGCCCATACAGCTCCACGTCGCGATCGAGCAAGTAGGCCTCGACCAGCACGGCGCGTCCGGTGCCGAACGTGGGCCGCACTCCGACGCTCACCGCCGCACAGGTGCCGTCGGCGCGGGCTGCGTACACACCGTGGCCGGGACAGACCAGCGATTCGTCGGGCACGATGTTGGCGGTCGGAAACCCAATCGTCCGCCCCCGGCGATCGCCCTTCACCACCTCGCCCCGAAGCTGAAACGGAGCACCCAGGAAGCGGCTCGCGTGCTCCACCTCTCCCGCCAGCACCAGGCCTCGGACGTGGCTCGATGACACGATCTCGCCGTCGACCTCAACCAGCGGCACGACGCGAGTGTCGAACCGGGCGTCGGCCTGGAGCAGGCTCGGGTCGCCTGCGGCGCGGTGTCCGAAGCGGAAGTTCTCGCCGACCGACACGTGCGTGGCGTGCAGGCTATGGACGAGCACGTGGTCGACGAACTCGTCGGGGTTCTGGCGGGCGAGGCGCTCGTCGAACTTGATCACCACCAGCTCCTGGGTCCCCAGCTCGGCGATCAGCTCGGCCTTCGTCTCCAGGCTGGTGAGCAGTTTAGGTGCGGCCTCCGGCCGGATCACCTGGAGTGGATGCGGATCGAACGTCAGCACCGTGTCGTTGCCCCGGATCACCTCCCGGTGACCGAGATGTACGCCGTCGAATTCGCCGACCGCCACTCGCCGTGGCCGCGGCTCGACTTCTGCCAGCGTTGTGATCCGCATCGAGGGCGGAAGGCTAGTGGCCGACCACTGAAGAGCTAGTGCCCGATCGTCTCGGGGTGAGGGCGGGGATCGTTGGCGTACAGCGCCGAGCGGTCGATGCCCTCGAAGGACGAGTGGCCGGTTAGCGCAAGCGCCACGTCGATGTCGGCCTTCATCACCGAGAGCACATGGCGTACGCCGGCCTCTCCGCGCGCGGCCACCGCCCACGCCCATGCTCGCCCGACGAGGACCGCGCGCGCCCCCAGCGCAAGCAGCTTGACCACGTCGAGGCCCGTGCGCACCCCCCCGTCGACCAGAACCTCGAGCTGATCGCCCACGGCGTCGACCACGGCCGGTAGCGCTCGAGTGCTCGAGGGCACCGCATCGAGCTGGCGGCCCCCGTGGTTGGAGACCACCAGCCCATCAACGCCCGCGTCGGCGGCCCGCCGGGCGTCGTCGGGATCGAGCACGCCCTTGACGATCAGGCGGCCGTCCCAGTTCTCGCGCACCCAGGCGATGTCCGCCCAGGTGACGCTGGGATCGAACTGAGCATCCACCCACTTCCTGAATGCGGCCGGCGTTCGCGCGCCGGGCATCACGCGCTCTAGGTTGCCGAAGGTGAGCGGCCTGCCCTTCAGCGGGACCTCGCGGATCCAGCTCGGATGGGACACCAGGTCAAGGCCGCGGCGCAGCTTGGCCCACAGCTGCGGATCGCCGACCAGGGCGTTGCGCGTGTCACGGTGCCGCGCCCCCACGACCGCCAAATCCACGGTCAGGACGAGGATCGGCGACCCCGCGGCGCTGGCGCGCGACATCAGCTCCTGGGCAATGCCGCGGTCGCGCATCACGTAGAGCTGAAACCACGGTGGCGTCGAGGTGGCCCCGGCCACCTCCTCGAGGCTGCAGATCGACACCGTCGACTCCACGAACGGCACACCCATCGCCTCCGCCGCCCGCGCGGCCTGCACCTCAGCGCGACGGGCGAACATGCCCCCGAGGCCAACCGGCGCCAGGATTATGGGCAGCGCCAGGCGTTGCCCCAGCACCTCGACGGCGGGTTCGCGTTTGGAGACATCGCGCATGACGACTTGCCGCAGCAGTACCCCCTCGAGATCTTCGACGTTGGCTCGGAGGGTGTGCTCTTCGTAGGCGCCCCCGTCGATGTAGTCGAACAGCTGCCGCGGCAGCTTGCGCCGCGCCAGCTCTCGATAGTCGAGCGCCGTCGCCGGGGCGAGGCTCAGCGGCCGGTCAGCACGGAGCCGCACGCCCCGAGCCTAACCGAAAGCGCGCCCGCCTAAATACGGCTGAAGCGACGGAACTCGAACTCCGCGCCCCCGAGCAACGCGAATAGCAGACGAAACGGGAGCGTGACGATGTCGAGCACCAGGCCAAAGATCATGCGGATCGCGGCAAAGATGGCTGAGATCATGCTTCGGTGATACCCGGCTCTGCGAGAACCACAACCGGTCTCAGAAGCCCGTCGCCCCGGGGCTCCGCCACAGCGATCAGCCCGCGCTCGCTCGTCAGGCGCACGGCGCCGCCGCTTGACGGCGCCGGCCCGGGCACCGCCGCCCCATGGCCCGCGCGGCGCGCGTCGTCGCCGTGCAGACGCACCTGGGGCAGGAACTGGAGCGCGTCGTTCAGCCCGGTCACCCGCTCCGGGTCGGCGTCACGAACGTCGAACGGACCGATGCGGATTCGCCTGAGCTCGCGGCAGTATGCGTCGCCAAGTTCGGCGATCAGGCTGCGGACGTAGGTTCCCGACGAGCACTCGATCAGGAAGCCTCGTTCCGCGCCGCGCCTGAAGACCTCATCGAAGCGGTGAACGACTATCTCGCGCTCGGGCAGCTCAAGATCGGCGGCTCCCGCCCGGGCCAGGGCGTAGGCTCGGCGCCCGCCGATCTTTACCGCCGAGTACGCGGGTGGCCGCTGACGGATCGGGCCTACTGGGAGCTCGAGCTCGCCGTCCGGGATGAGTCCCGTCTCCACGATCTCCCCCTCGGGGTCGCCGGTGCTCGACACGGCCCCGAAGCGCGCCACGGCCTCATAGGTCTTCGGCAGCGCCATCAGGAAGCGCTGCACCCGCGTCCCCCTGCCGAGCAGGATGAGTAGCAGACCGCTGGCGAACGGGTCAAGCGTCCCGGCGTGGCCCACCTTGATGCCCCGGTCCAGCTGGCGGCGGACACTGGCCACCACGTCGTGGGAGGTCATTCCGGGCGGCTTGTCGTATAACACGACGCCGCAGGCAATGGTCACCCCTTGCCTCCCTCCAGTCGGCGCCAGCTGGGGACCCCCTGCCTCCCTCCGGTCGGCGCTTTGACCTCATCTGCGGGCATCCGGCCCGCAGAGACACTGCGGGCCGCCAGCCCGCACTGGCCGCGTCGCTCCGCGACGCTCACAGCTGGGCTGCTAGCTCCTCGCGCAGGAACTCGACGAGCTCCTTGTGCGTCATGGCCGTATCAAAGCCCGCGGCCTGGCGATGACCGCCGCCGCCTTGGACCCGCGCGATGCGCGAGACGTCGACCCGGGCATCCGAGGCCCGTAGCGAGACCTTGTGCGCTCGGTGACCGTCGCCGTTCGCCAGCCGCTCGCGCACGAGCGCGGCCACCGCGGTCCCGCGGATGGCCCGCAGGTGGTCGACAAGGCCCTCCGAGTAGCTCTCGGCGGCGCCGGCGGCGTCGAAATCCCGAGCGCTCAAAGCGCTCAGGGTGAGGCGGCCGTCGTCGTAGCGTTCGATGTTGGCCAGGCCGCGTGCCAGGAGCGCGAGCTTGCCATAGGGGACGTCCTCGTAGATCTGCCGGTAGATCTCGTTGACGTCGACGCCGGCACGAATCAGCTCGGCTGCCATCTGGTGAGCACGGGCACCCGTGTTCTCGTACATGAACCTGCCGGTGTCGGTGATCAGCCCCACGTAGAGCGCGTTGGCGATCGTCACCGTCGGCTCAACCCCCAGACCGTGCATGAGCTCCCAGACGATCTCGGCCGTGCAGGACGCGGTCGGCTGGACGTAGTTGATCGTCCCGAAGCGGGTGTTGTCGTGGTGATGGTCGATGTTGACGATGTGCGCGCCCGGTCGCTGAAAGGCTTGCGCCGGCGTGCGCTCGAGGTTGCCGCAGTCCAAGAACACAATCGTCCGCTCGTGGACGTCGGCCGGCGGAGCATCGATCAGCGCCGGCAGCGGCAGGAAGTCGTACTCGTGCGGCAGCGGAAAGTCTCGGGGGTCGATGAACATCACGCTGTCCTTGCCGAGGGCGGTCAGGATCTCCTGCATGGCGATCAACGAGCCGAGCGCGTCGCCGTCCGGATGCTCATGGGCGAGCACGATGAACCGCGTGGCGGAACGGAGCTCCGCCAGCACCGCATCGCGAGCTACGTGATCGATGTCGTCAGCCATCGCCCTCGTCCGACTCGGCGTCATTCTGGGCGAGGAGCTGGGTAATGCGCATTCCGCGATCGACCGATTCGTCGTAGCAGAACGTCAGCGTGGGCGTGTGCTTGAGCTTCAGCTCCGAAGCCAAAAGGCCCTGCAGCAAGCCGTGAGCGGAGCGCAGCCCTTCGAGGCTGGCGTCCCGCGTGTCCTCGTCGCCGAGCACGCTGACGTAGACGCGCGCATGGCGCAGGTCTGAGCTGGTCTTGACTCCCGTTACCGTCACGAATCCCACGCGGGGGTCCTGCAAGTGCTTCGTTATCCCATCCGAGAGGACCGCGCGCACAGCCTCGTCGACGCGTCGCATGCGGCCCGAGCGCATCCTATCCCTCCACGCGGCCGGGCAACTGTTGGGTCACAACCGCGTCCGCCAGCTCGTCCACGGAGGCAATGACGCGGTCGATGCGCACGCCGTCCGGTACACGCGCCTGAAGCCAGCGCTCCAGTTTGTCCACCGCCTCGCCCAGGGTGCGCAGCGACCCTCCCGTCAATGCGGCGGTGATCGTCGAGCGCTGCCAGAGATCGTGGTGGTCGATCTCGGCCACGGCCGCGCCCAGCCGGCCGCGGAGCACGGCCTTGATCGAGGACAGCTCCTTGCGCTTGCCCTTGAGGCTGCCCGCGTCGGCGAAGTGCAGATCGATCACGAGCACGGCTACGAAGCCGCTCGATGACATCTCGCTCCGGCCTAGGCCAGCTCGCGTTCGACCTGACGCGTGGCGTATGCCTCGATCACGTCGCCCTGCTTGATGTCGGCATAGTCCCTGAGCACGATGCCGCAGTCATAGCCCGCCGCTACATCCCGCACGTCGTCATTGAAGCGCCTGAGGCTCGCGATCTCTCCCTCGTAGACCACCGTTCCGTCGCGCACCAGGCGTACCTTCGCCCCCCGGGCGATGCGGCCGTCGGTCACGTGCGAGCCGGCGATCGTGCCCACGCGCGAGGCGCGGAACAGCTGCCTGACCTCGGCGCTGCCCAGCGCCTCCTCCACCTCTTCAGGCGCGAGCATGCCCTCCATCGCGGAGCGCAGCTCCTCGATCGCCCGGTAGATCACCGAGTAATGGCGGATCTCGACGCCTTCGCGGTCGGCGACCGCCCGCGCGTCCCCCACGGGGCGCACATTGAAGGCCAGGATCACAGCGTCCGATGCCGCGGCGAGCATCACGTCTGACTCGGTCACCGCGCCAACCGCGCCGCGGATCACGTTGACCGACACCTCCTCCTGCGGCAGCTTTGCGATCTCGTCCTCGATCGCCTCCAGCGAGCCCGTGACATCGGACTTGACCACCAGGTTGAGCTCCTGGAGGCCCTCCTTGAAGATGTCCTCGAGCGACACGCGCTTGCCGCCGCGCCGCGCCAGCGACTCGGTCTTGAGTCGCGTGGCCCGCTCGGTCGCGAGCTGGCGCGCTCGCCGCTCGTTCTCCACGGAGCGGACTCGCTCCCCTGCTTCGGGCACGCCGTCGAAGCCGAGGACCTCGACCGGTTCGCCGGGGCGTGCCTCGCCCACGCGGTTGCCCATGAAGTCGCTCATGGCCCGCACCCGGCCCCAGTGGGCGCCGGCTACGAGCGAATCGCCGACCTCGAGCGTGCCACGCATGATCAGGATCGTGACCACCGGCCCGCGGCCGGGGTCAAGCTTTGACTCAATCACCGTGCCCGAAGCTGGGGCGTCGGGGTTCGCCCGCAGCTCCAGCAGCTCGGCCATCGTCACGATCGTGTCCAGCAGGTCGTCGAGCCCCTGCTTGGTCTTGGCGGATACATCCACGAACTCGGTGTCTCCGCCCCAGTCGACCGGCTGCAGGCCGATGGCGGCCATCTCGCCGCGCACGCGGTTCGGGTCGGCGCCTTCTTTGTCGATCTTGTTGATCGCCACGAGCATCGGGACGTCGGCCTCCTTGGCGTGGTCGACAGCCTCCTGGGTCTGGGGCTTGACGCCGTCGTCTGCCGCCACCACGATCACAGCGAGATCCGTCACCTTGGCCCCACGAGCACGCATGGCGGTGAACGCCTCGTGACCCGGCGTATCGAGGAACGTCACCATGTGGTCGCTGTGATGTACCTGGTAGGCGCCGATGTGCTGGGTTATGCCGCCAGCTTCGGAAGCGACGACCTCGGTCTCGCGGATGGCGTCGAGCAGTGACGTCTTGCCGTGATCGACGTGACCCATGATCGTGACCACCGGAGGACGCTCCACTAGTTCCTGCTCGGAATCGTGGAAGACGGGTTCGACCACCGTCTCGTCCTCGGAGTGGACGATCTCCACTTGCTTGCTGAGCTCCGTGGCCAGCACCTCAATCGTCTCATCCGACAGCGTCTGGGTGAGCGTCTTCATCTCCCCCAGGGCCATCAACTTCTTCATTACCTCCGGTACCTGAACGTCGAGGTACTCGGCGACGTCCTTGACCGTCGATCCCGAGTTGATCCGGATCGCGCTAGGTTCAGCCAGCGCAGCGGCCGAAGTAGACGGCCGCGATTCGGCTTCCTCGTCGTAGACACCCCGCCGTCGCCGGCCACGACGCTGGCGCCTTGGGGGCTGTGAGGGCGGCGGGGGGCCACCCCCCGGCGAACGACGCGAGGCCTGGGAGTCGATCACGACGCGACGCCGACCGCCGGCCGCGCCTGGCGCGCGCTCCCCCTGGAGTGAGTCTCGCGTCGGGCGCTTGTGCTGCTGCTGAGAGTTGGACGGTCGGGCGGCCGGGGCAGGCGCGGCGCCCGCGGAGCTCGCCTGGGGCGGGGGCCCGGAGGCCTCGGCGCTCGGCGCCGGTGTCGCCGGCCGCTGCGCGGGAGCGGCAGTCCTCGCGCTCGGGCCAGGGTCGCCGGCGGCTGCGGTCTGTGGGGACGCCTCGCGGCTTCGCTCGGCCTGGGCCGGCTTCGGCGCGGGCTCCTTGGCGCCGGGCGCCGCATCCTTAGCGGCAGCTGGCGCGGCCTCGCCCGGCCCGGCTCCGTCGCCGTTCTCCAGAAGGCGCGATGCGATGGCTTCGTCCACGCTCGATGAGACTGCCTTGACCTCGATCCCTGCGGCACGTAGCCGCGCGAGCAGGTCCTTCGGGGCGATACCTCGTTCCTTGGCGATCTCGTGGACGCGTCTGTTCATCTACGACGAAGTCTAGGAGGGGTTCTCTTGCCGGTCCGGCGCGCCGGCCTCGACCGCCTGCTCGGGCGCGGGCGCCTCGACAACCCGTTCCGATGCGCCGTCCTCACCCGGCTGCTCGGGTGCGCTTGCCTCGACCGACTCCGCGGCCTCAGGTGCCCCAGCGTTCTCGTGTGCAGCGGCCTCGACCTGGTCGGTGCCCTTCCCCTCCAGCGCCTGGTGCGTCGGCAGCCCGCAGTAGCGCGAGCCCCCCAGCGCGGCGTTCGGGCAGCGCCGCCCGTTGGCAAGGATCGCGTGGCAGCGGCCACCGTCCTCGGCCTCCTGGTAGCCGTGCTCGGCCTCCTCGGCGGCGAACTCGGTTTCGGAGCGGATATCGATCCTCCATCCGGTCAGTCGGGCCGCCAGCCTGGCGTTCTGTCCTTCCCGGCCGATCGCCAGCGACAGCTGGTCGTCGGGCACGATCACGGTGGCCTGCTTGCCGGCATCGTCCACCAGCACCTCGCGCACGCGCGCGGGAGATAGCGCCTTGGCAACGAAGCGTGCCGGCTCGTCGTTGTAGGGGATGATGTCGATCTTCTCGCCCCGCAGCTCGGAGACGACCATGCGTACGCGCGAGCCACGGGGGCCGACGCAGGCGCCCACGGGATCAACGCCGTCTACGTGCGAGACCACGGCGATCTTGGACCGGTAGCCGGGCTCGCGGGCCACGCCTGTTATCTCCACGAGCCCGTCCGCGATCTCCGGCACCTCGAGCTCGAACAGCTGCTTGATCAGTTCCGGGTCGCGTCGGGAGACGATGATGCTCGGGCCCTTGGTCGAGTTCGAGACGTCCTTGATCACGGCCTTGATCCGCTGCGAGTGGTCGTAGCGCTCGCCGTCGACCTGCTCCGACTTCGGCAGCAGCGCCTCGACGCGCTCGCGCAGCTGCACCAGCGTGTAGCGCGAGTCCGACTGCTGGACGATGCCCGTGATCAGCTCGCCTACGCGATCGCGGTACTCCTCGTACATCATGTCCCGTTCGGCCTCGCGGATCCGCTGCAGGATCACCTGCTTTGCGGTCTGCGCCGCGATGCGGCCGAAGTCGTGCGGGGTGACGTCCTCGATCTCGATCTGGTCTTCGTAGAGTTTGACCTTCTCCGGATCGAGCTCCGGCTCTGGCGGCTCGCGCATCTCCCCCGTCTCGGGATCGACCGTCGGCTCCTGGTCGACCGTCGCGTCCATCAGCAGCTGCGGCTCCAGCTCCGGTGGGATCTTGAGCTCCCAGACGATGAAGTCGGCCGAGTCGCGGTCCATCTCGACCTTGGCGTAGCGGGCCGATCCCGGCGTCTTCTTGTACGCCGACAACAATGCGTCTTCGAGCGCCTCCATCAGCTTCTCTGACGAGATGTTCTTCTCGGCGGCCAGGCCCCGTACGGCCTCCACGATCTCCTTCGACATTTGGGTCAGTCTCCCGGGACTAGGTTGGAGCGAACGATCTGTTCATAGGGAATCGTCACGACGCCGTCGGAGGCGGCGATCGTCACCTCGCGATCTGACGCCCCGACGAGCTCGCCGGTCACGCTCCTGCGCGCGCCGCACGCGTCTCGCAAGCGAACGCGGGCATGGCGACCGAGGAACCGGCTGAAGTGCTGCGGCTTGGTCAACGGGCGATCCTGACCCGGCGAGGAGACCTCGAGCGCGTAGCGGTCGCGGTACCGATTGAGGTGTCCGGATATGCGCTCACAGAGCGCGAGCGTGACGCCATCGGGGTGGTCGATGAACACGCGCAGCGTCGATCCCGAGAGCACCTCCGCCAGCAGTAGCTCGACTTCGGGCTCGGTCTCAGCTAGCAACTGTTCGATCTCTGGCTGGAGTGCACTCACGATCTCCCTCCGGCAAAACTCATAAAAAAAGCGGGCCAGCGCCCACTTCCGGAACTACCACCGGGAAGCCCCGGCGCCAAAAGTTTCTGTTTTCGAGGGTAGCACCGCCTGCGCGCAGCTGCCAACCCGCACAAAGGCCTTCAGCTAAGCCTACGGGCCGGGCGCGGCCGCCGCGCGGACCCGGGCCCAGTCTCTGTACAGGCGGTAGTCGCGCCGTCCGGGTTGCATGCACGCCGCCAACGCCAGCGGGCGCCGGGCTTCGGCGTGTCGGCCCAACAGCTGCAACGAGCGGCCGAGGCAGAACAGCGCGTAGTCGTTGGTCGGCGCGCGGTCGACGACCGCCTGAAACTCCTGCGAGGCCTGCTCGTAGCGCTGGGCGCCGAACAGTGCCCGGCCGAGCGCCTCGCGGATGGAGGTCTTGTCGGGCGCGAGGTCGCGAGCGCGGGACAAGGGAATCGCCGCCTGGTGGTTGTGTCCCGCTTCGAGCAGCTCTGTCCCGCGGATGAAGAGCTCGTAGACGTCGTCCATCCCACCAGTTTAGGACCGGCGAAAAGTGGACCCGGATCA
Organism: uncultured Actinomycetes bacterium; assembly: GCA_963730835.1. GTDB lineage: Bacteria > Actinomycetota > Thermoleophilia > Solirubrobacterales > Solirubrobacteraceae > Palsa-465. The sequence continues at coordinate 132,021 of CAVSTE010000004.1, forward strand.
GCCCGTAGCCGGCTGGCGCGAAGGCGTCCGCCTGAACCCGGGCCGCGGCGGCAGCGCCCACCAGGAGCGAAGCCATCCGCTGATACCGAGGCCCGTGGCCAGCTCGCGCCGGAGCGCGCGCCGGGCGGCGCTCGGAGGCAAGGTCTCGGTTCCCGCAAAGCGCGCCAGCCGCAGCGCTCGCACGTACCCCGCCGCCTCCGGGCTTGAGCGCAGGCGGTGCTCCACCGTGGCCAGCGTCGCGCCGCCGGCCAGCGGGCGTCCGCAGCGAGCATGGGCGCGCTCGAGCTCGGCCACGAGCTGCTCGCCGCCGGTCGGAGCCGCCCGGCGCAGAGCGATCAACCCGGCTGCGGCGACCAACAGCACCGCCGCCGCCATCAGCCCGAGCCAAAGTGCGAGATCCGAGCCTCCATGGCTGGCGCCCCCGGCATTCGTCGCCTGCCCCGAGCCGGTCCCGTGCGCCCCCAGGCCGGGCAATGGCGTCCGAGGCGAGAGCCCCGCGTTCGGCAGCAACGAGGCGCCACGGCCGGGCGTCGGCGAGGCGGGAGGGGTGGGATCGAAGCGGACCCAGCCCCAATAGGGAAACCAGACCTCGACCCAGGCGTGCGCATCGAGGTCCGTGACCACGTACTGGTTGGTGGAGGGGTCGTACCTGCCTGTGGTGAAGCCCGTGGCCACGCGAGCCGGCACACCCCCCATCCGCAGCAGCAGCGCCATCGCCCCGGCGAACTGTTGGCAGTAGCCACGCTTGGTGGAGAAGAGGAAGCTTTCGAGCGGGTAGGCCGTCGCCGGGGGATTCTGGTCGTAGCGAAAGCCGTTGCGTTCAGACAAGAAGCGCTCGACGCTCTGCACGAGCGCGTACGGCGTCCGAGCCCTGGCCGCGAGGCGGCGGGCCAGACCGTAGGCCTGGGCGTACGGGGAGCCCTCGATCAGCTGGCTGCCGCCCACGTGGTAGGGGGCCACCACGTTGTTGACCGTTCCCCCGGAGTGAAATGCGGGGAACTCGATCTCGGGACGCGTGGTCGCGAAGCTTGCGGCCGGCAGCTGGAGGGTCAGCTCGTCGCCGATGGCGCCAGGGGGATAGGGATGGCCGCCCGCCGCCTTCAGCTCGGCGGCAGTGGGCCGGGGCGAATAGGTGGAGACCGTGTAGCTGTCGCCGGGACCGAGCGGTGCGCCGGCGATCCAGGTGCCGGGGCTGATACCGGGCTCGACCCCCTCGCCGATGTGGGCGGGCTCCGCGGCAGAGCCGGCCGCGATCACCTGCGGCGTGCGCATCGCCTGGAGCGTTACCTGCACCGTTTGCGTGAAGCGGCTGATCGCCGCGGCGGCGGGCGCCGGTTGCTGGGAGCCTAGGATGCCCGGGCCCTGCATCCAGGACACGCCGTTGAACAGATCGAGGTTCTCCGCCTTCCAGTAATCGGGATGTGCGGCCTTGACCTCGAGCACGCGTCGGCCGCCGTGCGGCCAGTCCAAAGGCCCATAGCGCTGCGTCCAGTCGAACGTCTCGACGTGCGTCGGCGAGAACGAACCGGCCAGAGACCACGGGTTGACCCACGGCCGGTGCTGGTCGAGGCCTGGCGCTAGCACGATCGCTGCCACGCCTGCCACCCCAGCGACCACCACCGCGCCCGCCGCACGGCGATGGACGGTGCGCTCGCTCCACATGAACGCCGTGATCAGCGCGAACAGCAGCAGACCCTGGACGTATGGCAGTTGGGGCCGGGTGAGCGTCGCGGGGATCACCGCCAGCGCGATCAGCGGCAGCGCCGCGGCCGCGCGCCTGATGTCGCTCAACGACCCCGGCGAAAAGCCGATCATCAGCGCCGCGTCCAGAAGCAGGATCGCTGCTCCCAGCAGGATCACGATCGTGACCCAGGGGTCGATGCCCACATAGGGAACCAGGACCCCGGGCAGGGCGGTTAGGCCCTGGTCGATTCCCTGGGAGATCAACGCCAAACGGAGGTGGAACATCCACCCGAGTGGCACTCCGGCCACGGCCAGCATCGACAGAGCGCCGACCACAGCCAGCAGGATCGCCAGCGGGCGGCTGCGGCGGTCAAGCTTGCCACCCACGCCTGCGATCACGACCGCCAGCGCCAGCAGGCCCAGCAGCCGCAGGGCCGGCGCGGGGCGCATGAGCGTCGCCCAGCGCAGGGTTCCATACAGCCCCAGCGCGGAGAAGGCGATCAGGCGTGCCAGCGGCCGCTCCGTGCGCGAGGCCGGCTCCAGCCGGGAGTGAGCGATGGAGCCGAGCGGCCGACGGCTTTGGTGAACGGCCACCTCGGCGCTCATCGCCCCGGCTCCTCCATCACACGAGCGCCTCCCGGCGCAAAGAGACGCCCCGGTCGTGTAGCGAGCCCGTGCGCTGCGCTCCGCCCAGGGCGATGCCCGCGCAGCCTGACACCGAGAAGCTCGGCTTGGCCATCCCCCCGGCGATCAGACCGACGGGCATCACCACCACCGCCCGGCGGGCGCTTGCGCTCTCGCGCGCCTGCGCCAGCGGCAGGCGCTCGAGTCGCTGGGCGCTCACGTAGAACAGCGATCCCAGCGCGGCCCGGAGGGCGGCCGGCGAGGGCGCCCGCGCCTCTGACCCTCCCTCGACCAGGGCCAGCTTGGTGTGGGCCACGGGCCAGGAAGCGAGCTCGGGGTCGACTTCGAGCGCCCGCCTGGCGCCTGGCAGGAGCAGCCGGCAGCCGCCCCCTCGTGCCAGCTCGAGCGTCAGCGAGGCAGCCGCACGCACCGCGGCGTCGAGATCCTCTTCGCCTGCCGCACCGCGAGCGTCGAGCACCACCAGCGGCAGGGTGTCGCCGTCCACGCGCAGCCTGCGCTCCAGCAATCCCGCGCCGCGGGCCAGCGCGGGCCAGTGGATCCGGGAGGCCGGCGTGCCGCGGCGGTAGGGCCTGAGCCCGTCGACCTCCACCGCGGCCAGCAGTTCGGCTCTGGCGCTTGAGGCCGCGGCCTCGGAGGGGTCCGATCCGGGCCGGGCCCACCGTACGCGCTCGGTCGCCGGCAGCACCAGCACGTCCTGCGGCGATCCGACGCTCCTGGCTCTGCTGCGCGCCAGCTCGAGCGGGTCTCGAATCACCAGCGAGGGCGCGCGCAACCGACGCCGGCCGCGTCGCTCGAAGCGCGCGAGCACGCGGATCGTCGCGCGGCGACCGCCGGGGGCCTGCACCGGCTGGCCGGCAAGCGGCTCCGAGACCTCGCCTCCGGGCAGGCGCAACAAGCCCGCTCGGAGGACGAGCGTGGCCTCGAGCGGCTCTCCCTCCACCACGCGGTCCTGCTCCAGGAGGCGCTCGATCGACGCGCCGCGGGCCGCCAGCCAGACCCACGGCGGGGCGATCGCGCCGAGCAGCACGAACGCCACGCCGGGAACAAACAGCGGCGCGGCGTCGAAGATCAGTCCCACCAGGATCAGGGCGCCCCCGCCGGCCACAGAGAACGCTGCCCGGCGCGGGTCGGTCACAGCGCCCTGACCGCGGATACGGCGTCGGCGATCACGTCGTGCCCGGCGCCGCGCGCGCATTCCGGCGCCAGCACCAGCCGATGGGCCAGCACCGGCTCGGCGAGCGCCTGCACGTCGTCGGGCAGGGCGTGGTCGCGCCCGCGCATCATCGCCCGGGTCTTTGCCGCGCGCAGCAGCATTAGTCCAGCCCGGGGGCTGGCGCCGAGGTCGACGCGGGGGTCCTCTCTGGTCCGCCACAGCAGGCGCACGATGTAGTCGCGGAGCGGACCGGCCGCCCGCACCCGGGTGGCCGCGTCCTGCGCCGCGAGCACGTCGGCGGCGGCCACGACCGGCTCCAGGGTCATCACGCGGTCCCCCGTCTCGTGATCGGCGAGCATCCCCGCCTCGTCGCTGGGCGCCGGATAGCCGAGCGACACACGGACCATGAAGCGGTCGACCTGGGCCTCCGGCAGGGGATAGGTGCCCTCGTACTCGATCGGATTCTGCGTCGCCAGCACGATGAATGGCCGGGCCAGCTCGTGCGTCTGCACGTCGACCGTCACGCAGCGCTCCTGCATGCACTCCAGTAGCCCGGATTGAGTCTTCGGCGAGGCGCGGTTGATCTCGTCGACCAGCACCACATTGGCGAACACCGGCCCGGGACGAAACTCAAAGCGCTGCTCTCGCTGGTCGTAGACGTTGGAGCCCACGACGTCGGCCGGAAGCAGGTCCGCCGTGCACTGGATGCGCGCGAACTGGGAGTCGATCGAGCGCGCAAGCGCGCGCGCAAGCGCCGTCTTGCCCACGCCCGGATAATCCTCGACCAGCACGTGCCCCTCCGCCAGCAGCGCTATCAGCACGTGCTCCAGCGTCTGCGTGCGCACCTGCACGGCGCGCGCCACATTGTCTGCCAGTCGCCGCGCTACGGCGGCGGAGGCCTCAAACTCGCTCTGCGCGACGGGCGCCTGCTCCGAGGGCTCCATCTCCTCCCCCTCCTCCGCGCGTATCACCCGTGAGCCCCGTCCGTCCCGCGAGCAGCCGCTCCACTTCGTCGAGCACCGCTCCGGCCACCTCCCGTTTGCTGGCCCGCGGTACGCCGTGCTTGTTGCCGTCGGCCGTGACGATCGTCACCTCGTTCTCGGCGGCGTCGAAGCCGACGCCCGGCTTCGAGATGTCGTTGACCACGACCGCGTCGAGGCCCTTGCGCCGCAGCTTCTCCTGGCCGTACTCGACGGCCCGCTCGCCGTGCTCGGCAGCGAAGCCGACAAGCATCTGGCCGTGGCGCTTGTGCGCCGCGAGCGTGGCGATGATGTCCTCGGTCAACTCCAGCTCGAGTGGGGGCGGTGCCGACGGCGGATCGGTCTTCTTGAGCTTGTCGGCCAGTGGGGCCCCGGGCCGGAAGTCGGCGACTGCGGCGGCCATCAGCAACATGTCGCAGCTCGCGAAGTGGCGCTCGCAGGCTGCGGACAGCTCGGCGGCGGTCTGTACCGGGACGACGTCGGCGCCCGGCGGCGCCTGGAGGGTGGAGTTCGCGGCGATCAGCGTCACCGACGCGCCCCTGGCGGCGGCCTCGGCCGCGAGCGCGAAGCCCATCCTCCCCGAGGAGCGGTTGCCGATGAAGCGGACGCTGTCGATCGGTTCGCGCGTGCCGCCGGCGGTCACCAGCGCCCGCAGCCCGGCGAGCGAGCCAGGACGCCCGCGGCGCGCAAGCAGCGCCTCGCAGACCGCCAGCAGCTCGGCTGGTTCCGCCAGCCTGCCGACGCCGTGCTCGCCGTGGGAGGCGAGCTCGCCTTCGCCGGGCGGGATCACGGCCACGCCGCGCTGGGACAAGGTCTCCAGGTTGGCTCGGGTCGCCGGGTGCTGGTACATGCGGTTGTTCATCGCCGGCGCAACCGCCAGCGGGCATTCCGCGGCCAGCGCCGCGCTCGTCAAGAGGTTGTCGGCCTGCCCGTGGGCGAGCTTGGCGATCGTGTTGGCGCTGGCAGGAGCGATCAGATAGACATCGGCCCGCTCGACGAGTGCCAGGTGGGTGATCGGCGTCCTAGCCGGAAGCGCCTCATCCGGATAGGCGCCACGCAGGGGATCCGCCGCGAACTCGTCGCTCAGGACCGGCGCGCCGGTGATGGCCTCAAAGGAGGTCGCGCCGACGAAGCGCAAGCTGGCCGGCGTCTGGATCACGCGCACGGCGTGGCCGCCCTTGACGGCTAGGCGGACCGCTTCGAACGCCTTGTACGCCGCGATCCCGCCGCTGACGCCGACGAGCAACCGCGCCACGGGCGGTGGTTACCTCCGCGGGTCCTCCGGACCCGCGTTTCCGAAGAGATGTTCGGCCTCCAGCCTCACGTAAGCCTCCGCGGGTCCTCCGGACCCGCGTTTCCGAAGAGATGTTCGGCCTCCAGCCTCACGTAAGCCTCCGCGGGTCCTCCGGACCCGCGTTTCCGAAGAGATGTTCGGCCTCCAGCCTCACGTAAGCGATCGGGCTCCGCCCGACCTACCGATAGGTGTACTTCAGCTTGCCCTGGGCGACTTCTTCGAGCGCGATCGTCAGGTAGTTCTTCGAGTGTGTCTCCACCATCGGCGGCGGAAACTCGTCGAAGGTGCCTTCGCCCAGGTTGTGGTAGTACGAGTTGATCTGGCGGGCGCGCTTGGCGGCCACGATCACGCTGGCGTAATCGGAGTCGACATGCTCGAGCAGCTTGTCGATACGGGGAGAGATCAAGGTTTGACGCGTCCTTTGCTGTCGGGGCTAGGAAGGTTAGCGAGCGCTCCCTCGACGATCTGCACCAGCTCCGCCGTCGCCTCCTCCAGCCGGTCGTTGACCACCACGTGGCGGAACTCGGGCTGGGCCTCGAGCTCGCGCTCGGCGGTTCGCATACGCGCGTCGACGTCCTCGGCGGGATCGGTGCCGCGGCCGATCAGCCGGGCGCGCAGCGCGTCACGGGAGGGCGGCGCGATGAACACGGCCACGGCGTCGGGGATCGCCTCCCGGACCTGGCGCGCCCCCTGGACCTCGATCTCCAGGACCACCGGGATGCCCTCCTCGAGCCGCCGCTGGAGCTCCGAGCGCAACGTTCCGTAGCGATGCGAGGAATACTCGGCGTGCTCGACGAACTCGCCGGCGGCCAGCCGGCGGTCGAAGTCCTCCTCGCGCAGGAAGTGGTAGTCGATGCCCGGTCGCTCGCCGGGGCGCGGACATCTGGTGGTGGCGGAGACCGACAGCTCCAAGCCAGGCATCCGCTCCAGCAGTCCGCGGATGAGGGTGCCCTTGCCGACGCCGGAAGGGCCGGTGATGACCAGCACCTTGGCCACGTGAAGCGGCCCCGTCTCGCCCTCGCCCTGCGCCCGCCTAGCGGCGGCGCATCAGCTCCACGAGCTCGGCGCGCTGGCGCTGCGAGAGCCCGCCGATCGTCTTGCTCGGCGAGATCCGGCACTGCGAGAGGATCTTGTTCGCCTTCACGCGGCCGTACTTGGGGACCGCGAGCAGGAGGTCGAAGACCTTCGCCGTGCCGAGATACTCGGGGGGCTCGAGTAGCAGCTCGTGGATTGGCTGGCGGCCGGCCTTCAGGTCGCGCTTCAGCTGCGCGCGGCGACTCCGTACATTGTTGGCCCGCTGGAGCGCCTCCATCCGCTGCACGAGCGAGCGTTCGGGCGCAGCAATGGGTTTTGACAGCGATTCACCGACCGGCGGCATGGGCGGCGACTATACATCTTGCGCGAGGCCGATCAAGGCCAAATCCCGCAATTCAGCTAGGGGTCAAGCTGAGGTTCAGCATTGTCGAGCCAGGTTTCGGGAATCGACGGCGTTTGCAGGAATTTTGGGTGGAGATGTGGCAGCGATTGATGTAACGATCGCGAAAACCACGCACGATGCTCACGTTTTCGGCGCGCTCGCGCTCACGCGGGCCTCAGACTGCAGCTCGGCGGCGATTCTGAGCCCGGCCGCGGGGTCACGGAAGCTTTCGGTGCCGACCGCCACAAGATCTGCGCCGGCGTTCAACAGATCGAGAGCATCACGGCCGCTCTGTACGCCTCCGATGCCGACGATCGGGATCCCGACCGCGGCGCGCACGGCGTGAACCTGCGCCAGCGCCACGGCCCGCACCGCCGGCCCCGAGACGCCGCCCGTGACGCCGCCCAGCCACGGCCGCCCCGACGGCCCGTCGAACGCCATGCCCCGGATCGTGTTGATCAGCGACAGCGCGCTGGCGCCGGCCTGCTCCGCGGCCCGTGCCACCGTGCCCACGTCGCTGGTGTTGGGGGTGAGCTTGACGATCAAAGGCTTGCTCACGACTGGCACCACGCGCTCCAGCAGCCCGCCGAGCTCGGCCGGATCCGATCCAAATTCCAGGCCGGTGGCCACGTTCGGACATGAGACGTTCAGCTCCAGCGCCGCGATCTCGGGGAGGGCGTCAAACGTGCCGAGGAGCCGAGCCACCTCGTCGTGGGTGGAGCCCATGACGTTGACGATCAGCGGCACCGGCAGCGCCGCCAGCTGCGGCAGATCGCGCTCCAGGAACCCCTGAAGCCCTTTGTTCGGCAGACCGATCGAGTTGATCAGACCCGCCGCGAGCTCCCACAGGCGGGGCGGGGGATTGCCGGCTCGGGGCTCGAGCGTGACCGTCTTCGTCACGTAGGCGGCAAACGGGAAACGCTCGATCAGCTGCTCGCCGAAGGCCCGCCTGGCGGCGATGGCATCGAACGTGCCGGACGCGTTGATAATCCGTCCGTCGAGCTCGAGCCCGCAGAAATCGACGCTCACGGCTGCACCTTCTCCAAATCATTCGCGTCGAGCACCGGGCCGTCTACGCACAGCCGCACGTAGCCGGAGCGCGTTTTCACGACGCAGCCGAAGCACGCGCCAAATCCGCACGCCATCCCGGACTCGAGCGCCAGCTGCGCCGGCACGTCCGTTGCGGCGCACAGGGCGCGGACCGCCTCCAGCATCCCGGGCGGCCCGCAGGCGTAGACCTCGGCCTGCCTCTCGCGGTCGAGCTCGGCTCCCAGTAAGTCGGTCACGAGGCCACGCTGTCCCCTGCTGCCATCCTCGGTCGCCACCCTCGGGCGGGACAGAAGGGCTGCCGCCCGCGCGTACGAGGAGTCGCGAAAGCCGAGCAGCGCCATGGCCTCGCCGCCGAGCCGGTCCTGCCAGATGGCAAGCGGCGCGATGCCCACGCCGCCGCCGACCAGCAGCGGGCGGCGCTCCTCGCCCGGCGCGCGGAACCCGCGACCCAGCGGGCCGACGATCAAAAGCTCGTCCCCCGCCCGCAGCTCGGACAGCCTCCGTGTCCCGGGGCCGACGTCATCGACCAGGAACTGCAGCTCGCCTCCGGCGGCGCGCAGCACGCTGAAGGCGCGCGGCAAGAACGGCCGCTCTCCTTCTCCCCCACCCCAGCGCTTCGCCGAGGAGAGCATGTAGAACTGGCCGGGCTGCGGGCGCGGCCCGATGCGGTCCTCGCAGTGGAGAACCACGTACGGCCCGAAGCGCTCGCGGGCGCTCACCGGAGCAGCGCGGCGCCCAAAGGGCGCCAGCTGGCGCTGCTCGGCAACGGACGGAGATCCTGGTCTCACGTACGGCGCGTCAAGCATGGGCCGGGGTCCCGGCGTCCCGCGCGCGGCCGTGAACCTCCTGTAGCGAGACCACGTCCGGCTCCCCGCGGCGGGCGGCGGCGATCGCCCGCGCGGCCGCCATGCCGCCGGCCATCGTCGTGATGCACGGGATTCGCCTGGAGACCGCGGCGGAGCGGATCTCCCAGCCGTCGGCGCGGGCCCCCGTGCCGACAGGAGTGTTGATGACCAGCTCCACCGCACCCCGCTCGATCCAGTCCACCACGTGCGGTGAGCCCTCCCCGATCTTGTTGATCGTCTCCACCGGGATTCCCATCTTGCGGATCGCCTGCGCGGTGCCGCGCGTGGCGATGATGGTGAAGCCCAGGTCGTGCAGCATGCTGGCAACGCCCGTGGCCGCAGGCTTGTCGCCGTCGGCCACGGTGATGAAGACCGTGCCCGACAACGGCAGCTTCGACCCGGCGGCGGCTTGTGCCTTGGCGAAGGCCGTGGGGAAATCGGCGGCGATGCCCATCACCTCACCCGTGGAGCGCATCTCTGGTCCCAGCAACGAGTCGGCTCCCGCGAAGCGGTCGAATGGCAGCACCACCTCCTTGACGCAAACGTGACCGTTGCTTGTCGCAGCGGGCAGCCCGAGCTCGTCGATGCTCGCGCCGAGCAACAGGCGGCAGGCCAGCTTGGCGATCGGCAACCCGACGGCCTTTGAGACGAACGGCACGGTGCGCGACGCCCGAGGGTTCGCCTCGAGCACGTAGAGGCTGTCGCCGTGAATCGCGAACTGGACGTTCAGCAGCCCGACCACGCCCAGCGCCAGCGCGATGCCGGCCGTCTGGGAGCGGATCTGCTCGAGCATCTCCTCGCCGATGGCGTGCGGCGGCAGCACGCAGGCGGAGTCGCCGGAGTGGATCCCGGCCTCCTCCACGTGCTGCATGATGCCCGCGATCCAGACCGTGCGGCCGTCGCACAGCGCGTCGACGTCGACCTCGATCGAGTCCTCCAGGAAACGGTCGAGGTAGATCGCGCGGCCGGCCTCGGTTTCTACGCGATCGAGATATTCGCTCAGCCCGGCCTGGTCGTAGACGATCTCCATGGCCCGTCCGCCGAGCACGTAGCTGGGCCTGACCAGCAGCGGAAATCCGACCTCGGCCGCACGCGCGGGCGCCTCGTTCGCCGAGCGCGCGGTGGCGTACGGCGGCGCCTTGTAGCCCAGCCCGTCCAGCAGCTGGCCGAACCGGGAGCGCTCTTCGGCTAGGTCGATGGCCTCGATGCCGGTCCCAAGGATCGGGACCCCCGCCGCGTGCAGCCCCTCGGCCAGCTTCAGCGGCGTCTGTCCCCCGAATTGGACCACCGCTCCCTCCAACCGCGGCTCAGCCCTGCACACGCCGAGCACGTCCTCCAGGGTCAGCGGCTCGAAATAAAGCCGATCGGAGGTGTCGTAGTCCGTGGAGACGGTCTCCGGGTTGCAGTTGATCATCACCGCATCGCGCCCCAGCTCCCTGACGGTCTGCGCCGCGTGCACGCAGCAGTAGTCGAACTCGATCCCCTGCCCGATGCGGTTGGGGCCGGAGCCCAGGATCACGACGCTCGGCCTCTCCGAGGAGCCGCCTGTCTCCGTCTCGCCGGGCCCACGCTCCCAGGCCGAGTAGAAGTACGGAGTGCGCGCGGCGAACTCGGCCGCGCACGTGTCGACCGACCTGTAGGTGCGCTCGCCGGCGAAAGGCGCCTCGGGATCGGCGACCAGCTCGGCGAGCTCGTTCAAGAACCAGCGGTCAATCGAGGTCAAAGCGTGGACCTCCTCCACGGTCGCGCCGCGCCGCAGGGCCTCCAGCACGCGGTCGAAGCGCTCGGCTCCCGGCCGCTCGAGCGAGCGCATCAGCGCCTCGCGCTCGGCGGGGAAGGTGGGCTTGGAGTCAAGCTCGCGCGAGCGCAGCGCCTTGGCGAACGCCTGCTTGAACGTACGGCCGATGGCCATCGCCTCGCCCACCGACTTCATGTGGGTGGTGAGGCCGGCTTCGGCGCCGGGAAACTTCTCGAACGCGAAGCGCGGCCACTTGACCACGCAGTAGTCGATCGCCGGCTCGAAGCTCGCCGGTGTGGCCCTGGTGATGTCGTTGGGGATCTCCTGCAGCGTGTATCCCACCGCCAGCCGCGCAGCGATCTTGGCGATCGGAAAGCCGGTGGCCTTGCTGGCCAGCGCGCTGGAGCGCGAGACCCGGGGGTTCATCTCGATGACCACGATCTCGTCGTCCTCAGGGCTGACCGCAAACTGCACGTTCGAGCCACCGGTCTCCACTCCCACCGCCCGGATTACCGCGATCGCCTGATCGCGCAGGCGCTGGTACTGGCGGTCGGTGAGGGTCTGCTGCGGCGCCACGCACACGCTGTCGCCGGTGTGCACCCCCATCGGGTCGAGGTTCTCGATCGAGCACACGATCACCACGTTGTCGGCGCCGTCGCGCATCACCTCGAGCTCGAACTCGCCCCACCCGAGCACGGACTCCTCGAGCAGCACCTGGCCGATCGGCGAGGCGCTCAGCCCGCGACCTACTACGCGCTGAAGCTCGTCTTCGGAGCGCACGACACCGCCGCCGGTCCCGCCAAGCGTGAACGCCGGGCGGACAATGAACGGCAGCCCGATCCGATCGACCGCCGTCCGCGCCTCCTCGATGCCGTGGGCGATGTCCGAGCGCGGCACGCGCAGCCCGGCGGCCGTCATCGTCTCCCGGAACCGCTCGCGGTCCTCGGCGCGGTCGATCGCCTCGTAATTGGCGCCGATCAGCTCCACCCCGAAGCGCTCGAGCACCCCCAGCTCGTGCAGCTCCTTGCTCAGATTGAGTGCGGTCTGGCCGCCGAGCGTCGGCAGCAGCGCGTCCGGGCGCTCTCGCTCGATGACCTGCGTCAGGGGGCCCGGCAGCAGCGGCTCGACATATGTCGTCGTGGCCACCTCCGGGTCGGTCATGATCGTCGCCGGGTTGGAGTTGACGAGCACCACCTCGTAGCCCTCTTCCATCAGCACGCGGCAGGCCTGTGTGCCCGAGTAGTCGAACTCCGCCGCCTGGCCGATGACGATCGGGCCCGAGCCGATCAGGAGGATCTTGTGCAGGTCGTCCCTACGCGGCATTCCGGGTCACCTCCGCGGGGCCTCCAGCCCCGCGTACAGAGATCCTGTTCGACCTCCAGTCTCACGAGACGAAAAACGGGGGGCCGGTCCCGCTGCTGCGGGACGGCCCCCTTTTATTTCCTCGATGAAGCGGTCGAACAGATACAGCGCGTCGTGAGGTCCGGGTCCGGCCTCGGGGTGATACTGGACGGTGGCGCCGGGAACGTCGCGCAGCCGCAGCCCCTCGACGGTGCGGTCGTAGAGGTTTATATGGCTGAGCTCGGCGGCGCCGTAGTCGGTCTCCCAGCGCACCGCCTCATCGCGGTCGATCGTCGGCTGGCCGGACGGGCCCAGCACGGCGAAGCCATGGTTCTGGGAGGTGATCTCGATGCGGCCGGTCGTGAGGTCCTTGACCGGGTGATTGGCGCCGTGGTGGCCGAACGGCAGCTTGTAGGTCTCGAGCCCCACGGCGCGACACAGCAGCTGGTGGCCGAGGCAGATGCCGTACACGGGCCGCTGGCCGACGAGTTGCCTGACGGTCTCGACGACGTAGTCGAGCGCTGCGGGATCGCCGGGGCCATTGGCCAGGAAGATCGCGTCCGGGTCTCCCGCCAAAAGCTCCTCGGCGCTGGCTGTGCACGGCTGGAGCTCGATGGTCGCCCCCCGGCCGAGCAGGTTGTGGAGGATCGAGCGCTTCACGCCGGTGTCGACCATCGCGATCCGAGGACCTCCGGTGACGATTTCAGGCGAAGGCTTCAGCACGGCGCGCTCGGGGGTTGTGACCCCGCGCACCAGATCCCTGCCAGCCATCGGCTGCTCGGCGCGCAGCAGCTCCAATGCCTCGTGCTCTGTCAGCTGCGCGCTGAACACGCCGCCTCGCATCGCGCCGTGCTCCCTGATGTGCCGCACCAGCGCTCTGGTGTCCACCTCGGTGATCGCGGGTACGCCGCAGTCGGCCAGCCACGAGAGCCAGCCCCGTTCGGCGCCCGGGGCGTCCTCGCGATCGACGGCCGCGCGCATGATCGCCGCCCGCGCGTGTACCCGGTCCGACTCCATGGCCTCGGTCGAGGCCCCATAGTTGCCGACCTGCGGGAAAGTGAAGGCGATCAGCTGGCCGGCGTAGCTGGGATCGGTCATCGCCTCCTGATAGCCGGACATCGCCGTGGTGAAGACGATCTCCCCCACCGCAGCCTGCGTAGGGGCGGCGCAGGCCAGGCCGTCGAAACGCCTCCCGTCCTCGAGCAGGACGTACGCCGTGGCAGTAGCGCTCATCTCGCGAGCGCGCTGGCCTCGGTCAACAGCGGTGCCCGGAAGGCGACCGTCCCCGCCGCGACCGTCAGTACCACCCGGCCGTGGAGGGTACGGCCGTGAAAGCAGCAGTTCTCGGAGCGGCTGGCATAGCCCCGCGCGCCCACCTCCCACTTGGAGTCGAGATCGACGAGCGTCACGTTGGCTCGCTCGCCCGGCGCGACTCTGGGTGTGGGCAACCCGAACAGCCGGCCACCCGCGGTCATCCGTTCCACCACGGTGGCCAACTCGAGCTCTCCCGGCAGCACGAGCTCGGTGAACAGGCCCGCGAACGCCGTCTCCAGCCCGATCGTCCCCATCGGCGCCTGCTCAAACGGCACCTCCTTCTCGTGCTTGGCGTGCGGCGCGTGGTCTGTGGCCACGCAGTCGATCAGCCCGCTGCGCAGCGCCTCCACCAGCGCCCGGCGGTCCGACTCCGTCCGCAGCGGCGGGTTCATCTTGAAGCGGCTGTCGAGCGTGCGCACGAGGTCGTCGGTGAGCGTCAGGTGGTGGGGCGTGACCTCGGCGCTGACCGGGGCGTCCGCCTCCTTCGCCGCCCGCAGCGCCTCGATCGACTCCACCGCCGACAGGTGCTGGAAGTGCACGCGTGCGTCCTCGTAGCTTGCGAGCGCGCCGTCGCGGGCGATCATCGTCGACTCGGACAGCGGCGGGATCCCCGCCAGCCCGAGCCGGGCCGACACCGCGCCCTCGTGCATGACGCCGTCGGCGGACAGGGCCGGGTCCTCCTCGTGTAGGGCGATCACCCCGCCGGCCAGCCGCTGGTACTGGAGCGCCTTGCGCAGGATCCCGGCGGAAACGACCGGCCTGCCGTCGTCGGTGAAGCCAAGCGCCCCGGCGTCGCGGAGCGCTGCCATCTCCGTCAAGTCTTGGCCGTCCAGCCCGCGTGTGATCGCCGCCAGGAAGCCCACCGGCACGCGCGCCTCGGACCGGGCGGTGTCGGTCAGCGAGCGAAGCACAGCCGCGTCGTCGACCGCGGGATCGGTGTTGGGCATGGCGATCAGCGCGCAGAAGCCGCCGGCGGCGGCGGCCGCGGTGCCACTCGCAATGTCCTCCTTGTACTCCTGTCCCGGACTGCGGAGATGCACGTGCGGGTCGACGAACGCCGGAAACAGATACTTGCCGCCAGCGTCCACCAGCGCGCCGCCGTCGGGGGCGCTGAGCGAGCCGGGTGCCCCCAGCTCGGCGATGTGCCCGTCGCGGATCACGATGTCGCGCTGCTCGTCGAGGCCCGCGCGCGGGTCGAGCACGTGCGCGCCGCGAACCAGGAGGGCGGCGGGCTGGCCGTCGCACACGAAGAGACCACTCGCTGCGCTCGCTCCCGGCCGCATCGCTAGGCCACCGCCTGCAACGCCGGCGAGGGGACCAGCAGCTCGTAGAGCACGGCCATGCGCACCGCGATGCCCGCCTTGACCTGATCGCCGATCAGCGCCTGGGGCGAGTCGATCGCGTCGGCGGACAGCTCGATGCCCCGGTTGACCGGGCCGGGGTGCATCAGCAACTGACCGGGACGCAGCCGAGACGCGCTGATCTGGTAGCGCTGGGCGTATTCGCGCAGCGAAGGGACGAACGAGTCGTGCATCCGCTCCCGTTGCATGCGCAGCACGTAGACCACGTCGGCCTCGTGCAGGTCTTCGAGCGTGAATGTCGACCGGCACCCGAGGGCCTCGATGGCGCGCGGGATCAGCGTGGGCGGTCCGCAGACCGTGACCTCGGCGCCCATCCGCTGGAGGGCGAGGATGTTCGAGCGGGCAACGCGCGAGTGCAGCACGTCGCCCACGATCCAGATGCGGGTCCCGGACAGCGACCCCAGCCGCCGGCGCAGCGTGAAGGCGTCTAGCAGAGCCTGGGTCGGATGCTCGTGCTTGCCATCGCCGGCATTGATCACCGACGCCGGCGTCCACGCCGCGACGAGCTGCGCCGCGCCTACGTGCGGCGAGCGGATGACGATCGCCGCCGGGTCGTAGGCCGACATTGTCTGAACGGTGTCCTTGAGCGATTCGCCCTTGTCGACACTCGAGCCCGCCGAGCGGACGTTGACCACGTCCGCGCTCAGACGCTTGGCGGCGAGCTCAAAGCTCGAGCTGGTGCGCGTCGAGGCTTCGTAGAAGAGGTTGACGACGGTGCGCCCGCGCAGGGCCGGGACCTTCTTGATCTCGCGCCCCGAGACCTCGGCGAACGATTCGGCGCGGTCGAGGATGCGCTCGATCCCTTGACGGCCGAGGTCGTCGATCGACAGCAGATGCTTGCCCAGCGATCCGTTCATGCCGCCGCTCGATTCGGTTGGCCCGCGGGGCTGATCGTCACCTCGTCCACCCCGTCGACCTCCTCGACGCGCACGTTCACGCGCTGATCCTGAGAGGTGGGGATGTTCTTGCCGACATAGTCGGGACGGATGGGCAGTTCGCGATGACCCCTGTCGACCATCACCGCCAGCTGGACGCGCGCGGGGCGGCCGTAGTCGAAGATGGCGTCGATCGCGGCGCGCACCGTCCGCCCCGTGTAGAGGACGTCGTCGACGATGACGATCGTGCGCTCCCCGATCTGAAAGTCAAGGTGCGACGCGTGTACCACCGGAGCGCTCGGCCGGAACGCAAAGTCGTCCCGGTAGAAGGAGATGTCGAGGTCGCCGAGCGGCACGTCGGCCGCGAGCAGCTCGCTGGTCAAGGCATGCACTCGCTGGGCGAGAATCGCGCCCCGGCGATGGATGCCCGCAAGCGCGATCGGCCGATCCGGATTCTTTTCGACGATCTCGTGAGCGATCCGCACCAGCGTGCGGCGCATGTGCTCGCGATCGAGGACGACCGTGGTGGCTTGCAACCTTTTCCTTCCTGGCCTCGCGGGACCGGGTTAAAGGAGTTGACGCTCGATGAGCGTAGCAACGGGGTCGGCGGCAGCGTTGAGTCCGAAGGAGTTGCGTTGCGGCGCGCGGATGGCTGCCCCGCGACAGGTCGCCCGCATTCGTCAGGCTGGCATCGCCGCGGTTCGGGGCGTTTCCGCACGGGTCGTGGCAGTGCTGCGGTTCGTGAGCCTTGACGCGCGGTCCGGGTCGCGGCGGTCCGGAAAACGCAGCAAACCCAACGGCCCCACCGCGCCGTGGCCACATAAGCGTCGTAGGGACGCTTATGTGGCCAAGCGGCCGGCCGCGCACCGGGTTTGCTGCGAAATCCGAACGCGGACGCGTGCGAAACCTGTAGCGGGAGGGGTGGGCTGGTCCGCGTCCGGCACGATCGCCCACCCGGCCTCTACCTCGGCCTCCCCGGTGGCCCACGTGTGCTGGAGGCCGCCGCGGCCCACGAACTCGCCCGTCGAGCGATCCCGAAGCAGCCACATGCCGAAGCCGAAGTCCTCCCAATGATGGAGCTTCTCGTCCAAGCCGGCGAGCACCTCTCGCTCGTCGAGCGGCCGGCCGGTGGGCGTGAGCATCTTGGCCACGCGGGGATCACCCAGCAACCGCGCCAGTTCTCCAAGATCGTCTCGCTGCAGCCGGGTGGCCACCATCCGTGCCGTCTCCACTTGCTCCAGCGAGGTGGCGCTGATTGCGCCATGCCGGCGCCGGGTGCTCAGCCGGTCTCCCCCGCGGTCAGCTGTGGCTCCGCGATCCGTCCATCCCAGCGAATCAGCTCCGGCTCGCCGCGCTCCGGGAACGGGAGCTCGATCGTGTCGAAGTCGCGCGGCAGCTGCGTGCGGGGAAAGATCGCCCGGGCCTCGTCCCTCAGGACGGCGACGGGATAGCGGGTGGAGAAGTGCGTCAGGGCCAGCATCGTGACCTCGGCCTCGCGAGCGATCGTGGCCGCCTGGGCGGCGGTCGAGTGCCCGGTCTCAGCGGCGCGTTCGCGCTCGTCCTCGGCGAATGTCGCCTCGTGGATCAGCAGGTCGGCGCGGTGGGAGGCCACGCGCAACGTCTCGCACGGCCCGGTGTCGCCGCCGATCACCAGCTTGCGCCCCGGCCGGGGCGCGCCCAAAACCTGCTCTGGGGTCACGCCCTTGACTGTTTCGCCGCGTTGCAGACGGCCGAACTCTGGTCCCGCCGTCAGGCCCAGGCGCACTGCAGCTTCAGGGTCAAACTCACCCGGTCGCTCGTCCTCGAACAGGACGTAGCCCAGGGCCAGACCGCGGTGGGCCACCGGGAAGGCGGCGATGTTGTAGCCGGCGGCGCTCAGTGCGTCGCCGGGCTCCAGCTCCACCAGCTCCAGCTCGAAGCGGACTCGTCCCGCGGCCCGCAGGGCAAGTGCCAGCAGCTCACGCAGTCCGCGTGGTCCGGCGATCCGTAGCGGGCGCTCGCGGCCCCGAAGGTCGAAGGTCTTCAGCAGCCCCGGAAGCCCCAGCCAGTGATCGGCGTGGTAGTGGGTGAGGAACACGGCCGAAAGCTCGGTCAGGCCGACCGAGCCGACGAGCTGGCGCTGCGTGCCCTCACCGCAATCGAACAGGATCCGATCGCCGCCGCGACGCACGAGCAGCGCCGGCAGCCCGCGGCGGGCGGTCGGGAGCGAGCCGCCGGTGCCGGCGAAGAAGACCGACAGATCCATGGAGTATGAGTCTGTCAGTCGAGACCCGGGCCGAGCGCTCGAACCCAGGATTCGAACTCGTAGTCGGCGGCGAGGCGGATGCGGCGACGTTGGTTGTTGCGAGGTTGATCCAGCCGCAGATACCCCTTCGACGTCGGGCACATCTCAACGGGAACCATGAAAAGCCGTTCGGGATCGGTGACACGCACTGCGATGACCTCAGCGCGGCCCGTATAAAGGCGCCGGCCCGAACCGTGATCCGTGCTGCACGTGTTGAATTCGACGCAGCCCTTCCGAAGCCGGCCCGCCTTCACCTGGATCCGGATCATGGCGCCGTCTGGGGGCACTACAGCCGCGAGGTCAAAGGCCAGACCCTGGCCGAACGGCACCAAGGCGGTTATGCCGGTGCGCACAAGCGCTGCCAATACGGCCGCTTCGGCTGCGTTACCGCGTTGAATTGTGAGCACGAGGCGACCGTACCGAGAGGGCTGGACGAACATGTGTTCGCCCCTCTGAGGCGCTAGGCTTGACCGCCCAGCGCCTGTAGCTCAGTGGATAGAGCGCTGCCCTCCGGAGGCAGAGGCCGCAGGTTCGAATCCTGCCGGGCGCGCTTGCCGCTGCCGGGGGCGGGCGGGACGCGTCACACTCGCCGCCGTGCCGGGCGAGCGCTCCGCGGTGCTCGCAGAGCCGGTGGCCGTCAGGTCTGGTCGCGACCGTCGCTGGCGCCTCATCGCTGCGTTTGGCCTTCTCGGACGCCGGGAAGGCGACATTCAGCAAGACAGTGACCGAAAGGATCCCGACAGTGCGGCTGGAGTTGGAAAGCCGACCTGAGTCAGTCACGCTGGTGCGAGGCATGCTCTCGGGTGTCGCCGAAACGCTCGACCTCGACGCCGAGCTGCTCGATGACCTCAAGACAGCAGTCAGCGAGGCGTCAAACAACGTAGTCATACATGCATACGAAGGCGGCGTGGGTCCGCTGATCGTGGAGTTCGAGCTGAGGCCGGACCGAATCGACGTGGCCGTACGCGACCACGGGACCGGCATTCACCGCGTAGCCACCAAGCGCGACCGTATGGCGGTCGGAATGGCGGTGATGAGTGCCCTCAGCGATCGGACCGAGTTCATCACCCCGGCTGACGGTGGCACCGAGGTCAGGATGTCATTTGACGCCCGGATCGAGGCGCGTCCCGAGGGCGGCGACGAGGATCTGGTGCAGGAATGGCCCTCGCAGCTCGGCGGTGAGGTGGTGGTGAAGCTCTCCTCGCATGAGCTGCTGGGCGGCGTTTTGGGCCGGATGGCGCGGGCCGTGGCCGCCCGGGCCCATTTCTCGCTCGACCGCTACTCCGACCTCTACGCCGTGATCGATGCAATCACTGACCACGCCCGGTCGGCGGCCTCGAGTCCGGGGATCGGCTTCTCGATCGCCGCTGGAAGGCGCTGGATGGAGCTCGTGATCGGCAAGTTCCGGGACGGAAGCTCCAAGCAGCTACGGGCGGAGGCCGCCCATTCCTCGAGACTGGCGCGCTTGGCCGACGAGGTCACGGTGGAGCCGGACGGCGACGGCGAGATGCTGCGGGTCGTCGTAGCGGACAACCGTCGTCGGTAAGCGATCGGCTCAGCCTGGCCCTTTGCGGGCACCCGAGCGGGACGACTAAAAGCGCAGCAGAGCAGCGATCCCGCCGAGCGGCCCGAGATCCGGAGACTCCACCGGAAGAACCTCGGCATCTTGCGCGAGGGCAGCGCGTGTAGCGAGCTCCAGCAGGTCGTCGCGCTGTTCGAGCTGAGTGCCGTCGAGGGGACACGTTCCGCCCTCCGCCTGCATAAATCCGCACTGAGCGCAGACCGAGCCGCGAAGCGGCTGACCGGTGGTGTACAGCAACGTCTCGACGCGCCTTTCCTGCAGGCTCAAGAACACTTGCTCGGCTCCGGCCGCGGCGCGGCCGGCCGATCCGAGCGCGGCCCGCAGCTGCTCGAGCCGAGCGTGCACGTGCTGCGCATCGTGCTCGCGGATCACGGCGCCGGCCTTGGCCCGAACTTCGTCAAGCGTCGCATCCTCGATGTCGAGGTCAAAGTAGCCGGCAAGCGCACCGGTCACGTACGAATGCAAAGCGGCTTCCAATCGGTGGCGCAGCTCCTCCGGGACCGCCAGCAGCAGCGAGCCGAACGGCCGCCGGCGGAAAAGGATCAGCAGCGTCCTCGCCGTGCGGCGCAGGTGCTCGTCCACGTCGTGCTCAACCGAGCGCGAGTAGCGGGCCTGCGACCAGCCGCCTTGCGAGTGCCGTCCGTGGACGCTGTCTCCAAATGAAAGCGTCTCAGTCAGCTCGCTGGCCGAGCCCCTCAGAACCCTCGTCAGCCGGCTGTTCACGAGCGCGACGCACCAGCGACCGGATGACCGGGTCTCGAACAAAGGCACGATGAACGGGGCGTCGTCGATGGTTACTGAGCCCTCCACCGGCTCCGGCAGCGAGAGCGTCTCGAACAGGTCGAGGGACGAGCAGCAGAACACGGCGTAACCGCGCGCTCCGCGCGCGAACGTGCCGTCCTGGAGATGCGCGCCGACCCGGTCCAGGTCGGAGCGCAGCTGCTCCCGCTCGTCATGATCGCGCTGGCCCGAGTCGATCTGGCGCCTGGCATCGTCGAGCAGGGAGCGGATCTCGCTTGCGCGGGCGGGCGGGGTTGCGAACCGCTGGGGATCGAGGTCCACATAGACACTCAGGACCCTTGCGCCATCGGCCTGGAGGTCCGCCAGGCGTCTCAGCGTTTGATCGGTGATGTCACTGTGCGCGCTCATCCAGACTGATCCTCTTCGCCCGCGGTGGCTCATCCCAGACTGATGCTTTTGACCCGCGGTGGGTACTTATTGACCATGATCATCGCACTCGGCCGCCTGCCTTGATGTTGGGCTGGTCGAGGACGTAAAGAGGAGGCTCGTTGCCCCCGGTACACGAACTCGATCTGGTCTGGCGGCTCGGAGTGGCACTCGGTCTCTCCTCGGTTATCGGGATTGAGCGAGAGGTTCGTCAGAAGAGCGCCGGCCTGCGGACATATGCGCTCGTCGGCACCGGCTCGGCGCTGTTCATGCTCGTCAGCGCGTACGGGTTCGCAGACGTTCTAGGCCGGCACTCGACGCTTGATCCCTCGCGAGTCGCCGCGCAGATCGTCTCTGGAATCGGCTTCATCGGCGGCGGCGTTATCTTCGTCCGCCGAGACGCCGTGCGGGGGCTGACCACGGCGTCCGGCGTGTGGACCACCGCTGCCGTGGGTATGGCCGCGGGCGGGGACCTGCCGCTGCTCGCGGTGGCCACGACGCTGATCTACCTGCTCGTCTCCACGGCGTATCCGTTCGTCGAGCAGATGCTCCCCCGGTCCCGGTTCTCCGCCTCGCGGTTGCGGCTCACCTACCGAGACGGTCAGGGGGTTCTCCGCGACTTGATGAGCCGCGTCGGCGAGCACGGCTTCGCCGTCTCAGACGTCGCCGTCGAGCGCACGAGCCGACGGGATGGCGACGGCGAGCGGAACGTGACCGTCCGGCTCGAGGTCCGGGGCGTCGGCTCGCTCAGCACGCTGGCAAGTGAGCTGGATGATGTCGACGGCGTCCTGGGGGTGACGGCCGCAGAGGACAAACGGCTGGACGACGCCTAGGCCGGAGCCGTCCCGCAGTCAGTGGATCGGCGTGCGCGGAACGCCGCCGGCCTCCAGCTCGAATAGCCAGAATTCGCGACCGATGACCGGAACCGAGACGTTGTAGACCGGGACCTCGCCGATCAGGCCCTCGAAGCTGCCGGCGTGAGCATGGCCGTGGAGCACGAGATCGGGCTCGTGCTCGGCGATCGGCGCCGCCAGCCGGTCGGTGCCCAGGAAAGCCCAGATGCCCGGCGACTCACCCTCGATCGTGGCGCTCGTCGGCGCGTAGTGGAGCATCGCGATTCGCACTTGGCAGAGCGCTATCTCCCGCAGGCCCCGGTCGAGCCCCTGCACCTCGCGCGAGGTCTCCTGGTAGACGGTCCTGAGCAGCGGTTCCCCGAAGTCCGGCAGGTGCGAGCCCGGAAACCCGCCCACGAAGCCCTTGGTGCCGACGACGCCCACCTGGACGCCCGACAGCTCGCAGATCGCCCAGCCGCGGTCCAGCACGCGGATGCCCCCGGCCTCGAGTGCGGCGACCACCTCATCCCGGCGGTTGGCGTGCCAGTCGTGGTTGCCGAGCACGGCGAACACCGGCATTTGAAGCGACCGGCAGGAATCGGCCAAGACGGCGGCCTCCTCCGGTTCGCCGTGCGTCGTCAGATCGCCGCACAGCAGCACGAGGTCGGCGGTGCCCGAGAGTTCCTGGAGCCCGATAGTGATCGCTTCGCGACGCTCCTGGCAGCAGTGCAGGTCGCCGGCGGCGGCGACGCGCAGCTTGCTCTCGCGCTCCGCGCGGCTGAGATCTCCGTCGCGATCCATGTCGGGAACGGCTACCCGGTGCCGTTAGTGCCCATGCGCGGCGGGTAGCTCAGTTCGGTGAGTCACTACCAGTCGTTTCGATCGATCGGCGATGTCTTGCGTCTGGCGGTGGCGACACTGCGCGATGCCGACATACCGTTCGTCCTCGGCGGAAGCTTCGCGGCCTGGGCTAGAGGGGGCCCGCAACCCCAGAACGATCTGGACGTGATGGTCAAGCCGCCCGACGCCGAACGAGCTCTCGAAGCGCTCGCTGCTGTCGGCATGCGTACCGAGAGGCCGCCGGAGGAGTGGCTGTTCAAGGCCTGGCACGGCGAGGTGATGATCGATCTGATCTTTCACCCGGCCGGGATGGAAATGAACGACGAGGTCCTGGCGCGCGCCGAGACGATGCCGGTCATGGCCGTGGCCACGCCGGTGATGGCGCTTGAGGACATGCTGGCCACCAAGCTCTGCGCGCTCGACGAGCACTCGCTGAACTTCAGCCCGTTGCTCGGAATCGCCCGCGCGCTGCGAGAGCAGATCGATTGGCGCGAGCTCCACGAGCGCATGCGCCCTTCCCCCTACGCCGAGGCCTTTTTCACACTCGTTCGAGAGCTGGGAATAGCTCCGGAGTTGGCCGATTCCCCCCGGCCCGCACGTAGCCGGGTACGTGTTTTGCAGAACGCCGAGGGTGGTAGCTCCTAGCCAGAGACTAGGGAGATCCGGAGGGATTCGTATGTTCAGACGGAGAATGGCACGAGCTGACGAGCCCGCGACGGCTGGGACCCCGGCGGCAGCCGATGAGTCCGCAACCGCAACGGCCGCGCCGGCAGCAGGCGAGCCCGCAGCCGCAGACGGCGCGCCGGCAGCAGAGCGGCGCACGGCCGCCCCCCGCAGAACAGCAGCCCCCGGGGCCGGCGGCGGAGCCGTCGGCGGCGCCGCGGCCGCGGGCACGGCCGCGGTCGGATCGCTGTTTGTGCTGATCGCTCGCCTGGTGCGCACGGTGGCCGGGCTGGTCTTCTTGCTGATCGTGCTGGCGATCATCCTGTATGACGTCAAGGCCAACGGCTCGAACAGCATCGTCAAGGCGATCCACGATGCGGCGAAATTCTTCGCCAGCCCGTTCAACGACATCTTCAGCCCCAAGGGTGCGCGCGCGAAGCTCAGCCTCAACTGGGGAATCGCTGCCGTGGTTTACCTGATCGCAGGGGCGATCATCGCAGCGATAATCGCCGCCCCGGGACACGGGATGCGGCGAGTGCGGCGTCGGTACTAGCCCCGGCGCTACCCGGATAACCGCGCCCGGCGCTACCCCGATAACCGCTCGGATCTAGTTACTGCCGTCCTGCCGGTAGCGCTCGCGCGCGGCCTCGATCTCCTCGTGGGCAGCGTCGCAGTCGCGCCAGCCCTTGACGATCGACTCCTTCCCCGGTTCGAGATCTTTGTAGATAGCAAAAAAGTGGGAGATCTCGTTGCGCAGCGCGCCAGGGAGGTCGTCCAGCCGCTCGAGCGTGTTCCAGCCGGGATCGTCGCAGGGGACCGCCACCACCTTGGAGTCCATCCCCTTCTCGTCCTCCATCTCGAATAGGCCGATCGGCTCGCAGTCCACGACGCAACCGGGAAAAGTGGGCTCCGAGACGCAGATCAGGGCGTCGAGCGTGTCGCCGTCCGGGGCCAGCGTCTCCGGGATGAAGCCGTAGTCGGTGGGATAGACCACCGACGAGGACAGAAAGCGGTCGAGCTTGATCACGCCCGAGTCGGGGTCATACTCGTACTTGTTGCGCGAGCCCTTGGGTATCTCGACCACGCACGTGATCATGGCCGGTGTTCTAGCACGGCTCAGATCCTCGTCAGCCGCGCGCGCAAGAGCTTGGCGTTCGCCGGGGCATAGGCGCGCCAATCGTTGTTGAAGTATGCCCAGACCTCGTGCGAACGCCGCCAGGCGGCGATCCGCCGCGCCCAGTGCTCGAGTTCCGTAGCCGAATAGTTTCCCCCGCGCCCCCGCGCCCCGTAGTGGAAGCGAACGTAGCGCCAGCCGGCGGTGGCCTCGGTGCTCTGGAACGGCCGCGTGGGATGATCGCCGATCGTGAGCGCCACTCCGCGAGCCCGCAGGGCATCCATGACCGGCTTGGCGAACCAGCTCTCGTGACGGAACTCGATCGTGTGCTGACCCGCCGGGAGCGCCTCGAGCCATTCGCCAAGGCGCTCGTCGTCGCGGTGGAACTGCTCGGGCAGCTGCCAGAGCACCGGACCGAGACGGCCGGCAGTGATCAGCGGCTCCAGGCGCTCATAGAACAGCGCGATTCCCTCGCGCGCATCGGCCAGCCGCCGCACGTGCGTCAGATAGCGACTGGCCTTGACCGCAAAACTGAAGCCGTCCGGGGACCCCGCCGCCCAAGCGGCAGTCGCCTTACGCGTCGGCAGCCGGTAGAAGGTGGCGTTGACCTCCACCGTGTCGAAGCGCTCCGCGTAAAGCTCCAGCCAGCGACGCCGGGGCTCGCGTTGGGGATAGAACCTGCCGCGCCAGTCGTCGTAGTTCCATCCCGAGCAACCGATCCGCACCGGTTTCATTTCAGGGCTTTCATGCCCACTCCGGAGCCGTTGTCAGAGCCATGACCTGACGCGCCTGTGGCCTGGCGGTGCTCTTGATCACCGGCTTGATGGTCGCCGTGTGTCACTTCTCCGGCTGAGCTCTAGAGCCGCTGCGTCTCGCGGATGCGCTCCGGCGGTCCCACCGCCGGTCCGGCCGGTCCGTCGTGGAGTGCCATCTGGAGGACCTCGGCCAGGTGCAGGGCGCTGCGCTCCGAGCCGTGCTCGATCTGGCAGCGACAGCTGAAGCCGTCGGTCATCAGCAGCGTGTGCTCAGACGCGCTGCGCACCGCGGGCAACAGGACGCGCTCCGCAGCTTTGACCGACACCTCATAACGCTCGCCGCGTTCGTAGCCGAAGGAACCAGCGAGCCCGCAGCAGCCGTCATCGAGCACCTCGTAGTCGAGGCCCAGCCGGTCCAGCACCGCCCGGTCGCAATCGGTGTCGCTCGTGGCCCGCTGGTGGCAGTGGAAGTGAACCAGTGCCTTGGACTCAAGCCGGGGCATGTCCCACCGATCGGCGTGCTTGGCTAGCAGCTCGCCGAGCGAGAATGTCTGCCGTGCCAGGCGCCGTGCGTCCTCGTCACCCGGAAGCATGTTGACGAGCTCGTCGCGGAACACGGCACCGCAGCTCGGCTCAAGCGCCACCACCGGCGTTCCGGCGTGGATCTCCTCGCGAAGGGCGTCGAGTGTGCGGCGGAGCAAGCGCCGTGCCAGACGCAGCATGCCGTAGTCATACAGCGGCCGCCCGCAGCACAATGGACGCTCCGGGACCACAACGCGGAACCCCGCCGCCTCGAGCACCTCGGTGGCCGCCACCGCCACGTGGGGATGGAAGTGGTCGCTGAAGGTATCCGGCCACAGCAGCACTTTGGGGCGAGTGGCGCCGTTGGGAGCGGGCCGCTCGGAGAACCACTGCTTGAAAGTCCGCTGGGCGAACGCCGGAAGCCGCCGCTCGGGAGCGACGCCGGCCAGGCGCTTGCCGAGCCCGGCGAACGGCTGGCGCTGCGTGAGCAAGTTCGCCAGCCTCGGCGCACGCGCCGCGAGCTCGGCCTCCCATCGGATCAGCCCGAGCACGTAAGCCTGACGGGGGCGGATGCGGCCCTTGTAGTAGTGGGAGAGGAACTCCGCCTTGTAGCTGGCCATGTCGACCCGCACCGGGCACTCGTTCACGCACGCTTTGCAGGCCAGACAGAGGTCAAGCGAGTCCTTGACTTCTTCGTTTCGCCAGGCGCCGTCGAGCGGCGAATCGTTTCGCATCATCTCGAACAGCAGCCGCGCACGCCCCCGCGTGGAATGCGCCTCCTCGAGCGTGACCTGGTAGCTCGGGCACATCACGCCGTCCTGGCTGCGGCAGGCGCCGACGCCAAAGCAGCGCTCGGCCGCGTTGGTAAAGCTGCCGTTATCGGCGGGGTAGGAAAACAGGGTCTTGACCGCTCGGGTGGTGTAGGAGGGGTCCATCCGGAGGTGGGTGTCAAGCGGATAGGGGTCAACGACCTTGCCAGGGTTCATCTTGAAGTCCGGGTCCCAAATGGCCTTGAACTCGCGAAAGGCTCCGACCAACTCCGGGCCGAACATCTTCGGCAACAGCTCGGCCCGGGAATGACCATCGCCGTGCTCGCCCGACAGCGACCCTCCGTAGCGCACAACGAGGTCGGCCGCAGCCTCCATGAAATGGCGGTAGGTGCGAACACCCTCGGCCGTTGAGAAGTCGAAGTCGAGGCGGGTGTGCAGGCAGCCATGGCCAACATGGCCGAAGTAGCTCGCCACTCGAAGTCCGTGCGCGTCGACCACTCGCTGGAACTCCCGCAGGTAGTCGCCTGTCTTCTCGGGAGCCACGGCGGCGTCCTCCCAGCCTGCCCAGCCGGGGTGCTCGCCGGGTACTTTCGAATGGGTGCAGCCTCCCTCGCGAATCTGCCAGATGTGGGGGATCTCCCAGGCTCCCGGCGAGTACAACCGGGCGCCGACATGCGGCTTTTGGCCGCGCCCGTCGAGCGCGTCGAGCAGCCGTCGGCCGCGCTCGTCCGCTTCCTCGTGCGAGTCGCCTCCGAACTCCACAAGCAGCCATGCGTCGCCGGGCGGCATCAGCTCGGGCTTGCGCTTGAAGCCTTTCTTGAGCTCGTTCACGATCAGCTGGCGGTCGAACGTCTCGAGTCCGATCGGCCCGAAGTCCATGATCTCTGGCACCTGGTCGGCGGCGGTCGGCGTGTCCTCGTATCCCAAAACCAGCAGCGCGCGGTACTGAGGGCTTTGGATCAGCCTGCAGACAGCCTCCAGAACGAGGCCGCAGGTGGCCTCCGTCCCGACGAACGCCGCAGCCAGGTTGAACCCCCGCTCGGGCAGCAGCCGGTCGAGGTTGTAGCCCGAGATCCGCCGCGGGATCTGTGGATAGCGCTCCCGGACCAGACCTGCAAAGTGCTCTGCGAGCTCGCGCAGCCGGCGGTAGATCTCGCCCCGGCGACCCCCGGCCGCGATAGTGCGCTCGAGCTCCTCGTCCGAGACGGCGCTGGGCAGCGTGAGCCGGGTGCCGTCGTAGAGCAAGACGTCGAGTGCCTCGATGTTGTCGGCTGTGACCCCGGCGATGATCGAGTGGGTTCCGCACGAGTTGTTGCCGATCATCCCTCCGAGGGTGCAGCGGCTGTGGGTGGCCGGATCGGGGCCGAAGGTCAGGGCGTGCTCCTCGGCCGCGTCTCGCAGCCAGTCAAGGACCACCCCCGGCTGAACCCGCGCCAGGCGGCGCTCCGGGTCGAGCTCGATGATCTTGTTCATGTACTTGGAGAAGTCGAACATCACGGCCTCGTTGACCGTCTGGCCGGCGAGGCCGGTGCCACAGCCCCGGGCGCCGATCGGAGCGCCGTGACGGCGACACACCTCGACTCCGGCGATCACGTCATTGGTGTCGCGGGGGATGACTACACCCAGCGGCAGCTGGCGGTGAACGGAGCCGTCGTTCGCGTACAGCGCCCGGCTCCCGGCGGAGAAGCGCACCTCTCCTCGCAGGCTGAGCGAGAGCTCGCGCGCCAGCGACTGAGTGTCGGCCGCGGGCGACTGTGTAGCTGTCATGAGTGGACTATTCCTGCTCGCCCGAGCCGTCGCCACCTGGCAGCTTGTCGGCCACCCGCTCCCTGGCCCGGGTGAGCACTCCGGCGGGGCTCGAGGCGTACTCCATCTCCTGGGCCAGCACGCGCGACATCGTGAGCGCAATCTGCTCCCGGTTGGGCTCGCCGCGGGCAAGCCCCCAGGCAAAGCCCTTGGCGTGCTCGGTGTTGATCGTCGGGGTCATCGGCATGTCGTGGGGATCGACCACGGCTTCGATCAGCGCCGGTCCCTCCATCGACAGAGCGTCGTTCAGCTGCTCGCCTGCTCGCGCCGGCTCCTCGATCCGAATGCCGCGCAGGCCACAGGCCTCGGCCACCTTGACGAAGTCGACGCCCTGCAGCTCGACGCCGTACTGCGGGTTACCGAGGAATGCCATCTGCTCCCACTTGATCAGGCCGAGCACGTCGTTTCGCATGACGATCACCTTGACGGGCAGTGCGTGCTGAGCCAGCGTCGCCAGATCGCCCATCATCATCGTCATCGAGCCGTCGCCCGTCAGCGCCACCACCTGGCGGTCGGGATATGCCACCTGGGCCCCGATCGCGTATGGCAGTGCGGCCATCATCGAGCACATCGTGCCGCTGAACGAGAACAGCTGACCGCGACGCAGCTCGGTGCGAGCCGCCCAGGTCGTCACCGTGCCCGAATCACCGCATAGGATCGCGCGGTCGGCAAGCGCCTCGCCCAAGTGGTAGGGGATCGCGTCCGGCTTGATCGGGGGCTCGCCCGGTTCGGCGCGCTGGGCCTGCAGTGCGCGCCAGTCTCGCATCTCCGCCTGAGCCTGCTCCAAGAACGAGCGATCCTGCCGCCGTTCGAGCAGCGGCTCGAGCGCCTCGAGCGTCAGCGCTGCGTCGCCGCACAGGCCGACGTCTGCGGGATAGCGCAGCCCGATCCGCTCGGGCCGGTCGTCGATCTGGACGCCAACCGCCTGTCCGGGCGAAGGCAGGAACTCGATGTAGGGGCTCGAGCTGCCGACGATCAGGATCGCGTCACAGCTCTTGAGCGCGCTCTGCGCCGGGCGCGTGCCCACCAGCGCATAGCCGCCCAAGCAGTAGGGGCTGTCATCGGGTACGGCGTCCTTGCCGAGCATCGCCTTGACAATGGGGGCACCCAGCTTCTCCGCCAGGCGCTCCACCTGCTCGCCGGCCCCACGCGCGCCGGCGCCGATGAAGATCAGAGGGCGCTGCGCTCCGGAGAGGACCCGCGCCGCATGCTCGACCCGATCCGGTGGCGGCACTCGGCGGCTGTCAAGGGCGGCCACGGCGGAGTGACCCTCGATGTTCTTGATCGAGCGGTCACCAGTTACCGCCTCGCCGGACTGGATGTCGATCGGAAAGGCGATCGCCGCCGGTCCGCGATAGGCGATCGCCGAACGGACGGCCATGTCGGTCACGTTCAGGACGTGCGCCTCACCCATGATGCGCTGGCTGTAGACGCACGCGTCCTGCAGCGCGAAGTCGTGATTGATGTCCTGCAGGTAGTGCGTGCCGATCACGTCGTGATAGGTCATGCCGGTGATCGCCACGACGGGGGCCTGGTCGATGCGCGCGTCGTAGAGGCCGTTCATGAGATGAATGGCGCCCGGCGCCGCGGTCGCCAGGCAGGCGGCGGGGCGCCCGGTGAACTTGCCGTAGGCGCAGGCCGCGAGCGCCGCGGTCTCCTCGTGGCGGACGTGGATGAAGCGGATCCGGTCCTGATGGGTCCGAAGCGACTCCATCACGCCGTTGATCCCGTCCCCGGGCAGGCCGAAGACCACATCGATCCCCCACTCGATCAGCCGCTCCACCAACTGATCAGATGCCGTCCGGGTGCGAGCCATTCTCCCTCCTCTGTGCGCGTGCAATCGAATTGTTCCCTAAGAGGAGGCGTACCCGCGCGTGCCTGGAGCCGAACACTGACTCGTAAGATCGCGGACCTAGCCGCGATGGTTCTACGGTTTTCGCGATGGGTTCTACGGTTTTTCGCACGACAGACGGCGGCTTTGGAGCCACCGTCCGCCGTGTGGAGAGAGAAGGTGCGCAGTTTTCGCAATTTCTTGCCGGACCGCGCTGCTTAGGGCTACCCGTGACCGTTCCGAACAAACGGCACGCTGTAGTGGAGATCCAACCTGGGCGGGCCCGGCGTTTGTGAGCCTCTCCCACGGCCCGGGTAGCCGACGGCCCATGGCACTGATCGAAGAACAACTAAAAGAAGACGGATATTCGCCGGGCGAGGAGAAGCCGCTGCGCAGCTACCGGGTGCTCATGACCGTGTTCTCGCTGCTGTCGGCGGCGTTTGCACACTGGTTTCATCGCTCGGGACGCGAGCTCCCGGACCGGGTGCCCGCCGGTGATCTGGCGTTGATCACGGTCGCCAGCCACAAGGCATCACGGCTCATCTCAAAGGACCGCGTGACGAGCGGCCTGAGAGCGCCCTTCACGCGCTTCGAGGGCGAGGCCGGTCCCGGCGAGGTCTCCGAACAGGCCCGGGGCGAGGGCTTGCGGCGGGCGATCGGCGAGCTGTTGATCTGCCCCTATTGCCTGGGGATGTGGATCAGTGCCGGCTTCGTCGCCGGGCTTCTGGTGATGCCGCGCTTCACGCGCTGGACGGCGGCGGTATTCACGGCGCTGTTCGGCGCCGACCTGCTTCAGATCGCCTACAAGCGCGCCGAAGACTTGCTTTAGGCCGGGTCCGGCTCAGGCGTCCTCGGCGTCGTCCTCGTCGCCGCTGGAAACGTCGCCCTGGGGGTGGTTTCCGGCACCCTGGCCGGCGTCGGCGCCGCTTTCGTCCGACTCCGCGGCACCGTGATCGGCCTGCGCACCCGGGACGCTCTCATCGGCGCGCTTGCGCTCCCAATCTTCGCCGGCCTCGTCGATTTCGCGCGAGAGCTTGCCGCTGCGCTTCTCCATCTCCCCCGCCTGCTGGCCGAGCTCGTCCGCGAGCTTGCCTGGATCGTCGTCACTCATGTTTCGAAGTCTATTGCCGGGCATCCCGCACCCGCCTCCAGAGCGCAGCCCTCGCACGCCTCGAGTCGCCCCACCTGCGTACCGCCGAACGCCGCCGGGTAAGACAAGCTGAACAGCAACCCTCAAGGAGGCAAGATGGCCGGTGATTCAGTGGCATTCCTAGGCGCCGGCGGCACGATGGGGCTGCCGATGGCGCGCAACATCGCCAAGGCGGGTATCGCAGTCAATGCCTGGAACCGGACGCCCGAGAAGGCGCAGCCGCTCGCCAACGATGGCATCCGCATCTGCGAGGACCCGAGGGAGGCGGCCGACGGCGCCGGCGTCATCGTGACGATGCTCAGCAACGGCGATGCGGTGCGTGAGTCGATCGATGCCGCAATCCCGGCCGCGGGGGGAAACACCGTATGGCTACAGATGAGCACGATCGGCGAGGAAGCGACCGACCGCTGTGCGCAAGTTGCCTCTGAGCACGACGTGGGATTCATCGACGCCCCGGTGCTGGGCACGAAGAAACCCGCCGAGGACGGGAAGCTCGTCGTTCTTGGCTCTGGACCGCAGGAGCTCAGACAGCGTGTGGAGCCGATCTTGGACGCCTTGGGACACAAGACGATCTGGGTCGGCGAGGCAGGAAGCGGGACGCGACTGAAGATGGCCGCGAACAGCTGGGTGCTGACCGTCACCGAGGGCTGCGCGGAGACGATCGCGCTTGCTCAGGGCCTCGACGTCGATCCGTCGCTCCTGTTCGAGGCCTTCGAAGGGGGCACGCTCGACCTGCCGTACTTCAAGATGAAGGGCAAGATGATCCTCGAGCGCAGCTTCGATCCCTCCTTCCGGCTCGACCTGGCCGCCAAGGACGCAGGGTTGGTAGAGGACTCTGCGCGGCGCCATGGGCTCGAGCTGCCGCTTTTCTCGACGGTCAAGGAGCGGATGCTGGAGGGCGCCGAGGACCATGGCGCCGAGGACATGGCCGCCACCTGGTTCACGAGCGCTCCCCGCCAGCTGGCTGGGTGAGCACCGAAAACCAGCGCGTGCCGCGCGCGACGAGCGGGTAACGGTCATCCATGCGAGTAGTGATTCTCGGCGCAACCGGGAACGTCGGCACCAGCGTCCTAGAGTCGCTGGCCTCCGAGCAACAGGTGCAGGAGATCGTCGCCGTCGCCAGGCGCGCACCGCAGCGCGCCTACCCCCGCACGAGCTTTGTAGCGGCTGACGTCGTCTCCGATGACCTGGCGCCGATCTTCTCCGGCGCGGACGCCGTGGTCCACCTGGCGTGGCTGATCCAGCCGGGCCGCGACGAGCAGCTGACGGCGCGCGTCAACGTGATGGGCAGCGAGCGAGTGTTCCGGGCCGCCGTTGACGCCGGGGTCAAGCAGATCGTCTACGCGTCGTCTGTCGGGGCCTACTCCCCGGGCCCGAAGGACCGCTTCGTCGACGAGTCATGGCCAACGGAGGGAATCGCAAGCTCGTTCTATGCCCGCCACAAGGCGGCGGTCGAGCGCCAGCTCGACCGGCTCGAGCAGGAACGGCCGCAGCTTCAAATCGTACGTATGCGCCCTGGACTGATCTTCAAGGCGCAGGCCGCGAGCGAGATCCGGCGCCTGTTCGCCGGTCCGCTGCTCCCCGGCGCCTTGCTTCGACCGGGACTGATTCCGGTGGTTCCAAAAACGCCGAGGCTGCGGTTCCAGGCCGTCCACTCGCTGGATGTCGGCGATGCCTACCGCCGGGCCCTGCTATGCGGCGCCCGAGGGGCCTTCAACCTGGCGGCGGCGCCGCCGATCGGCCCGCCGCAGCTGGCCAGTGTGCTGGGGGCCAGACAGGTGCCGGTGCCGGCGAGGGTGCTGCGCGCCGGCGCGGCGCTCACATACCGCCTGCGTCTCCAGCCAAGCGAACCCGGGTGGCTCGACATGGCACTGGCCGTACCGCTAATGGACGCCGGGCGTGCCCGCGCGGAGCTCGGCTGGGAGCCCCGCTACTCCTCGCTTCAGACCCTCGATGAGCTGCTGGCCGGGATGCGTGGCGGCCAGGGCGAGGACACGCCACCGCTGTCTCCCCAGACCGGTGGCCCGCTGCGGATCCGTGAGCTCTTGACCAGGGTCGGGGGGCGACCCTAGCGATGCCCGGCCGCGAGATCGTCGTCACGCCCTATCGCGACGGCCCCCTGCTCATACGGGGACGGGCTCGGATTTTCGACGAGCAGGGCCGGGAGCTCGACCGGCGGCGTGATCCGATCGCGCTGTGCCGCTGCGGGAAGTCGAGGCTGCGGCCGTTCTGCGATGGCACCCACAAGCTGGTCGGCTTCCGGGCTCCGGGTGTGCCCGACTCACCCGGCTCTGACTGGCCGCGCGAGCTCGAGCGCCTGGGGCTGAAGCTCAGCTAGCAAGGAGCTTGCACCCTGGCGCCAGCGGTCCAGTAGATGCTCGGCCCAGCGCTCGCCGAGGTAGGCCAGCGTCCGCGCTCCCCACAAAACTGATTCGTAGAGGCTGGGGTCCTGATTGACCAGCCCCCCCGCAAGGTCAACCGCTGCCAGGTTCTCGTGCACCGCGTCGGCCTCGACGTGCTCGTCGAAGAACAGGGTGGCGTCGCCTGAGAAGCCCAGCCGCCTGAGCCCATCGCCATAGCGCCGGTTGGGGATCGATGAGGTCATCTCGAACAGCGCCAGGTGCCCGACGATCGCCCCGCGCCAGCGCCGATGAAGCCCGAACAGCGACATCTGGTTGACCGTCGCCAGTGTGACACCGGGGATCAGGTCCAGATACGCGCCGTAGGAGGGATCGAGTCCCAGAGCTCGCATCGAGCGCGCGAACAGCTCGGCGTGGATCCATTCCGGGCGCCCGCCGCCGTATTCGTCGGCCTGGATCTCAATCAGGGCCGCCTTGGGCGCGCCGAACAAACGGGGGATGGCCCAGGAGTGCGGATCGGCCTCCTTCAGCTGGTAGGCCGAGCGGTGGACGAGGAACTCTCGCACCTCCTGCAGGCTGGCCTTGGCGCGCACGTAGGAGGACAGCGAGGCTCCCTCCTGCTCCGCGATCGCCCGCAGTACCCGGTCGATTCCCGAAGCGTCCCTGTAGTGGCCATCGGCCGGCGGCACCGCGGCGATCAGCGCCTGTTCGAAGTGCTGCTCGAGCGCGCCGCGCAGCTCGAGCAGCGACGGCTCCCATTCCCATCCGTCGTCGACTCCCGGGAGCCCACGGTAGTGCAGCTCGTAGCACAGGTACAACGACAGCTGCAGGTCCTCGTCCGCCAGTGGATCCTGCGGCGCCACCGGCGTGATCGACGGCAGGGGGCTCAGGCCGCCCGCCAGCGCATCGAGCAGACGCTCCGACACCGGCCCACGCGCCTCGGGCAGCTTGTGCATTGCCCCTAACCTACCCTCCCGCTCAGTCCAGGAAGCGCGAGGCGAGCCAACGCGGGACGGCGGCGATCCCGGACTCGGCTGCGATGCGCCGCTGCGCGATCGCCCCGTTTACGTCCACCAACACGCGGGCGTGCGCTAACTGCGCCGCCCCGCCCAGGCGCTGGGCGAACGGCTCAAGCGCATCCAGCAGCTCTTTCAGCTGCTCTCGCGTGGACCGGCGGCGGCCGGACTCCAGGTCCGCCATCGTCCCTTCCACCCCGTCTCGGCATGCTGACCAGCGGTTCTCGGCGATCCGCCAACTGCGATGAACCGGAAGCCGCTCGTGCGCGTCGTGACGCTCGCCGAGCCACGCCACGAGGCTCTGAGCGACAGCGGCGATCGCCGCCGCTTCGGCGGCTGTGCTCTGCCCGTCCGGAACGCGGAACTCGAGCGTCCCGAACGTGGGGTGCGGCCGCAGCTCCCACCACCACGAGCGGCCGTCCGCGAACGCGTCGCTCGCGGCTCCCCACTGCAGGGCCTCGGCGTACGCCTCCCAACTAGCGAGCTCGGGCGGCACGCCCTGGCGGGGCAACAGCTCCGCGAGCTTGGGGCGCACCGAGGCCAGCCCGGTTTCCTGCGCCTCGTAGAACGGAGCGTTCGCGGCCACCGCCGCCAGCAGCGGCAGGTAGGAGCGTGCGGCGTTGTAGATCGCGAGCGCCCGCCTGGCGTCCCCCACGGCCACATGCACCTGCAGCGCACAGACCAGCTGGCGCTTGGCCCGCTTTCCGTATTCCCGCACGGTGCGCTCGTAGCGCTCGAGGCTGTTGAGCTCGCCGCGCCCGGCGCTCGTGGGGTGCACGCCGGCGGCGGCGAGCCGCACCAGCCCGCCGGTGCGCTCCGCCAGATCTGCACGAGCCCGCCTCAGCGCGGCCTCGGCCGCAGCGGCCGTAGCCAACGCCGGCGTCACGATCTCGATCTGAGAGGCAGGCAGCTCTAGCTTGAAGCGCTCGTCGCCTGCCAAGAGCGACAGGACCTGGCCGGCCCGCGGCACCAGCTCGAAGGTCTCGGGATCCAACAGCATGACCTCATCCTCTAGACCGATGGCGTACGGCGCCGGGCCATCGAATGTCTCCCTGAGCGCCCTCGCCGACGGAGGCCAGGATGGGGTCTGAGTGGTCAAGGTTTGTCCCGGCCACGGCGAGGAAAGCTCCCGCAGCGCAGTGAGACGGTTGCCATTTCCGGGCGTATTCAAACCCCCCAGCGACAGCTTCATGCTGATCGACCACCTCCGTCGCGAGCCTGCCCTGCCCGGCGCCGACGTCCTCGACCTGTGCGCCGGCAGCGGTGTGCTCGGGATCGCGGCGGCGCAACTGGGCGCCGGGCGCGTGACGGCGGTCGACGTTTCAAGGCGCGCCGTGATGTCCGCGCGCCTCAACGGCAAGCTGAACGGTGTCCGCGTGGATGTCGCCCGCGGAGACCTGTTCGGGCCGGTCGCCGGCCGGCGCTTTGATGTCATCGTTTCCAACCCCCCATATGTGCCGAGCATTGAGAATCGGCTGCCACGTCGGGGGCCGGCGCGCGCCTGGGAGGCCGGCCCGCGTGGCCGGGCTTTCCTCGATCGCATCTGCAAGGCGGTGTCTAATCACCTTGCGACCGAGGGCGTGCTACTGCTCGTGCACTCCTCACTCTGCGGCGAAGCCGAGACGCTCGAGCTCCTCCGGAGGTCGGGTCTGGAGGTCACGGTCCCCGGGCGCCACCGCGGGCCGCTCGGCGAGCGGCTGAGCGCCCGGGCGGCGGTGCTACGTAGCCGCGGCCTCTTGCAGGGACCGGAGGTCGAAGACATCCTCGTCATCAGGGCCGTCAGGCACTGATTGGCGAACGTCAGGCCACGTGGCGACTGCGCGGCTGCTCGTGCTCAGGGCTTGAGCACGATCTTGATCGCACCGTCTTCCTTGTTCTGAAAGATCTGATACGCGTGGGGAGCCTCCTCCAGGGGCAGGCGGTGGCTGGCCAGATCGTCGACCGCCAGTGGATCGCCGTCGGTCAGCAGCGGCATGATCTCGTCCACCCAGCGCCGCACGTTGGCCTGGCCCATCCGCAGCTGGATCTGCTTGTCGAACAGATCCATCATCGGGATCGGATCCGCAGTCCCTCCGTAGACGCCGCTCAGCGAGATCGTGCCACCACGGCGCACGGCGTCAATCGCCGCGTACAGAACGCTCAGCCGGTCGAGCCCGGCCTTGTCCATCATGACCTGGGTGATGCTGTCGGGGAGCAGGCCCGCCAGCTGGTGGGCCAGGCGACCGAACGGCGCGCCGTGCGCTTCCATGCCGACGGCGTCGATCACCGAGTCAGGGCCGCGACCGGCCGTGAGCTCGCGAAGCGCGGCACCGATATCGTCGTGCTGGCGAGCGTCGATCGCCTCCACGCCGTGGCGGCGCGCCAGCTCGAGGCGCTCGTCGACCAGGTCCACGCCGAACACCTGGAAGGCGCCCTGGTGAGCGGCAATGCGGCAGCACATCTGGCCGATCGGCCCCAGGCCGAACACGGCTACCGTGCCGCCATCAGGGATCGCCGCGTAGGCCACGGCCTGCCATGCCGTGGGCAGGACGTCCGAGAGATACAGGAAGCGCTCGTCCGGCGGTCCCTCGGGAACCTTGATCGGCCCGAAGTGAGCCTGGGGTACGCGTAGAAGCTCGGCCTGTCCCCCGGGTACCTGGCCGTAGAGCTTCGTGTAGCCGAGCAACGCAGCTCCCTTGCCCTGCTCGCGCACCTGGGTGGTCTCGCACTGCGAGAAGAGCTGCTGCTCGCACATGTAGCAGTGCCCGCAGGAGATGTTGAACGGGATCACGACGCGGTCGCCGGCCTTGATGTGTTGCACCCCTGGACCGACCTCCTCGACGATTCCCATCGGCTCATGGCCGAGGATGTCGCCCTCGTCCATGAACGCCCCCATCACCTCGTAGAGGTGAAGGTCAGAGCCGCAGATGGCACTCGAGGTGATGCGGACGATGGCGTCGGTCGGCTGCTCGATCGTGGGGTCGGGGACTTCGTCGACGCGCACGTCGCGCTTGCCGTGGAACGTGACCGCCTTCATCTTGCTACCTCCGAAATCGTTGGAATGGGACTCAACCGGCTGCGACGCGCTGCTCGCTCAGGCTCGCCTCGAGCGCCTGGTCGAACAGCGCACGGAGGCGCTCCGCGGCCGCGTGCTCCTGGAGCAGGATCCGATCGGCGGCCTGTTCGCTGACGGCGTCGGCTGCCTTCGCAGCCACCCGCCGCAACATCTCGTAGGCGCCGATCTCCAGGTGCTCGAAGGCGTACGCAAAGGCCGCGAGCTTGGCCGGGGTGTCGGGCTGCGCCCGGAAGAAGGCGCTCCAGTTGAGCGCTCCCAGACGCAGCGCCGCGTCCTTGATGGCTGACGGCTGCTCGCCGCGCCCCTGGAGGCGCTCGGCGACGAGCCGCTGGTGTTCCTCGGTCTCGCGCCGGTGATCCGAGTAGGCGACCGTCAACTCGGTCGAACCGGCCAGCCCCTCCGCCTTCTGAAGCAGTGCCAGCGCCTGCCCCTCGATGGCGTGCGCGTCGGCCAGGTACTTGTTGAGCTGCTTGCCGAGGTCGTCGGGCTCGACGTCACGCAGCGCCGCCTCCGCTGCGCGGTCAAAGCATCCCACCAGCCGATCGGCCATCGCTCGCTCCTGCTGCTCGATCCCTTTGGCGGCGCTGACCGTGGCCTCGTCGCCCACACGCTCGGCGACCCTGCCCAGGAGGTCGTAGGCGGCCTCTTCCATGTGCTCATAGGAGAAGGCGTGGACGACGAGCTTGCCCGGGGTGTCCGGCTGGGCAGCGGCAAAGGCCCCGAATCCCTTGCCGGTCAGCGTGCCGGCGAGATCCTTAACGAGCGACGGCTTTGAATCGTGCGCGGCGAGGCGCTCGCCGACGAGCCTTTCGTGCCCCTCGGTCTCAGCCTTATGCCGGCTGAATACGGCGGCTATCTGATCGTCGCCTGCGATCTTCGGCGCGGTCTTCATCTGCGCCAGCGCTTGCTGCTCAATCGAGTGGGCGTCGGTCAGGTACTTGATCAACTGCTCTTCCAGGTTGCTGGGGGCCACGCGTGCTCCTTCGTGTTCGCTTGCGTAAGTACGGCGACTGGCGAGGGATCTGTGCAAGCGGAGCTTGAGCTCGCTCGTCAACGTCCGTTCCACAGCGCGACGGCAGCACCGAGCGCCGCCGCTCCCACGCCGACCAGGGCCAGGCCGCGCCGCTTTGCGAGCTCATACTGAGGGCTCACGCGGTGCGCCTGCTCGTCGAACGGGCCGTGGGCGCCGCGGTCCTCGTCGACCGGCTCGAACAGGTTGTCGTGTCCTGTCGGGGCGAGGTCGTGGTCTGTCATCTGCGAGTCGAACCCGGTCCGCGCCAGATAGCGGTCGAGGAGCCAGGGGGCTGTGCGTTCGCCGAGGATGTTCATCACCGTGGGAATACCCACGTATATCTGGCGGCGCTTGTGGCGGGCGGCGTAGTGCACCGCATCGGCGGCGATCTCCGGCTGGTAGATCGGCGGCACGGGCATGGTCTGCTTGGGCAGCTTGGTCCGCCCCCAGGTGAACTGGGTGGTGTTCAGGCCCGGGAGCTGGATCATCGACACCCGTACCTTGGATTCCAGATGAAGGAGCTCGGTCAGAATGCTCTCGGTGAAGCCCTTGCAGGCGTGTTTCGCGCCGCAGTACGGAGACTGGAGCGGGATCCCGCGGTACGACATGGCCGAGCACACCTGCACGATCGAGCCCCTATCTCGCGGGATCATGCGTTTCAGCGCGGCGCGGGTGCCCCACACCATGCCCAGATAGCTGACCGTGGTCGCGCGCGTGAACTCCTCGGGCTCGATGTCCATGAACTGGGCATAAACGGTCACCATGGCGTTGTTGACCCAGACATCGATCTCGCCGAAGGCGTCCTCCACGGAGGCTGCGGCGGCCTCGACCTGATCGTGCTCCGCGACGTCGATCGGCAGTACGAGCGCCTCGCCGCCCGCCTGCTCCACCTCGCGGGCCGCGGCCTCCAGGCCGCGCCTGCCCCGGGCCAGCAGGGCCACGCGCGCGCCGTCTTCCCCGAATCGGCGCGCCGTGGCCCGGCCTACGCCGCCCGACGCGCCCGTGATCACTACCACTTCAGCTTGCTTGGCCATTGCACTCCAGCTACCCGGCCGCGGGCGGCGTCAAGCCGACCGCCTCACGCCGAGCCCGGCTCGGGTCGTTGACCGCTACCTCTTCCAGCGGATCCCGACGCGCTGGAGCGCGTGTTGAGCTCGGCGGACGTTGGTTTCGAACCCAGGGCGTGGGCGCCCGGCTAGCCTAAGGAAGTGAGATGCCCGATCGGGTTCGCATCTTCGCCGTGACGGGCGACGATGTCCTGCGCTTCACGCTCGCCGGGAGCACCGCGCAGGAGGCCGAGCCATTGATCGAGGGCCTCGGCGCACGCTGCATCGCCACCGACCCACGCAATCCAAGCCGGGTGTATGTCGGCACCTTTGATCACGGGCTGTACGCGAGCGAGGATGCCGGCTCAACCTGGCGCCGGGCGGAGCAGGGGCTGGACGACCAGCGCGTGATGTCGGTAGCTGTTGCTCCGTCACACCAGGAATCAGGCGTATCGGTCGTCTACGCCGGCACCGAGCCCAGCAACCTCTATCGCTCCGAGGATGGCGGTAGGAGCTTCAGCCGTCTGCCGGCCCTGCGCAAGCTTCCCAGCGAGCCCCATTGGTCGTTTCCACCGCGGCCGTGGACGCATCACGTGCGCACGATCGCCCTGCACCCCACGGATCCCGAGTGGATTGCAGTCGGGATCGAGCTGGGAGGGGTGATGCGCTCGCTCGATGCGGGCGCCACCTGGATCGACCACAACCCGCAGGCACACAGCGACGCTCACCAGCTGCTCACTCACCCGCTGGCCCCCGAGCGGCTCTACGAGGCGGCCGGACAGGGGATCGCACGCTCTGAGGATCGGGGCGAGACCTGGCGTCGGCTAGACGGCGGGCTCGACCGCCGCTACGCGTGGGCCCAAGCGCTCGACCCCGCCGATCCGGACGTCTGGTACGTGGCGGTCAGCACCTCGCCGTTCGCTGCCCACGGCGACGGCGACGGGCAGGCCCGGCTCCTGCGCTCGCGCGGCGACGGCTGGGAGACCGTGGACAGCTGGGGCGACTCACCGGGCCTGCGCCGCATGCCCTACGTCCTCGGCGCGCTGCCGGGCCAGTCAGGCCGGCTGCTGATCGGCCTGCGCGGGGGGACCCTGCTGCTGACCGAAGACCAAGGCGAGAGCTGGACGCCGTTGGCGCTCCGGCTGCCTGATGTGGTCGACCTGGCGGTCGCTGCGGCGTAGCCCTCGTGTCTGTGTCGGGCTCGCAGGCGGCGGGTAGCCCTGCGGTCTGACCAACCAAGGAGCAAAAACGTGAGCGACTCAAACAACAGCGAAAGGACCGTCGGCGGGGTCGCCGGCAGGGCGATCGGCAAGCTCAAAGAGACGCTTGGCGGCGCCGCCGAGCGTCCCGATCTGGCGCGCGAGGGCCGTCTTCAGCAGGCCCAGGCGGACGCCCAGCGAGAGGCACGCGAGCAGACCGCCGAGGCTCAACGCAGCGCCACAGAGGCCGAGGTGCGCGAGCGCCAGGCGCAAACCGACGCTGAGCGCCAGAGCCTGGAGAACGAGGTTGCTCGTCGCCGCCGCGAGGAGCGGATCGAACAGGAGCGTCACACGAGCGACCAGCGTGCCGAGCAGCGCGCGCA
The DNA here is from genome assembly GCA_963730835.1 of uncultured Actinomycetes bacterium. Classification (GTDB taxonomy): domain Bacteria; phylum Actinomycetota; class Thermoleophilia; order Solirubrobacterales; family Solirubrobacteraceae; genus Palsa-465. The sequence goes on from CAVSTE010000004.1 coordinate 173,105, forward strand.
GGCCGAGCGCCAGCAAGCGGACGAGGACCGGGAGCGCCTGCACTCGGCCGCCGACGTGCAGGAGCGCCAGGCCGAGGAGCGCCGCGTCGACGCCGCCAGGCAGGCAATGGACCTCGAGCGTGCCGCCACGCAGGCCGACCGACGGGCTACGAAGCTCGATGCCGAGGAGGAGCGATGAACGTCCGCGCCGTACCACGAACCGCGCTGGGTACCTCCCTTCGCGTGACCCGCATCCCACTCGACGCGGCGATTCGGGTCTTGCCCGGGCGCGACCGCGGCGTCGGTGCTTCGGCGAGGCTGACACTCGACCGCACCGATGCCACCGTCCGCTCCCTCGCCGGCAGCCTGCTGGGCGACGCCGCGCTCAAGGAGGACGCCAAGCGCCGGCGGATGGCCACCGAGGAACGTGAGCGGGCCGCCGATCTGCGCCGCCGCGCCGAGCAGGTCAGCGAGGGCTCCGACGAGCAACTGGAGCAGAACCGCGGGCAGAGCGAGCGCCGCCGGCGACAGGCGGACTCACACGCCGCCGCGCGACGCCGCCAGACCGCCCAGCGACGCCGCCAGACCGCCCAGCGCACTCGGCAGGCCGAGCGCAAGCGCAAGGAGGCCAGCGAGAAGGCAGCTGACATCGGCCGGCGGCAGGTCGAGGAGGAGGCCCGCGAAGAGCGCCTGGAAGCCCTCGATGTCCGCGAGGAAGCCTTGGCCGAGGGGCAGGAGGCGATGACCGAGGCGGACGAGGCCAAGCGGCTACAGGAGGCGACCGAGCGGGCCAAGGCCGAGCGCAAGCATCTCTAGGGCCGAGTGGGCCTGGCGCCAAACCGCGAGGGGTCGAGGAAACCGGCGCCGGGCCCCAGTCGCGGCCCCGGGGCCTACGACATCCCGGTGGCGCGCGAGAGCTCTCGCTTGGCTGCGGGCAGCCCGCACGAATCGAGCATCGCGACGCTGTCGTGCACGATCTGCCGGACCGTCTCCCCTTGATAGATCCACGCCGGGTTGCGCGCGAACACGGTCGCCAGCTTGTGTGCCGAGGACGTTGCGGTGACCTCCAGCGTGGCGAGGTTCATTTGGTGGCTGCCCGGGAATGCTGTCAGCTGTGATGCCTCGCCGCAGGCGGTGGAGATCCCGCTGGTGGCCGAATCGAGCTTCTTCGCGTAGGGCAGCGGGGCCTGCGGCGGGGTCGGGCCGCAGGCGGTGATCGCGAGCAGGCTGAGCGCCGCCGCCACGCCGCGCAACGCGCTGCGGGGGGAACGAGTCATCGTAGGAACACAAGCGACGCCCCGCCCAGAGCCGCTACCCCCGCCGTCCACCACGCGATGTAGTCGCCGATATGGCCCGTGTGCAGGCGGCGCAAGGCGATGACCGCGCGCAGCGGTGGCCGCAGCACGGCCTCCGGAACCCACCGGCGAAGCGGCGCGCCGAACAGGGCGAGCGCCGCGAGCGCCACGGCTCCCAGCGCCGCACCGGCACCGTAGAGGTAGTCGAACGACTCGACGTGGGACGTCGTCGCAGCGGCGAAGTGCGGCGGCCCGCCGTGCAGCACCCAGCCTATGTAGGCCAGGTGATCGCTGAAATGAGCCGCGGCCCGCTCGATCCCGGGCACGGCTCCCGGGATAAGCCCGACCACCACCGCGGTGGCCAACAGCAACGCGGGCATCACCAGCATGGGAGCCGGCGTGCGGTCTCTGGGAGCCGTCTCCTCGTCCTCCTCCTCGCGCGCCTGGCGGGCTTGGGGCTCCTCGCGTCGTTCGGCTGTGCCCCACCCCAGAAACACCCTTCCCGTGACCCTTAGCACAGCGCCGCCGGTGGCCATCGAGGAGATCACGAACACCGACGGAAGCCATGGATAGCCGCCGTCTAGGGCGGCCCCGTCGAGCAGCGACTTGCCGAAGAACAGCGTGACGACCGGAACCGCCGCGAGCAGCAGGCCGCCGATCGCGAACAGCACACCGACGATCGGCACGTCCCGTCCCCTGCCGTGAAGGTCGTACTCGTCGATCGAGGCGAAGCGGTGCAGCAGCACGCCGACGAGCATGAACAGCGCCGCCTTGGTCAGGCCGTGGCCGACGACGTAGACGGCGACGCCCGCCAGCCCCTTTGCGCTCAGCAGCCCCAGGCCGCACACGAACATCCCCACATGGCTGATCGTGGAGAACGCCAGGAGCCGCTTCAGATGCCGCTGCGCGAAGCACATCACGGCCCCCCACAGCGCGGTCAGCGTTCCGAACGCGATCAGGATGGCCCGTAGTGCTTCAGCGTGGGCACCGAGCGGGCCAGCGAACATCGTCCAGTACAGCCGAGCCACGGCGTAGATCCCGAGCTCGACCATCACCCCCGAGAAGAGCACGCAGACGGGCGCCGGCGCGACTGCGTGGGCATCAGCCAGCCAGAAGTGAAGCGGGACTGCCGCGGCTTTGGTCAGGAAGCCCGCGAACAGCAGCGCCATGGCCACCAGGACCAGCGGATCGGCGTGGTGACCGTCGAGCGCCGCCCCGATCTGGGCCATGTTGAGCGCCCCGGTCCGGGCATAGAGCATCGCGATCCCGACGAAGATCGCGTACGCCCCAATGCTGTTGGAGATCGCGAAGTTGATCGCGCCCTGGAGCGGTCCCTGCTCTTCGTTCTTGTGCGCTGTCAGGGCATAGGCGCAGGCGCCCATCAGCTCGAAGAAGACGGCGAGGTTGAACAGATCCCCCGTCAGGCAGAAGCCGGCCATGGCGCCCATGAAGACCAGCATCAGGGCCTGGAAGGTCCCCTCGGCGTCCTTGAAGTAGCCCCAGGAGTAAATCAGCGCGGCCGTCACCAGCACGGCGGAAAGCGTCGCCATGCCTGCCCCGATGGGATCGACCGAGAAGGCGATCCCGATCGCCACCATGTGGCTCGGCTTCCACCCGCCCATCCAGTAGGCAAATGGGTGCCCGTGCGCGGTGTGCGCCAGCAACAGGGCGCACAGGGTGATGACCGCCGCGCCCACCGCGGTCGCCAGCCCGTCGTTGAAGATGCGCGGCGTCCAGTGCTTGACGGCCACCAGCAGCGCGGCCGAGAACAGGGGAATGAACACCGGCAGGGCGGTGATCGACATGGCTAGTCTTGAAGCGCGCGCAGGTCGTGCGGGTCGAGGCTTCCGAACCGCTTGTGGGCCTGAACCGCAAGCGCCAGCAACAGCCCGGTGACCGTGGCCTCGATCACGATGTCGGTGAGCACGAGGACCTGAACGACGGGGTCGACTGCCTTGGAGACCTGCGGGATGTCGGCGAAGATTGCGCCCTTGCCGCCGTTGACGTAGCCCACGCCCAGCAGCAAGAGGTACGTGGAGGACTGGATCACGGTCAGCGAGATGATCGTCCGCACCAGGTTGTCGCTGGAGACGACGCCGTAGAGGCCCACGACGAACAGCCACGCGGCGATCGCAAAGGGCAGAAAGCTCACCGCGGCCGGCCTGCGATCCCCGTCGCCCGCGGCCGCCCCCCAACGCTCATTGGCCCTGGCCTCCCTTGACCAGCATCGCCTGGTCGAGGAACTCCGACCACGCGACCAGAAACGCGCCGCTCACCTCCAGGCCGACGAACACGCTGGCGATGTCCATCTGTCCTGCCGACAGCAGGTGCCCGGGAATCCCGAACGGAATCCAGTTCTTGAAGAACACACCGACGAACACCAGTCCGCTCAGACCAACGAGCGCGTAGCCGGCAGCGCCGACCGAGTCCCCGAGCTCGAGCAGGCGCTGAGGAGCCACCGCCTTCATCCTCATATAGCGGCCCGCGATGAAGATCGGAAGCGGCCCTGCGGCCAGGATCACGCCACCCTGAAACCCTCCACCGGGGGTGAGCTGGCCGTGGACCACGACGTAGACACCGAGCGCGATCACCACGGGCACCAGACCGAGCGCCAGGGCTCGAAGCGACTCGCTGGCACCGGCCAACTGGTGCTCATCTGCCTCAGCATCGTGCGGCTGCTCGTGCTCGCCGCGCAGTTCGCGCAGGATGAGGACTACGCCCAGGACCGACGCGAACAGGATGAACTCCTCTCCCAGCGTGTCGAAGCCCCGGATGTCGAAGTTCAGCGCTGTGATCAGGTCGGTGGCGTGGCGGAGGGTGACCCCTACGCCGGTGATGACCTGGCCGTATACGCCGTGGTAGTCGCCGAAGTCGGGCAGGCCCGTGAAGCCGATCACCAGCACGGCCGCGAGCCCGGCGCCGGCCAGGCCGAAGAACGAGAGCCTGACCTTCGGACTCATCGCTCGCCGTCCTCGTCCGCGCGCTGTCGCTGCTCACTCACCTTGCGCAGCGCCAGGAGCACCATGACCGGCAGCCCGACCGTCGAGACCACGATCTCGGAGAGGGCCACATCGGGGTCCTGGAACACGAAGAACACGACCGTCAGCGACAAGCCGTAGATCCCAAGGACCATCACCTGGCGCAGCGGGCTGCTGGCGAGAACCACCGCGCCGCCGCCGACTGCCACGGCAATCAGCGCCGCTACCTGCAGCACAGTCATCCGCCGTCGTCCCCGCCGGCGTGGTCCGCCCGCTGACGCCAATCCCCGCGCTCGCGGATGAGCATGCTGCGGATCGTGGTGTGGGCCAGCACCGGACCGGTCAGGACCAAAACACCGCCCACGAGCAGCGCCTTGTCCCCGATCAGCGAGAAGGACTCGCGGAACACGACGGCGATCGCGATCAGCAGCGCTCCGTAGGAGACGAGGCCCACGTAGTGCAGGCGGTCGTAGACCTCACGCATGACGCACATTCCCAGTACCGCCACCAGCTCGATGCCCACGCCCGCGATCAGCAGCACCGTCGCCACCGTGATCCGCCAGTTCACAGCTGACGCTCCATCAGCCGGGCAAACGCCAGGGACCCGATCAGCGTCATCGGCGCCAGCACCACCGCCAGGTCAATGAATGGCTGGCGATGAAACGCTTCGGAGAGCAGCACCAGGATCGTGCTCACGAGAACCCCGGCGATTTCGAGTGCCACCAGCCCGCTGGGCGCACCCGCCAGCAGGCACATGAGCAGGCAGGGGATCAGCGCGAATGCCAGCACCGCGGCAGCGATCTCCCATTCGTTCATCCAAGCTCCAGGACGTCGATCGCTTCACGGTCCGTGGTCGGGCGCAGCTGATGCGCGATGATCAGCTCGCGCTCGACGTCGATGCCCACCACGAACGTATTCGGGGCAAGCGAGCCCACCGCTTCCGCCAGCGCTTGGCGTCCGGTTTCAAGCTTCTGATCCTCGCCGCAGGCAAACGGCACCGAGCGGAAGCTTCCCTGCACGCCGCCTCGGTCGACTGTCGCGCGCAGCGCGGCCAGCGATACAACGGCGATATCCGCGGGCACTCTTAGCAGCACGCGGGGGAAGCGCAGGAGCCACCCGAAGCGGATGCTCTCACCGACGATCCCCTGCTCCCTAGCCAGCTCCAGCCCAGTGGCAGCCAGCACGGCGGCGCCCGCCCCTACGAGCAGCTCGGGCAGATCGGTGATGTCGATCAGCAGCAGGTAGAAGGCCGCCGCAAAGCACCATCCGAGCGACCAGGCGAGTACACGCCTCCCGATCCGCGCAGGGGGCGACGGCTCGGTCATATGCGTGCTGTTCGCCCGACGATCACCCGATCCTTCCCTTCCCTGGGTGTCCCCTACACCATCGATCTAAGCGTCCCCGGCGTAGCCAAAAAAGGGCGCATCCCTTGTTTGCCTACCCTCGCAGCAAGGTATATGTTGGAATGAAACATGGCTGACAGTGAGGCGCGGCGGCGGGCGAAACCGCGGTTTCGGCATCGTGCGTTGCTATACGGGGGACAGCAGGGATTTCTCGACGGCAGCCTGCCGTTCATCCGCGACGGCCTTGAGGCACAGGAGCCGACGCTGGTGATGGTCGCCGACGAGAAGATCGGCATGCTGCGGGAGGCATTGAACGGGGACGGCGACGGTGTGCTGTTCGCCGACATGACCAAGGTCGGGGCCAACCCGGCCCGGATTATCCCCGCCTGGCGGAGATTCGTCACTGAGCATGCCGATCGCGGGGCGAGCGTGCGCGGGATCGGTGAGCCGGTCTGGGCGGGACTGAGCCCAGCCGGGCTCGTGGAGAGTCAACGGCACGAGTCGCTCGTCAACCTCGCGTTTGAGGAAAGCGAAAGCTTTCAGCTGCTTTGCCCCTACGACACCGAGACGCTCGCGCCGGAAGTAATCGACGCGGTCGGGCGCAGCCACCCGCACTTAATCAAGGATGCGTGCGAGCGGGACAGCGACGTCTACCCCGGGCTTGAGGCCATCGCCGCGCCGTTCGAAGATCCTCTTCCAGCCTCCCCGGGGGGTGCGCCGGAGCTGCGCTTTGGCCGCCTGACCCTATTCGAGCTGCGGGCCTTCATCCGGCACCAGGTCGGCGAAAATGGCGTTGGTGGCGAGAGCCTCGAGGACTTCGTCACAGCCGTCAATGAGGTGGCCACCAACAGCGTGCGCTACGGCGGCCGCTGCGCAAGCGCCACGCTTTGGCCCGAGGACGGGACGGTGATCTGCGAAGTGCGCGACAGCGGGAAATTTCACCAGCCGCTGGCAGGCCGGTCGCGACCCGGCGCCCACGAGCTCGAGGGACGCGGGCTGTGGCTAGCCAACCAGCTGTGCGATCTGATCCAGATCCGCTCGTACCCGGACGGCACGGTGACGCGCGTGCACGCACACACGCACCGCTGACGGGCCGAAGATCGCATCAGTTTTCCGCCGCCGCCCGCGGGTAGCTTGCAGACCATGCCAGGACCTGACCGAGTTGAAGAGGAAGCGGAGCGGGCCGCGGCCGACGCGGCACGCATCGGCGGCCGCCCCAGCGCCGAACCGGAAGGACGGGACGAGACCGATCAGGCCCAGCGGCCGCTGGAGGAGGCGGGCCAGGGCGAAGCCGAAGGTTTTGAGCAGGCGGAGCAGGAGCTGGTGGAGCATGCGTCGCACGGTGATCAACACGCCGCCCGCCGGGCGATCGAAGACGCTCCGCTTGACTCAGATGACGCGCGCGCCGCGGAGAACGCCGAGGCTGACTCCGAGCATTCGAGCGAGCGCGACGACGACCGAGGCTAGGGTTAGGCAGCGCAGCAAACTCGAATCCACGGCACAAGGAGGCCCGATGTCCGTGTCAAGCAGCTCACGCGGGATTCTCGCTCCCGAGCACTCAGAGCAGAACGCGATCATCGAGGCGACGGAGGGCGTCGATCCCATGACCCAGACATGGTGATCGAGATCCTTCACGACGAGGAGGGGCACAGGCGATTGTTCGAGGGCTACCTTCGCGAGTACCAGGCCAAAGGGCTGACATGAGCGAAACGACGCCTGCCACCGTCGCGGTCCTGGACATCGACGGAACACTCGTAGACACCAACTACCAGCACGCCATCGCCTGGTATCGCGCGTTTCGCAATCACCAAATCGTGCTCCCTGTCTGGCGGATCCACCGTCACATCGGCATGGGTGGCGATCAGCTCGTCGCGGCGCTGACCGATGAGCAGACCGAGGAAAAGCTGGGCGACGAGCTTCGCTCCGCGGAGACCGAGCTGTACGGCGAGCTGATCGGCGAGGTGGAGACGATGGAGGGCTCGCGCGAGCTGATCGTGGAGCTCAAGGACCGCGGGCATCCCGTGATCCTGGCGAGCTCCGCCAAAGGCGACGAGGTCGATCACTATCTCGACCTGCTCGACGCTCGTCAGATCGCCGATGGCTGGACCACCTCCGCGGACGTGGAGTCGACCAAACCGCAGCCGGACCTGGTGCGCGCGGCTCTGAAGTGCGCCGGCCGCGAGCGGGGCGAGGAGGCGGTCATGATCGGCGACACCCCGTGGGACGTCCGCGCCGCAGACGCGGCCGGGGTGCCAACCCTCGCCGTCAGGACCGGCGGCTTCGGCGTCGACGAGCTAAGCGAATCGGGCGCGATCGAGGTATTCGAGTCGGTGGCCGAGCTCTGCTCTCGGCTCGATCAGACGGCTCTGCGCTAGTGCCGAAGGCGCCCCCGGGATGGTTGTAATCGGCGCCAGGGGGTAGCCGCACGGGCATGAGCGGCGAGAGTTGGATCTCCGAGCGCGCCTCCCAATGGACGCTCGAGGAGCCCAACTGGGAGCTGATGGAAGCCCAGAAGTATCTCTGGAATCCGTTGATGGATTACTGGTTCCGCATGCAGGTGGAGGGCTGGGAGCGGATCCCCGATTCCCCTGTGCTGCTGATCGGCATCCACTCCGGGGGACCGATCGTGTGGGATGCGTGGACCGTCGGCCTGCAGTGGTGGCGGCACTTCGGTCGCCAGCGCCCCTTGCACGGAACGGCTCATGACCTCCTGATGGGCTTGCCCGTGCTGGGCTCGTACTTCCGCATGATGGGGGTCCTGCCCGCTCGCAGCGAAAGCATCACCGCAGCGCTCGGTGAAGGCCACGACGTTGCCCTGTGGCCCGGGGGCGAACGCGATTCCATGCGACACTGGCTGAAGCGCGACGAAGCCGTTCTCGCGGGCCGCAAGGGGTTCGTGCGCCTGGCGATCAAAGCCGGCGTGCCAATCGTGCCGATCGCAACGGTGGGCGGCCCGGACGCGATGCCGGTGCTGGCGACCGGTAGGCGCGTGGCCAAGGTTTTGCGGCTGGACAAGGTCGCACGGCTGAAGATGTTCCCGATCGCGGTCCAGTTTCCCTGGGGCATCTCGCCGGCGGTGCTGCCTGAAGTGCCCTTGCCGACCAAGATCCGAACCGCGTTCCAGGAGCCAATCGAGCTAGACGACGATCCCGAGCGAGCCAACGACGAGCAGTATGTCGAGCAGGCCTACCTCGAGGTGTGCAACACCATTCAGGCGGGCATGGATGCGCTCGCCCGGCGGCGCCGGCTGCCGCTATTCGGCTGAATGAGCGCGTCCGAGCGCTTCGATCTGGTCGTGATCGGCGCGGGCCCCGGCGGCGAGACAGTCGCCTCGCGCTTGGCGGGACGCGGACTTCGCACCGCGCTGATCGAGCAGGAGCTGGTCGGCGGGGAATGCGCCTACTGGGCCTGTATCCCATCCAAGACGCTGCTGCGGCCGGGAGAGGTTCGCGGTGAAGCAACGCGCGCCGCCGGGGTCGTGACCCCCGATCAGCGCTTCACGGAGATCAGCGAGTACCGCGACTTCATGATCCGCAACCTTGACGACTCAAGCCAGGTCGAGGAGTACGAACAGCAGGGCATGACCGTGGTGCGAGGCGCCGCCTCGCTGTCGGGGCCGGGACAGGTGGAGGTCGATGGACGGCGGCTGGAGACGCAGCGAATCGTGATCGCCACCGGCACGGAGCCGTCCGTACCTCCGATCGACGGCCTCGAGCAGGCCGGCTTCTGGACCAACCGCGAGGCCACGACGCTCAAGCAGGTGCCGGCGAGCGCGATCGTCCTGGGGGGCGGCCCGGTGGGAATCGAGCTGTCGCAGATGCTGTGCCGGTTCGGCGCCTCGGTCACGCTGATCGAAGCCGCAGAGCGCCTGCTGGAGCGCGAGGACCCACGGGTCTCAGCGCTGGCCGCGGAGGCCCTGTCGGACGACGGGGTGCAGGTCCATCTCGGTGCCAAGGCCAGCTCGGTCAGCGCCGCCGATGGGCTTAGGAGCGTGCGCTTCGGCGAGCAGGAGGCCAGCGCGCAGGAGCTGATCGTGGCCGTCGGCCGCAGGCCGCGAGTGGCGTCGCTCGGGCTCGAGAGCGTCGGCATCGAGCCCGGCCCCGGCGGCATCGCCGTCGATGAGCGATGCCGTGCGGCGGACGGCGTGTGGGCGATCGGAGACGTCACAGGGGTTGCGCAGTTCACTCATGTGGCGATGTACCAGGGTCGCATCGCCTGTGCCGACATCGCGGGCGAGAGCGTCCGCGCCGAATACAGCGCCATCCCTCGGGTTGTCTTCTGCGATCCGGAGGTGGCATCCGTCGGCATGACCGAGTCGCAGGCCAGGGAGAGCGGGATCGCGCTGGCGACGGCCAAAGTCAAGCTTGCCGCTGCGGTCGCCCGCCCATGGACCTATGAGACCGACCCCAGAGGCGAGCTGATGGTCATCGCAGATACCAGACGCTCGACGCTGATCGGCGCCTGGGCCGTGGGGCCGATGGCCAGTGAGTGGATCCATTATGCGGCGCTGGCCATCAAGGCCCAGCTGCCGCTCGCGGTGCTCAGGGACACCGTGGCTCAGTTTCCAACCTACAGCGAGGCCTATCTCAAGGCGCTCGAGGAGCTCGACGCCTAGCCCGGCGGGGCTCGGCGCCCAGGGGCCGAATGGCCCGTCTCGCCGCCGGCGCCGGAGGCACTACGTCTCGCTCAGGCAAAGAAAAAGTGGTCAGCCGCCGCTGCCCACCTGACCGCCCGCACGGCCAGGCGACAGCGTGGCGCTCACCAGCGGCCGTACCACCGCCGACGGCCGATGCCTGCCTCAACGCCGCCGACAATGAAGCCCAGGAGCCACAGGATCACCGCGGCGATCAGCACGAACCACAGCACGTGGACCGCGAACCCCAGCCCGCCGAATATGGCGATTATGAGCAGCAGGATGATCAGCGGAACCATCTCCACCCCTTTCTTTGGGTTGCCCGGCGGCTACCCCGGGGTGGCTGGGGCGAAACCCTACGCCTGCTGGGTTGGGGCCGGGCGGGAAGTGTCTAGTCCCCGGCGACGCCCAGCATCTCCTCGGGAGAGTCGACGAGCGTCAGGCGCTCCTCCAGCCCGGTGAGCCCCAGCAGCCGCTGTACCTGGCTCGGACCCTTGACGACGGCGAAGCGGCAACCCTCGGCCTGGGCGCGCTGATGAGCCTTGATCAGGATGCTGAGGCCGGTGGAGTCGATGAACTCGAGCTCCCGTAGATCGATGACCAGCACGCGTACCGTGGACGCCAGCGCGCGTGCGAGCGCCCGCTCCAGCGCGGGACCGGACGCGAGGTCGAGCTCCCCGCTGACGGCGACCAGCGCGGTTTGATCCTCGCTTCGGACGTCTACCCGAAAGCTGCTCTCCACAGGCTTCGGAGCCTAGCGAGTTCTCTGGCCCAGCAGACGCCCCCGCGTACGCGCGAAGACGTGTCCCTCTCAGCGTTTGACGGCTGTCCTCGACGGCAAGGATCTTGTACGTGACCGACGCGAATCGTGGCGATCGTTCGGGCGACCCCGCGCCCCACCATGCGCTGAACAACCCCGCCGTGGACCCCGACCCCACCGAGTGGCCCGACCCCTACGAGAAGCGCGAGGACCCGCGCGGCCCGGAGGAAGAGTCGGAGAGCGGCTTCGACTCCCCCCATCCACCGACGGGCAGCGAAAGCACAAGCGAGCCCCACCCGTCAAAGGATCCGGAGGCCGAAGCGTGGGAAGGCCCAAAGCGCGACAAGGTCGACGAGTGAGACTGGCTCTGAGCCTCAACCGTCGCTGAGCATCCGCTCGAGCCTGCGGCGCGGGGTGCCGAGCTCGCGGGCCCGGCGAGCCATGCCACTCCAGGGATCTCCTCCCCTGGCTAGCCGCGCCTGGATGTTGCGGAGGTTGTACCTGTCCGGTCGCAGTCGCGCGTCGGAAAGCTCGCGCCAGTGCAGGGGCGTGGCCACGGGAGCTCCGGGGCGTGGCCTGACGGCGTACGGTGGCACCGCCGTCTGGGCCCAGCCATTACGCATCACGTCGATCAGGATGCGGTTACCGCGCTTTTGCTTGCGCGCCTCGAGCGTCAGCGCCTGCGGATAGCGCCTGATGAGCGATTGCGCCACACCCCGGGCGAAGTCCCGAGCCTCCTCGAAGTCCGCCCGGGGCCGGACCGGTACCCAAACGTGAAGCCCCCGCGAGCCGGTGGTCATGGCGAACGGCGCGAGGCCGAGGGTCTCCAGCAGCTCACCCAGCCCGCGGGCCGCGCGCCGAACATCGGCGAACGCTCCACCGGGCGGATCTAGGTCGAACACCACCCTGTCGGGGTGCTCCAGATCGGGCGCCCTGCTGAGCCACACGTGCGGCGTGATGCACGCCTGGTCTGCGAGGTAGACGAGCGTGGCGCCATCGGTGGCCACCGCGTGGGTGACGCTGCCGCCGCCGCGCTTGGCGGCCTGCACGCGAGCGATCCGCTGAGGAAAGTAGTCGGGGAGCGCTTTGTGAAAGAAGCCGTGCCCGCCGATTCCGTCCGGAAAGCGCTGCATGCTGATCGGGCGGCCCTTGATGTGGGGCAGCATGAACCTGGCCACGCGGCGGTAGTGGTCTGCGAGCTCGCCCTTGGTGATCCCGGAGTCCGGGAACAGCACCTTCTCGGGACGCGAGACCTCTACTGTCACCGCGGCCGCTCCCGCACGACCTCGCGCGGTGGCTTGTCCTCACGCAGCCCCAGGTATCGGGGCTGCCTGAGGCGCCCGTCACGCGTCCATTCGCCGAACGCGATCTGGGCCACGAGCTCGGGCGCCACCCAGCGCGTCCCCGTCGGCCTGGGAGTGGCATCGACGAACGGCGATTGGCGCTGCTCGAGCGCCCGCAGCTGAGCCCCCAGCGTCTGCAGCGTCCGGCGGCCGAAGCCGGTCCCGACCTTGCCGGCGTAGCGGAGCTCGCCGTCCTCGTAGTAGCCGACGAGCAGCGCGCCGAAGTCGGTGCGCGAGCCCTTGGGAGCCGTGTAGCCGGCGACCACGAACTCCTGCTCCGCCAGACACTTGAACTTCAGCCAGTCGGTGGAGCGGCTGTGTAGGTAGCGGCCGTCGGCGCGCTTGGCGATCACTCCCTCCAGCCCGCGCCGGCAGGCGTCGCGAAAGAACCTCTCCCCTTCGGTGTTGCGATGTGTCACGAACCGGATCGGAGCACCGAACGACAGCGAGCGGCGCAGCAGCGCTTTGCGCGCGCGCAACGGCAGCGCCGTCGTGTCATAGCCCCCCAGATGGACGAGGTCGAACAGGCAGAGGAACACCTTGATCCCGGTCCGGCGGGCCGCGTCGGGATCCGTCAGCTGCATCCGCCCCTGGAGCTTGGCGAAGCTGGTCACGCCGCGGTCAAACGCCACGATCTCGCCGTCTGCCACGAACTCCTGGCAGCGCTCGCCGGCTAGCGCTTCGACCAGCTCCGGATACGAGCGCCCCATCTCGTGTCCCGTGCGCGAGACCAGTCGCACCGTTGCCCGATCACGCTTCGCGATACAGCGGATCCCGTCGAGCTTGCGCTCGAACAGCCAGCCCTCCCGCGAGAACGGTTCGCGCGCCAGGGTGGCTTTCATTGGCTCGAAACGGCCAGGCTGGGGCGAGTGCCGAAGGAGGTCGCGTTCGCGGGCTCTCAGAGAATCGAACGGCGAGCCTTTGCGCATAGGAGTCACGGGCGCAGGGTAGAACTCACGTCATGAAGCTGCTCGTCCTCACCAGCGAGCCGGTGTCTGCGAGCCAGCTGCGCTCCGCACTGGGACAGGACGTGGGGCCCGGTGAGGTGGAGGTGATGGTCGTGGCGCCCGCGCTTCAGGAGAGCGGGCTTCGCTTCTGGCTATCCGATGCCGACGACGCGATCGCCAAAGCCGATGAGGTCCGGCGCCAAACCGTCGAGCAGCTGGATCGCGAGGGCGTAGCCGCCAGCGGTGACACGGGAGAAAGTGACCCGGAGAAGGCGATCGAGGATGCGCTCCAGACCTTCGGCGCCGAGCGGATCGTGATCTTCACGCACCCCGACACCGAGCGGCGCTATCTGGAGGACGTCGACATCGACGCCATCCGCCGGCGTTTCCGGGTGCAGGTCGAACAGGCGACACTCCAAACGTGACTCCCGCCGCCGCGGAGTACCCCCCGGCTCCGGTGCCCGGACGTCCCAGCGTCAAGAGCCTCCGGGAGGCTGTTCAGCGCTGCAAGGCGTGCGACCTGTTCGAGGGAGCCACACAGGCGGTGATCGGCGAGGGGGCGCGCGACGCGAGCCTGATGCTGGTCGGCGAGCAGCCAGGAGACCGCGAAGACCGCGAGGGCCATCCGTTCGTCGGTCCGGCCGGGGGCGTGCTGGATGGAGCGCTGCTGGAGGCGGGCATCGCTCGTGACGACGCCTACGTGACCAACGTGGTCAAGCACTTTCGCTACAAGGCGCGTGGCAAACGGCGGATCCATCAGCGACCGGACCGCTGGCAGGTCTCGGCGTGCCTACCGTGGCTCGAGGCAGAGCTGCAGATGGTCAAGCCCGCCGCCGTGGTGCTGCTCGGGGCCACAGCCGCGCAGGCTCTGCTCGGGTCTCAGATCCGCATCGGACGCGACCGCGGGAAGCCGATCGACTCCGAGCTGGCGGAGCTCGTCACGGTGACGACGCATCCCTCATCGATCCTGCGCGCCGAGGACGAGCAGCGCCATGAGGCCATGCAGGCGCTTATCGCCGATCTCCGCGCGGTCGCCCAGTGGCTTGACGACCGCCGGCGATAGCGAAGCCGAAACCCTCAGACCGGATGAGCGCTCAGCTCTCGCGCCCTCGGCTCGCGCTGCGCGTCGCGCCCGTGCTCCGCGCCGAGCTCAATCAGCTCGTCCACCAGCTCCAAGGCTTCGGCGTGCGTCTGATCGCACATGCGGGGCAGCGCGCGAACAGCGTAGCTGCCCGCCACCTCCGGGTGGCTGACCCGCGAGCGCGCGCGGCGTACGGCGATCAGGCGGCAGCGAGCAGGCCACCGGCGTCGCTCCCACAGCTCATCCGCCCACGCCAGTAGCCGCTCGGTGCGAGCCAGCTCCACGTCCGGCGATGCGACCGTTCCAACCACGCGCGCGGCGTAGGGATACAAATCCTGGCGCCGTCGCTCGTCGAGCAGATCGTTGTAGCGCCTGAGGAACGAAGCGACCGGGGCCGAGGCCGAACGTGGATGGTCGCTGAACGGCTCGCCGGCGAGCATTGAAGCTAGCTCCATGACACAAGCTCCTTGCTCCGGCGTCTGGTGCTTCCCCTTGCCAAGCTTGATCGTCTGGTGGCTGACCTGCGACATGCGAACTCCTTCTTGTGATGGGCCCGGGGGCCCGCCTGCTACTCGACTTATGTCTACCCCGATGGGGGCCTTATGTCTACCCCTGCGCTCGCGCGGTCAATCCCCCGGCCCGAGCGAAGTCGGGATCCTTGGCGAGAGCGCCGCGGCTCCAGCCGCTTGCCATCCAGCCGTCCCGCGAGGCGTGAGGCGAGCGCCATGATTGTCAGCGCCGGGTTGGCCGATCCCTGGGTAGGCATGACGCTGCCGTCGGCAATCAGCAGGTTTGGCACGTCCCACGCGCGCTGATCGGAGTCGACGACGCTGCGCTCCGGATCGCTGCCCATCCGGCAGCCGCCAACCAGGTGCGCGTAGCGGTCGATCGTCAGGATGTCCTGCGCCCCCGCCGCCTGGAGGATCTCGTGCAGCGTCCGCTTGGCGAAAGTCACGTTCTTGCGGTCGTTCTCGCACTGGGTGTAGTCCATGCGCGCCACAGGGAGGCCGTGTTGATCCTTGGCGCCGGAGTCCACGGTCACCCTGTTTTCCTCCAGCGGCAGGAGCTCTGAGAGCACGCCCAGCGTGTACCAGTGGTTGTAGTCGCGCATGTACTCCCGCAGCGCGTGCCCCCAGTGTCCGTCGGCCAACACATGCTCGGCCCACCCGATCGGCAAGGGGCCCACCGTCTGAATCGAAAAGCCACGGGCGAAGCCGCGGGCCGGATCGGTCTCGTAAAACTGCTCCGAGGAGATCTCGGGCGGCGGCGCCTTGTACATCCGCACCTCCTCGGGAAAGCGTCCGGCGACCTGAGACGCGCCCTGGACCATGACGCAGCGGCCGACCTGGTCGTTTGCGTTGGCCAGTCCGTGCGGGAAACGGCGACTGGTGGAGTTCAGCAGCAACCGCGGCGTCTCAATCGAGTAGCCGGCGACCGCCACGGCTTCTGCGCGCTGAAAGCGCTCCTGCCCGTCCTCCAGGTAGCAGACGCCCGTCACTCTGCCGCTCGCGTCGTCGATCTCCACGCTCTTGGCCATGCAGCCCGAGCGGATCTCGGCGCCATGCGCGATGGCGTCCGGAACGTGTGTCACCAGCGGCGAGGCCTTGGCGTTCACCTTGCAGGCCTGCAGACAGAAACCGCGGTAGATGCAGTGCGGACGGTTGCCGAAAGCGCCGTTGGTGATGCCGACCGGCCCGACCCGCATCTCGATCCCCAGCCGGCGGGCCCCGGCCCAGGACAGCTCGGCGCCGCCCGCCACGGGGTGCGCCGTGTGCGGATAGCGGTGTGGGTCGCCCCATGGCCAGTAGTCGCCGGCCACCGGGAGCTCCAGCTCCAGCAGCTCATAGTGGTGTTTGAGCTCGGAGTAGGAGATCGGCCAGTCCTCGCCGACTCCGTCGCGCGATCGGATTTCGAAGTCGGAGGGGTGAAAGCGCGGGCAATACCCGGCGTAGTGGATCATCGAGCCGCCCACACCGCGCCCGGAGTTGTTCTTCCCTAGTTCCACCGGATCCTCGCCGCCCACGACGCGGGGCTCGGTCCAGTAGAGACCGTGCGAGCCAGCCTCATCTGAGACCCAATCCTCGTCGGGGTCCCAGAATGGCCCCGCCTCCAGCACGACGATTCTCCAGCCCTTGCGCGCCAGCCGCTGGGCGAGTGTGGCCCCTCCTGCGCCCGCGCCCACGATCACCAAATCGACGGCGTAGCCATCGTCGTAGCGCGCCATGCGCTCGGTCCGGACGCGGCGACGGTGGACGTCCAGCAGGAATGCCGAGTCGTTATCGGGGGGCCGGAGCGCGCCCTGCGCCAGTGTGCGCAGACCGTGAGATCCGAGGCGGCCTTTCAGCTTCACTCGAGTCCCCGCTGCTTCACGTCAGGGACGGGGTCGCGCTCGAACGCCGGCGCTCCTTCCCAGGCCTCTCGCTGGCCGACGCCAAAGCGGGCATAGCCGCGGGGGTAGGCTGGCCCTCCGAAGCCGATCTCGTTCCAGGCCCAGGGATGGGAGTAGAACTCGCTGAGTACCGCGCGCATCACTACGCTCCAGGCCTTCTTGGGCGGAAGCTGATCCCAGACCTCGCCGTGGAGCGTCCCCTCTGAGAGGGCCTGAACGACCGAGCGCTGCGTCTCCGCCGCCGCGGTGGCGAACTCCGGCGATCCATGTTGGCGCGCGGCGGCGTCCAGCCCGCGCGCCACCAGGCGCCAGGTCTCGCGGTCGTCTGGCATGTCGGCGTACCGAAAGCCATCCAGCTTGCCGGCGAACAGCTTGGCGTCGACCATATTCAGCACCGGGACCTTGGGTTCGGCGTCCTGGGCCATGACCACGTCGCAGAACGCGCCCAGCGCCCGGGCCTCGGCGTCGGTGAAGAATCTCAGCGGCGGGGTGGTCTGTACTCGCTCCAGCACTACCCGTCGGGTCGCCTCGTCCCAGTGGTCGATCTCGTCCAGGACGTTGTAGTCGGGATAACGGCCGTGCATCTGCGGTGTGACCCCGTTGCGCTGGCGCGGCAGCTCTTCCGGCGGGGCGGGGCGGCCCTCGGGGCGGAGATTGGGCAGATGGGCTGGCTGGCGAAAGTCGCGCGCCATCAGCGCTCGCGGCCCAGCGCCGCCGCCGCCAGCCCCATGCCGCCGACGAGGGCCAGAGACCCCGGAGCAAGCAGCGGCGGGCCCATGACTATGTTGAACATCGGCTCCTTAAAGCCACCGGGCTTGCGGGCCACGCCGCGCACGTGAGTGATGACGCCGACCACTCCGTCCAGGCAATAGAGCGCCGACAGCGCGGGCAGCCAGGTTCTGGCGGCCCGCTCGGAGCGAACACCCGCCAACCCGGCGGCGGTCAGGCCCGGCGACAGCGCCACCGGGGTCCACATCCACTTGTCGCCAAACGAGCCTCGAAAGTGCTCAAAGTAGATCTCGAGCCCCAGCGGCAGGGCGCTGAACGCCGTGGCCGCGGCGAGCGTGCGCTGCATCCGGCCGCGGCTGACGTTGTCCCACCAGCGCGCGATGCCCCGTTCGGGCTTGCTCCTGCGACGCACAGGCAGGCTAGGTCGCATATCGCTCGGCATCCGCGCGCTTGAATTCAAGCCCAATCCCCGGGCGCTCCAGCTGGGGCCACAGCGCGCCGTTGTCCGGGGACTGCACGCCGTCGAACAGCAGCTGCTCGATCCGTACGTGGTCGTGGAAGTACTCGACGTGAACAAAGCGGTCCAGCGCCAGCGCGGGATGAAGGTGGATCGCCGGACCGCAGTGCAGCGACAGCGGTATGCGGTGCGCGCGGCAGACTCCGTCCACCCTCAGTAGCTCGGTGATGCCCGCGCAGCGCGTCACGTCCGCCTGCAGCACGTCTACCGCGGGCGCCATGCGCTCGAAGTAGCCGACGTCGTAGCCGTACTCCCCGGCGGCCACCTGCATCCCGGCAGGCATCCGATCGCGAAGCAGCGCCAGGCCCTGCAGATCATCCGAGGACACGGGCTCCTCGAACCAGCTCACGCCGGCATCGGCGTAGAAGCGCTCCGCCAGCGACAGCGCTTGCTTTCGCGAGTAGGCGCCGTTTGCGTCCACAAACAGCTCGGCGCCGTCGCCGATCGCCGCCCGTGCGGCGCGGACGCGCTGGGGGTCGTCCTCCGGGCGTGAACCGACCTTCATCTTCACGCGCGGGATCCCCTCCCGCGCCCAGCCGGAGAGCTGCTCCTTCAGACGGTCGTTGGAGTAGGCGGTGAACCCGCCCGAGCCATACACGGGAACGGAGCTCCGCACCATCCCCAACAGCGCGCAAAGCGGCTGATCCAGCAGCCGGGCCTTCAGGTCCCACAGCGCGGTCTCGACGGCGGCGATGGCCATCGATGCGATTCCCGGACGGCCGAGATTGCGGATCGCCCCGACCATCGCCCGCCACGCCGCCTGCGGGGCCAGCGCATCGAGACCGTGGACGACGCCGGCCAACTTGGAATGCACGAGCGCCGCGGTTGAGGTGTCGGCGTATGTGTACCCCACTCCCCACTCGCCGCCGGCGTGCGCGTGCACAACCACGATCGTGGTCGAATCCCAGGAGAGCGTGCCGTCGGCTTCGGGCTCATCGGTGGGTACCTCGTAGGCACCGACCTCGAGCCGCTCGACCGGTGTCCGCACGGCGTGACTCGCGGTGGCGGTGCTCATCGACCGGGCAGGAATTCCTGAGCTTTCTGCTTGAACGACTGCCTGACGATCCGTCCCGCGTGCTCGTCCCCGGATAGCAGCGCCGAACTGAGCGCCTTCGCCTGCTCCAGGGTGATGTGCGGCGGAAGCGGTGGCACCTCCGGGTCCGTTATGGCCTCCACCACCACCGGGCGCTCCTCGGCCAGCGCCGCGTCCCATGTGGGCGCAATCTGGTCAGGCTGATCGACGCGGAAGCCGCGGAGGCCCAGCATCTCGGCGTAGCTGGCATAGGGAAAGTCGGGAAGGTCCTGAGATCCTTCGAACTTTGGGTCGCCCGACATCGCCCGCTGCTCCCAGGTCACCTGGTTGAGGTCCCGGTTGTTGAGCACGAGCACGATCAGGCGCTGGTCTGACCACCGGTGGCGGTACTTGGCGATCGTGATCAGCTCGTTGATCCCGTTCATCTGCATGGCGCCGTCGCCCACCAGCGCGAACACAGGCCGTGCGGGATGCGCGAACTTGGCGGAGATGGCGTAGGGCACGCCGGGACCCATCGTGGCCAGCGTGCCCGAAAGCGAGGCCAGCATGCCGCTGCGGAGCTTGACGTCGCGCGCATACCAGTTGGCGGCCGAGCCCGAGTCCGACGAGATGATCGCGTCGTCAGGCAGCCGCTTGGAGAGCTCGTGGAAGACGAGTTGGGGGTTCACCGGATCGGCGCCCAAGTGGGCCCGGTCTTCCATCAGCTTCCACCACTCGCCTATTTCATTCTCGATCTTCTCCCGCCAAGAGCGATCCGGCTTGTGATCGAGGCGTGGCATCAGCGCCCGCAGCGTCTCGGCGCTGTCACCCACCAGATTGACCTCCATCGGATAGCGGATTCCCAGCATGCGTCCGTCGATGTCGATCTGAACGCCGCGCGCGTTGCCCTCCTCCGGCAAGAACTCGGAGTACGGAAAGCTCGAGCCGACCATCAGCAAGGTGTCGCACTCCTGCATCAGCGTCCAGCTGGGCTTGGTGCCCAGCAGGCCGATCGACCCCGTCACGTACGGGAGGTCATCCGGCAGCACGGCCTTGCCCAGCAGCGCCTTGGCCACGCCGGCCCCTAGCGTCTCCGCCACTGCGGCGATCTCATCCGCCGCGCCGAGCGCTCCCTGTCCCACGAGCATTGCCACCCGCTGGCCTGCGTTCAAAGCCGCGGCGGCGCGGTCCAGCTCGTCGTCGTGGGGCAGAACGCGCGGGGCGCGGAAGCCCGGACTGGAGTGAACGGTGCCGTGCTTGTGCGGCGGCCGCTCGACGGCAGGCGATTCCTGAACATCGTTTGGAACGATGATCGCCGTCACCGTGCGCTCGGCGAGCGCGATCCGGCAGGCGCGATCGACGAGGTGGCGGACCTGTGCCGGCTCCATCGCCACGTGGACAAACTCACCGGCCACGTCCTTGTACAGGGTGATGAGGTCGACTTCCTGCTGGTAGTTGCCACCCAGCCCGGCGCGCGCCTGCTGGCCGACGATGGCCACCACGGGCTGGTGATCAAGCTTGGCGTCATAGAGCCCGTTCAGGAGGTGGATGGCCCCCGGACCCGACGTGGCCATGCAGACCCCCAGCTCGCGGGTGAACTTGGCGTGCGCGCAGGCCATGAAGGCCGCCATCTCCTCGTGGCGGACCTGGATGAATTCGGGCCGCTTGCCGTTTGAGGAGCGAGTGAAGGCTCCCATGATGCCGTTGATCCCGTCGCCCGGGTAGCCGTAGATCCGCTGCACGCCCCAGATTCCGAGGCGATCCAGCAGAAAGTCGCCAACGGTGTCACTCATAGATAAGCCTTTCGTTCGGTCGCTCCTGCTTTCCGCTTCACCCTCTTGGCCCACTACCCCTCTGCGACGCGGCGCTAACCGGCGACGGTCCGAGCGCCAACATGAAGCGGCTCAATCGTCCGCAAGCAGGCCCAGCACCGCCCGCTCCACGCGGCTGCGGGTACGGTCGTCTGCCACGTCCAGCTCCCTCGTTCGCCTGAGCGTGTCCGCGATTGTCGCCCCGGACAGATAGCGGTCGAACACGCGCGGGTCGATGTAGGACTTGCGCGCCACAGTGGGAGTGTTGCCGAGCAGCTCCGCCACCTGGTCGATCGCCTCCTTGATCACGCGACGTCTGGCCCGCTGCGACTCAGCCCGCTCTCCCTGGGTGGCGACGGCGACCGCGGCCATCACGGTGGCGTTCCAGGTGCGGAAGTCTTTGGCGCTGAACTCCTCGCCCAGCTCCTGTTTGAGGAACTCATTTATGTCATCCGAGCGCAGCGGCCGCCAGCGCCTCCCCTCGCGGAACGCCAGTAGCTCGGGCCCCGCTCCGCGGCGTCGCTTGAGCGTCGCCACCAACGCCGCCGACGCGGGATCCTCGATCACCTGCACGCGACGGATACCGCCCTTGCCGAGAAAGTCGAAGGCCACCGCGCCGCCGTGAAGTGAGACGTGCTCCTTGCGGACCGTCGCCAGCCCTATCCCGCCCTCGTCGTCCGCGTACTCCTCGCTTCCCACGCGGAACATGCCGATGTCGAGCAGGCGCACAGCGCCGGCGATCACCCGTCGGCGGGTGGGCTCAGTTTCCGCCAGGTCGGCACCAAGCCGTGTCCTGAGCTTGGGCATAGCCGCCCCGAAACGGAGCATACGCTCAAACTTCGCGCGGTCCCGATGCTCGCGCCAGCGAGCGTGGTACAGGTATTGCTTACGCCCCGCGTCGTCGATCCCGGTCGCCTGTAGGTGACCCATGGGATCGGGACAGATCCATACTTCCTTCCACGCCGGCGGCACCGCCAGCGCGCGGATGCGCTCCAACGCCGCCGGGTCCTCGAGGTGCCGTCCGCGCTCATCCTGATAGGCGAAGCCTCGGCCTTTGCGCACACGCCTGATGCCGGGCCCAGAGCAGTCCGAGCGCCGCAGGCGCCCCCGTCTGGCAACCGTTACGGTCAACGGGTCTCAGCTTGAGGCGCTGTGCGCTCGGTCTAGGGCGTCGATCAGCATCGCGGGCGGCAGCTCTTCTACCCGTGTCCCGAGCCCCACAACCGCGTTGCCCGATAGGGCGGTTCGATTTCTGCAGCAGGGGTAGGAGGGTCGCGATCACCCCAAACGGAGGACCGATGCCTGACGACTCTCTAATGAACGCCCGAGACTTGAAACTCGTTCAGTGGCTGAATGAGGCCCATGCCAAGGAGGCCGAGCTCGAGGCCGACCTCACCGCCCATATCGCGCTGACGCAGAAACAGAGCTACAAGAAGCGTCTGCAGCAGCACTTGAAGGAGACCCGGGACCACAAGCGGCGGGTCGCGTCGCGGATCAAGAAACTCGGGGGGACAGCCGGCGGCCCGGCCGTTCCGGGCGTCCCTGGGCCGGTCGGCGAGGTGGCGGGCAAGGCCATGGCCGCGGCCAAGGGCCAGCTCGGTGCCGCGCGCGCCGCGGTCACCAAGCAGGCCGAGACGCACCTTCGCAACTCCCAGGAGGAATTGCGCGAGGAGCACGTGGAGATCGCCCTCTACACGCGCCTCGAGACACTGGCCACAGAGGTCGGGGACCGCGAGACCGCGCAACTGGCCAAGGGCATCCGCCGCGACGAGGAACGGATGGCGAAATTCCTTGACGCCGAGTTGCGGCGGCTGGTCAAGGAAGTTGTGCGAGCGGACATCCCGCGCGAGCAGCGTGCAACGAGAACCAGGTCGCGGCGCACGAGCCGGAGCTCGGGTTCGCGGCGCTCGAGCACGGCAAGCAGCTCGCGACGCTCCGGCACGGCAAGCAGCTCGCGACGCTCGGGCACGAGCAGCCGCGCGCGCAGCACGCGTAGCGCCGGCAGTCGGAGCTCGAGCGGCTCTC
Source organism: uncultured Actinomycetes bacterium (assembly GCA_963730835.1). Classification (GTDB taxonomy): domain Bacteria; phylum Actinomycetota; class Thermoleophilia; order Solirubrobacterales; family Solirubrobacteraceae; genus Palsa-465. Next base: position 195,947 of record CAVSTE010000004.1, read on the forward strand.
GCTCCCGCCGCTAGGCGCTCCGGCCCCAGTCGCTGGGGCACTGGCTCCAGCCGGGCTCGCAGGGGTTGTTGCTTTCAGCGCTAGCGCTGTTGTAATGCAACCAGCGGCTGGTGGGGGCGGCAGCCGCGGTGGTAAACCTGGCGTTCTCTCTGTCCTGGTCATGGGCGGGCGGACGAGGCCGCGGCATGAATCCCGCACCGGCCTCGCCGTCCGCTCCGGCACAAGTGACGGACTGAGCGGTCACACACGGCGCCCGGGCGGCTGCGAACGCGCCGCCCGGCCCGTGACCGCTTGACCCGGCGCCCCAGGCTAGTCGTACTCGTGCTCGCGGGCGTGGCGACCCTGGGTCTTCGCCGCCTCGGCATGCAGCTTCGCGGCGCGGGCGTGCGTCTCGGCCTCCTCGCGATGAAGCCGCGCGTGATCTGGATCCGTTTCGCCCTCGGCCCGCCGCTCGGCCTCGGCCTGATGCTCGCGGGCACGAAGCTCGCGTTCGCGGGCGCGGGCCTCCCGCCCACGGGCGCTGGCGCTTGCTTTCGCATCCCCCATCGGGGGATACACTGTACCCGGGGCCTTGGCGCCCCGGTCGATCGTCAGGAGTGGAGCAGTGACACCCCCCAATGCAGTTCAGCTGCTCGCCATAGAGCCCGATATCGGGCGCTATCTGACCGCCGAGGAGCGCACGGAAGCCGGGCGGCTCGTGGTGCCTGTGCGCGACGTCACGCCGGGGCAGCTGGACCTCGGCGGCCTGCTCGGCAGCTCCGGCGCATTCGCGGCCCTGATCGTGAAAGGCATGGTGCTCCACCAGCTGCAGATAGCCGATCAGGCGGCGCTGAGGGTACTGGGGCCCGGCGACATTCTCTCGTTGTCAGACGCTCCCCCGTCGATGTTGACCAGCTCGCAGCGCGGCGTGGCGACGCCGACGCGGCTGGCGATGCTGGGAAGCGAGGTGCTGCTGGCAGCCCGCCGCTGGCCGCGAATCGTCGCGGGCTTGCATACGCGCATGGCTGAGCAGGGAGAGCGGCTCGGCACCCAGCTGGCGATCTGCCAGCTGCCGCGCGTCGATCAGCGACTGTTGTCACTGATGTGGCTGCTGGCCGAGACGTGGGGACACGTGACGACGCACGGCACGAGGCTGCCGATGACGCTCACCCACGACACACTCGGCGGATTGATCGGCGCCAGGCGCCCGACTGTGACCCTCGCACTGCGCGAGCTCGCGGAACGTGGCGCCTTGGTGCGTCAGGTGGACGGCTGGCTGCTGCTCGAGGCTCCGCCCGAGCCGAATGGCGAGCAGGCACTGGCGGCCAGCCCGCTTCTGAGCGACGGCGGTACGACGAACTGGAAGGCCGAGCAGGAGGCCCAGCGGCAAGCGGAGCTAGGAGCGCAGGCCCGCGACGAACTGCTCGCCACCGTACACCGCCTGCAGGAGCAGCACCGCTACAACGCCGAGCGAATGGCGGACCGGTTGCGCGCCACGCGTGAAGCGCGCGAGCAGGCGGAGCGATCCCGGCGCAGGATCGCCGGTCGCATGCTCAGTCGGCGACCGGCTCCATCATCATGATCGCGCCCGACACCACGCCGTCGCCTTCGGACTTCAGCGGCATCAGCGTCACCCTGCACTGAAATGCCCGCCCCCGGCGGTTGGTCGCCGGGACTGTTAGCTCCTCCAGACCTGACTCGCCCTCGAGCGTCGCCCGCAGCTCGCGCTTCATGCTCTGGAGCGGCAGACCGATATCCAGCGAGAGCAGGTGCTGGTCCTCGACCTCCTCCGGGGTCAGGCCCCACAACTCGCGCGCCTGGCCGTTCCAGACGTGAATGTGCTGGCTGCGGTCGATAACAAGCACCGCGAGGCCGACCGTTGTCAGGATCGTCTCCAGGAAGGCATTCATGTCGTTGAGCTCGAGCGTGCGATGCCGAAGTTCGTCGTTCATCGTCTCGAGCTCCTCGTTGGAGGACTGGAGCTCCTCGTTGGTGGTTTCCAGCTCCTCGTTGGTCGACTGGAGCTCCTCGTTGGTCGTCTCCAGCTCCTCGTTGGTCGACTGGAGCTCCTCGTTGGTCGTCTCCAGCTCCTCCACGGTCGACTGGAGGTGCTCGTAAGCCTGCTCCAGTTCCCGCTTGGAGCTGGCCACCTCTTCCTGGAGCCTCTGCGGCTCGGTGACGTCGATATAGGTGATGCTGGTGCCCATCAGCGTCCCATCGCCCATCAGCGGCGCCAGATGGGCATCGATCACGCGCACATGCTCCTCGTCGCCCCACTGCACCCCGTTGATGTCGATGACCCGCAGATCTCGGCTCAACGCGTCGAGATGCTTGCGCAGCTCGATCGGCCGGTAGGAAAGCTCGAGATCCTGGATTGGGCGACCGAAGTCGTTCACGCCCAGGCCGAACGTACGGCGCGCCATTTCGTTGGCCATCACCAGCGCTCCGGTGGCGTCGAGCACGACGTGCGCGGCGCTGCCCATGTCGAACGCCGCCTCGCGCAGACTCTCTCCGATGCTTTGCGATGCGCCGTTGCCGGGGTCGAACGGCCTGACGCGCGCCTGCTCCCGGCGCCTGGTTCTGATCACCTTCCTGTACAGCCGCCACTTCAGGTCAATCGGCGTGAACAGATCGCTATGCGTGATCAGCATTTCCGACTTTCCCAGCACCAGCACGCCTTCGTCGTCGAGCGCGAAGTGAAAGCGCCTCAGGATCTGTGCCTGTGCCTCGGCCATGAAGTACATGAGCGTGTTGCGGCACACCAGCAGATCGATGTGTGAGATCGGCGCATCCTGCACCAGGTCGTTGCGGCCGAAGATCACGCAGCGGCGTAGGTCCTTGCGAAACACGAAGCGCTGATCGGTCTGCTCGAAGAAGCGCTCGAGCGCGTCGCGCGGGATGTCCTCTATCTGCCGGGGCTGGTAGGCGCCGTGCCGGGCCTGCTCCAGCGCCTGCTCGTCGACGTCCGTGGCGTAGATCTTCACACGCTCCCGGAACGCCGCGTCGCCAAGCGCACGCGCCAACACCATGGCTATGGTGTAGGGCTCCTCGCCCGACGCGCAGCCCGCCGACCATACGCGCAACGGGGCGTCTGGCGGACGAGTCGCCAGGAGCTGGGGGATGACCTCGGAAGCCAGAGTCTCCCACGTCTGCGGGTCGCGAAAGAAGGCGGTGGTGTTGATGAGCAGCGTGTTGAAGAGCTCCGCGAACTCCTCCGAGTGCAGCTGCAGGTAGTCGATGTAGTCGTCGTAGCGCTCGACTCCGAGGTCGCCCATGCGCTTGGCGACTCGGCGCTCGATGCTCGAGCGCTTATAGCCCGTGAAGTCGAATCCGCGTGCCTGCTTGACAAAGTCGAGCAGGCCGTCGAGCGTCGTCTCTTCTGCCATCAAGCAGCGCTCTCTTCCGCTTCGCCTCCATCGTCGATGCCCAGCCTGAGCGTGCTCGTCGCCGCGGTGCCGAGCGCCTCGCGCACCAGCAGCGCGTGTTCCGCGGCGGCGTCGGCTCGCCGCCGGAAGGAGCGAGCGCTACGAAGCTGCTGACGCGCCTCGGCCTGATGCGCCATCCGATGCAGCAGCGCGACGCGATCCTCGAGAATCCTCACCGAGGCCCACAGCGCCGCTTCCACGCCCTGGGCCTGCGCGTCGGCCAGGCTCTCAGGCGAATAACGGTGACCGACACGGCACTCCCACTGCGCGATCCCGGCCTGCGGGACCTCGGTGAGCACACCGCCGCACTCCGGGCAGATCGTTGTCATCCGAGGCCCGTCGGCCCCCCCGCCTCCCGGGTTTCCGGCCCCGCCACCGCTGGGATCGGGCGTCGGCTCCGGCTCGAACGAGCCGCTCACCATCGCCGCGATGGTCGTGGCGACACGCGCTGATGCGACGACTGCATCAACCGCGACATGAGCGAGGGCGCTGGCCGGCATCCCGGCATACAGCGCGTCCGCGGGGTCCTGGACGATCGTCGCGCCGCCGTTGGACTTGATCGTCGCCAGACCGGCCGCGCCGTCGTCCCGCGTACCGGAAAGCACAACGCCCACCACGCGGCCATCTGCGGTGGCTGCCGCGGAGCGGAACAGCACGTCGACCGCCGGCCGGTGCCCGTTCTCGCGCGGGCCGACCGTGAGGTGAACGTGGCGGTCTTCGATCACAAGGTGATGGTCAGGGGGCGCGACGACGATCTGCCCAAGCTCCAGCCGTTCGCCCTCCCGCGCAGGATGGCAGGGCAACGGCCCCGATCGCCGAAGGATGCTGGCAAGCGCGCTCGGGCTCTCGGGGGAGATGTGCAGCACGATGCAGACCGCAGCCTTCAGGTCCGGCGGCAGGTCAGCGACCACCTGCTTGAGCGTCTCGACGCCGCCGGCCGAGGCGCCGATGACCACCAGGTCCCGCCTCGCCCTGCCGTCATCCGCCGTGGCCATCACATTCCACCAGCCACAGCGTACCCCTCTGGCTTCACGATGCTTCGTCGACCTGGCTCAGAGCGATCGCGGCGTCGATGTGCGAGAGGTGAGTCAGCGCCTGTGGGAAGTTGCCGAGCAGCTCTCCGCTCTGAGGATCGACCTCCTCGGCCAGCAACCCGACGTCGTTGGCCGTGGCGATCGCGGCGTCGAACACAGCGCGGGCCTCAGTCGCCTCGCCCGAGCGCGCAAGGCACTCGGCCAGCCAAAAAGAGCAGCACAGAAACGCTCCCTCGCGTCCCGGAAGACCGTCCTTGCGGCGGTAGCGGTAGAGCAGACCGCGGCCCGCGTCGAGCTGCTCGCGCACGGCCGCCACAGTGCGCCTCATGCGCCCATCGTCCCAGGCTACGAACTCCGACCGTGGCAGCAGGAGCAGCGCGGCGTCCATCCCGGCCCGATCGAACGCCTGCACGAACACCCCGCGCTTTTTGTTGTAGCCGCGACGCTCGATCGTTTCTCGCAGCTCGTCCCGGGCCTGCTTCCAGCGCCGCATCGGTGCGCGGCGCATGCACTCCTCGGCCATCGCAATTCCGCGCTCGAGCGCCGACCAGCACATCACCTTGGAGTGCACGAAGTGGTCGGGCTTGCCGGGCCACTCCCAGATTCCGCGATCGGGGCGCATCCAGCGCTCCGCGGCGTGGTCGATCAACGAGACCAGAAAGCGCCAGTCGTCATCGCTCGGTGAGTGCCCGCGGCGGTGCCAGCGCCAGCTCAGGTTGACGAGCTCTCCGTAAGCGTCCAGCTGCCGCTGTCCGGCCGCCGCGTTGCCGACGCGGACGGGCGCCGAACGCCGATAGCCCTGCAGTCCCTGCAGCTCCTGATCGTGCAGCCGCCGCTCGCCACCCAGGCCGTAGACGACCTGGAGCTCCTCCGCGTGGCCGGCGGCCGAGCGCATGATGAAGGCCCGGAAGGCGTCGGCCTCGTCCACCGCGCCGAGCTCGGCGAAGGCCCTCGAGCTGAAGCTCGAGTCTCGCACCCAGGCATAGCGGTAGTCCCAGTTGCGAACGCCGCCCAGCGTCTCGGGCAGCGACGTCGTCGGCGCCGCCACGATCGCCCCGGTCGGCTTGTACGTGAGGCCTTTGAGCGCGATGCCGGAGCGGCGGGTGGCCGCTTCGTCCCGGCCCCCGAGCCTGATCGTCGTCGTCCATCGCCGCCACGAGGTGATCGTCCGCGTGAGTGCCCTGTCGAGGTCGCCTGCCTCGGGCATTCCCTCCAGCTCCTCCTCAACGCGCTCCGGCGGGCAATAGGCCATCGCCAGCCGGATGCGCTCTCCGGCCGCCACTCGCACGCGTGCCACGAGCTCGTGGGCCGGGTCCTCCTCGAGCTCCTGGTCGCAATAAACGATCAGTGCGTCGTCGCCGCCCGTGGCGCTGTGAAGGCCGCGGCCGTGACGGCGGATCCACGGCGTCACCTGGCCGTAATCGAAGCGCGGCACGAGCCCGATCGCGAACTCCGCCGAGCCTCGCTGGCCGTCGATCACTCGCAGCAGCTCCGGGCCCCGTGCGGTATGCGCATCGCCGGCGAGAAGCATGCAGTCGTGCACGGTGGCCTCGCCCCCGCGCCCCTGCCACGTCGTCCGGAGTACCAGCGTGTCCTCGACATACTCGCGCGAGGGCTGCCAGCTTCCGGCAGCGGCCGGCGCCAGCGAGCAGTATCCGCCGCGCTCCCGGTCCAGCAGACGCCCGAACGCGCTGCCGGCGTCGAACCGCGGCAGGCAGCACCAGTCAATCGACCCCCAGTGGGAAACCAGAGCGGCGCTGTGGCAGTCCCCGATCAGCGCGTAGTCGCGGATCGGCGGGTAGGAGTTGCGTGGCATCCCCGACGGCTACCCGGGGCGACGGCGATTCGACGCCCGTCGCTCGGGGTAGTACCGAGGCGAACCCATTAGAGGAGGAATCCGCGTGAGCTTGATGGACAAGATCCTGGGGCGGACGAAGAAGACGGTCGGCGAGGTTGCCGACGATCCTTCCATGCGGCGCGAGGGCGCCAGGGAGGAGCGCAAGGGCGAGGCCAAGGACGAGCTGTCGCAAGAGCAGGCACGCGCCGACAGCAAGGCCGAGGAAGTCGCCAACCTAGAGCGCAAGACGTCGTAACTAATAACGATCGCGGTCGCCTGCAGGCGACCGCGATCACATTTATTTCCTTCCACCCTTGCGGCCGGCGGCTGCCTTCTGCGCGCGATTTCCGCCGCTGCCGGGGCCGCTGCTCTTGCGGCTTCTGCTCGAGCCGCCGCCGCTCGAACGCTTCCCCCCCTTGCTGGAGGAGTCCGGCGCGTTGGCGATCGCCGCCGCCCGCTGCTTGCTCATTCCCTTCTTGCGCAGGCCTTCGTATTGCTTGTCGTCCTTGACACTTGGGCCGTGATCCTTAGCCATTTGTAGACCTCCTCGATCCGGTGCTTGCCGACAGCAGCTACCCGCCTACCGGGTTTCGCAACGCCACGAGGGCGTTTGCACGCCACGGCCCGGGGTAGGTTGCGAGCGTGTATTTCTATTTCCTCATCGCCGCAGTCGTCATCGTGGCCATCGCCGGCGGCGTGCTGCTCGGCGGTGTGTTCACGATCGTGCTCATCCCGCTCGCGGTTATCGCCGTGCTGGCGACGCTGGCATACTCGCTGGCGGCCGCAGCAGCTCAGCAACAAGCCAATGCGGAGAGCCCTTCCGGGGGCCAGCGGTCCCCGAGGCGCCGGAGGCAGACGCAAGGGGCGAAGGCGCCGAGTTCTCCTGAGAGCCTGGCCGACGCCCGTCGGAGCCAGCAGTAGTTAGACCACGTGCCGGAGCTGCCGGACGTAGAGGGCTTCCGGCGGACGTTCAACCGCCACGCGGTGGGCAAGCGCGTGCGCGCCGTGCGTGGCGTGGATCGCTCAATGCTGCGCGATACCGGCCCCCAACGGCTATCGCGAGCGCTCAAGAATAGGCGCTTCGACGCTGCCGAGCGCCATGGCAAGCTGCTGATCTGCCCCGCCGAGCGGAACGCACTGGTGCTGCATTTCGGCATGACCGGGACGCTGGTGTGGTGCTCGGACGAGCCCCGGCACCCACATGATCGCCTGACGCTGGCCTTCGACGACGGTGAGCTCCGCTACCGCAACATGCGGAAGTTCGGCGGCGTGTGGCTGGCGAACGGGCCGGCTGAGCTCGAGCAGCTCCGGGGCCGGCTTGGTCCCGACTGGCTGTCCGTGTCACGCAAGGAGTTCGATCGCCTGCTCGCGAACCGGCGGGCGTCGCTGAAGGCCACATTGATGAACCAGGCAATCGCCGCCGGGCTCGGCAACCTGACCGCCGATGAGGCTCTGTGGCAAGCGCGACTCGACCCCAGGCGGCGGGCGTCATCGCTCGACGGGGGCGAGCGAGCCGCGCTCTATAGGAGCATCAGGAAGGTCCTGCGCGACTCGCTGCCCTACGGCCTCGTTCCCTCCAAGCGCAGCTGGCTTACCGGCGCGCGGGGTAGCGGCGAACGAGCTTGCCCTCGCTGCGGCGAGCCTCTGGAGCGCCGGACAATCGCCGGGCGCACAACCTACTTCTGCCCGGCGGAGCAAAGTTGAGCTCCGGTAGGCGCGCGTAGCGCCGCCGCGCGGCGGGTAGCTACGAGCGCGTGAACGAAGACCCCGAGACTCAGAGCGATCGCGAGCGGACGCCGGAGGACCATCCCGAGGAGCCGGGCGCGGCCGGCGGCTCGCAGAGCCCGGCGGCCGATCAGCTGCCCGGGGCGCCGAGCGAGGACGACTCGGCACTCGGCGACACCGACCAGCACTCCGAGGGCTAAGAGCCGGCTCTCAGCGCTTGCGGTTGTCGACCGCGCGCTGCAGCTGGGCCTTGTTCATGCTCGAGCGCCCCTCGACACCCAGCTGCCGGGCTTCGTTGTAGAGCTGATCGCGCGTGCGTCCGCGCGGCGAGCGGGTGCCGGAGCGCTTACCGCCGCGCCGTCCGGACGAGATGTCCTCGGTCGACGTGCGAGAGGCTTGGCGGGACTGGCCCGAGCGCGCACGCTCCTTGTTCACCGTCCGCGCCGCGATCTCCTCCGCGCGCCCGGTCCCCGATCCCCGCTCGAGCTGGCTCTCCTTGATGTGCTCGTACTGGCGGGCTCGCTTGGTTCCGGGCTTTACACCTCGAGGTGGCATGAAAACCTCCTGACGCGCTCGAAGTTTGCACCTCGGGACTACCCAGCCGTCCGGTGCCGTAACTGTCAGTACACGAACCGTCTCCCGTTTTGTAGCGCCGGCACCGTTTGTCGTAGGGTGCGCCGGGGTAGGTGCAGGCCGCGTTCTGACTCCACCGATCCGGTAAGCCCATACGTGCATTCCGACACCCGCCGCAGACGCCGTAAGAGGAGCTTGCGGCGCCTCGGTGCGGGAGCAGCTTGCCTGTTGCTGCTGGCCGGCTGTGGCAAGCAGTCGATCGTCTCAACCAAGAGCCCGGACGCCCACGACATCGCCCTGCTTTGGTGGTGGATGCTGGCCGCCGCGGCGATCGTCTTCCTGGGGGCGCTGGTACTGCTCGCCCTGGCCTTCATCAGGCGCCGCACGGCCGGCCTGCCGCTGCTCGGCGAGCGCGAGGACATAAACGAGCGGATGGTGCTGGTGTTCGGGATCGCCATCCCGGTGGTTGCGCTCGTGGCGCTGTTCGCGGTGTCCAACATCTACCTGGTGGGGCGCACCGCGCCGCCGAAGCCCTCGAGCACGGCGATGACCATCGAGGTGATCGGCCACCAGTGGTGGTGGGAGGTGCGCTACCCGGGGACCGACGCGGTGACGGCCAACGAGATCCACATGCCTGTAAACACGCGCGTCAACGTCGTGGCGATCACGGCGGACGTGATCCACAGCTTCTGGGTCCCGGCGCTCAACCGCAAGATCGACATGATCCCCGGCATGCACAACCGCGTGCTCCTGTACTCACAGCACGTTGGCAAGTTCCGCGGCCAGTGCTCTCAGTACTGCGGCCTCCAGCACGCCCACATGTCCTTCTGGGTGTTCGTGCAGACGCCCGCTGCCTACCAGAGCTGGCTCCAGCACATGGCCGCACCGGCGGCGGCGCCGGTTACCACCGAGGCGCGCGCGGGCGAAGGGGTGTTCATGAGCGCCAACTGCGCCAGCTGCCACCAGATCCGCGGGACCGGTGCCACGGCCACGGTCGGACCGGACCTCACCCATCTGCAAACGCGCACGTCGCTCGCGGCACTGACGATCCCCAACACCCCATCCTCGCTTGCCGCCTGGATCCACAATCCGCAGGCCATCAAGCCCGGCGTCCGAATGCCCGACCTCGGTCTGTCCTCGACTCAGATCTCGGAGGTCGTCTCCTACCTGGAGGGACTCAAGTAATGGTTGCCCACGGAGGGGAGGACTGATGGCCACCGTCGTCACCCCGCGCGGTCAGCGCCACGTCGACCGCCTTGACCGCATCTGGACCGAGCGGACCGGGATCCTCGGCTGGCTCACGACCACCGACCACAAGCGGATCGGGATCCTCTACTTCTTCACCTCCCTGGCCTTCTTCGGCGCCGGCGGCGTCGAGGCGCTGCTGATCCGCACGCAGCTGATCGGCCCGAACGGCCACGTGCTCTCGCCGGCTGCCTACGACGAGGTTTTCACGATGCACGGGATCACGATGATCTTCCTGTTCGTGATCCCCATGACCACGGGGGCCTTCGGGAACTACCTGATCCCCCTGATGATCGGCGCGCGGGACATGGCGTTCCCGCGCATGAACGCCGTCTCCTACTGGATCTTTTTGTGCTCGGGGATCTTCATGTACGCCGGGCTGGTCTCCGGGCACGCGCCGAACGCCGGCTGGTTCGACTACGTGCCCCTGGCCTCCAAGCAGTTCTCTCCCGGCAACAACATCGACTTCTACGGCTTCGGGCTGATCTTCAACGGCATCTCCTCCACCGCGGCCTCCATCAACTTCATCGCCACGATCTTCAAGATGCGCGCGCCGGGGATGTCGCTGAACAGGATGCCGCTGTTCTGCTTTGCGTTCCTGGCTGTGGCGTTCGCGCTGCTGTTCGCGCTGCCGTCGCTGAGCGTCGCCGCGCTGTTTTTGGAGCTCGACCGGCAGCTCGGATTTCACTTCTATGACGCCACCCGCGGCGGCGACCCGCTGTTATGGCAGAACCTGTTCTGGATCTTCGGCCACCCGGAGGTCTACATCATCATCCTGCCCGCGTTCGGGATCGCGACCTCGATCATCCCTGCCTTCTCCCACCGGCGGATGGTGTTCTTCCCGCTCGTCGCCCTGGCCGAGATCCTGGTGGCCTTCCTGGGCTTCGGCGTCTGGGTGCACCACATGTTCACGGTGGGATTCGCCACGATCACCACCGTCTATTTCGCCGCGGCGAGCCTGATCATCGTCATACCCTCGGCGATCCAGCTGTTCGCATGGATCACGACGATCCTGACCGGGACGCCGGAGTTCAAGACGCCGATGCTGTTCATCATCGGCTTCATCATCTACTTCATCATCGGCGGCCTATCGGGGATCACGGTGGCGGCGATTCCATTCGACCAGCAGGTGCACGACAGCTACTACGTGATCGCGCACTTTCACTTCGTGATCTTCGGCGCCGCCGTGTTCCCGATCCTTGGCGGCATGTACTTCTGGTTCCCGAAGGTAACCGGACGCATGTACCACGAGGCGGTGGGCAAGCTCAGCTTCTGGCTGACGTTCATCGGCACGTTCGTGACCTTCTTCCCCATGCACATCGTGGGATTGCTGGGGATGCCCAGGCGCAACTACACCTACCCGCCGGGTATGGGCTGGACGCTGCTCAACTTCATCGAGTCGATCGGCGCCTACCTCCTGGCGGTGGGGCTGATCTTGATCGTGGTCAACCTGGCGGTGAGCCTGTTCCGGGGGCCGGAGTCGGGCAACGATCCGTTTGAGGGCGACACGCTGGAGTGGTCGACCACCTCTCCCCCACCGCCCTACAACTATCCGGTCATACCCACGGTGACGAGCGCCTATCCCATGTGGGACAAGGACGACCGCGAGCTTGACAACCGCAGGCTGGACCGCGGCGAGGGCGTGCTGGAGCGCGGCCACGAAACTCCCGCCACGAGCGCCGAGGACGCGATCTGGGACGAGATTCTGACGATGCCATCGCACTCGATCTGGCCGCCGGTCTCGGCGCTGACGCTGGCGGGGGTCTTCGCCATGCTGCTGCTCGGGCACTACTGGATCGCGGTTGGCTTCCTGGCCGCCGGCGGGTTGTCGCTGATCGGCTGGCACTACAAGGAGGCGTCCTCGTGAGCCAGTCCTCGCCGCACGTCACCCGCAGCTCCTCGGCGTTCGACGCGGCCGCGTCGGGGCGGGTCTCGCGCCAGCGCGTCGCCCAGCCGAACGGCTGGTGGGGCATGGCGCTGTTCCTGTGTGCCGAGGCGACGCTCTTCGGCACGCTGATCGGTAGCTACTTCTACCTCGACTTCAACGCCCATCGCTGGCCGCCGACGGGGATCAAGGCGCCGAGCGTCGTGCTGCCGCTAATAGCCACTGCCGCGCTGTTGGCGACCAGCGTGCCCATGTGGCTGGCTGCGCGCTCTGCACGGGCGGGCGGCCGCCGGGCGACGATGTGGTTTATCGCCGCGGCACTCGTCATCCAGCTCTGTTACCTGGCGCTGCAGATCCTGCTCTTCCGCCACGATCTCAATGACTTCAGCCCCAGGGCCACGGCTTACGGATCGATCTACTTCACGCTGCTGGCGGCCCACCACGCGCACGTGCTGTTCGGGATCCTGCTCAACCTCGCCATCCTGGGCTACGTCGCCGTGCGAGGCCTCACCAACTACTGGCTGGTCGGGGTGCGAGGACTGGCGCTGTACTGGCACGTGGTCAACGTGCTGGGAGTGATAGTGGTGTTCACACAGCTCTCGCCGTCGCTATGAGCGACCCGCCCTCCGACTGGGTGGTGTGGTTCGGCGTCCTCGGCGGCTCCGTCGCCTGGGTGCTCCAGTTCGTCGCCAACCTGGCGTTCAGCTTCGCCCAATGCAACGCCCCCGCCGGACGCTGGCATCTGCCCGTGCACGGCTGGCAGATCGGGCTTTCCGTTGCGGCGATCTTGGTCGGGCTCGCTGCTACGGGCGTTTCGCTGCGGCTCTACCGGCGCACCTTCCGCCTCGACCACGTGGCCGAAGCCGAGCGTCACGGCGAGGGCACCGCGCCGCCGACCGGGAGGATCAACTTCCTAGCCACGGTGGGGCTGACCGTCAATTCCCTGGCCTTGGCGATCATCGTCATGACCGGGATCGGCGCGCCACTGCTGCCCGTCTGTCAGCAGTCATGAGACTCGGCCGCCACACTCCTGACGGCCCCGTCTCTCGGCGTACCAGACGTCTGGCGTCGATCATCGCGGCGGGCTGGCTGCTCAGCATGGTGGCGGCGGCGATCGCCGGAGCCCAGCCCCAGAGCGGCATCGTCAGGCCCACGAGCGAGCCCTCGGCGCCAAGCGCGGCGCTCGGAGCCGAGCTCTACGCGGGCAACTGCGCCAGCTGCCACGGCATCGCCGGAACGGGCATCTCCTCGCCTCGCCCGGCCGCCGGCGACATCGTGGGCGCCGGCCCCTCGTTGCGCGGCGTGGGCGCGCTGGCTCCGGACTTCTACCTCCGCACCGGCTACATGCCGCTCTCGAGCATCCACGATCAGCCGGGCTCCGAGCGCGTGCTGTTCTCCGATAAGGAGATCCGCTCGCTGGTCTCCTATGTGGCCTCGTTGGGCGCCGGCCCGGCAATCCCCCGCCCCGATCCGAACGCGGGCAATCTGGCCGAGGGCCTGCACCAGTACACGCTGCACTGCGCGGGCTGTCACCAGCAGCTGGCCCGCGGCGGCTACGTCACCGGCGCGCTGGTGCCGCCGCTGCAGGCCGTGACGCCCACGCAGATCGCCGAAGCCGTCCGCGTCGGCCCCTACCTGATGCCGCGGTTCACGACGAGACAGATAACGGACTCGCAGCTGAACTCGATCGTCAAGTACGTACTGTCGACCAGGCATCCTTCAAACCACGGCGGCTGGGGCATCGGCAACCTGGGCCCGATTCCCGAGGGGCTCGTTACGTGGTGGATCGCAGCGCCGCTGCTGATCATCGGCTGCCTGCTCGTCGGAAGGAAGTTTCGGCGCGAATGAGGCCGTGGCGATGGATAGTGGCGTTGATCGCGTTGGTGTTCGGCGGCGCTCGGCGGCGACGCGCGGAAAAAGCGGGCGCCGACGACGGCGAGGGCGAGCAGCAGCGCATCGTGCCCGCCGGCACTCCCGAGCGCCGCGCGGAGAACCTGCTGCTGCTGCTGCTGGCGATCGCGACGCTGTTTGCGATCGGCTTCGTCGTCACCTACGCGGCGTTCTCACCGGGCGGCATCCCGAACGAGCTGCTCGGCATCTGCCTGGGGATGTGCCTGTTGTTCATCGGCCTGGCGTTCACGGTCGTCGCCAAGCGGCTTGTGGTCACCGAGGAGCTCGAGGACGAATACCCCCAGGAGCACCCCGAGGCGCAACGGGAGCTGACCGAGATCGTCCACGAGAGCGGCAGCCGCATCACGCGCAAGCGACTGCTGATCTCGGCCGGCGCGGCGACCGGCGGCGCACTGGGGATCGCGGCGCTGACGCCGGCGCTGTCGCTCGGGCCGATCTGGGACACCGGCCCGCTCGACCACACGCCGTGGCGGGCCGGGGTTCGTCTCGTCGACGAGAACGGCCACCCGTTCCGGGCCGCTGACATCGACGAGCGCACGTTCTACACAGCCTTCCCGGAGGGAGCCAATCCCGAGGAGCTAGGCTCCTCGCTCGTCGTCGTGCGGGTCGATCCCGCCAAGCTGAAGCTGCCGGCCGACCGCGCCGACTGGGCCCCGGGGGGCATCCTCGCCTTCTCCAAGATCTGCACGCACGCCGGCTGCGCCGTGGCCCTCTACCGCAAGCCGACCTTCCCGGTGGTCGAGCCCCAGGATGCGCTCGTCTGCCCCTGCCACTACTCGACCTTCGACCCCTTCACCGGTGGCACCGTCACCTATGGCCCCGCCGGGCGTCCGCTGCCGCAGCTGCCGCTCCAGATCGACGATGCCGGTGATCTGCGCGCCGCGGGGAACTTCTCCGGGCGTGTGGGGCCGTCGTGGTGGAACGTCAGGAGCCGCCCCACCAATGACTAGCCCATGAGCGAGCCGCGCCGCGGATGACTGACCCCGTCAAGGAGCCGGTTCGCTTCATCGACGAGCGCACCGCCGCGGCACCGCTGCTGCGCAAGGGCTTTCGCTACCTGTTCCCGGACCACTGGTCGTTCCTGCTGGGGGAGGTGGCGCTGTACGCGTTCATCGTGCTGATCGCCACCGGCGTCTATTTGGCGCTGTTCTTCGACGACAGCACGGCCAAGACGATCTACCACGGCCCCTACGCGCCGCTCGACGGCCAGATGATGAGCCACGCCTACAAGTCGGTGGTCGACATCTCGCTCAGCTACAAGGCCGGCCTGCTGATCCGCCAGACTCACCACTGGGCGGCCGACATATTCGTGGCGGCGATGGCCATGCACCTGATGCGCGTGTTCTTCACCGGCGCCTTCCGCAAGCCGCGCGAGCTGACCTGGATCATCGGTCTGATTCTGCTGTTCACATCCCTGCTGGAGGGGTTCCTCGGCTACTCGCTGGTCGACGATTTGCTGTCGGGCATGGGCATCGCGATCGCCTACGGGGTGGGGCTCTCGCTCCCTGTCATCGGCGGACCGATGACGCTTGCCATCTTCGGCGCGCCGTTTCCGGGCAAGCCCGAGTTCTGGTCGCGCATGTACATCGCCCACGTGTTCCTGATTCCCATCCTGCTGGGAACGCTGATCGCGATCCACCTGCTGCTGATCATGGCCCGCCACCACACCCAGTTCCGCGAAAGCAAGCGCCACACCGAGCGGCGAATCATCGGCGTGCCACTGTTCCCCGGCCAGGCGCCCCGTTCGCTGGCGCTGATGTTCTTCGTCGCGGCGCTGCTGTTCTTGCTCGGCGGTTTGGTGCAGATCAATCCCATCTGGCAGTGGGGGCCGTTCGAGCCGTGGCTGGGTACCAACGGCGCGCAGCCGGACTGGTACCTCGGCTGGCTGATCGGGGCGCTGCGGTTGATGCCGAGCTTCGACGTGACGATCTCCCACTTCACGCTGATTCCCAACCCGTTCTGGGGCGGCGCCCTGTTCCCACTGCTGGTGCTCGGTCTGCTGGCCGCGTTCCCGTGGATCGAACGCCGCCTGACCGGCGACCGGCGCGCGCACAACCTCGCCGACCGTCCACGGGACGCGCCCAACCGCACCGCCTTCGGGGTGGCGTTCCTGACCTGGGTGTTCCTGATCTTCGCCTTCGGCGCCGCCGATCGGATCTTCGTGTTGTGGGGGCTCAGCTACAACACGCAGCTCTACATCTTCAGGATCGGGATTTGGGTCATTCCGCTCATGCTGTTCTTCATCGTCCGCCGCGTGTGCCGCGAGCTGCAAGCCGCCGACAGGATCGAGGAGATCCGTGAAGCGGCCGAGCACGAGGCCGAAGCGGAGCCACAACCCCTCGGTCCCCCGCCCGCCCAGCCGGCGGCCTGAGGGCACTCCGCCAGCGTTCCCAAGTCGTCAGAGCGCGGACAAAGGTACGAGTGCGCGACCTGTGGGGCTGTCCGCGCACGAACCAGGATGGCCTCGAGGACCGCCAAGCTCGGGTAGCCGCGGCACCAAGGATCGGGGAACGGTCACGGGCACCGGGCGAGCCGCTAGAGCCGCGTGGGGTTGCACGGGGCGTTAGGCTCGGCGAACTTGCAAGAAGCGAGCTCTCTAGAGGACTGGGTACTGCGCGGTGGCGGCCTGCGCTTCACGCAGCTGCTGGACGCGCTGGCCGAGGCCATCACGATCCGCAGCATCCACAACGAGCTCGTGTTCGCCAACCAGGCCGCGCTCGAGCAGTTCAAGGCATCCTCGATCGAGGAGCTACGTGACCGCGCCGAGGATTCGATGCTCGGCAGCTACGCGCTCTACGACGAGCAAGCCCGGCTGCTGAGTTTGGAAGACCTGCCCGCCGCCAGGGTCGCGCGGGGCGAGCAGGCGGAGCAGGCGCTGGTCCGGGCCCTCGACAGGGAGACGAGCGGGACGCGGTGGTGGCGGCTGCGGGCGAGCCCGATGGAGGACATCGAGGGGGAGCTGATCGGCGTTTTCACGGTGGTCGAGGATTTGACGCTGGCGATGAGCGCCCAGACGCGGACGCGGGTGCTCGCCGAGTCGGGGCGTTCGTTCGCTTCATCGCTGGACTACGAGGAGACGCTACGCAACGTGACCGGCGTCATTGTCCCGGCGCTGGCCGACTGGTGCGCGGTGGTCGAAGTCGACGACGAGCTCCGGCGGGGCCGCGTCGTGGTCGCCCCGCCGGATGACGAAAACGAGTCGCTCTGCTCTCTGCTCAGCTGGTTTCAGAGCGAGCAGATCGATCCCACCCAGGAGCTCGGGAACGTGGTGCGCACCAACCGCTCCGTGTTCCACGAGAAGGTGACCGACGAGCACCTCGCGCGATGGGCGGTGAGCGCCGAGGCGCGGCGGCGCCTCAAAGAGTTCGATATGTGCTCGCTGATGATCGTGCCGATGAAAGCTCCCACGCGGACCACGGGGGCGATGATGTTCATCAGCCGGGCCTCGCGCGGACGACTAGACCGCGACGATCTCGACGTCGCCGAGCAGCTGGGCCGCCGGGCTGCGGTGGCGGTGGAGAACGCACGCCTGCACGCCCAGCTGGCGGACGTGGCCGAGACGCTCGAGCGAAGCCTGCTGCCGGCCGAGCTGCCGCAGATCCCCGGCTGGGAGGCGGCATCGCTCTACATCCCCGTGAGCAGCGAGCTGCGGATCGACATCGGCGGCGATTTCTTTGAGCTGTTCATGGCCGCCGAGCGGCCGTTCGCGATCATCGGTGACATCGAGGGCAAGGGCGTGGAGGCGGCGACACTGACGGCCTTGATGCGCTACGGAGCGAGCTTCGCCGCGCGCTCGGCGGGCGAGCCGTCCGAGATTCTCGAGCGCCTCGACGAAGCGCTCCGTCACGAGCTGCGCGAGGCCACCTGTACGGCCCTCTGCGCTCGGCTCGAGACCGACCGGCTGGTGCTGAGCTCGGCCGGGCATCCCCCGGCGATGATCTACGGCGGCGAGCGTGGCGTGCGCGAGGCGCCCCGTCCGGGGCCCCTGCTCGGCGCCTTCGACGACGCCCGCTGGCAGCAGCACGAAGTCCCCGTGGAGCGCGGTGAGCTGGTGCTGGTCTATACCGACGGCGTGACCGACACGCTCGGCGGGCGCGAGCGCGTGGGCCGCGACAGGCTCAGGGCGCTGCTGACCGAGCACGGCGGCCAGGGCCCGGCCGCGCTTCTCGCCCAGCTGGAGCGCGAACTGCGGGAGAGCAGCGCTAGGAGCGCCCGCTGGGATGACCTCGCGGCTCTGGCGCTCGCGCGCCGGTAGGGCGGGCTTTCAGGACTCGGAGCCCGACAGCTTGACGAGCTCGTTCAGCCGCCCGAGCGCGTGACGCAGGATGCGCGAGACCTGCATCTGCGAAACGCCGATCCGATCGGCGATCTGGGTCTGTGTCAGGTCCTCGACGAAGCGCAGGTGAAGCACTCGGCGCTCGTGCACCGGCAGCTGCTTGGCCGCCGTGGCGATCGTCAGGCCCTCTTCGATCCGCTCGAAGCGCCCGTCCTCCTCGCCGAACGAGCTGGCGAGAGTGCTGGCAGATCCCTCCTCGTCGGTCTGCGGGGCATCGAGCGACACCGAGTGATGCGCGCCGCTCGTCTCCAGCGCCTCCAGCACCTCGTCGATGCTGAGCTCGAGATAGCCGGCCAGCTCCGGCACCGTGGGCGGACGGCCGTGCCTGGCACTCAGCTTCTGCTGAGCCTCCTCGACCTTAAGCGCCCGCTCCTGCGCGCCGCGGGGAACGTGAACCGACCAGCCCAGATCTCGGAAATAGCGCTTGAGCTCTCCGAGGATCGTGGGTACCGCAAATGACGAGAAAGCGGTCCCGCGGTCGAGATCGAACCGGTCGATCGCTTTCACCAGGCCCAGGCTCGCTACCTGAAGCAAGTCGTCATATGGCTCGTGCGCTCCGCGATAACGGTGCGCCAATTTCCGGGCGAGGGGCAGAAAGCGCTCGACCAGTTCGTCGCGGGCGCTCCGGTCGCGATGGTTACACCAACGCCGGAAAAGTTCGGCGGAGTCGAGCGCTTTCGTCCTACGGGTCGCTCCGCTGCCCGATCGACTTCGGGGCATAGTCGATGGCATATACCAATCCTATGGCTTTATGCCGGCGGAACAGGGTCCTTGTCAGAATTCAAACAGCTACCGCCCACGGCTCGTTGCTTTCTGACGTCTCCCGCTAGGCGTGCGCCGGCTCGGTCGCGCCGCTGCGATCAGCCCCCTCCTTGGCCGCCTGCGCCTGGGCCAGCTGACGGTTGACGTGCTCCCAGTCCAGATTCCGGAAGAACGCCTCGACGTATTCCTTGCGGCCATTCGGGGTCGCGCCGTAGTCGCGCGTGTAAGCGTGCTCGTACACGTCGAGCGCGAGCACGGGCACCATGTTGTAGACCGCCCAGAGGTTCTGGGTGTCCATGATGTAGTTGAAGATCGAGCCGTCGTTGAGGTCGTAGCCGACCATCACCCAGCCCCGAGCTGCCGAGGCTGCCTTGCGCACGGCCTTCTGCCACGCGGGCAGGCCGCCATTGAATTCCCGATCCACCAACTCGGCGAAAGCGCCCGTCGGCTCGCCGCCCTCGCCGCCGAGGTGGCCGAAGTAGAGGTCGTGGTTCTTGTAGCCCAGCAGCGCAAAGGTGTAGTCGACCGACACCGCCCTCAGCTGCGAATAGACCTGGTTGCCCTCGATCTCCCCGTAGTCGAACTCGTTGAGAAGTCGCCGGCACTCGTTGGCCTTGTTGGCGTATCCCTCGTAGAGCTTGAAGTGGTCCTCCATCGTCTGACGCGAGATCCCGTCCAGGTCCGTGTCGAATGCTGGCCATCTGCGGGCTTTGAGTTCATCCCAGGGCATTTCAATCCTTTCTTCGCGAGAAGCTCGTTCGTCATCGGACTACCCCCCACGATGGCGTGCAAAAACTGCCGGGGTCAGCTAGTGATCACCGTCGGCGTACCCAGCGGCACGTGCTCGATCAGCCAGCGGGCCTCGGCCTGCGTAACGTGCAGACAGCCGTGGCTGTCGGGCTCCCCGATCGTCTCCGCGTCCGGCGTGGCGTGAATTGCGATCCGGTTGCCGCCCGTCCAGCCGGGGATGGCGTGGGGCGCGGTCGCCGACAGGGCCAGGATGCAGCACCCATACGGTCCGCGCGGGTCGCCCGTCACGAGCCTGTCGGTGACGGCGAAGCGGCCAACAGGGGTTGGGGCGTAGGTTGCCCCGATCCCGACCGTGTAGCGCGCCACAAGCCGGCCCTCGCTCAGCACGCTCAGCTTCCGCGCCGACAGCGAAGCTCGCAGCACATAGGGATTGCGTCCCAGCGCGACGGCCGAGCGCGGGATCCAGCCGGTCCGTCCGTTTCCAGCCAGCTCGCTGACGACTGCCAGCCAGGCACCCGACACGCGCTCCACGAGCATGATCTCCGGCGAGCCGAACTGGTCCCGCACGCCGACGGCCGCCAGCACCCGCCCACGGGGGATGCTGCGCATCTTCGTAGGCCGCGTGATCAGAGCGATCAGTGCACCGTGCCCACCGGGCAGGGGCGCGGCGTCCGGGGTGCCGCGCGCTCCGACCGGCGTGAAGGTCCTATGCGAGCGAGCGCCGGCGCGGTTAGCGCCGCCTCCTGTCAGAAGCACCAGAGCGGCCACCGCCCCGAGCATCACCGGCACGAGCGCGGCCACCACCCGACGCCGCATCAGATCTTCCTTCGCAGCAGCAGCAGGCTGTACTGGGTGCCCTCGGCCCACACTCGCTCGAGTCTCAGCCCGACGCCCAGCGCGACCTCGCGCACGTCGCCCAACTGGAGGTGTGATCCGAGCCACGCCGGGTTCCTTGTGCCTCTCGGCCCGCGGCCCGCGACGGCCCGCAGCGCCGAGCGCAGCCAGGGGCGCCTGCGGTGCACCAGCGGGTCGGTTGACACCTGCAGCGCTGCCCAGCCGCCAGGTCTGAGCACCCGCCCCAGCTCCCGCACATAGTCCAGGGCCACCTCGCTGGAGGGGAAGTGCTGAAAGACCACGAACGATACGCAGGCATCGATCGAGCGGTCCTCGAGCGGCGCCAACGAGACGCCGTCGCCCAGGACCCACCGCACGTCGCGCAGATCGGCGCAATGCCGGCGGGCCAGCGCCAGCATCTCGTCGGAGACATCGAGCGCGATCACCGTTCCGGCGCGTGCCGCCAAGACGCGGGTGAAGCGCCCGATGCCACAACCGATCTCGAGCACGGCATCTGTGGGCCGCAACTCGGTTTGCAGCTGCTCCAGGGAGAAGTCGAGCAGCTCAGCGGCGTCCCAGAAAGCCTCCTCATCCGGAGCTCGATACCGCTGGCGCGTGTCGACGAAGTAGAACGCGTCCTCCCGGGCCCGAGCGTTCCAGAAGCCCCTCATCCGAGCGTCGCCCATCGTCCGAGGAGATCGTAGAGGACGCTGCTCCAGCCCGTTCATCACGCCAGCGTGAACAGCTCTTCGGCGACGCCCACGCCCAGGCGCCTGGCGACGTCGATCCCCATCTTGACCGCGTGGTCCATGTTCCCGGCCTCGTACAGCCAAGAACCGAACCGTCCGCGCGAGAAGATTCCGTGGTCCATCAGCCACGGCTGCACCAACGCCAGCGCCGCGTCGCGCTCGAGCGTGGGGACGGGATATGCGTATTCGATCCGCTCCACGTGCACCGATGCCACGGGCGGGCGCCCGGGGACGAGCTCCACTGCCCGCAGCCCCGCCTCGACCCGCTCCTCGAGCCCCTCGCGAGGCTCGGGACGCGAGTCGGAGAATGAAGTCTCTGTCATGAACGAGCAGTAGCGGCCGGTGTCCGCCCCGGGGACGTTGGCCGCCGCGTATTTGGCGAAGTTCGTCACGCGGTAGAAGGGAACGCTCGCTTGCGGGAAATACAGCCACGAGCGCGTGTCGGCCAGCGGCTGCTCGTAGCCGACCCCCACCATGTACACCCCATTGTGTCTCAGCTTGGCCGCCGCGGCGAGCAGTGCCGGCGGACGGGAGCGCAGCATTCCCACCAGGCGATCGAGCGGCATTGTCGATACCAGCGCGTCGTAGCGATGCTCGTTGCCGCGGGCGTCGAGCACGAACTTCTGGCCGGGGTCGATCTCCACCACGGGCGAGCGATAGCGGATCCTGTCCGCTAGTCGCGCGGCCAGGCGGCCGTAGATCTCGCCGGTGCCGCCCACGGCCGGGAACACGAACGTGTTGTTGGGGCCCCACGCCACGTCGTCGCGCTGATCGCGGACGTTGCGCAGCGCGCGCTGATAATCGACCACTGAGACGCGCTCGGCGATCCACCTCGACGACATCTGGCCGGCGTCGGTAGCCCACACCTTGGCGTTGTATGGAGCCATGAAGTGCCGGGTGATGCCGGTGCCGAACACGGAGCGCATCCAGGTTGCGAAGTCCATGGCCGGATCGCCCCCCGGCGCCGCCGCCAAGCCCTCAAGGCACTCATTGCGGACCGGGGCCGGCAGATGGCGCAGGTTGTTCTGGAACGGGTAAGGAACCCACTGGCCGGCAAAGCTGATGTAGGAGGAGCGCTCGTGGCGCTCGAGCTGTCCGTCCATCGCTTCATGTAGCAGCGCGTCGAACTCGCCGTAGTGGCTGAAGACAACGTGCCCCCCGAGATCCCAGGTGAAGCCCCCGGAATCGCGGACCGACGCCGCCAGCCCCCCGGCGTGGGCGGCGCCTTCCAGGATCAGCCAGTTGCCAAGGCCAAGGCGGTCCAGCTCGCGCGCGCACGCCAGCCCGCAGGGGCCGGCGCCGATGATCAACACCCGGTCGCCAGGCGCCAGCGCGTCCCGGCGCGCTGTGCAATCCGCTGGTGCACCGCTCGGAGTCACGCCGCCCGATCTTACGAGGGGCGCTTCCCCGAGGTTTGCCCTCCCGCCGCGATCGTATCCCTGGAGCGGAGCGCCTGCCAGCTCGATCCAGCTCGCCGCGCCAGCTGGATTGCCGGCCCTTCAAAGCACCGCCAGCTCGCCAGCGCCAAGAGCACGGTCAGGGCACCGAGGGACACGGTATGGACGATGAACGCCGCGAGCGTGTCCCGGTGAAGCGGCACTAGGCCCTCCCGCAGAAGAAACTCGCCGATCACCGGATGCAGGAGATAGATCCCGTAGGAGACCAGGCCCAGCCGGACGGTCCACTGCAACTTCTCGCCCAGGGGGCGCCCGGCGACCGCCAGCGCGATCAGGATTCCATACCCGGCGGCGAACAAAGGTCTGGAGGCATCGAACAGGAGCTGGTAGGGCACCACTCCGAACCGAAGCGGGGCCTCCGCGTACAGCGCCGCCGCCACGAGCAATAAGGCGCAAGCCACCAACAGCGCCGCCCCCCGACGCGACGGATCCTGCAGCCAGAGCCACCTTCGCCGCGCGCTCAGGTGCGGCGCGATCGCCAAAAGGATGCCGGGACAGAACATCTGCCACATCGCCGGCAGCAGGCCGCGCAGCCAGAGCCCGGTCTCGGTATCTCCCTGCAGGTCGGCGAAGACGGTGAAGGCGATGCTCAGCGCCCAGGAAACGAGCACGATTTTCGCCAGGCGCTCTGCGGACACCGCGTGCTGCCTTCCGCGGACGGCTCCCGCCAGCAGCGGCACGCTAACGTAGAACAGCAGCTCGAGCGTCAGCGTCCAGGCCGCCGGGAACAATGCCTGTTCTCGCCCTGGCACGAGGTTGTTCAACAGCAGGTAGTGGATCGGTAGCTGCCATGCACGCGTGCCGGCCACTCCGTCGATCGTGATCACGGCCGTGAGCGCCACCCAATAGAGCGGGAAGATCCGAAACGCACGGCGCAGCGCATATGGAACCGGTGCCGGCAGCGGTCGACCCCGCACGAGTGCGTCGACGAACGGCCGCGAGATCACGTATCCGCTGATTCCGAAGAACAGCCATACCCCGCTGGCGAGGTTGATCAGCGGCACGTCATACCAATGCTGGGCCCGGAACGGGACGGCTCGGCCGCCCAACTCGTAGGCATGGATAACCAGCACGGCCAGCGCGGCGACCGCGCGCAGAACGTCGACGTTGGCGACTCGCGACCTGGTGGACGTCATTTCGCCTATATCCTCCCCGCCCGATGGGCGACTTGGCCAGCGACATCGCGCGGGTCGAGTCCTGGTATCACACCTTCGACCTCCCCGGAGGGATTGCCACCCCCGGAATGTTCGACCTCCGGACGGTGGCGAAAAAGCTGCCCCTGCCGGCCTCGCTGGAGGGCAAGCGCTGTCTGGATGCTGCGGCCTGTGAGGGTTTCTGGACGGTCCAGCTGGCGCATCGGAGCGCGGACCAGGTGGTCTCGTTGGATTTGCCTTACACCGACGAGCAGGACTGGCAGGGCCTGCAGAGCACCGAAACGCGGCGGCGCGGCAGCGGCCTGGCCAACCAGCACTTCGAGCTCGTGCGGCGCGCGCTTCGGTTGACGAACGTCGAGCGCATCGACATGAACCTCTACGACGTATCGCCAGAGCGCCTGGGAACGTTCGACTATGTGTTCCTCGGCAATGTCCTGATCCATCTCGCCGACCCGGTGCGCGCGCTCCGCGCGCTGCGCACCACGATGCGACCGGGCAGCGAGCTACTGTCACTGGAGGCGACGTCGCTTGCGCTCACGCTGTTGGCGCCCCGCCTGGCGCTCGGACAGCTATGGGACTGGGACGATCAGCCGCGCTGGTGGACTCCGAACAAGGCTGCTCACCGCCGCCTGTTGCAGGCGGCCGGGTTTGAGATCGTCGATCATGGCGGCCCGCTGTTCCAACCGTTCGGGGCAGCGATGCCACGCTGGCCGAGACGCACACCGCGCCGCTTCCGCGAGTTGCTCTACTGGAGCTTCGTGCGACGGGTGGGCCCGGCCTCCGCATGGGTCAGGGCGCGACCCGATGCCACAAAAGGACGCCTCGCCGATAGCTGGGCCGCCGCCCAAGTAGCTCGGTGAACAGCGCCCGTGCCGCGAGCGCACCCGGCCAGTCTGCAACCACGACAACGGTCCCGATGCGCCAAGCTGCGAGCTCGGCCAGGATCGTTCGCCGCAACGCCGGCGTGAGCGGTGGGAGCGACCGCCCCGCGGCGAGCTGGTCAAGCGCAAGCTCGGTGACGCTGAGGTTCGGAACCAGTGAAAACGGATCGTGGTCGTAGCGGGAGAACATGTACGCGCCGACCATTCGATAGCGGATGCCCGTGCTGGCCTGCCACTCCATCGTGATGCTCGTGGTGGGCCCCGGCGGCGGATAGGTGAGGACCACGCTGCCCGCCGGAATCGTGCGGGCCTCGGCCGAGGAGAAGAACTCCGGCACGTGCGGCCGGACCATTGTGTATGGGCGCCTAGGCACCAGCGGCAACAGCGCGCAGAGCATCATGAGTCCGGCGGCGACCCGCGTCAGACCAGGCGGGCGGCGGCTCGCCATGCGGGCGACGCGATGCAAGCGGTCGAGGCCGACTGCGAGCAGGACGGCCGCACCCAGCATTACGAACAGGCCGTAGCGAAGGGGGACGGTCGCCTCCAGGATCGGTAGGTCATGTAGTAGGCGTTCCGGGAGGTAAACGCCGGTGGCGCGCCCGTTCACTTTGAGCACCGGGCCCAGCGCCGCGAGGAACGCAATCGCGCTCAGCGGCACGAACAGGCGAACCACCGGCTCGCGGCGGAGTCGCACCGCCACCACGAGCACGATCAGCAGCAGCGGCAGTCCGAGGTAGACGGCGTTGGTGACCTCGTGCGCGCCGGCTCCCGCCCCGAACTGCACCAAGCCAGCGGACAGCCGATCCCCGGTCCGGGCCAGAGCGTGCGTGCTCAGCAGCTGGTTGGAGGTGGGGAAAATCGGCTCGAGCAAATCGGAGCTGTAAACAGTCGCCAGCGGAATCGAAGTCTCGATTCGGCCGTGGCCGGGCCCCGCTACCGCGAACCAGACGGGATAAGCGCACAGCACCGTCGCCGACGCCAGCGCGGAGCCGAGACCGACCGCCGCAAATCGAAGCTTTGCCCGGACGACGTCGCGGTGCTGCAGTGCCAGCACCACGACCCCGATCAGGCTGAGTTCCACGGTGTCGGCAAGCATCTCGCTCGAAACCAGCAGCTGAGCGGCGGCCAGCGCTCCGGCGATGATGCCCAAGCCGACTGGCGACCGGCGCTGACGCACCACCAGCTCATCGAGGCAAAGCACCAGCAACGGGATCAGCGCCCCGAACGTCAGGTGGAGGTGACCCCAACCAGCGGAGATCATGTACGGGGAGAACCCGTAGAGGAGGCCTCCGGCGAAGGCCGCCGGAATCCAGGTTGTGAACCGCCGCAGCAGCAGGTACGCGCTCATCGCCGACAGGGCGAGCGCCAGTGTCTGCAGCACGTTGAAGCTGAGCACGGCGCCGAACGCCAGTGTCAGCGGCGTGGCCAGGACCCCGAGCAGAACGACTGTAGTGTTGTCGAGCAGGTTGACGCCCGACGGGTAGTTCAAGAACGTGCTGTGGAAGGGGTTGAGTCCGTGGACCAGCGCGCCGGCGACCCAGCGGATACTCCAGACGAAGATCGCAGTATCGCCTCCCTGCCCCTGCAGGTCGGCTGTGGGGTCGCCCGTCCAGGCGGCGCCATATAACACGATCGCCACCAGCAGGTACGCGACGAGCACGAGGAGGCCGGCCGGGACCGCAGCTGTGCCCCGCGGCTCGCCGCCGGCTCCCCCCGGCGACGGCTGGGCCCGGGTCATCGAGCGGCTAGGATCCTCGTCATCCCGGTAGCACGGGGAGCCTCGACACGGCGAGCGACGGCGATGATCGAGTGACCGACCGGAAGGCGCCAGCGGGTCAGCAGGTGTCGCTCAGAGCCCATGATTGCGGCCAGCATCCGGTTCAGCGGCCCCGGCACCCGGTGGGAGAGGTTGGTGCGCTCAGATGGCCAGGTGCGGCGCTCGATGAGCTTCTTGGCAAGCACAGCCGGCAAGATCGCCGGGAACAGCAAGGAGTTGAAGTACGTGACCCTGATGTCCGCGAAGCCGGCGCTGCGGAGCTTGGAGTGAAGCTCCGGTGCCGTGTAGCGACGTTGATGGTGCGCCACCCGGTCGTTGTTGGCGTATAGGAACTGGTAGGCCGGTACCGAGATGAACAGACGAGCGCCCGGCGCCAATGCCCGGCGGCACTCGCGCAGCGCGCGGCGGTCATCGGGCACATGCTCGATCGTGTCGAACAGCGTGATCAAGTCCAACGACTCATCGGCTACCGGAAGCTGGTATGCGGTCCCGATCCGCACCTGATTGAAGCCGCGCGAGTGGCACACCTCGACCAGCTCGGGCGAGGTGTCGATTCCTTGAACCGAGCCGTAGCGGCTGAGCGGAGCCAGCATTCCGCCGGCACCACAGCCCACGTCCAGCACGTGCAGATCCGAGCGGCCGTCGAGCTCGCGGTCCAATAGATGAAAGAAGATCCGCCGGCGCCCGACGAACCAGAAGTGGCCCTGCTCCAGCTCCATGAACTGGCGGTAGGCGGTTTGCTCCACCGCCTCAGCGCTCCCGATGGGCGACGGCGATCAGCTCGTCCATCACATTGCAATACAGGCTGACTGACCGAAGCGCGCCCGGCGGTCGTAGCGCGGCGCTCAGCGATGGGTGTATCCGTCCAGCGCGCTCGGCGATGAACTGAAGCGACACGTACTTACCGCCCAGGCGCGGGGTGAGCCGGTCCACCTCAAATCCAGTCGCGCCGAGCAGCCTCCGCAGTGTGCTCCGATTGAAATGGTAGATGTGCTCCGCGTGCTTGTAGTGGTGCCAGCGCCTACCGAGCGCACGGGCGAACAGGGAGTCGATGTTCTGTGTCTCCAGGACGAGCAAGCCGCCTGGGCGCAGCAACTCCCGGGCCTGCACGAGCAGCGCCGCCGGGTCCACCGCGTGCTCCACCACGTCCCACAGGGTGATCAGATCGAACGAGCCCTCGGCAAAGGGCGCGGTGCTGAGCGTGCCTACGTGTACCGTCTCGAAGCCGAAACGCCGGCTGGCGTGAGCGGCGATGGTTGGCGACACCTCTACGCCATAGGCCTCGAATCCCAGGTCCGCGAGGGCCTGCATGCAGAACCCGGCGGCACAGCCGACGTCCAAAGCCCGGCCGCTGCGCGGGCGCTTGCCAAGCGCGAAGCGAAGGCGCTTGCGGAATGTCCGCAGGTAGAGCTCCTCGGCCCCACGGTAGTCGTGGTAGCCAAGCGTCTTGGGAGACTCCGAGCGCCAGTAGGAGTCCTCGCCGTACATGGCCCGAAGAGCGCGCTCCGACAGCCGCGGCGACACCCACGCCAGGCCGCACTTCACACACCGACGCACGCTGTACGGGGGCTCCTCGAATGCCGTACGAAAGCGCACCGAGCCGCACAGCGCGCAGCGGTCGACGGTTTCGAGCGGGACGTCCTCCCTCACGGCTGCCAGCCCGGAAGCGGGCACTAGCCGAAGTACTCGCTCTCGGTGGCCACGGCCTCGTGGCCGGCGTCCTGTTCCTCGAGCACCGCCCAGCCCATCTTGCGCCCCATCTCGATCGACTGATCCATGTTGTTGTAGCGAAACAGCCCCTGGCGACCGCCGGTCTTCACGTTGTGAAGCGCGTGGACGAAGTCCACCACGGGGGCCAGGTTCTCCTTATAGGTGAGGTCGTACACGGGGTAGGCGTACGGAAGCTTCTTGACGAACGCGCCGATCACCTCGCGGGCCTCGATCAGGCCGATGCGCTCCAAATCGCGGGTGGCGATCTCGATCAGCTCCGCTTCACTCGCTCGCCAGTGCTCATCGCCGACGCGGCAGGTGATCTCCGCACAGACCATCGTCTTCTCGGGGGGAGCGCACTCGGGACTGAAATTCGTGAACTCGGAGATCCGATGGACCGTCACGTCGTGATCGGGTAGATACACCCAGTTGTCGGGGGACACCTGGGGCTTTGCCAGCTTGAGATAGACGAACACGATCGACACGTAGCGCAGCCGTGAGATTGCCTCGCGGACCTCGCTCGGCGCCGCCGGCCTAACCGCTCGGGCCAGCGCCGTGACGGGAATCGTGGAGATGTATTGGTCGGCCTCCAGCGACCCTGGCTCCCGCCCGCCGAAGTCCACCCTCGTAACGATGTGGCCGTCGCGGTGCACACGCGTGAGCGGCGCGCCCGTGAGTACCGTGGCGCCCATCGACTCCAGTTCGCGGACGTAGCCCCGGGCGATCTCGCCGATCCCGCCGCTGCGCGGGTAGAGGAACTCGCTTACCAGTGTCCGTGGCCCGGCTCCCGCTCGCGGACGCATCAGCGTCTTGCGCACGGTGTCGCCCAGGCTCAGCAGGGAGATCCGCTGGCTGGCCCAGTCGCCGGAGATCTCCTGCGGGGGCATCTTCCAAGCCTTGCTTGTGTAGCGGCCGAAGAACAGCTCGTACAGCGTGCGGCCGAAGCGCTTGGTCACCCACCCCTCAAAGTTGTCGTCGCTGTAGCGCGTCAGGCCGGCTCGCTCGGTGAACCGAACCCGGTAGTAGTCGACGAACGACCGCACCAGCACCCCCGGGGGAAGGTTGCGAAGCACGTTCGATGCCTGCAAGGGATAGTCGAAGAAGCGGCCGAACAACAGGATCCGCGAGAGCCGGTGCGCGCGACGGTGGTTGCCCTGCAGGATGCTCTCCACGTGGGCGATCAGCTCACCATCGGTGGTGTGAAAGCGGTGGGGCCCGAAGTCGTAGGACCAGCGCTCCCCGTCGGTCGACTCGATGAACGAGGAGGCCATCCCCCCGACGTGTGGCTCGCGCTCCAGGACGGTGACCTCGGCGCCGCCGCGGGCCAGCTCGTAGGCGCAAGCCAGTCCCGCAAGACCGCCCCCAAGTACAGCCACCCTCTGCGTCATGCGGCCGCGGATGGTACTCGCATGCCAGGCGCCACCGTTCGCTCTCGCTTCAGCGCAAACCGGTCCCACGCCGCCAGCAGCGCCAGGGCGGCAAGCAGGATCACGAACGGATCGGCCGGAGAGCGATAGCGGGTCGCGCCCTGCAGGAACACGGCCGGCAGCAAAATCACCGCCGGGCAGCACCACAGGGCCAGAGGCACGCGCCGCGCGGCTGCGGTCAGGACACCGCCGAGCGCCACGAGGCCCACGACCCAGAAGGCGTACACGCTCACGCCTGCCAGCCACGGCGGGTAGGACTCGAATTGCGCCGCCCAGTGCTCGTAGTGTGCTCCGGTGAGGTTGAGGACACGTAGCGAGCTCCACCACAGCACTTTCAGCACGTACGCCGGGTGCGCTTCGACGTAGTGGGCGGCGAGCGAATTCAGGCGGTCCGACAGCTGGGCTTCGTTGATGCCGGGATGCTGAGCGACGATCCGCTCGATGTCCGCCACCGGCACCCCCCACAGGGCAGGAAAGTCAGAGCGGTGCGCCGCCAACGCGTTGTACGTGCCGTCGGTGGCATAGCCGGTCTCCGTCGTTATGGGCACAAACTGATGGAACTGAAGAGCGTTGCGCACGCTCCATGGAGCGAGCGTGACCAGCATGGCCAGCACGACGAGTGCAGGGGCCTTCAACGAGGAACGCCGCAGACGGGGGCGCTCGCTCCAGACCAGGAATGCCGTCGGTATCACCAACAGCACACCGTTGCCGCGCGCAAGGGCCCCGAGCCCCACCAGCAGCCCCGCCAGCACTGCCCAGCGCAGTCGATGCGTCGCCTCCCGGGACTTCAACGCGCTCAGTACCGCGGCCAGCACCAGCGGGATGAACAGCGACTCGCTCATCAACGAGGACCCCACCAGCACCAAGGGTGGAAACACGGCGGCGATTGCCGCCGCCACGAGCCCCGCCCGCCGGCCCCATAGCCGCAGCGCGAGCAGGCCCACCAGCCCCACGGCGATGGCACCGAAAGCGGCCTCCAACAGCCGCCCGGCCTCCCAGCGCGTGGCGGCAACGCCGACCCCCACCGGCTTGTACACCGCGGCCAGCGCCGCCGGGAACAGCGGCGGCCTAAAGGCGGTCGCCCCGCGCGTGATCAGCGAGCCGGGGAACGTGCCGTGCTGAGCGAGCGATACTGCCATCCGATCATAATCGGCCGCATCCGTCTTCGGCACGAAGTGGGGGCTGAGCACCACGAGCAGCACACGCAACAGCAAGGCGAGCGCCACGATCGGGATCAGACCCTGAGCGAAGCCCAGCCTGCGCACCGCGCGATCGTAGAGAGTGGGCGCCCGGCGCCCGGCGGCTAGCGCCATCGGTTCTCTGCTTTCCCAGCTTCAGTGGCGATGAGGCGAAGTCCCTGCCGGTGGGCGGCGAGCCACATCCAAGCCCGCGCGAGCTCCATCCGCCATCGCGCGGACAGCGCCGCCGGTGGCGCCATCCACAGCACGCGCGCCGCAGCACCGAGCACGTTGATGGCCGCGGTCGTACGAGCGCGGGCCGGTCCCCCGCGGTAGCGCAGGACCTCGTAGGTCTCGCGCGTGAACCGGGATGCGCGCTGGGCGCCGAATGCCACCGCTGTCGCCGCCCCGCCGCAGTGGCGCACATGCGCCCGCGGCTCGTAGCGCGTTCTCCAGCCGCGATCGCGTAGCCGCCAGCCGAGGTCCAGGTCCTCGGCGTACATCCAGCGCCGCTCGTCGAATCCCCCGACGGAATCAAACGCGCTGCGCCGCAGGAGCAGAAACGCGCCGATGGCCCAGGGCACGTAGCGCGGGCGTTCGGGGTCCCACGAGCCCTCCAGGCAGAGCTCGTCGCCCAGCCGCGAGCTGAGGCGGTGAAGCCCTGCGTTGAACGCCAGGGTGAACCGGACAGTGGGAAACGGATACACCGAATGCTGGGTTGAACCATCGGGCAGCAGCAGACGCGGAGCAATGCAGCCCACGTCCTGGTGCGCGCCGGCAGCGAGCATCGCCTCGAGCGCCCCCGGCTCGAGCGCGACGTCGGCGTTGGCACACGCCAGCCATTGACCCTGGGTCCGCCGAGCGACGAGATTCACCGCCCGCCCGAAACCCAGATTCGATCCTCCGTCCAGCACGTGCGCCCAGGGCGCGTTGTCGCGCGCCGCAGCAGCGGAGCCGTCGCTCGAGCGGTTGTCGATCACCCATACGCTGGCCCGGCCGGCGTCGACCTCGGGCGCCAGCGATCGCAGGCAGTCGAGCAGCGGCTCACGCGTGTTGAAGGAGACGACCGCTACGGTCACCGGTGCAGCCCTCGACTGCAAGCGCTTATCCCCGAACCCGCCCGACGCCGACCACGACCGTGCCCACCCCGGCACGATCGTGGACCGACTCCACAAGGCGCAGGAGCGCCCAGCCGGCACGTGTCGGATAGCGGGTGGGACGGCCGTCGATCTGTCCGGCACGCGTCAACGGCAGCACCAGCCGGCGAAAGCGCCCGTATGGGCGCGCCAGGTCCCACAGCGCCTGCGCGAGGTCCTGCGGCGGCCCCACGTATGCGGGGGAGCGCAACGCCACCAGCTCTATCCCGGCAGCCTCGAAGGCCCCCCGAAGCGTCTTCGGCGTGAAGTGCGCCAGGTGCTCACGAGGCCTTAGCCCGGTCCACTGCTCCCGCAGGCGGCGGCGCTGGACGCTGGCCCAATTCGGGACCTCGACCGCGACGTGGCCGCCCGGACGGGCCCACCGGGCCATGCTCGCCAGAAACGCGCGGCTGTCGGCCATGTGCTCGAGCACGTGAAACGCACTCACCACGTCGAAGCTGCCAGCTGGCAGCCCGGACTCCTCGAGCTGCGAGATGCTCACATCGAGTCCCCGGCTGCGGGCCATCTCGGCCGCCGTTTTCTCCGGTTCCACGCCCTGCCCGCGCCAGCCCCGCGCGCGGGCAGCGAGCAGCACTTCGCCGGTTCCCGAGCCAACGTCCAGCAGCGCTGCGCGGCGCAGGCCGGTCGCCGCTTCAATCATCCCCATCCGTCGCTGGGCGACCCGGATCAGGTAGCGCTGGAACAGCGGGTGACGCACATCGAGGCCGAAATCGCCCGCCTCGCCGAACATGTAGCCGTCCACGTAGACCTCGGCGGGATCGGCATAGTCGAGCGCCGAGACGGTCCCGCACGCCGGGCAGCGCTTGAGGAAGTGGCCGCCTCCGATCTCGAACGTGAGCCCGCCACTGGCGCCGCACGCTGGGCACCAGTCAAGCTCCAGGACCCTCATCGAGCCGCAGTGTACGTTTCCGCATCAACCGCGCTTTGCAGTACGCGCAGCCAGCCGGCGGCGGTCCGCCGCCAGCTGAACTGACAGGCGCGCTCGACCGCCCGCGCTTCAAGGCGGATCCGCTGATCGGGGTCGGCAAGCACGCGCCGCAGCCCTTCCGCGATTGCCGAGGGCGTCGGCTCTACCACGACGCCCGCTTCCCCCACCACTTCGGGTAGCGCTCCCCTGTCGGACACCACCACCGCCGTCCCGCAGGCCATCGCCTCGAGCACCGTGAGGCCGAACCCCTCGTACAGGCTCGGCAAGCAGAATGCGTCGGCGCCGGCCATCAACCCCGCCAGCTCCCGATCGCTCGGCTGCCCCAGGAACGCTACCCGGCCGGGCGCCCCCGGTAGTTCCGCGGCAGCCGCGCGCTCGAGTTCGGAATCATCCGCCCGGTCAGGCGCCGGATGGCCTGCGATCACGAGCCGGTGCGGAAAGCCCTCCTGTGCGAGCGCTGCGATCGCAGCCCGCAGAGCAGCGACATTCTTGCGCGGGTGAAGCGTCGCCGCGTAAAGCACGTACGGCTTGTTTTCAGCGCCCCGGGCGCGCGCGATGAACGAGGAGCCGACATCGGCCCCCGGACGGAACCCCGGGTCGACACCATGGTGGACAACATGGACGCGCCCGGGATCTAGGCCATACCCCGAGATCACATCGCGACGTGCCGACTCGGACGGCGTGATCACCCGCGCCGCACGGTGAACGTTGTGCTCCGTGTGGGCGGCGATCCGCTGCAGGAAAGTGCGATCGAGTGTGTCGCGGGAACGGTGATCGAACCATCCCGCTTCGTGCACCTGGATCACCAGCGGCCCGGGCGCGGAGAAAAGCTCCTCGTGGCCGCTCGCGAGGACCACCTCGAAGCGCCCCGGAATCGCGCGGCGGACGGGGCGGCCATCGGCGCCCAGCCTTACCAGCCGCGCTTTCTTTCGCAGCTCTCGGAGCGTCCGGTTCCAGACCTTGCCGTGGCCGCCTGAAGGCGGAAGCCGGAGCAGCTGGACCGCCACCCCGACGCGCAGCCGGCGGCTCACCGCTCACGCGGTGCGTTGACCCATTGTTGCCCGTCCCAGTGACGCACCACCCTCGCGGGGTTCCCGACGACCAGCGACCGGGCCGGGACATCATCCACCACGACCGCGTTCGCCCCCACATACGCTCCCTCGCCCACCGTGACACCCGGAAGCACCGCGGAGTTGATGCCGAGAAACGCGCCGGCACCGATCGACACGGGCAGTCCGTCGTGCAAGCCCTGATCGCGCACCGCTCGGGCAGGGTCGCGGTACTCGTGATAGGTGTCGCCGACGAACACCCGGTCCCCGGTCTGCACCCGATCCCCGATTTCGATTCGAGTGCAGCACGCGATCACCATGTCATTTCCGATCCGAACGCCGTCGCCGATCACCAGGCGCCCGCCGTAGCGCTTGCCCTCGTGCTCGTCGACGACGGAGAAGAAAGCGCCGGGATGGACGACTACGTCTGACCCGATGGAGATCCCGTCGTGGCCGATGATCAACGCGGGCGGATAGACGATGCTCCCCGCCCCAAAGGACGCGAACTTGTGCGAGCCGATCTCCCGACGGGTCCAACGCACGAACCGCCGCTCGCTGAAGCGGGCATGAAGGGGCGGACGAGAGATCCGTCTGAGGCCGCTCATCGTGATGCCCCAGCGTAGACTGCCGCGGTGACCGCGTACCGCCGGAAAATGCGCGATCGGGTCTTCTTCTTTCAGGCCAGGCTCAGAACGCGCTCCGACCGACTGGCGCGGATTGGGCACGGCAGCGTGATCGTCCCGCCGGCGACGATCCTCGCCCCGCACCGGATCGAGCTCGGCGATCAGGTGCTCGTGTTCGAGCGGGTCACCTTCTCGGTCGTAGAACAGCACGGGGGCCAGCGCTACGAGCCCCGGCTGCGAATCGGCGACCGGACCGTGATCGCACACAGCGCGTGGTTCAGCTGTGTCGGAGAGATTGAGGTCGGAAGCGATGTGCTAATCGGCCATGGGGCTCTGATTGCCGACTCCTTTCACGAGTACGCCGATCGCGAGCGACCAATCCTCGGACAGCCGATGGCCCCGCCCCGGGCAGTGCGGATTGGCTCAGGCGCGTTCGTCGGTCCCGGGGCTACGGTCCTCGCGGGGGCTCGGCTTGGCGCGGGGAGCTACGTCGTCCCGGGCGCCGCCGTCACCGGGGATATTCCGCCGCGCGCCGTGGTCGCCGGAAACCCCGGAGAGATCATCCGCCGCTGGGATTCAGACCGCCGCCGGTGGATCGATAGCCAGGAACCGCGCTGGCGTGGGATCCTCGACTCGCTTAGCGCCCAGTGAGCTTCGCCGCTGCGCGCTCGCGTACGGCTCGCGGCAGCTCGCGGCGTAGCTCTCCGGAGAGCTCGCGGATCGTGTAGCGAAACGGCCCCAACCTAACCCTCCCAGCCGCCTGCTCATACTCGCGCTGACTCGAGGCAAGCGACGGGAGATCCGCGAGCCGCAGCCCCAGCCGACGTCCTTTGCTTCCGATTCCGAACACCCAGAACGGCGCTTCGGGGTCGCCCATCGCGGCTACGTCGACGTCGTCGTACCCCTCTAGGAGCAGCCGCAGGCCCTCGGGCGTGAAGCGCCAGTAGTCGCTCGGATAGCCGTGGATCCCGATCAGCATCACGGAAGAAAGCAGGCACACGCCTCCGTCGCTGGAGACCACGCGCCGGAGCTCACGTGCAGCGGCGATCGGGTCCGCGCAGTGCTCGAGCGTGTCGAGGCACAAGGCGGTGCCGACCTCATCATCGCCGAAGCTCAGTTTGCGCAAATCCTCGATCCGATCGACGCCCGGACCCGCCCTGAAGTCGGTGCCGATGAAGTTCCGCTCCGCGAAAAGCGGACGCAGGTCATTGGGCTGTCCCCGCTCGACCCGCATCGAGCCGAACTCGACGATTGGCTCCAGAAGTTCCAGGCGCGCGACGAGATCCGAGACCACTCCATAGATGAGCGGATGGGCCACGCGGCACATGCTACGGTCGCCGCCACCGTGGGCATCGCCTCCCGTTCCGAGAGCTCAGAGAGGACCCGGCCCGAGGCCCACGCGGCCGTCGCGAGCGTGAAACGCTGGTACCACTCGATCGAGCTCGGGCCAGGACTCGTCACGCCCGGCCTGTTCGACTTGCGGGCGATCGTCGATCGCCTGCCTTGGCCGGACGTGCGCGGCAAGCGCTGCCTCGACGTGGGCACAGCGGACGGCTTTCTCGCTTTCGAGCTCGAGCGCCGCGGCGCGGCTGAGGTCGTGGCGGCCGATCTTGTCAGCCACGAGCAATGGGACTGGGAGATGCACATCGGATCGCTCGGTACCGAGTACCTGCGTGAAGTGGCTGGGCCGACGCTGAGCGAGGGCTTCCGGGTCGCTCACGAGCTGCTCGGCTCAAGCGTGATCCTCGAGCCGACAAGCGTCTATGAGCTCAGCCCGGACGAGCTGGGGCAGTTCGACATCGTGGTGTGCGGAAGCCTGCTGTTACACCTGCGCGACCCGCTACGGGCCCTGGCCGCGATCCGGTCGGTGTGCCAAGGGCAGTTCCTGTCGTCCGAGCAGGTCGACCTGACACGTTCGCTATGTGCCCAGCGGCGACCATGGGTTCGTTTGGACGGAACGAGTGGCGTCACGCAGTGGTGGATCCCGAACGCCGCCGGTCACCGCCAGATGGTTCGGGCGGCGGGGTTCGTCGTCGAGCGCGACTCGGGCGTGTATGCGATTCCCTACGGTCCCCAGCATCCGTCTCCGTCCCGACGCCCGCTGCCAGCGCTCCAGAGCCTCGCGCGACGCCTGGCGACCGGCAACGACGGCGTCCCCCACCACGCGGTCTTGGCGCGCGTGGCGTAAGGCGCATGCTGGAGGACGGGCTCCGCCGCGTGCTCGCTCTGCCCGACGGCGCGCGGGTACTCGATGTCGGCGGTTGGGCGGCACCGTTGAATCGCGCCGACTGGGTGATCGATCTGATGCCGTACGCGTCTCGGGGCGCGATCGCGCCGCACGGCGTCGGACCGCTACCCGAGCGCTTCACCCCGGACACATGGATCGAGGCCGACATCTGCTCGCACGATGCGTGGCCGTTCGCCGACGACTCCTTTGACTTCGCCGTGTGCACGTTCACGCTCGAGGACGTCCGGGATCCGATCCGGGTGTGCCAGGAGGTGTCAAGGGTCGCTCGGGCGGGCTACGTCGAGGTCCCGTCGCTGCTCGACGAGCTGACATGGCACAACCCCGAAGTGTCGGGGGGACCGTGGGTCGGCCATGCCCACCACCGATGGCTGTGCTTTGTAAACGACGGTGAGCTCTTGTTCTTGTCGAAGTTCCATTCGCTGCATGCACGCACGCGGGCACAGGTCCCCCCCGGCTGGGCGCACCGTCTCTCGGTGCAGGACAGGGTCCTGGCCCACTTCTGGGAGGGATCGTTACCGGCGCGCGAGCGCCCGGCGATCGATGACTACCCGTTCGCCGAGCTCGAGCGGGTGATCGTCGAGCGGTTCGGCCGCTCGC
Source organism: uncultured Actinomycetes bacterium (assembly GCA_963730835.1). GTDB lineage: Bacteria > Actinomycetota > Thermoleophilia > Solirubrobacterales > Solirubrobacteraceae > Palsa-465. The sequence goes on from CAVSTE010000004.1 coordinate 233,178, forward strand.
CCTCCAGGACCGACCGGCTGCGCGATCGCGGGGAACGGGCCGCCCGGCATGCGATCGGGAAGCTCCGGCGCGGCAATGCCGCCTACACCACGAGCGACCGATAACGGACGCTTCCGTAGGCCATCGCAGCCAGGCCGATGACGTCGGCCGCGATGTCGGCGGCCGCGACGACCGCCGTTGGCTTCCCCCGCCGTGCGTGTGAGCGCACCGCGCGCGCGTACGGACCGGCCGAAGCGAGCGGCAGCGGCGACCGCAGGACCATCGCAAGGGCTGCGCCCGCCAGCGCGAGGTCGAAGCGCGCCGTACGGCGATTGAGGAACGCTCGCCGGTAGAGGAAGGTGCGGCGAAGCTCGGGCGTGCGCCCCGCCATGGCGGGGAAGTACCGCAGCCTGAGGCGCTCGGCGGCGTACTCGGAGGGCGATCGGTGAAAGACGGCGTGGTAGGCGAGCGCTTCGCCGCAGAACATGGCCTCCGCACCGGCCCGCAGCGCCCGATAGCCGAACCACACGTCCTCGGCGAGGGCCTTTCCAGAGCGCGGCCGCAACCACTCCTCGAAGCCGCCGAGACGGTCGAAGAGCTCGCGGCGCACGAACAGGTTGGCGGCCTCCCACAGCCCCGGCGCGTACGTCACCCAGATCGTGCGGTCAAACGGACCGAGCTGGTCGTCGGGATCTGGGTGAACCTTGCCCTGAACCAGCTCGGCGCGCGCCAGGGCTCTGCTTCCGGCGGCAAGCCAACCCGGCGCCGGGAACACGTCGGCGTCGCAGAAAGCCAGCAGCCGAGCGCGCGCCTGGCGGGCGCCGTGGTTGCGGGCGGGCGCCGGCCCGAGCGGCCCCTGCTGGAGCACCCGAGCACCGGCATCCCGGGCGATCGACGCGCTGCGGTCCGAAGACCCGTCGTCCACGACGATTACCTCGAACTCTTCGTCGAACTCCTGGTCGCCCAGTGCGGCGAGCGTCCGCGGCAGAGTTTCGGCGGCGTCGCGGGCCGGGACGATCACACTGACCAGCGGAGTCATCCTGATTATGGCCTTGCCTGGCGCGAAGCTTCGACCAGCTGGCCGCTGGCGAGGTCGAGAAACGGCCGCCCCAAGGGATCAGGCCGGTGCGTCAGGCCGGACTTGAAGTAATCCGCTCCGTGCACCGGCACCGCCGCCGCGGGCGGCAGCGGGGCGGCGAGCGAGCTCAGCACGAAGAACGCGTTGACGCCCGTGGAGTCGGTGTGGACGAGGCGGTAGCCCTTCTCGAGCGCCAGCCAGCGGTACGCGCCCAGCGACGCACCGAAGTAATCGGTCCCGTCCCAGCGGTGGCCGTCGTCGCGGGGCATAACGAGCGCAGCATCGGGGCTCAGGTTCGCGTTGTACTCGATCACCACAACCCTGGGCACGAACTCCATCAACGCCCGCCACACCCAGAAGTCGTTGCCGTCGATGTCGATCGACAGGACGTCGAACTCAGGCGGAACCCCGGCCGAGCGAAACAGCGCTTCTACGTTGTCAGCCGTCACCAGCCCGTCCAAGGTCCTGACCCGCCGGCTGTGCACGTACTTCGCGGCCAGCGTCCGATAGGCGTCACGGTCGGCCTCGATGAACAGCCCCGACCAGCCGAGACGATCGGCGAGTAGGACGCAGTTTCCCTGCCCCCCGTCGCCAACCCCGAATTCGACGAAGTACCGGCTGCTTGCCCCGACGAGGCGAAAGATCGCCTGTAACACGCCGTCCTCGCCGTTTTGAGAGGAGACCGCGAGCTCGCAGTCGGTCAGCGGAGCGCCCGGCGTCGGACATATCTCTGCTCGCAGGCGACGCTTCAGTCGCCATCTGGCAAGCGCTCCACCGATCCGGACAATCTACGCTGCCCGGCGATGCGGATCGCTCTGACCCACGCCCTGTGCTGGCCCGAGGTCCGCCGCGGAGCGGAGCGCTTCGTCCCCGAGCTCGGCGCGGCGCTGGCCCGACGGGGGCACGAGGTGGTTCACTTGTCGGCCGCCTGGGAGCCCGGCGAGCGCGTCGAGCGAGGCGTCCGTACCGTGCGGCTGCGACGCCGCTTCGCGGGCCAGTACCGCCACGAAGCCGACTTTGGCCTGAGGGTCCTGCTGCGGCTGGGGCGCGAGCGGTTCGACGCAGTTCACTCGCTGGGACGCTTCGACGCACTCGCCGCGATCCTCTCGGCGGGTCTGCGCCGCGACCACCGGCGCACCGTGATCACGGACCTCGGCTACCCCGACCGCGACTGGTGGCGGCAGCAGGGGCTCGTCCAGGCGCGCGTGGCCGCGGCCGTCGTCGCCTCGGTCGAGGTCTACAGCGCCATGTCGCGTTCCGCCGTCGAGTGCCTGGCCCGCAGCTACGGCCGCGGGGATGGAGTAGTGGTACCCGGTGGAGTGGCCCTCGAGCGCTTCCGGCCGGCCGGGCATCGCGAGCCGCATCCCACCATCCTCTTCTCTGGCGTGATCACCGAACGGCGCAAAGGAGTGCCCGTGCTACTCCAGGCGCTGCCGCTGGTCGCCGAGCACGAGCCTGACGTGTCGCTGTGGCTGAGCGGACCGGGCGATCCGGAAGCACTGCTGGCGGAGGCTCCCGCGGAGGCCCTGCCGCGCGTGCGCCAGCTCGGTGTCGGTGACCCCGAGCGCCAGCACGACCGTTACGGGCGCGCGTGGGTCACATGTCTGCCTTCCATGCACGACTCGTTCGGGATGGCGCTGGTCGAATCGCTGGCGTGCGGCACGCCAATTGTCACCACGACCCACGGCGCGCCGGGCGAGCTCGTCGATCCAGGGGTGACCGGTGAGCGGTGCGCGCCGGAGAATCCGCGCAGCCTGGCTGACGCCCTTCTGCGCGGCTTCGAGCTCGCGCGCCGCGCGGAGACGGTGGCGGCCTGCAGGGCGTCGGCCGAGCCCTACGACTGGGACCATGGAATCGCGCCGCTGTGCGAGCGGCTGTACCTCCAAGGGAGACGCTAGGGTCAGGCGCCTGAGTACGGTGCTGATCACGGGCGCCGGCGGCTACATCGGCAGCCGGCTGACGGAGGCGCTTCGCGGTTGGGGATGGGAGGTGCGCGCCCTCGTCCGCGAGCACACGCCGTGGCTCGAAATCGAGCAGCACGTCTGCGACCTTGCCGCCGAGGATGCCGGCCCCACTCTCGAACGCGCGCTCCAGGGAGCCGAGACGGTGGTGCACCTGGCCGGTGAGGACGAGGTCACAGCGGCGAGCGTCCCGTCGCTGGCGCTCGCGGCGACCGTGGTGGCCACCGAGCGGTTGGGCGAAGCGTGTGCGTCGACGGATGTCCGGCGGCTGGTTTACCTGTCGACCGTGCACGTGTATGGGGCCCGGATTCAACCGGGCGTGACCTTAAGTGAGGATATGAGACCCGAGCCGCGCTCCGCCTACGGGATCTCGCGCCTGGCCTCTGAGCACGTCGCGGCGTCGCTCGCCGGCGGCGCCTTCGAGCTCGCCGTTCTGCGCCTCACCAACTCGGTCGGCGCGCCGTACGATCCCGGCGTGGACCGCTGGACGCTCGTCGCCAACGATCTTTGCCGTCAGGGCGCCCTGACCGGCCGTCTCGAGCTGCGCTCGTCTGGCGTGCAGTGGCGCGACTTCGTGCCGTTGCGCGACGTGTGTGCGGCGATTCGGGCTGCCTCCGTGCCCCACGACGGCCTGCCGCCCGGGATCTACAATCTCGGCTCGGGCCGCCCCCTGAGGGTGCGCGAGCTGGCGCGCATCGTCCAGGACTGCTTCGAGCGCGCAACGGGCAGGCGGCCGGAGCTGCGCGCCCCGGAGCCGTCCGGTGAGCCGCCCGCGCCCTACTACGTGTCAGTCGAGCGGGCGGCGCGCAACGGCGTGCGCCTCCAGGATTCGCTCGACGATGCGGTGGCCGAAACCGTTGGTTTCTGTCTGGAGCACTTCGGATGATCCACGATGTCCACGTCACCCCCCTGCGGCGCATCCCCGACGAACGCGGCGCGGTTTTTCACATGTTGCGCGAGGACGATCCCGTGTTCGAACGGTTCGGCGAGATCTACTTTTCCCTCGTCTACCCGGGGGTCGTCAAGGGGTGGCACATCCATCGGCGCATGACCCTCAACTACGCGGTACCGATGGGGATGATCAAGCTCGTCTGCTACGACGATCGCGAAGGCTCTCCGAGCCGGGGCCGCCTCCATGAGCTGCACATCGGCGAGCTCAACTACGCGCTGGTGACGATCCCCCCGCTGATCTGGAACGGCTTCAAGGGCGAGGGCGACACGGCGGCCCTGATCGCCAACTGCGCGACGGTCGCCCACGACCCCGACGAGATCGAGCGGCTGGATCCATTCTCAGCCGAGATACCGTACGACTGGACGCTGAGGCATGGCTGAGGGGGTCAGCGAGCGATTTTCCTTCACCGGCTCGCTGCGCACCCGGGCGGCGCGCGGCGCCCTGATCAACGCCGGGTTCGACACGGGAATCGGGGTCCTCGGACTGGTCAAAGGGTTCGTGCTGGCTGGCTTTTTGACGCGCGCCGATTACGGCCTCTGGGGGGTGATCGTCGTATCGCTCTCCACCCTGGTCTGGTTCAAGCAGGCGGGGATCGGCGACCGCTTCGTGCAGCAGGACGAGCCAGATCAGGAGCTGGCGTTCCAGCAGGCATTCACCGCCGAGCTCGTGCTTACGCTCGCCTGTGTTGTGCTGATCGCGCTCGCGCTGCCCCTGCTGGTGGTGATCTATGACCTCCCCAAGATGATCGCACCGAGCGCCGTGGTCGCGCTCGCGTTGGTGGTGTCGGTATTTCAGGCGCCGCAGTGGATCTACTACCGGCGGATGGAGTTCGGGCGCCAGCGCGCGCTGATGGCGGTCGACGCAGTGATCAGCTTCGCCGTGTCGATCGCGCTCGCGATCGCGGGCGCTGGGTACTGGGCGTTCATCATCGGGCTGGCCGCCGGGGCGACCGCGTCGGCGGCCGCGTCGGTATGGCGCTCGCCGTACAGGCTGCGCCTGCGTTTCAGCCGCGACGCGCTGCGCGCCTACGCGTCGTTCTCCGGTCCACTGCTGATCGCCGGCGGCGCCGGCTTCGTGATGGCCTGGAGCGCGGTCATCGCAGCCAAGCTCGAGCTTGGGATCGCGGCCGTCGGCGTGATCGCGCTGGCTGACAACGTCTCAAGCTTCACCGAGCAGGTCGATCAGCTCGTCACCGGCGCGCTGTACCCGGCGGTGTGCGCTGTCAAGGACCGGACGGAGCTGCTGTACGAGTCGCTGCAGAAGTCGAACCGGCTGGCGCTGATGTGGGCGGTTCCGTTTGGGGTCGGCCTGACCCTGTTCTGCTCAGATCTGGTCCGGTTCGGGATCGGTGAGCGCTGGCGAGCGGCGATCGTCGTTCTTCAGGTCTACGGGATCGCGGCCGCGATCAACCACGTCGGGTTTAACTGGGACGCGTACTTCCGAGCGCTCGGGCGCACGCGCCCGATCGCCTTGGTGACCGTCGCGGCCACGCTCACGTTCCTGCTGGCCGGGATCCCGCTGCTGCTCACGCTCGGCCTGCGCGGGTTCGCAATTGGGATCGCCGCCCAGGCGATGGTGGCGGTCGTGCTGCGCGCGTTCTACCTGGAGCAGACCTTCCCCGGCTTTGGCTTCCTCCGCCATGCGGCGCGGGCGTTCGTGCCGACAGTCCCCGCTGCCGCCGCCGTGCTGGCGCTGCGCGCGCTCGAGCCGGGCAGCCACTCGCTCGCGGTCGCGCTCGCCGAGCTGGCGACCTACGCGCTTATCGCGCTGATCGCGACCTGCTATCTGGAGTCGGGTCTCATCCGTGAGACCCTCGGCGCGCTGCTCGATCGCCCGAGCGCCGCCGTGGTGTCGTAGGCCGCAGTCGGGTGCGAATTCTCGCCGTCTCCAACCGCTATCCGCCGTGGTCGCTTGGCGGCTACGAGACGATCGCGGCCGGGACCGCTGCCGCCTTGCGCAGGACTGGCCACCGGGTCCGAGTGCTGACGACCGTGCCAGATTCCTCCGACCGGCCGGTATCGGAGCCGGCGGGCGGCGACATCTACCGCCAGCTGCGCTGGTACTGGCGCGAGCATCGGTTCCCACGCTCATCGTTGCTCACGACAGTGGCGCTCGAGCGCGCCAACGCGCGCACCCTGGCCCGTCATTTCCAGGAGCTCCGCCCGGACGCGGTCCTGTGGTGGGCGATGGGCGGTATGTCGCTGTCGCTGCTGGAGCAGGTGCGCCGCGCCGGCATGCCCGCGGTCGGTGTCGTGGGCGACGACTGGATGACGTACGCGGGCACGGTTGATGCCTGGACGCGGCGGTTCGCCGGATGGCGGGGCGCGAGCGCGCCGCTGGCGGAGCGGGTGGTCGGAGTGCCCGCGAGCGTCGACATCGCCGCCGCCGCGCGGTGGGTGTTCATCTCGGAGCACGTCCGGTCCCGGGCGCCGCTCGGGGGCCACGACCGGGCGTCCGCGGCCACCGTCGCGCACCCCGGCGTTGACCCCCTGCGGTTCGCGCCACGTGCGCCGCTGCCCTGGCGCTGGCGGTTGCTGTCATGCGGGCGGATTGACCCGCGCAAGGGGCTCACGACCGCGATCGAAGCGCTGTCGCTGCTGCCTGTGGATGCCCGATTGATGATCGACGGCGATGGTGACCGCGGACACGCCAGGGAGCTGTCCACGCTGGCGGGGCGGCTCGGCGTCGGCGGGCGGGTCCGATTTCACTGCAGCGCACCCGAGCAGGTGCCGGGCTCCTACGCGGCCGCCGACGCGATCGTGTTCCCGGTCACCTGGGAGGAGCCGTGGGGCCTTGTCCCGCTCGAGGCGATGGCTGTGGGCCGTCCGGTCCTAGCCAGCCGAGCCGGCGGCGGCGCCGCCGAGTACCTGCGTGACGGCGAGAACTGCCTTCAGTTCCCACCAGGCGATCCCGCCGCGCTGGCCGCCGCCGTGCGACGGCTGGCGGCCGATGCCGACCTGCGCAGCCGGCTGATCGATGGAGGCCATCGGACGGCGAGTCGCTTTACCGACCAGCAGTTCCACGAGGCGGTCGAGCGTGAGCTCCACCGGGCTTTGGAACAGTCCTAACCGCGGATGGAGAGCTCCAAGCTACCCGCCACCGGGATCGCGACAAGGCGGTGCTTGCGCTATTCGAGCCGCTTGAGCAGCTGTCGTTCGAGTCTGGCCGCTCGCTTTCGAACGTGCGGCGAGCTCGCAGGCTGAGGCGCCGCCGCCTCACAGCCGCCTGAGCCACAGCGCGCTTGGCTCTCTGCCCTCAGTCAGCCCAGGGAAGAGTCGCTTGACGCGCTCCCGGCGGAGCCGCCACAACGCGTGGTTTGAGAACAGCACCTCGAAGGTGCTGTTGTAGGCCAGGAACGCCTGCAGCAGGTAGTGCTCCTGCCAGTGCACGTCGAACAGGTCGTAGAGCACTCGCGGATACTCGAAGGGCCTGAAGAAGTCGTGGAAGTGGACGATCACCCCCGGCTTCAGCGCCGGCAGCACCTCGAGCACGAGGCGCACGACCTCCCCGCCCGGACGCACCGAGTGGCTGGTGTCCACGAACAGCACGTCGCTTTCGCCGAGGGCAGCGAAGAGTTTTTCGGGGGCTGCGGCCGCCGACTCCGCGCGCACGGTGGGCCTACCGGGAGTGCTCGTCACGAGCTCCGACGGCCACGGGTCGACTACCTCGTGACGGGCGCCATCGCCGTTGGCCGCCAGCGCCTGCCCGATCACGACCGTCGAGTAGCCCGAGCCGAGCTCGAGCACTCTGGACGGCCGATGAGTACGCAGCATGGCGTACAGCATGTGGGCGTCCATCGGTCCGTACATCGGGTTCGAGAGCTCGAAGCTGTCCCGCGATCGGAGCTCGCCGATCAGCGGCACCAATTCCCGCTCGATCGTTTGCAGCTGGCGATCGACGTGCAGCTCGAGCCCGGGCATCGGCGCCTCCCGCTCCCACGTATCCGGCGGTAGCGCCGCGGTGTGCACCACCGGGCTGTTGAAACCCGAGCGTACGGTGTCGAGCCCAGCTTGCCGGGCTATGAGGCGCGCCAAGCGCTCGAGTTGGTGCTTTCCGGGCCTCACGGGGATCGGCATTATCCGCCGGCGGGGGAGATCGTCATGTCGAGCCCGGGCCAGAACGACCAGCTCGCGCCGGCTAGAAGGCCCAGAAAGCTGTCCATCGGGGCGCCTCTCTCGACGCGGTGGGCGCAACACTGCGCGCCAAACCGTGTTGACTACCTGACTTGCTCTTACGTGCACTGGCCCTATCGGCGCTGTTGACGTTGGCAGGCGGCGCGGTCGCGCACGCCCAAAACGCCGCGCCACCGACCAAATCGGTCGTATCCGCCGACGGCCAGACCGACCGCTACCTGCTCGGCGGCACCTGGCTCTATCGTGCCGACCCCGGCAACATCGGCCTGTCCCAGGGGTGGGGAGCGTCCAACTTTTCCACCAGCGGCTGGAACCCGGTGACGATCCCCAATTCCTTCAACGCCGGGGACCTCTCAAACCAGAGCTGGCTGGGCTCGATCGGCTGGTACCGCAGAGATTTCACGCTGCCGGCGGGCGCTTTCCCGGCGTACGTGCCCCAGTCCGCGCAGCAATGGCTGGTCCGCTTCGAGTCGGTCAACTACTACGCCACGGTCTGGCTGAACGGGCGCCAGATCGGCTCTCACGCCGGCGACTTCCTGCCGTGGGAACTCAAGCTCAAGGGCCTGCGCCCGGGTGAGAACCAGCTGATCGTCCGCGTCTCGAGCCAGACCAACCCCGGGTCGTTCCCCCCTGGTCCCGGCAGCAACTGGTGGAACTTCGGCGGCATCAACCGCGAGGTCTACCTCCGGTCGGTGGCCCGCGCCGACATCCAGTACGCCCAGATCCGGCCGGTGCTGCCCTGCCCCAACTGCGCCGCGACGATCGCCGAGCAGGCGACGATCAGGAACTACACCCGCCAGCGCCAAACCGTCCGGCTGCGCGGCACCTACGGCGGAGCTCGGCTCAACTTCGGGAAGGCGACGCTCAAGCCGGGGGGCACGTGGGCCCCGAAGGCCAGCGTCAAGATCCGCCGGCCGCAGCTCTGGTCGATCGGCCATGGCGTGCTCTATAAGGCCACGCTGACCCTCACCGACGACCGCGGCCGTCCCCTGGGCGGCTATCTCGACTACTCCGGCATCCGCAGCGTCGTGCTCAAGAACGGCCGCCTTTTCCTCAACGGCCGCGTGGTCGATCTTCGGGGCTTCGACATGCAGGAGATGAACATCAATACGGGCGAAGCCCTCACCCCGGCCCAGACCCAGCAGTTCCTGACTTGGGACCAGCAGCTGGGCGGGAGCATCATCCGCGCGCACTATCCGGTCGGGCCGCTGATGGAGGAGCTCGCCGACCGGGAGGGGATCCTGCTCTGGTCCGAGGTCCCGGTATGGGGGGTCGAGAACCAGTATCTGAGCCAGCCGTCCTGGCTCTCACAGGCGTACTCGACGTTACGTACCAATGTCCAGGAGAACCAGAACCATCCCTCGATCTTGCTCTGGAGCATCGGCAACGAGCTACCCAGTCCGCCGTCGGGCGCCGAGGGGTCGTACATCAAGAACGCCACCGCGCTCGTCAAGCGGCTCGACCCCGGCCGGCCCGTGGCGCTCGTCGTCGACAACTGGCCAGGCGTCGCGTGCCAGCCGGCCTATGACCCGCTCGACGCGATCGGGCTCAATGAGTATTTCGGCCTCTTCCAGGAGGGCGGCGGGACCACCGACGACCGTGACGCGCTCAGCCCCTATCTGGACTTCTTCCGCTCCTGCTATCCGCAGAAGGCGGTGTTCGTCACCGAGTTTGGCTTCGATGGCAACCGCAACGGGCCCATCGAGGAATACGGGACCTATCAGTTCCAGTCGAACATGCTCGCCTTCCATCTCGGCGTGCTGGCCAGCAAGTCCTGGCTGTCCGGCGCCCTGATCCAGACGCTCCAGGACTACCCGTCCTATCCCTACTACAACGGCAGCAATCCGTTTGCCACCTCCTCGATCAACGGGAAGGGACTCGTCGATTTGTACGGGAACTTCAAGCCCGCGGCGTCGGTGGTCTCAAGCAGCTACCACTCGTTCGCCCAGGTCCGCTGAAGCGTTCGCCCAGGTCCGCTGAGGCGTTCGCCCAGGTCCGCTGAGGCGCCGGAGCGCCAGGTCCGCTGAGGCGCCGGAGCGACCGGGCATTTGGAAGTTATGGTCGTCTGGCGCCATATAACTTCCAAGCAGCCGGCGATCGCGCGCGCCATCCCGGACCTTAATCGTGGATGTGAAACGGCAGCGCGGCCACAACCACGTTGGTGCGCGCCTTGAGCACCGCCTCGAGCAGGCGCCCCCGCTGGTTGTGGAGAACTTCATGGCGCCGCTTTGAGGGGATGACCTCAGGAATCAGGACGGTGATCGTCGCATTTTCGTCCTGCACCGACTTGATGTAGTGCAGCACGGTGCGGACCAGCGAGCGATGCGGGTCCTGTAGCACTTCGATCGGCACCCCCGAGTGCCACTGGTCCCACTCTCGCCTGATTTGCTCGCACTCCTCGTCGTCGCCGCCCACCGCCACCGCCACGACCGTCTCGCCCAGCGACAGGGCGGCGCTCACCGCGCGCTGCGTCAGCAGGTTGACGGCCGAGGTGGGGACGATCACGATGCTCTCGCGTTTGACCGGCGGTGGCGGCGTCTTGCCGTACCGCAGCTCGCGCGCCACGCCTGCGTAGTAGGTCTCGATCCGCGCGAACAGCACGATCAACAAGGGGATCGCGAGCGCCACCACCCAGGCGCCATGCAGGAACTTCGTGAGCAGGGCGACCACGACCGCCAGCGCGGTCAGCGTCGCCCCGACGCCGTTGAGCAGCGCCCGCAGGCGCCACTTCGCCGGTCGCTCGGTCACCCAGTGGCGGACCAGCCCCACCTGGCTGATCGTGAAGCCGATGAACACGCCGATCGTGAACAGCGGAATTAGGCGCTCGGTCTGCGCGTTGACCGCGATCAGCAGCAGCGCCGAGAGGATCGCCAGCACGACGATCCCGTACCTGTAGACGGGCCGCTCGGCACGCAGATAGAACACGTGCGGCAGCCTGTGGTCCTTGGCCAGCAGGCTCATCAGCACCGGCAGACCGCCGAAGCTGGTGTTGGCCGCCAGCCCCAGCACGAGCGCTGTCGTCAGGTTCGCGACGTAGAACGCGGTGCCCTTGCCGAACGCGCCGGCCGTCACCTGGGCCAGGATCGTGACGTTGCCGCGGGGCAGGAAGTGGTGGGCCCTGATCACGATGGTCAGCCCCAGCAGCATGATCGCCAGCAGCGCCCCCAACGCCAGCTCGGTTCGCTGCGCGCTGCGTACGCGGGGCGGGCGGAAGGCCGGCACGCTGTTAGCGATCGCCTCCACTCCGGTGATCGCCGTCGCTCCGTTGGCGAACGCCTTGAGGATCAGCAGAACGCCCACCGCCTCGGTCGCCTTGAACGTTTCCTTTGTGCCGATTACGGCCACGGGGTGGGGATGGAACGCGTCGACCACGATCACCGCGATCGTCGATATGACGAACATGGCCGCCGGCAGCGCGAGCAGCTTCGCGGACTCGGCGATCCCGAACATGTTGACCGCCGTCAGGACCGCCAGCCCGCACAGCGAGACCAACAGCAGATGATGCGAGAACGACGGGAACACGCTCCCCAGGCTGGCGGCGCCAACCGCCAGGCTGACCGCCACCGTCAGTACGTAGTCGACGACCAGCGACGCGCCGGCGAGCATCGCCGGCCAGCGACCGAGGTAGCTCTTGCCCACCGCATACGCCCCGCCTCCCTCGGGGTGCGCCTCGATCACCTGCGTGTAGGAGAAGATCAGGATCAGCAAGATCCCCGTGATCACGAGCATGATCGGGAGCATCCAGCTGGCCGCCCCGGCCCCGGCGGCCACGAGGACGACGATCGCCGCCTCGGGCCCGTAGGCGACGCTTGAGAGTGCATCGAGGCTGAGCGCGGACAGACCGCCGAATACCCCCAGCTCGTGCCCGGGGTCGGCGTGCTTGCCCGCTCGGCGGCGCGGTTGCCAACGCAGCGCCGCCACAGCCCGCTCGGCGCTCTGTGCGTCCTCCGTCCCGGTGGTGGTCTCGGTCAAGGCAGTGGGTGCCGCGTGTGCGGCGAACTGTCGCAGGTTTGGGTCCCGGAGGAGGCGCGTTTAGACGCCAGGGACTGCGGGCTAGGATCGAACGGCATGAGCGCGCAAGAGCTCAGCCGCCCGCGACGCCTGCTGATTCTGGGCATCTGCTGCATGAGCCTTTTGATCGTCGGCCTGGACACGACGATCGTCAACGTAGCCCTGCCGTCGATCCGCGAGGAGCTGCACGCCTCGGTCTCCGGGTTGCAGTGGACGATCGACGCCTACACGCTCGTGCTGGCCAGCCTGTTGATGCTCGCCGGCTCCACCGCCGACCGCGTCGGGCGCCGGCGCGTGTTCCGGATCGGGCTGGTGGTGTTCTCGCTGAGCTCATTACTGTGCGGCCTGGCCCCCAGCCTGGAGCTGCTGGTGGCGTTCCGCGTCCTGCAGGCCATCGGAGGAGCGATGCTCAACCCGGTGGCGATGTCGATCATCCGCAACGTCTTCGAGGATCCGCGTGAGCGCGCAATGGCAATCGGCATGTGGGGCGGCGTATTCGGGCTGAGCATGGCTCTCGGGCCGGTCGTCGGCGGTGCGCTGGTCGACGCCATCAGCTGGCGCGCCGTGTTCTTCGTAAACGTCCCCATCGGGCTGTTGGCCGTGCTGCTGACCGCGCTGTACGTGCCCGAGTCGCGTGCTGAGCACCCTCGACGGCTCGATCCCCCGGGGCAGGTGCTGGTGATCGCAGCGCTGTCGTCGCTGACCTACGCGATCATCGAAGGTCCGCGCAGCGGCTGGACATCGGCGGAGATCATCGGCCTGTTTGCCTTCTCGCTAGCCGCGTTCGCGGCGCTGGTGGTGGTGGAGCTTCACCGTGAGCAGCCCCTGTTGGAGATGCGCTTTTTTCGCAGCGTGCCGTTCTCCGGCGCCAGTGCGATCGCCATCCTGGCGTTCGCCACGATCGGCGGCTTTCTGTTCCTGAACACGCTCTACCTGCAGGAGGTGCGCGGCCTCTCACCCCTGCACGCCGGCCTGTACATGCTCCCCATGGCCGGCACGCTGCTGCTCTCGGCGCCGCTGTCGGGCAGGATGGTGGGCAGGTTTGGGGCGCGTCCCTCACTCGTCTCGGCGGGCGTCGCACTGGTGATCTCCGCCCTGATGCTCACGCGCCTGACGCCCCACACGGCCACCTTGTACCTGTTCGCCGCCTATTTCCTGGCCGGGCTCGGAGCGGGACTGGTCAACCCTCCGATCACGAACACGGCGGTCTCCGGCATGCCGCCCTCGCAGGCCGGTGTGGCCTCCGCGATCGCCTCCACCAGCCGCCAGGTGGGCACGACGCTCGGCGTGGCCGTACTGGGCGCGATCGCGGGCGGCACGCTCTCCGGTGCGATCGGCAAGAGCTTCGCCGGGGCCACGCATCCCGGTTGGTGGCTGATCGCCGGCTTTGGCGCCGTGATTCTGGTGCTGGGCGTTCTGACCACCACTCGCTGGGCGGAGGACACGGCGCGGCGGACCGCCGAGTGCTTCAGCGAACCGGTCTACGAGCCCGAACGGGTGGCGGCCTAGGACTTAAGCTTTCCTGCGCATGTCCTCCGAGGCACCCGTCCGCACCCCCAACGTCCATCCGCGCTGCGCCAACGTGCCACGCGTGGGCGGTGACGGCTTCGAGGAGCTTTGCCATCTGGTGAGAGACGAGGATCCCGACACGGCCCTGTGCGGCAAGGATGTCACGGGCTACCCATGGAACCCGCCGTGGCCGCGGTGCGAGGCCTGCCTGGCCGTGGCCCGCGGCGAGATGAATTAAGCCGGCGCGCTAGCCGTACACGCTCGGGTTGGCCTCCGAGGAGGCCAATCGAGCCAGCGTCGAGACGGGCGTGCCGGTGGCCGACAGAACGCAGCTGTGCCCATCCTGCACCCAGCTGACGATCACCCGTCCGCCCGCGGATAGGGTCTCCAAGCGCGTCGCCCCCCACACGCTGCTGTGCGATGCAGCTCCTGCCGGCAGCGACGTGCCGGAGACGATCGTGTAGGCGATCCGCTGGCGCCCGTTTCCGTAGAAGAGCGTCGTCGCTAGCCGCCCGCCGAGATGGTCATCGCGCTCGCCGAGCGTCCGCAAGCCGAACTGCGTGGACCAGTCGGGGAAAGCGATGCCGGCGGCGCTCGCCCCGGGCGGCACTCCGGTCCTCAAGTGCAACGCGACCGCCTGCGTCCGCGCGCCGAGGGCGGCGGCGGCGGCCACGGTAGGCGCGCCCGGGCCACCACCGCCGATCAGCAGCGCAACCGCCGTGGAGAGCGCGGCGGCGGCCACGCCGGCGGTGGCGGCAAACGCGGCGAGCGGCCGGCCAGGCCGCCAACCGGGACGGGGATCCCGCGCCAGCTCGAGGCGGGCGCGCAGGGCCGCCGGGGCGCGCTCCTGCGCCGCGATCGAGAGCATCTCCAGGGCCCGGCGCTCGGCAGCGATATCGCGGTGGGGCTTGTGTTGACGGCGGGCGACGGTCATTGCTCTCTGCCTTTCATGACCCCTTTTGGGTCGGGGTCCTTCCCGTCGAGCAGATCCGCCAGGCGCAGACGGCCGCGGTAGAGCCGCGTGGTGATCGTCGCCTCGCGCACGCGGAGCGCGCGTGCCGCTTCCCGGTAGGACAGGCCGAGCAGATCGACCGCCACGAGCGTGTCTCTGAAGATGTCCGGGAGCTCGGCGATCAGGGCATAGATCTCTTTGGCCTCCAGCGCCGCCGGCGGCGCCACGGCCGAGCGGTCCTCCACCAGGTCGAGTTCGTCGGGCAAAGGATCGGCGCGCGGCCGGCGCTGCGCCGCCCGCCGGTTGGAGAAATAGGTGTTGCGCAGCACGCGCAGCAGGTAGCCCAGATCCTCGGAAGAGTGGAGCAGGCGCGGCTTGCGGAGCACGCGCGCGTAGGTCTCCTGGACCAGATCTTCCGCATCCTCGCGCGATCCGCAGAGCCCCCAGGCCGCGCGATACAAGCGGTCCAAGTGATCGCCCAGGTGCGCGGGATCGAGCGTTCGCGACATCGGACGTGTCCGCTCGCGAGCATAGCCGGTGGCTAGCGCCATTACCCCCAAATGACGCCCGGCGCGCCGATTCCTTCCCCGGACAAAAAAGGGGCGGCCGGGGCGTCAGCCCGGCCGCCCTTTTACTCGGGCGCCTATTCGGTCAGCGGCGGCTCGCGCAGGTTCGTGTTGATCTGCTCGGACAGCGCCTGGGAGGCGGCGCGGCGCGCTATACGCTGCTGCTCGTCGTCGTCTGAGCGCATCAGCGCCGTGTCGTAGGCGTCGGCTGCCAGCTCGAAGCGCTCCCGCTCGCGCTCGGTGTCGGCGGCCGCCCGCCTGCGCAAGAGCTCGGCGCGCTCGGCTACGGCCGCGCCGGGCTCCTCGGCGGAATGAACCTCCTCGGCCTCGATCTCGCGCCTAAAGGTGAATGTGTGCTGACCGCTGAGCACCGGGAGCTTGCGGATACGCACGATCGTGATCGCTCCGTCGTCGTCGACCAAGGTCATGACCTCGTGCCTCGTGTATGGCTTGATCGATCTGAGCCATTGTTGGCGGCGGGCGAGCACGTCGTGGTCTCGCCGGCGCTCGATCCGCTGGGCACTGAATTCGGCCACGTGCACCCAGCCCCAGTGGGTGCCGATGAACAGCACGCCGAAGGCAATCGCCGCGATCGCCAGGATCACGGCATTGGCCACCGCCTCGCCGATCCCCACGGCGATCAGTGCCAGCCCCAACAGCAGCGAAAGCCCGGTCAGCGTGGCCCCGAGCGCCACCACCTTGCCTCGAGCCCGGCTGGGTCCGGGCAGCGGCTCCGGCCTGCCAACGACGGCGGGCAAATTCTCGGCGTCCTCGCCCAGCAACCGTTCGTCGGCCGTCAAGCCGAGCAGCTCGGACTGATCCATCGACTTCAAGGTACTCCAGGCGGGCTAGACTTCTTCTGACCATGCCTCTCTTCTTCTTCACGGTCGAGCAGCAGGAACGCGCGATCGTCGAGCGGTTCGGCAAGTTCGTCCGCGTAGCGGCACCAGGGCTGCAGAGCAAGACGCCCTTCGTCGAGCGCGTTGCGGGCAAGATGAGCCTTCAGGTCGAGCAGCTGAACTCGGAGATCGAGACCAAGACGAAGGACAACGTGTTCGTGCACGTCAAGCTCGCCGTCCAGTACAAGGTCGGCGCCGAGCAGCAGCAGGTGCAGGACGCGTATTACAAGCTCGAGGATCCCGAGATCCAGATCCAGTCCTATGCGTTCGACGTGGTGCGCTCGCACATCCCGAGCATGGACCTCGACGAGGCATACGCCGACGCGGACACGATCGCCATGCACATCCAGGACACGCTGCACAGGCAGATGGCCGAGTACGGCTACGAGATCGTCAAGGCGCTGATAACGAACATCGAGCCCGACCAGCGAGTCAAGGACGCGATGAACAACATCAACGCCTCGCAGCGCAATCAGATCGCCGCTGCGGCCCAGGGCGACGCGCAGAAGACGCTCGCGGTCAAGAAAGCCGAGGGCGAGAAGGAGACGATGCGACTGGAGGGCGAGGGCGTGGCCGAACAGCGCAAGGCAATCGCCGAGGGCCTCAAGGAGTCGCTCGAGATCATCTCCGAACAGGGCTTGGACGCCAAGGAAGCGATGGCCCTCGTGGCCCTCACCCAGTACACGGACATGATTCGCTCGCTGGGCGAAGGTTCGCAGACCAACACGATCCTGCTGCCGCATTCCCCCAGCGGCGTGGGCGACCTGATGTCGCAGATCCGCGACGGCTTTTTGGTAGCCGACGTCGCCGGAGACGCCGCCAAGCGGCCGGTCAATCGCCTCGGTACTGGCGCGCGTCCGGGCTCGAGCTCCGGTCAGGGCAGCTAGAAGTCCGGCGTCGCCGGAAGCCCGGCGTAGTTCTCCGCCAGGCTCCTCACCGCAGCGTGCGAGCGTGATAGATACTCGAGCCGCGACAGCTGCAGTCTGCGCTCATAGGGCCCCTGCCCCAGATCGTGCAGCAGGTGGGTCATGTAGTTGGAGAAGTCCTGCGCCCGCCACACGCGACGCAGAGCGCAGACCGAATAGTCATCGAGCCGCTGCCGCGAGCCGCTTCGATACCGCTCGGCGAACGCCGCCGCCAGCAGCCGGGCATCGTTGACGGCCAGATTCAGTCCCTTGGCCCCCGTGGGGGGCACGATGTGGGCCGCGTCTCCGGCCAGGAATAGGTTGCCGTGCTGCATGGGCTCGCAGACGAAGCCCCGAATCTGCGTCAGGTCGCGCTCGAAGACCGGACCTTCGTTGAGGCTAAAGCCCTCCGTTCCCAGCCGCACCTGCAGCTCCTCCCAGATGCGATCGTCGGGCCAGTTCTCGAGCCGCTCGTCGACGGCCACCTGGATGTAGAGCCGGCTCACGCTGGCTGAACGCATCGAGTGAAGCGCGAAGCCCCGCTCGTGCCAGGAATAGATCAGCTCGTCGGTCGCCGGCGGCGCGTGCGCCAGGATGCCGAGCCAGGCGAACGGATACTCGATCTCGTAGTGGGTGCGGAGCCTGCTCGGGATCGAGGAACGACAGATGCCGTGGGAGCCGTCGCAGCCCGCGATGAAGTCGCACTCGAGCTCACGCTGCGCCCCGTCGGCCGCGTAGCTGATCCGCGGCCGCTCGCGCTCGATGCCGTCAACAGCGACATCAGAGACCTCGAAGCGAACATCCCCTCCGCGCTCCAGCAGGGCGGCGATCAGGTCCTTCACCACCTCCTGCTGGCCGTAGATCGTGATGTGCCTTCCGGTCAGCTGCGCGATCGGGACGTATTGCGTCTCGCCCTCGCGGCGCAGGTAGATGCCGCTGTGCTCCAGGCCTTCGATTCCCACGCGCTCGCCGACTGCGAGCTCCCTCATCAAATCGACCGTATTCTGCTCCAGCAGTCCCGCGCGCACCCGCTGCTCGACGTAGTGGCGGCTGCGATCCTCGAGCACCACCGACTCGATTCCCTCGCGCTGCAGCAGCAGCGCGAGCGTCAGCCCGGCCGGGCCGCCGCCGATGATGCCCACCTGGGTCCGCTCAGCGCTCAGCGCCGCTCCCCCTGCCGCCCTGGTAGTCGCGGTAGACCGCGAGCGCACGGTCGATCAGCTCCTCGCTCGAGCCCAGCGTGTCCGCGACGCCGGGAAGCTGTAGCAGCGGCGCGAGATTGTGCGCCATGCGCTGTGGGTCCGGCTCGAGCCCCACCAGTACCTCGGCCAGCGTAGCCGCGGCCGAGCCGGTTAGACGCAGCAGGGCGAGCATCGTCTCCCACTCCGCCTGCCACGCACCGGCCGCACGCTCGTGCTCCTGGACCATGGTCCCGAGCATGGTTGCCACCAGCGCCGGCGTGCGCTTCGAGCAGGCCACGACGGCGACGGCCCCGACTGGATTGCGCTTATGAGCCATCGCCGATGAGCCCCCGTGACCTTCCTCGCCGCGCTCCGCGACCTCGGCCACCTCGGTCTGGGCGAGCAGGATCACGTCCTGGGCAACCTTGCCCATCGTCCCGGCGGCCGTGCCCAGCCCGCAGGCCAGGGCGACCGGTCGCCGGCGAGCCGTGTGCCAGGGCAGCGGCGGCTCCTCGAGTCCCAGTTCGTCCGCCAGGTGGAATGTCACCTCGAGGCCGCCGTCGCCGAATGCCGCAAGCGTCCCCACTGGGCCGCCGAGCTGGATCGCCAGCCCCCTTGCCCGCAACCGCTCGAGCTCGGCGCGGGCCTCCGCCAACGCCACCAGCCACCCGGACGCCTTCAGCCCAAAGCTCAGCGGCAGCGCCTGCTGCAGCAGCGTCCGGCCGGCGATCGCCGTTTGTCGGTGGCGCTCGGCGAGCGTCGCGGCGGCCTCGGTGACGCGGTCCAGGTCGGCAAGGATCGGCACCAGCGCTCGGCGCGCCACGAGCATCATCGCCGTGTCGACGATGTCCTGACTGGTTGCCCCACGGTGAACCTGCGCCGCGGTGTGCTCGGAAAGTCGTTCGCGCAGCTGGGACAGCATCCCGGGGACCGGGGTGCCGTTCTCTGCCGTCGAGCGGCCGATGGCCGGGAGATCGAGGGTGGTGGCGTCGGCGGCCGCCACCAGTTCGTCCGCTGTCTCCGCCGGTGCCAGCCCCGCTCGTACCAGCGCTCGCAGCAGCGCTGTCTCCACGTCCAGCATCGCTTGCAGGAACGCCAGGCTCGAGAGCTCTCGGGGGGTGTCGCCACGGGCGAACAGGCCCATAAACAGCCCGTCGCCGCTCACTTCAGCACAGCCCAGTCTCCGTAGGCCGGCTTGACTTTCTCAGCCCCAGACCTCGTCGGCGGTCTCGACGATCAGCCTCAGCTTGGCCACCTCCTGCTCGTAGCTCAACACATTGCCCTCGACCGTCGAGGAGAACCCGCACTGCGGAGACAGGCACAACTGCTCGATCGAGATGAACTTCGAAGCCTCCTCCAAGCGGCGCTTGAGCTGGTCCTTGCTCTCAAGCTCGCCCCGCTTGGTGGTGACCAACCCGAGGACGACCAGCTTGTCCTTAGGCACGAACCGCAGCGGCTCGAAGCCGCCGGAGCGGGCGTCGTCGTACTCGAGGAAGAAACCGTCGACGTTCAGGTGGCCGAACAGCGCCTCGGCGACGAAGTCGTACCCTCCCTCCGCCACCCACGAGGAACGGAAGTTGCCCCGGCACATGTGGGTAGTGACTGCCAGCCCCGCGGGCCGCTCGGCGAGCACTTCGTTGAGGTGGCGAATGTAGGTCTCATGCAGGTGCTCGGCATCTTCGCCCAGGTTCGCCATCTGCTCCCGCTGGCGGGGGTCATTGAGGTAGGCCAGACTCGTGTCGTCGAACTGGTAGTAGCGGCAGCCGAGCTCGGCGACTGCCCGGACCTGGTCACGGTAGGCCGAGGTCAAGTCGCGCCAGAACTCCTCCGGCTCGGGGTAGACCTCGGGGTCGATCGCGGCTCGGCCACCGCGGTAGTGGACCATGCTGGGCGAGGGGCTGGTCAGCTTCGGCGTCAGCTCGTCGCCCGCGAGGCTCTGCAGATAGCGGAAGTCCTCGGCGAAGATCGGGTGGTCGAGGTGGACCTTCTGGCCGATGTGGATCGCCGCCGGAGTGAACTCGATCTCGCCATCCGCGTTCTGGAACCTGACCCTGATGTCGCCTGGCGCCCGCTCGATCCCCCCGAGCTGGTAGATGAAGTCCATGTGCCATGAGGAGCGGCGGAACTCGCCGTCGGTTGCGGACTGAAGCCCAACCTCCCGCTGCATTTCCACCACGTCGCGGATCGCCTGGTCCTCGATCGAGCGCAGCTGATCGGCGTCGATCTTGCTCTGCTGGAAGTCCTCCCTGGCTTGCAGCAGCTCCGGCGGCCGCAGTAGGCTGCCGACGTGGTCTGCCCGGAACGGCGGCGTGGTGCGACGCCCGCCTGGAATGTGCTTGTCGAGAGCCCGAGCTTCAGCCATCTCCACCTCCCTTCGCTCGCCAGCGCACTGCGCCGTCAAACGAGCTCGCTTCGAACATGATCAGCGACGATCGCGAATCGCCAGCATCAGCATAATCCGCTCGAGATGGAGGCAACGTGCCGGAACTGATCCTTGAACGGGCGCCGAGCGCTGTGATCTCGATCGACGAGAAGGGCGCCATCATTTATTGGAACCGCAGCGCCGAGAAGACATTTCGCATCCCGCGTGAGCAGGCGGTCGGACGCGACATAGCCGAGCTGATCATCCCCGAGCGCTACCGCGCGGCGCACCGGGCGGGGATAGAGCGTTTCGTTGCCGAGGGGATAGGGCCACTGCTGGAGCGCCCAGTGGACTTCGCCGCGCTACGAGGGGACGGGACCGAGTTCCCGATCAAGCTCACGGTTTCGGCCATCCGGCGCGGAGCGGTGTGGACGTTCACGGCGTTCGTAGAAGATCGGAGCGAGCACGCCGCGGCGGAGCGCGAGCGCGAGCGCCTCGTGGAGGAGCTCCGCCGGGCGGCGCGTCTCGCCGAGCGACGCTTCGACACGGTCGTCGGCTCGCTCAGCGATCCCGTGACGATTCGCGATCGAAGCGATCGGCTGGTCTACGCCAATCGGGCCGCGCTCATCCACCTCGGCTTTGACTCCGCCGAGGAGCTTCGCAACACCCCACCTGAGCGAATCATGGCCGACTATCTCGTGTGGAGTGAGACAGGGGACCTGATCTCGATGGAGCAGATCCCATCGGTGCGGCTCCTGGCCGGCGAACAATCGCCTGAGCCGCTGTTGATCCGAACCGTCCACCGACAGACTGGCGTTCAGCGGTGGAACCTGCTCAAGGCGGCGCCGCTGCTCGACGAAGCGGGCGAGGTGCAGGCGACGATCATGGTGATCGAGGACGTCACCGACCAGCAGCGAGCCGAGCAGCAAGGCTCATTCCTCGCGCACGCCAGCAACGTCCTGGCTTCCTCCCTCGATCACCAGCAGACGCTCAGTAACGTCGCCCAGCTGGCTGTGCCGGACATAGCCGACTGGTGCGCGGTCGACCTCGTTGACGAGGATGGAGATCGCCAGTCGGTCGCCCTAGCCCATGTAGACCCCAGCCGCCTGGCTCTCGCCGAGCAGCTCCGGGAGTACGAACCGGAACGCCTTGACCCACAACGGGGAATGGGTCTCGTCGTTCGCACCGGCAAGTCGATCCTGTATCCATACATAGCGGACGAGATGCTCGTCGACGCCGCTGTCGATGACCGGCATCTGGAGCTGTTGCGGGCGGTCGGCTTCCGCTCGGTGCTAATCGTCCCGATGCGCATCGGGACACGGACGCTCGGGACGCTGACGCTGGTCACCGCAGAGTCCGGCCGAGTACTTGAACAGGTTGACCTGGAGCTCGCCGAGCAGGTCGCTGCCCGCGGCGCCGTGGCGATCGAGAACGCGAGGCTCTACAGCGAACGCTCGGAGATAGCCCATACGCTGCAACAGAGTTTGTTGCCCGAGCAACTGCCGAAGATCCCGGGGTACGAGCTCGCCGGATTCTATGTGCCCGCCTATGCCGGAACGGAGGTCGGAGGTGACTTCTACGACGCTTGGGAGGTTTCTGGCGGCTGGATGATCACCATCGGCGATGTCACGGGGAAAGGCGCGCAGGCGGCCGCGCTCACGTCGCTTGTCCGCCAGACGATGCGCGCCACCTCGGAGTTCATCTCTAGTCCCGCCGAGTTGCTGGGGTATGTGGACCGGACACTGAAGCGGGAACGAACCCCTTCAATCTGCACCGCCCTGGTGATCCGCCTGGAGCGGGATCGGGCGGTTGTGGCCGTCGGAGGGCATCCACTTCCGTTGGCCCTCAATTCGCGGGGCGTCGTACGCATCGGCGAGCACGCCCCGCTGTTGGGCGGGTTTTCGGGCGCGCAATGGGCCGACAGCGTGTTCGAGCTCCATCCAGGAACCGCAATCCTCATGTACACCGATGGCATCACCGATGCGATCGGGACGAATGGGACTCGATACGGCGCGGAGCGCCTGATCGAAACGCTTGCACGGTGCGGCAAGCGTTCCGCATCCGAGATTCTCCAGCTGCTCACCGAGGCCGTTGCCAAATTCCAAGTCGGGCCGAATGCCGACGACACGGCCGTCTTGGCGCTGCGTCGGCTTCCGAGCCCTCAAGCGCCTCACGGAGATGCTGCTGAAGAGCGGGGTCCGGCAGAGGCAATCGGTAGCTTGCCCTGACCCATGGCTCGCCCGACGAAATTCGAGATCAAAGATGGGCGCTCCGGCTCGGCAGCCACCGTCTCGATTACCGGCGAGCTCGACGTGTCCACCGTGCAGACGCTTTTGCAGCATGTGGACGAACACCTGAGCACGGGAGTCACCGACCTGACCCTGGACCTGAGAGACATTGCGTTCATGGACTCCACGGGTCTGAGGTTGCTGATCGAGCTCAATAACCGATCCCTGCAGCATGCGTGGCGGCTGGCGCTGAAACCTCCTCGGCACCAGGATGCTGCGCTTGTCCTCCGGGCGACCGGAGCCGACGCCAATCTGCCTTTCGTGTGG
This sequence comes from uncultured Actinomycetes bacterium, assembly GCA_963730835.1. Taxonomy (GTDB): domain Bacteria; phylum Actinomycetota; class Thermoleophilia; order Solirubrobacterales; family Solirubrobacteraceae; genus Palsa-465. The sequence continues at coordinate 256,221 of CAVSTE010000004.1, forward strand.
GGCGTGGACGAATGAGTTCGGCGTCGGCGCGAGGACCCGGCCAGCACGACAGGCGGGTGCTGACGCTGGTTGTGGACCACGGCAACGACGCTCCGGGCATCGCCCGGGGGGCGATTTCGGCGTTCTGCGAGACCCGAGAAGTCCCCGAGTTGGCATTGGCGACGGTCAAGCTGCTCGTATCGGAGGTAGTCACAAACGCCGTAACCCATCCTGACGTGGAACCGCCGGCGAATGTCCGGCTCGTCGCGCGGGTGGAGGCGGACATCATCCGGGTGGAGGTCACCGACCAAGGGAACGGCTTTCAGCCCGCCACTCCGAGCAACCCCACGCTGAACGGCCCTGGTTACGGGCTGTTTCTGCTCGACAAGCAGGCGGTGCGTTGGGGCGTGGACGACGTCGGCGGCAACCGGGTGTGGTTCGAGGTGGCGCTGGACTACGGCGATTGACCTCGCTGGACCGGTGGAGAGCCGGGCGCCACGCTATGCCGGCCGCTCCTCGTGTCCGCCGAACTCCTTGCGCATCGCCGACAAGATCTTGTTGGCGAACTCGTCGAGATCTCGTGAGGCGAAGCGCGAGTACAGCGCGGTGGTCAGCACTGGCGCCGGCACGCCGGTGTCGATCGCCGCGATCGAAGTCCAGCGTCCCTCTCCGGAGTCCGACACGCGGCCGGTGAAGTCGTCGAGCGCCGGCGAGCGGTGCAGCGCGTCCGCCGTGAGGTCGAGCAGCCAGGAGGCGATCACGCTGCCCCGGCGCCATACCTCGGCCACCTCGCTCGTGTCGACGTCGTACTGGTAGAAGGCGGGCTCCTCCATCGGCGCGGTCTCCGCATCCTCCTGCCGCTGCCGGGTGCCGGCGTCGGCGTTCTTGATGACATTGAGCCCCTCGGCGTAGGCGGCCATCACCCCGTATTCGATGCCGTTATGGACCATCTTCACGAAGTGGCCGGCACCGTTGGGGCCGCAGTGGTAGTAGCCCTGCTCGGCCTGAGACGGCTGGCCGGTCCTGCCGGGAGTGCGCGGCGCGGCATCGACACCCGGCGCGATCGAAGCGAAGATCGGATCGAGCCGCCGCACCGGTTCTTGCTCGCCGCCGATCATTAGGCAGAACCCTCGCTCGAATCCCCATACGCCCCCGCTCGTGCCCACGTCGATGTGGTGGATGCCCTTCTCCTTCAGCGCTGCGGCGTGGCGAAGGTCGTCGTGGTAGTAGGTGTTGCCGCCATCGATGATCGTGTCGCCTGGCTCGAGCACCTCGGCCAGCGAGGAGATCGTCTGATCCGTGATCTGCCCGGCGGGAACCATGACCCAAGCCGCCCTGGGCTTCTCGAGCTTGGCGGCAAACTCCTCCAGCGACGCGGCGCCCGTGGCGCCGTCGCCCTCGACTGCTTTGACGGCGTCGGCCGAGACGTCGTAGGCCACGCAGCGGTGGCCGTCGTGCATCAGGCGCCGCACGAGACCGGCCCCCATCCGGCCGAGGCCGACCATCCCTAGTTGCATGGGCGAGTTGGTGGCCAAATCAGCTCCTTTCGATTGGTTCCAGCGTGTGGGTCACAGCGAGACGACCATCCCATCCTCTGCGGTCTCGAACGCAGCGTCCATCACATCTTCTGCCTCGAACGCGGCGCCGCCGAGGTGGGCGAGCATATCCGGGCCCATGTGGGTCAGGACCAGCCGCCGGCAGTCAAGCTCCTGGCGCTTTGCCTCCAGCGTGCGGTAATCGAGGTGGCCCGGCACGTGCTGGTCGAAGCCGTTGCATTCGCAGACAAACAGGTCGCTTCCGCGGGCCACGTCGATCAGGCGATCGGTCCACTCGGTGTCTCCCGAGTAGGCGATCGTCCTGCCGCCGTACTCAATGCGCAGCGCATAGGACGGAGCGCCGCTGTTGTGGACCACATCGAAGGGAGTGAGCTTCGCCGGTCCGAGCTCGTGGCTTGTGCCGCTCGAGAGCTCCTCGAAGCGCAGCTCGAACGGGGACTCGGCGCTCAGCGCGCCCGGGTAGAGCGCCCCCAGGGCCTGCTGGAAGCGCCTCTCGATGCCCGGTGGGCCGGCCACGACGAGCGGCTCCCGGCGCTTGGCGAAGCGGCCGTCGATGAGCAGCCACGGCAGGCCCCCGAAGTGATCGCCGTGCAGATGACTGATCGCCACGAAGCCGATTGAGGAAGGATCGATCTGCTCGCGCTTCAATGCGGCGAGCACCGTCGCACCGCAGTCGATCAACAGCCGCGCGCCCGCTCCCTCGAGCTGAAAGCAAGTCTGAAGCCGGCCGGCGCTCGAGAACGCATCGCCGCTGCCCAGGAAGCGGAGCCTGACCTCGGTCATGCAGGCGTTATAGCGGGATGTCGCCATCAGCCGCGAGAATGCGCGCCTGCCGACCAACGTCCGTGCCGCGATCTATGGGCTTATCACCGTGAGTGTGCTGCTGGCGGCGGAGCGGCTCAGGCGCGAGACCTACGCCGAGTACGCGTCGCGGCGGCTGCGGGAGAGCGACCACCTGACCCCTATGGGGCTGGCGCGCAGCATGGTCTACGAGCGTCCGATCCTGGGGGGCGCGGGACTGCTGGTGCTCGTCGCCGGTGTGCGGGCCGAGCTGGCCCCGCGCGAGCTCTTGCTGCAAGTGCTCATGGGCACCGTGCTCGGCATGCTGGTGATCGCGATCAAGCTGGCGTTGCCCTAGGGACCCGCAGGTCACTGTGCGCTAACCGGCCACCGCGCGGCGCGTAGCCCGAAGCCAAATCCGAAGCTGCCGGAAACAGAGCCGTACGGCGGGGGCCTCGGGGTGTGGGTCGCTGGCCGTGGACGCCGGCAGGCCCCCGAACGTGAATCAGCGCTGCACGCACGACCGCACGTGTCACGGAACGGGGGCTATGGCACCCGCAACGCAGCACGTGGCGCTGCGCGCCGGTAGCCCATTCACGTAGTGGGGGTCGGATCGCGATGGCAAGGGGGATTGTGCGCCTCTCGCAGCGCCCCACACGATCACCGGTGGACACGAGCTGGAGCAGACCGGGACTGCAGCTGTCAACAAACCACCGCACCGTTAGCGGGGCTTTCCTTAGTACCGCTACCGGGATTCGAACCCGGGTTTCCGCCGTGAGAGGGCGGCGTCCTAGTCCCCTAGACGATAGCGGCGGGGAGGTGATGAGCTTAGACGCTCACGCTGGCCGCTCGCGCGTTGCGGCGGCCGTGGTTGTGACGCCCGATTGCTGATGACAGCTTAGTGCGCGCTCGCCGTGCGGCGTGGTAGCGCGCGCCACCCAAAGGCGGGAGAGCTTCGGAGGCCAAGTAGCCGGGGACAACGGGTGGCGGGCGATTCGGGTGCGTCAGCGCGCCGCATCGCACGGGCGCGCCGACACTCCGCGCCCACTCTCCGTCCGAGATAAGGGGGAGCATATGTTCGCGCGTTTGCTCATCACCCAACTGCTACTTTGACCCGACACCGCGGCAGTGGTGGAACGGTAGACACGCGGTCCTCAGGCGGCCGTGCCTTAACGGGCGTGGAGGTTCGAATCCTCTCTGCCGCATTAGACCGGGAGCCCTGACATGCACTGCCGGTCGGAGGTCACGGAGGCGCTGGCGCTGCGGGCCGAGGGCTGGGCGCGCGAAGGATCGCGCGGCGCCTGGATTTGCCGGTGTCAACCGTCAGGGACTGGCTTGTAGGCCACATGCCGCACAACGTCCGGGCCGACGGGCGCAGTGGCTGCGCGTTGTGCGGATGCTGCGAACTCCACAGGTTCGGCGAGCTCCCGCCTGGATACGTGTATCTGCTCGGCCTCTATCCAGGCGACGGCTGTCTGCCGGCTCACCGTCGTCACGTCTACAAGCTCCGCATCGTGCTCGACGCACGGTACCCCGCAGCACGGAGCGGGTCCAATGCTCCGCCTGCGACCGGCTCGAGCTGCATTGGACGAGATCCGGTGCGCGGACGAGCTACGTCTCGCGGAAAGCCGACGTCGCCACGCTCGACCGCTTCATCGGCCCGAAGCGGTGACGGCGCCGGCCTCGGGCCCCTATGCGGTCGCCGTTTTGGGCAGCCAGCTGAACCGCATCGCGGCGAATGTGCCGGCCGCCAGTCCCCAGACCACCAGCACGAGCAGGTCAGAGGCCGAGAAAGCGGATGAGAACGAGCTGGCCACCGTCCCGTTGTGCAGCGCGGTCGCCAGATGCTCGATCGGAAACACCTTCGCCACGTCCCGCAGGCCGGGGCTGAGGCTGGTGTTCGGAATCCATACCCCGGAGATGAAGTACAGCGGCATCATCGTCGCCTGCGCAAGTGGCTGGGCAGCGTCGACGGAGTCGATCATGCCCGCCACCGCGTAGCCGATGCAGGCGAAGGTGATCGTTCCCACGGCGACGGTGATGAAGACTGCCACGAGCGCCCCGGCGGGCATCGTGATGCTGTAGCCGAATCCGGCGATCACCAGCAGAATGACCGCCATCACCTCGGCGATCAGAAGCGTCGAGGTCACCTGCCCCGCGATCATCAGCGCCGGTGGGACTGGCGTCGCCCGGCGCCGCTTGAACACGCCTGTCTCGCGCGCCGCCGTGACCGTCATCACCAGACCGGCATACGCCGCGGTGATGATCGCCATCGCCAGGATGCCGCCGACGTAGAAACGGGACAGCGGGACCTGGACGCCGTTGATGATCGTGTGCCCCTTGTGGCCGAACACGCCGATGAACACCACGAGCAGGATGATCGGGAACAGGAACGTGAAGAAGCGGGCCCTGGTGTTGCGCATGCTCGCCAACAGCTCATAGCGGGCCTGGTGCAGGAACAACGCGATCGCACCCCGCGCCGCCGCCGACAGTGTGCTGCCGCTCTCGATACGCGGTCCCGTCACGGCCGGCGCAGCGGGGGCCTGTCCGGAGGCGGTCGCCTCCCGCGAGATGCTTCTCCCTTGGTCCCGGCGCTCACGCCAGCGGCGGTAGAGGCGCACGATCAGCAGAATCATCGGTCGCTCCTTTCCTGCTGTTGCTCGGCTGTCAGGCTCAGGTAGACGTCTTCGAGTGTCGGGCGGCGGACCTCGAGGTCCTCCAGCTCCAGACCCCGCTCGAGCGCCCACCCGGACAACGCGTGAAGGTCCGCGGCGACGCTCTTGCTCTGGACCACGATCCGTCGGCCAGGCTGCTCCTCGGAACGCTCGACGAGTACCACGGGCAGATCATGAGCCTCGGTCCCGCACGGCAAGTCAAACGTGATCTCAGCGCCCGAGAGGTGACGGTCGCCGAGCGTACGCGGCGTTCCCTCGGCGACGATGCGGCCGGACGCGATGACCGCAATCCGGTCCGCGAGGAACTCCGCCTCCTCCATGTAATGGGTGGTGAGGAACACGGTCTTGCCTAGCTCACGCAGTCCGGCGATCACGTTCCAGGCGGCGCGCCGGGCGGAGGGGTCGAAGCCGGTGGTCGGCTCGTCGAGGAAGATCAGCTCCGGGTCGCCGACCAACGCGAGCGCAACGTCCAGTCGCCGCCGCTGGCCGCCGGACAGCAACACGGCGCGCTGGTCGGCCTGCTCCAGCAGACCGGCCTGCTCAAGGGTCTCATCTACCGGCCGCGGCTGGCGATAGTAACCCGCGTAGAGCCGGAGGCACTCCCTGACGGTGAGGCCTGGCTCGGCCTGGGACTCCTGAAGCACCACGCCGATTCGCTCGCGCCATGAGGCGTGCGCGTGACCCGGGTCGGCGCCGAGCACCTCGACGATGCCGCCGCTCGCCTTTCGGTATCCCTCCAGGATCTCAACGGTGGTCGTCTTGCCGGCGCCATTCGGGCCCAGGAAGGCGAATATCTCGCCGTGGCGCACCTCGAGGTCGATGCCCCGCACCGCCTCGTGGCGCTCGTAGCGCTTCCGCAGGCCCTTGACGCGGATGACCGCGTCGGCCGCGGGACTGGATTTGGACGCGGCACGACGCTCGACGACTGCGGCGTCCAGTGAGTTCGTGAACATGGCGGCCAAGATATTTCCGGCCGGTCGGGTTGTCATCGGCGCGAAGGCCGAACTTCAGCTCCACCCCTGGGTGGAGACGACGCGGCTGGCTTCGGACTGCAAGCCGATGAACCCCGCTCGAGCGGCGCTTATCGTTTATGCCCACAGAAGATGCTCAGGCCGATCATCAACTGGTTGACGCGGTCCAACCTCGGAGCTGGGAACGACCGGCTCCCTCCCGAGGCCATGGTGCTGCGCGCCCTGGGCCTTGCGTGGCTCGTCGTGTTCATCGTCGTGACCGCCACCACACGGCCGCAACCGGAACTGAGCGCTAGGGGTCTCGCGATCGGGTTGGCCCTGGTTGCGCTCGTGGCGTGTGCGGTCGGCACACAACCGCGCAGCGACACGATTCCCCAGTGGCGGAGGATTGCGCTTCTGTTGGGCGTCACCGCCGCGGCGGCTGTCCTCGCGGCGCTGCAGCCGCGCGGTGTCTGGGAGCTGGGCCCGTACTTCGTCGGGATCGTCGCTGCGATGCGGTTGGGGCGTGTCGCCGGCGCCCTCACACTCGGGATCTCGCTGGTGGTGCTGGTGCTTATAAGCGTGTTGAACGGCCATTCCGGCGCGGCGGTGTCGATCACCACCGGCGCGGTCCCTTGGTTTCTGGTGATGCGGCTGATGGCGGAGACCCGGCGCCAGCGTGACGCGCTCGAAGCCTCCAGAGACGCCGAGGCGCGCGCCGCGGCCGAGGCCGAGCGGGGACGGCTCTCGCGTGAGATGCACGACGTGCTGGCCCACTCCCTTTCCGCGCTCGCCTTGCAACTCGAAAGCGCCCGCCTCCTGGCACGAGACCGCGGCACGGACCCCGAGGTCACGAACACGCTAGATGCCGCGCACCACCTCGCCGCAGCCGGGCTGGATGAGGCTCGGCGCGCGATAGCGGCCGCGCGCGGCGACGAGCTGCCGGGTCCGGAGCGACTCCCAGCGCTCGCCGAAGCGTTCGCGGAGCAGAGCGGCGTGGCGGCCACTTTCGAGCTCTGCGGGCAGCCACGCGAACTTCCGCCTGATGCCCGGGTCGCGATCTACCGCACCGTTCAGGAGGCGCTTACCAATATCCGTCGCCACGCCACCCCCGAGCGGGTCGAACTGAAGCTCAACTACACCGAGCGGGCGACGGTCCTGGTGGTGGAGGATCATGCTGCGGTTGGGGCTCCGGCTCCCGCGGTGCTGACCGATACCGGAGGTGGATTCGGGCTCAGCGGGATGCGGGAACGGGCAGAGCTGCTCGGCGGGACGCTCGTGACGGAGCCCACCAGCGACGGCTTTCGAGTCGAGCTGCGGCTTCCGGTTGAGGCCAGCGGGGCGCAGACAGATGCAAAGACGCTCACGACCACGAGCCGATGAGCGACGTACGCGTACTGCTGGCCGACGACCAGCGCCTCGTTCGTCAGAGCCTGGCCACGCTGCTCGGATTGACCGAAGGGATCGAGCTGGTGGGGACTGCTTCCGACGGCAGTGAGGCCTGTGAGCTGGTTGCTGAATACGCGCCGCAGGTTGTGCTGATGGACCTGAACATGCCGCGGATGGACGGGATCGAGGCAACGCGTCGCCTGCGTGAGACCAGTCCCGCCGTCCGCGTGATCGCGCTCACCACGTTCGCCGACGACGACAGCGTGCTCGGCGCGCTGCGCGCCGGGGCGCGCGGCTACATCACAAAGGACGCTAGCGCCGAGGACATCCGCGCGGCGATTCTCACGGTGGCCGCCGGTGAGGCGGCCCTCGACCCAAGCGTCCAGCACCACGTGATCGCGGCCCTAAGCGGCCCGGGCTCGCGCGCCGGTGACGACCGCGACGGCGACGGTGCCACCGGCTCCCAGCCGGAGCTGCCTGACGGGCTAACTCCGCGCGAGGCGGAGGTGCTGGCGCTGATCGCCGACGGGCTCACCAATGCCGAGATCGCCGAGCGGCTGGTCGTCAGCCCCACGACAGTCAAGTCGCACATCAACCACCTGTTCGCAAAGGCCGGCCTGCGCGACCGGGCGCAGGCGGTTCGCTACGCCTACGCGCACGGGCTGGCGGAGCCTCCCGTCTGAGCGGCCGACCTGGCATTGAAAGCTTCAGCGAGGCGCGGGGCGAACGGACCGCTCAGCTCTCGCGCTCGACGAACTCCCGCAGGCGCTCCTTGCCCTCGCCGATCACCGGCAGGCCGTGGGCCAGCAGCAGATGCTCGAAGTCGAGCTCCAGCAGCCGCTGCAGCGAGCGACGCAAACCCCGCCGCACATCATCGGGATCGTCGCCCAGCAGGAAGTCGGGCACGAAGCCCAACGGCGCGTCCGGCGCGTCGAAGCGGACCACGCTGTCCGCGAGCGCTACCGCCCGGGCGGAAGGGATCTCGAGCGCGGTCTCGTCCGGACAGATCGATCCCACCTCGTGGGTGATGACACCGCCCGGCAGCTCATCGCCGAAGTCGAAAGCCTCGACGCGCTGGTCGTCGGTGAACTCGTGCATTCCCGGCCGGCTGGCGCGCACCGGTAGCCCGAACGCGTCCGCGAGCCGCGCGCTGTGGCGGTAGTGATGGCGGTTGGTCAGGACCACTGCCCGAGGCGGGCCGTGGTCGGCGAGCCACCCGACGGGTTCCACCCCGCCGTCGAAGCCCTCCGAGGGAAGCCGGGGATCGAGCACCACGCCGGCGTCGGCCAGGTAGTAGGAGCTGACCTGCTTTCGGATACCGTCGTGAAACGCGCTCCAGTGGAATAACCCCGGGACGAGTTCATGCGCCATCGCTCCGGCCTAACGACCGGCGCCTTCGGAGGGCGGCGCGTTCCACAGCTGCATCACCCGCGTCTCCCGCTCGTAGCCCAGGACGCTCATCGTCCCCGCGGAAAGGGCGAACCGCGCGCCGCCCGCGGCGTCCATCGAAAGCCAGCGAGCGCACACCACGCGCAGGATGTGACCGTGGGCGAACGCCAGCGCGTCGCCGTCCGCCTCCGCCAGCCGCGCCAGCGCCCGGTCGGCGCGCGCCGCGACTTGCGGTGGCGCTTCCCCGCCAGGGCAGCCGTCACGCCAGAGGCTCCAATCCGGCCGCGTCTCACGGATCTGGGGCGTCGTGAGGCCCTCATACTCGCCATAGCCCCATTCGCGCAGATCATCGTCGATCACCGCCGCATCGCCGAACCCCGCCAGCTCGCACGTCTCCCGCGCCCGGAGCAGCGGGCTGGTCAACACCAGCGAAAACGAGTAGCGCGACAGCGGGGCTCCGAGCCGCGCCGCCCGCTCGCGGCCGCTTTCGACCAGCGGCAGATCGGTGCGGCTGGTGTGGCGCCCGTTGGCGCTCCATTCGGTCTCGCCGTGGCGGACCACCACCACGCGGCTGGCGGCGGGCATGCGCTAGCTGTCGCTGGCGGTGTACGCCTCGCGCGAGATCGTCTCGCGCCCGCTTTCGGCCTCGTAGGTGACGGAGGGGTGCTCGCTCTCCATGTGCCTGCCCAGCCGCCGCTCCAGCTCTTCGTCATTGGCACCGGAGAGCGTCTCGCCGCAGACGTTGCACTCCACTACACGCATGTTCATGAGGCGCTCCTTTCGAAAGAGATGTCTCCCCCGGTCCGCTCGATCTCGTCCACCTTCGTGCGCCGGCGTACGTGGCGCTCCTCGTTCGAGATCGTGGCCCCCAAAAAAGCCGCCACGATCTCTGCCGCCTCCTCTGACCCGATCACACGGCCGCCGAGACACAGCACGTTGACCCCGTCGTGCTCGACGGCCTGATGAGCGGTGTAGTGGTCGTGAATCGTTGCCGCGCGGACCCCCCTGATCTTGCATGCCGCCACCGAGACGCCCGCCCCAGAGCCGCACACGATGACGCCGCGATCGGCCTCGCCAGCCACCACGGCCTTGCCGACCGCCAGCGCCTTGTCCGGATAGTCGATCGGCTCGGCGGTCGCTTCCCCCAGGTCCAGCACCTCGTGCCCAGCCTGCTCGATCTCCGACAGGATGCGGGCTCGCAGCGGTACTCCGGCGTGGTCGAATCCGCAGGCGACGATCATCGGCTGACCTCCGTCGTGGCAGGGGAACGGGCACGCTTAGCCGAACGCGCAGGCGCCTCGAGCTCCTGCATGGCCAGCAGCGCGGCGCCGAGCACGCCGGCTCGGACGCCGTGCCGGGCGAGGCGAATCGTGGTTTCGGTACCAAGACCAGGGAGCACGTAGCTCCGGGCGACGCGCTTGGCCGGCTCGAGCAGCAGGTCACCGGCTCGGGCGGCGCCCCCGCCGATCACCACCTCGTCGGGATCGAAGGTATTGATGGCGTTGGCGACACCGATGCCCACACGCTGTCCCCAGATCTCGACGATCCGGACAGCCGACTGGTCACCGGCCTGCGCCGCCTCGACGGCGTCTGCGCCCAGCACCGGCTTGTGGTCGGCCTGCAGTCGCCCCAGCGCCGAATCGGCGTGAAGGTTGGCGGCCTGCCTGGCAAGCTCGTCGAGCGCGTGCCCAGAGGACACGAACTCCAGCGAGCCGGGCTGGGGGAAGCCCATCGGCGCCGGCACCGACCCCGCCAGGTCAAGCCCCACGATCGTGTGGCCGAGCTCACCGGCGGCTCCCGTGGCGCCGCGATAGATGCGGCCATCGATGACGATCCCACCGCCGACCCCTGTGCCCACGGTCAGCATCACCAGATCGTGCGCCACCATCCGCAGCTGCTCATCGTGAGCCTCTGCCAGCGCCGCAACGGTGGCGTCATTGTCGACGAACACCGGCACGCCCAGCTTGTCCCCCAGCACGTGGCGCAGCGGAACATCCTTCAGCGGCACGTTCACCGACGAGACCACGCGGCCGGTGTCGAATTCGACAACCGACGGCACGCCCACCCCTACGGCGTGAAGCGAACCGAGCTCCAGTCCCGCGATCACGCTCTGCAGCTGCTCGATCAGAGCGTCAGAGCTCGAGAGGTCGGTGGCATGAATCTGGGCCTGGACGAGCTGCTGGTCGCATAGTGCCGCAACCGCCACCTTCGTCCCGCCCAGATCGACGCCGATGACGTTCACCGGCTGGTTCCGGATCCGACCCGCGCGGCGGCCGCCGGGTCGAGCAGCACGGTGAGGTCGTCGACCATCGGGGGCAACAGCGAGGACGGCACGTGGGGGTTGGGGCTGGCGTCCGGGCCGAACGCCGCCGCCACGGCTTCGGCCTTGGAGTCGCCGGAGACCAGGAACACGACCCTTCGGGCCAACGCCAATGCGCGGAACGTCATCGAGATCCTGGGCACGAACGGCTCGTGTCCGGCGCGCTCAACGCCGATCGTCCACCGCGAGCGCTCCGAGAGCGTTTCCTGGTCGGGGAACAGCGAGGCAAGGTGCCCGTCCGGGCCGAGACCCAGCAGCAGCAGGTCGAAATGCGGTGGCCCCGCCTCCTCCAGCTCGCGCTCGTACGCCTCGGCTCCCGCCGCGGCCCCCAGCTCGCCCTGCATGCGGTGAACCGTCGGCTGTGGATCGCCTAGCCGCGCCAGCAGCGTGTCGCGAGCCAGCTTGTAGTTCGAGAGGTCGTCCTCGGGCGCAACGCAGCGTTCGTCCCCGAACCAGATCGTGGCCCCGCGCCAGGCATCGGGGTGCCGCGCGGCGTGCTCGTAGGCGATGCCGGGGCTGCTACCGCCGGTGAGCACGATGTCCCCTCCGGCCGCGGCCGCGGAGACCAGCAACTCCGCGCAGGCAGCGGCCGGGTCATCCAGGATCTCGAGCTTGGCGGTCATCCGCAGAGCCTCCGCGCCGCCACCAGGGCGGGACCGTAGGTCGGCTCGCGGAGCAGGGCTTGGCGAACGCCCTCGCCAAGGATCCCGGCCTCGCCGCGAGAGGCGCCGAGCACCCTCCACGTGCGATCGCCGGGTTGCTCATGAGCCTGCAGGCCGCCGCGCCCCCGATCGAGCGAAAGCGAGCACTGGCCACCCCAGCCGACGGCCACGCCTGCCAGCCCGGGCGACTCTTGGCGCGCCGGCTGGAGCTCGATCTCCACTGTGCTATTCGCCGCCGCCGCCCTGCAGCGCAGGCCGTTGCCGTTTCTGCGCTCGAGCGACGCCAGGTTCCACCGAAGCCGGGAGCCCAGCCAGCCCACGAGCAGCATCGCGCTGGCCAGGGAGCTCTGGTGGTGTCGCACGGCGATTCCGGAGATCGCCGTCAGCGCCTCGCGGCGATCGGCAAAATCAAACGAGGCCGCCAGGCGCTCGCGCCATGGGGTCGTGCGCAGCCAGGCGAGATCGACGATGTAAGCCGAGCGCCTGAGCTCCGCGACACGGGCGAAGGCATCAGGCGGATCCTCGGCGTCGTCGGAGTCGTAGAGGATCACATCCACCAGCGGCAACACGGCGTCGACCGCCTCCTCGTGCCCGTGCGGGGACCAGAGCATCGTGGGCAGCTCGGAGGCCACGACGGGGTCGATGATCGAGTCCAGGTGCGAGAGCTGATCGGGACCGAGATCGATCTCAACCTCCTCGTGCATTACTCCCAAACTGCCGTCGCCCGGCTCTTCGTAGGACATGATGGCCCTGGCGTCGAGCTGAGTGCGGCCCGCTTCGACAGCGCACAGCACGGTGCGCGAGGCGTGATAGCGACCGACGCGTCCCAGGCGGTTGGCGATCTCGCCCTTCCAATCGCGGTCCACCACCACCACCAGATTCAGCACTCGCGCTGGCGCCAGGGCCTGGTTGGCGGCGTGACGCTCGCGCAGCAGCCCGCGCAGCGCCGCCTCGATCGCATCGGGCGTAGTGTCGCTGGCCGACCAGAGGTCCTCGGTCACGAGGTCATCACAGCCGCTGCCACCGCCGACCGCCGTCGAGCAGCGAATCGGCCGCCGCCGGCCCGGCGGAGCCGGCTGGATACTCGCGGATCGGCGAGCCGCGGTCCTGCTCCCAGGCAGTGAGGATGGGATCGATGATTCCCCACAGCGCCTCGATTTCATCGCCGCGCGTGAACAGCGTCGCGTCGCCGCGCATGGCGTCGAGGATGAGCCGCTCGTAGGCCTCCGGGGACTCGGACATGAACGCCGTGCCGTAGTGAAACTCCATGTACACGGGCCGGATCCGCATCCGCGGCCCAGGGATCTTGGCACCCAAGGACACCGACACGCCCTCGTCGGGCTGGACCGTGAGGGTGATTTGATTGGGCTGCACGCCGACCGATCCCGACGTCTGCAGGGCGAGGTGCGGCACGGGCTTGAGCGTCACCACGATGTCGGTCACCTTGCGCGCCAGGCGCTTGCCCGTGCGCAGATAGAACGGGACACCGGCCCAGCGCCAGTTGGAAACTTCAAGGCGCAGCGCCGCGTAGGTCTCGGTGCGCGAATCGAGCGCCACGCCCTCTTCCTCGCGGTACCCAGGGACGGGCTCGCCCCCGACCACGCCCGGGCCGTACTGGGCACGGATGGCCATCGAGCGCACGTCGGGCACGCGGGGTGGGACGATCGCCTCCAGCACCTTGAGCTTCTCGTTTCGCAGCCGATTTGCCTCAAACGAGGCGGGCGGCTCGATCGTCAAAAGCGCCAGCAGTTGCAACATGTGGTTCTGCACCAGGTCGCGCAGCGCGCCTGCGCCTTCGTAGTAGCCGGCTCGCCCCTCGATGCCGATGTCCTCGGCGGCGGTGATCTGCACGTTGTCGATGTAGTTGCGGTTCCACACCGGCTCGAAGAGCTGGTTGGCGAACCGCAGCGCCAGCACGTTCTGGACCGTCTCCTTACCCAGGTAGTGATCGATGCGGAAGATCTGCGACTCGTCGAAGCTCTCGAGCACCGCGGCGTTCAGCTCGCGCGCCGAGGCCAGGTCGTAGCCGAACGGCTTCTCGATCACGAGCCTGGTCTCGGCTCCCTCCTGGTTCGACAGCCCGGCCTCGCCGAGCGCGCCGGCGATCACCGGGAAGAACTGCGGGGCGGTAGAGGCATAGAAGACCCGCCCCAGCTGGTGCCCGGCCCGCTCCGAGAACTCGTTGAGCGTGCGCTCGATCTCGGTGTAGATGCGGGGCTCATCGAACGACCCCGGGATGTAGCGCATATCGGAGATCAGTCCCGATAGCACATCGGCATCCGGAGGCCGGCGGGAGAAGCGCTCGATCGACTCCCGGACCATGGCCTGAAACTGCTCGTGGCTGTACTCGGAGCGCGCGACGCCGACGAGCTCGAAGCGCTCCGGCAGCGACCCCTCGTGCGCCAGGTTGTAAAGCGCGGGCAGCAGCTTGCGGTGAGCGAGATCGCCGGTAGCGCCGAAGATCACGAGCGCCGTAGGATGAACGGGGAGTCGCTCCAGCCCCTCGACTAGAGGGTTCTCCTCGACGGCGACGGGGACACCGACGGTGGTGGTGGAGCTCAGCTCAGCACCCCTTTGATCCGCTGGGCCAGGGTGCGCACGGCATCAGGCAACGCCCCCTCCAGCGCCACGCGCTCGGCCTTCAGCCCGTGCGAGCGCAGCGTCTGCAGGTCGCCGGCCGCCTCAGCGGCGACCAGGGTGCCGAACGAGTAGCCGGCGCCTGGAATCTCGGCGTCGCGCTGCGGCTCGGATGTCAGCTGCAGGAAGCGACCCGTCGGCGGTCCGCCCTTGTGCTCCTGGCCGGTGGAATGCTGAAAGCGCGGGCCGTAGCCGAACGTCACGGCGGCCCCGGTCAACGAGCGCACGACCTCGCGCAGCTCGCTGACGGCGGCGTCGAACTCGTCAGAGGGCGGGACGTATCCGAGGATCGCGACGTAATGCGGCGGCTTGGCATCGGACAGCAGCGCTCGCAGCTTCTCGTCGGTTGCCGAGTCGAACGTGGGAATCGAGCCCGCGCCGAGGACCTCGTTGGTCTTGTCCTTGGCCTCTTGCACGTTCGGCTGATCGAACGGGTTTATCTCGAGCGCCCATCCGGCGACCGCCACCGCAAACTCGGCGATGAAGAAGATCCGTCCCAGATCGGCCGCGCCGTGCACCGGAACAGTGAGCGTGGGATGACCGGCATCGGCCAGGCGCTGCACAGCCTCGTCCGTGGCTGAGTCCGCCCGCTCCGCGTTTCGCAGGTAGGCGAACACTCGGTCTTGGCCGTACACCTCGGGGGGGCCGAGAGGCTCGTCGGCGACGGGCAGGATCCCGCGACCGTGCTTGCCCGTCGACTCCGCCACCAGCTGCTCCACCCAGAGCCCGAAGCTCTCGATCGGCGGCGAGACCACGAACGTCAGCTTGTCGCGCCCCTGGCGCGCCAGCTCGCCGAGGCAGGCGCCCAGCCAGAGACCGGAGTTCGACTCCGAGGAGTCGTAGTGGGCGCAGTTCTGCTCGGCGACCTGGGCGCGGTGCAGCAAGGCCTCGACCCCCACGCCCATCAGCGCGGCCGGGACCAGTCCGAAGTACGAGAGCACCGAGTAGCGGCCGCCGATGTCGGGTGGATTGAGAAACGCCCGCCGCAGCCCGTCGTCTCTGGCGATGTCCTCGAGCGGGCTTCCGGGATCGGTCACCACCACGAATTGCTCGGGGCGGGCCATTTGCTTGAAGTAGTGGTAGTGAGACAGGGTCTCGATCGTCCCCCCGGACTTGGAGGAGACGATGAACAGGGTCTTGTCCACATCGACCGAGTCCTGCACGCCGAGCACAACGTCCGGGTGTGTGGAGTCGAGCACCTGGAGCCGCAGCCCGTCGGGTATCTCGCCGAACGAGCGGCGGATGACCTCGGGCCCGAGCGAGGAGCCGCCCATCCCCAGCAGCACGGCGTCGGTGAAGCCATCGGCGCGGCACTTGGAGGCGAACTCGTGCAGCTCGGGGGCCTGCTCCAGCATCGGCTCTGAGACCGTCAGCCATCCCAGGCGGTCCTCGATCTCCGGCACCCCGGGGCCGCCCCACAGTGATGGATCGCGGCGCCAGACGCGCTGGGCGACACTCTCGCTCATTGCCCGCTTGATCCGCTCGGAGACGGGGCCCTGCATGTCCGCCGGCAGGCTGCCGTCGATCGTCGCCGGGCGCCCGGTAGCGACGGCCGCGCGACGCTCGTCGATGCCCTCCAGCAGCTGGGCCATGGCCTCCTCGAACTGTTGCACTCCCTGGGCGAGCAGCTCGTCGGTCACTTGGTCCATGCTGATGCCGGCTTCGGCAAGCGCGGCAAGCTCCCCCGATGGGTCCTGCTCCGCGGTTGGACCGCTGACGTTGCCATGGTCGGCGACGGCCAGCAGGGTGGGCAGCGGCATCGTGTTGACGGTGTGCGCCGCGACGAGGCCGTCGATGTACTTGGTATCGGAGTAGGCAGGGTTCTTGGTGCCCGTCGAGGCCCAAAGGGGACGCTGCACGGCCGCTCCGGCGTGGCGCAGCGCCTCCCACCGGGGCCCGGAGAAGATCTCCTGAAAGCGGCGGTAGGCGGCGCGTGCATTGGCCAGTGCGGCGGTGCCGGCCAGGTCCGTGCGGCCGAGGTCGCCGAGCTTGCGGTCGACATTGGTGTCCACGCGGGAGACGAAGAACGAGGCGACCGAGTTCACATCCAGCTGCAGGCCTTCGTTCTGGCGCCGCTCGAGCGCCCTGAGGTAGGCCTCGGCGACGGCCTCATAGGCCTCGACCGCGAACAACAGCGTGATGTTTATGTTGATGCCCTCGAATAGGGCCTGCTCGATCGCCGGCACCCCCTCCGGCGTGCCAGGGATCTTGATCATGGCGTTTCGTCGGTTGAGCCGCTTCCAGTAGTCGCGGGCCTGGTTGAGCGTCCCCTCCGTGTCGTGCGCCAGGTCCGGGAAGCATTCGAAAGAGACGAAGCCATCGCGCCCGTTGCTCTCACGGTGCACCGCGGCCAGGACGTCCGCCGCCCCTTGCAGATCGCGGATCGCCAGCCGCTCGTAGATGGTCTTGGCGTCGAGGTCCTCGCGGGCGCCTTCCGCCAGCTCGTCGTCGTAGTCGCTGGAACCGAGCACGGCCTTCTCGAAGATCGATGGATTGGAGGTCACGCCGCGCAGCGAGTCTTCCTCCACCATCCGCTTCAGCTCTCCACCCTCCACCAGCGAGCGACGGATCTGATCCAGCCACACGCTGACGCCGGCGTCGGCCAGCACCTTGAGGCGGGGGTTCACTTGGGCGGTTGTGGCCATGCTCAGCTCTCCTCAGGTCTTCTTGACTCTGTCTACGACCGAACGGCCGGTTTCGGCCACCCGCTCGGGTGTGAACCCGAAGTGCACGTACAGCTTCGCCGCCGGAGCCGAGGCGCCGAAGCCGTGCATCCCCATCGTCTCCCCCCGCTCGCCCACCCAGCGCTGCCAGCCGAACGTGCTAGCGGCCTCCAGCGATACGCGCGCCCCCACCGACGGAGGCAGCACCGAGTCGCGGTACGCCTCCTCCTGGGCGGCGAAGTTCTCCATGCAGGGCATGCTGACGACGCGCGTGGCGATGTCGTCGGCCTCCAGCAGATCGGCGGCCCGCGTGCAGATGTGCACCTCGGTGCCGGTCGAGATCAGGATCAGATCGGGCGGGTCGGGCTCCCGGTAGGAGTCCCGCAGCACGTAGGCCCCGCGCTCGATCGCGTCCTGGGGCACGGCCGAGGGGTTCCAGGTCGGTATCCCCTGACGGGAGAACACGAGTGCCGTCGGGTGGTCGGTGGCGGCGATGGCGTAGCGCCAGGCCAGCGCAGTCTCGTTCGCGCCCGCGGGGCGAACCACCGTGAGCGTCGGCTCCGCCCGCAGTCCCGCCAGCTGCTCGATCGGCTGGTGCGTGGGGCCGTCCTCCCCCAGCCCGATCGAGTCGTGGGTGAAGATAAAGATCGACGGCAGGCCCATCAGCGCCGCCAGCCGCATCGAGCCTCGCATGTAGTCGCTGAAGTTGAAGAACGTGGAGCCGTAGGCGCGCAGGTAGTGGAGCGTGAGGCCGTTGACGATCGCCCCCATCGCGTGCTCGCGGACGCCGAAGTGAACGTTGCGTCCGTGGTAGGCATCGCGCTCGACGTCGGCCGCGTCGTCGATCCGGTCGAGCGTGGAGCTTGATAAGTCGGCGGAACCCCCCACCAGTTCGGGCACTTTCGATGCAGCCCACTGGAGCACCTCGTGCGAGGACTTGCGCGTCGCTGTCATCGTTCCCGACGCGTGGAACCGGGGCACCTCGGCATCCCAGCCCGGCGGCAGCTCGCCACGGATCATGCGCCTGAGCTCGCCAGCCAGGTCCGGATGCTCCTGGGCGTAGGCTTCGAACCGGGTCTGCCATTCGGACTCGAGCTCGGCGCCCCGCTCGACGCAACCGCGGAAGTGTTTGAGCGCCTCCTCCGGGACGAAGAAGTCCTTGTCCGGATCCCAGCCGTAGGCCTCCTTGGTGAGCCTGACCTCTTCCTCGCCGAGCGGTGAGCCGTGGGCTGCAGGGGTGTCCTGCTTGTGGGGGCTGCCGAAGCCGATGTGCGAGCGCACCATGATCAGCGACGGGCGCTCTGATTCGGCGATCGCCGTCCGGCTGACCTGCTCCAGGCGCTCCAGCGAGAGGTCCCCGTTGTCCTCGTCGCCCACCGTCTGCACGTGCCACCCGTATGCCTGGTAGCGCAGTGCCACGTCCTCGGAGAACGCGTCCGAGGTCGGTCCGGACAGCTGGATGTGGTTGTTGTCGAAGAACACGATCAGCCGCCCGAGCCCGAGATGCCCGGCGAGCGATGACGCCTCCGAGCAGACCCCTTCCTGGATGTCGCCGTCGGAGGCGATGACGAACGTGCGGTGGTCGACCACCTCGTGCTCGGCGAGGTTGAAGCGCGCGGCCAGCATCCGCTCGGCGAGCGCCATACCGACCGCGTGGCTGATTCCCTGCCCCAGCGGACCGGTGGTCACCTCGACGCCCGGCGCGTGGCCGAGCTCGGGATGGCCCGGCGTCCTGGACCCCAGCTGCCGGAACTGCATGAGGTCCTCGAGACCGAGGTCGTAGCCGGACAGGAACAACGTTGAGTAGAGCAGCACCGACGCATGGCCCGCCGACAGCACGAAGCGGTCGCGGTCGGGCCAGTCCGGGTTGCGCGGGTTGTGCTTGAGGATCCGCGTGTAGAGCACATAGGCCAGCGGGGCCAGCGCCATCGGCGCCCCCGGATGACCGGAGTTGGCCTTCTGCACGGCATCGATCGACAGCGTGCGGATCGTGTCCACGCACAGCTCGTCGAGCGTCTTGGTCGTCGTCGCGCTCACGCCCTCACCAGGCGCAGCATAAACAGATCTCCAGGACCGTAAACGAGGATTGTGTGATCAGCCGAACAGCACGCCGTAGCGCTCGTACTCCTCAACCGGCACGCGGCGCACCTCGGCCACCGCGTCGGCGAGCTCTACCAGCTCGATGTTGGTGGCGCGCAGCGCGGTCATCGTCCCCCAGGAGCCGTCGTGAGCCGCGTCGATCGCAGCCAGCCCAAGGCGCGTGGCCAGCACGCGGTCGAATGCCGTCGGCGAGCCGCCGCGCTGCACGTGTCCCAGCACGGTTGCCCGCGTCTCAAACCCGGTGCGGGACTCGATCTCCCGTTCCAGCCGATGGCCGATGCCGCCAAGGCGGGGGTGTCCGAATTCGTCCATCTCCCCCGTGTCCAGGGTCATCTCGGTGCCCTCCTTGGGCATGGCCCCTTCGGCCGCCACGACGATCGAGAAGTAGCGCCCCCGGGCGTGCCGGCGGCGGATCAGTCGGCACACCTCGTCGATGTCGAACGGAATCTCGGGGATCAGGATCACGTCGGCGCCGCCCGCCAGGCCGGAGTGCAGCGCGATCCAGCCGGCGTTACGGCCCATGACCTCCACCACCAGGATCCGGTTATGGCTCTCGGCGGTCGTATGAAGCCGATCGATGGCCTCGCTCGCGACGTGCAGGGCCGTGTCGAAGCCGAACGTGACGTCGGTGGCCCCGAGGTCGTTGTCGATCGTCTTCGGCACCCCGATCACGTTGACGCCGTCCTGCTGCAGGCGGTTGGCGGCCCCCAGCGTATCCTCGCCGCCGATGGCGATGACGCCTTCGAGATTGTGGCTCTGAAACGTGTCGCGCACCCGCTGCAAGCCGTCGGAGCGTTTGTAGGGGTTGGTGCGCGAGGAGCCGAGAATCGTGCCGCCGCGGGGCAGGATGCCGCGGGTGGACTCGATCGTCAGCTCGTCGAACGAATCCTCTAGCACCCCCCGCCAGCCATCGCGAAACCCGATCACGGCGTCGCCGTAGTGGTCGACCGCCTTGCGCACCACAGCGCGGATGACGGCGTTCAAGCCGGGACAGTCTCCACCGCCGGTTAGCAGGCCGATTCGCACGCGTGAAATCCTATGCTCATGGCAGAGCGACGTCAGCTGACGCTCGCCGGCACGGCGGCCGCGATCGGCGCCGTGGGAGCCAGCGGCCTGGCGCAGCGCGCCCACATGCGGCGCGTGGCGAGCGACCCACAGCGCGCGATTCTCGAGGAGCCGCTCAGCGGCTCCCCGTTTAACGCCCGCTCGGCGGACGGAACCGAGCTGTATGGCGAAATGTTCGGCTCGGGGGACGGGCAGACCCTGGTGCTCGCGCACGGCTGGACGGAGGCTCTGGTCTATTGGACCTATCAGATCCGTGCGCTCTCGGACCAATTCAGGGTCGTGGCCTTCGATCTCCGCGGCCACGGTCGCAGCCGCAAGGCGGCGGGCGGCGACTACTCGATCGCGCGCTTCGGCGAGGACGTGGAAGCGGTGTTGGCGGCGACGGTTCCCGACGGCCAGCGGGCGGTGGTGGCCGGCCACTCGCTGGGAGGGATGTCGATCGTGGCCTGGGCCGAGCACCACGACGTCTCGGCGCGCGCGAGCGCCGCGGCACTGCTGTTCACGGGCATCGGAGGGCTGATCGGCGACCAGGTGCTGATCCACGTTCCCCGCTTTGCCCAAGCCCTGAACGAACCCGTGGCCCGCCGTGGATTACTTGGCTCCCGGGCGCCGCTGCCGCGTTTCTCCACGCCAGTCTCGGCCGCCGCGATCCGCTACGTGGCGTTCGGGCCCGCCGCCACCCCGGCGCAGGTGGCCTTCTACGAGCGGATGCTGGTGGCCTGCCCGCCCGACGTACGCGCCGACGCCGGTCTGGCGATGTCCAAGATGGAGCTCTACCACGCGCTGCCGAGCCTCACGGTGCCCACGCTGGTGATGGACGGCGAGCGCGACCGGCTGACGCCCCCCAGCCACGCCCGCCGGATCGCCTCCAAGCTGCCGCATCTGCACCGATTGATCGAGCTGCCCGACACCGGTCACATGGGCCCTCTGGAGCGCCCGGACGAGGTCAGCTCTGCGCTGCGAGCGCTCGCCATCGAGGTCAGCGGCGAGCCCGTCACAGCCGCCGTGTGATCGATCGCCTGAGAACGGCGCTCGGCCCGGTCGCGCTGGCATCGCTGGCCGCGGCCCTAGCCTGGTTATTCGCTCACCGCGTGCTGGGACATACGCAGCCCTTCTTCGCCCCGATCGCGGCGGCGATCACGCTCAGCTCGAGCCGGATCCAGCGCAGCCGGCGGATCACCCAGATGGTGGGCGGCGTCCTGCTGGGGATCGCGGTCGGGGAGCTGCTCGACGCTGCGCTCGGTACCAGCGCCGCAACCCTGGCGCTGATCGTGTTCTTGACGATGGGCTTGGCGATCGCCACGGGCATCGGCTTCGTCGGCGAGGGGATGATGTACGTCAACCAGGCGGCGGCGTCCGCGATCCTCGTGGTGACGGTGCACCGCGCAGGAACCGGAGGCGAGCGGACGATCGACGCGCTCGTCGGAGGGGCAGTGTCCCTTGTTCTGGGCGTTCTCCTGTTTCCCGCCCAGCCGCTCAAGCTGCTACAGGCCGCCGAGCGGGATGTGCTAAGGGCCCTAGCCGAGGCGCTCGAGACGCTGCCGGCCGTTCTGCGCGGCAAGGAGCCCGGTGATCCCGACGATTGGGCGCAGCGCACGGGGTACCAGATCCACCAACGGCTGTCCGCACTGGCCCGAGCCCGGGCCACCGCCCGCACCAACGTACGCGTAGCGCCGCGGCGCTGGCACCTGCGCGCGAGCGTCATAGATGAAGACAAGCGCGTCGCCCGGCTTGACCTACTGGGCAACGCGGTCATCAGCCTGTCACGCGCGTCGATCGCCGAACAGCGTCGCCGCGGCGCACTGCCGGAGGACATCGATCGCCAGATCGGACTGTTGGGCGCGGCGCTGTCCCGGCTTGCAGGCGCGGGCCAACCGTGGGGCGCCGGCCTGCTGGCAGACGTGGACCGAACGGCGTCAGGCGCGGCCAAGACCGGTGAGGTCGCCAGTCGCCAGGGGACGCCTGTGGTGGGGGCGATTCTGTCGGCGGTGGGTCGTGACCTGGCGCAGGTGACACGATGGGGCCGATGACGGTCCATTCGACCGCCGGCGTCTGCCACGTCCTGCTGGAGGATCCCGATCTCGCCGAGGCGCTGCCTTCCGCGGCGCGCCTGCGCCTGGCGCGGGCCTGCGCCGTACCCGAGCTGCGAATCGTTGCGGGGCGGTGGCCGGGGGAGGAAGTAGAGCCCGGCACCGCAATCGGCATGCTCGTCATGGACGGGCTCTTGATCAGGCGCGTTGGAGTCGACGGGCGCTACGGCGCGGAGCTGCTGGGCCGTGGCGATCTGCTGCGTCCCTGGCAGGAGGAGACCGGCAAGCTGACGCTGCCGCTGTCAAGCGCCTGGGTGGCGACAGAACCGTCGCGCCTGGCGATCCTCGACGAGAGCTTCGCCGCGCTGCTCGGGCGCTACCCGCAGCTCGGTGGCCGCGTGGTCGCCCGCGCCGTCCGGCGCTCGCGCCATCTCACCGCCCACATGGCGATCGCTCACCAGGCTCGGGTCGACATCAGGCTGCACATGACCTTCTGGCACCTGGCGAGCCGCTTCGGCCGCGTTCGCGGTGACGGTGTGGTCGTGCCGCTGCGGCTGACCCATACCATCCTCGCCGAGCTCGTCGCGGCACAGCGGCCCACGGTGACAAGTGCGCTGTCGGCGCTTGCCAAGCAAGGGCTCGTACGCCCGCTTGACGGCGCCTGGCTCTTGACGGGGGATCCGCCCGGCGAGCTGGCGGGGTTCAGCCCGGTCAATCCGGACGCCTAGGGCTAAGGCCACCACCGGTGCACGTCGATCCATACATCGTCCTGGGAAGCGCGGTCGTGGGGCTGCTCGTCGGCATGACCGGCGCCGGCGGTGGCGCGCTGATGACGCCGATGCTGATCCTGCTCTTCAGCGTCAAGCCGGCGACCGCGATCTCAAGCGACCTGGTCGCCGCCGTCGTCATGCGCCCGTTGGGGGCGGGCGTCCACCTCAGAGCCGGCACGGTGAATCTGTCGCTGGTCCGATGGATGGTGCTCGGCTCAGTGCCCGCGGCATTCGCCGGCGCCTACCTGCTTCGCCTGCTGGGCCACGCCTCCTCCGCTCAGCACAACATCGAGGTGGCGCTGGGCGCCGCCCTGCTGATCGGCGCGGGCGCCATGGTGCTCCGCTACGGGCTCGACCGGCGCGGCCGTCTCGAGCGAAGCGCCGCGGTCCACGAGCTGCGAGCCCGGCCACTGCCCACCGTGGCGATCGGGATCGTGGGCGGGATCATCGTCGGCATGACCTCGGTCGGGTCGGGGTCGCTGATGATCGTGCTGCTGCTGTTCCTCTACCCGAGCATCGGGGCCAAACAGCTGGTGGGCACCGATCTCACGCAGGCCGTTCCCCTGACGCTGGCCGCCGCCCTCGGCGCGCTGGCATTCGGGCACGTGGAGTTCGCGGTCACCGCGTCGCTGGTGATCGGGAGCGTTCCGGCCGTGGTCGTCGGCTCGCTGCTCTCCTCCACGGTTCCCGACCGCTATGTGCGGCCGGGGATCGCATTCGTGATCTTCGCGTCCGGGCTGAAGTACGTCGGCGTCGGCACCACCGCGCTGGGATGGACGCTGTGTGCGTTGCTGCTGGGCGCCGCAACTCTCTGGCTGCTTCAGGCCCGGCCGTGGGAATCGAGTTCGCGCGCGGGCTGAGCGGCGCGATCGAAACGACGGCTCGCGGACCTGGCCTGCCCCCTGGCCCGGCCCGCGAGCAATCGAGCTTGCCCCCAGTCTGCGTTCTGCCCCAGCCCTAATTCGTGGATGCGCCGCCTTCTGCTGCTCGCAATGTCCCCAAGCTCGCCTCGAGCTCCATGACGCGCTGCGCGAGCGGCGCTAGCCGCCGCTCGCTCAGCGCGCCGGCCTGCATCAGGCCGAACGCCTCACGCCCGAGCTCGGCGTATGCCTCGCCGAGATCGTGCCCGAGCTCGGCTTCGCGCACGCTGAAGCGGGCGTGGGTCGTCGCCTTCTGCGCCCCTAGCTTCAACTCGTCGATTAGTCCCACATGCCTGCCTTGTCAGCTCCTCGGCCCCGTGCGATGGGCCGAAAGCTAGAGCGTCAAACGCGGGGCAACATCGGGCAACCGCCCTATTTTTTGCGAATCAGCTCGCGTCGCGAGCTCAGACCCAGCTTGGCGTACACCCGCCCCAGGTGGTGGCCTACGGTCTTGGCCGACAGGTGGAGTGCCGCGCCAATCTGGGCGTTGGTCAAACCCTGCGCGGCGAGCTCTGCGACCCGCTGCTCCTGTGGCGTCAGCCGCGCCGGATCCTGCTCGCGGCGCCGGCGCCTGCCGCCCGATGCCGCGAGCTCCGCCCGCGCCAGCCTCACCACCCGCTCGGCGTCGGCACGCTCGGCGAGTTTCAGCGCCCGTGCCAGCGGCTCACGCGACTCGCGCGGACGACCTGTCCGCCTCAGATGGGTTCCATATGCGATCAGCGTCTCGGCATTCGCGATCGGACGCGGAAGCTCGGAGAAGATCGCGATCGCCTGGCGGAAGTAGGCGTCTGCTTCTTCGATCTGGCCCTCCTCGGCCGCAAGGTGGGCGCGTCCCAGCGCGGCCGCGGCCTGGGGTCCCCGGCACCCGAGGCTGGCCGTGAATGCCTCTAGCTGTTCCACCAGCGCCCGGACCGCGTCGAGTCGCCCCGCGGCGAAGTGCGCCTCGATCGCCACCCCGCCCCAGGGGACGATCAGCGGATGGCGCCAGCCGGTCAGGGCCGCGACATGCTCGGCGTGAAGCATCGTCTCCGAGGCTGCGCGCGCCTCCCCTCTCGATAGGCATTGCCTAGCCGTTATGACGTCTAACCAGAGCGACACCTGCGCGTAGTAGCGCTCGGGCACCGTGACCCGGAACGCTCGCAGAGCCTCCAGGTGCCGCTCGGCCTCCTCGTCACGGCCGAGGTCGACCAGCATCACCGCAGGGGCGAGATGTGACCACGGCGCCAACGGCCAGATGTCGATCGCCCGTTGCACCAGCTCGAGCGCGTCCTGCGGTCGCCCAAGCCGATGGACCGCGTCGGCATAGGCGATCGCCAGGGCGTTTATGAGGATCGGCGCTCCGTCCTCCAGGGCGCGGGTGAATTCGCGCTCGAACAGCTCGTTGGCCCCGCTCAGCTGCTCGAGCAGCTTGCAGGCGTTGAGTGAGTGCACGGCGAACGTCCAGGCCCAACCTTTGTCCCCGCCGCCTCGCTCGATCCGCCGCCGGACCTCGGCCTCCAGTAGATCCGTCCCCGCTGGGTCGGCCCCCATCAGGGCCGCATACGCGCGCAACAGCTCGAGCTGCTTGCGCTTGGGGTCACCATCGTGCAATAGGGTCAGGGCGCGAAGCACCTTGTCCAACACCCACGAGGACGGCAGCGCGGCCTGACCGCCGAGCGCCGCCTCGGCGAGCGTCGTGGCCTCCACCGCGGAGCCCGCCGCCGCGGCCGCCGCGACGGCCTCTTCGTACAGGCCCTCCGCCTCGTCGGGGCGTCCGGCGGCCATGGCGCCGCGGGCCATCATCGTCAGTACGCGGGCCCGGACCTCGGCATCGAGATCGTGGCGCGACAGCAGCTCGGTGCACACTGCGCGGGCCTGCTGCACGCGAGCGGTAGCCGATAGGGCCGCGGCGTAATCGACCAAGAGCTCAGCTGGGGCCTCGCCCGCCGCGAGCTCGATAGCGTGACCCAGATGGCTGACGGCCGCGGCCAGCGCTCCCTCGGCGAGCGCCGCCTTGCCCGCCCGGGCCGTCACCTCGAGCGCCAGTGGGTCTCCGGTCAGCCTCGCCGCTACCGCGTGCTCGGCGGCCAGGGCGTCCGAGCTCCCGGCCTCGACGAGCAGTTCAAACGCCCGCGCGTGCCCGCGCTCGCGTTCCGAGGGAGCTTGGCTCTCGAATAGCGCCTGGGCGAACAGCGGATGCACGAACGCCGCGAACCCCCCGCCCAGGTCCTCGAGCAGCTCGGCGCGCACGAAGCCCCGGTGTGCCTCGGCCGCGACGTCACCATCCAGGCCCGCCAACCCCGCCGCCAGCCCGGAGCGGAACCGCACGCCCAGTATCGACGCGGCCTGCACGTAGCGAAAAGCGTCCCCGCCCGCGCCCGCAAACCGCTCCAGCAGCAGCGCTGCCGCGAAGGTTTCGTCCGCGGCGGGCGGAGGCAGCGACCCTCCGCCGCTCAGCGTCCAGGCGCCCGCCTTGAGCAGCAGCGGCGTACCGGCGCATGCCCGCCACAGTCGATCGGTTTCGTCCTCGTTGACCTCCCCCGAGACGCTGCGGGAGACGAGTGCCGCCGACGCCTGGCGGCTGAGCGGCGCGAGCTGAACCACCTGCGCGCGCCCTGAGCCCGCGAGCTCGCGGACCAGCGCCGAAGCCGGGTCGGGCTCCGGCCGCAGAGCGCCGACGATCGCCAGCGGCGCGCCCGCTAGGCGGCGGGAGATGAAGCCGAGCAGCTCGAGCGAATCGGGATCCGCCCAGTGCAGGTCGTCGAGCGCCAGCAGCAGCGGCCGATCCTCGGCCAGGCGCGCCAGCCAGCGAAATGTGCGGAACAGTCGCGCCGGCTGCCCACCGACGCGCGCAAGTTCGGCCGCGTCCTCGAACGCGCCACCCCCAAGCCGGGTGATCGCCTGCTCCACCAGACCGAACGGCAGACCGGACTCCATTGGGCTGCCCACCGCCTGGGCCACGGTGAACCCGTCGTTCGCGGCCGCTGCTGCGCCCGCGTTGACCACGGCGGTCTTGCCGATGCCCGGCGGCCCGGTCACGAACAGCGCCGTGCCCTCCCCGGCCCGGGCCTCGGCCAGCGCCCGCGCGATCGCGTCCAGCGCCGCTTCTCGCTCGAGCAGCGGTTGGGGGGTGGCCCCGAGCGCGGATACCTCGTTCATCCTTCCCGCCGGGCAGTCTAATTTCGCCGCGCCGACTGTGTGAAGTCGGTCACGCAGGCGCTAACGCCCGCGCGCCGCGGAGTACTTGCTCGGAACGCAAATTAACCGCCGACTTCCCCGCCTGACGCACGCAAACAAACGGCGGGGCCTCGGGATTCAACCGCCCAATCGGGGCGGTGGCTGTACGACTAGCGACCCGACGTTCGCGAGAGGCCAAGGGCCCTCGTCGAGCGACACGTGTCGGCCTGAAAGCCAGGAGCGTTATGTGATGCCCAACAGCGACAAGCAAGTATCGAAAACCCGCCGCATGGCGCGCCCCGTTGTCGCCGCCGGTGCCTCTCTGACCGCAGCCATGGTGGCCGCCGGGGCCGCCGCGCCGAGCGCGGCCATCGAGCCCGACGTCTCGCACGCCGCTCAACGGGACGTCGCCGGCCCGGCGATTCAGCGCCTGGTGCACCGCTGGGTCAGGAGCGCTCCGTCGCTAGCGGGCTCCTCTACCGCGACCCGCTCGACGACCACCTACTCCATCCCGGCGTCGATCGTCATGTGCGAGTCGGGCGGCAACTGGCGAGCGGTCAACCCGAGCACCGGTGCCGGCGGTGCGTACCAGATCCTGCCCTCGACGTGGGACGCGTATGGCGGCAGCGGCCTGCCGCAGGATGCTTCGCCCGCACAGCAGAGCGCGATCGCGGCCAAGATCTACGCCAGCGCCGGCCGCGGCGCGTGGTCGTGTTGAGGTAAACCTGATTAACGGGGGCGGGCCTGCGGGGCCCGCCCCTTTTTTTCTACGGCCGTCGATTCTGCGTCTGGCGCTATTGGAAGAGGATCAGCCGGTAGGCGCAGAAGGCGAATCCCACCGCCAGCAGGCTCCAGGTCACGGGCCAGCTCAGCGTGCGGATGAAGCCAGTTTGCCAACGGCCGAAGCCGATCACGTAGATGAAGGTGGCCGCCAGCAGCACGGCGTAGCAGATGATCGCCACCGCAATCGATGGGGCGAGACCGAGCACCGGCGCCACCACCAGCCCCAGCAGGACCCAGGCGGTGATCGTCAACACATCGACAGCCAGTCGAGTGCGCTGTCGCCCGACGATCGTCATGAAGCCCGCGGCTCCGACCAGCGCCGCGACCAGGAAGACGCCCAGGTGCCAGTGCGAGCTGAAGCCGAAGATCGAGCCCATCAGCTTGCCCCCGACCCACAGCAGGAAAGGGTCGACGATCGCGATCGCCGCGTAGCAGGCCGCCATATCGGTGTAGGAGTCCCACGGGTTGCCGAACACCGGCCGGCGCAGGATGAGCGCCTCCCTCAGCGCCTCGGGTTCGAGCGCCGACCTGAGTGACCCGCCGCTGTCTGGCTGGGTTTGCATACGCGGATACTAAGTGGCGGCGGCGGCGCTTGATTACTCGCCGGCCGATGCGGCGGCGCGCAGCCTGCGAACGGCCCGGCGGCGAAGAAACACGAACGAGCCGATCGTCCACCCCAGCCCCACGAAGACCAGCAGGACCTGAAGCCAGGTGTCCGCGCTCAGAAACGCGCGGCCGAACCAGTAGTACTCGAGGCCGTTGGTCAGCGACCACACCAGCGCGGCCAGGGCGCTGAAGCGAAGGAAGCGAGCGACGGGCATGTTGCTCGCGCCCGCGAGGAGTCCCGCGATGTTCCGCAGGCCGGTGACGAAGCGGGCGATGAAGATCCACGGCCCTCCGTGAAGCGCCACCTCGGCCTTGAATCGCTCCACGCGCTCCGGGCTCTGGCGGAGCCACCTGGCGATGCGTAGCAACAACGTCTCGCCGCCCCAGCGGCCGAGCATGTAGCCGGCGGTCGTGCCGATCAGCGCGCCAAGCGCCCCGACGGCGATCACGCCGACGATCGACAGGCCTTGCGTGGCGGCGGCATAGCCCGCCGCTGCCACCAGGGCGGTAGTGCCCGGTACGGGCAGACCGAGGGCCTGCAGGGCGACCGCGGCGAACACGAGCGCGTAGCCGTATTGGTGGACAAGCTGGTGTATCTCGTGCCCGCTCACGCCCACAGTGTCTCGCACTCGATGCCCCTCACCGCGCCGTCCGCGTCGCGCAGGACCGCCGGCTGCCCGTATCCCAGCAGCATCAGTTCGTCTTTCATCAGCTCCGCCTGATCGCCGGCGAGCTCGAGCAGGAGTGCCCCACCGCCTCGGAGCAGGGGACGGCTCTCCCTCATCACGCGCCGCAGCAGCATGGTGCCGTCAGGGCCGCCGTCGTATGGCAGCACCGACTCGAAGACGAACGTGTCGCGTTGCAGCAGGGAGAGCTCGGGCGTCGGTACGTAGGGCACGACCGCCACGATCACGTCGACCTGGCCCTTGAGCCCCGCCGCCAGCGGGGCGAGCAGGTCGCCCCGGAACGCGATCACGCCGTTGGCCCGGGCGCACGAAACGGCTCGCACATCCACGTCGCAGCCGAATACTCGCGCCCGCGGGCGTGCGCCCATCATCGCCATGGCGATCGCGCCGCTGCCGGTGCACACGTCGATCGCCGTGCCGCTCGTCGGCAGGCGATCGATTGCGTGCCGCGCGAGCTGCTCGCTGTGTGGACGCGGCACGAAGACGCCGGGGTCAACGCGGACGCTAAGCCCACAGAACGAGACGCTTCCCGTGATCCAAGCGAGTGGCTCGCCGGTCAGGCGCCGCCGAACGAAGGTTTCGAGGCGCTCCTCATTGCCAGCCGCACGGGCCAGCAGCTCTCCGGCCTCCTCCTCCGCGGCGACGAAGCCACGGCTCGCGAGTAGCGCCGTCAGACCTCGTCGATGGGTGGGGACAGTCAGCGACCGGACCTTCTACGACCCGACCAACGCGAGCGGGCCCCCTGTTCTCCTCACGCCCCTGACGGTACAACTCGGTCATGGCGGACCGTCGAGATCTTCTCGATGCGCTCGAGGCGGCCGGCATTCGCGACCAGCGTCTTCTTCAGGCGTTCGCGGAGGTCCCGCGCGAACAATTTGTGGCGGCGGCCTCGCGCAGAAGGGCGTATGAGGACGTGCCGCTGCCGATTCCGCATGGCCTCGTCACGACGCAGCCGTCGCTGATCGCCAGGATGGTCGAGGCGCTGGAGCTTCGCGGCGAGGAGCGGGTGCTGGAGATCGGCACCGGCTTTGGCTTTCAGACCGCGCTGCTGGCCGCGCTGGCCGATGAGGTTTGGAGCGTGGAGCGGCACTCGGATCTGGCCGCGGCCGCCCGCTTGAACCTCGACCGAGTCGGCATGGCCGACATCCGGGTCGTGGTCGGCGACGGCACGGTGGGCCTGCCCAAGGAGGCGCCGTTCGACGCCATCGTCGTGGCCGCGGCGTTTCCGCGCGTGCCCCCTCCCCTCGTGCGCCAGCTCGCCGCCGGCGGTCGGCTCGTGCAGCCCATCGGACCGGGCGGCCGTGAAGAGGTGGCGCTGTTCCTCGAGCACCGCGGCGGCCTCCGCCGCGCGGCGGTGCTCACCGGCGCCAACTTCGTGCGCCTCGTCGGCGCCCACGCGTTTCGGGAGGCATGAGTGGCGACCCTGGCGCTGGCGGGCGACACGATGCTCGGACGGGGGGTCGGGGAGGCGCTGACTCACGATCCGCGCGCGCCGCTGTTCGCGCCGGAGGTGGCCGCCCACATCGCCGACGCCGACGCGTTCGTGCTGAACCTCGAGTGCTGCATCTCAGAACGCGGTTCTCGCTTCCCCGACCCGTCGAAGCCGTTCTTCTTCCGCGCTCCCGAGCTCGCCGCTCAGCGTCTGGCCGAGCTCGGTGTCAACGCCGTGGCGCTGGCCAACAACCACGCCCTCGATTACGGCCCCGATGCGCTGCTCGACACGCTTGACCATCTGGCTGCCGCGGGCGTGGCAGCGGTCGGTGCCGGGCCGGACGACGCTGCCGCCCAAGCGTCGCTCGGCCTGCGCTGCGGCGACCTCCGCCTGCGGCTCGTTGCGTTGTCCGATCATCCCGCCGCGTACGCGGCCGGGCCCGGTCAACCGGGGGTGGCCTTCGCCGACCTGCGCTCTGGGCTACCTGACTGGGTGCAGGCAGCTGTCGCGCGCGGACCCGATGCGGACCTCGTAATCGCCACGCCGCACTGGGGACCGAACATGGCCGGCGAGCCGGTGAGGCACGTGCGCCGCGCCGCCGACGCACTGCTCGATGCCGGCGCCGATCTGATCGCCGGTCACTCCGCGCACGTCTTTCAGGGCCGCGCTGGTCGCGTCCTTTTCGATCTGGGCGACTTCATCGACGACTACGCGGTGGACCACCGGATGCGCAATGACCTCGGGCTCCTGTGGATGGTTGAGCTGACGGCGGCGGGCACGCAGCGTGTTCGGGCACTGCCGCTTGCGCTCGACTATTGCTACACCCGCCGCGCGACAAAGGCGGAGACCGAGACGATCCTGCAGCTGCTCCGGGAGAGGTGCGCGCCCTTTGGCAGCACCGTCGAGTGCCGCGATGGGCTGATCGACTTCTCACCTGATCCCCCGCGCCACGCATAGCTCCTGCAGGCGCTCCATCGCCTCGTGGGGCTGCCGCGGGAGGACGTCCAGCGCTGCGGCCGCAGCGCGCACGTCCTCGATCGTCGCCCCGCGGGCCTCCAGCGCGAAGCGCCCGAGCCACCGGACCGCCGCTCGCTCATATCGTTCGGCATCTCCGTCGCGCAGAACGAGACAGATCCGCAGCGCGTCGTCGAGCCCCACCCTCGGCAGTTCCCGGGCGGCAGCGACGACCAAAGCCTGGTTGCCGGTTCCCAGCGCGCGCAGGAATCGCGAGTAAGGACTACCGTCGCTGGTCACGAACGTATGTTCGTATACGGAGCGGACGTAACGCCCAGGCGTCACCGGGCAGCGCCGGTGCTCGGCCGGCGCCGCGCTACGCGGCGCGCGAGGACGTCGTCGGGACTGGCTCTGCCGCCGACGCGACGCTGCTCGTGGCCGAGACGGCAGCCGACGACTCCAGCGGCACGGCGATGCGACGGCGCGCCAGGCAACGCGGACAGTGCCGCGGCGCGAGCAGCTTCAGACGCGCCTCAAGCGTCAAATCGCATCGCGGGCAAGTCAGCGTCACCGCCGCTGCACTCAAGTCGTACCCCCGGGACATCTGAACTCCTTCGTCAATGGATCCGAACCCAGGAACCGTCTGGTTCAGCAGCTCACGCCCATCGCTGCGGCCCCTTCGTGGCCCCCGGGCAGTCGGCGAATCCGGCCGACCAGAACGTGATTTATATCGCAAAGTGCGGCCGGATGGGACCCAATCCTCAGCGGCTGGCTCGAGAAGCGCCGAGGAAAGCGCTTGAAAGGGGCTCGCCCCAGCGGGGATAATCAAGCCCGAGGGGCGCCGGTACCGCTCATGGCGGACAGCATTCAAGGGACGGAGGAGAGGCATGGCCGATTCGCTAGTCGCGACCGAAGGTGGACCTTCATCCGATGGCGTCGCGAGCAAGGTGTTTCGCTCGGAGCTGAACCCCGTTGATTTCCTGCGCAGGGCCGCGTACGTCTATCCCGAGAAGATCGCCGTGGTGGGCGGAGAGCGACGGTTCTCCTACCGTCAGCTCGCGGAGCGGTCCTGGCGGTTGGCCAACGCGCTGCGCTCGGCAGGGCTGAACAAAGGGGACCGCGTCGCGACGCTGCTGTTCAACTCAGCGCCGATGCTCGAGGCCCATTTCGGCGTTCCGGCGGCCGGCGGGATCCTGGTTGCGATCAACCACCGGCTCGCCGGTCCAGAGGTTGCGTACATCCTCGAGCACACGGCTGCCCGGTTCCTGCTGGTTGACGCGGAGCTCGAGCCGCTCGTTGCCCCGCTGGCGCTGTCTGGAGTCACGACGATCCGCGTCGCGAACACCGGCGATGCGGAAGATCCGTACGAGCAATTCTTGATCGCCGCGTCCTGCGGGGAGCCCGAAAGCTGGCTCGAGGACGAGGAGGAGACGATCTCGATCAATTACACCTCCGGCACCACCGGGCAGCCGAAGGGAGTGCAGTACACGTACCGAGGGGCCTATCTGAACGCGCTGAGCGAGGTGATCGTGGCGGGGATGAGCCCCGAGTCGGTGTATCTGTGGACCCTGCCGATGTTTCATTGCAACGGCTGGTGCTTTCCGTGGGCCGTGACCGCGGTGGGGGCTCGGCACGTGGCCGTGCGTGCAGTAGACCCTGATGTGGTGTGGCAGCTGATCGAGGAGGAGGGGGTGACGCACTTCAACGGCGCGCCGACGGTCCAGCTGATGATCATCAACCATCCCAGGGCGCACCGCCTGGAGCAGCCGGTTACAGCCATGGTTGCCGCGTCGCCGCCGTCGCCAACCCTGCTCGCACGGATGGCGGAGTTGAACTTCCGCACCGTGCACGTCTACGGCCTGACCGAGACGTACGGCCCGATCACCGTCTGTCCCGCTCAGGACGAGTGGCAGCAGCTGCCACTCGAGCAGCAAGCCACGTTGCTGGCGCGCCAGGGCCAGGCCTACCCATCGGCCGACCTGGTCCGAGTCGTCGACGAGGACATGCACGACGTTCCGCAGGATGCCGAGACGATGGGCGAGGTCGTGATGCGCGGCAACAACGTAATGAGCGGCTACTTCGCAGACGATGCAGCGACCGGGAAGGCGTTTCGCGGCGGCTGGTTCCACTCCGGTGATCTGGCCGTGTGGCACCCGGATGGCAACATCGAGCTGCGCGACCGCGGCAAGGACATCATCATCTCGGGCGGCGAGAACATCTCGAGCATCGAGGTGGAGCAGGCGATCTGTGCTCATCCGGCAGTTCTCGAGTGCGCCGTGATCGGGACTCCTCACGAACGCTGGGGAGAGCGACCGAAGGCGTTCGTCACGCTCAACGCCGGCGCGAGCGCGAGCGCCGACGAGCTCATCGCGTTCTGCCGCCAGCGGCTCGCTCGCTACAAGTGCCCCGACGCAATCGAGTTCGGATCGCTGCCGAAGACCTCCACGGGCAAGGTCCAGAAATTCGCGCTACGAGAGCGTGAATGGGCCGGGCGCGAGACGCGCGTCGGCGCGACCTAGCCCGCGCCGCGTCAGCGGCTCCCAGATGCGACATAGAATCGCGCCTGGGCGACCAGGAGGATTGAGATGGCTGTTGTGGGCGTATTGAGCGAGGCGCGTCGGCGGACGCTGGAGGCGGTTTGCGACACGGTGGCCCCGGCCGTGGAGGTCGACGCCGATGACGCCGTCGTCAGAGAGTTCTACGCACGGACCGCGTCGGACCTTGGGATTGCCGCTCAGCTCGAGGGGCTGTTTGCGCAGGCGATGATGGCCGAGGAGATCGAGGCATTGGGCCAACTGCTGGATGCGATCGGCGGTAACGAGTTCGCCGAGCAGCCGCTCGAGGCGCGGACACAGATCATGCACGGGATCGCGAGCTCCGGCCCGGCGGCGAAGCTCGGGGTGCGCCAGCTGCGGGCGCTGACGCTGCTGTTCTTCTACGCGCTGCCCGATGCCAGCGGCCGGAATCCGAACTGGGACGCGATTGGGTATCCGGGGCCAAACTCGGCTCCGCCACCTCCGGAGGAGGCTCCAAAGACGATCAACGCCGAGTGCGTGGCCGGGGCAACGGCGACGCTCGAGGCCGACGTGTGCGTAATCGGGTCGGGCGCGGGCGGCGCCGTGATTGCGGCCGAGCTGCAGGGTGCCGGCCACCAGACGTTTGTGCTCGAGCAGGGGCAGTACCGCAATGAGTCGGACTTCAAGCAACTCGAGCTTCCCGGGATGCTGGAGCTATACCTCGGTGGTGGTCTGGCGGCGAGCGAGGACGGCTCAATCGCGATCTTTGCCGGATCGACGCTGGGCGGGGGCACTGTCGTCAATTACATGAATTGCATTCGCACCCCTGATCGGATTCGGCGTGAGTGGGCGTCGATGGGGCTCGATGGTCTGGACACGCCCGATTACGACCGCCATCTCGATGCGATCTGGGAGCGGCTGTCCGTCAATGACAGCGCGACCTCCCAGAACCGCACGCACAAGAAGCTGATCGCGGGCTGCGAAGGGCTGGGCTACGCCCACAGGGCGTTGACCCGCAATGCCGACCCCTCGTGCGATGATCCGCGCGTCTGCGGTTACTGCTTCTCCGGCTGCCAGAGGGGCTGCAAGCAGTCAACGCTGAAGACCTTCCTTCAGGACGCCTCCGATGGGGGCGCTCGCGTCGTTGCCGGTGCGCGCGCCGAGCGGATCCTCGTCGACGACGGGCAGGCGACGGGCGTCCAAGCGACTGTGACCGACCGTGACGGCTCGACGACCGCGCTGACGATCAGCGCAGGAACCGTGGTGGTGGCGTGCGGCGCGATTGAGTCGCCGGCGCTACTGCTGCGCTCGGGGATCGGCGGGCCGGCGGTCGGCAAGCATCTCCGGCTCCATCCTGCCGGCGTCGTCAGTGGCGTGTACGAGGAGCCGATCGAAGGATGGATTGGCCAGATCCAATCCGCATTGTCGGATCAGTTCGCAGATTGCGAGGGCGACCACGGATTCTTGCTCGAAGCGGTCGGCGTCGCCCCCGGCCTCCAGGCGACGTCGCTTCCCTGGACAGACGGACGAAGTCACAAGGAACGCATGGCGCGCACGCTCAAGCACTCCGCGCCGTTCGTGTCTGTGGCCCGCGATCACGGCGAGGGACAGGTCGTAATCGACGACTACGGACGCGCCGTCACGCGCTGGGGCTTTGACGATGAGATCGACGCACGCATGTTCCGCAAGGCGATGGTCGAGCAGGCCAAGCTGCATCACGCCGCCGGTGCGAAGGAGATCGTCACCTTCTACCAGCAGCCGGTGATCTGGCGCGAGGGCGAGGACTTTGATGAGTTCCTGGCTGAGATCGACCACGCATCGCTGGCCGCCAACGACATAGCTTTGTTCACCGCCCACCAGATGGGCTCGTGCCGGCTCGGCCCGGATCCGGCGACCGCGGTCGCGGACGGCCGCGGCGAACTCCACGACACCGCTGGCGTCTGGATCGGAGACGGGTCGGCGTTCCCAACAGCACCTGGCGTCAACCCGATGATCTCAATCATGGCGCTCGCTCACCGCACAGCCGAGAACATCAAAGCCGCCTGAGGCGAGGCCCGCGAGGAGCCACCAGCGTGGATGCGATGCCAGATCTGGCAAGAAGGAGGTCGTCCGGATTCCCGAGGCCGGCCTGGAGATTCCGGATGGTCGTGCCCAGGAGACCCGAGGCGAGAAGTCCCGGCCCGAGGGGACCGGACGAATTCTCACCGACGGGCGGCAACTGTCGCAGGGCGGCTCTGGCAGCCGCGGACATACGGCCAAGCTGCCAGCTGATCTCCTCGTTGACAGCGTCCGGCCGATCGGGAACGGCCAGTCCAGCCGCTTTGGCGGCATACGCGGCGGCACCCAAGGCGTGCGCGCCCATATGGGCGATGCTTGCGGCCTGCCCGGCCGCTCGCGCGGCGGCCACCGCTGCGGGGGTGCTTACGTCACGAGCGGCTGCATGAGCGACGAAACGGCGGCGGGCCTCTCCGACGCCAAGCTCGCCACGACCAAAGGCCCGTATCCGGGCGATGGCATCACGGGGGCGGCTATCGCCCGGGGCTTGCGCCTCGAACAAGCCCAGCACCCGCTCCGCGCAGTCCGCCGCCCACAGCGCAACGATCCGCCGGTCAGCTTCGCTCAGCGTCTGCGGAGAACCCACCATCAGATTCTCCCAGGCGTTCGGCGCCCGGCCGCGCAAAGTAGGGGAAGTCATCCGTGCGCCCAGCCCCAATCCCTCCTAGCGGGGCTTCACGTCATCGGGGAGACAGGATTTGAACCTGCGACCGCCCGGCCCCCAGCCGGGTGCGCTACCAGACTGCGCCACTCCCCGTGGTGCCCGGGATTCTACGACTCGTGAGGAGCGGGCGACGGGGGTCGAACCCGTTCTTGGAGCTTGGAAGGCTCCCGTGCAACCGTTGACACTTCGCCCGCGACTCCGGGGCATGGTAGAGGGGTCGGAACCCGGCGCCTCACCCCGCCGTGCGACGCTCCTCCGTCGGCACCTCCCCGTCCCTGACGAGCTCCCGGGGCGGCCAGCGTCCCTGCCAGTTGTCAAGCGCGCCGTCCAGCGTCACGACGGAACCCGAGAATGCGGAGCCCATGGGTGAGGCCAGCAGGGCGGCGAGCCATCCATAATCCTCAACGTCGCCAAGGCGCTGCAAGGGCACGCTCTCGGCGGCGCGTCGCCACAACTCGATCGGGTACTTGCGCAGCGATTCGGTGGCAAAGCGTCCGAGCGCGATGGCGGCCACCGATACTCCGTCTGGGGCCCATGATTGCGCAAGCTCTAGCGTCAGCGCCTCGACCGCTGCCCTGGCGGCGCCCGTGTGTGCCATGGCCGGCATCCCGTGATGCGGCGACACGGTCACATTCACGATCATGCCGCCCCCTGCCGGCGCCATGGCAAGCCCGTGTGCGGCCTCGCACATCGCCAATGTGCCGCCCACGTTCAGTCGCTGCACGGCGCGCCACCCCTTCGTCGCGATGTTCTCCGCCGGCACAAAGTACTGGCCGCCGGCGTTGTTGAGCAGGAAGTCGAGGCGGCCATGGCGCTCGAGCACGGCGGTCATGATCGCCCGTGCCGAGTGCGGCTCGCGCACGTCACCAACGACCCAGCTACAGCACGAACCGAGCTCCTCGCAGGCGGCCTGAAGCACGTCCTCATGCCGGCCGACGATCACCACGGAGGCCCCGCAGCGCGCCAGCTCGGTGGCCGCCGCTTTGCCCAGATTGGTCCCCCCGCCGGTCACGAGCGCCACCTGCCCGGAAAGCGCCCCGTCCGCGAACACCCGCGAGGCGTCGAGCACTACTCGCCCAGGACCTTGATGACCAGCCGCTTCGACCGGCCGCCGTCGAACTCGCAGTAGAAGACCTGCTGCCACGGCCCGAGGTCGAGACGCCCGTCGGTTACCGGCAGGATCACCTGATGGTGGACGAGCAGGTTCTTCAGGTGCGCATCGCCGTTGTCCTCTCCCCCGCGGTGATGGCGGTAGTCGCCCGGGTTCGGCAACAGCTCCCGCGCCACGTCGCCGTCGGGCTCCTGCCAGCTGGGCGGCGCAACCTTGTCCAACCACTCGAGCGCGTCGGCCTGGATCCCGGGCTCGTCGTCGTTGACCCAAACTCCAGCCGTGATATGCATCGCTGAGACGAGCACCATCCCCTCACTGATCCCCGCCTCGCGGACCGCATCCTCCACGTCCTCGGTGATCCGTACGAACTCGCGCCGCTTCGAGGTGTTGAACGTGCGATAGACGGTGTGTGAGGTCACGCAGCTCCGATCCTATGTCCTCTACCGCAGCACCGGCCGAACGCTAGTGAGCAGGGGAGCCGGGATTCGAACCCGGGTTCATGGTTTTGGAGACCATGCGCGTAACCACTAGCTCACTCCCCTGGGACGCGCTGATGGTAGCCGCCAGCGGCGCAAGAGCTGCGATGCAACGGGGCGCCGAGTGCGGGCGGGGGGACTCGAACCCCCAAGGGCTTTCGCCCACCGGCTCCTAAGGCCGGCGCGTCAGCCAATTGCGCCACGCCCGCGTGTCGCGATCCAGTCTAGGCGCCCGCCCGTAAGCGGCATCCCTAAAAACCCCAGAACTGCTGCAAACGCGCGCCGCAGCGGCTATGGTCCGCGGCATGCCTGCGGCTCGGACCCTGCGTCCTGGTTACACGGTGATTCACCCGAACCGGGACAAGGTCATCTGCAAGGTGACCAAGATGATCGTCATCTTGATCCTGCTCGCGTCGGTGGCGCTGATGCTGATCGTGACCTTCGGTGGCTGGTCGAAGCTTCAGGGACTGAAGCCGCTCAACTTCGCCTGGTGCTTCATCTACCTCGTCTGCGCCTTCTACATCTTCCGCTGGAACCGCGGGCTGCTGCCGATAGTCGCCGCGTTCGCGATTCTGCTTCTGATGGTTGTGCTGATCGCCGGCACCGGACAGTTCGGCTCAGCGTCGGCCACCAGCTGGTTCGATCGGAGCAAGACCGGCTTCGCCTCCGCGCAGTCGATCTTCGGCGGCAAAGGACTCACTCCCGACACGATCGGTTTGGTCGTTGTGCTCCTGATTCCCGTGCAGGTGCTCCTGATCCTGTTCTCCATGCAGGGCTTCTCACAGGGATGGAACGTCGAACTCGAGGTACCGATCGACGAGGCCAAGCGCCGCGGGCGCCCGCCGATCAGGCCGCCCGCTGAGCCGACCCCGGCATAGTCGAGCAAAGCGCCGCGCCGGGAAGTGGAAACCGGGAACGCCGCCACCTCCCGCGCGCTTCTGTAGCGATGCGGCGGGTGGGTTCGGACACGTCGCAATCGCCAATGTTCATCGGCACTTCAATCATGCGCTAGTGGCCGGATTGCGGCCGACAGCGCGAACCGGTCGGCATCGCTTGTGGCCGTGATCAGCTGCGAACGACGTCTTCACACGCGCGCGAGAGAAAGCCAACGCGTCCACCATCGACGCACGCCACGGGCAGCGCGCCCGATCTGCTAGCAGTGCGCTTAACTTGTATATGGCGCCAGGCGCGTCAACGACGGAGGTCAGACCTTGCGTTTCATCCTGAATGTGATCTGGTTCGTTTTTGCGGGCTTGTGGTTGGCTCTCCTCTACGTGCTCGCCGGGATCATCGCCTTCATCCTGATCATCACGATCCCATTCGGGCTCGCGGCCTTCAGGATCGCGGCCTTCACGCTGTGGCCGTTCGGTCGCAGAATCGTCCGCCGGTCAGATGCCGGCGCCGGCTCGACGATCGGCAATGTCCTGTGGATCATCCTGTTCGGCTGGGAGCTGGCGCTCGCGCATCTGATCACCGGCATCGCACAGTGCCTGACGATCATCGGAATCCCGCTCGGCCTGGCGAATTTCAAGCTGATACCGGTCTCCCTCACTCCGCTAGGGCGGGAGATCGTCCCGACGACGGATCGGGAGTTCGTATAAGGGCGACTAGCGCCGATGGTCAAACCCGAGTCGCGATCGCACTGGCGGATCTAGCAAAGGTCGGCTTGCCACGGCGATTACATTCGATTTCCCGTACGCCTTTGGGTTGAGGTAGGAGAATTCCAGGAGTGGGCGACGCCAGCGCGGAAACGGATGCCGAGACGAGTGAGCACACCGGGGCGACTCGACCGCAAGCGTCAGGAAGCGGCGAGGCGGCGGCGAGCGACGGCCGTTCGGTGCGGCGGTGGCTGGCGTCTGGCGCTCGGCGTGAGCGGCGCCTCGAGCAAACCGGGAGCAACCCCGATCCGCGGTTCACGTTCGCCAACGAACGCACCTTCCTCGCCTGGAACCGGACCGCGCTGGCGCTAATCGCCGCTGGCCTGGCGGTCGCGCAGTTCCTGAAGTTCAACCTCCACGGACTGCGGCTGGTCATCGCGGTGCCGCTGATCGTGCTCGGCGCCGCGCTGGCACTCGCGAGCTAC
Source organism: uncultured Actinomycetes bacterium (assembly GCA_963730835.1). Taxonomy (GTDB): domain Bacteria; phylum Actinomycetota; class Thermoleophilia; order Solirubrobacterales; family Solirubrobacteraceae; genus Palsa-465. The sequence continues at coordinate 296,628 of CAVSTE010000004.1, forward strand.
TTGCATTGGGAGGACAGCGAGCGGGCGATGCGTCTGCGCCAGCCTCTGCGCTACTCGTGGATGCCGCGCGTGCTGACAGGGGGGATCGCCGCGATCGCCGTATTCGGTGGGATCGTGGCAGTGGTCGACCGACTGGTGCATTGAGCCCGCCGCGATCTCGGTCGAGTGCCCGCGCCACTACGCCGACGTCCGATAGGGACGATCGCGGGCTCGCACGGGAGCGCACCGCGCTGGCGTGGACACGGTCGGCCCTGAACATGGCAGCGAGCGGCACGTTGGTTGCGCGCGCCGCGTTCGTCGGGCACGTGCCTGCGCTCGGCGTCGGGAGCGCGATCGGGATGGCCGCCATTTCCGCGCTGACTTGGCGCCACGGGCAGAGGATCTACCCCGGGCGTCGCAAGTCTCGAATGTCCGCCGACCTACAAACGCGCGCGTTCGGCCTGTTGACGGCGGCCACCGTGCTGATCGCGACAACCGCGATCCTAGTGACGATCGTGATCTGAGCGCTGTCGCCGACCGAGCACGCGGTTGGCCAGACCGGTTCCCGCCGCTCTCGCCGATCTGCCTGCCGCGCATTGCAGGGAAGGCGGCGCCACGCACGCGATGCTCGTGCCGGAAGCAGGGCAGGACTGACCGCCACGATCACCGTGCGCCGGGGCGAGCCAGGACACGCTGCTGCATCACGCCGGAAGGGGTCACGTCCGAACCGTGGCTGCTTTGACACGGCGCGATGATGCCCCGGATAACGCGATCCCACAGAATCGCAAGCGTGGCCAAACTGATCGCCGACGTTGCGATCGCCGTCGGTTAGGGCTAGGACCAGCGGCCTGGGGCCTAGAGCAGCTGTCGATTACTAAGCCCGCCGCTCTGTCATCCCGGCGCTTTGCGTAATCAGGTAGACCAGCACGCCGAGCCATGGGAGCACGATCACGAACACCGTCCATCCCCCTTTGCCCCAACCGGAGAGGTCGGTCCGGCGAAAGATATCGAGGAGGACAGTGATCACGAACCAGATCCAGAGCACCCAGAAGACGAAGATCAGCATTGTCCAGAAGATGCTGAGGAAGGGATATGTAGTAGCTAGCACCATGTCGTCTGCCTCCAATCCGTCATCCGTACGTTTGCTTGCGATTCGTCGTGTATCGGTAACGCGCCGAAGCTGTAGCTCGGGTGACGCGCACTTGTCGTTCGATCCGAGGCCACCGACTCCATCTCCCCATGTGACTTTGGCCATCGCACATTGGCTCTGACTCCATGACCGTTGGCTGAAGTGCCTCGCTACGCAACGCCGTGGGCTGCTCACGCTCGAGGGCCGCTCGGCAACTCACTGCGACCGCGACGCTACCTCAACTCGTCCCCCCAGCATCACCCTGATCGGATGAAACCCATGGAGCATGAGCCGATGGGTTGCCGTCGAGTTCGCCGGCGCGAGACGAGTTCTCCGCCAAGCCGACCGACCATCTCGCGAGCGCGTGCTCGCAAGCTCGTTGCAACGCCCCAACGTCTTGAGCCCAAGGGGTGACCGCGGTAGGAGTTAGTTCCAATGAGTAGAACCCAGGCTGCCTTAACCAAAGGATCGGGCTTGGCTGCCAGCACCGGAGCATCCCGCACGACAATGACCACGCGCCGGAATGCGCTGCTCGTAAGCGAGCCCGCGGTCCTTCGCGGTTGTCGTAACCAGTGCGGCGGGTGGGATTCGAACCCACACGTCCTTTCGGACAATGCGTTTTGAGCGCATCGAGTCTGCCGTTCCTCCACCGCCGCGCTCAGCGGCGAGTGTAGAGCGGCGATCCGCGCCGAGCACGGCGCGGCAGCAGCGCTAACGGCCTCTAACTCCCCACCAGCTCGTACAGCTCGTCGATCAGCGCCGGGGGCGCTACGACCACCCCCGCTGGATCCTCGCCGTCCTGCGGAAGCTCGCGGACCACCAGTCCGGCCCGCTCGGCTGCGAGCGCGCCCGCTGCCAGATCCCAGGTCTTTACGCCTCGCTCGTAATAGGCGTCGTAGCGGCCGCACGCGCACCAGCAGAGATCGAGGGCGGCGGCGCCCGCGCGGCGGATGTCTCTGGCCCTCGGCAGGACCCGCGAGACGACTGATGACTGGCGGGCCCGCACCGCCGCGTTGTAGTCGAAGCCGGTGGCGACCATCGCGTAGGAAAGCTGCGTAGCCCGCTCGGGGATCTCGAGCTCCTCGCCGTTGAGCATGACGCTCCCCGAGCGTGTCGCCTCAAAGCACTCGTCGTGCACGGGATCAAGCACCACGCCGGCCACTGTGCCCGAGGAGTCCTCGCACGCCACGCTGACGGCAAACAGCGGAATCCCGAACAGGAAATTGACGGTGCCATCGAGGGGATCGATGATCCAGCGAAGCTGCTCATCCAGGCCGCCGTCCGACCGGTCGCCCAGCACGGGGCCATCGCCGCCCGACGTCGCTCCCCCCTCCTCCCCCAGGATCGCGTCCTCCGGCCGCTGTGAGCTCAGCACCGAGCGGATCGCCGACTCGGCCGCCAGGTCGGCGTCTGAGACGAGATCGGTGGGCGTGCTCTTGGCGCGCACTCCTTCGTGGCGCCCGAAGCGCTGACGAAGCTCGCGGGCCGCGGCCGCCGCGGCCTCGCGCCCCACCCCCAGGAGCTCCGCCTCAGTCATCGGCGCCCCACGGCCAGAAGCTCAGCGTCGCTCATCGGCGCCGTTCTAGCATGGCCGCCGCATGCGACCGGCCGAGACCATCGCCACATTGGCGAGCTTTGAGAACCGCGGCGCCGGAACCGACGCCGAGCGGCGGGCCGCGGCCGAGCTGGCCTCCGTGCTGGACCGCGAACGTATCCAGAGGCAGCGAGCAACGGTGGTCGAGCCCTTCTGGTGCCGACCGAACTGGGCGTTGGCCCACGCCTGGCACGCGGCACTCGGTCTGGCAGGGAGCTTGGTGGCCACGACCTCAGCCCGAGTGGGAGGCGCCATGGTGCTGGCGGCGCTTCTGTCGCTTCTCGCCGACGCGCTGACCGGCTTCTCACTCGGCCGTCGGCTGACGCCGGAGCACGCCAGCCAGAACGTTGTCAGCGAGGGCACCCCGGGCCCAAGCGACGACCCTGACCGCGTGCGGCTGATCATCACCTCCAACTACGACGCCGGCAGAACCGGACTCGTCCACCGCACCAGCATCAGGCGCGCCGCCGCCGCCCTGGCGAACGTCAGCGCAAGGCGGGCTCCAGGGTGGCTCGGCTGGCTGGCGATCGCGCTCATCTGGGTGCTGGTCATCGCAATCCTCAAGGTCGCCGGCCACAAGGCGGCGGTGCTGGGCGCCGTGCAGCTGGTACCCACCGTGGGCTTGGTGCTTGCGCTGGCGGCGCTGCTCGAGCTGGCTACGGCGGGATGGGGGCCGGCGGCAAACGACAACGCCAGCGGCGTCGGCGCAGCGGTTGCGCTCGTGAACGCCCTGGACGCGGCCGCCCCCCGGCGGCTCAGCGTCGACCTCGTTCTTCAAGGGGCCAGCGACGGTGATGGGATCGGGCTTCGCTCCTATCTGCGGTCCCGGCGCTCCTCGAGGCGCGCACCGAACACGATCGTGCTCGGCATCGGCGCATCAGGGGCCGGCAGCCCGGTGTGGTTCGTCAGCGACGGCGCGCTGGTGCCGCTGGCCTACTTTCGCCAGCTGCGCGCGCTGTCCGCGACGGTAGCCCGCGATGAGTCACAGGCGGATGCCCGTCCCTACCGTGGCCGCGGCAGCACGCCCGCGCTGGCGGCACGCTGGCGCCGGCTGCCCGCCATCGCGCTCGCCGCTCGTGACCCGCTGGGGATGGCGCCAAGATCGCACCAGCGCGCGGACACGCCCGACAGCATCGACGCCCGCGCCGTCGATCGCGTGGTGGAGTTCGGGCTACTGCTCGTCGACCAGATAGACGCCTACCTCGGTAGTCGGGCCGCACCGGCCAAGCGCACACCGACCGCGGGCTCTACACCGGCGTGACCGGATTGCGCTTCGCCGGCCATTCGCGCTGTTTGCCCGCCAACCGCGCAAACCGCGCCACGAGCTCGCGGCGCAGGTCTTGCGGTGGGATGACCGCGTCGACCACCAGCTCGGAGCCGAGGTGCAGGATGTCGATGTCCCGCGCGTATTCACGACGCAGCTCCTCCGTACGCGCGGCGCGCTCGGCATCATCCTCGATGGCCTGAAGCTGGTTGTAATAGACAGCATTGATTGCCGCCTGCGGCCCCATCACGGCGATCGAGGCCGTGGGCAGCGCCAAGCAGCAGTCTGGATCGAACGCCGGACCCGCCATCGCATACAGCCCGGCGCCGTAGGCCTTGCGCACGATCACCGAGAGCTTCGGGACGTTGGCCTCCGAGACCGCGCTGATCATCTTCGCGCCGTGGCGGATGATGCCCTCGCGCTCCACCTGGGTTCCGATCATGAAGCCCGGAACGTCGGCCAGGAACAGCAGCGGGATGTTGAAGGCGTTGCAAGTCCAGATAAAGCGGGCGCACTTGTCCGAGGAGTCGACGAACAGCACGCCCCCCTTGACCTTGGGCTGGTTGGCGACGACGCCGATCACGCGACCATCGAGCCGCGCGTAGCCGACGATCACCTCACGCGCCCAGCGGGCGTGGACCTCGAACAACGAATCGGCGTCGAGGAGCGAGTTCAGCAGGTCCCGCATGTCGAACGGCTTGTTCTCATCGGCCGGGATCAGCTCGCCGATCGGCTGCTGGGACGCGGGCGGCGCTGGCGGCGCGCCGGGTGCTTGCGCAGCAAAGTTCGAGGGGAAGTAGCCGAGGTAGCTGCGCGCCAGCTCTACCCCCTCCTCGTCGCTCGAGACCAGCGCGTGTCCCACACCGCTCCGCGAGGTGTGCATCCGCGCGCCGCCCATCTCTTCCAGGGTCACCTTCTCGCCGATCACCATCTCCGCCATTCGCGGCGAGCCCAGGTACATGGAGGCGTTGCCGTCGCGCATGATCACGATGTCGCAGAACGCCGGGATGTATGCGCCACCGGCCGCGCTGGGGCCGAACAGCACGCATACCTGGGGCACGACCCCGGACAGGCGGACCTGGTTGAAGAAGATCCGGCCCGCGTGGCGCCGTCCGGGAAACATTTCCACCTGCTCGTTGATCCGCGCCCCGGCCGAATCGACCAGGTAGACGAGCGGGCAGCTGACCGCCAGCGCCCGCTCCTGTATGCGCAAGATCTTCTCCACGGTCTTAGGCGCCCACGAGCCGGCCTTGACAGTGGGGTCGTTCGCCATCACGGCAACAGTCCGCCCGCCGATCGTCCCCAGGCCCGTGACCACGCCCGCCGCGCCCTCGCCGCCGGCATCGAGCGAGGCGAGCAATCCCTCCTCGGAGAATGAGTCCGGGTCCAGCAGTCGCGCCACTCGCTCGCGCACCGGCAGCTTTTCCTGCTCGGCGGCACGCTGGCGGTGTCGCTCGGGGCCGCCGGCGAGCGACCGCGCGGTGGCGTCGTCCAGCGCCGAGCTGTGATCGGTTTCCGTCACGGTGACCAGCAGGCTATTGGCCGGCCCATTCCACTGGCCCGGCGGTGAGGACGTGGCTCGAGAGCGGGCGTCCGAGCACCGCCTGCGCCACGGTCGAGGCCTCGACCAGCGCACGCAGGTCGATGCCGGTGGCGATCGCCATCTCATCCAGCATCGAGACCAGGTCTTCCGTGGCGATGTTCCCCGTGGCGCCTGGCGGCACCGGGCAGCCGCCCAGCTCGCCAAACGAGGACTCGAAGCTCTCTACTCCCACCTCCAGCGCTGCCAGCACGTTCGCCAAGCCCTGGCCGCGCGTGTTGTGGAAGTGGGCGGTCAGCTCGAGACCGGGCAGGGCCTCCGTCGCGGCACGAAAGAAGTCGCGCGCCTGGAGGGGGTTGGCCATGCCGGTGGTGTCCCCGAAACCGATCTCCGCCGCCCCCGCGTCCGCCAGCCGCCTGGCGATCGCCAGCACCCGCTCGGGCGGGACGTGCCCCTCGTAGGGACAGCCGAACGACACAGAGATCACGCCCTCGCAGCGCAGGCCCTCGGCGCGGGCCCGCTCGAACGTCCGCTCCAGACCTGTGAGCGATTCCTCGATCGAGCGGCCGACGTTCTTCTGGTTGTGCGTCTCCGACGCCGACAGGAATCCGTTGATCTCCTGAAAGCGCTGGCGATAGCGCAGCGCCCGCTCCAGTCCCCGCTCGTTGGGGATCAGCACGCTGACCGCGACCTCCGGCGGGAGCCTCACGCCCTCGAGCACCTCCTCGGCGTCGGCGAGCTGCGGGATCACGTCGGGGCGGACGAAGCTCGTGACCTCTATCCGCCGCAGCCCGGCCGCGCCCAGCATCTTGATCAACCTGAGCTTGTCGGCGGTGGGAATCACCTCGGGCTCGTTCTGGAACCCGTCTCGCGGACCGACCTCTCTGATCCGCACCGAGGCAGGTAGTGAAGTCATCTACCTACTTATAGATCAAGCTGTACCCCAGCATCTGCGTGACCGTCACGAATTTGAAGCCGCGACGGCGCAGCGTGTTGATGATGGTCGGCAGCGCCGCGAGCGTCTGTGAGCGGTTTCCACCGCCGTCGTGCATCTCCAGGATCGCGCCGCCCGAGGCGTTGTTGATGACGTTGCTCGCAATCGCCTCCACGCCGGGCGTCGCCCAGTCGCGGGGATCAACGTTCCACTGAATCGTGGTCATGCCCATCGAGCGAACCAGCGAAATCAGCCCCGGGCTGGTGGCTCCGTAGGGGGCGCGGAACAGGCACGGGCGGAACCCACCGGTAGCGCGAGTAATGGCCGCCGCCGTCAACGCGATTTGGGAGCGCTGCGCAGAGGAGGAGAGCGTCGGCATGTTCGGATGCGTCCAGGTGTGGTCGCCGATCATGTCGCCGTCGCGCAGCATCCGCCGCTCGATAGAGCCCCCCTTTCCGCCGTACTGGGCGATCTGTTCGCCGATCTGAAAGAACGTCGCCGGGACGTTCTCGCGTTCCAGCAGCGAGAGGAACTGAGGCGTGTCATTCCACGGGCCGTCGTCGAACGCCAGCGCGATGTCGCGCACGTTGGTCGGGCCGTGGAAGACGAAGTTGGGCCCCTTGGCCACGCAGCCCACGAGCTTCACGGCGCGCACGTTCAACAGCTGGGGTTGGCTCGGCGTCAGCGCCGCACACGCGCCGAGGCACGTGCTGGCGGTGCTCTGGACGCGGACCTGCCACCGCAGCGGCTGGTAGCCGAGTCCGGCGCTCGTCGGCAGGAACGAAGCCGCCAGGCTGGCCGCGCTCGGACGGGTGACGGTGGCAGCGATGATCGTCCCCCGGCCAGAACCGCCGCCGAGCTCGAGCCGATCGGGCGGGCGGTTGTTGCGACCCGGGACGAGGCACAGCGTTCCGGTCACTTGTCCGTTCGATGCGCGCTCGAGCAACAGGCACAGCGCGGCGCTGTCGCGCTCCAGCGAGGCGGCTGAGAACGGTCGGCTGAGCTGCGCTCGCCACACCAGGTTCTGGCCGTCCTGGGTGAGACTGGCGGACGCGATGCTCGGGGGCGGCTCGCTGGCGGGGTGCGCGCGCAATGAGCGCCCGCTGGCCGCCCCGGCCGACAGCAGCAGCGCGAGACAGGCGCACAGCGCCGGGACGAGCACCACCCGGCGCTTCAGCTCAAGGCGCAACGCACCACCTGGAGCGAGGAAACATAGACTCCGCCGCCATGCCCGAAGCGGTCTCCATCGTCGGCGGCACCGGGGCGCTCGGCTTCGGCCTGGCGCTGCGACTCGGTCGCGAGCAGATCCCGGTCGTCATCGGCTCGCGTGACGAGACCCGTGCTCGGGAGGCGGCGGAGCGCGCCCAGGGGATCGTGGAGAGCGGTTCGTTCATCGGCCTGGTCAACCAGGAAGCCGTGAAGCGTACATCGGTGGTCATCCTCTCGGTGCCGTTTCGCAGCCAGTCCGAGACGCTCACGAATCTGAAGGGGTCGCTGCGGGAGGGGCAGCTGCTGGTCGACACCACGGTTCCGCTCGCGGCGGCGGTGAGCGGCCGCGCCACCCGTACGCTGGGCGTCTGGCAGGGATCGGCCGCGCAGCAGGCGCAGGAGATGGCGCCCGAGGACGTCCGCGTCGTCTCCGCGTTTCATTCGGTTAGCGCCTCACTGCTGACCGATCTCCATCACGAGCTCGACGAGGACGTGCTGATCTGCGGCGATTGCAAGGCTGACAAGCAGGAGCTCGTGGAGCTGATCGAGCGCATCCCGGGCCTCCGTCCGGTCGACTGTGGACCGCTCGAGCTGGCGCGGATCCTCGAGCAGCTGACGCCCCTGATCATCTCGATCAACGTGCGCCACAAGGTCAGAGCGGGCATCCGGATCACCGGCCTAGGGGACCGCTCAAGAGCAGACGCGGAGCGGTGAGCGCCCCGGTCGTCGTGCTCGCTGGTGGCTCCGGCGGCGCGAAGCTGGCCCGCGGGCTGCTGGACGTCATCGGCCCGCAGCAGCTGGTGGTGGTCGCCAACACCGGCGATGATGTCGAGATCTACGGCGCCTATGTCTCGCCCGATCCTGATCTGGTGACGTTCTGGCTGGCCGATCGGATCGACGCCCGGGGGTGGGGCCTCCGCGATGACAGCTTCGCGGTTATGGAGGGCCTCAAGACGCTGGGCGTGGACGTCTGGTTCAGCCTCGGCGACCGGGATCTGGCGATCGGGTTGGAGCGCGCACGGCGGTTGGCGGACGGGGCCAGGCTCACTGTCGCCCAGGCCGCGATCGCCGCCGCACTCGGCGTCCGCGCACGGGTGTTGCCGATGAGCGACGACCCGGTCCGCACCAAGGTGCTGGCGCACGATCGATGGTGGCCGTTTCAGGAGTTCATGATCAGAGCTCGCTCCGAGGGCCCCGTGGAAGATGTGTCGTTCGCCGGCGCCGCCGCCTCCACGCCGACACCTGAGGTGCTCGAGGCGGTCGCCGCGGCCCAAGCGATCGTCATCGGTCCGTCCAACCCGGTCATCTCCATCGGGCCGATCCTGGCCCTCCCCGGAATGCGGCGGGCACTGAAAAGCAGTGCCGCGCCGGTCGTTGCGGTCAGCCCGGTCGTCCGCGGCGAAGTGCTCAAGCCCGCCACCGTGCCGTTCATGCACTGGGCGGGGCACGAGCTGAGCGCCGCGGGGATCGCCGGCTACTACGGCGACCTGCTGAGCGGACTGGTGGCCGATGAGCGCACCGCGGCGCTGCCATTGCTGGAAACCGACGTGCTGATGGCAGGCGCGGACGGCCGCAAGCGCCTGGCGGAGCGCACGCTGGCGTTTGCGCTCGGCCTGGGCAATTAGATCGCGATGTCGACACTCGCCGTCCTCCCTGTCAAGAGCTTCAAGGACGCCAAGCAGCGACTCGAACCAGGGCTCGAGCCGGCTCCGCGGCGGATGCTCGCCGAGGCCATGTTCGCCGACGTGCTGATTTCACTGCGTCGGGCGCGGACGGTCGCCCGGGTGCTCGTCGTCAGCACCGACCGCGCCGCGCAGCGCCTGGCCGGCGCCTACGGCGCGGCGCTGCTCGGCGAGGACGACCGCGGGCATAACTACGCCGCCGCACGCGGCGTTCGCTATGCGCTCGACCAGCGCATCGAACGCGTGTTGCTGGTGCCGGCTGACTGCCCCCTGCTCGACCCGGCCGAGGTCGACCAGCTGGTCGGCCGCGAGGTGCCCACGCCGTCGGTCCTGATCGTTCCGGACCGTCACGGCTCCGGCACCAACGCCCTGCTGCTGACGCCCCCGGACGTCATCGATCCCTCTTTCGGTCCGGGCAGTCGCGAGCGTCACGAGGGCGAGTGCGTGGCGTCCGGCGTCTTCCACACGGCGCTCGAGGTACCCACCCTGGCGCTAGACGTCGATACGCCGGAGGATCTCGATGAGCTGCGCTCGACCTTTGCCGTGCGCCATGGAGGCGCGGCACACACCCGGGGCCTGCTGCGACGGATGGGGGGAGGCGATGGCTGATGCTCTCGGCGCTGGCGCTTGATGGCCTACCGGAGGTCCGCCCAGGCGATGACCTCGCGGAGCTGATCGCAGCGGCGGCGCCGTCCGAAACGCTCGACGACGGTTCCGTCGTGGTGGTGGCCCACAAGGTGGTCTCGAAGTCCGAGGGCAGCGTGCGCGCCCTGTCGTCGATCGAGCCTTCGGAGCGGGCACGCGGGCTCGCCGAGGCGCTGGGCAAGGATGCCCGGCATGTTCAGGCCGTGCTCGACGAGTCGCGCCAGGTGCTGCGGGCCGCGCGCGGCGTGATGATCTGCGTCACCCGCCACGGCTTTGTGTGCGCCAATGCCGGTGTCGATGCCTCGAACGTCTCGGCGCCGGGCACGCTGGTGCTGCTGCCCCGTGACCCCGACGCTTCGGCCCGAGCGTTACGCGCCGAGCTTCGGGCTCGCACGGGCGCCTCGCCCGCGGTCCTTGTCACCGACTCGTTCGGTCGCGCCTGGCGCCACGGCCAGGCGGAGGTGGCGATCGGCTGTGCCGGCCTCGCGCCGCTCGAGGATTGGCGCGGGCGGCTCGACGCCGCGGGGCGTGAGCTCCGTGCCACCTGGATCGCGGTCGCCGACCAGCTCGCCGCCGCCGCGGACATGGTCCGTTGCAAGGACTCGCGCCAGCCGGTCGTGCTCGTCCGCGGCGCCGAGCGCCACATCACGGCCGACGACGGCCCCGGCGCCGCGGCGCTGATCCGTCCAGAGTCAGAGGACCTCTTCAGATGAGCCACATATAGGCGCCCCGGGCCTTCAGGCCCAGGGGCGCCCGTTTTTATTCCGGCGGGCGCACGGGGGCGCCCAGGGCGTGAAAGCCGCCATCTACGTGCAGGATCTCGCCGGTGACGGCGCGCGCATAGTCGGACAGCAGGAAGCAGACCGCGGCCGCCACCGGGCCCGGATCGGCCTCGTCCCAGCCGAGCGGCGCCTGCGCTCGCCACAGCGACGCGAGGCCGTCGAAGCCGGGGATGCCGCGCGCTGCGACGGTGCCCAGCGGGCCGGCGGCAACCAGGTTGACCCTGATGCCGCGCGGGCCCAGGTCCCGCGCCAGGTAGCGAGAGACGGACTCGAGCCCCGCCTTGGCCACCCCCATCCAGTCATAGATCGGCCAGGCAACGGAGGCGTCGAAGTCGAGCCCCACGATGCTCCCGCCGCCGTTCATCAACGGCTCGACCGCGGCGGCCAGGGCCTTGAGCGAGAACGCGCTAGTCCCAAAAGCCGCCGCCGCGCTCTCGGCCGGCGTGCTCATGAACTTCCCCCCGAGCGCGTCCTCGGGGGCAAACGCGATGGCGTGAAGGGCGCCGTCCACGTGACCCCAGCGCTCGCGCAGCGAGTCGGTGAGCGCCACCAGGTCTTCTTCGGAGTTGACGTCCAGTTCAAGCACGTCGACCGGCTCCGGCAGGCGCGCCGCCGCCCGCTCGGTCAACCGTCGCACGCGACCGAAGCTCGTCAGGACGATCGTCGCTCCTTCGCGCTGGGCCCGCTCGGCGACATGGAAAGCGATCGAGTCCTTGGTGATGACGCCGGTGATCAGCAGGCGCTTGTCGGCCAGGATCACGCCCCAGCCTCCGCCAGCGTCCCCAGCGCCCCGATCAGGCGATCCCGGGTATCCGGCGGCGCGATGATCTCATCCACGAACCCGGACGCGGCCGCGGCGTCGGCCGCCAGATGCTCGTCCGCGTACCCGGACGCCAGCCGGGCCAGCTCGGCCTCCGGGTCCTCGGCGGCGCGCAGCTGGCGCCGGGCGGTGATCTTGACCGCCGCCCGCGCGCTCATGATCCCCAGCTCGGCATCCGGCCAGGCCAGGACCAGATCGGCGCCCAGATCGCGCGAGTTCATCGTGATGTACGCGCCTCCGTAGGACTTGCGCAGCACCACCGTGAGCTTCGGCACCCGAGCGGCGGCAAACGCGCGCACGAGCGAGGCACCGTGCCTGATCACGCCTGCGCCCTCCTGCCGCGAGCCGGGCATGAACCCCGGCGTGTCGACGACCGCGATCAGCGGCAGTCCGAAGGAATCGCAGAATCGCACGAACCGCGCCGCCTTCTCGGAGCCGGCGGCGTCCAGCACTCCGCCCAGGAAATGCGGCTGATTGGCGACGACCGCCACGGGACGTCCGTCGAGTCGGGCAAGGGCGGTGACCACGTTGCGTGCCCAGCGGGGCCACAGCTCGAGCAGCGAGCGGTTGTCGACGATCCCCTTCAGCGCGTGGCGCACGTCGTAGGCCCGCCGCGGCTCTGGGGGCACGGCCCCGGCCGGGTCTGCCAGCTCCGGCGCTTCCGGCGTCGTCCGGGGCGGCGCCTGGGAGCTGCACGAAGGCAGATAGCCCAGCAGCTCGCGGACACGACGGGCGGCGCTGTCCTCGTCGCGCTCCACCAGATGACAGACGCCATTTCGCTCGTGTACGCGCGGTCCGCCGAGCTCGGCTGCCTCGATCTGCTCGCCGAGCGCGTCGCGCACCACTCCCGGCCCGGTCAGGAACATCGCCGCGTCCTCGGTCATCAGGATCAGGTCGGTCAGCGCCGGCGAGTATGCCCCGCCGCCGGCCGACGCGCCCGAGACGACAGAGACCTGCGGAACCAGGCCGCTCAGCCCCACCGAATGGCGGAAGATCCGTCCATAGCCGGCAAGCGCCGCGGTCCCCTCCTGCATGCGCGCGCCACCCGAGGAGACGAAGGCCACGACCGGCACACGCGCCCGCTCGGCCAGCTGCAGCACGCGCACGATCGTCTCGGCGTGACGCTCTCCGAGCGAGCCGCCGAGATACGAGCCATCCTGGGCGTAGCACACGATCGGGCGTCCCTGAACCGCCCCGGTGGCGCCGACGACGCCGTCGCCGGCCACCGCCCGCGCCCCCAGCCTTGAAGACCTGACGCGTGAGCGCAGCACGTTGACGCTGCCCGGATCGCACAGCGCCTCGAGACGCTCGAGCGGCGTCGTTGCTTCGCGGATCGAGGCGGTGGCGCTCACGTTGATGCACCGTCCGAGCGCAGGACCAGGGCCACGTTGTGGCCGCCGAAGGCGAACGAGTTGGAGACCGCCACGCGGCCCGCGCCGTTGGCGGCCAGCAGCGGCCGCGCCTCGCCGGGGACGTAGTCCAGGTCGAGCTCCGGGTCGGGGACCTCGTAGCCCAGCGTCGGCGGTATGACGCCCGTGACGAGCGTCTGCACCGTGGCCACCGCCTCGACCGCGCCGGCCGCTCCCAGTAGGTGCCCGATCGCCGACTTGGTCGAGGAGATTGGGACATGCTTGGCGCGTTCCTCACCGAGCGCTCGCTTCAGTGCGGCGGTCTCCGCCGCGTCGTTCAGCTGGGTGGAGGTTCCGTGCGCGTTGACATAGCTAACGTCGCCGGGGCCCAAGCTGGCGTCGGCCAGCGCCAGCTCGATCGCCGCGGCGGCCGCGGTGCCGGTGGGCTCTGGGGCCGTGAGGTGGTAGGCGTCGGACGTCGACCCGTAGCCGACAGCCTCGGCCAGGATCGTCGCTCCCCGCGCCCTGGCGGCTGCGGCCTCCTCCAGGACCAACACGCCCGCGCCCTCGCCCATCACAAACCCGTCGCGGCGGGCGTCGAAGGGACGCGAGATGCCGGTCGGCGACAGCGCCTGCATCGAGTTGAAGCACGCAAACCCGAACGCGGTCAGGGTGGCCTCGGAGCCGCCCGCCACGACAGCGTCGGCGTCGCCGTATTGGATCATGCGCATCGCCGAGCCGACGGCGTGGGCCCCGCTCGAGCAGGCTGAGACAACACCGTAACTCTGGCCCTGCAGGCCGTACTTCATCGCCACCGCGGCCACGCCGGCGTTTGGCATGTACTGCGGGATCCCGAGCGGCGATACGAGCTTGGCGCCTCTGTCCCGCATGACGTCGTGCTGGGTCTCGACCGTCTCGATGCCGCCGATGCCGGTGGCGATGATGCTGCCGATCCGCAGCGGGTCGTAAGGAAGCGACTCCCAGCCTGCTTGGCCCAGCGCCTCGCCGGCCGCGACGATCACGAGCTGCGAGAAGCGATCGAGCCGGCGGATCTCCTTGACCGACAGGAACTCCTTGGGCTCGAATTCGCTGCAGGCGCCGGCGCCATCGACGATGCCGCATTCGCCGCTCGCCCAGCGCTCATGTAGAGGCCCGGCGCCGACCCCCAGCGGAGTGACGGCGCCCAGCCCGGTGATGACGACCTGCCGTCTCACTCAGTGCCTACGCCGCTCGCGAGGTGATCAGGTCGATTGCGTCTCCGACGGTCGTGAGCCCTTTCATGTCCTCGCCCTTGAGCACGACGCCGTACTCATCCTCGACGATCTGGGCCAGCTCGACGAGGTCGAGCGAGTCGATATCGAGCTCCTCGAAGGTAGAGGAACGGGTGATCTGCGACTTGTCGGGGCCGAAGCTCGCCAGGGCGTCGATGACGCGCGCCTCGACCTGCTCTGCGGTGACTGTGGCCATATCGAAATGCTCCTTTTGCGTTGGGGTCAGGTGGTTACGTAGCTCATGCCGCCAGCCCGCCGTCCACGGTGAGCACGGCGCCGGTGACGTAGCTCGCCTCATCGGAGGCTAGAAAGCGCACGCAGGCCGCCACCTCCTCGGGCGTCCCCGCTCGCCGCGCCGGCACCTCCGCCAGCAGCTCCGGCGACACGGTGGCGGTCATCTCGGTGTCGATCCAGCCGGGGGCCACGGCATTGACCGTGATCCCCCGCCGGGCGACCTCTACGGCCACGGTCTTGGTCATGGCCACCAGGCCCGCCTTGGCGGCGGCATAGTTGGCCTGGCCCGGGTTGGCCCGCAGGCCGACGACGGATGACATGTTGATGATCCGGCCCGCCCGGGCCCGCAGCATGCCCCTGAGCGCCCGGCGCGTGAGCCGGAACGCTCCGGTCAGGTTCGTATCCAAGACCGAGGACCACTCGGCGTCGCCCAGCGACGGCGCCAGGTCGTCCCTGCTGATCCCGGCGTTGTTGACGAGCACCAGCACCGGGCCCCCGAAGGTCTCCTCCAGGCGGCTGAACAACTCGTCCGGAGTCTTCGGATCGCATACGTCACCGACGAGCGCGGCCGCCCGGCCGCCGTCGGATTCGATCGCCGAGACGACGTCGTCGGCCCGGCCGCGGTCAGAGCGGTAGTTGACTCCCACCGCCCAGCCGTCGGCGGCCAGCGCGCGGGCGGTGGCGGCGCCGATTCCCCGCGATGCGCCCGTGACCAGCGCAGTGCCGTTCGGTGCCGCCGTGCTCACGCCGGGCCCCATTCGATCACTCCTCCACCCCAGGTGAAGCCAGCGCCGAACGCGCTCAGCAACACGCGTGCACCGGGCTTGAGGCGACCGTCGTGGAGCGCCGAGACGAGCGCCACTGGGAGCGTGGCAGCCGATGCGTTGCCCAGCGTCTCGATGCAGTCCACGACGCGCTCCGGCTCGAGTCCCAGCCGCTCTCCGAGGGCCCGCGTGATCCGGGCGTTGGCCTGGTGATAGGCGAACAGGTCGATGTCATCGAGCGTCAGCCCCGCCTGGGCGACCGCTTCGAGCGTCACCTCCCCCATCCGGGCCACGGCGTTGCGGTAGACCTCGGGACCGTCGAGCCGCAGCTTGCGCTCGGCGTGCGTGGCAATGATCGTCTCCGCGTGCGAGCCGTCGGCGCCCAGCACGATCGGCCCGATCCAGCCCGAGTCATTGGCCGCGCCCAGCACGGCCGCACCGGCGGCGTCCGCGAACAGCGGCGCTGAGCGGCGGTCGTCGTAGTCGGTGATGCGGGTGACGAAGTCCGCCCCGACCAGCAGCACGCGCTCGGCGCGGCCGCTCTCGATCTGCGCCGCGCCCAGTGACAGCCCGGAGAGGAAGCCTGTACAGGCGGCGCCCACGTCGAACGTGCCTGCCCGCGAGGCGCCGAGAGCGTGCGCCACCACCGGCGCGGTGTTGGGCGTGAGCTCGTCAGGCGTCATCGTGGCCACGATCACCAGGTCGAGCTCCGAGGGTTCGAGCTGCGCCGCCTCGAGCGCCCGGGCGCCCGCCCGCGCCGCGTAGTCGCTGATGCGCTCGTCGGCCCTCGCCCGGCGGCGTTCGCGGATGCCGGTCCTGGCCAGGATCCAGTCTTCGCTGATGCCGTAGCGCTCGGCGAGCTCGGCGCTCGTCAGCCGCTCCGGCGGAAGCTCCGTGGCGAGCGACGCGATCGCGGCCGTCCGCACAGGCGCGGCGATGCCATCGCTCGGTTGCCGCTGGCCGGGGATGTGGATCGCTGTCGACATGCCGGCCCAAACTACGCCCACACGCGCGCGCGGGTACAGCGGTGGCGCCCAGTTCCCCCCGTTCGGGGGGAGGCGCCCGCTGGCCCACTACTTCCCCCGACGGCGACCTGGTTGACGTATCGTTCCTCTCTCAGGGAACGCGATAGCGATGCCAGCGCCGTCAACCGGGCAACCCCCCGCCCACGGCCGGCGAACGCCGACCGAGGTGCTCGCCCAACGCCGGCGCCGGGAGATCATCGAGGCGGCCTACGACGTGTTCTGCGAGAAGGGCTACAGCGCCGCAGGAATCGCCGACATCGCAGAGCGGCTAGGGATGGGTCACGGCACCTTCTACCGCTACTTCAAGAACAAGCGCGACATCCTCGAGCAGGTGGTCGAATACGGCGTCGAGCAGATCGTGGAGGTGCTGAGGCGCGAAGCCGCAACCCCCGCCACGACGCTCGACCAGTTTCGCGAACAGCTGCGCCACATCGGCGAGCGGCTCTTTTCGCTGCTGGAGGCAGACCCGGGACTGGGGCAGGTCGTGCTGCTCGAGGCCACCTCGATCGACCACGAGCTGACTCAGCGCGTGCTCGGTTTGCTCGACACGTTCGGGGCCCTCGCGGCCACGTTTCTGGAGCAAGGGGTCAGGCGTGGCTTCCTCCGGGCTGACCTCGACACCGAGCGCGTCGGACGGGCGATCACGGCGCTCGCGCTACCCGAGCTGTTCGCGGCTTTGCGGGGAGCGACCGGGCCTGAGCAGCGACAACGCTACGTCGAGGCCATGGTCCGCCTGGTTTTCGACGGCATCGCGGTCTCCTAGCTTTCGCGACAGCTCGCGGCGAGCGGCCGCGCTCGCTCGGTGACACCCGACTGACGTATGGTTTCAGCCATGGGCGCCCTGCCGACCCCGTCGCCTTCGTCCGCCGCGCTGATCACCGGCGCTTCGGCCGGCATCGGCGCCAGCATCGCCGCCGAGCTGGCGGCTCGGGGCCACAACGTCGTGCTCGTCGCGCGGCGCAAGGAGCGGCTGAAGACGTTGGCCGACGAGTTGGCGGCCGAGCACGGTGTTCGCGCCGAGACGGTCGGCTGCGATCTCGGCAAGCCGGCGGCCCGCGGCCGCCTACCCGGCCGGATCGCCGATCTCGGTCTCGATGTAGAGATCCTCGTCAACAACGCCGGCTTCGCCACCAACGGGCCGTTTCACAAGTCCGACTCCGAGCGCGAGCTCGAACAGGTCCGCGTGCTCGTGGAGGCCGTCGTCGCGCTCACCTCGGCATTCGTCCCCGAGATGGTCGAGCGGCGCCGGGGAGCAATCCTCAACATCTCCTCCTCCGCCGGCATGCAGCCGCTGCCGTACTCGGCCGGCTACTCGGCGGCCAAGGCGTATGTCTTGACCCTCTCCGAGGCCCTACACGAGGAGCTCTCGCGTTACGGCGTGACGGTCACCGCCCTGGCTCCGGGGCCGGTGGCCACTGACTTCTGGGACATCTCCGGCTGGCAGGTGACCGGCGGCCAGACGTTCGAGAAGGCGGTGCCCAGAGCGGCCTGGATCACCGCCGAGCAGGCTGCGCGCGCCGGGGTGAACGGCCTTGACGCAGGCCGCCGCGTGGTGGTCCCGCACGCCGCGGTGCGCACCACGCTCCGCGCCAGCCATTATGTCCCGCACGCGCTGAAGCTGCCGATCATCGAGCGCGTGATGCGCCCGCGCTAGCGTGCTGTAGGCGTGGCGGCCGCTCGCGGGGTCACCCGGCCGCCGGGCCGTAGCGGACGATCAGCGTCTCGCCGGCCGGTCTTGACTCCAGCATCTGCAGCGACAGGGCCTTGGGCGCGTCATCGAACAGGCGCTTGCCGCTTCCCAACAGGATCGGGAAGACCATCAGGCGCAACTCGTCCACGAGCCCGGCGGCGAGCAGCTCGCGGCACAGGGCAGCGCTGCCGTTGACGAGCAGGTCCCCGTCGACCTCCTGCTTGAGCTGCGGGACCGCCGCTCCGAGCTCGCCCTGTAGGACGTGCGAGTTGTTCCACTCCGGGTTTCGCAGCGTGCGCGAAGCGACATATTTGGGCATCGAGTTGAACTTGTCGGCAAAGCCCCCCTCGTCGGTGCGTCCGGGCCAGGCGGCGGCAAAGCCCTCGTAGGTGACGCGGCCGAGCAGCAGCGCGCCGGCCGCCATCAGCTCGTCGAACTTGAACTTGTCGCCGTCCCCACCGCGGTCGAACTTGAACGCCCAGCCGCCCTGTGCCGTCCCCTCGGCTCCGCCCGGGTCGTCGATGACGCCGTCGACGGTGATGAACTGCGAAATGACCAGGTTTCCCATGAGTTAGCTCCAATCTCTCATTTGCCCATCTGATGACCGCCGCCGATGTTGAAACTCATCGCTGATCGCGGCCATCCGGGGCGAAACGACCCTTGACTGACATATCATTCGACAGGTTGGCGATGGACGTAAGAGCCCTCGTCTGGACATAGGAGGAATCGCCGTGAGCCACGTTGGTGTCGTCGAGGAAGACAGCGTCGCCGCGTCCGCGCCGATCTGGCGCGAGCTGCGGCTCACCGCGGAGCTCTCGTCGCTCCTGCGCGCCGGCGTCTTCCGGCATCCAGAGCCCACCAGCGACCCCGGGATGCCGGTACTACTCATTCCCGGCGTGTACGCCTCGGACATGACGTTCCTGCCGATGGCCCTCTGGCTGCGGCGCATGAGCTATGTCCCCGAGCGCGCCGGAATCCTCGTCAACGTCGACTGCTCGGAAGCGGAGATGGCCCGGCTCGAGCAGCGGCTCGAGCGTGCGGTGGGCCGAGCCGGTCGGCGGGCGGCCATCATCGGCTGGAGCCGCGGCGGGTTGTTCGCCCGGGCCCTGGCCGTGCGAAGGCCTGACCTCGTGGCCGGGATCGTCACGCTGGGCTCGCCGCTGGTGAGCCCGCTGCGCTACGTTCATCCGCTGCTGCACCTGGCGCTCGAGGCGACCTCATCGCTCGGAGACCGAGGACTGCCACGGCTTTTGACGCATCACTGCGGCGACGAATGGGCGTTCGACGGCGCCACCAACCTGAACCTCGTCACCCGCCCCCTACTGGCGAGAGCCAGGCGCCTACTGGCCGCCGGCGATCGCCCACGATGTTGCGAGCCCTTCTGGCGCGATGTCCGCGCCCCGTTTCCGGACGAGATCCCCTTCACGTCCTTCTATTCGCGGAGCGACGGGATCGTCAACTGGCGCAGCTGCCTCGACCCAGCCGCCCGGCAGGTGGAAGTTGAGGCCTCGCATTGCGGCCTGGGCGTTTCCAAGCACGTGTACGCCAGTCTGGACTCGGAGCTTCGCCGCATCGGCCACTCAGACCACCTGCGTCTGGAGTACGAAGCCACGCCGCACGCCGGGGCTGCTGCTGCCTGACTAGTGGCCGGCGACGACCACTAGAGTCCCCGTCTTGCCCGACAGCCCGGAGACGTTTGGCCGCATCGACGCCCTGGTGCGGATTGGGCTGAGGCTGGCGCGCTCCGCGCCCAGCGGCCGCGTGCTGCTGGCCCGCATCGCGGACTCGATCGAGATGGGGTGGGTGCCACGCCCCTGGGGAGACGACATCGTCACCGAGCTCGAGGCCGCGCACGGGCAGACCCGCCAGCCGATCGAGTTTCGGCGCGTCGAGCGTGCGCTTCGCGACGCCTGGGGAACCGCCCCCGGCGATCAGCTCGACGAGCTGGATCCCGATCCCGTGGCAATAACCGCCTCCTCCCAGGTGCACCGCGGCGTCCTTCGCTCCCAACCGGTCGCGGTCAAGGTCTTGCGCCCGGGCCTCGCCGCCTCGGTGCGTCAGGACCTGGCGCTGCTCGAGGGTCTGCTCGCGCCGCTCGGCGCGGCGTTCCCCGCGCTCGATCCGGGTGCTCTGATCGCCGAGTTTCGCGAGCGGATCCTCGACGAGCTCGACCTGGAGCACGAGGCAACCGTCCAGCGACGCTTTCACCGGGCGCTACGCCGGCATCCGTTGCTCGTCGTGCCCGCCCCGCTAACCCGCCTGGCCCACGAGGGTGTGCTCGTGTCGGAGTGGATCGACGGGACGCCGCTCTGGCAGGCTCCTGAGCCCGATGAGGCCGCGGCGCGGCTGGTGGTGTTCGTCCTCGGAGCGCTCAGAGCCGGACTCGCACACGCCGATCCGCACCCCGACGATGTGCTGGTGCTCGAGGACGGGCGGCTGGCGATCCTCGACTTTGGGGCCACCCGGGTGATCCAGGCCGACCGGGTGGACGCCATGACCGCCGTTGTGGAGGGATTCGCCGACGACGATGCCATCAGGTTCGGGGCCGGGCTCGAGCGGCTGGGGTCGCTGCCCGCCGAGCACGCTCCTGGTGCGCTCGAGCTGGTCTCGCACGCCCTCGGCGAGCTCGCCGGACCCGATCCCGTCAGGCTTGACTCCCAGGCCGTTCTCGACGCCCGGGATCGCCTCCTCGGCCGGCCTCGGGAACTGAGCGAGCTGATCGCCGCCGGCGCGCTGCCGCCGGAGGATCTGTGGCCGGCCCGCGGAACGCTCCAACTGTTCGCCTCGATCGCCCGTGTCGGCGCCACCGGAGCGTGGCGCGAGCTGGTCCGGGCGGCGCTGGCGGACGGCTGGGAGGCCAATCCTCAGTCGCTAGCGTTGCGGTAAGTGAGCCGTCCCGATTCCTCATCGGCGGAGCCGCCCCCCGACCAAGACGCCGACGCGCTCCCCACCGGCAGGTTGATCCGGGCCACGAGAGCCGCCGGGGCCGTGGCCCCGAGCTCGGTGCGGTTCTTCACCACTTTGGCCACGAACGCGCTCCGCTCGCCGGACAACGCCGGGGAGCTGCTGCTGCGCCGACACGAGGACATCGCGGACAACACGCTGTCTGTACTCAGCGAGCTGCGGGGCGGGGCGATGAAGATCGGCCAGCTGGCGTCGTTCATCGATGTCGACCTGATCCCGCCCGAGTTCCGCACCGTCTACCAGGACAAGCTGGCGCAGCTCCGGGACTCGGCGCCGGCGATGAGCTGGAACAAGATCAGCCGGGTGCTGGAGCGCGAGTGGGAGCAGCCCGTGGAATCCCTGTTCGAGGACTTCGAGCACGAGGCCGTGGCCGCGGCCTCGATCGGTCAAGTCCACCGGGCCGTGTTGCCGGACGGACGCCGCGTCGCGGTCAAGATCCAGTATCCGGAGATCGCAGACGCGCTCGAGGCCGACCTCGGCACCGCCGCCGGGCTGACCGCCATCGCCACCCCGATGGCCAAGGCGATGATGCCGGGTATCGAGCCGGGCATGCTGATCGGCGAGGTGCGCAAGCTAGTGCTCGAGGAGCTCGACTACGAGCTCGAGGCCCAGCACCAGCGGACGTTCGCGCGTGCCTACAGGGATCACCCCTTCATCTACGTGCCCTACGTCGTCACCTCGCTCTCCCGCCGCCGCGTGATGGTCTCCGAGTGGGTCGACGGCCTGCGCTTCCCACAGATGCAGGAGCTGCCGCAGGCCGAGCGCGACCGCATCGGCGAGATCCTGATGCGCTTCTACTTTCACTCCATGGACTACGTCCGGCGCTTCAACACCGACTCGCACCCCGGCAACTTCCTGCTGCGCGACGACGGCTCGGTGGCGTTTTTGGACTTCGGCAACGTCAAGGTTGTCTCCGAGCAATGGCTTCTGAACGGCAAGCGAGCCATGCGGGCCGTGATCGACGGCGACCGAGAGGGCTTCATCGAGGCCGTCGTCGATCTGGGCTACGTTCACCGCCGCGAGCATCTCGACGCCGACTGGCTGCTCGAGCAGGTGAAGCTGGCCGGCGACTGGTTCCTCTCCGACCGCGAGGTGCGGATCGAGCCTGAGTACGTGGCCAGGATCCTGGCCCAGGTGATGGACCCCAAGTTCATCTCCCACGGCATCCGCGTGGCACGCGACCTTCAGGTCCCGCCCGAGGAGATCTGGTTCCGGCGGGTGGAGATCGGCGTGTTCGCCGTGCTGGGGCAGCTGCGCGCGGAGGGCAACTGGCACCGCATGGCCCGCGAGACCTGGTACGGCGACCCCCCGGCCACCGAGCTGGGTGAGCTCGAGCGCGATTACGTCCAGCGGCGCGGCGTGGAGATCGTGCGCTAGCGGCGATGCTCACCTGCCCCCAGGAGCACAATCATCTCCACGAAGCGGTGGTGGTGGGATCGTGACAAGAGCTCGGAGGTAAAGGGATGGAAGCCCTCCCGTCGATCGCCGTTGTGCTGTCCGGCCTCTTGACGGGCAGCGAGCTGACCTCCTGGGCCATCGTCCACCCGACGCTGTGGAAACTCGAGGACCGGGAGCAGATCCACGCCGAGAAGCTCATGTACCAGCGCTTCGGGACGGTCGATCCGTTCCTGCAGCCGGCGGCCACGGCTGCTTGCTTCATCGCCGCCCGTGGGCTGCGCGGACGGCGCGCGGTGCTGGCGAACCTCGCCGGGGCGGGCTACACGGCGATGGTGGCGATCACGCTGACCGGCAACATGCCGATCAACCTGCGGGTGTTCCGCTGGGACGAACAGCGGGGCGATGTCTCAGAGTGGCGCGCCCTCCGCCGGCGCTGGGACCGCTTCCACCGCGCCCGGATCGCGCTGGACTCAGCGGCGTTCGTGCTGATGACGCTCGCCGCGGCGGGCGCATAGCGCCGCTAGCCGCCAGGGTGGTCGGATAAGCGAAACATAGCTTCGCTTATCCGACCACCCCCGAGGCGCCCGACCGCTCCGGCCCCCTTAGCGCCGCGCCCTGACCACTACCCGCGCGCCGCGCGCCGGGATCATCGTCACGTTGCGGTGCTTGGGCCGCTCGGGCCTGGGATCGGCGGCCTCCAGGTCCAGGCGGCCGGCCATGGCCCGAAGCACCACCCGCTGCTCGGCCATCGCCAGCGCCGCCCCCAGGCAGCGGCGGGTGCCGCCGCCGAACGGGATCCACTCATACGTCCCTGGCTTATGTCCCTCCCAGCGCTCGGGGCGGAACGAGAACGGGTCGGGGTAGAGATCCTCGCGGTGGTGCAGCAGCAGCATGCTGGCGGCGACGGGCGTCCCGGCGGGGACGCCGTACTGGCCGAGCCGCCAGGGCGCCTGCACGCGCCGCCCGGTGATGGGGATCACCGGACGCACGCGCATGGCCTCGGTGATCGTTGACTCGATGACCTCCTCCGATGCCTCGTCGTCCTGCTCCGAGCGCACGGCATCGAGCAGCCGCTCGTGCGCCGGCGGCGTCCGTACCAGTCGCTCCCAGGCCCAGGCCAGCTGGTTGGCCGTCGTCTCGTGCCCCGCCAGCACCAGCGTCATCAGCTCGTCACGCAGCTCCTTGTCGGTCAGCGTCTGACCGTCCTCCTCCGTCCGGGCCCGCATGATCAGCGACATGATGTCCGTGCGCTGCTCCAGATCCGGCTCGCCGCGGCGCTTGCGGATGATGGCGTAGATGCAGCGGTCGGGGATCATCAGCCCCAGCCGCGTCAGCCCGAACGGCTCGTCGCGGCCGATGTTCATCCACTCAGCGAGCTTGGCGCCGGGCATCGTCGAGGACCGCAGCACCTCGCGGATCGCCAGCCGCAGCGCATGCTCCAGCGTGCCCGGCTTGGGGCTGCCCTCGATCCCGAAGATTCCGGCCATGATCACGTCGAGCGTGATGGCCTGCATGCGCGGCGCGAGCGCGAACGGCCGGCCCACGGGCCAGCGCTCGATCCCCCGGTGCGCGGCTTCGGCGATCATCTGCTGATAGCTCTCGATGGCCTCCCCGTGGAATGGCGGCAGCAGCAGCTTGCGCTGGCGTAGGTGCCGTGGCCCGTTCGAGGTCAGGACCGAGCTCGGCCCGAGCACCGGCCGCAGCGGCGACTCGGCCGCCAGCGTCGGCACCTTCTCCGCCGGCGTCTTGAACAGCGAGCGGATGTGATCCGGGTGACACGTGACGGCCGCCAGACCGCGCACATAACCGCGCGGGCTCCAGACCTCGCCGAAGCGCTCGCGGTAGTGGAACATGAAGCTCGCCTGGCGCTGCCCGAACCACAGCACCTGGATCGGTCGCGGCCAGCGCACACGCGGCGGCCTCCGTAGCCCTGCGAGTTCTTCCGCGGAGATGGGCCCGGCCTCCGACGGAGCTGCCTCACCGATCAATTCGCGTCCGGCGACGAAGGGCGCGGGGGCAGGACGCGTCAGGACGCTCATCGCGCCCGAATTTTACACGTATGTAGGAATCGCGCTAGCCCGTGTCGGGCTCGCGCTCCGGCTGCTCGCGCCCGGGCTCCGGCCCAGGCACGGCGGGCGTCGGCGACTCCTCGGGCGGCGGCACAGTCGACGGCTGTTCGGGATCCGCCGGCGTCCCGGGATCCGGATCTGCGGGCTGGATCGGAGCATCGGGCACGGCGGGCGAGGCCGGGACGCTCGGATTGGGAACTTCGAGCTTCATGCGCCGCAGCTACCACGAAAGCGGGCCCGCCTAATAAAAAAAGCTCACCGCCCCTCAGGCGGTGAGCTCTTTATTCCAGTAGCCCCATGCGCTGCGCCCGCTGCACGGCCTCTGCGCGGTTGCGCGCGTGCAGCTTGCGGTACAGGGCGCTCGTGTGCTCCTTGACGGTGTGCGGCGAGAGGTACAGGCGCTCGGCGATCTCGCGGTTGGTGGCGCCCGCCCCGATCATCTCCAGCACCTCGCGCTCGCGCTCTGAGAGAAGCGGGACAGGCTGATCTGATTTGGGCGAAAACTGCGTCATCCCCAGGCCGACCATGCGCACCGCAGTGGCCACGTCGCGCGCCTCGAGATCCTTGGAGACGAAGCCCGAGGCCCCGGCCGCGCGCGCCGCGGCGGGCGACATGCGCCCTGAACCGGAGATCAGCAGCACACGCGTCGACGGCGAGGCGGCGCGGATCGACTCGCACACGTCGGCTCCGGATTCCTCGGACAGGAACAGGTCGACCAGGGCCACGTGCGGACGAAACCGAGCCACGAGCTCGAGCGCCTCGGCCCCGGTCCGCGCCGCCAGACAGCGCTCCACCCACGTCTGCTCGCCGAGCAGCACGCGAAAGCCCCACTGAACGACGTCATGGTCGTCGACCACCAGCACCCTCAGGCGGCGCTGCTCGACGCCCGCCGACGGCCGCGCGGCGCTCATGACGACTCCGACTCGGGCTGCAGGGGGACGACCAGGCGCACACGCCACCGCCCGTCGCCCGCGGGGCCGAACTCCACGACGCCGCCGTGTTGCAGTGCCTCGAAGGCGGCCAGTCGCAGACCGATGCCCGAACCACGTCCCTGACCGGAGACGCCGTCGTTGCGCACCTCGAGCGTGAACGTGTCGTCGTCGCGCAGGACCGCGACCTCCACGATCGACGGCGCCGCGTGCTTGGAGATGTTGCGCAGCGCCTCGGAGAGAACCGACTGGGCCAGGGGTTCGAGGTCGTGTGGAACCGCAACGTCTTTTGCCCACTTCAGGCGGATCGGCGCACCGGGCGCCGCGCTGACCCGCTCGAGCTCGGAGCGAAGCGTGGTTCCCGTCTCCCGGGGCAGTGGCGCCAGCGGACGCTCGAGCGCGCGGCGAAGGTCGGCAAGAGCCTCCTGCATCTCAACCCGGCAGCGCCGGCGCTCGGCGTCGGACAGCGGCTGCTCGGTGCTCAGCGCCAGCGACACCCCAAACAGCCGCTGCATCACACGCTCGTGAATCTCTCGCGCCAGATCGAGCCGCTCCCCGAGCCGCCGCGTGCGCTCCTGCTGGCGCGTGGCGTTACGGGCGGTGGCCACGAGCGCCGCCGTCTTGCCCAGCGTCCACAGCAGGTGACGTTCGCCGTCCGAGAGCTCGAACCGCTCCCCGCCGCGGTCGGCGCAAACGACGCCATACGAGCGGCCGGCGGCGCTGAGCGGCGTGCACACCAAGGTCGTGATGCCCAGCGCCAAGAACTCGAGCGGTACCCACTCCTCGATTCGCTCGGACACGACCACCACCGTGTCCTCGAGCAGCGCGCGCTGGGCGATCGGCGTGTTGACGAGCGTCGGGCGCATCGTCTGAAGCTCGGCGAACGGCGTGCCATGGGCCCCGACGGCCCGCACGCGGCGGCGGCCGGGGTCGGCCATGAAGATTGCCGCGCGGCGCATCGTCGTCAGCCGGCAGATGGCCTCGCAGATGCGGTCGTAAAACTCCGTGGAGGAGGTGTCTGTGTCGATATCGGCCAACAGCTCCACGAACACCTCCAGCGGCTCGACGCCCGCGAACAGCGCCGGGGCGCGCTCGGCCTCAGACGTCGCTGCGCCCTCGACCTTCACGGCACCGGATAGCGACGGCGGACGTCGTACAGCGTGGTGCGCTCGGCGGCGGGACGCCCCGCGCGGTGCGCGGCGGCGATCAGGTCCGAGGGCTCGAGCTTGACGCCGTGGTAGCTGCCGGCCATGCGTGAAATCGACTCCTCCATCAGCGTCCCTCCGAGATCGTTGACGCCCCAGCGCAGCGCCTCGGTGGCAGCATCGAGCCCCATCTTCACCCAGCTGGCCTGCAGACTGGGGACGGTCTTGCCGAGCGCCAGCCGGAAGGCCGCTGTGTGCTTGAGGTTCTCCTCTCTAGAGATCTCTTCCACCCCGTGCGTGCGGCCCAACAGTGTGTGGAACGGGATGAACGACAACGGCACGAACTCGGTGAAGCCGCCGGTCCGCTCCTGGAGCTCGCGCACCAGCCGCATGTGTTGCGCCAGTTCCCAGGGCTCCTCGATGTGGCCGAACATGACCGTGACCGTCGAGCGGATCCCCTCGGCGTGCGAGGCCTCGATGATCTCCACCCAGCGGCGCACGGGCAGCTTGTTGGGCGAGATGCGCTCCCGGACCCCGTCGTGCAGGACCTCGGCGGCCGTGCCCGGCGTCGAGCCCAGCCCGGCGTCGCGCAGCCGCTCGAACACGCCGCGGGGATGGAGGCCCGAGACATCGCACATGTGGGCCACCTCCATCGGGGAGTAGGCGTGCAGGTGGATCTCGGGCGCCAATTGTTTGGCGAATCGCAGCCAGCGCTCGTAGTCCTGAAGGCCCCAATCGGGATGGATGCCGGACTGCATGCAGATCTCGGTCGCTCCGAACTCCACCGCCTCCTGCACACGGCGCGCGAACTCCGCCTCCGAGTGCTCGTAGGCATCGGGAGAGCGACGGCCCTGGCCAAAGCCGCAGAAGGCGCAGCCGACCACGCACACGTTGGAGACGTTGATGTTGCGGTTGACGACGAACGTCACGGTGTCGCCGGCCAGCTCGGAGCGGAGCTCGTCCGCGGCCAGCCGCATCTGCTCGATGACCTCGGGGCGTCGCTCCGCGAACAGCGCAGTGATTTCGTCGCACGTGAGCGCTGCGCCTTCACGTGCCTTGGCAGTGGCCTGCAGCGCGGCATCGTCGGGCACGGAGACTTCGCGCCGGCGGCCCGAGCCGCGGCGGGGGATGAAGGACCAGTAGTCACGCTTGATGACATCGAGTACCCCCTGGGAGATCCAATCCGGCTCGATGTACTCCGGATAGACGCACAGCCGCTCTGACAACGCCATCCCATCCGCCTGCAGGCGCTTGCGGACCTGAGCCGGTGAGGGGAACGGGTGCTCGGGCGAGATGTGATCGCCGTTGGCAGACAGACCGCCGAGGTCGGTGGCGCCGGCGCGCACCAGCTCGAGCCACCAGTCGGACAAGTTGGGCGGCACCTGGACGCCGACGTTCGGCATCAGCCGCCGGGCCTCGGCCACGAGCCGTTTCATGTCCTCGATCGTCACCTCCGACGCCCAGCCCGGCCCCTGGTGTTGCGGGCCATCCCACACCCCGGTACGCCAGTACTGCTCCGCCGCGTCGCTCGCGATCTCCCCCGGCTCGCGCCCGTAGTAGCGCTGGTGGGGAACGAAGTTCTGGAGGATCACCTCCTGGATGTGACCGTGGCGACCGTGCAGCTCGGCCAGCGCGGCGAGGGCAGCCATCCGATCCGCCTCCGACTCGCCGATCCCGACGAGGATCCCGGAGGTGAACGGGATCTTGAGCTCGCCCGCGGCGGCGATCGTCTCGAGGCGCTTGGCAGGCTGCTTACTGGGCGATCCCTGGTGCACCACGAGGTCGGGGTTGGTCGACTCGAGCATCAGCCCCTGCGAGGCGGTCACCTCGCGCAGGCGCTCCAGATCGCGCTTGTCCAGGACTCCCAGATTCGTGTGGGGGAGCAGCCCTCGCTCGAGCGCACGCTCGCACGCCCACACGACATAAGAAGTGAAGTCCTCGTGTCCATACTCGGCGAGTCGAGCCCTGACCTCGGCATTGACCTCCGGCTGCTCCCCGGTCAACACCAACAGTTCTTTGATCCGCCGCCGGGCCGCGCCGTCCAGCATCCGCTCCACGTCATCCGGGTCGTGCAGATGCGCGCCGTGAGTGGCGAACGAGCAGTACTTGCAGTAGCAGCGGCAGGTCCGCGACAGCGACAGGGTGAAGTTCCGGCTGAAGGTGACCCGGCGGGGCATCCCCACCGCAGTCTACGAAGGCGGCTGGCTCGGCCCGAGCCGAGCCGCGCGAGGCCGGGGCGCCCCCACGGCCCCGGCCTCGCGATCCGTCGACGCTCAGTGGCGCCGTCTGGCGGCAGGAGCGAACGCCGTCCTGCCTCCCGTACCGGACGAACCGGAACCGGACTGCCGGACGCGGATGTTGTTGCTCTGCTCCGAGATCGAAGTGGTGCCGCCGTTTGTGGCGACCACATCGATGGAGTCATCCGGGCTCGTGACCGCCCCCCTGTTGTCCCGCAGATCCATCGTCAGGTTGTTGCCCGAGAACTGCGAGGACAGTGAGATGGCGGCGGCCCCGCTCGCGCCCTGCAGATCGAACGAGTTGCTCGTCAGCGCGCCGCTCAGGGAGCCGTTGCAGGGCGTCGTGCTGCAGTTGCCATTGTTGTAACCCGCCGACGCGGCGATCCCGTAGCCCGCGTAGTCGGTGAACGAGTTGTCCGTGGCGTTCTGCCCGGTGATGCTCCCCGCCAGATCCGACAGAAAGAACAACCCCTCCGCCGGATACGTGGTTCCGCCGGAGCTGTTTGCGATCAGCTGCCGGAAGGAGTTGTCGCTGACCGTGGCCGGGCCGTTGTCCTCGAGCAGCGCACCCTGGAAGAACCCCGAGATGGCGTTGTCCGTGATCGTCGTCGACGCATAGTTCTTGAACGTGTCGATGCCGATCGGGAAGTCCGTGCCGCTGCCACTGTCCGCGGTTCCTTCGGTGATCGTGTTGTCGGTGATCGTCACCTGGTCCCCGCTGTTCGGATCTGCCAGCGCAACCGCCTCGGGTTCGCCGCCGGTGTAGGAAAACGGATACGGATTTGTGATCGTGAACTTGCTCACCGTCACCGACCCACCTGCCGGCCCGACGTAGACCACCCCGTACACGGAGCTGGCCGAGGGGTCGATTCCCGCTCCGTCGATCGTGGTCTTGTCGGCCCCTGAGCCCAGCACGGAGACCGGCTTGGTGATCGCGACTGTCTGGTGGTAGGTCCCCGGTTCGACGAGCACCGTCCCCCCGCTGGGGGCCTGGGTGATCGCGTAATTGATCGTCTTGCAGGGCGCCGTCTTCGGACAGCTGCCGACGTCGGAGCCACTGGGAGAGACGTAGGCATTGGCGTCGGGCTTTGGCGACGGACCGGCCGCTTGGGCCATGCCCACCGCCGCGCACAGCACGAGCGAGACGCTCGCCGCGGCCAGCCAGACGGTCCTGAGAGCCACATGAGGCCTAGGGATGTCAGACATGTCATACCTCCCCTGCTCGATGTTCGGAGGTCGGTTTCGCCACTCGCTCCCCGACGTCTCTGAGGGCAACCAAGACGAGGCGCCGGATCATCGCCCCTCCCACCGCAGGTACGCCCTGCAGCACCGACTGCCTACCCCTGCCCCAATTCACTAAACGACAGTGCATCGAAAGCCCTCAGGCCATGTATCCGTATCCTCCGCGCCCCATGCGGTTGCCGTTGCTCGTGGTCTCGCTGGCGGCTGCCGCGCTGCTCGCCGCATGCGGCGGCGGTGCTCAGCAGCGCACCGTCACGATGATGTTGGACTTCACGCCCAACGCCGCGCACGCCGGCATCTACGCTGCGATCGCGCACGGCTACGACCGGCATGCGGGGCTGAGCCTGCACGTGCTCGTGCCGCCGTCGCCGGCCGACAGCATCAAGCTGCTCGAGGCCGGCAAGGTTCAGTTCTCGGTGCTTGACATCCACGATCTGGCCATCGCCCGCGAGCGAGGCGCAGACCTGGTGGGAGTAATGGCGATCATCGAGCGCCCGTTGTCGGCGGTGATCGCGCAGCCGGGCGTGCGGAGCCCAATACAGCTGGAGGGACACGTGGTAGGGGTGACCGGCGATCCCAGCGACCCCGCCGTGCTCGACTCGATCGTCGAGGGCGCCGGGGGCCGATCGCGCAGCGTTCGCACCGTCGACATCGGCTCAGACGCGGTCCCCGATCTGCTTACCGGCCGCGTGGCGGCCGCAACCGGCTTCTGGAGCGACGAGGGCGTGTCGCTGGCAAGGCGGCGCCCCGGCTTTCGCGTCTTTCGCGTCGACGACTACGGCGCCCCGTCCTATCCCGAGCTGGTCCTCTGCACGAAGCGCTCAACGCTTCGGTCCGACTCCGGGCTGGCGCGTGATCTGGTGCAAGCGTTGAGGCGCGGCTACGAGCTGGCTTCGTCTGATCCCACCACCGCGGCGCGCGACCTCGAGCGAATGGCTCCCGGCCTCAACCCCGCGCTCGTCGACGCTGACCTCGCGGCTTTGAGGCCGGCGTTTGCCGCCGCGGACGGGTCGCCTGGCGAGCTTGACGTCGCGACGCTCCAGGCCTGGGCCCGCTGGGAGGCGCGGTTCGGGATCGTGTCGGAGCCGCCGAACGTGAACCGCGCTTTCGATACTGAGCTCAGCCGGTGAGTCGATCCACCAGCTGGGGGGCCTCGCGCGCCATGCGGGAGCGTGGCACCACCAGGTCAAACCCGGCGCGCTGCGCTAGCTCACGCACATCTACCTCCACGTGTGCATAGAACGCGAGCTTCGCCAGCGGCTCGAGCGCGGGCTCCTCGGCGAGCTTTACCCGCTGCTCTGCGTCCGTCGTCAGGTCGACGACCACTACGTCGAAATGGCCGACGTCGATCGCCGCGGAATCCGAGACCAGCTCGGGCTCGTGTCCCGCCGCTTGCAGCGCGCCCAGGACGTTCGAGCCGAACAGCAAGTCGGGCACGAACAGCGCGATGCGTGCCACTACTGGGCTCGGCGGTGGCGGAACTCCTCGCGCACGGACTCGGTCCGGCCCCACATCAGCTCGGGCACGATCTCCACGCGTCCCGTGCGGATCTCGCGCACGGCGATTTCGGCCTCGATGCCTGCATCGTCGAGCAGCTTGAGAGCGGCGTGGACGGCCGGCGCGGCTGCCGCGTGTCCGAAGCGGTGGGCGACGATGATCCGCCAATGCCAGTCATGCTTGGAGTAGGGCTGCGCGTTGCAGGTGACGAGCAGCACGGCCGCGTCGACGTACCGGCGCTCGTCGATCAGGCGGAGATCGAACTCCAGGTCCGTCCAGTCATCTGGGAGCGAGGCCACGATCTGCTCGAAGGTGTCGGCAAGCGCCATGACCGGGGATCCTATCCTTGCCCGCATGAGCAGCTCCATGACGACGGCCACCGACGCCTACCGGACGGTGAGAGAGTCGTGCGGTCTCCTCGATCGCTCCGAGCGCGGCAAGCTGGCTCTCTCCGGCGGCGAGGCCAAGAGCTTTCTGCAGGGCCAGGTGACAAACGACGTGGAGAGGCTGGCGGTGGGTGAGGGCTGCTACTCGGCGTTCTTGACGCCCAAAGGCAAGATGCTCGGCGACCTGCGCATCCTGGACGCGGGTGACGAGCTGTTGATTGACACCGAGCGCTCCGCGCTTCAGGAGCTGTTCAACATGATCAGGCGCTTCAAGGTGGGCTACGACGTCCGGCTGCACAAGCGCACGCTCGAATGCGGGCTTTTGTCGCTGATCGGCCCCCACGCCGTGAAGATCGCCGGTGCCGGGGGTTTGGAGGAAACAGAGCACGCCCACGCGCTGTTGGAGATCGAGGGCGTCCGAGCGCGTGCGATCCGCACCGACTTGGGAATCGATTTGCTGTACGACGCCGGCGACACCGATGCGCTGCGAAGCTCGCTCGAGCGGCGCGGTTCGGTGACGGTGCCCGAGAGCGCGGCGGAGTGCGCGCGCGTGGAAAGCGGGCGTCCGCGCTATGGGATGGACCTTGACGAGACCGTGATCCCGCAGGAGGCCGGACTGAACGAGCGGGCCGTGTCATTCACCAAGGGCTGCTATGTCGGCCAGGAGACTGTGGCGCGCCTTCACTATCGGGGCAAGCCCAATCGCCATCTGTGCGGCGTGAGGCTTCCCGCCGGCGCCGAGCGAGGGGCCGAGCTGCGCCTCGGGGACCGCCTGGTGGGGACGCTCACGACGGTGGTCGAGTCGCCGGCACACGGCACCATCGGGCTGGCACTCGTGCGGCGTGAGGCCCCGCCAGGGACTTTGGTCGAAGTCCGGCCACCCGGCGAGCGTGCGGAGGTCGTAGAGCTGCCGTTCGGCAGCTGAACGCTGGCCACACTGGGGCTGGGTCCAGCGTTAGATGCAAGACGACCCGCGCTTTCGGACCGACCGGGCGGGTAGCATCCTGCGAACCGACTGGAAGGAGCCGTGAAGTGAGCACAACCGCTTGCAGGACGGACAAGCTCCGTAAGCTCGACGACGACGAGCGCCAGGCGTGGAGCAGCTACCGCGAAGCACTTCGCGAGCTCACCGGCGCAGAGTACGAGCACGCCGAGGACGAGTCCTGGCAGCAGCTCCAGCGCAAGCTCCGCAGCGTCGAGCGTCGGCGGCGTACGCTCGCGCAAACGGCTGATTGACATCGCGAGATGTAAGTTTCGCTCGCGCCAGCCGCCACGGTCGGTTAGGGTTCGGCCCGCCTGGACTAGAGGCGATAGGGGTCCAGGGGCTTAGAGGAGAGGGAAATCCTTCAATGCGGACAGCGACGATCGGGATCCTCACAGGGTGCACCCTTGCCGTCGCGGGATGTGGTGGGGTCAAGCACTTTGCGAACAACCCGCGCCCTGCCGTACCGGTCAATCTGACGGTCTATGTCAACAACAGCCGGGTGCTTGTGTCGCCTGACTCGGTGGGGGCTGGGCCGGTCGTCTTCCTCATCACCAACCAGGCGAGCCAGGCAGAGTCGGTCGCCATCCAGACGGCCGGCGGACAGACACTCGCCAGCACGGCCAGCATCAACCCGCAGGCCACGACGACGGTCCAGGTCAACTCCTTCTCGCCCAACAGCTACTACACGGTGACCACAAACTCCGCCGGCGGTACCGATGCCTCCCAGGCCGTGGGCTCCTCGATCCAATCGGCCTCGCTGTACGTCGGCCCACCGCGCCAGAACGCGAACAACGTCTTGCTGCAGCCGTAGGGCGTCAAGCGGACTCTTCCCGCGGAGGCCGCTGGACGGCTTCCGGCCCGGCGAGTTTGCGTAGCCCGCGCGAGGTCCGCAGGAAGGGTTCCGCTGACGGCCTTGCATCTATTTAGATGACGGGTTCCGACGACCGGCATGCAATACTTACGTGCATGCAAGCAACGACTGCGCCGACGCAGACGTCGTCTGTCCTCGCTGGAGATCTCTATGCGCTCGTAATCTTTCTCCACAAGCATTGCAACTCCGACCTATTCGAGGCTGTCGGCGCGCTCGAGCTCACGCTGACGCAGATCAAGCTTCTGCATCATCTCGAGGAGGCCGTCCGGCCACTGACGCTGAAAGAGGGTGCCGAGCTCGTCACGGTCTCGCTCCCAGCCGCCAGCCGAACCGTTGACGATCTCGTGCGACGCGGCTTCGCCGAGCGCCAGGAGGATCTGGAGGACCGCAGGATGAAGCGCGTCAGCCTGACCGACAAGGGTCGTCAGGTGATCAGGCGTCTGAACGCGGCGCGACTCAGCGGCTTGCAGCAGTTCGCCGAGAACTTGAACGAGGTCGAACGCGACCGGCTCTCAGCTGCCCTCTCAAAGCTGCTAGAGCGACAGGAAATCGCCGAGTGCCGACCGGAGGTCTCAGCGTGACGGATCGGCTCCTGGCCCACCGCGAGCGGCTCGTGACCGAAGAGAACAGCCGCTGGTGGACGCTCGGCGCGATGTGCTTTGCGCTGTTCATGATCATGCTCGACAACACGGTCGTGAACGTGGCGCTGCCGTCGATCCAGCGCGACCTGCACGCCTCGCTGTCGTCGCTTGAATGGACGATGAACGCCTACACGCTGACGTTCGCCGTCTTGCTGGTCACCGGCGGCCGCCTGGGCGACATTTTCGGGCGGCGGAGGATGTTCCTGTTCGGCGTGGTCGTGTTCGGAATCTCTTCCGCGGCGATCGGTTTCGCGCCGGACGACGCAGTGCTGGTCTCGTTCCGCGCCGTCCAGGGCATCGGGGCGGCGTTCATGATGCCGGCAACGCTGTCGATCATCACGCAGACGTTCCCAGCCGAGCAGCGCGGGATGGCGATCGGCACCTGGGCCGGGGTGAGCGCGCTGGCGCTGGCGATCGGCCCCGTGGTCGGCGGCTTTCTGACCCAGGACGTGAGCTGGCGGGCGATCTTCTTCATCAATCCCCCGATCGCCGTCGGTGCCGTGGCCGTGACGCTGTTCGCGGCGCGGGAGTCACGCGACGAGACGGTCGGCAGAACGATCGATGTCGGCGGGATCGCGGCGCTGACGGTCGGCCTAACCGCGCTCGTGCTCGGCCTGGTCGAGAGCAACTCCTGGCACTGGGGGTCGACGCGCGTGATCGGGCTGTTCGCGCTCTCGGTCGTCGCCCTGGTGGCGTTCGTGGTCATCGAGCTGCGCGTACGGGTGCCGATGCTCGACTTCGCCTTCTTCCGTTCCCGTACCTCCGCGGGCTCGAACATCGTCGCCTTCCTGATCACGTTCGCGATGTTCGCCCAATTCTTCTTCCTGACGCTGTACATGCAGAACGTCCTGCATTACGCCCCGTTGCAGACTGGGCTGCGTTTCCTGCCGGCGACGCTCGTGATCATCGTCATGGGTCCGCTGGCCGGTCGCCTGACAGACAAGGTTGGGGCCCGGCCGCTGATGGTCGTGGGGCTGCTGCTCACGGCCAGCGCGCTGCTCGTTCAGTCCCGGATCACGATCCACACCGGCTACGGCCTGCTGCTGCCTGGCTTCATCCTCATGGGCCTTGGCATGGGCATGGTGATGTCGCCGATGAGCACCGCCGCGATGAACGCAGTGGACCGGACCAAGGCGGGCGCGGCGTCCGGGGTGCTCTCGATGAGCCGGATGGTGGGCGGCAGCGTCGGGTTGGCGGTGATGGGTGCGCTGGTGGCCACAATCGGCCGATCGAAGCTGAACTCGAGTCTGCCTGAGTTTTCGGCCGGCGTTCGATCCAAGATCGCAAGCTCGCTGGGTAGCGGCGTCCCTCACGGCGTCCCCAACGCCTCGCACCACGTGATCCAGGCGGTCCAGCAGGCTTTCGTCTCGGCCCTCGGCACCGGCCTCGAGGTGGGTGCGGCGGTTTCGGTCCTGGGAGCTCTACTGGCCCTGGTCCTGGTTGGCCGCGTGCCCAGTCGAAGCGAAGGCCAGCCGGCGGCAGATGCTGATGCCTCGAGCAAGAGCCTCGAGCGCGAGAATCAGGCGCCCGAGATCGCGGCCGCCTGAGGGCAGGGCGCTTGTCGCCCGGCTACGATCCCCGCTCAGACCAGGACCGAAAAGCCGCAAAACGACCTAGGAAGGTGCGAGCCGCGTGGCCGTAGATGTGAGCCAAGTTTCCGTTGTCGACGCCGAGCCCGGCGAGCTCCCGGCCACAATGGCTGCGTGGGTCATCCGCCAGGAGCGCGAAGGCGAACCAATGGACGCCTTCCAGCTCGAGGACATCGAGGTCCCCGAGCCCGGCGCCTTCGAGGTGATCGTGCGCGTCATGGCTGCCGGTGTGAACTACAACAACGTGTGGGCGGCCCGCGGCGAGCCCGTGTCGGTTTTCGGCTATGGCGACCATCCCCAGTACGGCCACCACATCGGCGGCTCCGACGCGTCCGGAATCGTGTGGAAGGTCGGCGAGGGGATCACGCGATGGAAGCCCGGCGACGAAGTCGTGATCCACTGCAACCAGGCCTCCTACGAGGATCCCGAGGTCCACGGTCTAGATCCGCTCGCAGCGCCCTCTCAGCGCATCTGGGGCTACGAGACGACTTGGGGATCATTCGCGCAGTTCACGAAGGTCCAGGCCCAGCAACTGCTCCCCCGGCCACAGAACCTGAGCTGGGAGGAGGCGGCGTCCTACGGGCTCGTCTACTTCACCGCCTACCGGATGCTGATCACCCAGTGCAAGCTTCAGGCGGGGCACCGGGTGCTGATTTGGGGCGCAGCCGGCGGGCTGGGCGTCTTCGCCACCCAGCTGTGCAAGCTCACCGGGGCGGACTGTGTCGGCGTCGTCTCTAGCGACGAGAAGGGACAGCTCGTCGAGCAGCTGGGAGCGGTGGGCCACATCAACCGCGGCGAGTACGCCGGCATGATGCGTCGCGGCGGCGAGTCGCTGGAGGAGGAGAAGGCCCGCTTCAAGGAGTCACGTCGCTTCTCAAAAGCCGTCAACGAGATCCTCGGCGGCCCGCCCGACATCGTCTTCGAGCACGTTGGAAAGGCCACCTTCCCCACCTCGGTGTTGGTCGTCAAGCCGTTCGGAAAGGTAGTGATCTGCGCCGGCACCACCGGCTACAACCTCGATTTCGACGTCCGCTATCTGTGGATGCGCCAGAAGCAGATCATCGGCTCGCACTTCGCCAACGCCTACGAATGCATGAAGGCCAACGAGCTGATCGAGGAGTCGAAGATCCGTCCCGTGCTGGGGCAGACGATGGGCTTTGAGGGCGTTCCCGAAGCGCACCAGCTCATGCGCGAGAACAAGCATCTGGGCAAGATCGCCATCCTTGTCGGTGCGACCGAGGAGGGCCAGGGCAAGACGATCGAGGGACCGGGCGCCATCCACGCGGAAGTGGGTGCCTGATGGCGGGCGTCGTGTGGGTTCCGTGGTATGCGACTGTGCTGCGACAGGAGCAGTTCGCGCTCGACGTAGCTCAGGTGGCGCCATTCGCGCTGCGCTACGGCGCCACGCAGTACGCGGTCCACCGCAGCCGCGACGATCGCTACCGGATCTGGCACATGACTTGGTTCGAGCGCAAGGAGGACTGGTACCGCTACTGGGACGGCCCCGAGATGACCGACTTCCGCGCGCGCAACATGGGCCGCTACCAGGTGCCGATCACGTATATCTGGTGTGACGAGCTGGCCGCCGGGACCCTTGGACCCGAGGTCCCGGCTGCTCCGGAGCCCGAGCCGGCCCCGCCACCCCAGCCGCAGAGCGCGGCCTAGCGTCCGCCCTCAGCGCCAGCTCCAGCCAGAAGCGCTCGTCGGGATCGTCCAGTGCCTGACCGAACAGCTCCCGCAACCGGGTCATGCGGTAGCGCGCGGTCTGCGGATGGACGCCCAGTCTGCTCGCAACCTGCCCCAGCCGGCCCTGCTCCTCGAGCCAGGCCCTCAGCGTCTCGGTGAACCGCGTGCGTGATCCGTCGGAGAGTCGCTGAAGCGGCGCCAGGCGGTCGGCGGCCAGCTCTGCCGCCAGCCCGGGATCACTGCGCAGGAGCAACTCCCCTGCCCGCTGACTGGCGATCAGGAGCGCAGGCCCATCGGCGGCCAGCGTCAGCGCAGCCTGCGCCCGCTCGAAGCTGAGGGCGGCCCCGGTCAATGGGACGGTCGTACCGACCCCCGCCACTGCATCGGCCCCCACCACCGCGCGTTCGAGCTCCTCGCGACGGCCGGGACCGTTGGGGTCGGGCACGATCGCGCACACCAGCTCGCCGACGGCTTCGCCGATGGCGTCGGCGGGCAGGCGTGGCATCACCGCGTGTCGATGGGGCCCGCCGATCGCCACCACGGCCAGTCGGCGCGGCAGCTGCCAGCCGGCGTCGCTGGCCGCCAGCTCGAGCGCGGCGCGTTCCTCGGGCGGGTCACGAAGCAGCAGCCGCACGAGCCGCCGGCGCCGCAGCTGGGTCTCCCCCACCACGGCGGACTGCTCGAGCGCGTGCCCTTCCGCGGACTCCGCCGACAGCGCATCGATGTAGGCGAAGATCGACTCGGCGAGCAGGTAGAGCGTGTCTGGCTTTAGTCCCGCCGCGACGCCCGCCGCCGCGAAGCGCCGCCACGCCACCCGAGCGCCGAGGCGGTAGGCGCTGAGCAGCGCATCGAGGCTGCGGCCGGCCCGCATCTCGCCGCGGCCGAGTGCCATGTAGACGTCGGAGCGGGGCACGGGTCCGCCAGCCTCGATCTCCGCCAGGAAATGCCGGATCGCCTCCTGCACCCCGGACCTGATGCCCTCGCCGAATGGCCCCTCGAGCGGCCGGGCATAGGCCGGGACGGTCCTCACCGCCTCGATCATCTCGTCGGCCACCTCCGGCAACACGGGGCGCAAGACGCGCGCGACCTCCGGCGGCAGCTCGTGCCACGGCTGCTCAGCCATCTATGAAGTAAGCGCCACCACTGGCAAGCGCCACCACTGGCCGTGATCCCCACATATTCATACGGAAGCTACAAGTTTTTGCTCGCTGGTCGTCGCAGTTCTAGGAGAGACTGCGCTCAACTTGACGTATGGTGGGAACCAGATGACGCGAATCCACAAGACGGTCAACCTGATCGGGGTGACGGTGCCCCCGCTCTCGATCATCGCCGCCATCGCGCTTTTGTGGAACCGAGCGATCGGACCGCTGGAGTTGGGTCTGCTGCTCACGTTCTACGTGCTGACCTGCGTCGGGGTGACCCTCGGATATCACCGCATGTTCACCCACCGGGCGATGGAGTCCTCGAAGGCGTTCCGGGCGTTCATCGCCGTGCTGGGCTCGATGGCCGTGCAGGGTTCCGTCATCACCTGGGTGGCGGATCACCGCAAGCACCACGCGTTCACTGACCAGGAGGGCGACCCGCATTCGCCCCACCTCAGCGGTCCAGGCTTCTGGGGCGCGGTCAAGGGCCTGTGGCACGCGCACACCGGCTGGCTGTTCGAGACCGTCGGTACCGCTGACCGCAACCGCTTCGCCGCCGATCTCGTCAGGGACCGCGCGATGCGCGTCATCGACAAGCTGTTCTTCCTTTGGGTAGCGCTGGGATTCGCGATCCCGTTCGCGCTCGGATGGATCGTGGGCGGTGGCCTCGGAACGGCGCTGACCGCCGTGCTGTGGGGCGGCCTCGTGCGTGTGTTTCTGCTGCACCACATCACCTGGTCGATCAACTCCGTCTGCCACTTCTTTGGCCGGCGCCGGTTTGAGGTAGAAGACGAGTCCCGCAACGTGTTCTGGCTTGCTCCCTTCTCCATGGGCGAGGCGTGGCACCACAATCACCATGCGTTCCCCACCTCGGCGTTCCACGGGCTGCGCTTTTGGGAGCGGGTCGCCGACCCGACGGGGCTGCTGATCACGCTGCTCGAGAAGCTGGGCGTGGTTTGGAACGTGGTCCGCGTCAGCCCAGAGCGCCAGCGGGCAAAGGCATTGGCCGCTGACCCCAACGCGCTCGGGCGCGAGACGCTGCCCGGCCGGGTCTAAGCGATCACCCCGCTTCGAGCGGCGCCATCGTCAGCCCGGCGCCGTCTAGCTGGTGCCAGTAGTCCTCGGCATCCTCGCGCGGGCCGCTCCAGACGATTGCGCAGCCGCTGTTATGGATGCGATGCGCAAAGCGGTAGCCGTCGGCCAGCGAAACGTCGGGGATCACGCGCGCCAGCGACTCGGCGACATGATCAAAGGTGTTGTGGTCGTCGTTCAGGACCACGACTCGCCACAGGCCGCCGAGCCCGCTGCCCGGTCCCCCGAGGCGAGGCAGCTCCACTGTCTGCGACATCGCTCCTCAGCATACCTTGGCCATCCCCCCGCCACGCTCCACGCGCCGCGCCGGGCGCCGCTAGGACCGCGGCTCGGCCCCGCCCAGACTAGCCGCCCGGACGCGGGGAGCGACCGGCGTGCGTCGATGCCTCGGCCGGCGCCGGTCGGGCCGAGGTCTCGGCTTCTTCTCGCTTCTCCCAGTAGCGCCTGAGGCCCGCGTAGAGCTGCTCGGGGGGCGCGGCCTGGGCATAGGTTTCGAGCAGCTCGGCCCCGGCGCTGAGCTCGATCTCCTCACGGACCGTGGCAATGAACGTCTCCTGGTCCTCGGTCCGTGCCAGCGCCGCCAGGTTGTCCAGTCGCTCGGACAGCTCGTTCAGCTGCGCGCTGACGTCCTCGCTAGAGCCGAAGTGCGTCATCGCCAACCGCCTCGGCTTCCATGCCAGCACACGGTTGATCGACTGATGCCAGGCCTCGATGTCGATGTCCGGCGGCGGCGTGGGTGGGATCGTCAGCGTCTCGGGCGTGATCCGGACCCCGCCGGTGTCCCCTACGTACGCCGTGCCGCCGTGCAGATAGGACACGTGGTGAGAGGCATGACCCGGCGTGTACACGACCTCGAAGGCTCCGCCCAAGACGCGCTCTCCGCCCCGCAGCAGACGCACGTTCTGCACCGCCAGGGGGCGGACCTCGCCCCACAGCCGCTCCATGTCCTCGCCGTACAGGCGGCGCGCGCTCTCGAGTAGACGCGACGGGTCCATCAGATGCGGCGCGCCGCGCTCGTGGACATAGACCTCCAGGTCCGGCCAGCGCTCCACCAGCGACCCCGACACGCCGGCGTGGTCCAGATGGATGTGGGTCAGGAGCAACGCTCGCGGGCGCTGGCCCCCCAACGCGTCAAGCAGGGTCTCCAGACACGAGCTAGGGCCGGGGTCGACGAGCACGTCGCCCAGCTGCCAGCAGCCGATGACGCGTTCGCGTCCGAGGTGCATGACGTCGATCAAGCGGGCATCGGAGCCCAGCGGCCTCGTCGCCGCCTCGTGGGCGACGGTTGGCTGATCGACGAAAGCCCGCTCGCCCACGACCGGCGCGTCAGCGGCGGCCTCGACCGGAAGCTGCGCGGTCTCCTCGGCCGCGAGCGCCTCGGCCTCCTGCGCTCCGAGCGGCCCCTCGTCCCCGCCGCTCTCGGCCTCCTCCGGGACCGGTTCGCGCCTGATCGGCTGTGCCGGCCCTACGTATTCCCCGACAAAAGGCTCCGCCTCCGCAAAAGGCACCGCGGCCTCGGAGGCCTCCGCAGCGAACGGCTCCGCCTCGCCGGCGCGCTCATCCGCTGCCTCCCCTTCGCCCGAAGGCGGCCGTTCCGTTTCCACCGGCTCCAGCTCGTCGCCAGCAAGCGGCTCGTCTGCAGTCACTTGCTCATCGGCCGCCCCGCTGTCCGCCGAGGGCTCGGCCGGAAAGCGCGTAGCGGCAGCCCCGGCGAGCGTTCCGAGCTCGTCGGCCAGCCTCCGCACGTCCCCCACGATCCGGTCGCGCTCTGCCCATATGCGGTCAACCTCAGCGTCAAGCTCCTGGACCCGTCGCTGGGCTTCCTGCTCGAGCTCCCGGGCGCGCTGGCGGCTCGAGCGCTCGAGCGCATCGGCCTCCTCGCGCGCTTTCATCAGACGATCCTCGGCTTCCGAGCGCGAATCCGTTGTGATCTGATCGGCAGTCTCGTGCGCGCGCTGCAGAATCGCCGAGACCTCTCCGCCGACGCGCTCAAGCGCCCGCCGTACGGCTCCCTCCGGCGAGCGCGTCGCGTACAGCTCGGCCACCATCTGAGTGATCTTGTTGACGTAGGCTTCGACCGCCATCCGGTCGTAACCCCTGAGCACGACAGGAAAGTCGGGATTGGCGGCCGCGGAGACCGGGTCCTCGGGTAGGTCTGCGAGCGGGGCGGTTATCTGCTGCATGATCGCGTGCTCGTTGGCAGCAGACCTCTGATCTGGCATTGACACAGGATTCCACCTCCGTCGCTGGATGCCTGCCGGTCCATACAATGCGGCCAATGTCTGGCACGCCATCGCCTCGCCTTCCCGAGCGAGACCGGCCTTGGTTGATGCGGACGTACGCCGGCCACTCGGATGCCAAGCGCTCCAACGAACTGTACCGGCGCAACCTGCAGAAAGGACAGACTGGCCTTTCCATCGCGTTTGATCTACCCACCCAGACGGGTTACGACCCCGATCACGAGCTTGCCCGTGGAGAGGTCGGCAAGGTGGGGGTGTCGATTGCCCACGTGGGCGATATGCGCACATTGCTCGACGGCATCCCGCTCGAGCAGATGAACACCTCGATGACGATCAACGCCACCGCCGCCTGGCTGCTGGCGCTCTACATCGCCGCCGCCGAGGAGCAGGGCGTAGCCGAGGACAAGCTCCAGGGCACGACCCAGAACGACATCCTCAAGGAGTACTTGAGCCGCGGCACGTACGCCTTCCCCCCGGGTCCAAGCATGCGGCTGATCGCGGACACGATCGCCTACACCGTGACCCACGTTCCGAAGTGGAACCCGATCAACATCTGCTCGTATCACCTCCAGGAGGCTGGGGCCACGCCCGTGCAGGAGATCGCCTACGCGCTGTCCAACGCCATCGCGGTGCTCGACGCCGTACGCGAGCGGGTCCCGCAGGACCTGATGGGCAGCGTATTCGGGCGGATCTCGTTCTTCGTAAACGCCGGCGTGCGGTTCATCGAGGAGCACGCCAAGCTGCGGGCCATGGCGACATTGTGGGAAGAGCTCGGCCGCGAGCGCTACGGCGTTGAAGACGAGAAGCGCCGCCGCTTTCGCTACGGCGTCCAGGTCAATTCGCTGGGGCTCACGGAGTCACAGCCTGAGAACAACGTCTACCGCATCGCCCTCGAGGCGCTGGCGGTGACGCTGGGGCGCAGCGCACGCGCCCGGGCCATCCAGCTTCCTGCGTGGAATGAGGCGCTCGGCCTGCCGCGGCCGTGGGATCAGCAGTGGTCGCTGCGCCTGCAGCAGATCCTGGCCTACGAGACGGACATGCTCGAGTACCCCGACGTGTTCGAGGGCTCAAAGGTGATGGACGGTCTGGTGGCCGAGCTCATCGACGGCGCCCGCGAGGAGATGGCGCATGTGGCCGAGCTCGGTGGCGCGGTCGACGCGGTCGACTACATGAAGGGAGCCCTTGTCGAATCCCATCGCCAGCGCTGGCGCCGGATCGAGTCCGGTGAGCAGACCATCGTGGGTATGAACCGCTTCACCTCGAGCGAGCCCTCGCCGCTGACGGCGGATGCCGACGGCGGCATCCTGGTGGTCGATCCGCAGG
The DNA here is from genome assembly GCA_963730835.1 of uncultured Actinomycetes bacterium. GTDB lineage: Bacteria > Actinomycetota > Thermoleophilia > Solirubrobacterales > Solirubrobacteraceae > Palsa-465. The sequence continues at coordinate 339,975 of CAVSTE010000004.1, forward strand.
TCGAGGCCGACCGGCGCGAGGCGCTGGAGCGCTGGCGCTCTGAGCGCGATCAGCGTGCCGCCGACGAGGCGCTCGCCGAGCTGGCCCGGGTGGCCCGAGCGGGTGATGAGAACATCATGCCCGCCACGATCGCCGCCGCCCGGGCGGGCGTCACCACGGGCGAGTGGTCCCATGCGCTGCGCGACACGTTCGGTGAGTATCGCGCCCCGACTGGCGTCACGGAAGCCGCCGCGCTCACAAGCGAGCAGGTGTCCGAGCTCCACGAGGAGGTCGAGCGCATCTCGGAGGCGCTTGGCAGACGGCTCAAGTTCCTGGTTGGAAAACCGGGCCTCGACGGACACTCCAACGGCGCGGAGCAGATCGCCGTGCGGGCGCGCGACGCGGGCATGGACGTCGTCTACGAGGGCATCCGGCTGACGCCGTCGCAGATCGCCACCTCCGCTGCCCAGGAGGGCGTGCACGTGATCGGCCTGTCGATCCTGTCCGGCTCGCACCGCGAGCTGATCCCGGCGGTCCTGGAGGCGCTCCGCGCGGCGGGAATCGAGGACGTTCCCGTGATCGTGGGCGGCATCATTCCCGACGCGGACGGCGCTTGGCTGCGCGACGCCGGCGTCGCGGCGGTCTACACCCCCAAGGACTGGGATCTCAACCGGATGATGCGCGACATCATCGCTTTGGTGGCAGAGCGCCACGGGATCGACGTAGCCACCGCCGCTTGAGCCGGGCGAGCGCCGACGGCCGCGCGCTCGGCGAGCGACTGCGCCGCCGCGATCTGGGTGCCGCACCGGCGGTCCTCAACCTACTCGAGAGTCGGGCCTCAGAGGCCCGCCCCCAGGCCGAGGCGCTGCTCGAGGCGGTCTCCCCCGCGGCGCTCGGCGGCGAGGCGCCCGGGTACGTCGTGGGCGTCACGGGCCCCCCTGGCGTCGGCAAGTCCTCGCTTCTGTCCCACCTCGTCGCGGCCTGGCGCGCTCGCGGGCGATCCGTGGCCGTCCTCGCCGTCGATCCGAGCTCGCGTCGCTCGGGAGGAGCGTTGCTCGGCGATCGGGCGCGGATCGAGGTCGATCCCGCCGACCGCGACGTGTTTGTGCGCTCTACAGCCGCCGGTGACCGTCTCGGGGGTCTGGCGCCGGCCACCCGAGCAGCGGCCAGCGCGTTGGCCGCGGCGTTCGACGTGGTGGTGATCGAGACCGTGGGCGTCGGCCAGTCGGAGACAGAGGTGGCGGATACCGCGGACACCGTTGCCGTGGTCGTGCAGCCCGGCTCCGGAGACGTCCTTCAGTTCCTAAAGGCGGGAATCATGGAGGTGCCCGACGTCCTGGTGGTGACCAAGGCCGACCTGGGACGGGTCGCCACCCGGGCGATCGGCGATCTGAACGCGGCGCTGAGGGCGCTGGGGGCCACGGGCACGACGGTCGTCCCGGTGTCCTCGCTGTCCCCGCCCAGCGGTATCGAGGAGCTGCTCGGCGCACTCGACGAGCATCGCGCCGCCCTCGACGTCCCGCATCGGCGGCTCCGCGCTCGTCAAGCGCACGCGCTCGCCGACTTCGCGGCTGAGCACGGCGACCGCGGGCTGCGGGCGCTGGGAGGGCGCCGGGCCGCACTGAAGTGGCTCTCCGGACAGGACGCCGGCCTGGACGTCCCGGCGCTGGGACGGGCGTTGGCGGCCCGCGCCGCAGAGCAGTCCTGATGTCCAAGATCGTGCTTCCCGCACAGGTGCTGGCCGACGGACCGACGGCGCTGCGGCCATGGCGGGAGTCGGACATTCCGGGCCTGGTCGCCGTCTGCCAGGATCCGGAGATCCCTCGCTGGACGAGGGTACCCTCGCCCTACGGGGATGCAGACGCGCGCCTCTACTTGCAGCAACGCCACGACGCGGTTCAGAACGGCACCTCCGCGCCGTTCGCGATCGTCGCTTCGGACGATGGGCGGCTGCTGGGCTCGATCTCGCTGATGCGCTTCTCCTGGGTCGATGCCCGGGCGGAGGTCGGCTACTTCCTGGCCCGCGAGGCTCGGGGGCAGGGCCACGCGGTGCGCGCGGTACGACTCATCTGCGCTTGGGGATTCGGCGCTCTGGGACTGGAGCGGATCGATCTCCTCGTCGGCCTTGGCAACGCCCCATCGCAGCATGTCGCAGAGCGAGCCGGCTTCATGCGCGAGGCGGTGTTCCGCTCGTACTTTCCCTCGGCCCAGGGCCGGCTGGACATGATCGCCTTCGGATTGCTGGCCGGCGACTAGCGCTCAGCAGGTCGGCTTGCCGGCGGGCACCGCGCCCTCGCCGTCAATCCGCCACCCGGCGGAGGTCTTGACCAGATGGAGCCGCGCCAGCGCGAACCGCTGGCAGTGCGCGCCGGCGAGCACCTGCGCCGCCGCCTGGTTTCGCTTCACGGAGATGCGGCCGACGCTGAGCGTCGGATCCTGGACGCTCGCCAGGAAGATCTTCACCCCCTGCTGGCAGCTCAGACCCTCGATGGCGAAGCGATTGGTGAGCGACGGTGCCAGGACCTGCTCGCAGACGATCGTCGCATCGCGTGCCGCCACCGCGTGTACGAACTGCTCGACTTTTGCCCGGACCTGGTGGGGATCGCCGGAGCCGCAGCCGGACACGGCGACCGCAGTCAGGAGCGCCAGTGTCGTCCCGATCACAGCCCGCATCGGCCGAAGGCTACCCTTGAGCAATGGGATTAGAGCCGCTGCGAGACGGGCACGGGAGATTGATCGGCGATCTGCGGGTATCGGTCACCGACCGCTGCAACTTCCGCTGCCAGTACTGCATGCCGGCGGAGGGGCTGCCATGGCTCGAGCGCGCCGCGGTCCTGACCTTTGAGGAGATCACGCGGCTGGTTGCGCTTTTCTCCAGGATGGGTGTCCACGACGTCCGCCTGACAGGCGGAGAGCCGCTCGTAAGGCGCAAGTTCCCGCGGCTGGCCGCGATGTTGAGCGACATCGAAGATGTCGCGGAACTATCCCTGACGACGAACGGCTTTTTGCTCGAACGCGACGCCGCCGCGCTGGTAGGAGCCGGCATCGACCGCTTCAACGTCTCGGTCGACTCGCTGCAACGCGACCGCTTTTACGAGCTGACCAGGCGCGACGCGCTGCCGCAGGTGCTGCGCGGGCTCGAGCTCCTCGCGAGCTTTCCCGAGGCCCACCCGATCAAGGTGAACGCCGTGGCCATGCGGGACTTCACCGAGGAGGAAGCGCTTCCGTTCGCGGAGCTCGCCCGCCGGACCCCCTACGAGATCCGCTTCATCGAGTTCATGCCGCTGGATGCAGACCGAGCGTGGTCGCAGCAGCAGGTCCTGACCGGCGCTGAGATCCGCGACGCGATCGACGCGGTCTACCCGCTGGAGGCCGAGCCGCGTGAGCCGCACGCCACGGCCCGCATATACCGCTTCGCGGACGGGCAGGGGAAAGTCGCCTTCATCAACCCCGTCTCCGAACCTTTCTGCGCGGACTGCAACCGCATCCGTCTAACGGCGGACGGGCGGCTGCGCACATGTCTCTTCTCGCTGGGCGAGACCGATCTCCGCGGACCGCTGCGCGCCGGCGCCGACGATTTGGAGCTCGAGCGGATCATCCGCGCCGCCGTGTGGCGCAAGGAGCTCAAGCACCACGTCGGCGAGCCGGGATTCATCCAGCCGGCGCGCTCCATGTCGGCGATCGGCGGCTGAGCACGGCGACCTGCGGCACGGGGATGAGTACTTAATCCCCCTGCAACGTTGGCGGCGGACAATCCCGGCTAGTGGTCCTGCTCCTGCTATTCGCTCTGATCGCCGGCGCGGGCACCGCGATCACGCCATGCGTGCTGCCGGTGCTGCCCGCACTGCTGTCCGCGAGCGCCGCCGGCGGGAGACGCCGGCCGCTGGGCATCGTGCTCGGATTAGCGGTCACGTTCACGATCGCGATCGTTGCCCTGGCCCAGCTGGTCAAGGGCGTGGGGCTGGCGAGCGGCGCTGCCCGGACGCTGGCCATCATCGTGCTGATCTGCTTCGGCCTGGTGATGCTGATCCCGGATGTGGCCGCACGCCTCCAGGCCCCGCTCTCGCGCTTGGCGCGCTTCGGTCCACGGACGCGGGGGAGCGGTTTCTGGTCAGGACTGTCGGTCGGCGCCGCCCTTGGTTTCGTCTGCGCCCCCTGCGCGGGCCCGATTCTGGCGGCGGTCACGTCGGTCAGCGCCTCGACCGGGCCGACCGTCAGGGTCGTGGCGGTCGCGCTGTGTTTCTCGGCCGGGCTGGCATGCGTGCTGTTGCTCTGGGCGATCGGCGGTCGCGCTCTCATCCAGCGCGTCAGGCGCTCGCTCCACGGCCACATCGTGGAGCGCACGCTCGGCGCGGTGCTGCTGGCCACCGGAGTGGCGATGGCGTTCAACCTCGACGTGCGCTTCGAGGAGACGCTGGCCAAGGACACGAGCCTGCCCGCGTTCCTGGTCGACCCCACACGGTCGCTCGAGAGCTCGAGCGCCGTCCAGAACCGCCTGGCCTCACTGCGACCCCCCTCCCGCTTCGCGCAGCGCCAGAAGGAGGCCTCTCAGGTCCCGATGCCCCCCACCAGCCCCGTCTCGATTCCCGGCGTGCAGACGCCCTCGCTCCCCAACCTGGGGCCGGCGCCGCCGTTCACTGAGACGCAACGTTGGTTCAACACAACAGGCGGTCAGGCCCTGACGCTGGCCGCTCTGCGCGGCCACGTGGTGCTCGTCGATTTCTGGACCTACACCTGCATCAACTGCATCCGCACGCTTCCCTTCCTGAAGGGGCTGTATGCCAACTACCACCCGTACGGGCTCCAGATCGTCGGCGTCGAGTCGCCGGAGTTCACCTTCGAGCAGGAGGCGGGCAACGTCGAGCAGGCCGTCCGCGCCGACGGCATCCGCTATCCGGTGGTGCAGGACAACCAGCTGGGGACCTGGAACGCCTACCAGAATGAGTACTGGCCCGCCGAGTATCTGATCGACGCCCGGGGGAACGTGCGCCACACGCAGTTCGGCGAGGGCGACTACAAGCAGAGCGAGGCCGCGGTCCGCCAGCTCCTGTACGAGGCCGGCGTGCACAACCTGCCGCCCCCGATGACCGCGAGCGCGATCCTGCCCTCGAGCGGGGTGGCCACCCCGGAGACGTATCTTGACCCCCAGCGGGCCCAGGGCTTCGCCCAGCCACCGTCACCCGGCGTCCACTTCTATCCCGGGGTCTCCGCTCCTGGCCTCAACGAGGTGGCGCTACACGGCACCTGGAACGTGGGCTCGCAATCGGTCACGCCGGTCGCATCCGGGGCGTCGATCAAGCTCGGCTTTCAGGCCGCAAAGGTCTACCTGGTGATGACCTCATCGGGAAACACTCCACGCCGGGTGCGCGTGCTGCTCGACGGCCGCCCCTATTCCACGGTCGTCGTCTCAGCTCAACAGCTCTACACGCTGGTCTCGTTGCCGAGCGATCAGCCGCATGCGCTGACCGTGCTCGTGCCACCAGGCGTCGCTGCCTACGACTTCACCTTCGGCTAGTCGGCGCCGCCCGCCGGCCGAGCATCGCCGCCGCCTGGAGCAGGTCATCGGGGGTGTTGACGTTGAACAGCGCCCGGACATCTTCGACCTCCAGCAGCCGGGGGCCGATCGCGCTCACCGCCTCGATCAGCGGCCTGTCACCCGCGGCCTCGGGATCGCTCAGAGCTTCGAGCGCCGACTGCTCGTAGCGGCCCAGCAGCGGCTGCGGACGGCCGTCGGCGGAGGCCACCACGGCCGGCGCACCGTACCCGTCGGCCGTGGCCAGGCGCCTGAGCAGCTCCACGGTGACCAACGGCATATCGGCGGCGCACACGAGCACCGGGCGCCCGGACGACAGCGCTAGCGCCTGGCGGATTCCCACCAGCGGGTGATGATGCGTCTGTTGCTCCACCCAGACGGTCGTCCCGGGCAGGTTCGGCAGCTTGCTGTCCGCTTTGGTCAGCACGGCGACATCCCCCACCGCCGCGGCCACGGCCTCGAGCGCGTAGGCGATCAGCGGCCTTCCCTGGAGCTCGACCGTCGCCTTGGCACCGCCCATCCGCCGTCCCCGGCCCCCGGCGAGGACCACACCCAAGGGCCCCACCTGGCCCCCGGCACCGAGCGACTGGCTGCCTCGATCCCGCATCTCGGGCCAACCCTACGCGCCGCGCCTGGAGGCGTGGGCTTCTCGCTCGACCGGTCGTTCGAGGATCGGCTTCTAGAATCAGCTTGCATGGAGGGCTCGACCGAGGTTCGAAGCTGGTTGCGCTGTTACCGCTGCTGGTCCCAGAACCTCGAGGTGCAAGTTCACTACGAAGGAATCCACAAGATCGACGCCGAGACCGGCGAGCGAGGCGAAGTCGTCGACGAGATGCAGGAGGCCGTGATCCAGTGCCTGGAGTGCATGCACGACCAGCCCCACCTCGGATTTCACAACGGACGTGTCGAGCCCATCGAGGACCGCTGGGAGCGGATGATCGCCGGTACGCCGTGGGTGGCGTCGTGCACGGTCACGGTCGAGGCCGACGACGTCGAGACCTGTTCCGGCCCCGAGGCCGGCGATGCCCTGTCCTACGCCGCCTTCGGGGACCACGGGACGCGGGAGTTCTTCACCCACGTCCGCTTCCACAAGCACGACGAAGACCGGATCATCGTCCACCTGCTGGTGGAGCTCTACGCGCGCTCAGCCGAAGAGGCCACCGGGGTACTGGAGGAAGCTGCCCGCGGCGAGCTCGCGATCACCTCGCTCGCGGAGGAGTCGCGCCCGCCCGCCTCGACGGGTAACGGCCAGCACTAAAGGGCCGCGCTGGAAGCGCGGCCGTGGTACGCCGTCCCGGGCGCCTTGCCGCCAGGCGCCCGCGGCGCCCCCACAACTCGACCACGATCAGCGCCGCCGCCACGGGCACGGTCGCCGGTAGCTCGTTGACCACGAGAAACAGCAGATCGAATGCCGAGGCCAGCACCAGCGTCACCGCGGCCGCAGACCACTGTCGACGCCGGTCGCCGGCCAGCACCGCGCCGAGCAGCGCCGCCACGAACATGTCCCCGTAGCCCATCGACACCGAGCCGAACAGCTCGCTCTGAAGCCGCGGCAGCCCGCCCGGGGGATGGGCCGCGATCAGCGCGGAGTTCGGGGCCTGCAGAAGGTCCGAGACCACCAGCCAGGTGTCTGCGGCGGCCATGGCCACGATCCCCAGCTTGAGCAGCTTGGGCGGCGTCACCGAGGCCAGCAGGACCCCAAGCGTGACGCAGCTGAGCGCCGAGAGCAGCGCCGCCGCCGCCTGGCCGGCCAGCGATGTGTGCGCGGCCCAGGCCAGGGCGAACAGACCGCCCGCGCCGAGCGCCAGCCACGGGCGCGCCCCGCGCGCCGCCCAGCCGAGCGCAGCCGCGGCCAGCGGCGGCACCGCGACCAGCGCCAGGTAGGTCAGCCCGGTGGCGGTATCGGACGCGAAGCGGATGGCGAACACGACCACCACGATCGAGCCGATCGGCACGAGCGCCCAGGCAGGCCCTCGCAGCCGCTCGGCCGGCGCCAGCCGCGGCGCCGCGCGTGGCGCCGCGACCACGCCGGCCTGCAGCGCGAGCATCGCCGCGTCGGACGGGATAAAGGGCAGCGTCACACGAGCAGCGTACGCAGCACGCCTCAGCGCACGCTGAAGCACGCCGAATATCGCTCTACAGAGCGCGCCGCGAGCGGCGCTTACGAGAGCCGCTGTTCCAGCTCGGCGAGCTGCGCGCGCAGCTCGTCCGGCAGCCGGTCGCCGAACTTCCCGTAGTGCTCGTGGATCTGTGGCAGCTGCTCGCGCCAGCACTCGGGATCGACCGCGAGCAGCTTGTCCATGGTCCCCTCCGGCAGGTCTAGGCCGTCGGTCTCGATCCCCCCTTCGCCGACCGGCGGGACGAACCCAATCGGCGTTTCGATGGCCTCAGCCTTTCCTTCGCAGCGTCGGAAGATCCAGGCCAGCACCCGCGAGTTCTCGCCGAAGCCCGGCCACAGAAACTTGCCCTCATCGTCCTTGCGAAACCAGTTGACATAGAAGATCTGCGGCAACTTGACGTCTTGCCGGCGGCCGATCTTCAGCCAGTGGCCGAAGTAGTCCGCCATGTTGTAGCCGCAGAACGGCAGCATGGCCATGGGATCGAAGCGCAACTCGCCGACATTTCCGGTCGCCGCCGCGGTCTTCTCGGAGGACATCGTGGAGCCCATGAACACACCGTGCTCCCAGTCGCGGGCTTGATAGACGAGCGGCACCACGGTCGCGCGCCGGCCGCCGAACAGCATCGCGTCGATCGGGACGCCTTTGGGGTCATCCCATTCCGGGGCCACGGAAGGACACTGTGCGATCCGGACCGTGAAGCGCGCGTTTGGATGGGCGGCGGTGCTCTCGGAGTCAGGTGTCCAGTCCTGGCCCCGCCAATCGATCGCGTGCTCCGGTGGCTCGCCGGTCATCCCCTCCCACCAGATGTCACCGTCATCGGTCTTCGCGCAGTTGGTGAAGACGGCATTGCGCGAGACCATGTCGATCGCGTTGGGGTTGGTGCGCGCGCCGGTCCCAGGCGCCACGCCGAAGAACCCGGCTTCGGGATTGGCCGCATATAGACGGCCGTCCTGACCGAATTTCATCCACGCGATGTCGTCCCCGATCGTCTCCACCTTCCAGCCCTCGAGCGTTGGGATCATCATCGACAGGTTGGTCTTGCCGCAGGCACTGGGGAAGGCGCCGGCGATGTACTTCACCTCCCCCTCGGGTGAAGTCATCTTGAGAATCAGCATGTGCTCGGCCAGCCAGCCTTCGTCGCGTGCCATGGCCGAGGCGATCCGCAGCGCAAAGCACTTCTTGCCGAGCAGGGCGTTGCCGCCGTACCCCGAGCCGAAGGACATGATCTCCCGCGTCTCCGGGAAGTGGACGATGTATTTGTTATCGGCGTTACAAGGCCACGGAACATCCTGCTGGCCCTCGGACAGCGGCGCCCCGACGGAGTGCAGGCAGGGCACGAAGTCGCCGTCTTCGCCGAGGCAATCGAGCGCCGCCTGCCCCATGCGGGTCATGATTCGCATCGAGACCGCCACGTACGCAGAGTCGGTCAGCTGCACGCCGATGTAGGAGATCGGCGAGCCCAGCGGGCCCATGGAGAACGGCACGACGTACATCGTGCGACCGCGCATCGACCCCTGGAACAACTCTTTCAATGCCGCCCGCATCTCGTCCGGGTCGCGCCAGTGGTTGGTGGGACCGGCGTCGGACTCCCGGCGTGAGCAGATGAACGTCCGATCCTCTACGCGCGCCGTGTCCGCTGGGTCGGACAGGGCCAGGTAAGAGTTCGGGCGCTTGGCCTCCGAAAGCTTTTCGAAAGTCCCTGCGTCTACCAGCATCTGCGCCAGGCGGTCGTATTCCTCGGCCGACCCATCGCACCAGTGGACCTCGTCGGGCTGGGTCAGCGCGGCGATCTCCTCGACCCACTGCCGAAGCTGCTTGTGGGTCGTGGTTGCCTGGTGCTCCGCTGCAGTGTGGGACATGTGTCGTTGAACTCCTTAGTGCTTTGGTGGCTAATCAAGCCTACCCGCAGGCGGGTAGAAAAAGTCCGCCGCCCAGCTCCGGACGGCACAGGCTACGCCCGCGTAGCCGGGCGCTGCTTGCGGCGCTAATCCACGTTCGTCTCGGCGCTCGGCAGCTGCTCCCCAGGCTCTTTGCGCGGCACCAGGACGATGCGCTTGAACTCGGCCACAAGCGCTCCGTCCTGGTTGTAGGCGCGCGTGTGGACCTTGACGGTTCCGCGGTCGGGCTTGGAGCGCGAGGGCTTCACCTCGAGCACCTCGGATTCGACGAACAGGGTGTCGCCGTGGAACACGGGAGCGGGGTGGCTCAGCTCCTCGGTCGCCAGGTTGGCGATCGCCTTACCTGAGACGTCGGCCACGGTCATCCCGAAGACGAGCGAGTAGACGAGCGGGCCCGCCACCACGTTGCGGCCCTGCTGCGAGCTCGCGGCGTAGACGTCGTTTACGTGTAGTGGATGGTGGTTCATCGTCAGCAGGCAGAAGAGATGGTCCTCGGCCTCGGTGACGGTCTTCGCCGGCCAGTGCTTGTACACCGCCCCCACCTCGAACTCCTCCAGGTACCGGCCGTACGGATGGGCGCCAGAGGCTTCCCGTTCAGCCTGGTCCGTCTGCACTTCCGTCATCGCTTCTCCTGATTTCGGTGTCATCCGTGCGCGGGAGGATGCCATCTGGGCGTCGATCGGGCCCCGTCGAGCAGGCACCCGCTAGCGTTCAGCGCCAACCGACCAGGAGATAGCTGAACGTGCGAAACCCCCGCGATTTCGGAAAGCCGCTGGCGATTGGCGCCCCCACTCCGGTGCTCGAGATCCCCTTCAAGCCGAGCCGGATGATCCACTTTCTCGACTTCTCCAACCAGAAAATGGTCGCCAAGGCCCCCGAGATCGCGCCCACGGTCGACATCCTGCTGGGGAACCTCGAGGACGCCGTGCCCGTCGACCGCAAGGAGGCCGCGCGCGCCGGCCTGCTCACGGTCGGCAAGGAGATGGAGCTCGGTGAGACACAGCTCTGGGCTCGCGTCAACGCGCTCGAGTCGCCCTGGGTCCTCGACGACATCACGCAGGTCGTCGCCGAGATCGGCGACCGCCTGGAGGTGATGATGATCCCGAAGGTCGAGGGGCCGTGGGACATCCACTACGTCGACCGGCTGCTGGCCCAGCTCGAGGCCCGGGCCGGGCTCGAGCGCCCGATCCTGGTGCACGCCATCCTCGAGACCGGTCTGGGGGTGGTCAACCTGGAGCAGATCGCCACCGCCAGCCCGCGCATGCAGGGCATGAGCTTCGGACCGGCGGACCTGGCGGCGTCGAGGCGGATGAAGACCACCCGCGTGGGCGGCGGCCATCCGGGCTACCGCGTGATCAACGACCCCGATCCGGACGACCCGGATAAGCCCCGCCCCACCGCACAGCAGGACCCGTGGCACTACTCGATCGCCCGGATGGTTGATGCGTGCACCTCGGCCGGAATCCTGCCCTTCTACGGTCCCTACGGCGACATCCGCGACGTCGAGGGCTGCGAGGCGCAGTTCCGCGCCGCTTTCCTGCTGGGGTGCGTCGGTGCCTGGTCGCTTCACCCCGTGCAGATCCAGATCGCCAAGAAGGTGTTCAGCCCCGACCCAGAGGAGGTGCTGTTCGCCAGGAAAGTGCTGGAGGCGATCCCGGATGGCCGCGGCGTCCACATGATCGACGGCAAGATGCAGGACGACGCCACCTGGAAGCAGTGCAAGGTGATGGTCTCGCTGGCCGAGATGCTGGCCCGCAAGGACCCCGAGCTGGCCGAGGCCTACGGGTTCGCTCCGGAGCCGGTGGGTTAGTGGAGCCCGCCGGGAAGCACTAGGAGCCGGGAGTGCGGATCTCCGCCAAGGCGGACTACGCGGTGCGCGCCGCGGTCGAGCTCGCGTCGGTCTCGGGCGAGAAGCCCGTCAAGGCCGAGCGCGTGGCGAATGCCCAGGGGATCCCGCTCAACTTCCTGGAGAACATCCTCGGCGAGCTGCGCCACGCCGGCATCGTCCGCAGCCACCGCGGCGCCGACGGCGGTTTTCGGCTGGCCAAGCCGCCCGAGGACGTGAGCGTCGCCGATGTCATCCGGGCCGTCGAGGGGCCGCTGGCGAGCGTCCGGGGCGGGCCGCCGGAACAGATCTCCTACGACGGCGCCGCCGAGCCGCTGCTGCGGGTGTGGATCGCGGTTCGCGCCAACCTGCGGATGGTCGTCGAGCATGTGACGCTGGCCGACATCGCCCAGGACGAGCTGCCGGCGGACATCGAGCGGCTGGCGAAGGACCCGGAGGCGTGGGTAACTAGGTAGGCCGGCGCGCATGCGCGCCGGCCCCGGCCGGAACATGTTCCGGCCGGCAGCCGGATGACTCGGGCGCCGCGCGCTAAAGCGAGGCCGGATGCTGAGCGCGCGGCTGGCCCGAGCGCTCATGAGCGACCCCGGACATCTTGACGTAGACCACGTCGCCCGGCTTGAGCTCGAGCTCGTCCGTCTGCCCGCGCGTCAACTGCGCGCGGGCCCGGCTGCCGCCGGCCAGCTCGAGCTCGATCCGAACCTCGAAGCCGAGGTGGACTACCCGCACCACGCTGGCCCGCTGGGCCCCGGCTTCGGGCGTCGGGGTGAGCTCGAGGTCGTGGGGGCGTACGAGGCGGTCGTCGAGCCGGCTGACCGGGCCGAGGAAGCCCATCACGAAGTCATTGGCCGGTGCGTCATAGACCTGACGTGGCGCTCCCACCTGCTCGATCCGCCCGACGTTCATTACCGCGATGCAGTCGGCGACCTCCATCGCCTCCTCCTGGTCGTGCGTCACGAGCACCGTCGTCACCCCCTGCTCGTCGTGCAGGCGGCGTAGCCACAGGCGCAGCTCGGCCCGGACGGTGGCGTCGAGCGCGCCGAACGGCTCGTCGAGCAGCAGCACCCGGGGCTCGACCGCGAGCGCCCGGGCCAGAGCCATCCGCTGGCGCTGGCCGCCGGAGAGCTGGTGGGGGTGCTGGTCTGACCACTTGGTGAGCCCCACCAGCGCCAGGAGCTCGTCCACCTTGGCCCGCACGTCCTCGCGCGGGCGCTTGCGGATCTTGAGCCCGAAGGCCACGTTGTCACGCACGGTCATGTGCGCGAACGCAGCGTAGTGCTGGAAGACGAAGCCGATGCCGCGCTCCTGGGGACGCGTTTCGGTGACGTCGCCTCCATCGAGCAGGACTGCCCCGGCGTCGGGCTGCTCGAGGCCGGCGACGATCCGCAGCAGCGTTGATTTGCCGGAGCCGCTGGGCCCGAGGAGCGCCGTCAGCGACCCCTCCCCCACTTTCAGCGTCACGTCGCTCAGCGCCTCGAAATCGCCGAAGCGCTTGGAGATCGAATTGGCCTCGATCCTCATCGGCTCTCCTTCCGTCTCGGTCCGAGAAGCGTCATCACGAGCACCACCACGAGCGACATCACGGCCAGCTCGGCCCCCGCCGCGTAGGCACTGGTCACCGCGCCTGCGCCGATCTGGGAGTCACGCTGCTGGACCAGCAGCGGCAGCGTCAGTGTCGAACCCGAGACGTTGGAGGAGACCACGGCTACCGCCCCGATCTCACCCAACGCCCGGGCGGTGGTGAGCACCACGCCGTAGGCCACGCCCCAGCGGATGGATGGCAGGGTCACCCGCCAGAAGCTCTGCCAGGAGGAGGCCCCCAGCGTGGCGGCGGCCTGCTCCTGCTCATCGCCGATCTCCTGCAGCACCGGCGCCACCTCGCGGACCACGAACGGGAGCGAGACGAACACCGTGGCGATGGCCATGCCCGCGGGCTCGTAGATGATGCGGATCCCATGGTTCAGCAGCCAGGTCCCGAACCACCCTCCCTGGCCGTAGACCAGCACCAGCGCCAGGCCGACGATCACCGGCGAGACCACGAACGGCAGGTCGAGCAGGGCGTCCAGGATCGCTCGTCCCCTGGTGCGGGTACGGACCAACAGCAGCGCGCAGCCCACGCCGAAGATCGTGTTCAGCGGCACGGCGATCGCCGCGATCGTTACCGACAGCCAGAATGCGCTGATGGCCGCCGGCGTGGTGATCCAATCCCACGCCGTCCCGAACCCATGCTCGAACGTGCGCCAGAAGACCATGGCCACGGGCAGCACCAGCAACAGCGTGAGATAGAGCAGCGCAACCGTGCGCAACGACAGCGTGGTACGGCGGCTAACGAGCAACGCGCGTCCCCACTCGACGCAGGATGACCAGCACGATCAGCGAGACGACCATCAGCACCACCGACAGGGAGGCCGCCGATTGCGGGTCGCCTGACTCGATATCGGCGTAGATCACGATGCTCGCGATCTGGATCTTGCCGGCGATCAGGATCAGGGACCCGAACTCCCCCACCGAGCGGGCGAACGACAGCGCCGCCCCCGAGAAGATCGCCGGGCGCAGCGCGGGCAGGATGATGCGCCTGAAGGTGACGGCGTTGGACGCCCCGAGCGAGGCGGCGGCCTCCTCCAGCTCGCGATCGAGCTCGATCAGCACCGGTTGCACCGAGCGAACCACGAACGGCAGCGTCACGAACAGCAACGCCAGCGCCACTGCCGCGCGGGTGTACGCCAGGTGCACGCCGAACGGGCTGCCCGGACCGTACAGAGCGATCAACGTCAAACCGGCGACGATCGTCGGCAGCGCGAACGGCAGGTCGATCAGCGCCCCCACCAGGCGCTTGCCCGGAAACTGGTCGCGGACCAGCACCCAGGCGACGAGCGTCCCCATCACCGCTCCGATCGCGGCCACAACCAGCGAGACCCCCAGCGTGATACCCAGCGCCCTGAGGGCCAGCGGACTGGAGATCGAGCTCCACAGCGTCCCCAGACCGGACGAGAACGCCTTGACAGCCACCGCCGCCAGCGGAATCAGCACGATCAGGCTCAGATAGAGCGTCGCCACGCCCATGCCCAGCCCCCCCGCGGCCTCCGCCCGCGCCCTGCGACGCAGACGGCGGCGGCGGGGGGCGGGCGCCCGGGCCGCGAGTGCGTCAGCTGGAGGCAGTTGGCACCCCCGCGGCCTGCTCGATCTTCGTTATCGACCCGTTCGAGGCGCCGAAGAACTTCTTGTCGATCGCCGTCCACCCGCCGAGCGAGTCGATCGTGAACAGCTCGGGGGGCGTGGGGAACTTGGTGGCGTACTGCTTGGCCACCGACGCGTCCACCGGCCGGTAGCCCGACTTGGCCCAGATCGTTTGGGCGGCCGGCGAGAACAGCCAGTTGACGAAGGCGCTGGCCGCGGCTGGGGCCTTGCTGGTCACGGCCACTGGCGTCTGGATCAGGAGCGTCTGCTTGGGGATGATGTACTGGACGGCGTCGCCGGCCTTCACGGCCGAGATGGCGTCCGACTCGTAGTCGATCAGCGCATCGCCCTTGCCGCTCGTGAACGTCTGCAGAGCGGATGAGGCGCTCGAGGGCTGGACGCTCACGTTCTTGGTCAGGAGCGTCTTCAGGTAGCTGAGCGCCTGCGCTGGCGACTTGCCCTCCTTGAGCTGGGCGCCGTAAGCGGCGAGGGTGTTCCAGCGGGCGCTGCCGGAGGTGGAGGGGTTGGGGGTGATGACATCGACGCCGGGCTTGACCAGATCGTCCCATCCGGTGATGTGCTTGGGATTGCCCTTGCGCACCACGAGCACCACGACCGAGTCAGAAGGAACCCCCTGGTTCCCGACGGTGTCCCAGCTGCTCGAGACGAGCCCTGCCTTGACGAGCCGGGTGATGTCGGGCGCGGTCGAGAACGCAACCACGTCCGCCGGCTGTCCGGTGGCCACCGCGCGGCTCTGTGCCCCCGAGGCACCGAACGACTCGCTGAACGAAACGCCCTTGCCCTGCGCAGTCGACTCGTACGCCGCGATCAGCTTGTCGTAGGCCTTCTTGGGCGTCGAGTAGCCCACCAGGGCCAGCTGGGCGCCGCCTTTGGCGTCCGCCGGCTTGGCCGACGCCGTGTTGTTCGTGTCGGACGATCCGCCGCAGGCGGCTAGCCCGCCCGCTGCCGCGAGGGCCGCGAGGCCCCCGAGCACATAAGTTCGGAGCCGGTGCGCGGCCCCCGGTGAGTTGGTCATCGATGCTCCTGTTAATCAACGGCGGCGGTTCGCGCAGCGCGCGACCGCCGCCCTTTTATCAATCTTATTCGATGCAGTTTATCTAGTTCATCGGCTTTATGAACATTCGTGGGTTGGAAGCCTCTTGTAGCCTCCGCGCCCGCCATGCGCTTCTTCGAATACGAGTCGCGGGCCATCGTGGCCAAGGCGGGGATTCCAATCACCAAGCAGGGCTTCGCCACCACGGCCGATGAAGCCAGGCGCGTCGCCGAGCAGATCGGCGGCCCGGTGGTTGTGAAGTCGCAGGTCCTTTCGGGCGGCCGGATGAAGGCCGGCGGCGTCAAGTTCGCCGACACGCCCGAGGAAGCGGCCCATCACGCCGAGCACATCCTCGATTTGGAGATCGGCGGCCACATGCCGCGCGGCGTGCTGGTAGACGACCGCGCCGATGTCAAGCACGAGTACTACGCGGGCGTGGTCTGGGACGGGATCCGCAAGCGCCCGGTGATGCTGTTCTCGGACATGGGTGGAATCGACATCGAGGAGGTCGCCGAGAACCACCCTGACCACGTGGCCCGCGCCCACTTCTCGACGCTGCGTCCCTTCTCGGATTGGCAGGCCAAGCAGCTGGTTTCCTCGCTTGGCGTCAGCGGGTCGGCGCTCAACCGGCTGACGCCGATCGTGGCCAGGCTGGCGCGGCTCTTCTTGCAGTACGACATGACGCTGGCCGAGATCAATCCGCTGGGAGAGCTGACGGACGGCTCGTTCGTGGCGCTCGATGCGCACATGGACATGGAGAACGAAGCCCGCCCGCGGCAGAAGGCTTTGCTCCACGAGCTGGGGGTGGGCGACGAGGAGACGCGCCAGGCGCGCGAGCCGACGCCGTTCGAGCTGGCCGGCGAGCAGGTAGACGCCCAGGACCACCGCGGCGTGGCCGGCAACGTCACCGAGTTCGACGGCAACCTGGGTCTGGTGATCGGCGCCGGTGGCGGCTCGCTGACGCTGTTCGATGCGGTGCGGGCGCACGGCGGCAAGCCAGCCAACTACTGCGAGATCGGCGGCAACCCGTCGGTCCGCAAGGCATGCGGCCTGGCCAAGCTCGTGCTGCAGAAGCCGGGCGTTGAGCGGATCGCGGTGATGATGTCGATCGTCTCCAACACCCGCGTGGACATCGTCGCCCGCGGGGTGATCAAGGCCTGCGTCGAGCTCGGCTACGACCCCGCGGAGAAGATCGCCATCTTCCGTATTCCCGGCGCGTGGGAGGACCAGGGGTTCAAGATCCTCGAGCGCTACGGCGTCGAGTACGCCGACCGCTCCGTCTCGCTGCACGAGGCGGCGCGCCGGGCCGTGGTGAAGATCCAGGGCGGCGATGGCGTTCCGTCCGGGGAGCAGTTCCGGCAGACGACCGCCGAGGTCGGAGGCGAGAAGGACGTCTGATGTCCATCCTCATCGATAGCGACACCACCTTCATCGTCCAGGGCATCACCGGCCGCGAGGCCGTCAACTTAACGCGCGAGTGCCTGGACTACGGCGCTGGAGCGAAGATCGTCGGCGGGGTGACCCCGGGCCGACTGGGACGCGACGTCCACGGCGTGCCGGTGTTCGACACGGTCGCTCAGGCGGCCCAGCACCACGGCGCTCCGATCGACGGTTCGGTGGTGACGGTCCCCCCCGCGTTCACCAAGGACGCCGTGTTCGAGGCGATCGAGAACGGGGTCAAGCTGGTGGTCATCGTCACAGAGCGCATTCCGCGCGGCGACGTGGCCGAGATGGTGGAGCTGGCGGCCGAGCACGGCGCACGGATCATCGGTCCGAACTGCCTGGGGATCATCGTCCCCGACGTGATCAAGATGGGTGGCATCGGCGGCCCCGCGCGCGACGCCGCCAAGTCCTACACACCCGGGCCGGTGGGCGTCATCTCGCGCAGCGGCGGCATGACCACCGAGATGTCATCGACGCTCACCGCCGCCGGTCTCGGTCAGTCGACCGCCGTCTCCATCGGCGGCGACGCGATCATCGGCTCCTCCTACGCCGAGCTGATGCCGCTGTACGAGGCCGACTCGCAGACGGAGGCAATCGTCATCTACACCGAGCCCGGGGGCCGGATGGAGGCCGAGCTCGCGCGCTGGGTCAAGGCGAACGGTTCGCGGCTGCCGATCGTGGCCTTCATGGCCGGACGTTTCATGGACGAGATGCCGGGCATGAGCTTCGGCCACGCGGGGACGATCGTCGAGGGCAAGGAGGACACAGCGACGGAGAAGATCGCCCGCCTGGCCGAGGCCGGGATCGTCGTCGCCGAGGAGATCTCGGCGATACCCAGGATCGTCAAGGAGAAGATCGGGCGAAGCCCGATCGGTCAAGCGGAGCCGGAGGCGGAGCAATTCGGTCAGACCGCGGGGCTGGAGGCCCCGCGGAGGTGACCATGGAGCATGCCACCGGCGTGAGCAGGCCGTTGTTCATCGACGTCGAGGTCTCGCCCGAGGTCCGCGGTGACCGCGACCTGGCCGCCAAGTTGGCCGAAGTCTGCCCGGTGGACATCTTCGCCGCCGGGCATGACGGCGTAGAGATCGTCGAGGAGAATCTCGACGAGTGCGTGCTGTGCGAGCTGTGCATCAACGCCTCCCCGCCCGGCGCGGTGAGGGTGATCAAGCTCTACGACGGCGGGGCCATTCTCGGCGCGTAAGCTCCCGCCCGTGTCCCGGGCACTGGAGTGGCTGCGCCGCCACGATCCCGCCTACAGCGCCCTGCGCCGGGCAGTGAGGGCCGCGCTGGTCATGCCGGCGATGTTTGCGCTGGCCGACAAGGCGATTGGTAGCCCAGTGATGGGCACGTTCGCCGCGTTCGGATCGTTCGCGATGCTGCTGCTGGTCGACTTCGCAGGGCCGCTCGGGGTGCGACTGCTCAACCAGACCGCGCTCGGTCTGGCCTGCGCCGTGCTGATCTGTCTGGGGACGCTGGCCTCACACACCACCTGGGTGGCGGCGGTGTCGATGTCGGTGGCGGCGTTCGTCGTGCTGTTTGCGGGCGTCGTGAGCTCGGTGCTGGTGACCGCCACCACCGCCCTGCTGCTGGCCTTCATCCTGCCTGTCTCCTTACCCGCCCCCGCCGCGTCGATTCCCGACCGGGTCGCCGGCTGGGGCCTGGCGGCGGGAGCATCGGTTCTGGCGATCGCGCTGCTGTGGCCGGCGCCCGAGCTCTATCCCGTCAGGAGCGCAGTGATCGCGGCCAGCCGCGCGCTCGCCGATCGGCTGCGAGCCGATATCGCCTATATGACAGGCGACGGCGGCCCGGCGGCGGTCGAGGTCCATCGGGCGGCGATCGCCCGCGCGAACGAAGCCGTGCAGGCGATGCTCGATCTGTTCTTCGCCACGCCGTACCGGCCGACCGGCCTCAGCACCGAGGCGCGCGCCACCGTTCGACTGGTCGACGAGCTTCGGTGGCTGAACCTGATCGTGCTGCGCTCTGGACCAAAGCATCGTCCGGCGCGACCTGATCTCCACGTCTGTGCGGTGAAGCAAGCAGCTGCCGCAGTGCTGGAGCAGTCCGCCACGCTGCTCGATTCGCCGCATCCGCGTCACGAGCCGTTGGCCGACGCGCTCGCCACGATGCACGCGTCGCTCGCCGAGCTCGAGCACGCCACCGTCGGCGTCCTGCCCGCGGAGCCTGCGTCGGCCGGCCGCGACGAGCACTCGGCTCAGGCCATCGTCTCCTCGCTTGATCCGAGCTTCCGCGCCCAGGAGCTGAGCTTCATCGTGGCCCAGCTCGGCGACAACGCAGACTTCTCCGCGACCGCCGCCGAGCGGTCCTGGATCGATCGCCTGCTCGGCCGCCAGCCGGAGGGCGCTCGCGGAACGCTGAGAGCGGCCCAGGAGCGCGCTGGAGCCCACGTGACGAGACAGTCGCTGTGGCTGCGCAACAGCCTGCGAGGAGCAGCGGCGCTTGGCCTCGCGGTGCTGGTGGCCGATCTGAGCAGCGTCCAGCATGGGTTCTGGGTTGCTTTTGGCACGCTGTCAGTGCTCCGCTCCAACGCGCTCAGCACGGGACAGAACATCGTCCGCGCGGTTCTGGGAACCGTGGCCGGCTTTGCGATCGGAGGCGCACTCGTCTACCTGATCGGCACCAACAGCGCCGTGCTGTGGGCGCTGTTGCCGATCGCGATCCTGTTCGCCGGTTTGGCGCCCGCCGCGATCTCGTTCGCAGCCGGTCAAGCGGCGTTCACCGCCACGCTGCTGATCCTGTTCAACCTCATCGCTCCCGCCGGCTGGAAGATCGGCCTGGTCCGAGTGGAGGACGTGGCGATCGGAGGTGCGGTGAGCCTCGTGGTGGGAGTGTTGATGTGGCCGCGTGGCGCCGTCGCCGCGCTCAGCCGAGCACTGGCACAGGCATATACCGACACCGCCCACTACCTGGTGGACGCCGTGGCCTACGGCGTCGGCCGCTGCGATTCCACCGGGCCGCCGTCTCCCCAGCCGAGCCCTCAGGCGCGCGAGGCGGCGGCGGCCTCACGGCGTCTGGACGACACCTTCCGCGGCTACCTCTCCGAGCGCGGCTCCAAGTCGGCGCCCCTCGCCGACGTCACGGGACTCCTCACCGGGGTGACAGGGATGCGGCTGGCGGCCGACGCCATCGTCGATCTGTGGAGCGAAGAGGGCATCCCCGAAGGCCACCGATCGGCGGCGCGCGAAGAACTGACGCGAGCTGTGGCCGGCATGGCCGACTGGTATGACCATTTCGGCGCCAGCCTCACCCGGGCCGAGGCGGTGCCCGAGCCCATGGGCCGGGACGAGGTCGCAGACGGCCGACTGGTCGACGCGGTGATGCGCGATCTGCAGGCTTCGGACGGCGAAAGCACGGCTACCGGGGTACGGGTCATCTGGACAGGTGACCATCTCGACGCCGTTCGCCGGCTGCAGGAGCCGCTGGTCTCACGGGCACGCGGCGCGGTGGCCGTCGACTCGCCCGAGCAGCAGGATGGGAGCAAACCCCCCTCCGCGCGGCGCCCTCTCGGGGTCCGCTAACGCTCTGCCACCGTGCCGACGGGCTGCCCGACCGTGTTGTACGTCCCGGTCCGTGGGTCTAGCCGCCACACCTGCCGGGCGCTATGGGGCGAGGGTACGCCGGCCTCGCGCAGCGGTCGTGTGATCGGTCTGAACCACGTGGTGACCGGTATCCGCTCCACGACTTGCACCGCCGCGGGTCGCTGGGGCGGCGGCAGTGGGGCGAGCGCCGCGTCGAGATCCGTCGTCGCCAGCTCGTAGCCCGAGCGCACCGTCACTGCGGCGACCGCCAGTTGATGACTCGAGTCCTCCGCCTGCACCCCGTACGCCACGGCCAGGTCGACGGCCGGCAGGTCTCCGAGGACGTCTCGGATCGGACCCGTGAACACCGGCCCCGACTCGCCGCGGACTACATCGACGACGCCGTCGACGCGCCAGTAGTCGCCGTCGGCATCGCGGAGGAAGAGGTCTCCGGTCTGAAGCCACGCATCTTCCCGCGTGAAAACGCCTCGAAGCGGAGTGCTGTTCAGCGGTTCGTTGGGTCCTACGCGCCCCATCAGCATGCCGACCTCGTCGGTCGTGCACTGCAGGGCGAAGCCGTCTTCGCCCAGTACGAGCCCGCCGGCGTCCAGGTTGTAGGCGGCGATCCGCACCTCGGCGGAGCCGGGCAGCGGACGGCCCATGGCCCCGGGCTTGGCTCCTCTCAGGTTGACCAGGATCACCCCGGCCTCGGTCGAGGCGTAGAACTCGAGCACGCGGGCCGGGGCAAAGCGTCGCTCCACCCGCCGCCACAGCCCGCGCGGCATTCCCGAGCCGATGAACAGCCGCACAGGGTGATGCCGCTCGCCAGGCTGTGGCGGTGCCTCCGCCAGATCGTGCAGCAGCGTCCACGTGTATGAGGCCACGGTGACCCCGTAGCGGCGCACCTCGTCCCAGAATGTCTTGGGGTCGAACTCGGTGGCCATCGCCAGACGCGCCCCGCCGGCGATCGCCCCGCCGATGCTCATCATCAGACCGGAGGGGTGATAGAGCGGCGTGACGCTGTAAAGGGTGTCGTTTGCTGAGAGCGCCGCCGACGACGCGGTCCCGAACGCCGACATCGCCCAGCGGCCGTTGGTGATGCGGCTCATCCGCGTGCCCTCGCCCTCGCCGGTGAAGACGATGAACGCTGGATCGCTCGCCCGTCCCGGATCCGGGCGGTACCACTTCGGCAGCGCCACAGCGTCGGGGTCGATCTGCTCCATGTCCGTGAGCGACAGACCCAAGTCCCGTGGACCCCCGCCCCCGCCGAGAATGAAGGTGTGAACGGCGCCCATACCGGCGGCGATCGGCGCCCGTTCCGGGTCGGCGATGACCCGCGTGACCTGTCCCATGCTGGCCTCGCGCCGGGCGTCCCCGTCGGGTCTGAGGAGGACAGACACCGCGCCGATGCGGCTGATGGCCACTACCAGCGCCAGCGCGGTGGGCCGCGGACCCATCAGCACCCCCACATGCTCGCCGCGCCGCACCCCGATCGAGATCAGGCCCCGGACGACGTTGTCGACCCGTTCGCCCACCTCGCCGGCGTTGTAAGCGCGGTCCTCGAACAGGAAGAAGTTCTCATTGCGTGAGTGGCGCCGGCGCTCCTCGACGAGCAGCCCGGGCGAGATGCGCGTGCTGGGTTGGATCTGCTCGAGCCGCGCCAGCCGCGGGAGCTGGCTTGCTGCCTCGACGGTGAGTGCGCGCACCGAGCGCGCTGTGCGCCCAGCGGTTCCCAGCACCGAGCGGGCAATGCCGGTGCCCACTCCTGCCGCCAGCTCGATGCCGTAACCCACGCGGCTTCGTACCTGCGGCGCGAGCTCGGTCGAGACCTCGTCCGGGACGGACTCGATCTCGCCCGGAAGCTCGCCGTCGGCCGCGCACCAGTGCATCCAGGCGGCGACGGTCGGCCAGGTCACCGCCGTCGACCTCGAGCCCACGACGAGGCCGAAATGACCAGCCTGGAGTGCCATCTCATAGACCTCGGCTCGGGGAGCCGCCTGGCGGATAGCGCGCACGCCGGCGGCCGGCGCGATCTCATCGACGGTGCCGACTACCGACAGGATGGGACATGCGATGTCGGCCAGCGTCACGAGCCGGTCCTCGATCACGAAGCCGCCCTCGAGCATCCGGTTGTGGGCGATGAACTGGCGCAGGAAGTCCGCCAGCGCGGGACCCGGCCAGGCGACCCATCCCTCGGCCTCCAGGAAGCGGCGCTGTCGCTCGCGCGGCAGGAGCGCCTCGCGATCGTGCAGCTGGAGGATGAACTCCAGCCTGCTGCGCAGCGACTTGACCGGATCGAGCAGCCGGAAGCCGGTGCGGCTGGCCCATGCAGGCAGAGCGACGCGCCCCAGAGCGCTGTCTGCCAGCAGCCCGGCCGCGCCAGCGACCACCTGTTCCGGCAGCCCGAACGGCATCGCCAGCCGCGTGTCGACCGGGCTCCCAAAGGTGATCAGCGAGGCCACCTCCGCGTTGCGGCGGTAGGCCGCGGTCTGGTAACAGAACATGCCGCCCTGGGAGTAGCCCGCAAGATGCACGTCCCGGCCGGTGGCCTCCGCGACCCTGTCGACGGCATCCGATACGGCGAGCACGTGATCGGTGAGTGTCCGCTCGAGGCCTCCCTCTTCGCGCTCGGGAGCCCCGAAGTCGACCACCCACGGATCGGCGCCGTGCTCGCGCAGAATTGTCACCGCGCTTGTCGTCGGCGAGACGTCGTAGACCTCGGCCGCCAGCATCATCGGCGGCACGAGGAGGATCGGGGGCCCGCTCGCCGCGCGGCGGCCGTCGCCCGCGCGGCGCTTCCCGGCGGCTGCGCGGCGCTTGTCGCCCCCACCGCGCTTCCCGGCCGCGGCGTCGCCGTGGTCCGAGCGCTGCGCGTAGTAGTGGCGCAGCTTGTAGACCCGCTGCTCGCTGACGACCTCGTACGGCGACGGCTGCTCGTCGGTGTCCAGGCCACCGAAACGCGCCACCTCCAGCGCGTTCTGCGCGGCGGCGCCCAGCCGTCCCACCGGGCGGGTGATCGCGTTCGGGACCAGCGGCACGGGGGACATGATCTCGGACGGCGCGGGGCCGTGCACGACAGGCGCCTTGCGGTTATTGTCCATCTGCCAACAAGGGCCACTTCTATGACGATCGTCGATCTGGAAACCGTCAAGCTGGAGGTCGATGGCGGCGTGGCGCGAATCGTCCTGAACCGGCCCGAGGCCCTGAACGCCTGGACCGCCCGGCTCGGCCAGGACATGCTCGCCGCGCTTGCAAGGGCCGCAGAGGACCCGGACGTGCGGGCCATCGTCTTGACGGGTGAAGGCCGCGCATTCTCCTCCGGCGCCGACCTGAAGGCCGGCACCGAGCTTGACGCGAACGGAAAGCCGGATGTCCTCACCCGGCTTCGCACTGTCTACAACCCGTTGATCCTGCGCGTGCGCACGGTGCCCAAACCCGTGCTGGCGGCGGTCAACGGGCCGGCGGTGGGGATCGGCTGTTCGCTGGCCCTGGCCGCAGATCTGATCGTGGCGGCGGAGTCGGCCTACTTCCTGCTGGCATTCGTCAACATCGGCCTGGCGCTGGACGGCGGCGCTTCGCAGACGCTCGCCGCAAGAGTGGGGCACGCGCGGGCCTTTGAAATGGCCTACCTCGGCGAGCGGATCCCAGCACCGCTGGCGCTCGACTGGGGACTTGTCAACCGCGTCGTCGCCGACAGCGAGTTTCCGCAGGCCACCACGCAGCTGGCCGCGCATCTGGCGACCGGCCCGCCCGGGTCCTACGCCACGATGAAGCGCACAATCAACGACCGCATGTATGCAGGATTCGAGCAGCTACTCGAGCTCGAGGCCACGCTTCAACAGGAGCGCGCAGCATCGGCCGACTTCGTGGAGGGAGTCATGGCGTTCATGGAGAAGCGTCCGCCGCAGTTCGCCGGCGATTAGCGCCGGCGGACGAAGGGGTAGGCACCGGCAGTGAATCTGGCCAGCATCCTGACCGAGTCCTCGGCAAGCCGCGGATCGCGCGTTGCCGTCAAGCTCGACGAGTCCGAGGTGAGCTACGCCCAGCTCGATGAGGCGAGCGCGCGCGTCGCGGACCTACTGTCCCAGCGAGGCCTCGAGCAGGGCGATCGCGTGGGGCTCATGCTGCCGAACGTCCCCTACTTCCCGATCTGCTACTTCGGCGTGCTGCGGGCCGGTGGCGTCGTGGTTCCCATGAACGTGCTGCTCAAGAGGCGCGAGGTCAGCTTCTACCTGGAAGATTCCGGCGCCAGGCTGATGTTCGCCTGGGAGGGGTTCGCGGAGGAGGCGCAGGCCGGTGCGGACGAGACCGGAGCCCAGTGCATCGTGGTCACGCCCGGGGCCTTCGAAGAGGAGCTATCGCGTCACGAGCCTGCGTCCGAAGTGGCCGAGACTGCCGATGACGACACGGCCGTGATCCTCTACACGTCGGGGACCACCGGGACGCCAAAGGGCGCCGAGCTCACACACTCAAACCTGCGTC
This sequence comes from uncultured Actinomycetes bacterium, assembly GCA_963730835.1. GTDB lineage: Bacteria > Actinomycetota > Thermoleophilia > Solirubrobacterales > Solirubrobacteraceae > Palsa-465. Next base: position 365,040 of record CAVSTE010000004.1, read on the forward strand.
GTAATGCCGACGTGGCACAGACCCTGTTCGACCTCGGAGATGAGTCGGTCGTTCTCGGTGCGCTGCCACTGTTTCACTCGTTCGGCCAGACCTGCGCGATGAATGCCACGATCGCCGGCGGTGGCACGCTGACGCTCATCCCACGCTTTGATCCGGCCAAGGCCCTGGAAATCATCGAGCGTGATGAGGTCGATGTGTTCGAGGGGGTGCCAACCATGTACGGAGCGATGCTCCACCTCCCGGAGGACGAGCGGCGCGATACCTCGTCGCTTCAGTTCTGCGCCTCCGGTGGCTCGGCGATGCCGGTGGAGCTGTTGCGGGGATTCGAAGACGCGTTCGGCTGCAAGGTGATGGAGGGCTACGGCCTGTCCGAGAGCTCCCCCGTCGCGTCGTTCAACCACCGAGACCGAGAGCGCAAGCCGGGCTCGATCGGAACGCCGATCGATGGCGTTGAGATGATGGTCGTCGACGAGGATGACCGCGAGGTGGGTCCCGGGGAGGTCGGCGAGATCGTGATCCGGGGCCACAACGTGATGAAGGGTTACTGGCAGCGCCAAGACGCAACCGACGAGGTTCTGCGCGACGGCTGGCTCCACACCGGCGACATGGCCAAGGTCGACGACGACGGCTACTTCTTCATCGTCGACCGCAAGAAGGACATGATCATTCGTGGCGGCTACAACGTCTACCCGCGGGAGATCGAAGAAGTGCTCTACGAGCACCCGGCGGTGCGCGAGGCGGCGGTGATCGCCGTCGAGGACGAGCAGCTCGGTGAAGAGGTCGGCGCGGCGGTCGCGCTCAAGGATGGCGAGCACGCGGATGCCGAAGCGCTGAAGGAGCACGTCAAGCGGCACGTGGCGGCCTACAAGTACCCGCGCCGGATTTGGTTCGTGGAGGACCTGCCGAAGGGGCCTACGGGCAAGATCCTCAAGCGCGAGATCGAGCCGCCGCCACAGAATTGAGCAGCGCGCCCGACGTCCCCGGCCCGCTTCGGATCCGCCCGGCTGAGCCCGGCGACGTCCACCTGATCCTCTCCCTGATCAAAGAGTTAGCGACGTTCGAGCGCGCCGGCGAACGGGCGCTCGGAACCCCGGAGCTGCTCGAGCAGGCGCTGTTCGGAGCGGACGCGGTGGCGGAGACCGTGATCGCGGAGCTGGATGGCGAGCCGGCGGGCTTCGCCCTCTACTTCCGCACCTTCTCCACATGGGTTTGCCGCCCGGGGCTGTGGCTGGAGGATCTCTATGTCTCCCCGGCGCACCGCCGCGGAGGCGTCGGCCGGGCGCTGCTCAACCACGTGGCGGCCGTTGCCGTGGAGCGGGGTTACGGGCGGCTGGAGTGGGCGGCGCTCGACTGGAACGCGCCCGCACTCTCGTTCTACTCGTCGCTCGGCGCCGAGCAGCTCAACGAATGGGTCACCCATCGCCTCGACGGCGAGGCGCTACGGCGAGTGGCCGCGGGGACGGACTGAGCGCTGGCTGGGGACGGCAGTTCGCATCTCCGGGAACTTCGCAGGGATTTCACAACCATTGCAGCGTTCGGACGCCTGAGCGCGCAAGGTGTCCGCACTGGATTTCCGCAATTTGGTGAACCGATCGGCCGAGTGCTAGATTGACCCCGAGCGACACCTTCGACACGGTCGCTTGATCGCTGAAGGGGTTGCAAGCGGAAGCACGGAGCGGGCACACGGTCGGTCGCGCGCCGGCCACGCGCCATTGAACCGGGGCGAATGGTGTAGGCACCCAGTGCATTGGTGCCGATGGAAGCTCAGATAGATACCTGTCACCGGCTCAGATCCTTATTGATCGACGATCTGTGTACGTCTTCGCCGGAACGGCACCACCCAAAAGACGAGGACGGACATGATGAACGAGATCGTTGAGCCGATTGTCCGGGGATTGCCTCAACCGGGCCCGGTCGCGAAGCGGCTGGCGATGCCTCTGGCGCTCTCGGCGGTGGCGATCGGCGCTGTGCTCCCGGCCCTGCTCGACGCGCACGCCAGCGCAGACAAAATCGCGCTTCCTATATTCCTGGCGGGGGCAGCCGCCTCGTTTGGGGTGGCGTTATACGACTTTGCTCGAGGACGCCAACTTCGCTTCGCACGCGCTCTGCTCGCCGGCGCAGCCTTGTGGTCGCTGTCAGCACTCGCAACATCGCCCGAGCCAGCTCTCTACGCCGTCGGTCGAGTAAGTCAATGGCTCGTCGAGCTAGCGGTCATGTATCTGCTGCTCAGCTATCCGTCGGGACGACTCACCAAGCCGGCCCACTGGGCGCTGTTTTGGTCCGGGGCACTGCTCGTGATGCTGCTCTACCTCCCGACGGCGCTGATCGCCCAGCACTACCCAATGCCCTCGCCATGGGCGATGTGCAGCGTCGGCTGCCCGCACAACCCGTTCGCGCTGGGCAATTCGACCCCCGCGCTCGTGAACGATCTCATCGTCCCGGTTCGCGAGCTGCTCACCGTGTTGGTGCTGATCGGTGTCGCGGCGGCCGCGATCCAGCGCTGGCGGAACTCGGGCGCGCTGCTCGGTCGGATGTGCGCCACGATCGCGTTGATCTCGGTCGTTCAACCGGTTGCGCTCGCCGCGTACTTCCGCCTTCGGGCGGTTGACCCCACGGCCGGAGGGCTGGATGTGCTGAGCTGGATCTACGTGCTGTCACTGCCCGGGGTGGCGCTGGCGGCCGGGGCGGGCCGCCTGTACCGACGCATGTTCGCCGCAAAGGCGCTGGACCGGATCGCCGAGGGGCTGAGTACGAGCGCGACGCCGGCGCGTGTCGAGCGGGTCGTGGCGGACGCGCTGGAAGACCCCTCCCTGCAAGTCCTCCACTCGTTCCCGGGCGATGCCGGGAGATGGATCGACGCATCGGGGGCGCTCCACCCGACGCCGCTGGGAGAACCCGAGCGCAGCGTCACCGAGGTCGAGAACGGCACGTGGCGGCTTGCAATCGTCCACGACCGAGAGCTCGAAGAGGACCCCACTTTGGTGCACACCGCCGGGTCCTATGCCCTGGCCGCGCTAGAGAATGACCGCCTCAGCGACGAGCTTCGCTCATCATTCGAGCAGTTGGATGATGCGCGGAGACGCAGCATCACGGCCGAACGCCGCGAGCGACGCAAGATCGAGCGCGAGATTCACGACGGTGCACAGCAGCGACTAGTCGCACTGCGGATCAAGCTCACGCTGACAGCCGAGCAACTTGGAGCTCCGGACGGGAGCGGGGGCAAGGCGCTCCGAGCCCTCCAGGACGACATCGACGCCACGATCGAAGAGGTGCGCTCGTTCGCGCGCGGCATCTATCCCTCCCTCCTCGCTGAGACGGGGCTCGCCAGCGCGCTGAAGGCACTCGCCCGCGGCACGAGCATCCCAACAACAGTCACGGACGAGAGGCTCGGCCGCTACTCGCGCGACGTCGAGATGACTGTCTACTTCTCGTGCTCAGAAGCCCTGCAGAACGCGGCCAAACACGCCCACGACGCCAAGTGCGTGACGCTCAGGGCGTGGGATGACGGCAACCTGAATTTCGAGGTCAGCGACGATGGGCATGGCTTCGACCTGGCGAATACTCCGTCAGGAACCGGCCTCAGCGGTCTGAAAGATCGTCTCGCGGCTGTTGGAGGGAATATCAGGATCCAATCCGCGCCCGGTCACGGCACTACGGTCACAGGATCAATTCCCCCGTCACGAGGAGCCCTCCCGCCTCTCTCAACAAGTTTGTGAACGCTGACCCCGAGTGGGCCCTGGGCGCCGCGTGCTTCCTGGCGTGTGCGCTGGTCAGGCTGCTCACAGGTCGGACGATGAAGTCGCCGCGGCTGTGACGACTCCGCCCGAATGGGATGGTCCGCCGCCACGTCGATCAAAGCTTCTCAGCTTCACGGGCGCCGTCGACAACCACCACCACGGTGCCCGCGATCCCGTCGGGAACTCCTCTGCGCCGAGGGCTCGTCAGGATTGGCCAGTAGCCCCAGAACAGCGGCAGCGACAACGCCATCCCAGCGAGACGGATGAAAGCCTGCCGCGGGCGCAGGGGGACGCCGTCCAAGCGGACAACGCGGGTGTGCATCATGCGATTGCCAGGCGTCTGCCCAGTGGTAGTCCAGCAGGCGACGAAGTAAGTGATCACCCACACGACGAACGCCGCTGCACCGATTGCCAGGAGCACCGGATCGTGCTTGCCGGTGATCCTGAACACGGCGAAAATCAACGCTACTGCCCCCGTCACGGCTAGCGCGGCTGTGACGATCAACAACACGTCGAGCGCGAACGCGATCGCGCGGGTGACGGCCCCTGCATAGCCGAGCGCGTCTACGTCCTGCCATCCCGTCCCACTCCGACGCTCCAGCGGGCCGCCGCTGCGCTCCGCGCTCGCCGGCTGAGCAGCGATCATCTCTCTCACTTCCCGGCTACGGGCGTGTCGACCACCGCCGTGACGGGGCGCGCAGGCCGTCGCACGATCCGCCTGGCGATGCGCTCGAGCTGGTCATCCGCGTCTCGGGACCGGCTTCGCAGAACGTCCGCCATCTGATCAGCAAAGCTGAGACCCTGCCGGCTGATCGCATTGGTCACAGCCGGGCTCTGCGCGATCTCGTCGATCAATGTCCAGAGTGCCGCATTCTCGGGCAGCTCCTCTAGCAGCCCGTTGATCAGGCGACTGTCGACCATCTGGCGGACGAGACGCTCCATGTCGGGGCTGTCGAGCAGTCGCTGCACGAGTGGCTCCAGGACATCGGGCAGCGTGCTGGCCCTGATCCGCTCGCCGACTTCCTGAGCGAGCGGCGAGCTCATAGCAGCATCGAGCACCGCCAGCCCTCCGTCAGTCGCTGTTAGCACTGCCCATCTAGCCGGCGCCGCTGCCGCGGTGCGGAGGGAACTAAGCACCGCCATCGCTTGACCCCCTCAGCACCGCGACCCTGACGCTCAGCAGCTTGTCGTCGAACCTTTCAGGTGCGCCTTACAACGCGCTCACCGTACGCGACCAGGCCGTAGATGGCCAGGATGTCGAGCGCGAAGATCGAAAGCGACCAGAACGGGTACGCCGGGATCATCATCAGCTGGACGATCGCGTTGACCCCAAGCACGAGTACGCCCACCCAGCGCGCAAACTGATTCTTGAAGTAGACGCCGAGCCCGACGCCCCACTCGGCGATGCCGACGAGCATCACGACCCAACCCCATGTGTTCAGGCTGCCGGCGATGTAGTGGGCGTTGCCTGCGAAGAAGTGCGCGTTGCCGATCGCTGCGATCCCCTCGATGAAGTTGAGAGTGCCCAGCATCATCAGCAGCACTCCGGCGAATGCGACCCACCCGTAACCGCGATCGTCGCTGTCGTCGTAATACACGCTCTCCGCCGAGCCCGAGCTCATCCTGGATTCTGTGTCCATTGCCTGGCTACGTACACTCATCTGCCGTTCCTTCTCCTCGTGACTTGATCCGGTGGCGCACTGCGCGACTCTCCTCAAAGGTGCCAGTCACCACGGCACCAGGCAATGGTGCCTCCCTGCATATTGGGCAGGCGCGCACACCAACGGGCCCCGGGCCGCTTCAGCTGGCGCGTCGAACACCTCGAGCAGCCGCCACCTACTCCGCAGCCTCGGGAAGCGCCAGTCCCAGGGCCACCATGATCTCGGGCGCGGCCGCGACGATCCTGGGGCCGCCGACTTGCGGCGCAATCGCTCGCAGGACTGCGAGAATGTCTTCCGGGGTCGCTCCGTCGCTGAGCGCGTTAGCTACCTGCCAGGCGTAGGACGCCGGAGGCGCGTCGAGCGCGACCAACGCGGCGATCTTCACCAGCCCAAACGTCCGCGAGTCCAGGCCGACCGCCTCGAGTTGTGCCTCGCGCAACCCGATCGCTTTCTCCAACAGCGTCACATCGCCGGCCGCGACGCCTGAGAGCGTTTCGTGGGTATCCGCACCTACTACAGTCATGTGGTCTCCTCTGGAGGTCGATCGCTTTCGGGTCGACTATCGAGGCAACCTGCTAGGGACGCATCGACCGAAAGGGGTGAGATTCGTAGGAGCCCGGCTCGGTGCTGCGTCCATCGGTCTCAGCTCGCGAGAGTGCGTGTCCCTCGTGATCAGACCGCGGGCGGATCTTGGCGCGGACTCTCGTCGGCCAGGAACAGCAGCGCGGCCTTCACGCGCCTGCTCGTGTTGTCGGCTTCGCGCAGGTTCAGCTTCATGAAGATCGCGTTTATGTGCTTTTCGACTGCGCGTTTGGTGAGGTACAAGCGAGTTGCAATCGCTGCATTGCTCTTACCGGTCGCCACCTCGGCGAGCACCTCGCGCTCCCGCACCGTGAGCTCGTCGAGCGCTGAGGTCGACGAGCGTGCGCGTTCGGCGATCAGTCCGTCGATGATCTTCGGATCGACCACGGATCGGCCGTCCGCGACGGCTTGGATCGCATCGACCAACTCGCCGCGGTTCGCCACCCGCTCCTTGAGCAGATACGCGCGCCTCTCGGACCCCGCCTCGAACAGCTCGAGGGCGAGTGTTGGATCGGAATATTGGCTCAGAATCACGACGCCGATCTCCGGATGAGCTTCCCGGAGCCGCGCGGCGATGCGGATGCCCTCTCGCTCGCGAAACGGTGGCATGCGGATGTCCGTCAGCACAACATCGGGAAGCTCCCGCTCAACCGCATCTTGCAGCGCATATGTGTCCTCGCAGACGGCGACCACTTCGAGCTCTGAGACCCCGTCCAAGAGTTTGCTCAGTCCTTCCCGGACCAGGTAGCTGTCCTCGGCGATCACCAGGCGCAAAGGCATGGGAGGACCTTAGGCCAGGGGATCAACCGGCGCAATCGGGGAACCGTCCAAGTGCGGCAAGGCCGGGGCTACCGACCGCAATGGTCAAGCGCCTTTAGTCAGCACTGCCTTTTCAGCGGCGAACTCCGCGTCGGTCAGCGATCCATTGTCATGGAGCCTCGCTAGACGCTCCAGTTCGTCGATGCGTCCGCCGTTCGGCGCGGTTGGAACGGGGACGGCCATCGAGGCGACGGGCGCTCGTCGCCGCGTGTTCCAGGCGCGGATTGAGCGCAGCGTGTCTCCGGGCTCGGCATCTGGAAACTCCATGGCCGTCTGGCGGCGCAGCACGTGGACCCCAATCGCCAGCAACACGATAAAGCCGGCGATGTAGGCGATTTGGCGCGTGGCCGGAGTCGGGCCCCAGAGGATTACGAGCAGCAGCGCGATGTACACAACGATGTACCCAATGGCGGGACGGTTGCGCAAGGTCGGTGCGAGTGCTCGTCGCAGCGCTCTCGCCGCCCTTGTTTGGCCCCCGAGCCACGCCGCGACGACGAAAATCAACCCGTAGGCGACGAGCGCGGCGGCGATGTCGTACAGCAGCGTCGTGCCGATCGCCCAGACGTGGTGAGCGGCCGTCTTATTCGCCGGATCCTTGACCAGGGCGTTCACGACATAGTTCCCCAACACACGACGGAGGATCAGTGTCACGAGGCCGATCCCGACAAAGCACCAGCCAGTCGTCCGCAACGCTTGCTGTCGGTGACCCCAGGAAAGCCAGACGGCGAGGATAAACAGCGCAAAGGCGAGCAACGGAAGCACGAGCGCCAAGCCCTTGATGCCACTGGCGATGTCCTGCGCGGTCTTGAGCTCGTTGGAGCGCAGAATCACCAGCTTCCCGTCAGACGGAGGTAAGGTGATGCCCGCCTTGTTCGCGGCCGACTTCACCGCGCCCGCATTCGACTGGAGCTTTGACCGCACGGCGGCGACCTGGGACTGGACGCCGAGCGCGCTGGCTAGTTGGTCGACGATCGCGTGCAGGTCGAGCGTTACGACCCCACCATGGGTCGACGCCAGGGAGTTGCCACCCTTGATGATCTTCAGCAACGTCGCGTCCGCGGCGCGATTCGCCTCACGCCAGACGGTCTGGACTTGTGACGTGGCGAGGACCCGGGGTGCGAGCTGGCCGGCGACCTGCTGAAGCCCCGCCGCGGCAGGACCAGCGACCGGTTGCAGCTTCGTCGGCAACAGCGCCTTGATCTCCGCTTGCGGTACCCCCGACTTGAACAGCTGGTCCACGGCGTAGGCCGACACCGCGATCTGAATCTCCTTGTCCTGTAGCAGCTGCGAACTGGTGTCGGCCCAGTGGTTGGCGTCCAGTGCCTGCCGGTTGATCCACACGGCCATGGCCGCAACGAAGCCGACGATCGTGGCGAGCGCGAACAGCGTGCCGATCAACAGCCGGCTCCGGTGCGGAGTGGAGCCAGCAGCCGCAGTCCCGGGATCTGGAGCGGCGCTTTGCGGCGGATCTGGAGCGGCGCTTTGCGGCCGATCGCTCATCGTCCCAGCATCCGTCCCAAACGGCTTGCCGGCAAGCAAGCCTGCCGGTTGGTCACCGCAGCACGTACACCACCGACGCAGGGGTGTGGGCCTTCGGACGAAGCGCCCGAGCCGGTTACTCGCATCATTTCGACCTCCTCCGTGCGGCGAAGTTGCCGATCAGCAGCCCGATCACGGTGACCAGGTAGAGCTGGCCGCAGAGCATCTCGATCACTGCCAGCGCGTGTCCGGCTGGAGTCGCTGGTGTGAAGTCGCCAAACCCAGTCGTCGTCAGAACGGTGAAGCTGAAGTAGACCTTGTCGCCTTGTGTGCCGCTGGTGTGCTGCGCGAAGTAAGGCGTTCCGATGACTTGCGCCACGAAGCCGATCAGCCAGGCAAAGATCAGACCTATGGTCAAGTAGATCGCCAGCGAGCCGGCAACAGACTGGAACGTCACGCCGTCCTCGCGAAGCAAACGCAGCAGGCCTCGAACGAGAGCAACCGGAACGCCCGCGGTGACGAACACCGCACCCAGAGCGACGAGCCAACGTGGAAGCAGCCCGAATGCGATCAACAGGACAGCGACGGACAGCACGGCGCCTAGCAAGATCGCCCTGCGCCGTCGAACGAGTTCACGTTCGCGCGAGGTTGCCACCGTCACGATCAGCGCAAGCCCCTCAATCGCGATCGCCAAGGCGCGCGACCAGTCCGCGGCCGGGGCGGCGATCAAGAAGACGACAGCGCTGAGCGTCAGTACGAGGACGACGAGATAGCGGTGCCGCGGCGCAGTGAGCTGTTCTTGCTGCTCGCCCTTGGCCGAGACCGAGTCGGTGCTGCTGACGGCGACCATCGCGCCGCTACTGAGAGCTGCTCAGGGCCGGCAAGAGCTCGACCCCGCTGCGCTCCAGCACACAGCGGCGCGCCCAGGCATATGGCGGAGCGCCGGGCGGGGTCCGGCGGTGGGCAAGGTGATCATCGAGGTCGGCCAGCTTCACCCGGCGGGCAAGCGATCCCGCTGTACCTGACGCATCCGCGATCCGCAGGACATAACGCTCATACGGCTCATCCACTGCACGGGTGAGCAGCGCCAACGCCGAGTACTCGAGCGCCGTGAGACCATCAGCGCGGAGCTGAAGTGGGGTAACAGCGGTTAGTTCGAACAGGTCGTGGAGCCACGCGATCGCCCGCGTTTCCAGCGGAACGGCGGCGGCGACGCGCCTGAGGTGTTCGGCTACGAGATCGCCGAAGCGGGTGCGCTGCCCGCGATGGCTGCGGCAAGCAATCCTGCGCGCGACTTTGGGATCCACCTCGTCCTTCCGATCGCTTTTCAACATCGTGGTTCCCGGCGTGGTGGGTGGCAATAGGGCGCGCACCACTCCAAACCGGGTACGCCCCTCCCCCTACAGCCCAAGACCAGACCGGATCGCCGGAAGAGACTCCGGCAGCATCACCCGTTCGGGGCGATGCGAAATGTGCCCCACGTGGCAGCCTGCACACCCGTGAACAGCACAGACGCAACCGAAACCGAGCAGCTGCTTCGCGGACTGGCATCGGGCGACGAGACCCTACTGCGCTCGGTCATGGCCATCTCTCCCGCGCGGGTGCGCTCGCCATTGGTGGAGCCGGCGCCTGCGTCATCGCCTACTCGATCGTTGTCGCCCGCTACGCACGCGTTGGTCCACCTCGCCGCACTGCTGGCAGCGGGCGGATCCACAACCTCCCTCCGATGGGGAGTTGAGATCGCGTTAAACGCTGGCGTCCGAGACGAGGAAATCGTTGCAGTGCTCGCGACACTGGCCGCGGTCGTCGGCTCGGCCCGGGTGGTGGCCGCGGCCCCTCGACTGGCGCTGGCGATCGGCTATGACCTCGAGGTCGAGGGCTGGGACGGATACTGACCTCGCGGCTGTTCGGTGCAGAGAGCGTGTCTCGTCAGCCGACCAGTCCGGCACGAGTTGCGTGCGCGACCGCTTCTGAGCGGGACGATGCGTCGAGTTTGCGATATACGGCATGGACGTGCGTCTTGACGGTGTTGGACGAGACGTGAAGCCTTTGCGCGATCTCGTGGAAGGAGTAGTGCGTCGGCAGGAACCGGAGCACCCTAAGCTCGGCCGTCGTCAGCGTTGCGACTCCCGCAAGCGCGCCTTCGGCTCGCGTGTCGAACTCGTTCCAGGCGTCGTCGAACCATCGTCGGAAGACCACGACATCAGGGGCGCGACGCGCTTGGCGCGAGGCGTCGGCGAGCAGCTCTCGAGCGCCAGCGACATCTCCCAGCGCGAGCGAGACGCGCGCGAGCAGGATTCGAGCCTCCGCGCCGTACCAGTAGATGTCATCGTCGAGCGAATCGAGCAGCCTCAGAGATCGACGCACACCTCCCTTGGCCTCATCGATGCGGCCCTGTCGGAGCGCGGCTGCGGCGGTGACGACGAACACGAGGACCGAGGTGGCGTAGTCGCCCAGGTCGTGGCGATCGACGAGCGCGCCAGCACGCCGGGCGAAGTCGGAAGCTTCATCGGTCTGGTCCCGTTCGGATGCCAGAACTGCCAGCTGCGCCAAGCAAAGTGACGCGGCGTCCCGCGCGAGAAAGGCGCCGCGAGCCGCTCCCTCCTCCAGACGCCGATGGGCCTCGGCCTCGTCCCCGAGCAGCAGCGCGGCGCTACCTCGCAGTACGCAACAGCTCGCCCGCCAGGGGCTATCGTCCGCCAGCAGGTCGTACGCGCGGGTGGCGTCCTCGCCCATCCTCCTCGCTCCTGAGCGCGCGGCCCACGCCTCGATGATCAATGCGCCGGCGCGTTCGTTGCGTGTTGACTCTCCCGGCGTCTCGGAGAGGCTCACGGCGGCAGATCGAGCCCAGTGTTCGGCCACGCCGAGACGACCCGACGCCAGGTAGCTATGCGCCGCTGCGAGTGCAAGCCCAGATCCCCTAGCCTCCTCGGCGGTCACCCCGTTCAGCCAGAGCTGGACCATCTGGTTGCGTCCTTCGCCCAGATATCGAACCATGTTCGCCCACAGTAGTTTCCCGGTGCGGCCCAGGTCCTCAGCGTTGCGGGCATGATGAATCGCGCGGTCGAGGTCTCCGGCTCTGCGGTACCAGTCGCTGGCTCGCGCGTGAAGAGCGCGCCAGGCCGCGGGCTCGGTCAGCCGAAGCTCGGCTTGGAGCATTTCTCGGAACAGGCCGTGGAGGCGATACCACTCGTGGTTGGCATCCACCGGCTGCAGCGGCACGTTCGCCCGGGCCAGCTCGGCGAGGACGTTCGCCGAGCGTTTGCGGTCCATTACCCCGTCGCACACCGAGCCCGACAAGCGGCCGAGCACTGAGCTGCGCGTCAAAAAGCGGATCGTCGCAGGCGATAACTGGGCCAAGAGCTCAGCTCGGAAGTATGCGGATATCACATGGTCAGCACCGCTTAGATCCGCCATGTGCTCCGCCAGCGCCGGCCGCTGTGCACAGCAGACGGCAGCCAGCTCGAGCGCCGCGGGCCAGCCCTCGGCTCTCCGAACGAGGTTCTGAAGCGTCGTGAAATCCAGTTCGAGTCCGGCAGCTCGAACCAGCGATGCCGCCTCGCCGGCCGACATCGATAGGTCCTCGGTGCCAATCTCAACGAGCATCCGCTCAGTACGCATGCGACCGAGCGCCAGCGCCGGCTCGCAGCGCGAGGCGACAGCCAGCTGGGAACCCTCGGGGAGCCAGTCGAGAATCCCGAGCACAGCGTCTCGCAACACCGCGGGGGGGACGAGATGTGCGTCGTCGAGGACCAGCAGGAAGCTGCGCCTTAGGCCGGGCTCGATGCCAACCCTCACCAGCGCCGTCATCACCGAACCCGCCAACACGTCCGGGTCCCCGTCGTCCTCGTTCAGGCTCACCCAGGCAAACGGGCGCCTGAGCTCTTTAGTCCATTGCGTGAGGAGGACCGTTTTGCCGTACCCGGCAGGCGCGGTCAGCAGGACGAGCGGGCGTGGGCGTTCTCGCTCCAAGCGGCTGAGCAGTCCCGTTCGGCGGACTAGCTTGCTGCCCGTTTTCGGGACTCTGAACTTGGTTTCGGGCAGGACGGTTGTGAGAGCTCGCCACGGGTATTCGACCGCCCGCGGTGCATCGTCCAGAGTCCTGGCGTCGGACACCTTGTAAGGGTCGCTGGGACCGGGTACTGCGGGCAAGGTGGTGGGCCTGCATTAATTCGGGATGCGCCTACTACCGGAGCTAGGCGGCAACTGCGCCGGATGATGCGATTTTCGCGCCCGGATGCCGCTGCGCCTCATCCGGATCAGGCGATGCGCGGCGAGCGGTCGTCCCTAGGATCAGCGGCTGTGGAACGGGCAGAAGATCTTCTTCGCCGTCTCGCACTCAACGACGAGCGGGTGTCAGGGATGGTCCTCACGCGACCGGTGGGGGGAGATGGCGAGGTGACGCTGAGCCCCAAGGTCGAGCTACTCATCCGCCTCGCAGCATTGCTGGCGGTCGGTGCCACGACGCCCTCGCTGCGCGAAGCCGTCGATCAAGCGGCCGCCGCCGGCGCGAGTTCGAACGAGATAGTAGGAGTGCTCGTAGCCGTCGGTCCCACGATCGGCCTTGCCAGCCTCGTCGCTTGCGCGCCGAGGCTTGCCGCAGCGATCGGCTATGACCTCGAGAACGGATCCTGAGACGCAGC
>CAVSTE010000005.1:0-237943 GCA_963730835.1 uncultured Actinomycetes bacterium
CGCTCTGAGCACGGCGCCTGTTGTGGGCTCAGGCATGGTTGGCAGAATGCGACTTGTGGAATGTGGGAATCTTCGGCCTGATGACACTTCGTCCCGGGATCCAAACGGTCGGCCCCGGCAAGGGCGCGCTGCGGGTGAACACCTACCGTGAAGGGATGGCGCAGAAGGTGGGTCATGACCTGATCATCGAGGTCGGCAAGTGGCAGGCGACGGTGGAGATCGATGAAGGCGGCACGCCCACGGAGGTCGCGCTCGAGGCCGATCCCCGCTCGTTGCAGGTGCTCGAAGGCCGGCACGGGGTCAAGCCGCTGACCGACAAGGATCGTGCCGAAATCCGGTCGAACATCGACGAAAAGATCCTCCAGGGACGGCCGATCGTCTTCAGCTCGAACGGGGTGGAGCTGGCCGTCGGCCGGCTTCGAGCGCAGGGCGAGCTCACCATGGCGGGCAGCACACAGCCGGCAAACTTCGAACTGGAGCTCGCCGAGGATGGGCGCGTGAGCGGAACGGTCTCGCTCACCCAGAGCGATTGGGGCATCAAGCCCTACCGCGCGTTCATGGGCGCGCTCAAGGTGCGCGACGCCGTCGAGGTGGCGCTCGACGTGATGCTGCCAACCTCATAAGCACCTCTGTGATCGACAGAGCTCGTGGATTCCCGCGGACGCCTGCTTGTGCGCCAATCGTCCTTGAGTCGAGCTGGGCATAGCGGGACCTGGCGGGGGCCGACACGGTCGCAGGTCATGAAGCTCCGAGCCTGACGCTGACGGGGCTGCGCTGGCCAAGGAAAGGTATGTGCCCTCGGCCATGCGCGGTGCGCGGTGGAGGGTCGGTTCTGCGGCTCAACGTCTGTGCGGCGCCAGAATGGTGCCTGTATGGGATGCGATTGGTTGATGATCGACGGGCCGAGCCTCATCTTCCGCTCCTACTACGGTGCGCGGTCACGGGGCGGGGCGCCCAGCGGTGGCGAGGTGAATGCGATCCCCGGCTTTCTTGACCGGCTCGCGCGCGTCATCACCGAGCGGGGGCCGCGCCGTGTCGTGCTGGCCGAGGATCGGGCGTGGCGTCCGGCTTGGCGGGTGGAGATGATCCAGAGCTATAAGTCCCACCGAGTCGCGGAGCCGGTTCCGGCCGCTCTGGCGCCACAGATTCCCGCGATTTACGAGATCCTCGAGGCGGTCGGCATTGACGTAGTGGGGGTGGACGAGCACGAGGCGGAGGACGTGATCGCAACGCTGACCAGGCTCGCTTCGGGAACCGTCGAGATCCTCAGCGGTGATCGTGATCTGTTCGCGCTGGTGCGGGGCGCTCGGGTGCGGATTCTCTATCCGGAGAAGGCGGGCCTTGGCGTGATCGATGAGGCCGAGGTGTCGCGGCGCTACGCGATCCCGGGCCGCCGGTATGCGGACTTCGCGATCCTCCGTGGCGATCCGTCGGACGGGTTGCCCGGACTGAAAGGCGTCGGTAGCGTCGGGGCGGCCGCGATGATCCGCCGATACGGAAGCATCGAGAGCGTGCTCAGCGAAAGACCGCTGCGCGGCAGCGACTGGGATTACGTTGAACGTGCCGTGCACGTCGTAGCGCCGGTTACGGACTTACCGGTCGCGCTCCCGAGCGGGCGCAGACATCGCTACCCAGCGAACAAAGAGGTAGCGCAGTCGCTGGCGGGGCAACACGGCGCCGAAGAGTCGTGCGGTCGAGTCCTGACCGCTCTCGTCGGCCTCTCCTCAGGTGATCAGACGACTTGACGCAGTATCGCGTCGCGCACCGGGCCGTCGCGCAGCCCGTGTACCGATGCGGTGACCTTGCTCTCGGAATCATTTGATCTCGCCCTGCTGTTCGCGCCGATGCCGGTGCAAGCGATCCGCTAAAGCTCGGTCGATGGTCGCATCAGCAGCACTGCGACCCAACCGCGAGCCCAACGCACTTGCCGGTTTTCGCGGCCGACTCCGCTGGAGTCACGATCGAGCAGCCGAGCGGGAGTGACGCCGGCGGCGCTGGAGTAGCAGCGGGGCCCGTCGGTGTCGGCGCGGGAGCGGCGGTAGCCGTCGTGGTCGGCGCGGGGGCAGTCACGACCTCACGCTTCGTGACCGTCCGGAGCGTGGTGACCGTCCGCGTGTGAGTCACGGTGTGAGCCACGGTGGTCGTGTGGACGATCGTCCGCACCCCCCCGCAGCCCGCGGGCGCCACCGCGAGCACCAGCGCCCCGAGTAGAGCACCTCTTGACCTTGGCGATAGCACTACTGCTCCTCTCAACAGATGCGTGTTCCGAAGCGCTCGTTAACCTGAGCGCAGTCATAGCCCTGAGCAAGAAGCTGTTGCGCGCTCTCGCCCGCTGGCGGCAACGGTTGGGAGGACCCCCCACAGCCTGGAGCCGGGTTGCCAGTGCCGGCCTGAAGGGTCGCCTTGGCGCAGGGAATGGGTTGTGAGCCTGTGGAAGCAGTCGGAGGCGCCGCGGTAGTACTCGTCTGTACGACCGTGCGAGTCCTGGGCACGATGCGAGTGCGCGTCACCGTCGTGGTGTGCGTCAGGGTCGTGGTGTGCGTGATCGTCCGGACACCGCCGCAGCCCGCGACCGCGGCGGCACCGGCGGCTAGGGTCGCGACAACAATGGGTTTCATCGCGCTCACCCCACCTGACGAACGTGCGCGGACACGATCATGCCGCCCGCCAAGTCGTACGTGCCGTAGTAGGCGTACACCGCGCCGCTGTCCTGGGTCGCACTGATGTCGCACCGCAGCCGAGATAGGCAGCGAGCAGCACGCCGACTCCCGTTGTGGCCCCGTGTTCTCACTTCTAATCCCCTTCGCTTACCACCCCGCCGGCCCCGTGCGGAGCGGTGATTCTCTCACCGCTCCAGATTCAGGTCAAGCGTACTGAGGTAGAAGCTTGCTCACGTAGTCGTCGCGGCCGGGCTGCGTGCCTGCTACGCCCAAACTGAGTAGCGGGGTTCGCGGAGCTGGGGCCAGTCGCGGCCGTCGCATTCCTGAAGAGCGATCGTCGCCACGAATCGGAACCCGACGATCCCTACGGCGACGGAGGGGGCGTCAGCCGATGCCCAGCGGCTAACGGCTGCTAGCCGCTGTCGATCCCGAGATCGGCATTCGCTCGACGTGGTCTCGCGTTGCACCCCGCGCGCTCGTTGGCACTCTCCAGAAACGCGATTGTTGTACAGAGTTGTTGCACAACCGGGCGGACCCGTCCATCGCGCTGAACTCTCAGAAACAAAAACCCCGCATTTGCGGAGCTTCTTCGCAAGCGGCTGAAGGGACTCGAACCCTCGACCTTCTGCATGGCAAGCAGACGCTCTAGCCAACTGAGCTACAGCCGCGCAGCGCGGTCAGTATAGACCCGGCACTGGCGCTGACCGGCGGTCGGGTGTGGCCACCGGCGCGAGACGCGGCGAAGCCTCAGCAGGCAGTGGCCGGTTGACTCTCACCAGGCGGCAAGCAAGCGATTTTGACGCGCGGCGGCTGCCTCGTTCGCGCTGTGAACGAGTAGTACTTGCCGATCCAACCCGGATAGGTGATCTTGACGATGATCCTCGCACCTGGGCGCAGCGACACCGGTCGAAACAGCGCCGAGAGGTCCACGGCGCGCAGATGCCACGAATGACATTTCGGCGCGTACGTGGGGCAATGCTTTAGCTTGGCAATGCCCAGCGAGCGCCTGCGGAAGGTGCAGCCCCGCCCCTGGCAGGCCAGCAGCAACCGTCCGCCCACCGGCGCTTGGATCACCTTGAGCGAGCGCACCCTGGTGAACGATGGGCTGTAGTAAAACGACCACTGCATCGTCGATGAGACGATCGGCGGCGTACCGATGGGAATCGTGCTGACGGTCGTCGCCACCGATTGTGAGTTCGAACCGGCGAAGTTACCGTCGCCCTGGTAGGTGGCGGTGACCGTGTGTCGGCCCGTCTGGGGATATTGCACGGTGCAGGATGCGGTCTGTGTCCCTCCGACGTTGTTCAGCGGCTGCGACGAACACGCCTGGATCGCCGATCCGCCGTCGAAGAACTCAACGACGCCTGTCGGCTGGGTCGACCCGGGATGCTGTGAGGCGACATTGGCCGTGTAGGTGATGGTGCCACCCGGCGCGGTGCCTGTGCTGGACGTCGCTACCGACGTGGACGTGAAGTCATGGCCGACGCTCTGGTACTGGGCTGGACTGGTTGACGGCCCAAAGCTCGTCTGCGAACCAGGCGTGAAGATGGCGGCGAGCTCCTCCGGAGAACTCGAGGCCAGGAAGGACGTCTCACAGGTCACGTTCACGCTCTGAGCGACTGGTGTCACCGGGACGCTGCCACACCCGCCGATGGGGCTACCGAAGTCGGTGAACTCCACGGTCCCCGCCGGTGCGTCCCCGGCGGAGCTGGAGGTGACCGTGGCCACCAAGGTCGTAGCTTCGTTGGTAACGACGCCGGCCGGCGTCGTCAGCAGTGAGGTCGTGGTGGGCACTGCGGTCTGCATCAAGCTGGCCTGGCCGCTGAGCGGCTGAGGGGCTGAAAGGTCCGTAGCCGTAATCGTCGAGGTGCCCACTGTCGTGGAGCTAAAGACAGTCGCGGTGTAGGTGTCTTTGTGCTCCTGGACTGCGCTGAAGCGCTGTCCCGGGTCCGTGGACGACAGCTGGATGTTCTGGCTCGGCACCGGGTTGCCCGTGGTGTCCGTAATCGTGATGACGGCCGTGGCGGTGGAGGTGCCGTCGGCGGGGATTGCTGCGGGGGACAGCGTCAGTGTCAGGTTCTGTGGGAGCCCCAAAGCCTGAGCGCTCGGCGCCAACAGGGCATAGACCGCGAAAGTGGCAGTTGCGGTGGCAGCTAGCAAGCCGCTCAGCGGCCGTCTGACGCCAGCGGGGCAGTTGATTCGACTCCAGCTCGTAAGCAATGCCACTGGTTCCGATCCCCGAAGGAGGGAACGTTCCGATCGTTGCTGAAAGCTGAACTTTACTCCACAAATAGGTATAATGTTGCACTTGGATTAGGCTCTAGAGGCGGATCCGCAGTGGGAGTACATTCCAGCCCCCGATCGACGGCGTCCTTCACGGCATCGTTGTCGACGTTCGCGCGTGGCGCCCGAAACGTGGCGCGGCGATGTTTTTGTGCCGCAGACGACGCCCGGTGGGGGATCCGGAACGCGACACGGCGATCAGCCGACTGGCGGCGCTACCGCACTTACAGAATGCGCGTCGCCATCGGCGACTCGGCTGACACGGCGCGTCGGCTCATCGTGCGCTCACGCGCGTCGCTTCGGTATCGGCGCCAACGGCGGCGCGAGTCCAGCCGATGTTTTCGTGCCGCAGACGACGCCCGGTGGGGGATCCGGAACGCGACACGGCGATCAGCCGACTGGCGGCGCTACCGCACTTACAGAATGCGCGTCGCCATCGGCGACTCGGCTGACACGGTGCGTCGGCTCATCGTGCGCTCACGGGCCTCGCTTCGGTATCGGTGCCAACGGCCGCGCCAGTCCAGCGATAGCAGGAGCGGCGCCACCGAGCACCGCTCCTCGCTGGTGAAGGATCTCCTAATCGGGGCTCTGGGCATAGCAGCTCTCAGCGTCGCGGCGGTTGCCTCAACCGCCACCGATCGTCAGCGCACCCCCTTACAAGTGGCTGCGAGACCGCAGCCGGCTGCACCTCCCACGCTTCCGGCCCTCAGGCCAAACGCCCAAACTCGAGCCCGCACATCCCCGCCCGCGGCGGCGCCGGATGCGTCCCCGCGATCCATCTCCACACCAACCTCCGGAGCAGCGCCGTCCGCAGCAAGGAGAGCCGGCGCCGGCGCAGCTAGCCCGGTGGCGTCGGTCGGTGCTCACTCCTCGCCGCCTCCAAGCAGCAGCAGTCCGCCGGTCGGTAGCCCGTCGGAGTCCGCTGGGCGAGTGCCCGCGTCGAGCGCCCCTAATCCTCCGAGCACCACCACGCCGCCGGTCGCGACGAACGGGTCGAGCGGTAATGCAACCAAACCAGCCCCCAGCGGAAGTTCGCCGCGTCCGGGCGCGTCATCCGGCGGTGGCTCGGGCGCGTCATCCGGCGGTGGCTCGGGCGCGTCATCCGGCGGTGGCTCGGGCGTGTCATCCGGTGGCGGGTGAGCTCGAGAGGCGACGACCGGAATCGAACCGGTGTAGACGGCTTTGCAGGCCGCTGCGTAGCCACTCCGCCACGTCGCCGTGAGGGCTCGTAGCCTAGCGGCGCGCCGGGTGCGGATTCCCGCCGGCGCGCGCGACTAGCTATTCGACCGAACAGGCGCCGCCATCGGCGCGGGCACCGGGGAGACGCCCCAGGAGGGATGCCAGCTGTTCGATCTCCGCGGCGCTGAAGTGCTCGAGGAACAGCCGGCGCACGCTCGCGATGTGGCTGCAGCCCGCGTCGCGCAACTTCTCGTAGCCGCTGTCGGTGAGGCGTGCGTAGGAGACCCGAGCGTCGCTCTGACAGGCGACCCGCTCGATCCAGCCGGCGCCAACGAGTCCGTCCACCAAGCGGGTGATTCCCGAACGGGTGAGCATCGTCCGCTCGGCCAGCGCGGACATGGGCAGCTTCCGGCCGTCCGCCTGCGCCAGGTAGAGCAGCACTTCGTAATCGCGCGAGGTCATGCCGTGATCGGCGACCAGGTCCGCGTCGAGTACCCGCAGGATCGATGCGTGGCTCTGGAGGTAGGAGCGCCAGGCGTCAAGCGCCGCACCCTGAAGTCGCTCAGGGGCCGTCGTAGTCATCATTGACCAGTCTAGTTGACAGGTCAACGGAAACCGCCCTGCGCCGCGAGTCAGGACGCTTACCGCCAGGCCGGGGCGATGGGCGATGCTGGGCTCGAACCAGCGACCTCCGCCTTGTCGAGACGGCGCTCTCCCAGCTGAGCTAATCGCCCTGGGGAGAGGAAATGTAGCGTCCTGGGACGAGCCGAGGCCGGCCTTCGCCGGCCCCCAAACGTGAAAAAGCGGCCGAGGGTGCTGACGGCGATTCACGATACGGGTGCTATGGCCCCCGATACGCAGCACGTGCGCCACCGGCCGGGGCGCCTATTCACGTTTGGGGGGTGGGGTCTCCCTCCTGCGGCAGCTCACATGAGCCACCAAGGTGGCACCACTAGCATCCGCCGCCGATGAAGTTCGAGCTGCCTGACGGCAACAAGCTGACACTGCCCGAAGGCGCCACCGGCGCCGACGCCGCGGCCGAGATCGGTCCCGGGCTGGCGCGGGCGGCGCTGGCGGTCAGGGTGGACGGCGAGGTCCGGGACTTGGGCCGCGAGCTGCCAAACCCCGAAGACAGCGCCGCGAAGCTCGAAATCATCACCGAAAAAAGCGGTGCCGCG
Source organism: uncultured Actinomycetes bacterium (assembly GCA_963730835.1). Taxonomy (GTDB): domain Bacteria; phylum Actinomycetota; class Thermoleophilia; order Solirubrobacterales; family Solirubrobacteraceae; genus Palsa-465. Next base: position 7,301 of record CAVSTE010000005.1, read on the forward strand.
GCGCTAGAGCTGATCCGCCACGACGCGGCGCACGTGCTGGCCACCGCGGTGATGGAGCTCTACCCCGGAGTGAAGATCTCGATCGGTCCGCCGATTGAGGACGGCTTCTACTACGACTTCGATTTCCCCGACGGGACGTCGCTGTCGGAATCGGACTTCGAGCGGATCGAGTCCAGGATGCGCGAGCACATCCGAGCGGACGAGCACTTCGAGCGCCAGGACGTGACCATCGCCGAGGCCGTGGAGCGTTTCGCGGCCGAGGGCCAGGACTTCAAGGTCGAGCTGATCGAGGACCTGGTCCGTAATGCCGACCCCGCCCGCCCACTCGAGACCGTGAGCCTCTACAGCAACGACGGCTTCACCGACCTCTGCCGCGGGCCGCACGGCCCTTCGACCAAGCGCATCAAGGCGGTCAAGCTGCAGTCGGTTGCGGGGGCGTACTGGCGCGGAGATGCCAGCAAGCCGATGCTCACGCGCGTGTATGGGACCGCCTTCTTCTCGCAGCAGGAGCTGCAGGAGTACCTGGAGCGCCTGGAGCAGGCTAGGGCGCGGGACCACCGCCGGCTGGGCCGCGAGCTGCGCCTGTTCTTGTTCAGCGAGCTCTCGCCGGGATCACCGGCATGGCTTCCGGACGGAATGGTGATCTGGAACGAGCTCACGAAGCTCTGGCGCGAGGAGAACGCGGCCCGCGGCTACCGGGAAGTCAAGACCCCAATCCTGTTCGACGTCGAGCTGTTCAAGACATCCGGACATTGGGACGTCTACCGGGAGAACATGTATTTCACGGACGTCGAGGAGCGGGCGATGGGGCTCAAGCCGATGAACTGCCCCGGGCACGTGCTGCTCTACAAAGACGAACGCCGCTCCTACCGCGACCTGCCGATCCGATTCTCTGAGCAGGGACTCGTCCACCGCCACGAGCCGAGCGGCACGCTGCACGGCCTACTGCGCGTGCGCCACATCACCCAGGACGATGCCCACATCTTCTGCACGGAGGATCAGATCCCGGACGAGGTCAACCGCTGCCTGGACTTCGGCTACTCAATCTATGATCGCTTCGGCTTCGAGCCCCGTATCGAGCTCTCGACGAGACCGGACAAACGCGTCGGCACGGAGGAGATGTGGGACCGAGCCGAGGCGGCGCTGTCCGCCGCGCTCGCCGCGCGCGGCGACCCGTACGAGCTAGCCGAGGGGGACGGCGCCTTCTACGGACCGAAGATCGACCTGCACATGACCGACACCATCGGCCGCTCGTGGCAGCTGGGCACCGTGCAGCTCGATTACTTCATGCCGGACCGCTTCGGACTCCAGTACACCGGCGCCGACAACGCGGAGCATCAGCCGGTGATGATCCATCGCGCGCTGATGGGCTCGTTCGAGCGCTTCATCGGGATCCTGATCGAGCATTACGCGGGCGAGTTTCCGCTGTGGCTGGCGCCCGTGCAGGCGATCGTGCTGCCGATCGCCGACCGTCACGTCGAGTACGCCGGCGCTGTCCGCACGCGTCTCTGTGAACTCGGTCTGCGCGCCGAGCTCGATGGGCGAACGGAATCGATCGCTCGCAAGATCCGCGACGCCGAACTGCGCAAGGTTCCCTACATGTTGGTCGTGGGCGATCGCGAGGCAGACAGCGGCGAGGTGGCGGTACGGGAGCACGGCGTCGGCGATACGGGACCGGAGACGGTGGGAGAGTTCGCGGACCGGCTGGTGGAGCTGATCAGAAGCCGTACGCCCCGGTCCGTAAACGCCCCTCGAGAGGCTTGAGAGTCGCGCTGCAGCCATACCAAAGCCCCACTTGGGGCCCTTGACCGCCGCTATACTCGGCCTTGTTGATCCCAGCCCTCTTTGACATACGGCCCGGCACCGCTTGACGTCCAGCCCACACCGCAGCTAAGTGCCGGTCCCCAGGAAGTTCGACCGGCGCCCGCCAGAGCGGGACCAAACCCGGATCAACGATCGGATTCGCGTGCCTGAAGTTCGGCTGATCGGGGTCGATGGCAAGCAGATCGGGATCGTCAAGACCGATGAAGCGCTCTCCTACGCCCAGGAGCGCGATATGGATCTCGTCGAGGTGGCTCCCGACGCGCGTCCACCCGTGACCCGGGTACTCGACTACTCGAAGTACAAGTACGAGCAGGCTCAGAAGCAGAAGGCGGCACGCAAGCACCAACAGCAGATCACGATCCGGGAGATCAAGTTCCGTCCCAAGATCGCCCAGAACGACTACGACACCAAGAAGGGGCACGTGACCCGCTTTTTGCTGGGCAAGGACAAGGTCAAGATCACGATCATGTTCCGCGGGCGCGAGGTCACCCACCCCGAGCGGGGCACCGCACTGCTCGAGCGACTAGCGGGAGAGCTTTCGGAGATCGCCGTGATCGAGCAATCGCCAATCCAGGACGGCCGCAACATGACGATGCTGCTCGCGCCCTCAAAAGCCGTGCTCGCCGCCGAGAAGGACGGGGCCGACGGCGATGAGCACGGGTCCGACGGGCAGCGCGCGGCGCGGGAGCCGGCCGCAAACGGCGGTCAGGCCGCGGCTGACCGCGTGGCGCAGTAGACACACTCGGCGCCGGCCAGCCCCTCGATAGCGCCCTAAGGGCAAGGTCTTGCTCTGCTTTACTAGGCGACCGGCCATGCCCAAGACGAAGACCCACTCCGGCACCAAGAAGCGCTTCAAGCTGACCGCGACCGGCAAGGTGCGCGGGCGCAGCGCCTTCTCGAGCCACATCCTCGAAAAGAAGTCTCCGAAGCGCAAGCGTCGCCAGGCGGAGCCAGCCGTGATATCCAAGTCCGACCAGAAGCGCGTGAAGACGCTGCTGGGCGCCCCCACGCGGAGCCCTAGATGACCCGCGTTAAGCGCTCCACGCACGCCCGCAAGAAGCGCCGGGCGACGCTCAAGCTGGCGAAGGGCTACCGCGGCGACGCCAGCCGCCACTACCGCACGGCCAAGGAGGCGGTGCTCAAAGCGGATCAGTATCGCTACCGCGACAGGCGCAACCGCAAGCGCGACTTCCGCCGCCTGTGGGTGACGCGCATCAACGCCGCCGCCCGCCAGCATGGCCTCTCCTACTCACAGTTCATGCACGGCCTTCAGCTCGCCGGCGTCGAGCTGGACCGCAAGATCCTGGCGGACATCGCCGTCCGCGACGCCGACACTTTCCGGCGCTTTGCCGACCGCGCCCGTGAGGCGCTGGCGGCCGGCTGAGCAAGCCCGGACGACCAGCACCAAAAACGGGCGCCGCTCTAGAGCGGCGCCTTTTTTAATTCCAAGATGAACATCACCACTGACCCAAGATTCTCAGCCGGAACCGGCCTTCACCACCTGCGCCCTGCACGCGATCCCGGCTGCTTTGAATGCCGGGCTGCTGGTGTCGAGCGAGGCGATCGCTCGCAGGTACGCCGACGGGTTCGAGGCGGCCATGGGATCGGGGTAGGCGATCCCGCGCGAACGCATGCACTGCGCGAACGCGAGCCCCTCCTGGCGGCGCTGGGCGAGCTGGCTGGGGCTGAGGTCGGCGCCGGTGGCATTTGGGAACGCCTGGCGGATCGATGCGGCGCAGGCCTGCGTCACGGACTGGACCTTCGCCGTCGGGTAGCCGGCGATGATCCGCAGCACAGCTCTGATGCGACCACCGCCGGCCGTGAAGTCGGGGATGTCGATGCCATGGGAGCGGAAGCACTGGGCGGCCTCGACACGTGCCCGGGTTACCTGCGGAGTGTTCGTCGGAACCGTCGGCACCGCGGCGGCCGTCGAGGACGTCGATTTCGACCCGCTCGAGCCGCACGCCGTGAGGGCCAGCACCAGCAATCCAGCGATCACCGCAGCTCTGGTCACGCCACAAGCATCGTACGCCGATGACCATCACCAGCACCGACAACCGCAAGCTCAAGCAGATCCGCAAGCTCCGCATGCGGCGCCGGTGGCGCGAGCGCTCCGGGCTCTTCGTGGCCGAGGGCGAGGACCTACTGGCCGCCGCCGACGCGGCCGGCTGGGCTCCGGTGGAGCGCTACAGCGCCGCGGGCAGCGGCCTCGAGGGTGTGGAGGTCGAGGCAAAGCTCCTGGCCTCGGCGTCCGGGATCGGCTCGGGTACGCGCACGCTGGCCGTCTACGAGGAGCGCTGGGCTCCGAAGCCACTCGGGCCGTTGTGCATTTATCTCCACGGCGTGCACGATCCGGGCAACGTGGGCGCCGTGCTGCGCAGCGCCAAGGCATTCGGCGCCTCGTCGGTGGCGCTCGGTCCCGGTTCGGCCGACCCGTTCGGTCCCAAGGCGGTCCGGGCCAGCATGGGCGCAGTGTTCGTGGTCCCGCTGGCACGTGTCGAGGATCTGGGCCCGCTCCCGGGCCAGAAGGTGGCGCTCGTTCCTGGCGCCGGTGCGCCGCTGCGCGATTTCACTCTGAGCGGGGGAGACGCCACGCTGCTGATCGGCTCCGAGCGGGACGGTCTCCCGGAGGAGCTCGTGGCGCAAGCGGATTGCTCCGCGCATATCCCAATCGCCAGCGACTCGCTCAACGCGGCGATGGCGGCGACGGTCGCGCTCTACGAGCTCGCTCATAGGATGGGGCGGCGATGAGGGACCGGATTGAGCAGATCGAGCGGGAGGCAGATTCGGCGATCGCCGCCGCGCAGACGACTGAGCAGCTGCAGGAGGTCCGGATCCGCTACCTGGGGCGCAAGGCCGAGCTTCCGAACCTCCTGCGCGGCGTGGCCGAGCTGCCGGCCGACGAGCGAGCGGCCACGGGCAAGGCTGCGAACGAGGTCAGGCGGCTGCTTGAGGCGGCGATTGAACGGCGGCAGCGGGCACTCGAGGCGCAGGAGCTCGACGAGCGCCTGCGCAGCGACCGCGTGGACGTCACGCTGCCCGCCGATCCGCTGCCGGCGGTGGGGCGCCTTCACCTCATCACCTCGACCCGGCGGGAGATCGAGGACGTGTTCATCGGGCTCGGCTTCAGAATCGCCGAGGGGCCCGAGGTGGAGACCGTCTACTACAACTTCGACGCGCTCAACCACGCGGACACCCACCCCTCGCGGCTGTTGACCGACACGTTCTACGTCAGACCGGCGCCGGATATCTTCGACCCCAACACGCTGCTGCTGCGCGTCCACACGAGCCCGATGCAGGTGCGGGCCATGGAGCTGCAGCCTCCGCCGATCTACATCATCGTCCCCGGGCGCACGTTCCGGCCTGACTCGGACGCCACCCACACCCCCCAGTTCCACCAGATCGAGGGCCTGGCGGTGGATACCGACGTGACGCTCGCCGACCTGCAGGGGACGCTGCTGGCGTTCGCCCGAGCGATTTTCGGGCCCGACCGCCAGGTGAGGCTCAGGCCGCATTTCTTCCCGTTCACCGAGCCGAGCGTCGAGGTCGACGTGTCGTGCTTCAACTGCACCGACGGCGTGACGGCCGACGGCCAGCGCTGCCCGCTGTGCAAAGGGGAGGCGTGGATCGAGATCCTGGGAGCCGGGATGGTCGATCCCAACGTGTTGAATGCAGTGGGCGATAACGGCTATGACCCCGAGCGCGTCCAGGGATTCGCGTTCGGGATGGGGATCGAGCGGATCGCGATGCTGAAGCACGGCATCCCGGACCTGCGGCTCCTCTACGACAACGACGTCCGCTTGCTGGAGCAGTTCTGATGCGGGTGCCGATCGAATGGCTTTCTCAGTACTGCGGCGCCGGGATGACCACCGCCGCCCTCGAGGAGCGGCTGACGATGACCGGGACCAAGGTCGAAGCAGTCGAGCGTCATGGAGTCGCGGGACTTGACCGGTTCGTGGTCGGCAAGGTCCTCGAGGCGCGCCCGCACCCCGACGCCGAGCGCCTGAGCGTGTGCACCGTGGAGGTCGGCGACTCGAGCGCAGCGCAGATCGTGTGCGGCGCGCCGAACGTGCGCCAGGGCCAGGTGGTGGCCGTGGCCAGGCCGGGAGCGGTGATGCCCGGCGGCCGGACGCTCGAGAGAGTGAGGCTGCGCGGCGTGGAGTCGGACGGCATGATCCTGGCCGAGGACGAGCTGGGCATCGGCGCCGATCACGCCGAGATCCTGGTGCTCGAGGGAAACGGTCTCGAGCCCGGACGGCTGCTGGCCGAGGTGTTGCCGATCGCAACCGACGTGCTGGTGCTGGAGGTCACCCCCAACCGTCCCGACTGCCTGGCGATCTACGGTGTGGCGCGCGAGGTCCACGCGGCAACCGGGGCGCCGCTGGCCACGCCGCCTTGGCGCGAGGACCCCGGCAGCCCCGAGGACGCGGTCGGCGTGGCAAGCGTTGTCGTGCAGAGCCCAGAGCTCTGTCCCCGCTTTACGGCGCGGGTGTTCGAGGACGTGAAGATCGGCCCCTCGCCCCCCTGGCTCAAAGCCCGGCTGACGGCCGCCGGCCAGCGTCCGATCTCGAACGTGGTCGACATCACCAACTACGCGATGCTCGAGACCGGCCAGCCGCTGCACGCCTTTGACCTCGACCTGGTGCAGGGAAGCCGGCTCACGGTCCGCCGCGCCCACGACGGTGAACGCGTTGAGACGCTCGACGGCCAGACGCGCGTGCTCGACGGCGAGATGGTGGTGATCGAGGACGCCGCCGGGCCGACGTCGATCGCGGGGGTGATGGGCGGGGCCCGCTCGGAGGTGAGCGACGGGACAACCCGCGTGCTGATGGAGGCCGCGACCTGGAACGGCGCCAACATCCACCGCACGTCGCTCAGACTGGGCCTGCGAAGCGAGGCGTCGGGCCGGTTCGAGAAGCAGCTTCAGCCCGAGCAGGCGCTCGAGGCCCAGGCCGTGGTCAGCAGGCTGATGATCGAACTCTGCGGCGCGCGCCTTCAGCCGGGGACGATCGACGTCGGCGGTCCCGGACCGCGGCCCGAGGTGATCCGCATGCGCGACAGCCGCCTCAGCGGACTGCTGGGCGCCGCCATTCCGCGCCAGCGCTCCCAGGCGATTCTCCGGGCGCTCGAGTTCGAGACAACGGAGGCGCCCGAGGGCCTCGACGTCCGACCGCCGGCCTTCCGCCGCGCGGACGTGACCCGCGAGGCGGACCTGATCGAGGAGGTGGCGCGGGTCGACGGCCTGGAGAAACTGCCGGCCACGCTGCCCAGTCGCCACGGCGCGTCTGGTCGGCTGACGGCGCAGCAGCGACTACGGCGTCAGGCGAGCGACGCGCTCGGCGCCAGGGGCTTGCACGAGATCGTCGGCTGGAGCTTTGTCGGCCCGTGGCTGTCGGAGCGCCTGCGGCTCGACGGCCCGCCGGCCGTGGAGCTCGAGAATCCGCTCTCGAGTGATCAGTCCCAGCTGCGCACGACGCTGCTCGGATCGTTGCTCGAGGCGGCCGCCCGCAACCGGGCGCGCGGGATGACAACGCTGCGCCTGTTCGAGGCCGGCGCCGTCTACCTTCCCCGAGGTCCCGAGACGCTGCCGCTCGAGCCCTACCACCTCGGCGCGCTGATCTCTGGCCGAGTGCGGCCGGCCACCTGGCGCGAGCCGGAGCCGCCGGAAGCGGACTTCTTCGCCGTCAAGGGCGTCCTGCAGGGACTGTTCGACACGCTCGGGATGCCCTGGAGCGCGGAGCGCGACGAGCGGCCGTTTCTGCACCCGGGCCGCTCGGCCGCCATTCATGCCCGTGGAGCCGCCGTCGGCTGGCTGGGGGAGATCCATCCCCTGGTGGCGCGGGAGTGGGATATCGAGCAGCCGCTGGCAGCGTTCGAGCTCGACCTGGACGCCCTCGGGGACCCCACGGCCGCCACGTACGAGGATGTGACGAGCTTCCCGGCGGTGCGCGAGGACCTGGCCGTGGTGGTGGGGGATGAGACGAGCGCCGCGGAGGTCATCGAGGTGGCGCGCGAGGCTGGCGCGCCGCTGCTGAAGAACATCGAGATCTTCGACGTCTACCGCGACGCTGAGCGCATCGGATCGCAGAAGGTCTCGCTGGCGCTTCGCCTCACCTACCGCGCCGGCGATCGCACCCTCACCGATCAGGAGGTGGCCGCCAAGCGCGCCGAGATCGTAGAGGCGCTGAAGGCCAGGGTCGCGGGGGTGATCCGTGACTCCTAGGCCTAGCGTTGCGGTGTTCGGCGCCGCCGGATACACGGGCGCGCTTAGCGCGCGCCTGTTATTCAGGCACCCGTCGTTTGAGCTTGTGAGATTGACCGCCCGCTCGGACGTGGGCAAACGGCTCACCGATCTCTACCCCCATCATCGGGTGCCACTTGTGCTGGAGGAGCTGGATCTGGAGCGCCACGGCGGCGTCGACGCCGCGGTTGTCGCCTATCCCCACGGTGCCGCGGCGCCGGTCGTGGCCGAGCTGCGCGCCCGAGGGGTGAAGATCGTTGACCTCAGCGCCGATTTCCGTCTACGCGACCGGCAGACATACGAGACGTGGTACCGCTCGCACCCCGCGCCGCAGTTGCTGCCGGAGGCCGTCTACGGGCTGCCCGAGCGCTACCGGAGTCAGATTCGGCAGGCCGCGCTCGTGGCCAATCCCGGCTGTTACCCGACCGCCGCGGTGCTGGCGCTGGCTCCCCTGGCCCAGGCCGGCCTTGTGGCGGATGTGGTGATCGACGCCAAGTCCGGCGTCTCGGGGGCCGGCCGGGCGGCGACCGAGAAGACCCACTTCGTGACCGTCGATGAGAACATCAGCCCTTACGGGGTGCCGCGCCACCGCCACACGCCCGAGATCGAGCAGGAGCTCGAGGCGCTGGGAGCGGAGGTCAAGGTCACCTTCACGCCGCATCTGCTGCCGCTTGACCAAGGCGAGCTCGTGTCCTGCTACGTCACGCCGCCCGAGGGCACGCTGCCAGACCTGTGGGAGCTCTACGGCCGCTTCTACGCGGACGAGCCGTTCGTGGAGCTGGCCGAGAGCCCTCCCGGCGTGCGCGATGTCCGCGAGACCAACGTGTGCCGGATCTCGGTCCACGCGGATGAGCGCACCGGCCGGGTGGTGGTGTTCGCAGCGATCGACAACCTGTGGAAGGGTGCCGCCTCGCAGGCCGTCCAGAACCTGAACCTGATGTTCGGGTTGGACGAGGGGGAGGGGATCACTTGACCCTGTTCGGTTCCCGCTGGATCGAGAAGGCCGCACACGTCTCGGAGCTCGAGCCGACGGGGCTGCCGCTGGGCTTCCGGGCGGCGGGCGTCGAGGCCGGCTTGAAGCCCGAGGGGCTGGACGTCGGCGTCCTGTTTTCCGAACGGCCGCAGACGGTGTCGGCGGCTCGCTTCACCACCAACGCGCGCGCCGGCGCACCGGTGATCGTCTCCCGCGCCGCAGACACCTCGAGGCTGCGAGCGGTCGTCGCCAACTCCGGCGGCTCCAACACAGGCGACGGTCTTCGGGGGCTCGACACGGCGCGTGCCACCCAGGACGTGACGGCCTTGCTGCTCGGAATCGAATCCGGGCAGGTCGGGGTCGCTTCCACCGGCGTGATCGGGACGGAGCTTCCCCGCCAGGCACTCCTAGCCGGCGTGCGCTCAGCGCTTGAGGGGCTGGGCGCCGATGCCGAGGACTTCTCGCGGTCCATATTGACAAGCGACCGGGCCCCGAAGCGGGCCTGCCTCGAGGTCCAGCTTCCCCAGGGCACGGTGCGCCTGTCGGCCCAGGCCAAGGGCGCGGGGATGATCTCGCCGCGGTTTGCGACGATGTTGTGCTTCGTTCAGACGGACGCCGAAATGTCCAGCGAGACGGTTGACCTGCTGACCGCAGTGACCGTCAAACGGTCGTTCGACCGCATCAGCGTCGACGGTCAGCTGTCGACAAGCGACACGGTTTTCGTGCTGGCCGGCGGGGCGTCGGGGGTGCGCGTCGAGCCCGAGAGCGAGGCCGAGCTTCGCTTCGGCGAGGCGATGGACGCCCTGCTGCGGGCGCTGGCGCTGGAGATCGTGGCCGACGGGGAGGGCGCCAAGCGCGTGGCGAGGATCGTCGTGCGCGGCGACGCCGACGTCGTCGAGCCCGTGGCCAGGGCGATCGCCAACTCCAACCTGGTGAAGACGGCCCTGCATGGCGGCGATCCGAACTTCGGCCGCATCCTCCAAGCGGCGGGGATGGTCTACCCGAGCGATGACGGCCTGGTGGCCGACCTCGAGATCGAGGGACGCGTGGTCGTCTCCGGCGGCGAGGCGGTGATGGATGACCTGCGCGAGCTGGAGCCCCTGGTTCAGCGGGACGAGGTGGAGTACGTGCTGACGCTGCCCGGCGGCGGCGCCGAGACCGAGGTCTTCTTCTCCGATCTCTCGCCGGAATACGTGCGCTTCAACGCGGAGTACACGACATGAGGGACATTGCGACCCTTCTCGAGGCGCTCCCCTACATCCGCGAGTTCCATGGCAGGACGGTGGTCATCAAGTACGGCGGCGCGGCGATGGTCGATCCCGCGCTCAGGGAGGAGTTCGCCCGTGACGTGGTGCTGCTCAAGTACGTAGGCATGAACCCCGTCGTGGTCCACGGTGGGGGACCGGAGATCACCGGCTACATGGAGCGGCTTCAGCTGCCGGTGCGGTTCGTCGACGGGCTGCGCGTCTCCGATCCCGAGACCGTCGAAGTGGCGAAGATGGTGCTGGTGGGCAAGGTAAACAAGGACATCGTGCTGCGTCTGGGGCGCCACGGGCAGCCCGCGGTGGGGCTCTGCGGCGACGACGGGCTGCTGTTCGGCGTCACCAGGCAGCCGGCGCCCAGCGGCGAGGACATCGGCCTCGTGGGACGGATCGAGCGCATCGATGTCGACGTGCTGACGCACGTGGCCCAGGACTACATACCCGTGGTGGCGAGCGTCGGCGCCGACCGCGAGGGGCAGTCGTACAACGTCAACGCGGACGAGGCGGCGGGCGCGGTGGCGGCCGCGCTCGGGGCCTACAAGATCATGTTCCTGACTGATGTGCCCGGGTGGCTCAGCGATCCCTCGGACCCCGCGAGCGTGATCTCCCAGGCCAGCGCGGCCGAGGTGGAGGCGGCGCTCGACGTGACTGCCGGGGGAATGCGCCCCAAGCTCAAGGCGTGTCTCGTGGCGATCCAGGGCGGGGTTTCGTTCGCGCACATCGTCGACGGCCGCGTTCCGCACTCACTGCTGCTTGAGCTGTTCACCGACGCCGGCCAGGGGACCAAGATCGGGGCGCTGCTTTGACCGTTACCCTCGCCGAGCTCCAGGGCCTGGAGCAGGGATTTGCGATCGGCACATATGTCCGCAACCCGGTGCAGTTCGTGCGCGGCTCCGGCTGCAGGCTGTGGGACGCGGAGGGCAACGAGTATCTCGACTTCCTGGCCGGGATCTCCGTCCTGAATGTCGGCCACTGTCATCCGCGGGTCGTCGAGGCGGTGTGCGGGCAGGCCAGGCGCCTGACGCATGTGACGAACCTCTACTACACGGAGCCCGCCCTGCGGCTCAGCGCGCGTCTGGCGGAGAGTTCCCTGGGGGGCAAGGTCTTCTTGACGAATTCAGGCGCCGAGGCCAACGAGGCCGCGCTGAAGCTGGTCCGCAAGGCGCGTCATGCAGGCAAGATCGTTGTGCTCGAGGGCGCATTTCACGGCCGTACCTACGGAGCACTGTCGGCTACGCCCCAGGAGTCAAAGCAAGCGCCGTTCGCGCCGCTGGTGCCAGGCGTGGTGGTCGTGCCCAAGGACCCGGAGGCGGTGGAGCGCGCCGTCGACTCGGAGACAGCCGCAGTCCTGCTCGAGCCGATTCAGGGCGAGTCGGGCATCCACGTTCTACCGGAGAAGCTGCTGTTCGCCGCCCGCGATGCGTGTGAGCGCAGCGGCGCCGCGCTCGTGTTCGACGAGATCCAGACCGGGATGGGCAGAACCGGCACCCTGTGGGCGTACGAACAGACGGGGGTGGTGCCGGACGCGCTGACGAGCGCCAAAGCGCTCGGGGGAGGGCTTCCGATCGGCGCCCTCGTCACCGGACCCAGGCTGGCAGACGTGCTGGCCGTCGGCGACCACGGCTCGACGTTCGCCGGCGGGCCGCTCGTCTGTTCGGCAGCGCTGGCCGCGCTCGAGATCTGCTCCGACGACGCGCTGCTGGAGCGAGTTCGCGGGCTGGGGATGCTGCTGAGGGATGGTCTCGAGCGGCTCCCGTTCGCCGCCTCGGTCCGCGGCCGCGGGTTGATGCTGGCCATCGATCTCGGCGAGGGGGTCGATGCGACGGAGCTCGCCCGCCGGGCGCTGCTCGAGCAGCGGCTCGTGATCAACGCCACGGGTCCGGCAACGATCCGCTTCGAACCCCCGCTTGTGGTCTCAGAAGCGCAGATCCACGAGGCGCTGAGACGGTTACAGTCGCTGGTATGAGCGAAGAGCTGCTGCTGCCCGACGGCCTCAGCCCTCAGGCAGCGCTCGAGCAGATCTCGAGGGCGCTCGACGGCTTCGACGTACAACCGGCGCGGGGGCAAACCCGCCAGTCGAAGCGAACGCTTTATGACACCTTCGACGGACGGCTGCGCTCGGGCGGTGACTGCGCGGTCTTCGAGGACGGGCACTTTCGCCTCGGCGCGCTGGAGGTGGAGGCTGCCAGGCGGCCGCAGCGTGTGCTCGCGACCACGCTCGAGGCCGGTCCGCTACGCGACGCGCTCGAGCCGCTGATCGACGTGCGAGCGTTGCTGCCGCTGGCCGACATCGGAGTGCGGGAGCGGCGGCTGCGGGTGCTTGACGAAGAGCGCAAGACGGTGGTCCGCGCCACGCTCGAGGAGCCGGCGGTTATCGGGCCTCGCGACCGTCTTATCCCGCTCGCACCGCGCGTACGCCTGGACGCCGTCCGCGGCTACGACGCCTCGCTGAATCGGGTCCGCGGGCTGCTGGAGCGCGAGCTCGGCCTGCGGGCGGCGAGCACGCCGCTGGTCAGCGAGGCGGTTAGCGCTGCCGGCGGCGCCCCCGACGGTGTTGCGTCCAAGATCGACGTGCCGCTGAGCTACGACGAGCCCGCGGACGTCGCCGCGGCGGCGGTGCTGCGGGCCCTGTTCGATGTCGTCGAGGCCAACCTCGAGGGCACGATCAACGATCTGGACTCGGAGTTCCTGCACGATCTGCGGGTCTCCGTGAGGCGCAGCAGGTCAGTGCAGCGTCAGCTCAAGCTCGCGTTTCCGCCCGTGCAGCTTGCACACTTCAGAGCGGAGTTTCGCTGGCTTCAGGGCATCACCGGCGAAGCACGCGACCTCGACGTTTACCTGTTGGGGTTCGATTCGCTGCGAGCGATGGTGGACGAACCGCTGCGTGGAGACCTGGAGCCGCTGCTTAAGGTGCTGGGTGCGCACCGGCGCCGAGCTCGCCGGAAGATGGTCACCCAGCTCGGTTCAAAGCGCTTTCAGGATCTGCGCAGCGGGTGGGCCGCCTTTCTCGAGCACCTGCCCACGCTTCCCGCCGACGATCGACCCGCCGCGCAGCGTTCGATCGGCGAGCTGACGGGCAAGCGCATCTCCAAGGTCTACCGGCAGATGGTCAAGATGGGGGGCGCGATCGACGCCGCCAGCCCGGCCGAGGACTACCACGAGCTGCGCAAGAAGGGCAAGGAGCTTCGCTACCTCCTGCAGCTGCTCGGCATAAAGCTCTATCCGGAGGAAGTCGTCAAGCCAATGGTCAAGACGCTCAAGGACCTCCAGGACGTGCTCGGCCGCCACCAGGACCGCCAGGTGCAGATGGCGTCCGTGCGCTCGCTCTCAGGGGAGGTCTCGGCGCGCCCCGGCGGATCGGCAGCCCTGGTAGCGATGGGCGCGCTGCTGGGCGCGCTTGCCGAGGACGAGCGCGCCGCCCGGACCGAGTTCGCCGAGCGCTTTGTGGTATTCGGCGGCAAGAAGCAGCGGGCGCTGGTCAAGGAAACGTTCGCTTGAGCGTCGTCCTGGCGACGTACAACATAAAGGGTGGGGTCGGGAAGACATCGGCCGCCGCCAACCTCGCCTACCTGGCCGCGCGCGAGGGCACGCCGACGCTGCTGTGGGACCTCGATCCACAGGGAGCGTCAACCTATCTGTTTCGTATAAAGCCCAAAGCGCGCGGCGGGCCGCGCAAGCTCGTGCGAGGACGGACCGACGTCGCTGCCCTGATCAAGGGCACGGATCATCCGAGACTGGACCTGCTGCCGGCCGATTTCCGCTACCGGCACATGGATCTTGCGCTGGACAGCGTCAAGAAGCCCACGCGCCGCCTCGCGCGCGTATTGAGGCCGCTGAGGGATGAGTACCGGTATCTGTTTCTCGACTGCCCGCCCAGCATCTCGCTGGTGTCCGAGAACGTGTTCGAAGCTGCGGACGTGGTGCTCGTGCCGATCATCCCCGCGACGCTCGCGTCGCGCACGCTCGGACAGCTCGAGCCGCTACTCGAGCCCGATACCCAGCTGCTGGCCTTCTTCTCCATGGTCGATGGGCGCAAGCGACTTCACCGTGAGGTGATGGATTCACTGCGCCAGACGCATCCAGAGGTGCTCGATACGACGATCCCCAGCTCCGCGGTGGTCGAGCGGATGGGGGTGAAGCGCGAAGTGCTCGAGTCGTTCGCGCCCCGCTCGCGCGCCGCCGGCGCGTACCGGCAGCTCTGGCGAGAAGTGCGCCACAGGTTGTCAACTAGCCTTGCCGCTCGATGAGCGTCAAGCGCACAGCCTCTTACGAGGCCGACCCCGCCGAAGTCCACCGCGTGCTGCTCCTCTACAGCGGTGGACTGGACACAAGCGTGATGCTCAGCTGGATCCAGGAGAAGTACGCCGCGGAGGTTGTGGCCCTGACGGTGAACCTGGGGCAACCGGGGGAGGACTACGGCGTGGTCAGGGGCAAGGCGCTCGAGCTGGGGGCGGTCGACGCCACCGTGGTCGATGCCCGGGAGGAGTTCGCTCGGGAATACGTGCTTCCCGCGATCAGGGCGAACGCCATCTATGGCCTGGGTTATCCGCTGTTCACCGCGCTCGGCCGTCCGCTGATCGCAAAGCTTGCCGTGGAACAGGCGCGCGCATCGGGCTGTGACACGGTCGCCCACGGCTGCACCGGCAAAGGCAACGACCAGGTCCGAATCGAGACGACGGTCGCCACGCTGGCCCCGGAGCTCAAAGTGATCGCGCCGGTACGCGGCTGGCAGATGGGGCGCGAGGAAGAGATCGCCTACGCCCGTGAGCACGGCATCAAGGTCAAAGGCTCCAGCGAGCTCGGAGCACCCTATTCGATCGACGACAACCTCTGGGGGCGCTCCAGCGAGGGACGGTGGATCGAGGAGCTCGACCATCCTCCGGAAGACGACGTCTTCCAACTGGTCACTGCACCCGAGAACGCTCCCGACGAGCCCGAGACGGTGCAGGTGGAGTTCGAGCGGGGCACACCGGTGGGCTTGGACGGGGAGCGCATGGGACTCGTCGAGCTGTTGGAGCGCGCCACGGCGATCGGCGCGCGCCACGGCGTGGGGATCGTCGACCACATCGAGGATCGGATCGTGGGCCTCAAGGTCAGGGATATCTACGAGGTTCCGGCGGCGGCGATCGTGCTCACCGCGCACCAGGAGCTGGAGAAGCTCGTCGGCACCATCCATCAGAACCAGTTCAAGCCGCAGCTCGACCAGAAGTGGGCCTATCTGGTGTATGCCGGTCTGTGGTGGGAGCCGCTGCGAGCCGACCTGGACGCCTACATGCTGGCGGCGAACGAGAACGTGAGCGGCTCGATATCGCTCAAGCTCTACAAAGGTTCGACGCGCGTCGTCGCCCGCTCCTCTCCGAACGCGGTCTACGACGCTCAGCTGGCCACGTTCTCCGAATCGGGTGGGCTCTTCTCGCAAGCCTCATCGCCCGGTTTCATCGAGCTGTTCTCGCTGCAGTCGAGGATGGCCTGGCGGATTCGCAACCGCGAGTGAGCGCTGCATTCAGTGGGTAGCATTGGCTCGAGATGGGCTACAAGATCCTCGGATACATCGTCTGGCAGGGCGCCAAGTTGTACGCGCGGCGCCAGTTGCCTGACTCGCGGCGCAGCTTCGCGATCTCAGTGGTCGTTGCGCTGGTGCTTGCCGGCGTGCTCGCCGCCCCCCGGCAGCGGCTGATCCAGCGCCACTAGCGACGCCAGTCCGTCCGCCTCGACGCGTACCGTCGGTCAGCTGATGGCGGAACCACCGGGATCGCAGCTGGGGCTGGGAATCGAAGCGGTCGAATGGCTGCCGACCGGCGAATCGTCGGCCACGGTCACCGTCACCGGACGCTGGCGCCGGCGTCCCAGCTGGCAGGGCCGGCCGGTGCTCGTGATCGAAGCCGAGGGCCGCCGCCACCGCTTTCCCGCAATTCCCGATCCACCGAGCGTGGCCGGCGCTGCGCCAGGCACCTGGCGCATGAGCTTCTCGATCCCCGCGTGGCTGGCCCCCTGGCCCGGCGGTCGAGCGTGGCTACAGCTGGGGGTGGTGCTCGTTCCCCTGCCGCCGTTCCTCGAGCGCCAGGACGCAGGATTGGTGTCAGAGGACTTCGCAGAGGCTTCCCCTACGGAGGCAGAGTCCACAGAGCCGCCGGCGGCGGAGCCGGACGCGGCGGATTCCCCGGTTGAAGCTTCCTCCGGCGACGAACCGCAGACGGCGGACATGCTCGCGGCGGCCGCCGAGCTCACCAGCAGGATCAAGCAGTTGGATGCCGAGCGCCGCGCTGCGGCCGCGCGTGCGGAGGCCGGGGAGGGGCGGCGCGCCGAGCTCGAGCGCCAGCTCGTCGAGACCCGGCGGCGCGCCGAGCAGTCCGAGCGCCTGGCGCGCGAGACCGAGCTGCAGCGCGAGCGTCTGCGGAACGCCCCAGAGTCGATGCGCAGGGCATCGTGGCGCGAGCAGCTGCCGGCGGAGCTGGAGCTCGCGCGGAGGGCGCCACCCGCGCGTGACGGGGCCCACCGCTGGCGGCTGGGCGGCGATCTCGCTCGGCTCGCGGCCGAGCAGCTACGCCGGGAGCAGGAGGCCGCCCGGGCCGGCGAGCTCGACCACTGGCGGGCCCGGAGCGCGGAGCTCGAACGGCGGCTCGACGAGTCCGCGCTGCGCGCCGAGCAGCTCTACCAGGTGATCGAGGACCTCCGGTCCGTGCTCGACGTCATCCGCGGCGTACCTTCGGATCAAGGCGCCCCGGGCAGTGCCGGTGCGCCCGGGGACGTTCCCGACGCCGCCACGGTTGACGACGACCCGGCGGCGCCGGACGCGGGTCCGGCCGTCGAGCCTGAGCGGTTGGACACTGCGCTCAGCAAGCTGCGGGAGACGATCCCGCCGGCCGATGTCGAGGATGGCAGCGAGGAGTCCGAGGACGCCTCCGAGGAGCTTGCGTCCGGGGAGGGGCCACCCGAGCCGGAGACCGAGCAGCGGCGGCCCGAGCCCCTGCCAGCGCCCGCTTCCCCCACGCGCAAGTCCTGGCTGCTGCGGACGCTGCGGGCTCTGGCCAAGGACGACCCGGCAGTAGCCGGCCGCGTGGCGCTGGGACTGCTGCCTGCCCAGCGCCTGGCGAGCGTGGATCCGCTGACCTACGACGTGCTGCTCTCGGACGCCGGCTCGTTTCACGTGACCGCGGGTGAGACTGGCGCACGCGTCGTGCGGGCGCGGCAGCCTCGCGATCCCGCCGAGTCCGATTTTCAGCTGCGAGGAGAGCTTGCCACCTTCGCCCGGCTGCTCGTCGCGGGCCCGATCCGGCGGCGGCTCGAGCGTGGGGTCGCCGAGCTGGGCGGGAGCCGCAAGGCCTTGGCCTCGCTGCTGGCACTGATCCGCACCCCCTACGGACTTGCCGAGCTGTACGCGGCAGGAGCACGCCTCGAACCGTGGCTGGCCTTTGCGCTGATCGCCCGGATGATCGACCAGCGGTGGACGGTCGGCCATCGTTTCACGATCGCCCATCGCGGACCCGACACCTCGACCTACCTCCGCGTCCCCGGCGGCTCACGGCCCTGGGTCAGCACCAGCCCCCCGCTGGGTCCGGTGGCGGCCACCGTGGTCTGCGATCCGGACGAGCTGCTCGCCGCGCTCGCGACTGAGGGGTTCGACGAGGCGACGATCCGCGGTCGCTCCGAGGAGCTTGAGCTGCTGCGCGCCTGGGTCGCGCGGGCGCAGAGCAGCTGATTCTCTCGCAGCGAGCGACGTTCGCCGGCGCCGCGCGGCTCACGTCCGCGGCGATGCCTATGCTCGTCTGCGCACCGCATGAGCACTCCCTGCGCCCATCTCCACGTCCACTCCGAGTACTCGTTGCTGGACGGCGCATGCAAGATCGACAGCCTCGCGGCGCTGGCCGCCTCCCATGGTCAGCCGGCGCTTGGGCTCACCGACCACGGCGTGATGAACGGCGCCGTCGAGCTATTTACGGCCTGCCGCAAGCACGGGATCAAGCCCATCGTCGGGTGCGAGGTCTACCTGGTCGACGATCACCGCCGGCGGGCGCCGGGACGGCTCGATCGCTTCCACTTGACGCTGCTTGCGGCCACCGCAGAGGGCTATCGCAACCTGGTCAAGCTCTGTTCGGCGGGTTTCGTGGAGGGCTTCCAGCGGGGTAAGCCGTCGGTCGACGCCGAGCAGCTGGCGGCCCACGGCGAGGGAATCATCGCCCTGACAGGCTGCCTTCAGTCCCGGTTCTGCCAGCACCTGCTGGAGGGCCGCACGGCGGACGCACGCGCCCACGCCGATCAGCTGATGGAGGCATTTGGGTCCGACGACGTCTACTTCGAGGTGCAGAAAAACGGACTGCCCCAGCAGGAGATGGTCAACGAGGGCATCATCCGCATCGCGCGGGAGGTGGGCCGCCCGCTCGTCGGTACCGGCGATGTCCACTACCTGCGGCGGGAGGACTACCACCACCACGCGGCGCTGCTGTGCGTGCAGACGAAATCGACGCTCGAAGCGCCGCAGATCCGGTTCGAGACCAACGAGTTCTACCTGCGATCGAACGACGAGATGGCGACGGCCTTCTCCGAATGGCCGGAGGCCGTGGCCACGACGGTCGAGATCGCCGAGCGCTGCAGCGTCGAGCTGGAGCTGGGAAGGCAGCTGATTCCTCGCTACCCCACACCGGACGGCGTCGGCGAGCAGGAGTACCTGCGCTCCCGGGTCGAAGAGGGTCTCCGGTTCCGCTATGGCGACCCTCCAGCGGCCGAGGCGCTGGAGCGGGCGGAGTACGAGCTTGCCGTGATCGAAAAGATGGGCTTCAGCGCCTACTTCTTGATCGTCTGGGATTTCGTCAAGTACGCCAAGGACTCCGGCATCGCGGTCGGGCCCGGCCGCGGGTCCGCGGCGGGATCGATCGTCGCCTACTGCCTGCAGATCACCGATGTGGATCCCGTGCGCTACGACCTGCTGTTCGAGCGGTTCCTGAACCCCGAGCGGGTGTCGATGCCCGATATCGACATCGACTTCTCTGTGCGCGGCCGGGAGCGCGTGATCCGCTACGTCACCGACAAGTACGGCAAAGAATCGGTGGCACAGATCATCACGTTCGGCAAGATGTTCCCCCGGGCTGCGACCCGTGACGCCGCCCGGGTGCTTGGCCACGAATACGCCGTCGGCGACCGCCTGGCGAAGCTGATACCCGAGCCGGACCAGGGACGGCCGCCGAAGTTCGAGGACTGCCTGAAGCCGGGTCAGTTGCTGCGCGCCGAGGTCGACAAGGACGGGACCGCGAAGGAGATCGTCGAGGTCGCGCGGGGACTGGAGGGGATCGTCCGCAATTCCTCGATTCACGCTGCGGCCGTCGTTATCGCCGACCGGCCGCTGACCGACATCGTCCCTTTGCAGATCGCCGACGCGGGTCTCGACGAGGGCGGGGAGCGCACGTTCCGGACCGTGACGCAGTTCACGATGAAACCGGTCGAGCAGATCGGGCTTTTGAAGATGGACTTCCTCGGACTTCGCAACCTGGACGTGATCGAGGACGCACTCGACATCATCGAGCGCTCGACAGGCGAGCGACCCGACATGGCACGGCTTCCGCTCGACGACGGCAAGACCTACGAGATGATGGCCAGGGGCGACTCGATCGGCGTGTTCCAGTTCGAGTCAGAGGGGATGCGCGAGACGCTCAAGCGGGTCAAGCCATCGGAGTTCGAGCACCTGACGGCCCTGAACGCGCTCTATCGGCCGGGCCCTATGGAGCAGATCCCCGCCTACACCCGTGCCAAGCACAACCCGGAGAGCGTCACATACGCCGACGAGCGCCTCCGGCCGATCCTCGACTCGACAAATGGCGTGGTCGTATACCAGGAGCAGGCGATGCAGATCGCCAAGGATCTCGCCGGCTTCAGCGGCGCCAAGGCCGACGATCTGCGCAAGGCGATCGGCAAGAAGAACCGCGAAGCGATGGCCAAGCTGAAACCCGAGTTCTTCGACGGCTGCCGCGCCTCCGGCACGGCCGAGCCCATGATCGAGCAGTTGTGGACGATCAACGAGCGCTCGGCTGACTACTCCTTCAACCGCAGCCACGCGGCCTGTTACGCGCTGATCGCCTACCGCACCGCCTGGCTGAAGGCCAACTACCCGGCCGAGTACATGGCCGCACTGATCTCATCGGTGATGAACACCAAGGACAGAGTGCCGTTCTTCGTGGCACAGGCCGAGCAGATGGGGATCGAGATCCTGCCTCCCGACGTGAACCTCTCAGACCACGAATTCATCGTCGTCGACGGGAACATCCGCTTCGGTCTCGACGCAGTCAAGGGGGTTGGGTATGCGGCCGTCGAGGCAATCAAGCGTGCTCGCTCCGACGGCGGGCCGTTCAGCGATCTTTGGGACTTCTGCGCCCGCGTGGACGGGCGGGCGGTCAACAAGAAGGCGATCGAGGCGCTGATCAAGTGTGGGGCATTCGGGTCGACCGGCGCCTCGCGCAAAGGCATGCTGGCCGTCCTCGAGCAGGCCCAGGGGGCTGGACAGAAGACCCAGCAGGACCTGGCAATCGGCCAGGGGTCGATCTTCGACCTCGGCGGCGACGGCGCCGAATCCTCGTCGTTCTCAAGGCCCAGCCATGGCCCGATCCCGCCCGGGGAGTTCGAGCGGGCCGAGCTGCTGGCGGCCGAGAAGGAATCGATCGGGCTGTTCATCTCGGCCCATCCGCTGAAGGACGTAGGGCCGGCGTTGGCGCTGCGCGTCGACTGCGCGCTCCCCGCGCTGTCCGAGCGGCGCGACGGCGAGTGGGTCACCTTGGGTGGAATGATCACCGCCACGAAGCGCATCCGAACCAAGAAGGGCGACTGGATGATGTTTGCGACGCTCGATGACCTCGAGACCTCGGTAGAGCTCGTCGTCTTCGGCAAGGCGCTCGAGTCGAGCGGTGAGGCCCTGCAGGCCGACTCGATTGTCCTGGTTCGCGGGCGGATCGACCACAAAGACCGAGACAGGACGTGCATCATCGCCCAGCAGGTTGAGCTGTTTGAGCCCAGCGCGGACGAGGTGCACGAAGCAGCCGCGGCTGCCGCGCGCCAGCCTCCGGCCCCCAGCCCGCTGCGCCTTCGCGTGGATGCGACGCTGCTGCCGGCCACGGCGCTCGGAGAGCTCAAGGACCTGCTGCAGAGCTTCCCTGGCGAGTCCGAGGTGGTGATCGAGCTGGCGACATCCGCGGGCAACCGGCGCCTGAAGCTGGGCTCCGAGTTTCGCGTGGCATGCGGCGCCGGGCTGCACGCCGAGCTCGATGCGCTGCTCGGTCAGGCGATCGTCGGCGATGAGCCGCAGCGCGTGGCTGCATCGGCCTGAGCGCGCCCGCCACACGGCCCGGTTGGCGCCGCGGGCCGTGTTCTTCGATGCCGGCGGCACCGTCGTGCTGCCGGACCGCCAGCTGGTGACAGACGCCCTACGCAGGGCCGGGGTGCGGATAGATCCTGCGATCGTCCCAGGGGCCCACTACAAGACCGTTCGTGCCATCGACCGCGAGCAGCGACACGCGCGGGACGACGGCTACGGTCCGACGTTCTGCGCCGCCCTCGGCGTGCCGCCGGAGCGGCTGGCGGTCGCGGTGTCGGCGCTATCCGAGTTGGGCGACAGCCGGCGCTCAGGACGAGTCCTCTGGAGCGAACCCACCCCCGGCGCGATCGCGGTGATCGAAGAGCTCCGGCGCGGCGGAATGGCAGTCATCATCGTCACCAACTCAGACGGCCACGCGGCGGAAAACCTCCAGGCAGCCGGCATCCTGGGCCTGGCCGGGCTGAGCCCCGAGGCCGTCGTCGACTCCGAGGTCGTGGGCTCGATGAAGCCCGATCTGCGGATCTTCAAGGTCGCGCTCGAAATGGCTGGCGCCCAGCCGGGTGAGACGGTCCACGTTGGCGACCTGCTGTCAACGGACGTCCGTGGGGCGAGCGCGATGGGAATCACGCCCATCCACCTCGATCCCTACCGCCGCTGTCGAAGCCCCGAGCACCGGCACGTGCGCTCGCTGCCGGGCATATGGGCGCACCTTCGCCGGCCCTCGTAGCGTCAGCTGGCCTCAGGCGTCCACGGCCCGCGCCAGCCACCAAGGCCCGAGACGAGCCGCTCGGCCTCGGGCGGCCCCCAACTACCCGGCTGGTATGCGTGGACGTCCCCCGGGGAGTCGAGCAGCGGCTGCACGATCCGCCATGTCTCCTCGACCATGTCTTGACGCGTGAAATGCGTCGAGTCCCCGACAAGCGCGGCGTGCAGCAGTACCTCGTACGGGGTGGCGCCCGCGCCCCCCTCGCGTTCGAATTCCATGTCCAGTTCGATCTCCGCCGGACCGGTCTTGTCCGCCCGCAGGGCGTCGAGGATAATCCTCACGCCGGAAGTGGGATCGATCCGGACGACGAGCTGCGACGGCTGGGGTCGGCGGTGTCCGCCGCCGATGAAGCTGAGCCGCGGAGGATGCTTGAACACCAGTCGGACCTCGGTCTCCGTGACCGGCAGCCGCTTGCCGGTCCGGATCAGGAACGGCACGCCCGCCCAGCGCCAGCTGTCGATCTCCAGACGCAACGCGACGAATGTCTCGGTGTTCGAGTTTGCCGCCACTCCTTCGATCTGCCGGTAGCCGTCGTACTGGCCGCGGAAGTAGTGCTTGGGATCGCCCGCGGCGGTCGCTCTGAACACGGCCAACTTCGAGCTCTTGAGCGTGTCGGCGTCATTGCCCACGGGTGGCTCCATGGCCGCATCGGCCAGCACCTGCAGCAGGTGGTTGACGACGACGTCGCGGAGAGCGCCGACAGGGTCGTAGAAGTGGCCCCGGTCCTCGACGCCGAAGTTCTCGGCCATCGTGATCTGGACCGATGAGATGTAGTTGCGGTTCCAGACAGGCTCGAGCATCGTGTTGCCGAACCGCAGGTAGAGCACCTCCTCGAGCCCCATCTTGCCCAGGAAGTGGTCGATCCGGTAAAGCTGTGACTCGTCCACGTACTTGTGCAGATCGGCTGCTAGCTCGCGGGCCGACGCAAGATCGTGGCCGAACGGCTTCTCCACCACCACGCGCTGTCCGTCGGCCAACAGGTTCTCTGCAGCCAGGCCCTTGACCACCGTGGCAAACAGCGAGGGAGGTATCTCCAGGTAGTACGCCGCATCTCTGTCGTCGCCAAGGGCATCCCTTACGCGCTCGTAGGTGTCGTTCTGGCCGAAGTCACCGCCGACGTACTCCAGCCGGTCGGCGAACCGGTGAAACAGCTGCTCGTCGAGCTGTTCGCCGGTGGCGGCGATCGCGTCGTGGGCGTGGCTACGCAGGTGTTCCACGCTCCAATCGTCTGCGGCGACGCCGATCACACGACAGTCGAGCAGTCCGCGGCACTCGAGCCGGTACAGCGAGCGCAGCGTCATCTTCTTGGCCAGATCCCCGGTTATGCCGAACACAACCAGGGCGTGCGCCTGCTTCTGCTGAGCGTTCATCGCCGCGGCACGCTACCGCTTACCGGTACGCCGGGGCTTGCGGGACCCCCGTGCGCGGTTGGTCTTTCCTCGTTTACGCAGCTTGAAAGCCTTGGCCACGTCGTCCGCGCTCGGGGCGCCGTCTTCGCCGGTCTCGAGCACGCATGCCAGGCGATCGAAAAGGGGCTCCGAGAGGAACACGGCGCAGCCGCGCGCGCCGAGCTCACCCTCGCCGATCAGCGCGTGCCGATCCCGGTTCGATCCCAGCTTGACCATCGAGTCGTTGAGGTGAAGCGAGCGCAGACGCTTCAGGCCAACCGCCTGATCGCAGCGCTCTAGCGTGTCGGCGAGCCCCCGCGACGAGGAGATGTCATAGCCCGAGGCATACAGATGACACGAGTCGAGGCAGATGCCTACCCGCTCGTTGTCGCCCGCCGCCTCCAGCAGCTGCGCGAGCTCCTCGAACGAGCGTCCGAGCGTGCCGCCGGCGCCGGCCGTGTCCTCGAGATGAAGCTCGCAGGCCTCTGATTCCTCGAGCGCCTGCTTGATCACCGTTCCCGCGCGCTTTATGGCCTTCGGAACGTCGCCCTGCTTGGCCGAACCGGGGTGCAGCACGACGCCGATCGCGCCGATGCCATCGCCCACGCGCAGGGACTGGACCAGCGAGCGCCTTGATTTCTCGCGGATCTCCCGGTCCTCGGAGGCGCAGTTCAAGAGATACACGGCGTGGATCAGCACAGCCTCGATGCGGCTGTCCGCCATCGCCTGGCGAAACTGAGCGAAGTCGTCCTCGCTGTAGGCGGTGGGTCGCCACATCCGCGGTGACTGGTTGAAGATCTGGATCGCGTCAGCTCCGCGCTCGACGCCGCGCTCGATCGCCTTGGCCAGCCCGCCGGCCTGGGAGACGTGGGCGCCGATTAGCATGCGGACGGGATTGTCATGCGGGTTCGCTTCGCACCTTCTCCGACCGGCGCGCTGCATATCGGCGGCGCACGCACGGCCCTCTATAACTGGCTGCTGGCCCGAGGCCAGGGCGGGACGTTCCTGCTGCGCCTCGAAGATACCGACCGCGAGCGCTCGACGCGCGAGAACGTTCAGCAGATCATCGACGCGCTGCGCTGGCTGCGGCTCGACTGGGACGAAGGCCCCGTCTTCCAGTCCGAGCGCTCAGAGCGCCACGCCGAGGTGCTCGAGCAGCTTCTGAACTCGGGCCACGCCTACCGCTCGAGCGCCGCCCAGTCGGACGTGAGGGCCTACAAGGAGAAGCACGGCTGGGAGCAGGGCTTTCGCGGCGAGCCCTCTGCCAGCGGCGCCGTACGGCTGCGCGTGCCGGTGAGCGGCGAGACCGTAGTTGACGACGTCATCAGGGGCGAGACGCGGTTTCCCAACTCGAGCCAGGACGACCCGGTGATCGCAAGGGCGGATGGTTCTGTGCTGTACAACTTCGCGGTCGCGGTCGACGATCTGGATGCCGGCATCACGCATGTGGTTCGCGGCGAGGATCACCTCTCCAACACGCCCAAGCAGCTGCTGGTGTTCGCCGCTCTCGCCGCGCCGCCGCCGCGCTATGCACACCTCCCGCTGCTCCACGGTCCAGACGGCCGCAAGCTCTCAAAGCGCCACGGCGCCGCCTCGGTCCAGGAGCTTCGGGCGGCCGGCTATCTGCCCGAGGCCGTCGACAACTACATCGCGTTGCTCGGCGCCGGGTTCGCCTCCGACGAAGAGCACTTTTCGCTCGAGGAGCTCGCGCAGCGGTTCCGGCTCGAGCGCGTGTCCCGCAACCCGGCCGTTTTCGATGAGCAGAAGCTCCGCAACTTCAACGGCCGCTGGCTGCGGGAGCTGGGGACCGAGGAGCTGACGCGCAGGCTGGAGGAGTACACGGGGCGCAGTGGTCTGCACCCCGCCGTGGAGATCACCGCCGAGAAGATCCAGACGCTGGCCGAGTTCTGGCCGCTGGTGGGATTCATCTACGACGGGCCGGCCGATGACCCGGCCGCATTCGACAAGACGCTTTGCCGCAACGGCGGAGCGGATGCTCTGCGGGCGGCGCGCGAGGCGCTTGAGGCTGCCGATCCGTTCGACATGCGTACGGTGGAGGAGGGGCTTCGCGGCGTCGTCGCCGAGCTGGAGGTCAAACCGGGACGAGTGTTTCAACCTGTGCGTGTGGCGATCGCCGGAACAACCGTATCTCCCGGCATCTTCGAGAGCGTGGCGGTGCTGGGACGCGAGGAGACCCTGCGGCGCATCGACCGTGCGCTTCAGGCGGTGGGCGAACGCTGCCGCTAACTGGCCGCCACCACTGACGCGCTAAACCCCCTCCTGACAGCTGCCGATAGTGACTGCATGGCTGCGATCGCAGGCTTGCCCGGCGACGCCGACGAGCCGTACGTCCGTGAACGGCACCACAATGAGGGTCATGGCCGTCGCCTGACCGCGGCTTTTGAGGCGCTGGAGGGCTTTCCGGTCCTCGTCGAGTCGCGCAACCGGATCCTGCGGCTGTTCGAGTCCGAGGTCGTAGCCAGTGCCGAGGTCGTTGCTGCGGTGGAGTCCGACGTGGCCCTGGCGATCGCGGTGATGCGGCTTGCCAATCGCGTGAAGGGACCGCTGCAGGGACGCGTGGATAGCGCCGTCAAAGGCGTCGAGGCCCTGACACCCCAAGCGGTGCATGCCATCGCCAGCCGAGCGCGTACGTTCGACTTCTTCGAGCGATCGAGCGTCTGGCAGGGGATACCGGAGCGCTTCCGCCTTCATGCGGTGGCCACCCAGCGGGCTGCCGATCGCATCGCCCGCGAACTCGGCTACGAGGCCCGTGATCGGCTGATGATCACCTCCTTGCTGCATGACATCGGCAAGCTTGTGCTCGTGCAGGCCTACCCGGGCTACCCGCGCCAAGTGCACGGCGATGCGCGCACTCCGGAAGAGCGGATCCAGCGCGAGCGGCGCGAGCTGGGAGTCGACCACGCCCTTGTCGGCGGCGTCCTCGCCCGTCGCTGGGGCCTACCGCGTTCGATCGCCAGCGTGATCGAGCGCCACCACGCCGAGGACAGCCAGGATGAGGCCGCCCTGGTCAGGCTCGCCGACATGCTCGCCCACCACGCGCTCGGAGGCGCCGTGTCGTCCTCGGCGCTGCTGGCCGTGGCCCGCGAGATCGGCGTCTCGGTCGCCCAGTTGAGGACCGTCATGTACGACCTGCCATTGCAGAGCGCTGGGGGGCGTCCCCGCACGGTCGACCCCTGTCCCATGTCCTCACGCGAGATGGAGGTGCTGCGCGGCCTGGCGCAGGGCAAGGTCTACAAGCAGATCGCCTCCGAGCTCGGGCTCTCGACGAGCACGGTGCGGACCCACCTGCACAACGTGTACGGCAAGCTCGGCGCGATGGACCGGGCGCAGGCGGTGTTGATCGCCACCGAGCACGGCTGGCTCTGAGGCCCTCGCCGCGCCGCGCGGCTCCGAGCCGCGGGCGGCTACGATCGGCGCGGCGATGATCTCCATCACGACCAAATCGCCATACGCGCTGGACGCCCTGGTCGAGCTCCAGCTACACGGAGACGCGGGACCGGTGCCGATTGCCTCGCTCGCACGGCGCCGGGACATCCCGGTTCAGTTCCTCGAGCAGCTGTTCGCCGCGCTGCGCCGGGCCGGGTTCCTGCGTTCCCAGCGCGGGGTGGGGGGTGGCTACAGCTTCGCCCGGCCGGCGAACGAGATCTCGGTGCTGGAGATCGTGGAGCTGCTCGACGGTCCACTCGGCCGGGGCGCGACTGGGGTGTTCGCCGACGCCGCCGGCGCCGCCCGCGCCGTTCTCGCGTCCTCGACGATCGCCGACATCGCCGAGGCCGAGGGCCGCGCCACGCGTGCCCCGATGTACCACATATAACGCCGGCGCTCGTGCCACCCGGCACGGCGCCGGCCGTTAATCCTCCTCCGCGCGCAGTCGCCGGTCATCTCGTAGGGTTGGAAGCCAATTGGCGCGAATTCCGACCGACATTTCGGAGCACGTGGGGCGGACGCCGATGGTCGCCCTCACCCGGCTTCCGGGAGTGGATGGCGTCGAGCTGTTCGCCAAGCTCGAAGCGTTCAATCCCGGCGGCAGCGTCAAGGACCGCATCGGCGTGGCGATGATCGAGGCCGCGGAACGCGAGGGCAGGATCGAGCCCGGCCGCACAACCATCGTCGAGGCCACCAGCGGCAACACCGGCATCGCACTGGCGTTCGTGTGCGCGGCCAAACGATACGAGCTCGTGCTGACGCTCCCCGAAGGCATGAGCCGGGAGCGCGAGGGGCTGTTGCGGCTCTATGGCGCGCGTGTGCAGCTGACCGAGTCGCTGGGCGGGATGACGGAGGCCGTGCAGGCGGCGCAGGAGCTGGCGAGTGGCGATGACTTTTTTCTGCCCGATCAGTTCTCCAACCCCGCCAATCCCGAAATTCATCGGCGTACGACGGGCCCCGAGATCTGGGAGGCGCTTGACCATCGAGTCGACTTCTTCGTGACCGGCGTCGGGACCGGGGGCACGATCACTGGCGCCGGTGAGGTCCTCAAGGCGGGCAACCCGCGCTGCCGCCTCATCGCTGTAGAACCGAGCTCCTCGGCGGTGTTGTCCGGGGGACGGCCGGGGCCGCACAAGATCCAGGGAATCGGGGCCGGATTCGTCCCCCAGGTACTGAACCGGGAGCTGGTCGACGAGGTGATCGCGGTGGACGACGAGGACGCGATCGAGACCGCCAGAGAGCTCGCCCGGCGCGAGGGGGTGCTGACCGGCATCTCGGGCGGTGCCGCCGTGTGGGCATCGCTCCAGATTGCCCGACGCCCGGAGGTTGCGGGCGCGCGCCTGGTGACGATCCTGCCGGACTCGGGTGAGCGCTACGTCTCCACGCCGTTCTTCGCTCCGTAGCGCCCCGGCGCTCGCAAGACGCCGCCGGACCGCTCGAATGCGCCGGTATTTGCGGATGGAGCCAGTAGCTACGCTGTAGCAATGCTCGGCCTGATCGTCCGCACGGTCGCTGAGATCCGGCGCGACGTGGCGGCCGCCCACAGTCGCGATCCCGCCGCCCGAGGGGTGGCGGCGATCGAGATCGTGGCGACGTGGCCCGGCGTTCAGGCGCTGCTTGCCCACCGGGTGGCCCACGCCCTCTACGGGGGGCGCGTGCCGCTTCTGCCGAGGGCGATCGCCGCCGTTGCCAGGGCGATCACGGGCATCGAGATGCACCCCGCCGCGAGCGTGGGAGTCGGCTTCTTCATCGATCACGGCATGGGCGTAGTGGTGGGGGAGACCGCCGAGATCGGCGACAACGTCACCCTGTACCAGGGGGTGACGCTCGGCGGTACCGGGTTTCAGACCGGTAAGCGCCATCCGACGATCGAGGACAACGTGACGATCGGCTCAGGGGCCAAGCTTCTCGGACCGATAACGGTCGGCCATGGCTCGAAGATCGGCGCCAACTCGGTGGTGATCCACGATGTGCCCCCCAACTCCACCGTGGTCGGAAACCCGGGCCACCCCGTGCGAGTGGAGGGCCGGCGACCGGAGGGTCCGGACGCCGATTGGGTCCACCTGCCCGACCCGATCGCGGATGCTCTGAAGTCGCTGTCGGGCCGGATCGCGGCCCTCGAGCGGGCCAGCGGACAAAGCGCCGACGGTGGCGCCGCCGGCGCGCGGCACGAGCCATCGCTGGGCCCCAACCCGGCCGGCGGCTGAATCCTGCTGGGACTACGCTTCGTGGTCGGCGAGTGGCGGCTCGGCGCTGACCGCTGACTCCGCCTCGCCCAACGGGTGCTCGCGCTGGTCCAGGTTGCGCCGTGCGCGCACTAGATAGAGCGGCCGTCCCTTCACCTCGTCATAGATGCGGCCCACATACTCGCCGATGATGCCGATCGCGATCAGCTGGATGCCGCCGAGCAGCAGGATGGCGATCGTGATGGAGCCAAACCCCGGCAGGTAAGACCCCACCAGGCGTAGCGCCACCACCACCGGAATGGCGACGAAGGCCAGCGTCGAGATCAGGAACCCCAGCAGCGTCGCCAGCTGCAGGGGGCGGTGTGAGAACGACGAAATCGCGTCGAGCGAGAACTTCATCATCTTCGACAGCGTGTACTTCGTCTCGCCCGCGTGACGGGGGTCACGTCGGTAGGAGACCGCGGCCTGCGTGTACCCGACCCACACGGTCATCCCGCGTAGGAAGCGGTTGCGCTCGCGCATCGAGAGCAGCGCGTCGAGGGCCTGACGGTCGAGCAGGCGGAAGTCGCCCGAATTGTGCTCGAGCTCGACCTGAGCCAGTTTGTCGAAGAGCTTGTAGAACCACTTCGCGGTGCTCAGCTTGAAACGAGACTCGCCCTCGCGCTGCTCGCGCACCGCATAGACAACGTCACAGCCGCGGCGCCAGTGGTCGAGCATTCTCGGAATCAGCTCCGGCGGATCCTGAAGGTCGGCGTCGAGCATCACGACGGCGTCGCCCCGGGCGTGGTCGAGGCCCGCCGTGAGAGCGGTCTGGTGACCGAAGTTTCGTGACAGGAAGACGACGCGCACCCTGGGGTCGGTGCCAGCCAGTCGCTCGAGGATCTGTGCCGAGGAGTCGCTCGATCCATCATCCACGAGCACCAGCTCGAAGCTCACGCCCTCGAGAGCGGCGCACACGCGTCCGTAGAACTCGTCGATGAGCGCTTCCTCGTTGTACACGGGGGCGACGACGCTCAGCAATCCAAGAACGCGACGCTCGCCGTTGGGTTCGATCAGGGCGCCAGTCATCTCCTCACAACCCCAGCGACCCGCCGTGAGGTATGTAGCCGATCAGCTCGATGAGCTGCACCACTCCGGTGAGCACGATCGACGTCCGCCACAGCCGTCTGTCGGTGGCGAGCGCCGCCAGCGGCATCAGCCAGGCCATGTACCACGGCAGCAGGGAGCTGGCGGTGACGAGCATTGCCACGGTCGCCCAACCTGCTCCGTCGATCCAGTCCATCTGACCCAGCCACACGCGCCGCAGAAGCCAGCAGCAGGTCCCGACGCACGCCACCGCGAGCACGATGCCGGTGATATGGCCGATCGTGCCCAGCCCGAGCCGGGAGCTGATGAAGCCCGGCACGCTGTGCCAGTCGCCCTCGGCCTGTGAGGTATGGATCGTGCCCGGTAGGTGCAGTGGCCCGGTACCGAACAGCGCAAAGCTCATGGTCAGCAGCAGGACGCCAACGATGGCCGCTCCGACGATGATGTCGCGGCGGCCGGTCCGCCGGATGGCTCCGCCGGCAACGGCGAATGGCAGGAGCACCGCCCCCGTGAGCTTGATTCCGGTGGCCAGCGCCAGCAGCCCGCCGCCTGCGCGGTCGCGATGCTGAAGGATCGCGTAGACGCCGGCCATCAACACCGCCAGCATCAGTAGATCGTTGTGGCCGCCGCCCACCCCGTAGATCACGGTCATGGGGTTCAGCCCCACGAGCACCGCGGCCTTGACCGGATCCACGCCACGCCAGCGCGCCGCGTTCCAGACCAGAGCCACGGTGGCCAGGCTGGCGATCGCTGCGAGGGCCTTATATGCCAGCACGCTCGAGGCGATCGAGAGCGGCGCGAGGACGTAGCTCAGCGCGGTGAACACCGGGCCGTACGCGGAGGGCGTCGTGACCCATTTGGCGCCGATGAACGGATACAGCGGATCGAGCGCGATGGCCGCCGGGCCGTGGAGATAGGGGTTGGCTCCGTAGACGGTCCCCATCCGACCATAGGCGCCGTAGCTGAAGATGTCTGTTGACAGCAGCGGCGGTGCCAGCAACACCAGCGCATAGAGCGCCGCGATCGCCATCAGCACGGCGCGGGCCGACAGACGGTCGGCGACACGAACAGCGAGCGCGTAGCAGGCGAACATCGCGACGAGCACGCCGACGACGCCGTAGGAGCGCAGGTCCAGCTTGGCACCTCCGAACGGGCCCGCCAGGAACCTGGGGATGGGGCGGACCGACTCGGGCAGCAGCTGAGCAGTGTGAGCGGCGCTGACCGCGATCAGCAGGCCGCAGACGACGAGCCCGGACAGCGCGAGCAGCCCGATTCGCTGCCGGGATGCAGCCGTGCGCGTGCGAAGCGCTGAGGATTCAAATTCGAACGTTCCGCTCTGCGGCGTGGCGCCGAGCGGACCATGGACGCTCATCGCATACAGGATGCCCGCAAGCTGGGCGGTTCGCGTATGGCCAACATTGTGATCACGTTAGGGGTACCCGTCAATCGAGCCGGGACGCGCCAATCCCGCTGCGTGGGTCGGTATTGGAGCCGACCGCAGACGCCGCGCTGCGCCGCAGCCGCGGGACGAGCCACATCGCCTCCAGGGCGATCCGGGGGGACATCTTGCTGGTTCCTACCGTTCGATCTTGAAAGACGATCGGCACCTCGACCACCCTGAACCCGGCGATTAGCGCCCGGTAGGTGACCTCGATCTGAAACACATAGCCGTCTGCGCGGACAGAGTCGAGGTCGATCGCCTCCAAGACTTCGCGGCGGAGGCATTTGAATCCTCCCGTGAGGTCGTGCACGTCGACACGGAGGATGGCGCGCGCGTAGAGGCCGCCGCCCCGGCTGACCAGGCGCCGCAGAAACCCCCAGTCACGCACGCCGCCGCCGGCGACGTAACGGGATCCGAGCACCACATCAGCGTCCGCGGCGGCATCGATCAGCCGCCCGAGGTAGCAGGGGTCGTGCGAGAAGTCTGCGTCCATCTCCACGAGCAGCTCGGCCCCGGCCGCCATGGCGTGGGCAAAGCCGGCCCGGTAGGCGGGCCCCAACCCGGCCTTGCTCGGGCGGTGGAGCACCTCCACGCCAGCTAGTTCTGCGGCCAGCGTGTCGGCAATGGCGCCGGTGCCGTCTGGGGACTTGTCGTCCACCACTAGGATCATGTGGTCGCCCGGCGTGATCCGCTCGAGCTCGGCGTCCGCCGCGCGGACGATCCGTTCGAGAGTGGCCGCCTCGTTGAAGGTGGGAATCACCACCCATAGCCGCGCGCGCATGGCCGGGAACGGTAGTGCAGGACAATTGGAGACCGCAGTGGAGCCGACCAGTACACACGGACTTTCGGATCGACAGCGCGCAGAGCTCTCAGCGCTCGCGGACGGCAGCCTCGATCAGACCCGCCGAACGGAGCTGGAGGAGCGCATCGCGGCTTCGCCGGAGCTGCGGGCCGTATACGAACGCGAGCGCCGAGCCGTGCTCGCAGTCAGGGACTTGGCGTCGGCGACCAGTGCCCCGCCGGGCCTCCGCGCCCGCGTGGAGTCGCTGCGTCCGACGTCGCCGCCCACACAACGGCGGAGGGCATATCTAGGTGCCATGGCCGGCGCCCTGGCGGCCATCGTGGTGCTCGTCGTGTTCCTGTTGCCGTCGGGCGCGCCGGGTGGCCCATCGGTCTCCAAAGCCGCGACGCTCGCCACTCGCGGCCCCACCTCGCAGGCGCCGCCGCCCGATCCTCGTGCCCCCGAGGCCAGACTCGATCAACGGGTGGGCCGGGTCTACTTTCCGAACTGGCTGAAGCCGCTGGGATGGGCGGCGGTGGGGCAGCGCTTGGATCAGCTGGCTGGCAGGCCGATCGTGACGGTCTATTACCAGGGCCACTACACAACCGTGGCCTACTCAATCGTCGGCGGCCGCGCCCTCTCCCCGCCGGCAGGCAAGCGGGTGCGCGTGAACGGCGTACCGATGCGGGCTTTCAGCATCAATGGCCGCCTCGTCGTGAGCTGGCGGCGCGGCGGTCATACCTGCGTGCTGTCAGGTATGGGGATAACCGCCACGGAGCTGGAGCAGCTTGCGAGCTGGCAGTACCGCTGAGCGATTTACCGCCCGCCAGTCTCCGCCAGTGGGCTTCAGCTACCGCTTGACGTAGGCGACGCGGTTCCAGCTCGGCTCTGGTGCCAGCTCGATCGGCTCGCCGCCCCGGTCGGGCTGGGTGTAGACGAAGGCGTGTGCTTCCTCGTCGAAGGAGACATCGAGTTCGCCTTCCTTGACGCGCTGGTCGAGCCAGGCGCCGCGGAAGATCAGCCGCCGCAGCCAATGGACGAGCGACCGCTCGGATGGGCCGACGAGCTCGGGCCAACAGTCGTTGACGTGCTCGCCCAGCGGAGAGGCCGGGTCGCTGACCTCGCCGTTGACCACGAGGTTGATCAGATCCTCGGCCTCGTGTTCCTCCACCGGTCCCCAGATGAAGCCCACCTTACGGGCCGCCTGCTCGCAGCGCTCACGGAAGTCACGCTCATTGAAGGTAAAGCGCAGCTCCCCGTATTCGAGCACGAAGTCGTCTCCTGAGCTGTAGTTCCCACGGCGGTACATCAGGCGTCGGGATGATATTTGGGATTCCTTCCAGGGCGCAGTGGCTGAACGTGATGTTGCATCGTTGGGGGGAGGTTTTGGCCGTGTCGCGGCTTTCAGGTGTATGAACACCACATCCGCCACGATCCTCGTGATCGAGGACCACAGCGCGACGCGCGAATTCCTCGCCGACAACCTCTCCGCCGACGGCTACGAAATCCTGAAAGCCGAATGCGCTGAGGACGGGGAGCGCATGATCGCCTCCGAGTTTCCCGACCTTGCGATTCTCGACCTGGAGCTGCCTGACCACGACGGACTGGACTTGCTGCGCAAAGTGCGAGAGGCAGACCGAATTGCGGGCCGCTTCGACCCCGACCTCCCGATTCTGATCCTCTCGGGTCACGGCACCGAGCTTCAGCGCCTGCGCGGCTTTGATCAGGGCTGTGATGACTACGTCACAAAGCCGTTCAGCTACCACGAGCTTCGCGCGCGGGTTTGCGCGCTCTTGCGACGCGGTGAGCGACGGTCTGGTCCGCGCCGCCTGCGGGTGGGTCCGCTCGACGTAGATCCCCTCAGCCGACGGGTGTGGCTGCACGGCGGTGAGGTCAAGCTCTCCAAGAAGGAGTTCGCTCTCCTGCGCGCACTCGCCGGTGACCCCACGCGCGTGTTCACGCGCGAGGAGCTGCTGCGGGGAGTCTGGGGCTACAGGTCGATGGGAAGAACGCGGACCCTCGACTCGCACGCCTCACGCATACGGAAGAAGCTGGGCGCGTGCGGCGATAAGTACGTGGTGAACGTGTGGGGCGTGGGCTACCGCCTGCTCGACGGACCGATCGAGTGATGTCGGCGATGGTCGGCTTCACCGGCTGGGTGTGCGCCATCTGTGCAGTGGCGCTCGCGGCCTTGTCCCGGCGTACGCTGGCGCGCCGCACTGAGCACGTGGCGCGCGCAGCTCACGAACTGCGAGGACCGGTGACCGCGGTGCGGCTCGGACTCCACGGCGCACCGCTGTCCCCAGAACGGGCGCGCGCGCTGGACCTGGAGCTCGGGCGGGCCGGGCTGGCGCTCGACGACCTGACGGCGGCGGTGGGACTTGGCACGGTGGGTCTGGCGCTCGAGCCGGTCGGGGTCAGGCAGCTGCTCGCGGACTCCGTCGAGGCCTGGCGCCCGGCGGCGGCTCGGCGTCAGGTGCAGGTGAGGTTCAGCTGGACGGGCGGGGAGGGTTGGGTGCTCGGCGACCGCTATCGGCTGGCGCAGGCAACGGACAACCTGATCGCCAACGCGATCGAGCACGGGGGAGGGCTGATCGAGGTGAGCGGTAGCCTCGGCCATCGGCGCGTCCGCATTCAGATCACGGATGGGGGCCCCGGGCTGCCGGCTCCGGTGAGCGACATCGCTCGCCGCTCACGTCGGCGCCGGCCGCTGTGGCCACAGCGGGGCGCTCACGCGCGAGGCGGTCGGCGGCAGGGACGAGGCCGCGGGCTGGCGATCGCATCGCAGATCGCGCGGGACCATCGTGGCCATCTCGCCGCGGCGCCAAGCCGGCGGGGGGCGCGGCTGATCCTCGAGCTGCCGTCGACCGGCGCGGGCGCGCGGTCACCCGACCGCGGCGACGGGACGCTGCTGAGTTAGCGAGCCACTGCCGGCCCCCCGTGGCGAGGCAGCGGCCCCTCAGCGGGGGGGCGCCCACGGGCGAGCCACGGGCCGTTGGCGAGGCAGGCTCCACGGGCGAGCCAACGCCGCCTAATTAGCGAGGCAGGCTCCGCGGGCGAGCCAACGTCGCCTAATTAGCGAGGCAGCGCCCGCGGGCGAGCCAACGTCGCCCTTACGTGCATGAGCGCGTAGCGCGCACATGAACGCGTCACGTTGTGGGGGCCAGGGCGCGCTTAACGTGACACCTAGGGCCGATGGCGGCGAGCTTATGCACGAAATGGGGGTACGAGCGCGATCTGAGCAGCGAAACTGCGCCTACGGCGCCCCCAGCGCGTGCGGCGCTCCCACCGCCCACGGTACCCACGAGCCGTCACGAGCCGCGACGAGCCGCGACGAGCCGCGACGAGCCGCGACGAGCCGTCATGTAGCGCCACGCGCCCCTGGCCGATCGAAGCACGGAGCCCGGACGGACCGCTTCGAACCGTGCAGGCTGATGCCCGCTTCGCCGACTTGCACGCGGGCTTGCAGGCGCAGAGCGCATTGCCAACCTGAATCTCCCACCTCGAATCACCCGCAACCGCGGGCTATTGAGGGCTGAGGGCCCACCTGAATCACCCGGGTGGGCCATTAGATGGGATATGGGTTGCATTGTGGGAGACAGTGGGTTATTGTGGGCGCCGCATGCGGAACCCGGGTGGCGGGGCTCCTCCCACCCAGCCACCCGGGTTCACTAAATCCGCCCACCGCATGAGACCCCTTGACATTCCGCGGAACCTTCGAACACGCGCTCGACGCGAAGCACCGGCTGACGGTTCCCGCCAAGTTCCGCGCGGCGTTGTCCGGGGGAGTGGTGCTCGCCGCCTCGCCCGAGACAAGGTCGGGCTCGCCACGATCGATCGGGATCTGGACGCCGGAGGCATACGAGGGCTACACGGAAGCGGCGCTCGAGGGCCGCAATCCGATGGCGCCCAACGCCCGCGAGCTGCAGCGGTTCTTCTTCAACAACTCCTACGACACTGAGCTCGACTCGGCCTACCGCGTGATGATCCCGCCGCACCTGATGCGCTACGCCAGCCTCGCGAAGGAGGTTGTCGTGACGGGCTCCGGCGGCTGCCTGGAGGTCTGGGACCGCACCGCCTACAACGCCTACAACGAAGACGTCGTCTCCCGTGCCCCCGACATCGCTGCCAGTTTTGCCGACACTACTTGACATGACCCAGACCCATGTCCCGGTCCTGGCCGGCGAGCTGATCGCCCTGCTCGATCCGCAGCCCGGCGAGGTCGCCGTGGACTGCACGCTCGGCGGCGGCGGCCATGCCCGCCTGCTGGCGGAGCGGCTGGGGCCCGGCGGGACCCTGATTGCCATCGATCGCGACCCGGCCGCCGCCGAGCGGTTCGCCGAGTTGGCGTCCGAGGTCCCGTGCCAGGTGCGCTTCATCCGCTCTGACTTCGCGTTCGCGCTTATGAGCCTGCGCGACGAGCGCCTGCAGGCCGATCTGGTCTATCTCGACCTCGGGATGTCATCCATGCAGGTGGACACGTGGGCCCGCGGCTTTTCCTATGCCTACGACGCGCCGCTCGACATGCGGATGGACTCCGACCAGGAGCTCACGGCGCAGGAGATCGTCAACAGCTGGGACGAGCGGCGGCTGGCCCGTCTACTGCGGGAATACGGCGAGGAGCGCTACGCGCAGCAGATCGCCCGCGCGATCGTGCACGAGCGCCGCCGGGGCGAGCTCACATCGACTCACCAGCTGGTGGAGACGATCAAAGCGGCCGTGCCGGTGCCCGCCCAGTTCGGCTCCGGGCATCCGGCTCGGCGAACCTTCCAGGCGTTGCGGATCGTCGTCAACGACGAGCTGGCCCAGCTGGACGCGGCGCTGCCGGCTGCGTGGGACGTCCTCGGACCCGGCGGTCGCCTGGCAGCGATCTCGTTTCACTCGCTCGAAGACCGGCGTGTCAAGCGGTTTCTGTCCGACAGGGCGCGTGGGTGCATCTGTCCTCCGGAGCTCCCCGTGTGCGTTTGCGGGCATGAACCCGAGGCTGAGCTGCTGAGCCGCCGAGCGGTAGCTCCGACACCGGG
This sequence comes from uncultured Actinomycetes bacterium, assembly GCA_963730835.1. Taxonomy (GTDB): domain Bacteria; phylum Actinomycetota; class Thermoleophilia; order Solirubrobacterales; family Solirubrobacteraceae; genus Palsa-465. The sequence continues at coordinate 45,016 of CAVSTE010000005.1, forward strand.
CGAGATCGCCGCCAACCCCAGAGCGAGGAGCGCCCACCTGCGGGCCGCTCGCAAGCTGGAAGCGAAGTCGTGACCCCGCCCGCCGCCACGGCAGCCGGTACGCGCGTCGACAAGCAGACTGCGCCGCGCACGACTCGGAAGGCGCCGAGGGCTCCGCGACGCGTGTCCGGTCCGCTGCGGCCGGGCGCCCATGGTCGCGCAGCCAGAGTGACAACGGCGCCGCGGCCGAGAGGCCGAGGGACACGGCCGGCCGTTCGTAGGCGCGGGCCGACGCCGCAGGCGCGGGCGGTGGCGCTGGTCCGGTCGCTGCCCGACCACCGGCTTATCGATCGCCTGGTCCGCGGGCGCAGCTGGATTCCGCTGATCGGGGTGATGCTGGCCGGGATCGTGGCGATGCAGGTGGAGCTCCTCAAGCTGAACACCAGTATCGGCAGGTCGATCTCCCTCTCCAGTGCCCTTCAGAGCCGCAACGACCTCCTGCGCGCGAGCATCTCTGCGCTGTCTGACTCGCAGAGAATCGAGCGTCTGGCGACCCGATTGGGGATGGTCATGCCCGGGCCTACATCGATCCTCTTCCTTGACGCCGGGCACACGTCTGCGGCCAAGGCGGCGGCAAGCATCCACGCCCCCGACGGCGCTTCGTTTGAGTCATCGCTCGCGGCCAGCGCGGCCGCTGCGCAAGCGCAATCGAACGGCACGGCGACCGACGCGACGCCGACCGCGAGCGGCACGTCCACCGGCGCAACGTCGACGGGCCTTGCTCCATCGACGCCGGGCGCACCGGGTTCTGCTTCATCCACGCTGGGCACAACCGCCTCCGCGCCCGCCGCGTCTGGTCCCAGCGCCAACGTTGGCCCGTCACAGACAGCCGCGCCAGCGACGACCGGCCTGACTGGTTCGGCCGGTACTCAGTCCGCGGGAACCGCGGGCAGCAACACGCAGACTCTCTCCGCCGGTGCGCCCACCGTAGCCGCAACGCCATCCGTCGGAGCGACCGCCGCGGGCGGCCAAAGCCCTACGGGGAGCCCCTGACCTTGGCGACGCTGGTCGACCGCCGGATCGGGGTTCTGTTTCTGGCGTTCGCCGTTCTTTTGGCATTAGCTGCTGCACGAGCCGCCGAGCTCGGGACGCTAAAGGCCGGCTCGCTCAAGGTTGCGGCCGCGACGCAACAGGTGCAGACCGTCAAGGTGCCGGCGCCGCGCGGGACGATCACCGATCGCAACGGGGTGGAACTGGCGATCTCAGAATCGGCCGACGACGTCGCCGCCGATCCCTATCTCGTCAAGCGGGGCAATCCCGCGGGCGATGCCCAGCGGCTCGCGCCGCTGCTGGGACAACCTCCAGCCGCCGTGCTGAGAAAGCTGACGAAGCCCGGGACGGGGTTCGTCTACCTGGCGCACCTGCTCCCCGCCGACGAGGCCCGGCAGATCACGAACATGCGGATCAACGGGATCACGCTGACGCCCACGATCCAGCGGGTCTACCCCCGCGGTGCCCTGGCCTCGCAGCTGCTGGGGACGGTCAATTGGAACGGGATCGGCGCGAGCGGCATCGAGTACCGCTACAACCATCAACTCCAAGGGATCAGCGGGGTCAGGCGGATCGTCAACAGCGGCAACGGGAAACCGATCTCGATCGACGATCAGCGGCCGACGGACGCCGGCAAGTCGGTCTCGCTGACGATAGACGCCTCGCTCCAGGACGAGGTCGAGCAGGTGATCGCCGGCGTCGGAAGCCAGTATCAGCCGAAGGGAGCGACGGCGATTGTGATGGATCCCCGCAGCGGGTCGATCCTGGCGCTTGCGAACTGGCCCAAGGCCAATCCCAACAGTCCGGCGGGCGCGGCGCCGCAGGCGTTCTGGGACCAAGCCGTGGGGCTCAATTACGAGCCGGGATCCACATTCAAGGCGATCACCGTGGCCGGCGCACTTCAGGACGGCCTGGTCACCCCATCCACGGAGGTCGGCATTCCAGCCGAGCTCGTGGTAGCCGACCGCGTGATCCACGACGCGGAGAGTCACGGCGACGAGACCTTGTCGGTTGCCCAGATTCTCAAGGTCTCGAGCAATATCGGCGCCGACGAGATCGGCGCGAAGCTGGGAGCGAAGCGCTTCGACTCGTGGGTGCACCGCTTCGGCTTCGGGTCACCGACGGGCATCGATCTCCCCGGCGAAGACCAGGGAATCGTTCCCCGCTGGTGGCAGTACTCGGGGTCATCGATGGCGAATCTCCCGTTCGGCCAGGGGGAGTCGGTGACGCCGATGCAGATGGTCCAGGCGTATGCAGCGATCGCCAACGGCGGCATCCTGCGCACCCCGCACGCGGTGCAGTCGATCGGCGGGCGAAGCATCCGCGAGCCACGTGGTCATCGGGTGATCTCGGAGGCCGTGGCCTCGGAGCTGCGCGACATGCTGCGCGGCGTGCTGGCCGACGGTGGCACCGCGTCTGGCGCCGCCATACCCGGATACGATCTCTCCGGCAAGACAGGAACGGCCAACATCGCCATCAACGGCCACTACTCCGACAGCGCGTACGTTGCATCATTCATCGGCTTCGTGCCCGCCAGCAAGCCCAGCCTGCTCGTAGCCGTGGTCGTGGACCAGCCTCATGGTTCGATCTATGGCGGCTCGGTCGCGGCCCCGGCATTTCAGAAGATCGTCGGCTGGGCCGTGCCCTACTTCGGGATCGACCCCCGCTGAGCGCGGCAGCGGCGAGGCGGACGGGCGGCGCTGTGCAATTCAGGCTCTGGGTGCCGAGCCGGGTGGCGGGAACTGACGCTTAAGGCCGGCCAGGCGTCGGTCCCACTGTCCGCCCACCTCCGCCATCCAGGAGACGGCATCGGACAGCGGCGCCGGCGTCACCCGGTAGTGAACCTCGCGCCCCGCGCGCTCGCGGTCCACCAGTCCAGCATCTGAGAGCGCCGTGAGATGCTTGACCACCGCCTGGCGAGAGATCGGCAGCTCCGTCGCGAGCTCCGTGGCGGTGGCGTAAGGGTTTGCGGCAACGGCTTGGAGCAGCGCCCGTCGGGTGGGGTCAGAAAGCGCCCCAAAGACCGCGTCAGCCGTGTCTGGGCGCGCCGGCACGGTCAGGCCGCTACCAGCGCCGGTCCGTAAGCGGCGCCGCCCGGCCTCGGGAGCGGTACGCCGACCAGATCGAGCACATCGAGCGGCCGTGTCTCCACCACCCGCAGGCGAGTGGCGCGATCAGGCGCGGGCTCCAGCGTGAGCTCAACGCGGCTGGCGGGCTCGCCGTCTGGGGCCCACCAGAAAGCGAGTCGCCGCGGAGCGCGCGCTTCCTCCACCCAGCCTTCCTTGAGCGCCGAGTTCGAGCGAAACACGGCGTCGCCCCCCGGTCGTAGGTCCAGCTCCACTTCATCGGCCAGCCACCCATCGGCGGTGATCGCCTTCCACACGTCTTCCACCAAGGCGTCGATGAAAAGCTCGCGTTCGATGCGCTCGGTCATTGCTTCTCCTTCGGGTCGGCTCCGAGGTGCGATCAGATCCGCAACCAACTGGTTGCGGATCTGATAACGTGGTGCAACCAGTCAGTTGCACTATACAGGAGGTCCCATGCCGCTTGTGCCCATGGTCGTAGAGCAGACCGCTCGCGGCGAGCGCTCATTCGACATCTATTCCCGGCTTCTCAACGACCGAGTGGTGTTCCTCGGCGGCCAGGTCGACGAGGAGACCGCCAATCTAATCGTCGCGCAGCTCGTGCATCTCGAGTCCGACGACCCCGACAAGGACATCCATCTCTACATCAACTCACCCGGCGGCTCTGTCTACGCGGGGCTGGCGATCTACGACGCGATGCAGTTCATCCGGCCCGATGTGCAGACGATCTGCTACGGGATCGCGATGTCGATGGGGTCGCTGCTGCTGGCGGGCGGCGCGGCCGGAAAGCGGATGGCGCTGCCCAACAGCCGCATCCTGATCCACCAGGCGTCCGGTGGTTTCGAGGGACAGGCGGCTGATATCGAGATCCACGCGCGCGAGATTCTCACGCTGCGCAGCAGGGTCGACGAGATCTACGCCAAGCACACGGATCAGCCGATCGAGCGCGTCCACGCCGATATGGACCGGGACCGCTACTTCACTGGCCAGGAGGCCGTGGCCTACGGCCTCGTCGATCGGGTGCTGGAAAAGCGCGAGCTCGCCGCCCGCAGCCGCGGCTTCGGGAACGGATCCGGGTGAGCGCGGAACTACACTCCGGCCGCTATGCGGCTCAGAGAGGTGATGCCGGGCGCCCCCTCCGGAGCGCATGACCTCCAGATAACCAATCTCGCCTACGACACACGCCAGGTCACGCCCGGGACGCTGTTCTTCTGCGTGCCGGGCTTCACCCGCGACGGGCATGAATTCGCCCCCGAAGCGATCGCCAAGGGCGCGTTGGCGCTGGTCGTGGAGCGCCCGCTGTCAAGCGGCGTCCCCGAGATCGAGGTGCAATCCGCACGAGCGGCGATGGCGCCCGCGGCGGCCGCCTTCTACGGGGACCCGACCGAGAGTCTCCAGACCGTCGGCGTCACGGGCACCAACGGCAAGACCACTACCGCGTTCCTGCTCAGGGCTCTGCTCGAGGCGGGCGGCCGTCCGGCCGGGCTACTGGGAACCGTCATCAGCGTGATCGGGGGACAGGAGCACGAGGTGGTTCGCACCACGCCGGAGGCCATCGACCTGCAGCGGACCTTCAGAGCGATGCTCGACGGCGGCGATCGGGCCTGCGCGATGGAGGTCTCCTCGCACGCGCTCGAGCTGCACCGCGCGGACGCGATCCACTTCGCGGCGGCGATCTTTACGAACCTGACACAGGATCATCTCGACTTCCACGGCTCTATGGAGGCGTACTTCGCCGCCAAGCGCCGGCTGTTCATCGAGGGGCAGCCGAGATTTGCCGTCATCAACGTCGATGATCGCTACGGACGAAGGCTGGCCGGCGAGCTGCAAGCGGTGACGACCTTCGCGCTTGACCGCGAGGCCCAATACCGAGCTTTTGACGTAGAGACGGGACTCGAGGGCTCGCGCTTCGTGATCCGGGGGCCAGAGGGAGCGAGCGACGTTCATTCGCCGCTGCGCGGGCGCTTCAACGTGTACAACGTCCTCGGGGCGTTCGCGGCCGCTCGCGCTCTGGGCATATCCGAAGACGCCTGCGTGGCGGCGATCGCTCGAGCCGGCCAGGTGCCCGGTCGCTTTGAGCCCGTCGAGGAGGGCCAGCCATTCGCGGTGCTGGTGGACTACGCCCACACTCCGGACTCGCTTGAGAACGTGCTGCGGGCCGCGCGGCTGCTGACCGACGGGCGGCTCCACGTCGTGTTCGGCTGCGGTGGCGACCGAGATCGGGGCAAGCGGCCGCTGATGGGCGCGATCGCCAAGCGGCTGGCCGATCGAGCGATCGTCACCTCCGACAATCCCCGCTCGGAGGATCCCGAGGCGATCATCCGGGAGATCCTCCGAGGAGCGGGGGATGACCTTCCGCACAACGTCGAGCGCCGGGCGGCGATCGCCGAGGCGATCGCCGCCGCCGAGCCCGGCGACGTGGTGGTGATCGCCGGCAAGGGGCACGAGCAGGGGCAGGAGTTCGCGGGGGGACTGAAGCTCCCGTTCGACGACCGGGCAGTGGCCAGCGAGGTCCTGCGCGGAGTGCCCGCAGCACGGTGAGGGGCTGGAGTCCCGAGCGGATCGCCGCCGCGGCCGGCGCCCGCCTGGTCGGGCCCTCGCCTGCCACTGGCGGCCCGGAACGGATCACGATTGACTCGCGTGACGCCGGCCCTGGGTCGCTGTTCGTCGGCCTGCGCGGCGAGCGGGCCGACGGCGGCAGCTTCGCCCCTGCGGCGCTGGCGGCCGGCGCATGGGGAGTGATGGTGAGCCCGGAGTACGCCCAGTCGGCGCGCCGCGAGCAGTCCGGGACGCTCCTGGCAGCCAATGACCCGCTGCAATCGCTGCAGCGGCTGGCGGCAACGTGGCGCCAGAGCCTCGACGCAACAGTCATCGCCATCACCGGCTCGACCGGCAAGACGACCACCAAGGACCTGCTGCTCGCTTTGCTGGCCCCCTCGCGGCGAACGGTGGCCTCCCGGGCAAATTTCAACACGGAGATCGGGCTGCCACTCGAGATCCTCGCCGCCCCAGCGGAAACCGAGGTTCTGGTGCTCGAGCACGCCATGCGCGGATCGGGGCAGATCGCCGAGCTAGCCGCGATCTCACGTCCGGACGTTGCCGTGATCGTCAACATCGGCCCAGTGCATCTCGAGCTGCTCGGCAGCTTGGAGGCAATTGCGGCCGCCAAGGCCGAGCTGATCGTCGCGCTGGCCCCCGGCGCCACCGCCGTCGTTCCTGCCGGCGAACGCCTGCTGGCGCCGCACCTCCGGACCGACGTCACGACGCTCACGTTCGGCCCGGGCGGGGACGTGCGACTCGTCGCCGGTGACAACGGCACGGGAACCATCGGCGCCAGCAGCTGGGTGCAAATCGACGCCGCCGGGCGCACGATCGAGCTCGAGGTCCCGTTCACCCAGCCCCACCTGCTGAACGACCTGCTGGCCGCCGTCGCCGCCGCCGGCGCTGCCGGCGTGACCCCACAGGGCCGCGTGGAGGTAGCTTTGTCGCCTTCCCGTGGGCAGCGGGTCACGCTACCGCACGGCGTGACGTTGATCGATGACTGCTACAACGCCAACCCCATGTCGATGCGCGCGGCGTTGGACGACGTGGCGACCGTGGCCGACGGCGCCGCTGGGGCGAGGGCCGTGGCCGTGCTGGGAGACATGCTCGAGTTGGGGGCGGCCGAGCGCCAGTTCCACGCGGAGATCGGCGAGCACGCTGACGAGCTGGGAATCGACGTGCTGGTGACGGTCGGCCCGCTGGCCAGCGCGATCGCCGAGCGTTTCGACGGAGAGGCCTACTCGGTGGCAGACGCCGGCGAGGCGGCGTCACTCGTCCCCGAGTTGCTTCAGCCCGGCGACGTCGTGCTGGTCAAGGCCTCGCGCGGCGTCGGGCTGGAGCTGGTGTCGGAGTCCCTGATCCAAGGCAATCGCTGATGGCGGTACCGGCGGCCGTCAGCGGCTCGATCGCGGGTCGCGTGCTCATCGCGGGCACAGCCTCGCTTTTGATGTGCCTGTTCTTGAGCCCCAAGTTCATTGCGTTCCTCAGACAGCGGGAGTTCGGACAGAACATCCGCGAGGAGGGACCCCAGGGACACCGCCAGAAGGCCGGGACACCGACGATGGGCGGGATCATTCTCTTGGCCGCGATCGCCGTCCCGTTCCTCGTGCTCTCAAACCGCGACTGGCAGTCGATGGGCGTCTTCGGAGTGACGGTTGCCTGTGCCCTGATGGGCTTCGTCGACGATTACACGAAGATCGTCAAGCGCCGGTCGTTGGGGCTGCGTGCCCGGTCGAAGCTCGTCATCACGGTCGCCATCTCCGTGGGACTGTGGTGGGTGGCGACGCAGAAACTGGGGCTGCCCGAGTCGGTTCGGTTTCGCTTCGTGGACGTCAACATAGACCTGGGCCCGGCCTATGTGATCTTCATCTACCTGGTGGTCGCTGGAAGCACGACCGCCGTCAACTTCACGGACGGGCTCGATGGGCTGGCCGCGGGCTGTGCCGCGATCGTTCTCCTTGCCTACATCGGCATCACATACATCACCGCAGGCGACAGCAACCTGACGATGCTGGCCGCGTGCCTCGTCGGGGCGTGTATCGGCTTTCTGTGGTTCAACAGCTTTCCGGCCAGCATCTTCATGGGCGACACGGGCTCGTTAGCCCTGGGGGGAGCGATCGCCGGGCTGGCGGTGATGACCCAGACTGAGGTCATTCTCATCCTCCTGGCGGGCGTCTTCGTGCTGGAGGTGGTCTCGGTGATGATTCAGGTTGTCTCGTTCCAGGCGTTTCGCAAGCGCGTGTTTCTGATGACGCCCATCCACCACCACTTCGAGCTTCAGGGGTGGTCGGAGACGAAAATCATCCTGCGCTTCTGGATCATCGCCGCGGCCTGCGCGGCGATCGGCTTCACCGTGTATCAGCTGAGCATCAAGTGAAGCCCCGCCCACCGCTGCCCGGCGGCCCGTATCTGGTCGTCGGCCTGGCTCGTTCCGGGCTGGCGGCGGCGCTGGCGCTGCGCGCCCGCGGAGAGGAGGTGATCGGCTGCGATGCGGGCGCCAGCGAGGATTCACGCCTGGCCCAGGCGGCCGGGAGGCTTTCCGAGGCAGGCGTCGAAGTCCATCTGGATGCGTCAGGCGACGTACTTGCCGCCCGCGCCCGGACGCTCATCAAGAGTCCCGGCGTTCCCAGCGACGCGCCAGCGATCCGTGCGGCGCGCCGGGGGGGCGTTCCCGTGCTCGGCGAGCTCGAGCTGGCCTGGAGGCTCATCCCGAACGAGTTCATCGCCGTGACCGGCACGAACGGCAAGACCACCACGACGGAGTGGATCGGCCACATCCACCGGCGCGCGGGACAGCCGGTGGCGGTGGCCGGAAACGTGGGTACCGCCGCGAGCTCGCTGGTGGGCGCCCTCCAGCCGGACCAGACGCTCGTCTGCGAGGCCTCCTCTTTCCAGTTGGAAGACACCGAAGCCTTCTCTCCCGAGGCGGCGGTGCTGCTCAACCTGGCGCCAGACCACCTGGACCGCCACGTCACGTTTGAGGCCTACGTGGCGGCCAAGCTCCGCGTATTCGCCAACCAGGACCGAGACGACCTGGCGGTGTTGCCCGCTGCGCTGGACGTGTCCACGCAGACCGGCAGGGCCCACCGCGTCGTGTTCGGCCCCGAGGCGGGCTCGTCACTGACCCTGCGTGACGCCCGACTTTGGTGGAACGGCTCACCGCTGGTGGAGGTTGAGGAGCTGTCGCTTCCCGGAATGCACAACGCGGAGAACGCTATGGCCGCGGCGGCCGTCTGCCTGGCCCGCGGGATCGAGTCGGCCGCGGTGGCGGCTGGCCTCAAGACGTTTCGGGGCGTGGCACATCGTCTCGAGCTTGTGGAAGAAAGAGCAGGGATCGCCTACGTCAACGACTCCAAGGCCACGAACGTGGCCTCAACGATCGTCGCCCTGCGGGCCTACGAGGGCGGCGTGCACCTGATCGCCGGGGGGCGCGGCAAGCAACAGGACTTCGGGCCCCTGGCGCCGCTGGTGGCGGAGCGGTGCCGGGGGGTCTATCTGATTGGAGAGGCGGCGCCGGAGCTGGCGCTGGCGCTGCGCGGCGTCCACGTACCGGTGCTCGCACTCGGCGAGCTCGCTGCTGCGCTCGAGGCCGCACGCGGCGCGGCCCAACCGGGGGACACGGTGTTGCTCTCGCCGGCCTGCGCGAGCTATGACCAGTACCAGGACTTCGAGGCCCGCGGCGAGCACTTCAGGGCGCTCGTGGAGGGGGCCTGATGCCGGGGGCCGCTGCGGCCCCGAGCCGCCGACCGGCCCGCGGCCGGGCATCAGTCCCGCAGCCGGACCGGGTCAGGCCCCGCGCACGCCGCGTGGCGCCGCCGCTCGAGCACCGAATCCTGCTGACGGCCACGCTATGCCTGCTGGCATTCGGCGCGGTGATGGTCTACAGCGCGTCCTCGCCGTCCGGAGTCATGAGTGGGAGCGGGCTCGGTACCGGCGAGTTCGTGCGCTACCTGATCTTCGCCGGAATCGGGCTGGTAGGTATGCAGATCCTCTCCCGCCGAGGCCTTGCCCTGCTGAACGAGCGAGTGGTGAAGCTGCTGCTGTTCGGCTCCGTGGCGCTGCTGCTTCTGGTGCTGGCGCCCGGTTTTGGCGTCGATGTCAACGGCGCTCGGCGCTGGTTCGCCGCGGGGCCGATTCAGTTCCAGCCCTCCGAGCTGCTCAAGCTGGCGCTCGTGCTGTACGTGGCCTATTACCTGGCCAAGAACCCCAAGCGGGTGGGCAGTCCGCGCCGCCAGGCCCGCCTCATCCCGCTGATTACGCCGATTGCGATCGCCGCCGGCCCCGGCTGCCTGCTGATCCTCGTGGAGCCGGACATGGGCACAACCCTGGTGATCGTGTTCACGATCGCCGCCCTGCTGGTCGCGGCGGGAATGCCGCTGCGACAGCTGGGCGTGCTGGCGGCCCTCGCGCTGGGGTTGGTGGTCGTATTCGTGCTGGCGCAGCCCTACCAGCGCGCACGCCTGACTTCGTTTCTGCACCCCTGGTCGTCCAAGTCGACTGCCGGCTTCCAGGCCGTTCAGGGCCAGATCGCGCTCGGCTCAGGCGGTCTGTTCGGGGTTGGCCTCGGCCGCTCGGTGCAGAAGATCTTCTACCTGCCGGAGGCTCAGACCGATTTCATTCTCGCCGTTATCGGCGAGGAGCTGGGCGTGATGGGCGTCGGCCTGGTCGTCTTTCTCTACGGCATGATCGCTTACGCTGGCCTGCGCACCGCCCGCCGGGCGGCCGGTCGCTATGCGAAGCTGCTCGCCACCGGCCTGACCTCGCTCATTCTTTGTCAGGGGATCCTCAACATCTTCGTGGTTCTCGGTATCGCCCCGCTCACCGGCGTGCCGCTGCCATTCATGTCCTACGCCCCGACGAACCTGTGCGTGATGCTGGCCGCGATCGGGCTGCTGCTCAACATCTCTCAGCCACGACGCGGTCGGCTGCAGGCGGTCGGGACATCACGGAGTGACACCGCCGAGAATCGTGATAGCCGCCGGCGGGACCGCCGGGCACGTCGTGCCCGCGCTCGCGGTAGCCGAGGCGCTGAAGGCTGACGGAGCGGACGTCGTCTTCGTCGGCGGTGAGCGCGCCGAGCGCGAGCTGGTGCCCGCCGCCGGGTACGAGTTGCGCTCGCTGAGAGTGGCGCCGCTTCCGCGCCGGCATCCGCTCGCCGGACTGCGCGCCGTGGCCGTGGACGCTCGGGCGGTGCTCGCGGCGCATGCGATGCTCGCGGAGCTCAAGCCGAGCGCCGCGTTGGGCGCCGGCGGCTACGTCGCCGGACCTTTGGGCCTGGGGGCAGTGCTCGGACGCGTGCCGCTCGTCCTGATGGAGGCCGACAGCCACATGGGGCTGGCGAACCGCATGCTCTCGCCCTTCGCGCGCCGCGTGTGCCTGGCGTTTCCCGTCAGCGGGCGCACGGCCCGGCGCTATCTGGTGACCGGCCGCCCCATACCCGAACCCGCCACGGATCGCGCTGCGGCCAGGGCCCGCTTCGGAATCGCCCCACAGGAGACTGCAGTGGTGGTGTTCGGCGGCTCGCAAGGGGCGCGGTCGATCAACAAGGCGGCGGTCGAGGCTTTTGCCGGCGCCCAGTTTCGGGTCCTCCACGCAGCCGGGGCGCGCGACCTCCCAGAGCTCGAGGCGCCGGGTCCACACTATGACCTGCGGGGCTACGTCGAGGACTTCGGCGAGGCGCTCCTGGCCGGTGATTTGATCGTGGCCCGCGCAGGGGGGTCGATCTTCGAGATCGCGGCACACGGCCGCCCGGCGGTGCTGATTCCGTATCCGCACGCCACCGCCGACCACCAGTCCGAGAACGCCCGCTACATGGAGCGGGCCGGCGCCGCCGTGATCCTGCCGGACGACGAGCTGAGTCCGGCCCGGCTGGCCCAGGTGGTCGGTGGCCTTCTGGCCGACCGGGCGCGGCTTGGGGAGATGGCGCGTGCGTCCGCGGCGCTGGCGCGACCCGACGCCGCGCGAACGATCGCCGCCGAGGTGCTCGCGGCCGCGCGAACGCGATGAGTGGGCACGAGTTCGCGGGCCGACGCCTTCACTTCGTCGGTATCGGGGGGGCGGGGATGAGCGGGCTGGCGCTCGTGGCCCAGTCTTTAGGCGCCAGCGTGACGGGCTCAGACCGCTCGGAGTCCGCGTACACGGAACGTCTGCGCCAGCACGGCATCAAGCCCACCATTGGCCACGCGCGGGCGAACGTCCCCCCGGGTGCAGAGGTCGTCTACTCAACGGCCATCGGGGCAGAGAACAGCGAGCGCCGCGCCGCCGGAGGGCGCGAGCTGCACCGTGCCGAGTTGCTCGCCCAGATCGCCACCCTCCGCCGCTGCCTGGCGGTCACCGGCACACACGGCAAGACGACCACGGCGGCGATGATCGTCGAGGCCATGCGGGGCTCGAAGCTTGACCCGGGCTACGTGATCGGCGGCGAGTTGCGCAGCACCGGCCTCAACGCCGGCTGGGGCAGCGGCGAGTGGATCGTGGTGGAGGCCGACGAGTCAGACCGATCGCTGCTGAGGCTTGAGCCCCAAATCGCGGTCTTGACCAACGCCGAGCTCGAACATCACTCGACCTACGGATCGATGCTCGAGCTCCAGGACACGCTGCGCACCTTCATGGGCAGGGCGAGCGCCGGCGCGGTCGTATGGGAGCGCCCGGAGCTGGTCGCCCTGTGTCCCCCTGGGGCAGTGGCATACGACGTCCCCGAGCCGTTGCTCTCGCCGGCCGGCTCGCGCTTCAGCTGGCGCGGGATCGAGGTCGTGCTCCGGGTCCCGGGCGCTCACAACGCGATCAATGCCGCCGGCGCGCTCGAGGCGGCGGTGCTTGCCGGGGCCGACCCGCGAAGAGCGGCCATGGCGCTTGGAGACTTCGTGGGGGCCCGGCGGCGCTTCGAGCGGCTGGGGCGAACGTCCTCGGGCGCCGTCGTGTACGACGACTACGCGCACCACCCAACGGAGGTGTCAGCCGTGCTCGAGGCGGCCCGGACGCTTGAGCCACGGCGCCTGGTCGCCGTCTTTCAACCGCATCTCTACTCGCGCACTGCGGCGCTGGCCTTGCAGTTCGGTGTGTCCCTGTCGCTGGCCGACGCGGTGGTGGTCCTGGACGTCTATCCCGCGCGGGAGCGCGCCGCGGACCACCCGGGCGTCGGTGGACGGATGATCGCGGCAGCCGCGGCCGACGCGGCGCGGGGGCGCCCGGTGGCTTGGCTCCCACAGTTCGCCGATGCGAAGCCGTTTCTGCAAAGCGGGCTCAGAGCGGGTGACCTCTGCGTGGTGATGGGGGCCGGCGATGTAGACGCGCTCGCGCGAGCCCTGGTCAACGCCAAGTAGGGGAGAGGCCGGCGAAGTCGAACTACTCGGGGTGAGCTCCCGCCGCCTCCGGCTCCCGCGCGTGCCCCGGATCGCTCTGGTGGCGGCAGTCGGGCTCCTGCTGGCGCTGGGCGGCGCATGGCTGTGGCTGCGCGACTCCTCGCTCGTCGCCGTACGGCAGGTGAGCGTCGTGGGGGCCAGCGGACCGGACGCCGGGCAGATTCGCTCGGCGCTGAGGGTGGCCGGCCGCGGTATGAGCACGCTCGACGTGAATATGTCGGCGCTGCGCACAGCCGTCTCCCCGTTCCCCGTGGTCAAGGATCTGCGGGCCTCGACGCACTTTCCGCACAAGATGGTGATCAGGGTCATCGAGCAGGTGCCCGTGGCGGTCGTGGTCGCCGACGGACGCCGCGTGGCCGTGGCGGGCGACGGCATCCTGCTGCGCGACGTTCGGGTCGGATCCTCGCTGCCACAGGTTCCGGTGCGCCTGCTTCCGGGTGGGACGCACGTGACCGATCAGCGAGCGCTCAGCGTGCTCGCCGTTCTCGGCGCCGCCCCGTGGCAGCTGCTCTCCCATGTCACGGGCGCGAGCAGCACCGGCGATCACGGGGTGGTCATCGAGCTTCGGCAGGGACCGCGGCTCTACTTCGGCGGCCCCACGCTGCTGGCGGCCAAATGGACCGCCGCGGACGACGTGCTCGCCGATCCGGGGTCGGGGGGCGCGTCCTACGTCGACGTCACGGATCCGTACAGGCCCGCGGCGGGTGTGACCGCCGGCACGGGTTCGTCCGGCGCGACGGGCGACCCGGGGGCGTCGTCCGGCGCCTCCGGCGCCACAGCGCCCGCGACCGGCACGACGGCGCCGCCCGCTGGATCTGCGGGGCAGGCGGCCACGGCCACGGGGGCTCCTGGGGTATAGCTAACCCTCAACTAGAGCTATAGGTCACGATTTCCCGAACTCTCCGGGCAGGTCGAGAATCGGTCGATCTGCAACGAACCTTGCGCGTTGCCGCGGATGCGTTGACTTCACGCATCCCGGCCCAGTACCGTGCGAAACTCCGCTATTACGGCAAACCCGGCCGAGACACTCAACACGAACTCAAGGGTTGGGAAAGCGACATGGAAAGCGGCAGTTATCTGGCAGTCATCAAGGTCGTCGGTGTCGGCGGCGGCGGCACGAACGCGGTAAACCGCATGGTCGACGCGGGCCTGCGCGGCGTCGAATTCGTGGCCTGCAACACGGACGCCCAGGCGCTCGCCATGTGCGATGCCGACATCAAGCTCAACATCGGGCACGAACTGACGCACGGCCTCGGCGCGGGGGCCAACCCGGAGGTCGGCCGCGGCGCCGCGGCTGAGTCCCGCGACGACATCAAGGAAGCGCTCAAGGGTGCGGACATGGTGTTCGTGACCGCGGGCGAGGGAGGGGGGACCGGCAGCGGCGCCGCGCCGGTGATCGCTGACATCGCCAAGCACGAGATCGGCGCGCTCACGGTCGGAGTCGTCACGCGTCCCTTCAACTTCGAGGGCACCCAGCGCGCTCGCCAGGCCCAGGCGGGGATCCATGAGCTGAGCGAGCACGTCGACACGCTGATCGTGATCCCGAACGAGAAGCTGCTGTCGATCGTGGAGCGCCGAACCACGATCCTCGAGGCCTTCCGGGAAGCGGACAACGTGCTGCGCCAGGGCGTCCAAGGGATCACAGACCTGATCACGATCCCCGGCCTGATCAATCTCGACTTCGCGGACGTGCGCACGATCATGCGCGACGCCGGGTCGGCGTTGATGGGAATCGGTACCGCGGGCGGAGAGAACCGCGCCGCCGAGGCGGCCAAGGTGGCGATCTCCTCGCCGCTGCTGGAGGAGTCGGTGGAGGGGGCGATGGGCATCCTGCTGAACATCACCGGGGGCCACGACCTCGGCCTGTTCGAGGTCAACGAGGCGGCGGAGATCGTTCAGAGTGCCGCCGATGCCAACTCCAACATCATCTTCGGCGCCGTGATCGACGACGCGCTCGGCGACGAGGTCAGGGTCACCGTGATCGCCACCGGCTTCGAGCACGATCGGATGCGCGCTCCGGCTGCCCGGGAGCCCACGCGCAGCCCGCGCCGGGACCGGGAGGTCTCGATGGACGATCGCCAGCGCTCGTCGCTCGAGATACGAGACGACGAGATCGACATCCCGTCCTTCCTCAAGGACCGCTGACACCGTCCGCTAGGCTCGCGGCTACATGAGCGGGGAGCGCTCAGGCGACGAGCACGAGCTCGACCACGCCGGCCGCCTGCGGCTGCCGTCGGTCGGCCGGATACTTCAGGATCTGGCCTCGGGGGCAGCATTTCTCCGCCGAGTGCTGCCGGAGATCGCCGCTGACCTTCAGGCCATAAGGGGACACGTGGCCTCCATGGACCCGGAGATGCTGGGCATGCACGCCGCCGTGAAGCGGATCGAAGGCGAGATCGCGGAGATGAGCGGCCGGATCGAGGAGCTCGGCGAGCACATGATGGCCGTGGAGCAGGCCGTCGAGCGGCTCGAGCCACACGTCGCCGACGTGAACCTTGCGATGAGGCCGCTGCGCCGGGCCCGTGCCAGGATGCGCCCGGCGCCGGAGCGCCAGGACGGCACCCTCGACGATCGTCATACCGAGGAGGCCGGGGGCTCCAGCTGACGGTCACGGCGTCCGGTTGTAGCCTGCGCGCACGATGACCGACACCGCCCACGCGACGCTGCGCCAGACGCCACTGCGTGGCAGCCACGTCGCCGGCGGTGCGCGGCTGGTCCCGTTTGCGGGCTTCGAGATGCCGCTGCAGTACTCGGGGATCCGCGCGGAGCACATGGCCGTCCGCCGTCGTGTCGGAGTGTTCGACATCTCACATATGGGGCAGGTTGAAAGCCGCGGCCCGGACGCCCAGCGTTTCCTGCAGCACGTGGTGTCCAACGACGTGCGGAGGATCCCGGAGGGCGGAGCCCAGTACAGCGTGATGTGTCGGCAGGACGGCGGCGTGCTGGACGACCTGTTCTCCTATCGCCTCGCCGACGGCGTGTACCTGACGGTCACGAACGCCGCCAACCACGAGCGCGATCTGGCCTGGATGCGGTCACAGGCCGGCCCGTTCGACGTCGACGTGGTCGATCGGGCCAACGACTTCGCGATGCTCGCGGTCCAGGGCCCCGCCGCCAGGGAACTCGTCTCGGGACTGACGGATGGGGCGCTGCCCTCGCGCTTTCACTGCTGCGAGCGCCGCGTGGCGGGCGTGCCGATGCTGGTCTGCGGCACCGGCTACACAGGTGAGGACGGCGTGGAGCTGCTGATGGCGCCGGACGCGGCCGAGGGCGTGTGGGACCAGCTGCTTCAGGCGGGGGCAGCGCCGGCGGGCCTGGGGGCCCGCGACACGCTGCGGCTGGAGGCTTGCTTTCACCTCTATGGCAATGATCTCAGCGAGGAGCGCGGGCCGATCGAGGCCGGGCTCGGCTGGTGCTGCAAGGAGGGCACGGGGTTCATCGGCGCCGACGCCGTGGCGGCCGTCCGCGCCACAGGCCCGACGGAGAAGCTGGTCCCGTTTCTGATCGACGGCCCGGGCATCGCCCGAGCCGGCAATCAGGTGCGCGGCGGCGGCGTCGTCACCAGCGGCACGTTCTCGCCCTGCCTCGAGCGTGGCATCGGGATGGCGTACGTTCCCGCCGGCATCGCCGAGCCCGAAAATCGGATTGAGATCGACGTGCGCGGAACCGCTCGCGCCGCGATCATCGCCTCCAAGCCCCTTTACCGAAAGGACCCCTGATTCATGGCCGCCAGCTATCCCGAGGACCTGCTCTACCACGCCGAGCACGACTGGGCTCGACTGGACGGCGACGAGGCCACTTTCGGCATCACCTGGTTCGCCCAAGAGCAGCTCGGCGAGGTGGTGTTCTTCGAGGCTCCGGGCGTCGGCACCCAGGTTCGCCAGGGCGAGCCGTACACGGAGGTTGAGTCGGTGAAGGCGGTATCGGACGTGATCGCCCCCCTGTCAGGCGAGATCGTGGGCGTCAACGAGGTGCTGGCCGACAAGCCGGAGACCATCAACGACGATCCATACGGCGAAGGGTGGCTCGTCAGGATCAAGCTCTCAGAGCGCTCGGAGACCGAGTCATTGATGGACTCGAGCGCCTATCAGGCGACGCTAACGTGAGTCCGGCCACTAGGACATGAGCAGCTACGTCTCAGCCACCGACGCCGACCGGCGCCAGATGCTCGAGGAGATCGGCGTCTCCTCGATCGAGGAGCTATTCGTCGACATCCCCGCCGACCTGCGCCAGGACTTTCACAGACAGCTCGAGCCCGGTCGCTCGGAGCAGGAGGTCTACGAGGAGCTCCGTGCCCTCGCGGCCCGCAACAGCTCGACGGAGGACGAGCTCTCGTTCCTCGGGGCGGGCATGTACGACCACTACGTCCCGGCGCTGATCGACTCGATCATCGAGCGCTCGGAATTCCTGACTCCGTACACGCCCTATCAGCCCGAGATCTCGCAAGGCGGCCTTCAGGCCATGTTCGAGTACCAGACGGCGATCTCCGAGCTGACCGGCCTGCCGGTTTCGAACGCCTCGGTGTACGAGGGACCGAGCGCCGTGGCGGCGGCGGCCTACGTGGCCAAGCTGCACCACGGCCGTGCGCGCTTCGTCGTCTCCCGCGGCGTGCACCCCCACTCCCGAGAGACGCTCCGGACGCTGGCTCACGGCTATGGGATGGAGGTTGCCGAGGCTGCCCTGCGTGATGGGCTCACCGAGCTCCCCGAGCTCGATGACGAGGTGAGCGCGGTGATCGTCCAGCAGCCGAACTTCCTGGGGGCCGTCGAGGATTTGGCACGCCTGGCGGAAGCGGCGCACGCCGTCGGTGCGCTGCTGATCTGCGCCTGCGACCCACTGCCGCTGGCGCTGCTCAAGACGCCCGCTGAGTGCGGCGTGGACATCGTCGTAGGCGAGGGTCAGACGCTCGGTGGACGACTTGATTTCGGCGGCCCATCGTTCGGCTTCTTCGCCGCCACCGAGGCGCTGATGCGTCGGCTGCCCGGCCGCATTGCAGGCCAGACGCGCGACGCCGACGGACGGCGGGGATTCGTGCTGACGCTGCAGACTCGTGAGCAGCACATCCGCCGCGAGAAGGCCACCTCGAACATATGCACGGCCCAGGCGCTCAACGCCCTGGCCGGCGTCATTTACTTAAGCTGGCTGGGCAGACGCGGGCTCGTGGAGCTTGCGGAGCTGATGCTCCAACGCACCGCGTACGCCCGCGAGCGCCTGTGCGCGCTGGAGGGGGTCTCCGCGCTTCACGAGCAGCCGGTGGTGCGCGAGTTCGCGCTCAAGCTCGACGCCCCGGTGGAGCGGGTGATCGAGCGCTGCCGGGCGCAGGGTGTCAATCCCGGCTATCCGCTAGCGCGCGACTACGAGCGCGAGTACCCCGGCGGGCTGCTCGTGGCAATCACCGAACTGCGCACAGGCCCAGACATCGACAGGCTGGCCGAGACCGTGGCCGCGGCCGTCGCAGCGGAGGCCGAGCCGGTGGAGGCGAGGGCATGAGCAGCGGGATGACTCCCGCGCCGCGCGATCCGGCGAGGCCGGATGCCGAGCGCGCGGCTGGCGCGAGCGAGCCGACACAGCTGGCCGCTCGGTGGTTCACGGCCGCCGCCGACGACGAGCTGACGATCTACGAGCGCTCCAAGCCCGGCCGCCGGGCGTTCGTGGCGCCGGAGCTCGACGTCCCACAGCGCGAGCCGGACGATCTGCTGCCGGCGGCATTGCGCCGCGGCCAGCCTCCTAGGCTGCCCGAGGTCTCAGAGCCCGAGATCGTCCGCCACTACAACCGCCTGTCGAAGCGCAACTTCGACCTGGACACGGGCTTCTACCCGCTCGGCTCGTGCACGATGAAGCACAACCCGAAGCTTCACGAGCGCGTGGCCGCGCTCCCCGGCCACGCCAAGCTCCATCCGCTGCAGGACCCCCGCCGCGCGCAGGGGGCGCTCGAGCTGATGTGGCGCCTACAAACCGAGCTGGCCGAGGTGGCTGGGCTCCCGCACGTGTCGCTACAGCCCTCGGCCGGTTCGCACGGCGAGCTGGCGGGCGTCCTGCTGACCCGCGCCTACCACGAGGATCGCGGCGAGCGGCGCACGAAGGTGCTGACCCCCGATACCGCCCACGGCACGAACCCGGCGACCGTCACCATGGCCGGTTACGACGTCGTCAAGGTGGGGACGGACGCTCGCGGAAATGTCGATCTCGACGACCTGCGGCAAAAGGCCGGCGAGGACGTGGCCTGCCTGATGCTCACGAATCCCTCGACCGTTGGTCTGTTCGAGGAAGGGATCGAGGAGATCCGCCGCATCATGCACGGCGTCGGCGCGACGCTCTATTACGACGGCGCCAATCTCAACGCGATCATGGGCATCTGCCGCCCGGGAGACATGGGCTTCGACATCGTGCACTTCAACCTGCACAAGTCGTTCACCCAGCCGCACGGCGGCGGCGGTCCCGGCGCCGGGCCGGTCGCCGTCTCGGACAGGATCGAGCCGTTCCTGCCGCGGCCGCTCGTCGTACGCCGCTCGGTGCAGGAGAACGGCGCCTCCGCCGACTTCTACGACCTCGACTACGAGCGCCCCAAGTCGATCGGCCGGCTGCGCGGCTTCCAGGGGAACTACGGGGTGTTCGTCCGCTCCTACGCGTACATCCGCTCGCTCGGGGCCGCCGGCCTGCGTGAGGTCTCCGAGGTCGCGGTGCTGAACGCCAACTATCTACTGGCGAGGCTGCGCAAGGCCGGCGTGGCCCAGTACCTGCCCGCCGCCTACGAGCGCCTGTGCATGCACGAGTTTGTGCTGAGCGGGGCGCCGATGAAGCGCGAGCTTCAGATCAAGACGCTCGATCTGGCAAAGCGCCTGCTTGACCACGGCGTCCACCCGCCGACCGTCTACTTCCCGCTGATCGTGGAGGAGGCGCTGCTGGTCGAGCCGACCGAGACCGAGACCAAGGAGACGCTCGACCTCTTCGCCGAGATCATCGTCGAGATCCTGCGCGAGGCTCGCGAGGACCCGTCGGTGGCGCAGAACGCCCCCTACACCACGCCGGTCAGGCGGCTAGACGAGGCCACGGCTGCCAGGCAGCCGGTCCTCCGCCAGCCGCTGTAGCGAACCTGCGTACGTCCGCGGACGTCCGCGCAGCTACCGGTGCCCGTCGCGCAACGACGGCTAGGGCCATAACTAGCGCAACGTCACGAAAGGAGTCCCATGCTTCTGATCCTCGGCATCATCCTGCTCGTCATCGCCATCGCCGGCGGCGTCATCATCCACCCGCTGCTGTTCCTGATCGCGATCCTGGCGCTGATGGCATTCGCCGCCAAACGCTTCTAAGCCCCCGCATCGGTTTTTCAATATGGGCCGGCCCCGCCTGACAGGCGGGCCGGCCTTTTTTCTCCACTAGGTCATCGCGGCCACCAAGCGGTGGTGGCGCAGCTCCTCCGGCGGTGAGCCGTGCAAGACCCACGTGCCATCGTCCTGTCGGCTGACCGAGCGCGAACGGGCAAGCTTGCCCATCGCGCTCGTGACCGACGGGCGGTGGCTGCCGACGAGGTCAGCGAGGCGCTGGTGGGAGAGCGGCAGGTTCACCGCGATCCCATCCGGGCGCACCCGGCCCCAGCGCTCGGCCAGATGCCAAAGGGTCAGCAGCAGCCGGTCATCAACGTGCGGGTGGTGGGCGATCGCCAGCGACACGGCCAGCGAATGGGCGCGGCGGGTACCGCGAGCGAACAGCTCCAGGCCGAGCTGCGGCCAGGGATCCATCCTGCGGACCAGCCCGTGATCGAGCACCGCCAGGCGGGTCTCCTCCAGGACAACCCAGCCTACCTCCGCGTGGACGTGTGAGCCGTCCTCGTCCCAGCTCCACGGCCGCAGGACGTCCCCTGGGCCGATCAACTCTACGCACCGACGTCCGAGCACCTCGACTTCTCTGGAGAGCAGCCCCTCGATGATCAGAAAGCCTCGGTGGTGGGTGTCCTGCTCGATCGCCCCGGAGACGTCCCAGTCGCCCGGGGACAGCCGCCGCTCGCGCGTCAGCGCCTGACGCCTGGCGCGATCTCGCTCCTCGGGAGCGAGCAGATCAGCCAGATCTGCGTCGGCATCGATGATGCTGATCAGATCGGTGATCGAGCCCACGGTCCAGCCACCTAATCACATCCCGGCGTGGATCGCGCAGGGCGGCTCAGGGAGCGCCGGCGCGGGTCAGGCAGCGCGCTCCGCAGCGGGCACCGAGCGCCGCCGCATCGGCCATCGCCGCCCCCTCGGCCAGCGCGAAGGTCACGCCTGCGGCGAACGAGTCGCCGCAGCCGTAGCTGTCGCGCGCCGGCCCCGGTGGGGGAACTGACTGCCAGCGACCTTCGGATTCCCCCCACCAACGTCCGCCGCGGGCACCTTCGGTCGCCACGAGCAGCTTTGTGCGACTGGCGGCCCGCTCCGCCCAGGCCCGCTCGTCGCGGTCGGCAGCGCTGAAGACCAGGGCGTCGAGCACCCGCTCGCCGCCGCTCGCGGCGGGCTCCGGCGACGCATCGGCCAGCGCCGTACGAGCTCGCGGCGAGGCCACGACCACTCCCGCCCGGCGCGCCAGCCGGAGAGCCTCCACGTCGCCGGCGGTCACGTAAACGCCGTCCGCCGCCGCCAGGCGCTCCCACTCGAGCCGATCGGAGCCCCGGGGGTCGAGCCGCTCGCCGATGGTCACGATCGTCCGCTCGCCGCCGTCCTCGAGCATCGTCACCGCGCGACGCGTGGGCTGGGAGCGCCAGGCCGTGTGCATGCGCACGCCGCGCTCAGTCAGCTGCTCGGCCGCAGCGTGACCATCGGCGTCGTCTCCCAGCGCGGTGAAAAAGTCGACCTCGGCTCCCAGCTCGCAAAGGACCACGGACACCACGCCGCCTCCACCCGCTGCGCGGGTGAATGCGTCGCCCGCGTGGAGCACCTCACCCGCCCTCGGGAGGTGCGGCACGGGCACGAAGTCGACCCATTCGACGTGGCCCACCACCGCGACGCGCGGTGCCTCGCTCCGGGACATCAACACTCCTCTCTGCCACTCGAGGCGGCGTCACGGCGCCGGCTGGGGGATTGTGGCACGGTGCCGGACGTGACTGACACGTCGATCGCCAGCCTGGCGTCGGACCTCGCCGCGCACGCTGGGCGCGAGCTCGAGGCGCTCGTGGCGGTCTCATCGCCCTCCGGTGACGTGGAGGGCGCCGAGGAGGCCGTGGCCGTCTGTACCGCGCTTTTGCCGGTCGGATGTGCGGTCGAGCGGGTGCCATGCTCGACCGCCGAGAGCGCCCCGGACCTGCTCGCCCGCCTGCCGGGGACCGGCAGCCGGCGGGTGTTGCTGCTGGGGCACCTGGACACGGTGATCGGCCGTCACGCACACACGCCGCTGCGGCGCCAGGCGGGCCGCATCTACGGTCCCGGGACGGCGGACATGAAAGGCGGCGTGGTGCTGTCGCTCGGCGTTGCGCGCGCACTTGCGGCCCGGCCGGAGCTGTTCTCAGAGCTCTCCGTGCTGCTGGTGACGGACGAGGAGTGGCGCACCACGGAGTTCCGCCACGTGGGGCGGTTCCCGCACTATGACGCCTGCCTGTGCTTTGAGGCCGGCGAGCGCTCGCCGGGAGGCGAGGAGGGCGTGGTCATCCGGCGCAAGGCGGCCGGCACGCTCAGGGTGCTGGCCGAGGGACGCGCCGCCCATTCTGGAAGCGCGCCAGACCAGGGGCGCAACGCCCTGCTGGCGCTGGCGGCGGTGGCGCCGACCGTGGCCGAGCTTCACGACCCCTCGGGCCCCGAGCGCCGCAGCGTGGTGCCCACCGTGGTCCGCGCGGGCGAGGCATTCAACGTCGTCCCCGCCCAGGGCGAGCTGATCTTCGACGTGCGCGCCGACGGACTCGAGGCGTTCGAGCCGTTGCTCGAGGCGGTGCCCAGTGAGCTCCGGGGCGTGGCCTTGCGGCCCACGTTCGAGCGGCGCTGGCCGGGCATGGATTCGCGCGCCGCCACGGCGTCGCTGCTCGAGCGGGCGAGCGCCCGTCTGGGACGGACGATCGTCGGCGTGGCCCGGGGCGGCGCCAGCGACGCCAGCCACTTCGCCCCGCTGATCCCGCTGACGGTCGACGGCCTCGGGCCCCGCGGGGGCGGAGCCCATACGCCCGAGGAGTTCGTGCTGGCCGAGTCGCTGCCCCAGCGCGCCGAGGTGGCCCTGGCGGTAGCGCTGACGGCGCTCGAGGGATAGGTCTCGGGCTCGTCCGTGTGGCGCCGGAGGCCCGGGCCTCGAGGTCGACTCTCAGCCGGCGCGCAGCGCGCGGCGGATGACGCCCGGATGTGGAGCGAGCTGTGCCCCCAACGCGAAGGCGAACGCCGTCAAGGCGAGCCAAGGGCGAAGGTGTGGCCGGATCCTGCGGATCATTCCTAGATCGTCGAGCTCGAACACCATCGCGTCGCCGACCGTGAACGGGCCTAGCTTCCCTTGGCCTATCACCACCCGCAGCTGGCCGTCGCCGCTCTCGGCTTCCCAGCGCAAGCCTCTCAGGCTGCTGATGTAGACCGCAGCGAGCAGAACCCGCAGATCGTCGATGCCGCGGAACACCATGCGGCCGGAGATCGGCGAGACGAGCTCGGCGTCGGGGGCCAGCGTGGCCATGATTCCGTCGAGGTCCTTGGCCTCGGTCGCGGCTCGGTAGCGAGCGATCGCATCGTCCACGCCGGCATCGTGGCACACGCTCACGGCGATAGCCGCCCGCCGACCTGCGATCCTATGGGCGATGGCCATGAGCGAAGCGCAGGTGACGAGACGGAGTCCTTTCGCTGCAAAGCGGTGGAGCGCCAACCCGCTGGAGCGAGCGCGCAACCGGGTCGAGGGCCTTCAGTTACTGGCGGCGATCATCGCCCTGATGTGGCTGGTGGAGGTGATCAACACACTTGACTCCAACCGCCTGGACCATGACGGAATCTTCTCCCGAAGCGTGTCGCACCTGTGGGGCATCTTCACCGCGCCGTTCATTCACGTGAGCTTCCAGCACCTGATCTCGAACACCGTGCCGTTCCTGTTCATGGGCCTGATCATCGCCCTGCGGGGCGCCGCACGGCTGGCGCTGGTGACGCTGATCGTGATCGTCATCGGCGGCCTGGGCACCTGGCTCATCGGGCCCGGCAACACGAGCACGGTCGGCGCCAGCGGAGTCGTCTTCGGCTACGCCGCCTACCTGTTCTCCCGCGGGTTCTTCGACCGCAGCCTGCTCGAGCTGCTGACTGGGGCCGTGGTGGGCATCGTCTGGGGCGGGGCGCTGCTGGCGAGCATCGTTCCCCACTACGGCATCTCGTGGCAGGGCCACGCGTGCGGCGCCCTGGGAGGCGTGCTGGCCGCCTGGCTGCTGGCGCGCGAGCGCGAGCCGGGCGATCCATCTGCAGGTACCCGCCGGCCGGCGGCCGGCGCGGTCTCGAAGTAGCCTCGTCCCCCCAACTAGATGCGCATCTTCTCCGGCATCCAGCCGACCGGCCGCAAGCACCTCGGCAACTACATCGGCGCGATCAGGCAGTACGTCGCAGGGCAGGATCGCGGCGAGGCGCTCTACTGCATCGTCGATCTGCACGCGATCACCGTGCCGTATGAACCGGCCGTGCTGCGGGAGTCGGTTTACGACACGGCGGCCATCCTCCTGGCCGCAGGGCTCGACCCCCAGCGCTGCATCTTCTTTCGCCAGAGCGACGTGCACGAGCACACCGACCTGACGTGGCTGCTTTCCAGCGTGACGGCCTTCGGCGATCTGAACCGGATGACGCAATTCAAGGACAAGTCGGCTGCGCAGCGCGAGCTGGTGACCGCCGGGCTGTTCTTCTATCCCGTGCTGATGGCGGCCGACGTGCTGGCTTACCGGGCGGAGGAAGTGCCGGTGGGCGAGGACCAGCGCCAGCACGTGGAGCTGATGCGCGACGTCGCCGAGCGCTTCAACGCCCGCTTCGGCCAGGCGCTTGTCGTGCCACACGCGAGCATCCCCCAGGTGGGAGCCAGGATCATGGATCTCCAAGTCCCGGACCGCAAGATGTCGACCACCGGGGGCTCGCCGCAGGGGACTGTCTATGTGCTCGACGAGCCGAGCGCCGTGACCAAGAAGCTTCGCTCCGCCGTGACCGACTCCGGTGTGGAGGTGACGCGTGCCCCGGACAAGCCGGGAATCTCCAACTTGATCGAGATCCTCTCGGCGGTGAGGGGAATTGCTCCCCAGGAGGTCGAGCGAGAGTTTGACGGAGCCGGCTACGGCGCCTTCAAGCAGGCGGTGGCAGACGCGGTGGTGGACTACCTGCAACCGGTGCGCGAGCGCTACGACGCGCTTCGTGCCGACGAGCCTCAGCTGGAGCGGATCTTCGCCGCGGGCGCCGAGAAGGCCGTGGCGATCGCCGCCGAGACGGTGACAGACGTGCGTGAGGCGATGGGCTTCGGAGCGATCCGGGCTCCGCGGTAGGCTGCCTTTTTGCGCATGCGCCTGGCCTCCCTGGAGCTCGACCTGGACGTGTTCGCCGGTCCGTTCGACCTGCTGCTGACGCTGATCCTGCGCGAGGAGGTCGACCTTCTGGAGGTCGATCTGGCCGAGATCGTGATTGCGTACATCGACCATCTCGAGCGGCGCGGCGAGCTCGACCTCGAGGCAGCGACCGAGTTCCTGGTGCTGATCGCCGCGCTGCTGGAGCTGAAATCGCGGTTAATGCTGCCCGGCGAGGAGCAGGAGGAGATCGACCTCGATCCGGGTGAAGCGGCCGAGGAGCTGCTGGCCCGGCTGCTCGACGCCCATCGCTACCGTGCCGCCGCGGACCGCCTGAAGCAGCGCCTCGAGCGCGAGTCGCCGTTTCGCTTCCGGGCCGCGCCGCTGCCGCCCGCGCTCAGGCGTGCGCCCCTACAGGAGGCCCACGCGGTCTATGAGCCCCGCGTGCTCGGCGAGGCGTTGGGATGGCTGCTCAAGCCCCCCGAGCCGGTCGACATCCGCCACATCCCGGTATCGCGGGTCACGGTGGCAGAGCGCCTGGCGCACCTGCGCTCACTGCTCGAGCGTGGGACGTTCAGATTCGAGGAGGCGGTGAAGGACGCGGATCGCGTGACGGTGGCCATCACCGTGTATGCGCTGCTCGAGCTCTACAAGCAGGGTGAGCTCGACTGGACCCAGCAGCAGCCGTTCGGAGAGGTAACGGTCCAGGCGCGGGGAGCGGAGCTATCACACCACCGGAACGGCGCTGATCACCCGGACGGGCGGAGAGTGCCGGCGGCCGTGGAGGTGAGGCCATGAGCGCCTCGGGCGAGCTCGAGCGAACGCTCGAGGCGCTGTTGTTCCTGTCCGCGGACCCGGTCGAGGCGACGGCGCTGGCGCAGGCCACCGGAGCCGAGCTGCACGAGGTCGTGACGGCCATCGAGCGGCTGCGCGAGCACTACGAGTTCGAGCGGCGCGGCCTGGTGCTGCGGGAGCTGGCGGGCGGCTATGCGCTCTCCAGCCACCCCGACGCCGAGCCCGCGGCGAGGCGGCTGTTCGCCAAGCCGCGAACACCTCCGCTCACGCCGGCGCAGGCCGAGACGCTCGCCATCGTGGCCTATCTGCAGCCGGTCTCCCGGCCCGAGGTGGCCCGAATCCGGGGCGTCAACGCCGAGTCGGCGGTGGCGACGCTGCTGGAACGGGGGATCGTGCAGGAGGGCGGGCGCTCCCAGTTCGGAGCCGTTCTGTACCGCACCACGGACCTCTTCCTGCGGTTGTTCGGCCTGCGCTCGCTCGAGGAGCTCCCGGACCCCAGCGCCTTCGACCCCTCGCCCGAGCTCGAGGCGGAGCTCAGAGATCGGCTGCTGCGCGCGGGCGAGGCACGGGCCAGCGCCTGAGGCGCGAGCCGCCCGATGAGCGGAGCCCGGATCCCGTTCGACCAGGCGAGGTTCCGATGGCTGGGGATCGAGCCTCGGCCGTACAAGCCGGGCGAAGACAGCGCGCGGGGAATGGGCTTCAGCGGCATCGCGCGCCACCGGCTCGCCGATCCAGAGGTGCTGCCGGCGCAGTTTGAGCTGCGCTACTTCGAGCTCGAGGCCGGCGGCTACTCCAGCCTCGAGAAGCACCAGCACGCGCACTTCGTGATCGCTCTGCGCGGCGTCGGCCTGGCGCTGGTCGGTAGCGAGGTGCACGAGCTGAGGCCACTCGACGCCCTGCACGTAGCACCGCTTGCGCCGCATCGGTGGCTCAACGGGGGCGATGAGGCCTTCGGGTTCCTGTGCCCGGTGGATGCGTCTCGCGACCGGCCGCGGCCGCTCGAGCAGCACGAATGGGACGCCTTGCGCGCCGACCCACGCACGTCTCGGTTCGTGTTCTGAGCCTCTGGCGTCGGCTGGATGTGCTCCGGACGCTCAGTTCCGGGCCGCCAGCTGCCCGCACGCGGCGCTGATCTCGCGCCCTCGTTCGACGCGCACAGTCACGTTCAGCCCGCGGCGTTCCAGCTCGGCCGCGAAGGCTGCGACGGCCTTGCGACTGGAGGTCTGGTACCCGGCGCCCGTTGGGTTGTAGGGGATCAGGTTGACCTTGAACGCCCGCGGGTCGAGCACGTCGGCCAGCTGCACGGCCTGGACGTGCGAGTCATTTACCCCGGCCAGCATCACGTACTCGACGAACACGCGCCGGCGCTTCTGGCGGTGAAACGCACGGCACGCCTCGAGCACGTCGGCCAGCGGATAGCGGTCGTTGATCGGCATCAGCGCCGAGCGCAGCGCGGGATCGGCGGCGTGCAGCGAAAGCGCCAGGCGGACCGGCAGCGGCTGGGCAGCCAGCCGCTCGATCCCCGGAATCCACCCCACCGTGGAGATCGCCGTCCGGCGGCTCGGTATGCCCACGTCCGGGAGTGTCCGGCAGGCCGCGAGCACCGCGCCCAGGTTGAGCATCGGTTCCCCCATGCCCATGAACACGGCGTGATCCACGGCTCCCAGCCGGCGGAAATGGAGCGCCTGGTCGATGATCTCCGAGGAGCTCAGGTTGCGAGAGAAGCGCATCTGGCCAGTGGCGCAGAACGTGCAGGTCAAGGGACACCCGGACTGCGAGGAAAGGCACAGGGAGCGGCGGCCATCCCGAAAACGCATGAGCACCGCCTCCAGCGGGCGGCCGTCCGCAGTCCTGAAGAGCGTCTTGACCGTCCCGTCGGATGCCCGCTCCTCGCGCTCGACGCCGAGGGTGGAGAACGGAACACGGTCCGCCAATGCCGAGCGCAACGTCAGCGGCAGGTCTGTCATAGCCCCGAAGTCACCCGCTCCGCGTACCGCCCAGCGCAGGATCTGCCGCGAGCGATAGCTCGGCTCGCCGAGCTCGCTGAGCGTGCGCTCCAGCAGGGTCGCGTCCATGCGTCTTATCGTGGCAGGCGCGGCCTTGATGACGCGCGCGGCGCGCGGCGCGGCTGGGTCCGCGCTAGCGGCTCACGGCTGGGTCCGCGCCCCTCTGCGCGCAGGGCCCGCGCTAGCGGCTCACGGGGGCGGAGGTCCCGAGGACGTGCCCCTGGGCGTCGAGCGCCTGGACGCTGAAATACGGGCCCGCGCTCGACGTGGAGATGGCGGTCTCGAACCCGCTGAATGGCATTTGGGCCACATAGGACAGCGCGCTGCGGCTGGCGCCGGCGTAAACGCGCCAGGTGGCGATGTTGGTGGCGCCGTTCCAGCTGGCATAGACGGTGGTGCCGGATGCAGTCGCAGAGGCGGCCGCGAACGGCGACCCGGTCGGCTGCCCTGACCACTGCGATCGGAACGCGCGGTAGAACTCGACCGGGTAGCGGAACGCCGCCGAGAAGCTCTGGCGGCCGGACCCCGTGTACTCGGCGAAATAGGGGTTACTGCCGAAGCCCACGAACACGTTGCCGTTATAGAGCGGTTGGACACTGCCCTCGGCAGGGGACAAGACAGGGGGAACGTGCGCGTACTGACGGACCAGCGTGGCCTGCCTGGTGCGCGTATTGAGGTGGATCCGCATGCCGCGGGACTGGCTCTCAGTCTTCTTGTAGCCGGCTCCGTCGTCGAACAGCGTGATGTCGTTGTTTGACTGCATGCGTGCGTCGTGCTGCCAGGAGAAGTTGGCGCCGCGCCCGATCCTGAAAGTCGAGTGCTTGCCGCCCAGGACCCAGAGGATCTTGCCTGTGGCCTGGTTGATCTCATAGACGGCGAAGGTGTGGCGGGCGGACACCAGGATGTTGCCGTTGGAGAGCGGCTGCACGGAGTCGATGTGGAAGAAGTCGTAGGGGTTGCCGTTGGGCTTGCCGGCATAGGACTCGGCGAGGTGCACGTGCCCGTATGCGTGCCACTCCCACAGCAGCTGGCCGGTCCTGATGTTGATCTCCTGGATGATGGCGTCGAGCAGCGTTCCGCTCTTCGGGCCCTTGACCGATGAGAGGTCGGCCTGCACCGGCGCGTAGGCGGTGATGAAGGCGTTGCCCTGGGGTGTTATCTGGAACTCGTGCAGATCTGCGTGATAGCCGTTGGCGGCCTGCACCGCCCCCACCGTCTGGTAGGCGTGGTTGAGGATCACGTCCTCGCCCGAGCCGACCCCGTTGCTCACAAGTCCCTGCCAGAAGGTGAGCACCGACTGCCCACCGTATTGCTGAACGGCGAGGTTGAAACCGGCCTGGCCACCCGGCAGCGGATCGAACCACAGAACTTGCCCCTGCGGATTGAGGATCAGCGGCCCGGCCTGGATCGAGCGGTGGGCGTCGGTCAGGATGTTGCCCGACTGCTGATCCGGGTTCCTGCCGCCGCCCACGACGACGGGAGGGTGCAGCCACGACTCGGAGTAGAAAGACTGGACGAAGGTCGAAGCATGCAGCGTCCCGTGGACGACGGCCGGGCCGTCCGCGCCGGCGGCCGACCCCGTGGGCGCCACGGGGGTCGGGGAGGCAATCGCGAAGCCGAACTGCACATGCTTTGTAGCTGACCCGCGCCGGAGGAACTCGACCCTAACCGTCACCCGCTCGCCGCTTGTGAACGGCCGCTGGGGGATGAATGCCATCCCGCTGGCGCCCTGGAGGGAGGCCAAGCGGCCCGCGTGTCCCCCGCTTCGCGATCCCGTGACGGTCAGCGACCCGATGCGCCAGGGGGCGAGCTTGTAGAAGTCGATCTGGGTGTGGCTCGAGGCGTCGGGCGTACCGGGGTACGGGAGCACGTCGAGCTTGAAGGAGTGACTGCCGCCGTCTGCGGAGGGGTAGCCGGCGCCGCGCACGGGGCTGCCCGCCCCGTGCGCGGCCTGGGCAGCGCCGCCCACCACGAGCGCAAGAACGGCGCACAGCAGGACCCCGGCCGCACGAGGTCTACTGATGAAGGCAGATAGATGCATAGAGTTTCGGCTTGTCCTTCGGCCCCCGCGCTGCTGAAACGAACACCGCCCCGCGCTGAAAGTAGCGCTCGCCCTCGTCGTGCATGCCGCCTGACGCTGGGCCGCCGGCGCTCGCCCCGGTCTTGCACACTGTGCGCATGCGACTGGCCAAGTACCTCTCGACGGCCGGGATCGCCTCGCGCCGAGCATCCGAGGGGCTGGTGCGCGCCGGGCGCGTGCGCGTGGCCGGCGCGGTGGTCACGGACCCTGCCCGCGACGTAGCGGAGACGAGCGCGGTGACCGTCGATGGGGAGCCTGTCTTGCAGCCGGGCCGGCGCTTCGTCTACGCCCTAAACAAGCCGGCGGGCGTCGTTTCCACGGCCCACGATCCAGGCGGCCGCAAGACGGTCGTATCGCTGATCCCCGTGTCGGGCACGGCCGGGCATCGCGGCGCGCGGCTATATCCGGTCGGGCGTCTGGACATCGACACGACAGGGCTCATCCTGCTGACCAACGACGGTCAGCTCGCCCACCGGCTGACGCATCCCAGCTTCGAGGTACCCAAGACCTACCGCGCGGTGGTCAGACGCCCTCCGGTCGGCGACGGAGCGCTGAGATCGCTGCGGGACGGAGTACAGCTGGAGGATGGTCTGACGGCTCCGGCGCGGGTCCGCCTGCTGGCCCCCGACGAGCTCGAGATCACCGTTCATGAAGGCAGGAAGCGACAGGTCAAGAGGATGTGCGAAGCGGTGGGCCATGCCGTCGGGACACTCGAGCGAGTGGCGATTGGTCCCCTGGCGCTCGGTGCCCTGCCGCTCGGTGGCTATCGCCAGCTGACGGCCGCGGAGGTCGAGCAGCTGCTCAGGGCGGCCCGGGCCCCGACCTCTGCACGAGCAGGTCGTCGTACTTCAGCTGCGTGTTCGTAAGCGCGGCAAAGACCATCTGGGGTGAAACGAGGACTGGATGCCCGGCAATCATTCGCATGATCGTGAACTGGTGAGAGTGGCGAATCGACACCGCGTGGAACCCGGGGATCGGATAGCTCGGCTGTAGCGCCGTGCCGATGAGGTTGCACGCCGAGCCCCACCAGCAGCCGGTTGATGGCCCAGGGGGAGAGGAGATCGCAACCACGTCGAGCTCCGAGAGCGGGTAGCTCAAGGTGTAGTGGCTGTACTTGTCCGTGCCGGTGTGGTGCCAGGCCCGGAGCTCCGGCATGTATAGCGACAGCGGCAGCACGTCACGGTAGTCCTGGATCAGCAGCGCGCGCTGGCTGACGCCAGCCGGCGGCCGGATGCCAAGCACACGCGCCACGCCACGCCAGTCCGGGCGCTGGTAGGAGCGGTCAGCGGCCACGCCGACCGCGGCCGCCACACCCACCGCGCACAGCGCTGCGGCCAGGGTCAGCCCGATGGCGCCAGCCAGGCCTCCTCGGCGAAGCCCGAACCCGGCTGCCACCAGCAACGCCGCCGGCAGCCACAGCGTGATCACGTTGCGGCTCAGCAGGTTGTCGATCCCGACGACGAGCAGCAGCACGTTCAGCACCACGCCGGCCGCCACGATTCCCCCCGCGATCAGCGCTCCACGCCGCCAGGCGTCGTCATGGCGCCGGACGTGCAGCCCCAGGAGACCCAGCCCGATCAGCGCCAGCACTCCGGCGATCCACGAGAGCGCTACTGCACCCGGGGTCCCGAAGCCGATCAGGAACTGGGGGAAGATCTGACCGACACGTGGGGCGAGCGGAAGATGCTTGATCCAGCTCGCATGCCCGGTCGAGTTCTGGCTGACCGCGAACCACAACAGGGCGGCGCTCCAAACGGCGAGTCCGCCGATTGCCCATTGGAGGGGCCGCTCGCGCCTGTGGCGATAGATCAGCCACAGGGCCTGCGGGACGACCACGAGCGCGCAGTAGTACTCGGTCGCAACCGCCAGCGCTGAGGACACCGCCCAGATCACCAGCGCGGGTACGGCCGGCTCCTCCTCGGCGTAGACGAACGCCAACAGCGACACCGCAGTCAAAAGGATCGCCAGCTCGTAGGCCCGCGCCTCCTGCGAGTACCAGATCAGGAGCGGGTTGGTTGCGACCAGCGCGCCGGCGATCAATCCCACAGCCGGACGACGCGCGCGCCGCCCAGCGGCGGAAGGCTGGAGGCCGAACGGGGCGCTGGCGCGCGGACTGGGGAAGAGCTTGTTGCCGAGTGCGTATGCGAGCGGGACGATCAGCACGCCGCAGATCGCAGACAGCGAGCGCAAGGCGGTCTCGCCGAAGCCGAAGATCCGTGCCCATACCCAGGCGACGCAGTAGTAGAACGGGGGCGTCGACTCGTAATGCTTGAGCAGCGTCAGCATCGCCCCCGGGGAGTCGTGGAGCTCCTGCGCGGTGTTGGCCTCGTCGAACCAGAACCCCTGGTGACCGATGAGCGCAAAGCGAAGCCCCGCGGCGAGAACGATCAGCAGGCCGAGGACCAGCGCATCGCGATCGAGCGAGAACGTCCGCGCGGTGCTCGCCCGAGCCCGGCCGCGCGGCCCGCGGGTTAGCGTGCCGACGCTCACGACGCGGAGGCTACAGCGCGTGCCGACCGCCTCCTCCAGCGCGCGCGGACCGCCTCCTCCAGCGCCCGCGGACCCCCTCCTCCAGCGCGCGCGGACCCCCTCCTCCAGCGCGCGCCGACCGCCTCGTTCCGCCTGCGCGGGAACTACGCTTAACGCGATTCCAACCGCGGCGGCTTCCAGAACGAAGGCGCTGGCAGGCATATTTTTATCCAATGCGAGAGGACCCGAGCCCCCGCGAGTCGTCGGTGGTACTCGCGTCCGGCCGTGTGGCCGGCGCAGGTCAGCCGGACAGCACCGTCGCGCTTCCCCGCTTCGCCCCTTTGGGGCGTCGCATCACGCTGCCACGGACGCGGCTTGCGCTGGGGCCGCTGCCGGCCTTCGCCGCGCTGGCCACGCTGATCGCATCTTCATTCGCGGTCGTCATGTTCTCGACCGCCCAGCAGTCGACGCTCGTGCCCAAGTCATCCACGGCCTTCCCGAACTGGCTGGCGGGTCCCTTGCACGGGCTGTTCGGCCCGCTGACCAACAACACAAAGGCGCTCCAGCTCGGCTTCAGCTTCGTGCTGCTGGCGATGCTCGTGGCTTACGCGATCGTGGTCGCGTCGGTTCGCTCGCTGTCCATGCGCGCGCTGTGGATCTGCGTGATCTTGCTGCTGGCGATCATGTTGATGAGCCCGCCGCTGCAGCTGACGGACGTCTTCAACTACCTCGGCTACGCCCGGCTTGGGGGGCTGCATCACCTCAACCCGTACACGCACGTGATCGGCGCCGAGAGCCATGACCCGGTCTACCGCTTATCCACCTGGCACAACCTGACGAGCCCTTACGGCGAGCTGTTCACCGCTTTGACCTATCCGCTGTCTTGGCTGCCACTGCCGGTCGCCTACTGGACGCTTAAGGTCGTCACGGTGCTGGCCGCGCTGGCGTTCGTGTGGGTCGTCGCGCTGTGCGCCCGGCGGCTCGGCCGCGACCAGCGCTTCGTTGTGGCGTTCGTGGCGCTCAACCCCGTATTCGTGATTTATGCCGTGGGCGGTTTTCACAACGACTTCTTCATGCTGCTGCCGTCCACGGCAGCCATTGCGCTGTTGCTCCACAAGCGCGATCGCAGCGCTGGGGCCGTGCTGATGCTCGCCGTGGCCGTCAAGTTCACCGCGATCCTGCTGCTGCCGTTCTTGCTCATCGCCGCCAAGGATGGCCCGCGGCGGATCCGCCTCCTGACCGGTGCGGTGATGGCGGCGATTCCGCTGATCGCCGGCAGCATCGCGCTGTTCGGCTTCTCGTTGCCCAACCTCTCCGATCAAAGCACGCTGCTGACCGATTTCAGCATCCCGCAGGTTGTCGGGCTGCTACTCGGGATCGGCGGTGGGACGCCGGGGCTCCTGAAGCTCGCGAATGTTGTCCTCGTGGCGATCGTGGTGTACCTGCTGTGGCGGCGGCGTGACTGGCTCTCGGCCGCTGGCTGGGGGACCGTGGCGCTGATCGCCAGCCTGGCCTGGCTGATGCCGTGGTACGTGGTCTGGGTGCTGCCGCTGGCGGCGCTAGGCACGAGCGTCCGTCTGCGCCGCGTCTCGCTCGTGCTGACGGTCTTCCTCATGCTGACGTTTCTGCCGGTCGTCTGGCGCTACATGGCCCAGCACAACATCAATCCACTGCGAAGTCCCGCCGGTCAGGCAT
Source organism: uncultured Actinomycetes bacterium (assembly GCA_963730835.1). GTDB lineage: Bacteria > Actinomycetota > Thermoleophilia > Solirubrobacterales > Solirubrobacteraceae > Palsa-465. Next base: position 79,524 of record CAVSTE010000005.1, read on the forward strand.
CGCAGACGCTGCAGCGCAAGCTGGCGGCCGGGCCGAACGGCCCGTAGCCGCGCACGGCCGTCGCCGGCCGAACGGCGCTCCGAAACGTTTACGCGGAGCTGTCGCTCGCTCCGGTACCTTCGCGGCTTCGATGAGCACCGAGGTCGCTCCCCCTCCTGAGGCCGTGAAGCTCGAGATGCCGGCCGTCCGCCGCCGCCGGCGCCTCGACTGGTTCGATCTGGCGTTGCTGGTCGTCTTCGCTGCCGTGTCGGTCTGGGTCCTGGGACTCGATGTCTGGCAGGTGCTTGTCCACAATCGCGTGTGGACCGGCACCGACGGCCTGTTCCTCACCGATCAGATGCAGTACTTGGCTTGGATCCAGGACGCGAGCAAGCACTTCCTGGCCAGCGACATGTTCGTGCTGCGCTCAACACCGCACGACTACTTCCAGCCGATCGTCGTCGTCTCCGCCGGCCTCACCGCGCTCGGCGTGGTTCCCTGGCTGGCGCTGTTGTTGTGGAAGCCGATTGCCGTGGTAGCGGCCTTCCTCGCCATTCGGGCCTTCACCCGCTACACGCTTGTCGATCGTTTCGACCGCCGGGCGGCGCTGGTGCTGGCGCTGTTCTTCGGCACCTGGGGGGTGGTCGGCGACGAATGGATGCCGTTCTGGTCCTGGGGTTATCCGTTCGGGCTGATTGCCATCGCTGCGATGGCCGGCGCGCTGATCTCATACGACAGAGCGCGCGCAAACAAGCGGCTGACGTGGGTCGCGCCCGTCCTCGGAATGGTCGCCAGCTTCACACACCCCTGGCAGGGGGAGGTGCTGGTCCTGATCGTGATCGGGGCCGAGCTCGTCACCTGGCGGCGGGGCGAGAGCTTGCGCCGGCTCGTTTTGCCCGCAATCACGATCGCGGCCACGGCGTTCCCGCTCATCTACTACGAGGCGCTCTACCGCTTCGACCCCAACTGGCGCGCCGCGCAGACGGCGAGCCGGCATGTCTATTCCCTGTCGGCGCTTGTGCTGCCGGTGCTGCCGCTGCTGATCGTCGGCGCGCTCGCCTACCGCCGGCGGCCGGTCAGGTTCATCGACGCGGCGGTTCGCGTCTGGCCATTGGCCACACTCGCGATCTACCTGTTCTCGGAGACCGGCATCAGCGGCACGCCATTGCATGCCTTTGCCGCCATCACCCTGCCGCTGTCCGTGCTGGCCCTCGAGGGCGTGCGCTACGTCGGATTGCGACGCATTCCCGGCTGGCGGCTGCTGGCCATCGCAGTGATCGCCGCCGCGACGATCCCGGCAGGCATCTCGCAGCTTCGGCTGGCCAAATTCTGGGCAACCCCCACGCCCCACAACGCCAACTTCATCACGCATGGCGAGCGCGACGCGCTCAACTACCTGAAGTCCAACCCCACGGGGGGCGGCGTCCTGGCACGCGCCACGTATCTGGGCATCATCGTGCCCGCGCAAACCGGCAGACGCTCCTACGTCGGCGCCTGCCTGTGGTCCGAGCCGCATTGCAGCGACAGAATCGTCTTCACGCGGGATCTGTTCCTAGGCTCCGACAAACCCCAGCAGGCACGAGTCTTCGTGCGCTCAACCGGCGCCCGGTTCCTGCTCAAGGACTGCTACTCGCCCGAGATACTGAAAAAGCAGCTGGGGTCGATGATCACCTCAATCAAACGGTTCGGGTGCGCCACCGTGTACGAGGTCCCGTAGTGCTTCAGCAGTCTGCGTACGTTCCCCGTCACGGCGAGCAGGCTTAGCCATGCGGCTGTTCGCTTTGCGCGGCGCCAACAGCGTCGGGCGCAACGACGCCCCGTCGATTCTCGAGGCGACCGACGAGCTGATGCGCGAGCTGATGGAGCGCAACCAGCTCGATCCCCCCGCGATCGTGAGTGTGATTTTCACGCTGACCGACGACCTGGACGCGGAGTTCCCGGCAGTCGCGGCCCGTCGGCTGGGGTTGGACCAGGTGCCTCTGCTGTGCGCGCGCGAGGTCCCGGTGCCCGGCTCACTGCCCCGTGTGATCCGGGTGCTGGCGCACTACTACGCCACCGATGGGCACACCCCTCGGCACGTGTATCTCGGTGCTGCCCGGTCGCTGCGCGCCGATCTCGAGTCGGCACAATAGATCCGCGATGCCGATGGAGTTCGCTCAGCGCGTGCGCCGGATCCCGAGTTATCCCGTCGCGTCGGGGTACAACCTCGGCGCCGACATGGCGATGCTGGCCTCCAACGAGTCGCCGTTCGGGCCCGTGCCAGAGGTCTTCGAGGCGGTTCAGCGGGCCGTCCTCGGTGCCAACCGCTACCCGGATCCTTCATATGTGCCGCTGCGCGAGGCACTATCCGCCCGCTATGGGATTCCGCCGGCCCGCATCGCGCTGGGCAACGGCTCTTGCGACGTCCTGCTCGCGGCCGGCGAGGCGCTACTCGAGCCGGGTGCGGAGGTCGTCTATGCCTGGCCGGCGTTCAGCGAGTATCCGCACCTGGCAGCGGCCTCCGGCGCGCGGGCGATAGAGGTGCCGCTCGACGCCGAGGACCGCCACGACCTCGACGCCATCGCGGCTGAGATCACCGTCGCCACGCGGCTCGTCCTGATTTGCAACCCGAACAATCCCACCTCCACGTCGCTGCCGCTCGAGGTCGTGGCCGCCTTCCTAAAGCGAGTGCCGCCACACGTGTGCGTGATCCTCGACGAGGCCTACTGCGAGTTCGCGCTGGCGCTCGGCGACCCCGATGCGTCGGTGGAGCTTCTCCGAGATTGGCCGAACCTGGTGCTCTTGAGGACGTTTTCCAAGGTGTACGGACTGGCGGCGCTGAGGGTGGGGTACGCGCTGTGCGGCGATGCCGCCTTCCGGCAGGCGGTGGATCTCGTCAGGCAGCCGTTCAACCTCAACGCCGCCGCTCAGGCGGCTGCGGTGGAGGCGCTGAAGCACCAGGACTCGGTCGAGCGGCGGGTGACAGAAACGCTCGCCTCGCGCCTGGAGCTCGAGCAGGCAGTTCGCGATCTGGGGATATGGGTGGCGGAGTCAGATGCAAACTTCATCTGGACGCATCTTCCCGACGAGCTCGAGGAGGCCTCCGTCGTGCGCGGGCTGGCAGAGCGTGGAGTGCTGGTCAGGGCGGGGGCTTCGCTCGGTCGCGAGGGATCGCTGAGGGTGACGGTCGGGACGCCCCCCGAGAACCGCAGGTTCGTCGCCGCGCTGGCCGAGCTGGTGTGATCGCGCTAGGGCGCTGAGCTGCGACAAGCTCGGTTGGGCCGCTGGCGGCGCGGGCGGGGGCGCGGGGCGGCCCCGGGGTGCGCGCGGGGCGCTCGGCGGCCCGGCACGGCGCGGGGCGGGCCGCTCGGCGGCCGGCCCGGGGGGCGGATTTCGCAGCAAACCCGGCGGCCGCACCTGGGCTCTGCCCACATAAGCGTCGTAGAGACGCTTATGTGGACATGGGCGACGAGGCGCGTGGACTTTGCTGCGTTATCCGAGCTCGTGTCGTCAGCGCCCCGCGCCAACCGGATTCCGCACGAGCTACGGGCAGCCGCCGGCCCCGGGCGCCGGCCCCGGGAGCTACGGGCAGCCGCCGGCCCCAGCCCGCCGGCCCCGCCCGCCGAGCCCCGGGCAGCCGCCGGCCCCACTCGCCCGGCCCCGCTCGCCCGCGGAAGTTCGCCCATGACGCCTGACCCGGAATCCGCCACCCCGCCGCTTGCCTGCTCTGCGCGGGAACTGTGGCGGACGCGTGGCGGACGCAGCGCTTGTAGGGACAGCGGCTGTTTGCTACAAGTCTTCCCAGCCGATGCGCGACCGCAGCCACTTCTCATCCGCGAGCACCACCGCCGACGGCTGCGGCCGCCTCTACGCCTGGCGATTTACCTAGGCGCTCGGTCCGTCCTTACCTGCGCCCGCACACGCCAGCGGGCACACCCTGAGCCGAGCGCCGTAGCCCTCCCGGATCGCCGCCCCGCGGCGACTCCCCCTTCAGGGGCCGACCCGCAGCACCCCTTCCGTAGAGTTTCGAGCTAAGTGAGGACCAGATCGTGAGCAACCAGGCGTTAGGCACATTGACCCCTCTGAGACCCGCCGAGCAGGTACGCGACCAGCGCATCGAGCGGCTTGTGCCGCTGCTCTCGCCCCAGGAGCTGCTCGAGGAGCTGCCGCTCTCCGACGTCCACGCCGGGACCGTGCTCGAAGGACGCTCGGCCGTGCACTCGATCCTCGAGGGCACCGACGATCGCCTGCTGGTGGTGGTCGGGCCCTGCAGCGTGCACGACCCCAAGGCGACGCTCGACTACGCCCGCAGGCTGAGTGCCCAGGCCGCCGTCCACGCTTCAGAGCTCTGCGTGGCGATGCGCGTCTATTTCGAGAAGCCGCGTACGACGACCGGGTGGAAGGGGCTCATCAACGATCCTCACCTCGATGGGTCGGGAGACGTGAACGCGGGACTGCGCCTGGCGCGCGCGCTGATGCTGGAGGTGCTGGCGCTCGGTCTGCCCGTGGGGTGCGAGTTTCTCGACCCCATCACTCCCCAGTACATCTCGGACGCCGTCTGCTGGGGTGCGATCGGCGCCCGGACGACCGAGAGCCAGATCCACCGGCAGCTCGGATCCGGTCTGTCGATGCCCGTGGGGTTCAAGAACCGGACCGACGGCAACATTCAGGTGGCCGTCGACGCGGTGCGGGCGGCCGCGATCTCCCACGCCTTCGCGGGTATCGCGCTCGACGGCAGCTCGGCGATCCTGCACACCAGCGGCAACCCCGACGGTCACGTCATCTTGCGCGGGGGCAAGCAGAAGCCGAACTACGCCGCGGACGACGTGGCCGAGGCCCTGGAGCTGCTACGCCACGCCGGCTTGCCGGAGCGGGTGGTTCTCGACGCTTCTCACGACAACAGCGGCAAGGACCACAGGCGCCAGCCTTCGGTCGCCCAGGAGGTCGGAGTGCAGTTGGCGGACGGCAACCGGGCGATCGTCGGCCTGATGCTCGAGTCCTTCCTGGTGGCGGGCTGTCAGCGCCTCGGATCCCCCGACACGCTCACCTATGGCCAATCGATCACAGACGGCTGCATCGACTGGGCGACGACCGTCGAGGTGCTCGAGGGCCTGGCCGGCGCCGTACGCACGCGGCGCGGTACCGCGACCGCCTGACGATCGCCTGGCTCGCATGCGGATCGCGGTCGTCGGCGTCGGACTGATCGGCGGCTCGATCGCGCTCGGGGCCCGGGAGCGGCTCGGGGCTTACGTCAGCGGACTCGACTCCTCCCCCGCGGCGCTGGAGGCCGCGCTCGCGCGCGGCGCGCTTGACCGCAGCTGCGCGACCCTGGCCGAGGCGCTCGACGGCGCGGAGGCGGCGTTCGTGGCGGTCCCGGTGCGGGCGCTGGCACAGGTCGTGGAGGAGGTCCTGGCCCACGCGCCGCCGGACTGCGTCGTCAGCGACGTCGGCTCCACCAAGCGCGTGGTGGTGGCGGCCCGCGCCGACCCGCGCTTCGTTGGCGGGCATCCGCTGGCTGGGGCCGAGACCTCGGGGGTGGAGCACGCCCGACCCGACTTGTTCGAGGGGGCCAGCTGGTATCTCACGCCCACCGAGGTGACATCGGGCCTGCTTTACGAGCGCCTGCACCGCTTGCTGCATGGGCTGGGGGCCCGCCCGGCGGCGATCGACGCCGGCGCGCACGACACGATCCTGGCCACGGTCTCTCACCTGCCTCACGTCATCGCCAACGTGCTCGTCGGCCAGGCTGCGGCGGCGCTTCACGGGGGCGATGAGCGGATGCCGGCCACCGGCCCGAGCTTTCGAGACGCCACACGCGTGGCCGGTGCCTCGAGCGCGATCTGGAGCGACATCTACCTCTCGAATGCCGACGTCCTCGTGCGGGAGATCGACAACACCACCGCGCGGCTCGAACAGGTCCGCCGAGCGCTGGCGGAGAGCGACGAGGACTGGCTACGGGCCTGGAACGAGGCCGCCGCCGGCGATCGCCGGCTGCTCCTGTCCGACCAGCTCGCCGGCGAGCAGCTCTGCGAACTGCGGGCTTCGGTGCCGAATCGCCCTGGGGTCATCGCCCAGATCGCATTGGCGCTGGGGCGCGCCGGCGTCAACATCGCCGACATGGCGCTTTATCCGGCGCCGGACATGCGCGAGGGGGTGGTGGCCCTGTGGGTTGCCGGGGACGGTCCCGCGCGGCGCACGCAGGAGCTGGTCGGCGAGCTCGGCTTCCCGGTGGTGCGGGCGTGAACGTTCGCTTCGACCCTGTGGGCCGCCTCCGCGGCCAGCTGCGCCCTCCCGCCGACAAGTCGATCTCCCATCGGGCCGCCCTGCTGGGGGCTATGGCCTCCGAACCGGTCAGTATCCGCAATCACCTCGACGCGGACGACACGCGCTCCACGCTGCGCGCCATCCGTCAGCTGGGCGCGATCGTCGAGCCCCGCGACGGCGAGCTCGTCGTCCGCGGCGGCGGGCTTCGCAACGCGAACGTGCCTGCGGCCCCAATCGACGTGGGCAACGCCGGCACGTTGATGCGGCTGCTGCCGGGGTGGCTGTCGTTCCAGACGGGGGCGAGCTTCACGCTGGACGGCGATGACTCGATCCGCCGGCGGCCCGTGGACCGGATCGCCGAGCCACTGAGGCGTATGGGCGCGGGCGTCGAGGCCCGCGATGGGCGCTTTCCTCCGTTCACCGTGCGCGGCGCCGCGCTGGAGGGAATCGAGTACGAGCTGCCGGTGGCCAGCGCCCAGGTCAAGTCATGCATCCTCCTAGCCGGGCTGACGACCGACGCCACCACCATCATCGAGCCGGTCGCCACCCGCGATCACACCGAGCGGCTGCTGGCGCGGGCTGGGGCACCGGTGACCCGACAGGAGCTGGACGGCGCCGGTCAGCGCACGACGGTCCACAACGCCGACGAGCTGGAGCTCGAGGCCATCGAGGTGCCGGCCGACGCTTCCTCGGCGGCGTTCATGATCGCCGCCGGCGTGCTGGTCCCAGGTTCGCGGCTGCTGCTGGAGGGCGTGGGGGTCAACTGGACGCGGGCGGGCTTCATGCGGATCGTCGAGCGCATGGGAGGCATCGTGCTGGCCGAGTTCGAGCCCGTTGGATCGTTCTCGGAGCATGAGCCGATCGGCGACATCGACGTCCGCCATGGTCCGCTGGAAGGGACCGCGGTCGGCGCAGACGAGGTGCCGCTGGCAATCGACGAGCTGCCGCTAGTGGCGTTGCTCGGGTGCTTCGCCGAAGGTGAGACGGTGGTCTCCGGCGCCCAAGAGCTGCGGGTCAAGGAGTCCGATCGCATCGCGACGGTCGTGGGCGGCCTGCACGGGCTGGGGGCCGACATCGAGGCGTTGCCCGACGGGTTCGTCGTCCGCGGCAGTGGCGGGCTGCGGGGCGGCGTGATCGACGCCCAGGGGGATCACCGCCTGGCGCTGCTGGGTGCCGTCGCCGGCCTGGCCTCGAACGAGGGCGTGGAGGTGGTGGGCATGGAGGCCGCTTCGGTCTCCTATCCGCGCTTTGCCACCGACGTGGCGACCCTGACGTAGCGGTGGCTGTTATCGCCATCGACGGCCCAGCGGGGGCCGGGAAGTCGACGGTAGCCCGGAAGCTGGCCGCAGAGCTCGGGTTCACCTATCTGGACTCCGGCGCCATGTACCGCTCGGTGGCCCTGGCTGCGCTCGAGGGCCACTGCCCTCCCGCCGAGGTCGCACCACACCTGACGATCGAGCTCGGAGAGCGCGTGCTGCTCGACGGACGCGACGTGACCGAGGCGATCCGCGCCCCGCAGGTTTCGGAGGCCGCATCGCGGGCGGCCGCCGATCCGGAGGTGCGAAAGGCAATGGTGGCGCTTCAGCGCCGGCTGCTCGAAAGTGGCGACTGGGTCGCCGAGGGCCGGGACATCGGCACGGTCGTGGCGCCCGACGCCGAGCTGAAGGTGTTTCTCACAGCGGGACCCGAGGAGCGTGCTCGGCGCCGGGCCGCCGAGCTGGGGGCTGACGTGCAGACGGTGATGGCCGAGCAGGCGATCCGCGACGAGCGCGATCGCAACCGCGCCCACTCGCCGCTCCAGCCGGCGCCTGGCGCGCTTGAGCTCGACACCACCGGGATGACCATCGAGGAGGTGGTCGCACAGATAGCCAGCCTGCGCCGCTAGCCTCGGGCCGCGCCATGAAGATTGCGGTTATCGGCTATCCCAACGTGGGCAAGTCCTCGCTCGTCAACCGGCTGACGAACAGCCGGGAGGCGGTGGTCCACGAGCTCCCCGGCGTGACGCGCGACCGAAACGAGGTCGAGACCGACTGGAACGGCCGCGAGCTCATCCTGATCGACACCGGCGGCGTCGATTTGGAGGATCGCGACGAGCTGGCCCGGCAGGTCGGTGATCAGGCGCGCGCCGCACTCGCCGACGCCCAGGTCGCGGTGCTCGTGGTGGACGCCAGAGCCGGTGCCCGTCCCGGCGACTTTGAGCTGGCCGACCTGCTGCGGCAGGCGCCGATCCCGGTCGTGGTCGCCGCCAACAAGATCGATACGGCCGCCGATCTTCCGCTGGCCGCCGAGTTTCACGCCCTGGGCCTGGGTGAGCCGATCGCGGTCTCGGCCACGCAGGGACTGGGGACGGGGGACCTGCTCGACCGGATCGTCGAGCTCGGCCCCCCCGAAGACGCCGACGCCTCAGGCGACGAGACGGTGCGCCTGGCGGTGATCGGACGCCCCAACGTCGGCAAGTCCTCGCTCGTCAACCGCTTTCTGGGCGCAGAGCGGGTGATCGTCGCTGCCGAGGCCGGCACCACGCGGGACGCGATCGATCTGCCGCTCACGTTCGAGGGCCGGTCGCTGACGCTGATCGACACGGCCGGTCTGCGCCGCCAGTCGAAGGTCGCGGAGTCGCTCGAGTACTACACGACGCTGCGCTCGCGCCGCGCGGCGGAGCGCGCGGAGGCGGCGCTCGTCGTGTGCGACGCCACCGACGGCGTGACCGCCCAGGACCTGCGAGTGGCCGAGCTCGCGATGCGCTCCGCGTGCTCCACCGCGCTGGTGCTCAACAAGTGGGACCTGGCGGAGGAGCTCGACCTCGATCACGAACGGGCCCGGGTCAACCGCAAGCTGCGGCTGCGTCCCCGGGTGCTGACCGCGAGCGCCAAGACCGGGCGCCACGTCGAGCGACTGCTGGTCGAGGCCCTGGCGCTGGCCGATCGCAGGCGGGGGCGCATTCCCACTCCCCAGCTGAACCGTTTCCTCTCCGACCTGGTCGCCGCCCGTCAGCCCCCGGCTCGACGCGGGCATCGCCTCAAGCTGCTCTACATGGCCCAAACCGGGACCGGCCCGCCGCGCTTCACGGTGCAGATCAACGCTCGGGCCCGCCTGACGCGCGAGTACGCCTACTACCTCGAGAATCGTCTCCGCGAGCGCTACCGGCTGGAGGGAATCCCGCTCGTGATCGAGTTCGCCGAGCGGGGCGACCGGCGCCGCCGCGAGCCGACCACTGACGCGGGCGCCTCCGTGGCGTGATTTATTCACGCCGTGACGACAACCAAGCCCGCCCGGGCCGGGAGCGTTGTGGCGAAGTTTGCGGTGCTTGTCCCGGCCGTGCTGATCATCGCCGCCGCGGTGGTGATCGCGCTCGCCCTGAATGGGACATCGGCACCGGCCATTGGCGCCGCGGCGGTGGTGCCCGGTGACGCGCTTGCCTACGTCCACCTGTCGACCGATCCCTCGCGCTCGGCGGTCAAGCAGGCGGAGGCGCTGGGCAACAGGTTCCCGGGTTACCCGCTGCTGAGCGCTGCGGTTGAGAACCGCCTGAGCGCGATCGCCGGCGGGGGCAGGACGGACGTCTCCTACCGGCGCGACATCCGGCCCTGGCTGGGCAACGAGGCCGCACTGGCGCTGCTCAATACGACCGGCGCGACGGCGGGCTCGGAGATGATCCTCGGGGTCAAGCGCCACGCGGCGGCGCAATCGTTTCTGACCAGCGCCGGGGCCGTGACCGCCGGTGCCTATCGGGGGACGGCGCTCTACGCCTACCGTTCCGGCACCGAGGTCGCATTCGTCAGCCACTACCTGGTGCTGGGGCAGCCGGCGAGCGTGCGCGCCGCAATCGACGTCGCCGATGGACAGCGGCAGTCGCTGAGCGCGACGAGCACGTATCGGAAAGCCGCCGCGGGCGAGCCCGATGACCGCGTCCTGGACGCGTACGTCTCCGCTGCCGGCCTGCAGCGCGTGTTGCTGCCCCGCGGTGGTCTCGTCGGAGCGCTGGGCCAGCTGCTCTACCAGCCGGCGCTGACCGCCACGACGATGTCCGTGTCGCCCGCAGCCGGCGGCGCCAAGGTTCGCCTCCACGGGGCGATCGAGGCGCGGCTGGAGCGCGGCGCCGGCCCACCCGCCCAGGCGTTCGAGCCCACGCTACAGCGGGTGATGCCGGCGGGGTCGCTGCTGATGATCGACACCGACGGCCTGGCGCGGATCGCCGGGCGCGTCCTGCGTGCAGCGGCCACCGGCGGGATCGCGAGCAATCTCGGCCCACTGCTCGGCCGTCTGGGCACGGCGCTCCAATCCGAGGGCGTAAATGTTCAGGGCGTCGAATCGCTGTTCGACGGCGAGACGGCAGTGGCTGTCGGTCCGGGGAGCACCGCGCGCGGCGCGGGACGGGCCGTGTCGCCGTCGCTTTTGATCGTCACCCATACGAAGGATCAGAGCGCGGCCACGACGCAGCTCGCCGAGCTCGAGCTGCCGCTCTCGCAGTTGTTCCCGGCACCGCAGTCCGGCTCCGGCGCCGTTCCCGAGTTCTTCGACCGGCAGGTCGGCGGGGTCACCGCACACCAGCTGGCGCTTGCTCCAGGACTCGAACTTGACTACGCGGTCTTTCGCGGATTGATCGTGATCTCGACCAGCCTCGGCGGGATCGGGGCGGTGGCCAGCCACGCCCACCCGCTGGCCGACGAAGCCGCCTGGAAAGCGGCGTTCGGAAGCAACCCCGGCGCTGTGACCTCGCTAGTCTTTCTCGACTTCAACCAGCTCCTCAGCCTCGCCGGGCAGACGGGACTATTCCGCGGCGCGCTCTACAGCGAGCTGCGGCCGGATCTTCAGAAGGTTCGCGCGGTCGGTCTGAGCTCGACGAGGGGGGAGGCCGATTCGACCGCGGAGCTGTTCCTCCAGATTCCATGACCACGCTTTCCGACAACGAGTTTCTGTTCACCTCCGAGTCCGTCACGGAGGGCCATCCGGACAAGATCGCCGACCAGATCTCCGACGGCGTCCTGGACGCCGTGATGCGTGACGATCCCACCGGTCGGGTGGCGTGCGAGACGCTCGTCAACACCGGCCTGGTCGTCGTCTCGGGCGAAATAACGACCGATACCTACGTCGACATCCAGGACATCGCCCGGGAGACGATCAAGCGGATTGGGTATGTGGACGCCGAGTACGGCTTCGACTACAACACGTGCGCGGTCATCAACGCGATCGACAAGCAGTCGGCCGACATCGCCCAGGGCGTCAACCAGGCCTATGAGGCGCGCACCGACCCCGGCGACGACGACGAGCTTGACCTGGCCGGCGCCGGCGACCAGGGGATGATGTTCGGCTACGCCACCGGCGAGACCGACGAGCTGATGCCGATGCCGATCCTGCTGGCCCACAAGCTGGCCAAGCGCTTGGCGGACGTGCGCAAGGCCGAGATCGTCCCCTACCTGCGCCCCGACGGCAAGACGCAGGTCACGGTGCGCTACGTGGACGGTCGGCCGGTGGAGATCGAGAAGCTCCTGATCTCAACTCAGCACCGGGACGGCGCCGAGTCGCTGATCAAGGACGACCTGTGGGAGCACGTGATCGAGCCGATACTGCCCCACGAGCTCTACGACGCCGGCAAGCTGCACCGCAGCTTCCTGGTCAATCCCACCGGGCGGTTCGTGATCGGGGGGCCGATGGGCGACTGCGGGCTCACGGGCCGCAAGATCATCGTCGACACCTACGGGGGGATGGCCCGCCATGGCGGCGGGGCGTTCTCCGGCAAGGATCCCTCCAAGGTCGACCGCTCGGCGGCCTACGCGGCCCGCTACGTGGCCAAGAACCTGGTTGCGGCCGGTCTCGCCGAGCGGGCCGAGGTCCAGGTGGCTTACGCCATCGGCGTCGCCCACCCGGTGTCGGTGATGGTCGAGACGTTCGGCACGGAGAAGATCGGCCGGGCCAAGATCCTGGAGCTCATCGCGCAGCACTTCGACCTGCGCCCCGGGGCGTTTCGCCAGTACCTGCGACTGCACCGCCCGATCTTCCAGAAGACCGCCGCCTACGGGCACTTCGGGCGCGAGGACCACGACTTCACGTGGGAGCGGACCGACAAGGCCCGGGAGCTGCGGGCCGCCGCCGGCCTGGGCGCCGCGACCGTCGAGGCCTAAAGCGATTTCTTTCGGGGTCGCGCATGCGCGACCCCGCCGGGCCGATCATGATCGGCCCGGGGCCGGCGCTCATGAGCGCCGGCCTACATACGAGAAACCCGCGCTGAGGAGCGCAGCGCGCGGTTGACGGCGCGCGCGATCTCTTGCGGATCTGCAACGCCGTGAAACGCGAACTCGAAATCGATGCCCGCCGTATCGAAGTCGACCGTGCCCACCCCCAGCAGCCGCTCGTACATTGACTGCCGGCAGGCCACGTTCTGGATGCGGTCGAGCCGCGTCTCGTGGAGCTCGCGTGCCAGCAGCCCCGTCTCGATCGTCAGGCGCTCGCTGGTGATCGTGTAGGTGGTGCGCCGGCGCTCGACGAGCCCCCGCAGCAGCCCCAGCCCGAACACCACGAGCACCGCCGCGACGACCCAGCCCACCTGCACGCTGCCGTCGGCGATCGCGCTGACGATCCCCGCCGCGACCCCGGCTAGGACCGCGGCCAGGAGACCCCTGGTGTACAGGCCGAGCAGCGCGCGCGACGACGGGTGGCCATGGAACAGAATCTGCTCGCGAGGGGAGTCCCACTGCATGGCCCTAGTGTCGCGAAAGCGGTGCCGCTCCCGTCAATCTCTGCCCAGTCGGCCGGCTGCAAACCTTCGGCTGGCGTCGTCCTCGTCGGCTCGCGCAGCGCTGCTGCGCCACACCTCCTGCGTCCTCGCCATCCTCGGTTTTCGCTCGTCCGCCAGGCCAAAGAGTGCCGGTCGTGTCACTCAGCTGGCGATGCCGATAACCGACCCGGCCACCAGAGCCAGCGCCAGCAGCGCCAGAACCCCCGCCAGCGGCGCCGGCTCGACCGTCGACTTCTCCCCTCGTCCGAACACGAACGCCGCCACGAACGGACTGCCGCCCAGCGCGCAGCCCCACGGCCAGCCGGGCGCGCGCTCGCGGCTGGCGGCGAGCGTCCCCAGCGCCCGAGCACAGGCGTCGAGCGCCAGGCCCACCGCCAGCACCGGCCGGCCGGCGTCGAACCCCACCACCGCCACGCCGGCGTACAGCTCGGCGATCACCATCGCAACCAGCGCCGCCCCGGTGATCGCGCCCAGCCAGGCCGGGAGCTCGGGCGGCGGCCCGGCACGCCGCGTTCGCTCCCGGTCATCGCTCGGCACCGCGGCCGCGGCCCCCGCCTCCCCGGAGTCGCGCCCCGGCGGGCGCTTCGGACGGGGCCCCACGGCGATCGCCGTCGCCCTCGCCGCGCCTAGCAGCGCCCGCAGGCGACGCTCGGCCTCCTGTCGATCGCCGGCGATCTTGGCCGGCGTCAGCTCGAGCAACCACAATCCGTGCGCGGGGACAAGCTCCCGGTACAGATCGTCTCTCGGCCCGGGCTCGGGGCGCCATACGATCACCAGCCGCTGACCCGGGTAGTAGGCGTCGACCGGCAGCCACTGATCGCGCGGCGCGTCGGGAGCGCGGAGCCATGCAAAATAGTGCTGGCGCCACGAGGGCTCGCCGACGATGCGGTCGCAGAGGTCGAGAGCCTCGGCAGGCGTGACGGTCTCCCCGGTTGTTCCGAGGTCAGGGCCAAGCCCCTTGGTCGTCATCCTTGCCTCACTCTACCCTGGGCCGCCCCGCGATGGACCGAATTCTCGCTGCCGAGAGGCAAATTGCACGTGTCGAGGTGCTGACCAGCACCCGAGCCGTACGGGGCCCGTTCGACTACCGGCTGGGCAACAGCCAGACGGGCATAGGTGTCGGCTCGCTGTTGCGCGTGCCGTTCGCCGGCCGGTCTGCCCTCGGGATCGTGGTGGGGCTCTCGGAACGCTCTGAGCTCCCGCTCGAACGGCTGGCCGAGCCCCAGGAAGTGCTGCCGACGGTGGTTCCCGAGGATCTGGTCGTGCTGGCCATCTGGATGGCGGACGAGTACTGCTCGACGCCGGCCCGGGCGCTGGGGCTGGTCATGGCGCCGGGCGCCAGGAGGGGCGTCAAGGTACGCCAAGCGCTGGTGGCGCGGCTCACCGCCGCCGGTCACGACGCCCTTTCTGGGGACGGCGCGTTGAATGCGCCGCAGCGCGCGGCGCTCGAGCGCTTGCGCACCGCCGGACCGATGCCCGCCGCCGAGCTCGGCACCGTGCGCCTGCGCCGGCTGGAGCGGCGAGGCCTGGTGGCGATCGAATCCGTGGTGACGCGCCGTGCGCCGCGGAACGGTCGCGTGGGGGCGGCCAGCATCGAGCCGCCGCCCCTCGCGCCCTCCCAGCAGCTCGCGCTGCGGGCGCTCGAGTGGGCGCTGGAGCACGGGCGCCACGAGCGCTTCCTGTTGCACGGCGTGACCGCGTCGGGCAAGACCGAGGTCTATCTGCGCGCCGCGCGTCGCGCGCTCGAGGGCGGACGGGGGGCGATCGTGCTCGTGCCGGAAATCGCGCTCACCCCGCAGGCGCTGGCTCGGTTCGAGGCGCGCTTTTCCGAGAGCATCGCGGTCCTCCATTCGGGCCTCTCGGATGGCGAGCGCCACGACGAGTGGCTGCGTCTCCAGCGGGGTGAGGCCCGCGTGTGCGTCGGCCCGCGCTCAGCCGTGTTCGCGCCGCTCGAGCGCATCGGCCTGATCGTCGTCGACGAGGAACACGAGGGCTCCTACAAGCACGAGGGTGACCCGCGCTATGACGCGCGCGCGGTCGCCGCCCGTCGGGCCGCGCAGCACGGGGCGGTGCTAGTTCTGGGCAGCGCCACGCCGCGGCCGGAGAGTGTTCACACGCTGGAGCGGCTGCGGTTGTCCGAACGGATCGACCATCGGCCGCTGCCGCCGGTGGAGCTGCTCGACATGCGCGGCCAGCACCGTCCGCTTCACCCCGCCACGCGGCTGGCGCTGGCCGAGCTGCGGCGTGGTGGGGGAAAGGCGATCATCCTGCTCAACCGGCGCGGCTGGTCGAACTTCCTCTCCTGCCGCGATTGCGGCCGTGTCTGGATGTGCCCCAACTGCGAGGTGGCGCTCGTGCTGCACCAATCGCGAGGTGGCGCAGGGAGCCGGGGCTTTCTCGCCTGTCACCACTGCGGGCACCGGGAGCCGGTGCCGACGCGTTGCGGTGCATGCGGCTCGAGCGCCGTCGCCCGCCACGGCGCGGGAACCGAGCGCTTGGAGCACGAGTTGCGCCAGGCGATCGGCGAGCGTGACTTCCCGGTTTTGCGCCTGGACGCCGACTCCGCAGGGCTCGACGGGCGCGCTCGGGTGCTCAAGCGCTTCGAGGCCGCGCCGGCGGGGATCCTGCTGGGCACCCAGATGGTTGCGAAGGGCCACGACTTCCCGGACGTAACGCTGGGAGTGGTGCTCGACGCCGACCAGACGCTGCGCTTCCCCGATTTCCGCGCCGAAGAGCGGACGTTTTCACTCATCACCCAGCTGGCCGGGCGGGCCGGCAGGGGCGACGCTGGAGGGCGGGTCCTGGTGCAGACGCTGGCGCCCGAGGCGCGAGCCGTGAGGCTCGCCGCGAGCCACGATTCAGACGGCTTCTTGGCCGGCGAGCTCGAGCGCCGCGCCGCGCTCGATTATCCCCCGTTCTCCTCGCTGATCCGCATCGTGTGCGCGGCGCCGGAAGGCGCCGATGCCCGCGCCGCCGCAGCCGCGCTGCACGAGCGGATCGCCCCGCCGGAGGCCGATGTTCTGGGACCCGCGCCGCTGTTTGCGCTGCGCGGCCGGGCTCGCAGCCAGCTGGTGATAAAAGCCCGCCGGCGGGCCGAGGCGATCGCGGCGGTGGGCGCGGCTGTTGCCGCGCTGGTGCGCGACCGAGCGGCCAAAGGCGTCAGCATCAGCGTCGACGTCGACCCCGTTTAGAGTCTGTCTCGTAGGGGCGACATACACTTCTCGCGTGGCCGAAGAGCAGACATTGGAGTCCGAGACCGAGCCCGGCGCGCCCGAGGATCAGGGCCACGAGCCGGAGCTAGATCCGGAGACCGCCGAGCGGCGCGCGGCGGCGCTGGCGCAGGTGCGCAAGTTCGGCGATCCCGTGCTGCGCACGCGGGCCCGGGCGGTGGAGCGCTTTGATTCTGCCCTGCTCGACGAGGTGCAGCGGATGGGGGCGATCATGAACGACTCGCTGGGGGTGGGCTTGGCGGCCACGCAGCTCGGCGTGCTTCACCGTTTGCTCGTCTACCGGGTGCAGCCCGACGCCGAGCTGGCGGCGCTCGCCAACCCCGAGGTCGAATGGGCGGGAGACGACGCCGAGGCCGCCGAGGAGGGCTGCCTCAGCCTGCCGGAGGTGCTGGTCGACGTGGAGCGCCCGGTTCACGTGCGCGTCCGCGGACAGAACGAGCGCGGCGAGCCGATCGTGGTCGAGGCCTCCGGGCTGGAGGCGCGCGTCATCCAGCACGAGATCGACCATCTGGACGGGGTGCTGATCCTGGATCGCACCACGCGCGAGCAGCGCAAGGAGGCCATGCGCGCGCTGCGCGAGGCCCAAGCCGCCGCCTGAGCGCCCCGGCGTGCGGACGGTCTTTCTCGGCACATCTGACTTCGCGGTCTCGGTGCTCGAGCGGCTGGCGGCCTCGGCACACCGCCCGCAGCTGGTCATCACGAGGCCCGACCGCCCCCGGGGACGGGGCCGCAGGTTGGCACCGCCGCCGGTGGCCGAAGCGGCCCGGCGGCTGGCGCTCGAGCTGGAGCAGCCGCCGTCGGTCAATGACGAGGCCGTGCGGAGCCAGATCGCGGGGCTCAGACCGGATGCGATCTGCGTGTGTGCGTTCGGGGCGCTTATCAGGGAGCCGCTGCTGTCCGATTATTTGATGCTGAACGTCCATCCGTCGCTGCTCCCCCGCTGGCGGGGGGCGGCGCCGATCGAGCGGGCGATCATGGCGGGCGACGAGCGCACCGGAGTCTCGATCATGCGCGTCACCGCGGGCCTGGACAGCGGCCCGGTCCATGCCCAGGCGGCCGAGCCGATCGAATCCTCGGACACCTATGGGACGCTGGCCGCGAGGCTGATGCGCCTCGGTGGCGACCTGCTGGTCCGTACGCTGGCCGAGCTTCCGCCCGGCAGAGAGCAGGACGAGCGCCAGGCGACTTATGCCGAGAAGATCACTGCCGCCGACCGCAGGCTCGATCCCGAGCAGCCCGCGCAGGCCCTGGCGCGGGTGGTGCGAGCGCTGACTCCGCACGTCGGCGCCCAGCTACAGCTGACCGACGGGGTGCTGCTCGGATTGAGCGAGGTTCGCGTGCGAGAGACCGGTCCGCCGGCCGGAACGCTGGTGCTCGAGCCGCCGCGACCCGTCCTGGGCTGCGCCCAGGGCGCGCTCGAGCTGTGCATCGTGCATCCCCCGGGACGCAGACCGATGACCGGCGAGGAATACCTGCGAGGGTTGCGGCGTTGAGCGCGACCTCCTCGCGCATCGCTCCGGCGCGGGTATGCGCATTCCAGGTCATCCGCCGGGTGTTCGAACGCGGCGCGTACGCCGACCGTGCGCTTCAGGCCGAGGCCCACAGGGCGAGACTCGAGCCGCGGGACCGCGCCCTGGCCATGCACCTGTCCTACGGGGTGGTCCAGCGGCGGGCGACGCTCGATTACGTGCTCGAACGGCTCGCCGACCGGCCGGTTGGCCGGCTCGAGCCGATGGTGTTGACGGCGCTCCGTCTCGGCCTGTTTCAGCTGTTGTTCACGGACGCCATACCCGAGCACGCCGCCGTCTCCGACAGCGTTGAGCTGGCCAAGTCCGGTGGCGCGCCGGGGGCGCGGCTGGTAAACGCCGTCCTGCGCCGGGCGGCGCGTGAGGCCCCGCAGCTGATGGCTGGGCTAGGCGACGAGACAGCCGCGCGGGCCGCGATCCTTCACTCCGTGCCCGTCTGGCTGGCCGAGCGCTGGTGGCACGAACTGGGGGCGCAGGAGGCGCGGGCGCTGCTACGGCGGGTCAACTCGCCGGCGCAGTCCGCGCTGCGAGTGAACACGCTGGTGACCACGCCAGCCGAGGTCATCGCCCAGCTGCCGGTGCCGGCACGTCCGGCGCCACAGGTTCCCGAGGGGTTGGTTCTCGACGGGCCGTTCGACGTGCAGGAGTCGGAGCTGTGGCGCCGGGGCGCCGTGATGCCACAGTCGCGCGGCTCCATGCGCGTCGCGCAGATGCTCGCGCCACAGCCCGGCGAGCGGATCCTCGACCTCTGCGCCGCGCCTGGCGCCAAGACGACCCACTTGGCGGCCTTGAGCGCAGACCGGGCGGAGATCGTGGCCGTGGAGCGGCACGCGGGGCGGGCCACCGCGCTCGCGGGCACCTGCGCACGCATGGGCGCAAGCGGCGTCCGGGTGGAGGTCTCAGACGCCCGCCAGCGGCCGTACGGGCAGCGCTTCGATCGCGTGCTGCTCGATCCACCCTGCTCCGGCCTCGGCACGCTGCAGTCGCGGCCGGATGTCCGCTGGCGGGCCACGCCGGAGTCGATCGCCGCGCTGGCCTCGCTGCAGCGCGAGCTGCTCGAGTCGGCGGCGGAGGCGACTGGTCCGGGCGGTTCGCTGGTGTACTCCGTGTGCACGATCTCGCGGGCCGAGGGGACGCAGCTGATCGACGATTTTCTCACCGGACATCCGGACTTCGCGATCCAGCAGCGCCTCCAACTGTTGCCGCACCGCGACGGGACCGACGGGTTCTTCATCGCCGCTTTGCGTCGGGAAGCGGCCTGAGTAGCGGCGCCCAAAATGTAAAGAGCACGCCGCGGGCGTCGTTAAGCTCCGCCAGAGTGTCTCCCGAAGCCAACGGCAAGCTTGGGATGGAGTGCCCTGACTGCGGTGAGCCCTGGCTGCGTCCCACCGCCGTCCCTGGTCACTACCGCTGCGTGTGGTGCCTGCACCGTTTCGAGCTCGTCTCGGTGTGCCCGAACTGCGGCGAGCACTCGACCATCGTGCGCATGTCGAGCACGTCGATAGTGGCCTGCAACCACTGCCACGGCAGCATGCTGAAGGCCGTGTAGTGGGCCGTCCTCAACCTCGGAGGGGCTGATGGGCCGGGGGCCCGCCGAGGAGATCCTGAGCCGGCGTCGCGTTGCGCCTTCGATCCTCTCCAGCGACTTCTCGCGGCTCGGCGCACAGGTCGACGAGGTCCTGGCGGCGGGGGCGCGGGTCATCCACGTCGACGTCATGGACGGGCATTTCGTACCCCCGATCACGTTCGGAGCGGTGGCCGTCGGCGCGGTTGCCGACCGCGTGCACGACGCCGGCGGGGTCGTCGACGTCCACCTGATGATCGAGCATCCCGAGCGCCATGTGGAGGAGGTTGCGCGCGCGGGAGCGGACAACATCACGGTTCACGTCGAGGCCACGCCGCACGTGCACTACGCGCTTCAGGCGATCAGGAACGCGGGCTGCAGCGCGGGCGTCGCCGTCTGCCCGGCGACCTCCTTCTCGACTCTCGACGTGGTCGCCTACGACATGCTCGACATGGCCCTCTGCATGAGCGTCAATCCTGGCTGGGGCAACCAGGAGCTGATCCCGGCATCGCTCGGCAAGCTGTCCCGCATGCGGGCGGCGCTCCCGGAGCGGATCGCGCTCGAGGTCGACGGCGGCGTCCACCGGGACACCGTCGCAGGCTGCGCCGATGCCGGGGCGAACGTGCTGGTCACCGGTTCGGCGATCTTCGGTTCGCCAGATCCAGCGGCGGCGTACGCCGAGATCGTCGCTGCGTCGGGCGCGGTCTAGCGGCCGGCGACGCTACTGTTTCGCCGGTGATCCGGTCCAATCGCAGGGTGGCGGCCGCGCTGGCTGCCGCCGCGCTGGCGCTCGCCGGCTGCGGCTCATCGTCGAAGTCCTCGGGCGTCGCGGCCTCTGCCTATGTCAAGTCGGTCTGTACGGCGGCATCGAATTGGAAGTCGGCCGTCGAGACGGCCGGGGTCAAGCTGCAGTCGGTGGCCAGCAGCAAGTCGCTCAGTGCCACGAAATCCGGCTACGTGCAGTTCATCGATGCGCTCGCCGCCGCCACCGGTTCCGCCAACACCGAGCTCGTCGCCGCGGGCACGCCGGCCGTGTCACACGGCAAGTCGATCGCCCAAATGCTGGTGCAGGTGTTCAGCCAGGCCAAGACCAGTCTGGATACGGCGGCCGCCGACGCCGCGCAGATCCCCACCACGAGCAAAAGCGCCTTCAATGCCTCCGCCACCAAGGTCCAGGCAGACGTGCGCAACGCGTTGGCCGGGATGTCAAGCATCGCGCCCGAGAACAACCCACAGCTGCACAGCGCCGCCAGCAAAGACCCGACCTGCCGCAGCCTGGCCACCGGCGCCTAGTTCCGCCCTCGGCGAAGCGGGTGAGGAACCCGTCAGGCCGTTGCCTTGGCGGCGGCGCCGCGCACGTATAAGGCTCCCAGCAGCGCGCACAGGACACCCGCCGCGAGGCAGTAGCCGACCTCGACCCGGGTGACTTCTGAGGAGATTGTCGGCGCCGCGACAAACGCCACGAACAGCGCTGCGGCGAAGAGCCACGCGGCGGCGGCCAGCGCCGCGCGTCCGCGGGCCAGAGCCGCCTGGTTGAGCGTCCCGGCAACGAGGTGCAGGCCCATGCCGATGCCGACGACCGCGAGGCCGAGGCGGTGGTAGTAGCCGGCTCCGTTGTGGCCGAGGAAGGCGGTCATCACGGGCGGGCCGATCGCCAGCAGCCCAAGCGCCACGACTCCGGCGAAGGCGGTGATCGCCAAGATCGTCGTGCGCACGGCGCGGTGGAACTCCTCGCCGCTCTCCTGCGCCTCGAGTCCCGCCAGATGCGGAAGGATCGCCGTCTGGATCGCCTGGAAGAGCTGCAGTGGGGCCCGGACGATCAGCAGCACGTTGAACACGAACCCGGTCAGTCCCGTACTGATCGTGCCGCCCGACTTAGCGGCGACGATCAGCACGCCGGCGTTCATCAGGGTCTGCTCGGCGAACATGATCCCCACCACCGAAACGGCGAAGCGCGAGCCGTGCCGGAGCGTCAAATCGGTCGCCGCCTCCTCGAGCTGTCCGTGGGCGGGGCCCTCGCGCGCCGCGTCGGCGACCTGCAGCTCCTCAAGCCCGCTCGGGGGCGGTCGCTGAATTCTGGAGAACGCGAACGGGATCACGCACAGCGACGCGAATGGCGCCACGGCCATTCCCAGTCCCACCGCTCCCTGGCCCGAGCCGATCCCGACCGCAACCGCCAAGGCGAACAGAAACCGCGACGTGGATTCGAGGAATACGAGGCCGCCGTACAGGGCGAACCGCTGATGGCCGCCGAGCCAGCCACGGGCGAAGTAGCTCGCCGCGTAGGCCAGCACGCCGATCACCAGGATCCAGTAGAGCGCCGTCGAGCCGTCGAACATGCCGTGCTCGATCTCGTGTCGCAGCGAGAGCGCGGCCGCCAGGAACACGAGCGCGAAGCCCAGCTGGATCGACGCCGGGATGCGAAGTGGATGGCCGTGTAGACCACGGGCGCGCCGGTCGGCGATCGTGCGCGAGAGCAGCTGCTCGATCGGCCGGTAGATCACCGACAGGATCACGAACATGATCGCCCAGCAGAGCGAGATCCGGCTGTACGAAGCCTTGTCGAGCACATGGCTCGCGGTCGCCAGGTACAGGAAGGTGAAGATCCCCGTCGAGGCGATCCCGATCGACAGCACTCGGGCGCCGGGGACGTAGCCCTTCTTGCCCGCCGCCGGCCGGCCGCCGTTGGCGGCGCGCGAGCCGACTGACTTTCGAGTCTCCGCGGACGCCAGCGGTTCGCTCACCGCGGGCGCACCAGCAGCATCAGCTGTTCGCTCACCCCACACGCACCAGCAGCATCTGCCACGGAAACGGTGCGCGCGCCGCTACGACCCGGCCGTAAGGCCGGATGAGCCGGCCGAGCCCGCGCCGCGACCAATGGTGGCGATGCCCGGGCGTGTTTCCCCACTCGCGCACGTACGCGCCGCGGGCCAGGTTCAGAGCCCGCCAGAGTGGCTCCCGCGGGACCGATATCAGCAGGTATGAGGTGGCCACACGCGCCATCTCGGCCAGCGCCCGGCGGGGATCCTCGACGTGCTCCAGAACCTCGATCGCGGCCACCATGTCAAATTCGCCGTCCGCGAACGGCAGCCTGCTGGCATCCGCGGGGAGAAACTCGAGGTTTGGCCGCCGTCGGGTGGCCCATTCCTCTACCAGCACCGGGTCATCGACATCGACTCCGACGACCCTTCCGGCTTCCAGGCGCTCGGCCCAGGCCTGGGTGATTACTCCTTCGCCGCATCCCACGTCGAGCGCCGAAGCCGGGCCGGCGGTCTCAAACAGCTCCCTGAGCGAGCGCTCGAAGCGGGCCATGAGCTTCCGCACCAAGGGGTTGCGCGAGCCGTGCTTGTCGAAAAGATTGCCGGCCGGGGCGTCTCGGGGACGGTCTTGGGCCCGGGGCATGCCGGCCGTGGCGCTCATACCCCGAGTGCCTGGCGGTCGTCCCGCTCGGTCTCGGTGTCCGCTCCGTTGTGGGGCACCGGCTTGCCCGCCGGCTCGTAGTGAGAGGGCTCAACGCCCATCTGAAGCTCGATCCGCCGCACGCGCTCGAAGGTGCGCTGGGAAAGGGTCCGCTGGGCATCGAGCAGGTCTCCGATCACCCCGAGCGAAGCCAGCAGCATCGCCGTGTTGAACAGCACCGCGCCCGCGATCAGCGACTGTACGTGACCGCGTCCGTGACCCTCGGCGAAGAAGATCAGAAAGCGGACGAACACACCAAGCGAGACCAACCCGACCACCACCGCGCCGGTCCAGAACACCTTGAGCGGCTCGTACTGCGAGTACAGGCGGAAGATCGAAAGCGCGTTGCGTCGCACGTAGGAACCGATCGACGGAAACAGCCGCGACTCGCGCGTTCTGGGGTTGGTCCTGACCGGGACGTGATCGATGGCCACCAGCAGCTTGCCGGCCTGGATGATCGTCTCCAGCGTGTAGGTGAACCTCGAGACGGCCTGGACCTGGAGGGCGGCTTCCCGGTTGTATGCACGGAACCCCGAGGTGGCATCCGGAACCTCGGTTGCCGAGGCCTGTCGCACCACCCAGGAGCCGAGGCGCTGCAGCAGCTTCTTGGCCCCCGAGAAATGCTCGATCGCCGACACCTGACGGTCGCCCACGACCATGTCAGCGTGACCGCGCAAAATCGGCTCGACGAGCCTGGGGACCTCAGAACCCTCGTACTGGTTGTCGGCATCGGTATTTACGATCACGTCCGCGCCGAGCTTCAGGCTGGCGTCGAGTCCCGCCTGAAAGGCGGCAGCCAGCCCCTTGTGAGTCGTCAGGCGGACCACGTGGTCGACGCCTGCGGCCCGGGCCACCTCGATCGTTCGATCGCTCGATCCGTCGTCGATGACAAGCAACTCCACGCGCTCAAAGCCCGGCACCTCGCGCGGCAGGCGGCTGAGCGTGAGCGCCAGCTGGCCTTCCTCGTTGAAACAGGGGATCTGGATGATGAGCTTCACGGCGGCCTCTACGAGCTTGTTGGGGCGGCGCTCTAACCGCAACACGGTAGCGGGATACTCGTCCGAGCCATGAGCACCACCGTCTCGCCTCCGGTGCCCCGCAGAACCCCCGCTGCGGTGCCGGACATCGCCGACCGTGGGGCGCCCCGGGCACCCGTCCGGCCTGGGCGGCAGGCGCCTGTCGACCGCATTCATGTGGCGCTGGCGCTACTGCTCCTGGCCACTCTCGCGCTGCGACTGTGGGGCGTCAAGCAAGGACTCCCGTACAGCTATGACGTCGACGAGGCCCAGCACTTCGTGCCCCGGGCGATCGCCTTCTTCGGCCACGACTACAACCCTCGCTACTTCCTCAACCCGCCTGCCTACTCATACCTGCTGCACATCGTGTCCGAGCTGTGGTTCGGGTCCGGAGACGCCGTCGGCAGAGCCTTCACGACAGACCCTAGGGCGGTCTTCACGCTGGCGCGCGTGGTGGCCGCGGTCCTGGGGACGGCGTCGGTGTGGTTGCTGTACCTCGCCGGCGCGCGGCTCTTCGGCCGTCTCTGCGGTCTGCTGGCTGCGGCCGTGTTCGGGCTGGCGTTCCTGCCGGTCTACTACAGCCACGTGGCCGTCAACGACGTGCCGACGCTGGCGCCGCTGACCCTGTCGTTGTGGGGCGTCGCCGGGGTAATCCGCGGGGGGCGGCTGCGCGACTACCTGATCGCCGGGGCCGGAATCGGTCTGGCGGCGGCCACGAAGTACACCGGCGGCATCACGCTGCTGTGCCTGCTCGTCGCGTCGGTGTCCGCTGCCCGCGCCAGCACGACCGCCGTCGCCGGGCGCAGGCTGGCGTTCGGCCTGTCGGTGGCGCTCGGCGCGTTCGTGCTCGCCAACCCGTTCTCGATGCTCGACTTCCACGCCTTCTGGAGCGGGCTGACCGAACAGGCCTCGCTCGCCGCCGGCTCGCAGCCGTTCAAGCTCGGAACGTCCCAGGGCGGCGGCATCGACTACTACCTGTGGACCTTCACCTGGGGCATGGGCTGGGTTCCGGCCCTCGCGGCGGTCGCCGGTGCCGTCGCGCTCATCGCCCGGCGGCGGGTGGCGATGGCGCTGATGCTGGTGGCTGTGCCGATCGCCTACATCGTCTTCATGGGCGAGCAGCAGCGCTTCTTCGGGCGCTGGCTGCTGCCAGCATTTCCGATCGTCGCGCTGCTCGCGGCCTACGGCACGCTCCAGTTGCTGCGCCTGGCCCGCGAGGCACTCGCCGCCGCCCCCTGGCCGAGCATCGGCGCGGCGCGCTCCGTACTCCTGCCGGCGGCGGCGCTCGTGGCCATTGCGCTGCTGGCCCAGAGCATCGTCACCGATGTCCACGACGACCTCGTGCTCTCGCGCGCGGACACCCGGACGCTTGCCCGGGCTTGGATGGTGGCCCACGTGCCGGCCGGCTCGCGCGTGGTGCTGGAACCGGACGTGCCCGACGCGTGGGCCACGGACATCGGCCGCTCACTGCCTCAGACCCCGACCGGCGAGCGCTGGTGGCGCTATCCGACCTGGCTCTCGGGCATCGCCGAGGACGGCCGTCCGCTGCCGGGGGGCAGGCTGAGATATGTCCCGGTAGATCAGTACGAACGCACGCTGCGACCGTCGCTGCTGAAGCAGTACGTGCAGCAGGGGTACTGCTGGGTTCTCACGGGGTCGCTCCAGGCAGGGCGCGCGTTCGCCCAGCCCGGTCTCGCCCGGGGCGCGATCGCCTACTACGCCGCGCTTGCCAGGCAGGGGCGCCTCGTCTATCGCGTCAGCCCGTTCGCGCCCGGGGCTCGCCCCGTGCCCTTCAATTTCGACTTCTCGATCGACTACTACCCGAGCGCCTACCGGCTTCCGGGACCGCAGATCAGCGTCTACCGCTTGGGCGGAGGCCGCTGTTCGTAGGCTTAGGTTGATGCCCACCGGGACCGACATAGACCACCGCCACCTCGCCCGGGCGATCGAGATCGCCGAGAACGGGCGCGGCCGGGTCAGCCCCAATCCTCTCGCCGGTGCAGTGATCGCCACCCGTGAGGTGACGATCGCCGAGGGCTACCACGGTGCCTTCGGCGGTCCCCATGCCGAAGTCGAGGCCATCCGCGCCGCGGGCGATCACGAGCTGAGCGGTGCCACGCTGTACGTATCGCAGGAGCCTTGTTGCCACCACGGCAAGACACCGCCTTGCACCGATGCCATCCGCGAGGCGGGGATTCGCCGGGTCATGGTCGCCGCCGACGATCCGAGTGAGCATGCGTCGGGCCGGGGGCTGGGGATCATGCGCGACGAGGGGATCGAGGTCGTGGTCGCCGATGGGGAGCTGGTGGCCCGGGCTCGGCTTCTGAACCAGCCGTTCCGCAAGTGGGCCCGGACCGGCCGGCCATGGGTCCTGTTCAAGGCGGCGATGACGCTCGACGGCAAGGTGGCGACACAAGGCGGTGACTCCAAGTGGATCTCCAGCGAGGCCAGCCGTGTCAGGGCCCACCGCTGGCGCGCGGAGTGCGACGCGGTCACAGTGGGCATCGGCACGGCGCTGGCCGACGACCCCGAGCTCACGGCCCGCCTGGAAGACGTTCACCGCCAGCCGCGCCGTGTGGTCTTTGACTCCCTGGCCCGCCTTCCGGTCGACTCGAAGCTCATCCGCGACGCCCGGCGCGTCGCCTTGACCGTGGTCGTCTCGCGCGCCGCTCCCCGGGCGGCGACCGATGCGCTTGAGACGCACGGCGCCGAGGTGATCGTGGCGCCGGGGGAGAACGAGACGGCCAGGGTCCGCTCCGCGCTAGAGCAGCTGGGCTTGACCGGCGTCAGCTCGATCCTGCTCGAAGGTGGCCCGCACCTCGCCGGCGCGTTTCTCGACGCGGGGGAGATCGATGAGGTGCGGCTGTTCCTGGCGCCGCTGGTGCTCGGCGGGCGGACCGCGCGGGCGGCGCTGGAGGGCGAGGGTGCCGAGACGATCGCCGGCGCCGCGCGGGCCTCGGCGCTCGAATGCCAGCGCCTGGAGGACGACCTGCTGATCTCAGCGCGCCTCAAGGAATGGTGATGTTCACCGGCTTGGTACAGGCCGTGGGCCGGATCGAGCAGGGGGTGGCGGAGCCGGATGGGATGCGCCTCACGGTCGCCAGCCCCTTGGCGGCCGAGCTCCGGCAGGGGGATTCAGTCGCCGTCAATGGCGTCTGCCTGACAGTCGCCAGCGTCGAGCACGGATCCTTCACGGCCCAGCTGATGAATGAAACGTTGGCGCGGAGCTCGCTCGCGGCCGCCGTAGCCGGGACGCCGGTGAATCTCGAGCTTCCGATGCGCCCCAGCGACCGGCTCGGGGGCCATATCGTGCAGGGGCACGTCGACGCTCTGGGCACCGTTTTATCCGTTGCCGAGGACGGCTTCGCCAGACGCCTGGAGCTCGAGGCCCCGCGCGAGCTGTTGGCCTACGTGGTCGAGAAGGGGTCGATCGCCGTCGATGGCGTTTCACTCACAGTTGCAGAGCTTTCGGATCGATGCTTTACCGTCTCGCTGATACCGGAGACGCTGAGGCGCACGAACCTCGGCGCTGCGGAGCCGGGGACGCGAGTGAACCTGGAGGCCGACGTGCTGGCGAAATATGTTGAGAAGCTCTTGCATCGCGACGGGAACGAGAGGCAATGAGTTCAACGAAGACCCCGTTTGCCACGATCAAAGACGCGATCGAAGACCTCCGCCGCGGCCGCATGGTGGTGGTGGTCGACGATGAGAACCGGGAGAACGAGGGCGATCTGACGATCGCCGCGCAGTTCGTGACGCCCGAGGCGATCAACTTCATGAGCAAGGAGGGGCGGGGACTGATCTGCCTAGCCATGACTCCCGAGCGCTGCGACGAACTGGGCCTCGACCTGATGGCCGCCAAGAACGAGTCGGCCTTCGAGACCGCGTTCACCGTCTCGATCGAGGCCCGCGACGGCGTGACGACTGGCATCTCGGCCTACGACCGGGCCCGCACGATCCAGGTGGCGATCGACCCTGGCACCGCTCCGCGAGACCTGGTGCAGCCGGGGCACGTGTTTCCGTTGAAGGCCCGCTCCGGCGGCGTGCTGGAGCGAGTGGGGCAGACGGAGGCCGCGGTCGACCTAGCGCGGTTGGCGGGCCTGATCCCGGCCGGCGTGATCTGCGAGATCATGAACGACGACGGGACGATGGCGCGGGTCGACGACCTCGTGGGCTACTGCGAGCGGCATGAGCTGAAGATGGTCACGGTCGCCGACCTGGTCGCCTATCGCCGCGGGCACGACAAGCTCGTGGAGCGCGTGGTGGCGACCAACCTGCCAACGGCGTTCGGCGAGTTCGTGGCCATCGGCTACCGCTCGCTGGTCGACAACAAGCACCACGTCGCGCTCGTCAAAGGAGAGGTCGCGGGCACAGCCAACGTCCTGGTGCGGGTGCACTCCGAGTGCCTCACCGGGGACGTGTTCCACTCGCTGCGCTGCGACTGCGGCGAGCAGCTGGAGTCGGCGCTGGCGATGATCGAGCGCGAGGGCAGGGGCGTGCTGCTCTATCTGAGCCAGGAGGGCCGGGGCATCGGGCTGCTCAACAAGCTCCGGGCCTACAAGCTCCAGGAGGAGGGGCTGGACACCGTGGACGCCAACCTCCGCTTGGGATTGCCCGCCGACCTGCGCGACTACGGGATCGGCGCCCAGATCCTGGTCGACCTGGGACTGTCGAGCATCCGCATCCTGACCAACAATCCGAAGAAGATCTCAGGCATGTCGGGCTACGGCCTGTCGGTCACCGACCAGATCCCGATCCAGCACCTGCCGAACCCTCACAACGAGGCGTACCTACGCGCCAAGCGCGACCGGCTTGGCCACACGCTGCACCATCAGGGCCTGGCGCTCGACGAGGAGATGCTCCACGAGGAGCGCCACGGCGAGTGAGCCCAGACCGCGGGACCGCCGTCGCGTTGTGTGTGGCGAGGTTCTACGCCGAGCTCGCCGACAAGCTCGAGGAGGGGGCCCGGGCGGCGCTGTCGGAGGAGGGGGTGGGCAGTGTCGAGCGCTTTGACGTGCCGGGAGCATTCGAGCTGCCGTTGATCGCAAGCTACGCCGCGCGATCGGACCGCTACGACGCCGTCGTGTGTCTCGGTGCGGTTATTCGCGGCGAGACCGATCACTACGCCTACGTGTGCAGCGAGGCGGCACGTGGCATCCAGCGGGTTCAGCTGGACACCGGCGTCCCGTGCGGCTTTGGTGTGCTGACGGTCGACAGCATGGAACAGGCGCTCGAGCGCGTGAGCGGAGGGTCCAAGCGGGACACGGGCCGCCAGGCGGCGCAGGCTGCCTTGGCCGCGCTGGCGGTCAAGCTGCGGGTGGGGGCGCCGCGCTAGCCGCCGTTGTGGCCGTGCTTCGGTCCGTCTCCCGGCGGACCGTCTGCCGGCGGACCGTCTCCCGGCGGACCACCCGCCCGGCCGCCCCCGGTGTTCGCGCCCGCCGGCGAGGAGCCCGGGGCGGCATCCGCGCGATACTGGCTCAACGCCGCATTCAACTCGTTCTGGACGATCTGGCGCTCATCCGGGTATCCAAGCCGCTCCTGGAGCAGAGGGATGGCTGCCTGTAGGTCGCCCAGCTCCCGATAGCTGTGACCGAGGTCGTAGAGCGCCCACTGGTAGACGAGGCTTCCGGGGGCGGCGGCGTGAAGCGCCTGTTCGAGAACTTGGACCGCCTCGTTGTAGCGCCCGGCGAGCATCAGGCTGTGGCCCTGCGCCTCCAGCGAGTCGGCCGACTGAGTCGAACTGGGCCGACGGGGCGCTGCGGGCTTGGTCCCCGGAGCATGGTTCGCGGGGGTGGAAGTCGCCGGCTGCCGGGTTGCATGCACGAGCGCGGGGGTCGTGCTGGCCGACGCGTGTGGCGATCGGCTTGCCGCCACGAGGTGACCGCGCTTTGGGGCTCCTGACTGGGTGGCGACGATTCCGGCCACCGCGAGCGCAGCGACGGCGGCCGTCGCAGCCAGCCAAGCCTTAGGCCGCCCACCAAGATGTGGTCGCCGAGGCCGCCGTCTGCCAGCCGGTAGCGGCGCGCCGGCGGGCGAAAACGAGACCCGCCGCTCGAACAGTCCGGCATCGATGGCAGCGGCGAGCGCCGCAGCCGTTGGCCAGCGCTCCCCGGGATGCTTGGCCATGCCGCGTCTGAGCACGGGATCGAGCGACGGCGGCAAGGTCGGTCGACACGAGCTGGCGGCTGGTGGCTCCTGCTCCACGTGGCAGCGGGCGAGCGCCGCGAAGCCCTCGGTCGTGAAAGGACGCTGGCCGGCCAGCAGCTCGAATGACACGACCGCCAGCGCGTAGCGATCGCTGGCGGCGCTGGCCCGCTCGCCGAGTGCCTGCTCCGGAGATATGTAGGCCGCG
Organism: uncultured Actinomycetes bacterium; assembly: GCA_963730835.1. Lineage (GTDB taxonomy): Bacteria > Actinomycetota > Thermoleophilia > Solirubrobacterales > Solirubrobacteraceae > Palsa-465. The sequence goes on from CAVSTE010000005.1 coordinate 109,629, forward strand.
GTCCCGAACAGGTTGCCGGTGCCGCTGATCGTGTCCTCGTGGGCGATCCTGGCGATCCCGAAGTCCGCGATGTGGAGTACGGAATTGCCGTCCAGCAGCATGTTGGCCGGCTTGACGTCGCCGTGGACCACGCCCTGCTCATGCGCGTAATCGAGCGCGGCGGCGGCCTCGTGGATCCAGCCTCGGGCCTCCTCGAGGCTGACGTGGCGGTGGCGCAGGGCATCTGCCACCGTGCCGCCGGCCAGGTGCTCCATCACGATGAACGGCGGCCCTGGAACCCTTGCAGTCCCTTCGGCGGCGTCCCCGAGAGCCCACGTCTCGCCGACGTCGTAGATCGTGATGATGTTGCGATGAGTGGACAGCCGCGCGGCCGCCCGCGCCTCGCGCTCGAAGCAGCGAACCGCCCGGTCGTCCTGCCTGAATCGCGGCGCCAGCACCTTGATCGCCACCTTGCGAGAGAGCAGCGAATCCTGCGCGCACCATACGGACGCCATGCCGCCGTCCGCGATGTGACGCACCAGCGCGTAGCGATCGGGAAGCTCGATGTCGGCGAGTCCGTGCGTGGGCAAAGTGTGACCGATCCCCGCCATCCCGGCAGCTTTACCCAGCTAGCGCCGTCTATACTCGCCCCGCCATGCCCAAGGTCTGTCACGTGTGTTCAAAGGGTCCGGCGTTCGGACACAGCCGCAGCCACTCGATGGTCGCCACGAAGCGGCGCTTCGATCCCAACCTGCAACGCGTACGGATCGACGACGGTGGCACCCCCCGGCGTGTGTACGTGTGTACTCGCTGCCTCAAGGCCGGCAAGGTCGCCAAGGCGCGTTGATGCCCACAGCGGCCGCGGGCGCTGCCTTGCATGGCGATTAGCGCCGCAATCGTGTCAGACCCCAGCATCGTCCGCTTCCGCGCCGTACTGGAGGCCGCGCTCGCCGCGCTTGAAGCTCGGCGCGAGGAGGTCAACGAGCTCAACGTCTTTCCCGTCGCCGACGGGGACACCGGCGACAACATGGTGTTGACGCTGCGAGCGGTCCTGCAGGAGCTCGATCGCCTGGAAGGAGCCTCGAAGGATCGGACGATCGACGATATCGGCCGCGATGAGATCGTCGCTTCGGTAGCCCGAGCGGCGCTGCTCGGCGCGCGAGGCAACTCGGGCGTGATCCTCTCGCAGCTGATCCGCGGCGCGGCCGAGGAGCTCGCCAGCCGCCCTGGCGAGCTGGTCGATCCCGTGCTGATCGGAGCGGCCATGGCGCGGGCCGCCAACCAGGCCTACGGCTCGGTCCGCGATCCGGCGGAGGGAACGATCCTCACCGTCGTGCGCGAGATGGCGACTCGGATCGTCTCGGAGCTGGCACACACGCGCAACTCACGCCTGTCCGCGGATGCCAGTGCGGAGGAACAGAACGCGGTGATCGCAGAGGTGATCGAACGCGCCCTCGAGGTAGGGAAGACGTCGGTGGAGCGGGGGCCCGATCTGCTGCCGGTGCTGCGCGAAGCTGGAGTCGTCGATGCGGGTGGCTACGGGCTCACCGTGCTGCTGGCCGGGATCATCGGCGCGCTGCGGGGCTCGGAGCCACCGCCGCTTCAGCATCGCCAGGCGGCCCGCGTGAGCCACCCTCAGCACTCCTCGACGACGTATCGCTACTGCACGAACTTCGCCGTCACGGGGACGGGGCTCGAGCCGCCACGCTACGCGCAGGCGCTCGAGCGCCTGGGCGACTCCGTGCTCGTCGTGGGCGACCCAGCGACGCTCAAGGTTCACGTCCACACGGACGACCCCAACGCGGCGACGGCGCTGTTCGCCGGCGTCGGGACCGTCTCGCACCTCGACGTCGCCGACATGCGGGAGCAGGTGCAGCGCCGCGACGAGCGGCTTGCGCAGGCGGACGAAGCCGCGGTTTGCGGGGCGGTGGCCGTCGCCACCGGCGACGGTATGCGTGCGCTGTTCGAGAGCTTCGGCGTGTACGTGCTCGACGGGGGCCCGACGCTCAACCCATCGACCTACGACCTGCTCGCCGCGATTCACGCCATCGATGCCGAGCAGGTGGTGGTGCTGGCCAACAGCCCGAACGTGGTGCTTGCCGCCGAGCGAGCCGCCGAGCTGTCCGACAGGACCGTGGAGGTCGTTCGCTCACGCTCCCAGCAGGCCGGTCTGGCTGCAGCGGTGAGCCTGGATACGGCACGCACCGCGGCGGAGAACGCCGGCACGATGGTCGCGACGCTCGCGCGGGTGCGAACCGGGGCGGTGGCTCCGGCCGCGCGCGACGACGCCCGAGGTCGCTTTCGCCAGGGCGAGGCGGTGGGATTCGTCGAGGAGGAAATCGTCGCCTGGGGACAGCCGCTGCAGACGCTGCGCGGCGTGCTGGAGCAACTCGCCGATCACGCCGAGTTGATCACCTGTCTGCGAGGAGTGGACGCGCCGCTTGATGACGAGACTGTCCAGGCGCTGGCGGCGGGCGAGGTCGAATTCGAGCTCTCAGACGGCGGCCAGCAGAGCTATTGGTGGCTGCTGAGCGCTGAGTAGCTTTCGTCGCGCGCACTCCGAGAGCGGCAACCGAGCCGACCGGGCCGCCATGCATGATGCGCTCGCCGCCATGCCAGTCAGGGCGTTCGCCACCTCACATACGCTGCCACTCGAGGAGGTTCACGCCGCGCCGATCCACTACCCGCGACCCTCGAGGCTCGCGGCGCCGCTGTCGCTCGACGGCGCCAAAGCCCGACGGGCGGCGCAGACGCTCGGTCTGCGGACGGTTGCGGACCTGCTCGATCACTTGCCGCGCGATCGGCGGGAAGCCCGCACCCTGGGGCAGCTCCAGGTCGGGGAAAGCGCGACGGTGGTGGTAGAGGTCCGGCGCATCGCTTCCCGCTCCGTGCGACGTCGGGGCATGCGCCCGCTGGTTGAGGCTACGGTCGCCGACAGCACGGGCCAAGTGAAGGCGACCTTCTTCAACCAGCCCTGGCTCGAGCGACGCTACTCGCCCGGGACGCGGCTGGTGTTGCACGGGAAGTTGCGGGCCCGGGGCCGCTTTCAGGTACAGGCGCACGCCCCGAGCTCGGAAGCCGCCGGCGGCGACGGATCCGTCGCCCACTACCCGGCGACCGAGGGCCTCAGCTCCACCCAGATTCTGTCGCTGGTGCGCGACCACGCGGGCGCGCTCGTCGATGTCCTCGAGCCGCTGCCGGCAGTGCTGCGCGCCCGCCGGCATCTGCCCGATCGGGCGGCGGCGCTGGCGGCTTCGCATTTCCCCGAGCCCAGCGGCGGCTCCGGCCGCGCGGCGGCGGACCGGCTGGCGTACGAGGAGCTGCTGCTGGCCCAGCTGGCGCTGCTCGCCCGTCGCGCGTCCCGGGGCCACGCGGCCGCCGCGCCGGTACTCGATGCAGAGCGCCGTCTGACCGCGCGCTGGATCTCGGAGCTCTTGCCCTTCGAGTTGACGGGCGACCAACGGCGTGCGCTCGCGGCCGTCGATGGGGACATCGCCCTGGCGCGGCCGATGCAGCGGCTGTTGATGGGCGAAGTCGGCTCCGGCAAGACGGTGGTCGCTCTCTACGCCATGCTCCGGGCCGTCGAGCACGGGATGCAGGCGGCGCTGATGGCGCCCACCGAGACGCTCGCCGAACAACACTTCGCGACCATCCAGTCGCTGCTGGCGGCAGAGCTGGTGCCGGTCGGCCTGCTGACGGGATCGACGCCCGCGCGCCGGCGTCGCGACCTGCTCTCCAAACTCGCAACCGGCGAACTGCCCCTGGTGATCGGCACCCACGCCCTGATCGAAGAGCCGGTCGGCTTTGCGGCGCTGGCGATCGCCGTGGTCGACGAGCAGCATCGGTTCGGAGTCCGCCAGCGCGCAGCGCTCGATTCCAAATCACCGAGCGGCTCGAGTCCCCATGTGCTTCACATGACGGCCACGCCGATTCCGCGCACACTGGCTCTCGCCGGCTATGGCGACCTCGACTTCACCGTGCTCCGCCAGCTGCCTAGCGGCAGAGGACCGACGGAGACATTCGTGTGCTCGAGCGAGACTCAGCGAGCGCGCGCCTACGAGCGCATTCGCGAGGAGCTCCGAGCCGGTCACCAGGCGTTCATCGTCTGCCCCTTGGTAGAGGAGTCCGAGCTGCTACAAGCCAAGGCCGCGACCGCCGAGTTCGAGCGCCTGCAGCGCGCGGAGCTGCGCGACTTTTCGCTCGCGCTGCTGCACGGTCAGCTGCGACCGGCTGCCAAGCAGCAGGCGATGGCCGCGTTTGCCTCCGGCCGGGCCGACGTGCTGGTTGCCACATCAGTGATCGAGGTCGGGATCGATGTCCCGAACGCGACGGTGATGTTGATCGAGGACGCCGACCGCTACGGAATCTCTCAGCTGCATCAGCTGCGCGGGCGTGTCGGGCGTGGTACTCATCGCTCGATTTGCCTGCTGTTCGGCCCGGGGAGTGCCCCGCGCCTGCGTGCACTGGAGGGTCATGGCGACGGCTTTGAGCTGGCGGAGATCGATCTCCGGCTTAGAGGTGAGGGAGAGCTCGTCGGCACCCGCCAGCACGGCGCGGCGGAGCTTGCCTTCGCGCAGTTGCCGCGCGACGCGGAGCTGCTCGAGCGGGCAAGAGCGGACGCGGAGCGCATCCAGGGGCTCGACCCCGAGCTTCGGCTACCAGAGCACGCGCTTCTCGCCGACGCGTTGAGGGAGCGGTACGGGGCGCAGGCCCTGGCCCCGATTCCGGCCTAGCGTTGCCCTCGTCGAGTAACGAACGGGACGCAGCGTGAGGATTGTCGCCGGCCGGCTCGGGGGGCGGACGATCGTCGCCCCCCGCGGAGCCCTCACGCGACCCACGTCGGACCGCGTCCGGGAGGCGGTCTTCTCAATCCTGGGGGACGTGGAGGACGCACGCGTGCTCGACCTGTTCGCCGGGTCCGGGGCGATGGCGATCGAGGCGCTCTCGCGCGGCGCCGCCGAGGCCACGCTCGTGGACTCCGCTGCCGCCTCCGTCGCCTCGATCCGGCGCAACCTGCGCTCGCTTGAGCTGAGTGCAACGGTGCGCCGGCAAACCGTCGCCGCGTTCCTCCAAATCGCACGCAGAGACCGACGTCAATACGATCTCGTGTTCATTGACCCGCCATACCGCCGCGCGAGCGCCTACGGCAAGACGCTCTCGGCGGATCTGACGCCGGTGCTCGCTCCGGGCGCCCGCGTCGTCGCCGAGAGCGACAGGCGGAAACCATTGGAACTAGACCTGGTGCCACTCGACCGGCGGCGCTACGGAGACACCCTGATCCTGATCTTCCATGTCCCCACCAGATAACCGACTCGCGATCTGCCCCGGCACCTTCGACCCCGTCACCAACGGCCACCTCGACATCATCGGTCGTGCATCGAGCATGTACGACGCGGTGATCGTCGGCGTCGTCAATCTGCCCTGGCGCAAGGGCAAGACGATGTTCGATGGCGAGGAACGGGTGCGCTTCGTCGAAAACGCCACGAGACACTTCGGCAATGTCTCGGTTCAGACGTTCAGCACGCTGCTTGTGGAGTTTGCCCACGAGACGGGAGCCAAGGCGATCGTAAAAGGACTGCGGGCGATCTCCGACTTCGAGTACGAGCTGGAGATGAATCAGCTCAACCGCCGGCAGGCGCCCGAGATCGAGTCGGTTTACCTGATGGCCTCGGCCAAGTACAGTTTCCTGCGGTCCAGCGGGGTCAAAGAGCTCGCCACGTTCGGCGGCGACATCGATGATCTCGTACCCGACGAGGTGGCCCGAGCGTTGAAGGAACGCCTTGGCCATTGACGAAACAGAGGTCTTGCAATGGACGTCCTCGTACTGATTGACAAGCTCGACGATCTGGTCCACAACGCCAAGCCTGTTCCACTGACGGATCAGGTGCGCGTCGACAAGGAGGAGATCTACGACATCCTCGACCAGATGCGGGCCACGATCCCGGAGGAGATCAAGCAGGCGCGCTGGATCGTCAAGGAGCGGCAGGAGATGCTGGCGGAGGCCAAGCGCGAGGCCGAGCGGATCGTCAAGGAGGCGAGGGACCGTCAGGAGCGGTTGATTTCCGAGGAAGAGATCACCAAGCAGGCCGAGCGCGCAGCCGAGGACATCATCGAGGACGCTCGCGCTCGCGAGCGCGAGATCCGGCTAGGGGCAGAGGACTACGCGGACGACATCCTCAACACGCTTGAGGTCAACCTGACGAAGTTCATCGCAGCCGTGCAGCGCGGGCGTGATCGCCTAGCGGGCAAGGAAGAGCCAGCAGAAGTCGGATAGGCGCCGGCGCCCGCGCGCCTGCCCATCCCCGCGGCCTGCCACCCATCCCCGCGGCCTGCCCATCCCCGCGGCCTGCCACGCCCCCGCGGCCTGCCCATCCCCGCGCGCTCCCATCCCCCCCCCGCGCGCGTCCATCCCCGTGGCGCGGCGCCAACCTCGGGCGCCTGCCACGCCACAACGTGAAAAAGCGCCCCGTCGCAGCGGTCACGTGCTGCGAAAGTGGGGCTATAGCCCCCATAACGCAGCACGTAGCCGGAATGGCGAGTCGCTTTTTCACGTTATGGGGCCCGGACGGTTCGCGCGCGGGCCGGCGCTTCGCAACAATCCGGTCGTGGCCCGGATCGAGGTACTCGAGGCCGACATCACACAGCTCGAGGTCGACGCGATCGCCAACGCAGCCAACACGGGGCTGCTGCACGGCGGGGGCGTCGCCGGGGCGATCGCTCGCGCCGGGGGGGATGCGATCGAGCACGAGAGCCGCACCCGGGCTCCGATCGGGCTTGGCGAAGCGGTCGAGACCTCCGGCGGAGAGATGCCCTGTCGCTGGGTGATCCACGCCGCGACGATGGAGCTCGGCGGACCGACGTCGGCCGACATCATCGCCCGTGCCACCGCCAGCACGCTCCGCAAGGCGAACGAGCTCGGAGCGCGATCGCTGGCGCTGGTTGCGTTCGGCACCGGTGTTGGCGGCTTCCCAATCGAGGATGCCGCGCAGATTGAGGTGCAGGAGGTTCGCCGCCACCTGGAGGGCGACACGCGGCTGGAGCACATCGTGTTCGCCGTGCGGGGAAGGGCAGCGCGCGAGGCCTTCGAGCGGGCGCTCAGCGAACGCTGAAGTCACTCAGACCCTCGGGCCGCTGATCGCTGACCTCGAGGTCCTCGACGTCGGCGCGCGGGGGACCGGAGCGGCAGAAGGAGACCACCGACTCGACTGCCTCCGGCGGGCCCTCAAGCACAACCTCCACCGCTCCGTCCGGCCGGTTACCGGCCCATCCCGCCACGCCCGCTTGCTGGGCACGCTCGCGGAGCGAGTCGCGGAAGAACACGCCCTGGACGCGGCCGCGGACGACGAGGTGGCGGCGGACGGTGTCGGCCATCACCGCGGAAGGCGCTCCACCGCGCTGACGAACATAGGCGCGTCCCGGAGCGGCGGCCCGTGCCCGAAGCACACGAGCGCCGGCTCGAGCGCCGCAAGCCGCCGGGCCGATTCGCGATTGAGCCGGGGGTCGGGGCTGACCAACGGATAGGGCTCCCGGATGCCGCCCGAGAACAGGAACGGGTTGTATCCCCACATCACATCGCCGCACACCAATACCCGATCTGACTCTCGCCAGTAGGAAACGTGCCCAGGGGCGTGGCCCGGTGTGTCGAGAACGGTGAAGCCGGCGACCTCGTCGCCTTCCTTCAACGCCCGGGAAACCGGATGTGCCTTCGCCGCGGGTACCGTTCGTCCGCCGCGGGCGACCATCTTGCCCGACTCCACGGCCTCGGCGTCTGCGGCCCCGCACCACAACGGGATCCCGAGACGCTCGCAAACGGCGTGGCTCGCGCCGTAGTGGTCGAAGTGCGCGTGCGTGAGGGCGTGTGCGGTTATCCGCCGGGCGGCGATCTGGCGCAATAGGCGGCGGCGATCTATCGCCAGCCCGGAGTCGATCAGGACATCGCCAAGCAGATACACGTTGACGTTGTTGGGCGGCCAGCCGGACAGCTGCCAAACCCCATCGGCGAGCTGCCGCATCGGCGGATTGTAGTTCCGTCCGCTCCGCGCGCCATGCTGAACAGCTCGACATGAACGCAATCTGGCTAGTGACGGGAATGATCCTCGGAGCCGCGCTGGCGGTCGCGGCGCTGTGGCCGCGGCTGCGCTCGAGGCAGCAGCTCTCCGACACCTTCAAGGCACTGAGCTCCGAGGCGCTGCAATCCAGCATGGGGCAGCTTGCCGAGATCGCCAATGCGCAGCTGCGGACCGCGCAGGCCGAAGCGAAGGGCGACCTCGAGAAACGCCAGCAAGCAGTGGAGCGTCTGGTTGCGCCACTTCGCGAACAGCTCGGGAAGGTCGACGCGCAGCTCCTGCAGCTGGATCGCGAACGTCGGGAATCGCGTGGAGCGCTCACCGCCCAGGTGCGCTCTCTGGCGGAGGCCGGCGAGAAGCTGCGCACGGAGACCGGCGCTCTGGTGACGGCGCTGCGCAAGCCGAACGCTCGGGGCCAGTGGGGCCAAATGCAGCTTCGGAACGTGGTGGAGCTGGCCGGGATGGTGCGCCACTGCGATTTTGCCGAGCAGACCTCGCTGGTCTCGGACGAGTCATCGCTGCGTCCCGATCTGATCGTCCGCATGCCGGGCGGCAAACAGGTGATGGTGGACGCCAAGGCGCCGCTACAGGGCGTCCTCGACGCCTACCAGGCGCGCGATGAGGAAGAGCGCCAGCAGCACTTTCGCGCGCACTCGCGGCTGCTGCGCAAGCACGTCCGGGCATTGGCGGATAAGTCGTACTGGTCGAAGCTTGACTCGGCCCCCGATTTCGTGGTCATGTTCCTGCCCGCCGAGCATCTGTACGGCGCAGCGCTGGAAGCCGATCCCGCGCTGATCGAGGAAGCAATGGCCCAGCAGGTCCTGATCGCCACTCCGACGACGCTGCTGGCGCTGCTGCGTGCCGTGGCCTACGGTTGGCAACAGGAGCGCGTGGCGGAGTCGGCCCAGGCCATCGCCGAGCTCGGCCGCGAGCTGCATGGGCGCCTGGCCAAGCTGTCGAGCCTGCTGGCGACGCTGGGGACGAGGCTCAACAGCACGGTGCGCGCCTACAACGAGACCGTTGGCTCCTACGAGGCCCGCGTTATGCCCGGCGCCCGCAGGTTCGCGGAGCACGGTGCCGCCAGCGCGGGTCGCGACCTGGATGCGGTCGAGCAGGTAACCGTCGGCGCCCGCAGCGTCGGGGTCGGCGACGCCGCAGAGTCAGAGAATGACGAGCAATTCACGCTCCGTCCGCTGCGGGCGGCGGAGTAGCCGTCTGGCGAGCGCCGGCCTTCCCGCGCGCCCCGCGCTTTCCGTCCGCGACGTCCTTTCCGTCCGCGACGCCCTTTCCGCCCGCACCGGCTTGGCGGCGGGTGCCTCCCTCATCACTGTCCTCGACTTGCCGGCGCTCGTCCCACCAGCGCCTTAGGTCCTCCCGCTGGTGCGGCAACGGGTCGGCAGACGGCTTGCGGACCTGCACGAACTCGAGTGCCCGATTGATATCGATCCCATCCCGGACAGCGATCACCGCCGACGCGAGCGCCGCCGAGCGCTGCCAGCCGGCTCGGCAGTGCAAGTAGACGCGCTGGCCGTCGGCGAGCCAGCGCAGGGTTTCCTGCACCACCGATTCGATCGCCTCCGGCGGCAGCCCGCCGAAGTCGACGAGCGGGAGCCGGGACTCCTCAATCCCTGTCGCTTTCAACGCCGCCTGAACCACCTCGCGGTCTCCCGGTGGATATTCCTCGTCGTCGACGACGTTGATGATGCGCTGAACGCCGATCCAGTCGAGCATCGTGACGTCGTCCTGATCGAGGGGATAGGCGCCAATCAGGAGCTGATCCAGAATGTCGGCGAAGCCATAGGATCGAAACCAACTAGACACGACTGCCAATAATGGCCGGTCTCGGCGCCCGACGGCCCGACGGGGGTCAGAGCGCACGAACCAGCGGGATCTGAGCGCGTCCTCGAGCGGCCGATCCCCGGTGTGCGAGCGCATGCGTCGGCGGCCCACCGGGGGGTCTGAGGGCTGAAAAATCCCCGCTAAGCTCGGGTCTGATGCCCGTTCGGACTGACACCTTCGATCTTGGCGGGCTGCGCCTCAGCTCCGGTGCCGGGCGGAGGCTCGAACTCGATGTGGCGATAGACCCAGTGGTGTTGGGCGGGGAGCGGTACGCCGTCGAGCCCCCTCTGATCCCGGTCCAGCTCGACGTTTCCCGGACTAACGCCAATGGCTACTCGCTACGGCTGCGGTTCGACGCCACGCTGGCCGGACCGTGTATGCGCTGCCTGGAGGCAGCGGTCCCCACGGTCGGCGTGGAGTCCCGCGAGGTCTCGCAGCCCGGGGAGGTGGAGGACCTGGTTTCTCCGTATCTCAAGGGGGAGGTCCTCGACCTACGGGCCTGGGCTCGCGACGCTCTGCTGCTCTCGCTGCCGGCACAGCTTCTCTGTCGTCCCGAGTGTGCGGGTCTCTGCCCAGTCTGCGGGGCTGACCTCAATAACGCCCAGGGCGACCACAGCCATGGCGCTCCACCGGACCCCCGCTGGGCCAAGCTGTCCGAGATCCGCTTCGAGTAACGGTGCGGGTCGTTCCACGCGGAGCGCCCGGGGGCCCGCGGCTACACTCCCGCCCCTATGGCCGTTCCAAAGCAAAAGCAGTCTCACGCCCGCACGGCCAAACGGCGGGCACAGCACAAGGTAGTGGCGCCCGGCTACAACGCCTGTCCCCAGTGCCACAGCCCCAGGCTCCCTCATCGCGTCTGTCCGGTGTGCGGCAGCTACAAAGGCCGCGAGGTGGTGGCGACCGATGCGGTGGAGCACGGCGCTTGAGCGGCCACGCGCGCGATGGTCACCGTCGCCGTTGACGCAGGTGGAGCAGATCTCGGTCCGGCGGAGGTAGCCGCCGGGGCCGCGCTCGCGGCCGCCCGCGGAATCCGCGTGCTGCTCTTCGGCCCCGCGTCGGAGATCGGCACCGTCGCAGACGGCGTGGAGCTGATCGACGCCCCGATCTCAATCGCCAAGGCGGCGGATCCGGCGTTCGCGGTTCGATCGACCCCAGAGGCGTCGATCGTGCAGGCCGCCCGTGCCGTTGCCGGCGAGCTCGCCCAGGCGCTGGTGTCCGGAGGCTCGACCGGCTCGGCGCTCGCCGCCGGCCTGTTCAACCTGCGTCGCGACCGGGGGATCTTCCGGCCGGCGCTAGCCCTGCCGATTCCGATCCCCGGCGCGAGACCGGTGCTGCTGCTCGACGTCGGCGCGAACGTCACATGCAGACCCGAGCACCTGGTCCAGTTCGCGCACATGGGCTCGGCTTTCTCACACGCAGTTCTCGGCATTCAGGATCCGCGGGTGGCGCTGCTCTCGAACGGAGAAGAGCCCGAGAAGGGGACTCCCGACCTCGTGGCGGCCCACGAGCACCTCGCCGGGTCTGGTGGAACTGGGCTCAACTTCATCGGCAACGTCGAAGGCACGCAGGTGACCGCCAGCGTGGCCGACGTCGTCGTGATGGACGGGTTCACGGGCAACATCACGCTCAAGCTGATCGAGGGAGTCTCGGGGCGGACGATGCACGCCATGCGGGATCTGGCGATGAGCTCGCCGCGCGCCAAGCTCGGCGGGTGGCTGCTGTCGCCCGCGATCAGGAGCCTGCGCCAGGAGATCGATCCCGAGGCGCCCGGCGGGGCCTACATGCTCGGCCTGCGGCGGCTCGGCGTCGTGGCGCATGGACGCTTCACCCGCCGCGGCTTTGCGCGCGCCATCGAGGTGGCCGCACGCGGGGTGCGCGAGGACGTGATCGGAGCCACCCGATCTGCACTGGAGGCTGCCGGAGCGCTGAGGTCCCCGCCCGGCTCCGCAGACGCGCCCGGCGCGTCCGAGCACGCCGCTACCGTCTGAACCCCGAAATGGCTCTTGACCGTCAACAGGTCTTCTCGCTGATCCGTGCCCACCTGGCCGACGAGCTCGAGATCGATCCCGACTCGATTCAGGAATCGACGCGCTTCAAGGAGGACCTCGAAGCCGATTCGCTCGACCTGTACACGCTGGTCCAGGAGCTCGAAGACTCCTACGGCGTCAAGATGTCTGACGAGCAGGCCGCCAAGATCCTGACCGTGGACCAGGCCGTGGACTTCGTGCTTCAAAGCGGCGCGGCCGCAACCGCCGCCCCCGATGCGGAGTGAGCGCTCTGGCGCCGGGCGTAACGAGGCTGGGGCAGCTCCTCGCCGGGCTGCCGGAGCAGCTCGCCGAACCGGTGTTCACGCATGCCTCCTGGACCACCCGCCGGGCGGAATCCTATGAGCGACTGGCGTTTCTCGGCGACAGCGTGCTGGCACTGGCAATCACCACGCATCTCTTTCCCCGACTGACGGCCGAGCGCTTCGGGGCGGGAGAGCTAACCAAGGTCAGGGCGCAGGCCGTATCCGGGCGCTCCTGCCGCGCGGTCGCGGAGCGCCTGGGAATTCCTGAGCGGTTGCAGTCCGCGGCCCCACCGGCGGCGGCCCCGAGCGTGGCGTCGTTGGTGTCGACGGAGCGCGTGCTGGCCTCGGTGATCGAGGCGGTGATCGGCGCCTGCTACCTCCAATACGGCTACGAACAGACAGCCCAGGCCGTCGTCGAGGCTTTTGCGCCGGAGATCGAGGACGCGCTCGAGCACCCCGCCGACTTCAAGTCTGCCCTACAGGAGCACCTCGCTCAGCGCGGAGAGCTGGTCAACTATCAGGTCATCGACGAGCGCGGTCCGCCACACGACCGCACCTTCCGGATCAGCGCCGTCGTGGAAGGCGTCGAGGTGGGGTACGGCATCGGCCGCAGCAAGAAAGATGCCGAGCAGGAGGCAGCACGGGCGGCGCTGGAGGCGCTTAGCAGCTAGTGGTGAGCTCCACAGGAATCGGCCACCGATGCACCTGAGATCGATCACGCTCAAGGGGTTCAAGTCCTTCCCGGACCGCACCCGGCTCGAATTCGGCTCCGGCGTCAGCGTGATCGTGGGACCGAACGGCTCGGGCAAGTCGAACGTGACCGACGCCGTCTTGTGGGCCCTGGGCGAGCAGTCCCCGGCCGCGGTCCGCGGAACCTCGATGCAGGACGTGATCTTCGGCGGCGTGCCCGGCCGCCAGGCGGCGTCGGGTGCCGAGGTCGAGCTCGTACTCGACGATTCCGACGGAACGCTGGGCTTGGGAGTGCCCGAGGTCTCGATCGTCCGCCGGCTTGACCGCACCGGGGAGGGCGAGTACCGACTTGCTGGCGCTCGCTGCCGCCTCGTCGACGTGATCGAAGTGCTGTCGGATACCGGGCTGGGCAAGGAAATGCACTCGGTGATCTCGCAGGGCCGCGTCGAGTCGCTCGTGACTTCCAAACCTCGGGATCGACGCCTGCTGATCGAGGAGGCGGCTGGTCTGGGCAAGCACCGGAAGCGACGGCGGCGGGCGCAGCTGAAGCTCGAACGCACACGCCAGAACCTCGATCGCGCGCTCGATATCGAGCGGGAGGCACGTTCCCGGCTGCGGCCCCTCAAGCGTCAGGCCGAAGCCACCGAGCTGCACGAGCGATTGGAGCGCCAGACGCTCGAGGCCCGCTGGGAGCTTGCGCGCGACGATCTGGGCATACGTAGCGAGGCACTCGGCGAGAGTGTGACCGCGGTAGAGGAGGCCCGCTCGCGCCGCGTGGAGGTGGAGCGGGAGCTCGAATCGCTGGCCGCCCAGCGCGAGGCTGCCGAGGAAGCACTGGCGGCGCGAAGCGCGGAGCGGGAGGAGCTCTCACGGCGCTGCTTCGCGGCCCAGTCCGCCGCCGAGCGGATCTCGTACCGGACAGAAACCATCGTCGGAGCGGCGGCGGCGATGGAGCAGCGCGTCGCCCGCATCGCGCAGCTCTTAGAGCAGCTGCGCGGCGCGCAGGATGGGGAACAACAGCATCACGCGGCAACGGAGCGAATCGCCACGCTCGAGAGCGAGCTGTCGGCACTCGAACGAGAGCGGGAGAACGAGCTGGCGGCGGAACTGGTGGAGCTCGAGCATCGCCGAGTGGAGACGACAAGCATCGTGCGGGCGCGAGACAGCGCGGTTTCGCTCGCCGCTCGTGAGCGCGACCGAGTCGAGGCGGCAACCGAACAGGCACAAGGCGACCTGCGCGCCGCTGAGCGCGCGGTGGAGGCCAGCCGCCGAGAGGCGGCCCGTATCGGTGCCGAGCTGGCGTCGGTGAATCAGTTCCTGCGGGCCCAGGCCCGGATGCCCGGAGACTCCCCGCCGCTGTCCGATCAGCTCGATGTCGAACCCGGATACGAGCTGGCGGTCGCCGCGGCGCTTGACGGTCGGCTGCGCGCCGCGGTCGCAGCCGACCGTAATGGGGCGATGCGTCTGCTGGACGGCGCCGGTGCTGACGGCGGAAGGGTGCTGGTGCGCATCGACGAGGCGCCGCCGCCAGCGGCGACGGGCACCGGGGACAGGCTTTCGGACCATGTCCGCGGGGACGGCGAGTCGGCGATGCTTGCTCGCGCGCTGCTCCGCGACACGTGGGTCTTCGACTCTCTCGAAGGAGTCGGCGAGGGGTTTCAGGCAGTGGCCGTAACGCGCTCGGGGCGGGTATGGGCGCCGCGGGCCTACGAGTTGAGGCAGGCTCCGGCGCTCGGCGAGGAACGGGTGCTGTCGGAGCGCAACCGGCGCGAGGAGCTGATGCACTCGAGCGCAGCCGCAGTCAAGCAGGAGCTCGCGGCGGGGGCGGCCCTAGAGCGTGCAGAGGCGCTCGTATCCGAGCGGGTCGCCGAGCGGGAGCAGATCCTCACCGCTTACCGCGCGGCGATCCGCGAGCGAGACGAGGCGATCGAGGAGGATCGGCGGCTGGCGCTTTTACTGGAGCGACGCCGCGCGGCCCCCGACGAAGGTCCGGCCGCCGGACGCCGCGCACAGCTGGCAGCGGAGCTCGCCGCGGAGCGGCGGATGGTCGAGCAGGCAGAGCGCGACCGCACCGAGCGCGAGCGCCGCATCGAGGCCCTCGAGAAGGGGCTGGCGCGGGACGAGACGACGATTCCAGAGGTAAAGCGGGTGATCGAGTCGCTGACCGGGCTGGGAGCGGCGATCGGCGAGCAGCGCGCGCGCTTCGACCAGGCTCTTTCGGCCCACCGAGAAGCCGGTCAGCGTCTTGCGCTCGAGCTGCGGGGCTGCGCACAGCGCGAGGCCGCCGTCCAGGCGCAACTTCAGCGCCAGAACGAATCCCTGACCGCTGCCGAGGTTCAGGCCCAGCGTGCCCGTGATCAAGCCGCCGAGGCCGAGGAGGAAGTGCGGGGCCTTGCCTCCCGCCTGGCGCTCGACGACGGCCCGGCGAGCGAGTCGCTGGACGACGAGCGTCGCCAGTGGCTGCTACAGCGGATTGAACGCCTTGGCCGGCGTCGCGAACAGCTGGGGCCGGTGAACCCCTTGGCCCAGCAGGAGTATCGCGACGCCGTGGCGCACGTCGAGGAGCTGGAGCGCCAGCGCGAGGACTTGGAGACCGCGCTGCGCGAGCTCGAACAGCTGATCCGCGACACCGACCGTCAGATTCGCGAGGCCTTCGAGCAGACCTTTGAGACCACGGCGCATAACTTCGAGGAGCTGGTTCCGAAGCTGTTCCCCGGCGGACGCGGACGTCTAAGGCTCGTCCGGGAGCGTGAGGCCGCGCCGCGCACGTTGGGTGGGCAGGACGACGATCCGGCGGAGCTCGACGATCAGGCGCAGGACGACGCAGAGGATGAGATCCTGGGGGTGGAGATCGAGATAACGCCCGCGGGCAAGGACATGAAGCGCCTGTCGCTGCTGTCGGGCGGCGAGAAGTCGATGACAGCGATGGCTTTCCTCTTTGCGGTGTTCCTCGCCCGCCCGTGTCCGTTCTACATCCTCGACGAGGTGGAGGCGGCCCTGGACGACCTGAATATCGATCGCTTCCTCGACCTGTTGCGCGCCTATTCGCAGCGTGCGCAGTTCATCGTCGTGACCCACCAGAAGCGCACGATGGAAGCCGCGGACTCGTTGTATGGAGTCTCGATGGGGGCGGACGGAATCTCCAAGGTCATCTCGCGCCGCCTGCCGGCCCAGGCCGCGGCGTAAGCGGCCCCCGGCGGCCGTCAGGGCGCGGGCGGCGGCGTTGGTAACGTCGCGCGTCCCCATGGCGCGCGATTGGAGCGATCTGTTCATCCTCGACGGCGGTTCGCCGGCGGGCAGCGGCGGTCAGGAGGCGGAGCCCGAACAACGGCGCGTCGGCCGCTTTCGGCGCTTGCGCCAGAACCTTCGCAAGACCCGTCAGGCGCTGAGCACCGAGATCCAGGCCACGCTGTTCGAAGACCTGAGCGACGAGACCTGGGAGCGCCTCGAGGAGGCACTGATCTATGCGGACGTGGGCGCCAGGACCACGGCTGAGGTCGTCGAGCAGCTCGAGCGTGAGGCGACCGAGGGGAAGCTCTCCGGTGGGGAGCAGCTGACCGAGCGTCTGATCGAGCTGCTGGCGTCCATCGCCCGAACCGGCGAGGAGCGAATCGACATCCGGCCCGAGCCGGCGGTCATTTTGGTGGCCGGGGTCAACGGGACCGGCAAGACCACGACGATCGGCAAGCTGGCGTGGCACCTGCATCAGGAACTGGGACGTTCAGTCGTACTCGGCGGGGCCGACACTTTCCGGGCAGCGGGCATCGAGCAGCTCGAGATCTGGGCGCAGCGGTCCGGGGCTGCGTTCGTCACGCGCAGCGCCGGGGCCGACCCGGGCTCCGTCGCCTACGACGCGATCGAGGTCGCGCGGCGCGAGAACGCCGACGTGGTGATCATCGACACCGCCGGCAGGCTGCACACCCAGCAAGACTTGATGTCCGAGCTGCAGAAGGTCCGGCGCGTGATCACAAAGCAGATGCCTGACGCGCCCCACGAGACGCTGCTGACCGTCGACGCCACCACCGGCCAGAACGGCTTGCGGCAGGCGCGGCTGTTTTCCGAGGCGGTGGAGGTGACCGGGCTCGTGCTGACGAAGCTCGACGGGACCGCCAAGGGGGGCATCGCGCTGGCGATCGCCCACGAGCTGGAGATCCCGGTCAAGTTGATCGGGGTTGGAGAGCAGCTCGAGGACCTTCGTCCGTTCGAACCCATCGAGTTCGCCCGCGCGCTGGTCGGAACCTGACCGGCTAGCTCGCCGCTAGCCTCCGTTCGGAGATGTTCGACAGCCTTTCCGACAAGCTTCAGGCCACGCTCTCGGATGTCCGCGGCCGGGGCACGCTGACGGAGTCCGACATCACCGCGGCCATGCGTGAGATCCGCTTGGCGCTGCTCGAGGCGGACGTCAACTTCAAGGTCGTCAAGAGCTTCACCGGCACGGTCAGGGAGCGCGCGCTGGGGGCGGACGTGGTCGGCCAGCTGAACCCCGGCCAGCAGGTGGTGAAGATCGTCTCGGACGAGCTCACCGAGCTGATGGGCAGCGCCGCGCGGGAGCTCTCGTTCTCGCCCCGACCCCCGACGGTCGTCGTGATGGCGGGCCTGCAAGGCTCGGGCAAGACGACGGCAACGGCAAAGCTCGCGCGCTACCTGCGCCTGGAACACGGCTCCTCCGTCGCTGTCGCGGCATGCGATGTCTACCGGCCGGCGGCCGTCGAACAGCTGGTCAAGGTCGGCGCGCAGGCAGGCGCCGAGGTCTACGAGCAGGGCACCGACCGCGATCCGGTGAAGATCGCCGCCTGGGCCCGCGATCGGGCTCAAAAAGAGGGTAAGGACGTCCTGATCATCGACACCAGTGGTCGGCTGCATGTCGATCAGGAGCTGATGCGCGAGCTGGCCGATATCAACAAGGCCGTTAGGCCGCACGACGTGCTGCTGGTCCTCGATGCCATGACCGGACAGGATGCGGTGGCGGTGGCCGAGCAGTTCGCCGAGGTCGCCGACTTCGACGGCGTCGTGTTGACGAAGCTCGACGGCGACGCGCGCGGCGGCGCGGCGCTGTCGGTCAAGGCGATTACAGGCAAGCCGATCCTGTTCGCATCCACCGGCGAGAAGCTCGACCAGTTCGAGCGCTTCCATCCCGACCGCATGGCCCAGCGGATCCTGGGCATGGGCGACGTGATGACGCTGATCGAGAAGGCGCAGGGCGCTTACGACGACAATCAGGCGGCCGAGCTCGAACGAAAGCTCCGCAAGCAGGAGTTCGGGCTCGACGACTTCCTCGAGCAGATGCGCCAGGTGCGCCGCCTGGGCCCGCTGCAGTCGCTGCTGGGCATGATCCCTGGGCTGGGCAAGGAGCTGCGAGGCGTCCAGGTCGACGAGCGGGAGTTCGACCGCGTCCAGGCGATCATCCTCTCGATGACCCCATACGAGCGTCGCCATCCGGAGCTGATCAAGGGCTCGCGCCGGCTGCGCATCGCCCATGGGTCGGGTACCAACGTGCAGGCCGTCAAGCAGCTCATCAAGCAGTTTGAGCAGATGCGCAAGGTGATGCGGCAGGTGGCCCAGGGACGGATGCCAGACCTGGGTGCCCTGATGCGTCAAGGCCGCTGACGTCCCGCGCCCACGGCGAGCCGCTAACCTCAGCCGCCGCATGTCAGTGAGACTGAGGCTAACGCGCGTCGGCAGCCGCAAAAACCCGATCTGGAGGGTCGTCGTAGCCGATCAGCGCGCCAAGCGCGACGGCCGCGTGATCGAGACGGTGGGGCACTACAACCCACAGACGAGCCCGTCCGCCATCACGCTAGACGAGGAGCGGATCAGAGACTGGCTCGCACGGGGAGCTCAGCCGAGCAACACGGTGCGCAAGCTCCTCAACACCCAGGGCATTCGTTAGCCAAGGGAAACGCACCTGCCGATGAAGGAGCTGCTCGAGTTTTTGGCACGGGGACTCGTCGAGCGGCCCCATGAGGTGCACGTGGAGGAGATCTCCGAGGACGACGGCTCGACGGTGCTCGAGCTGTCCGTCGCAGAGGACGACTACGGCAGCATTATCGGACGCGGCGGGCGCACCGCACAGGCTCTGCGAACTGTGGTCAAGGCTGCCGCGGTGAAAGACGGTCGCCGGGTGTTCGTGGACATCGTCGACGCTGGATGATCTCCCACGCCGAGGGGCGCGGGAGGCTGCGCGCGGGGCATATAGGCCGCGCGCACGGGCTCGATGGCAGCTTCCACGTAACCCATCCGAACCACGTCCTGCTGAGCCCCGGCCAGCAGCTACTGCTGCGCCAGTCACAGGCGGTGGTGGTGGAGAGAAAAGGCACGGACCAGCGGCCGATCGTGCGCTTGGACCAATTGGCGGACCGCGATGCTGCCGAGCTGGCGCGAGGCGAACCGCTGCTCGTCCCGCGCGAGAACGCGCCTGAGCTGGGCGAAGACGAGTGGTGGGCGGAGGACCTTGAGGGCTGCACCGTGCGCTCGGGAACGCGCGAAGTCGGCACGGTCACTCGCCTGATCGCCCTGCCGTCGTGTGAAGCGATCGAGATCGAGCGAGGCGACGGTGGCCCGCTGCTCGTACCGCTGGTCTCGGACGCCGTGTTGGCCGTCGACGTCGGGCGGCGCGAGATCCGGATCGACCTCGTATTCCTGGGCGAGTGAGGGCAGATGGACATCGACGTCTTCACGCTGTTTCCCGACGCCTTCGCCTGGTTCGAGCGCCAGCGCCACGTCGCCAACGCGCTCGGTCAAGGACACAAGCTGGGGTATGTCAACTACAGGGACCACACGCCGCTGAGTGCGGGTCAGGTTGACGACACACCGTTCGGCGGCGGCGCCGGAATGGTGCTCAGGATCGACGTCGTGGAGGCCGCGTTGCGCTGGCGCTACGAGGTCGACCCCGCGGTGCTGCCCGCCCAGCGCCGGGTGATCGCGCTCACACCCAGTGGACGGCTGCTCGACGACGCCTTCGTCGATGAGCTGGCCGGCGAGCCCTCGCTGACCCTGCTCTGCGGGCGTTACGAGGGCTTCGATGAGCGCATCCTCGAGCACTACTGCACCGACCGGTTGTCGATCGGCCGCTATGTGCTGGCGGGCGGCGAGCTGGCGGCCATGGTCGTCTGCGATGCGCTGATGCGCAAGCTTCCAGGGGCGCTGGGGCACGGCGAGTCGGCGATCGAGGAGTCGTTCAGCAAGGCGCTCGAGGGCGGACCGGAATATCCCCACTACACCCGTCCGGCCGAGTACCGGGGCTGGCGGGTGCCGGAGATACTGCTCTCCGGCCATCATGGCCAGATTCGTGATTGGCGACTAGCCCAGAGCCGTTCGCGGGCTGGGGGCGGTCCGCTACCATAGGGCGCCCGCGCGGGCGGTGTGTCTTCCCCCTGGGGCCCCTCCACCAGTCCGCCGGCGCGGCCCGCTCGCTTGCCATGAGTTCGATCATCGACAGTCTTGAGCGCTCGCAGATTCGCCGCGTCCCGCGTTTCGACGCGGGCGATCGCCTCCGCGTCCACTTCCAGGTCACCGAAGGGACCCGTCGCCGGACCCAGGTCTTCGAAGGCGTGGTGATCAAGCGCCAAGGCCACGGCGCGCGTGAGACCTTCACGGTGCGCAAGCAGTCGTTCGGGGTCGGGGTGGAGCGGACGTTTCCGCTGCACTCTCCGAAGATCGAACGAATCGAGGTGGCGGCCAGGGGAGACGTTCGCCGCGCGAAGCTCTACTACCTGCGCGCGCGCGTCGGGAAGCGGGCCCGCGTGCCAGAGCGGCGCTCGATTGGGCCAGAGGAGATCGTGGAACGCGAGCTTCTGTTTGCAGCCTCGCCGGAGGCCGAGGCTGCGCCCGAGGAGGAGGTCGCCGATCAGGTCGAGGCGGATGCTGTGCGTGCGGAGGCCGCTGCCGATCAGGTCGAGGCGGAGGCTGTGGGCGCGGAGCCCGCCGCCGGTCAGAGCGACGTAGAGTCTGCCGAGGAGGCCGACACGCACGGGGCCGAAGCCCAGGCGGGCGAGTCCGAGTCAGCCGAAGCGGCCGACTCAGAGCCGGACGAGGAGTCCGCAGCGCCCGACTCCCCGACGGCGCAGGAAGCCGGCCCGGCGGCAGAGGATGCCGCCGGCGAAGCGTAGGCGTGACTCGCACCAAGCGGTCGCTGACCGGCTCCGTGCTTGAGCTGGTGGCGATCGTCGCCGCGGCGCTTGGCCTGGCGCTCCTGATCCAGGCGTTCGTGGTCAAGCCATACCGGATCCCCAGCGGGTCGATGGAACCCACGCTGGGCATTGGCCAGCGCATCCTGGTTGACCGGCTCGAGACGAATTTCGGCTCCCCGCACGTGGGCGAGATCCTGGTGTTCCATCCGCCAAACGCGTACGCACAGGGCTGCGCCGATCCCAACCAAGGCCAGAACGGCTCGGGTCAGGACAGTGCAGCTGCGTGCGACGCGGCGTGGAAGCAGCCGTCCTCGCAGACGTTCGTCAAGCGGGTGGTGGGTCTACCCGGTGACCGCATCTCGATCCACAACGGGCACGTGATCCGTGATGGTGTACGCGAAACGGACTCCTATATCGCGGGATGCGCCGGCTCCGGTTCTTGCAACTTCCCAGATACGATCACGGTTCCGCGTGGCGACTACTTCATGATGGGTGACAACCGCGGCGAATCCGACGACAGCAGGTTCTGGGGTCCGATACCCAAGGCGTGGATCATCGGGCAGGCGTTCTTCACCTACTGGCCCCCGGATCGCATCGGAACGCTTTAGTCATGGCACGCCGTAGCAGCGTCACCAGATCCGGCGCCAAGACGCTGTTCGAGCTCGTCATCACCGTGGCCATCGCCATCGGGCTGGCGCTTCTCATCCAGGCCTTCATCGTCAAGCCCTACCGGATTCCGAGCGGCTCGATGGAGCCCACGCTCAACATCAACCAGCGCGTGCTCGCCAACCGGCTGATCTCGCACCCGAGCATCGGCGACGTCGTCGTGTTCCACCCTCCGCTCGGCGCCGAGGAGGGAGACGGCATCTGTGGCGACCCCAACGAGGGGTCGGGCCACCAGCAGGCGTGCGGGGTGCCGACGTCCAAGGAGTCCTCGACCACGTTCATCAAGCGGGTCGTGGCCGGACCCGGAGACCGCGTCCTGATCAAAGGCGGTCATGTGATCCGCAACGGGGTGGCGGAGAAGGATTCCTATATCGCGCCCTGTGGCGGCGCCCCGGAGTGCGACTTTCCCAAGCCGATCGTGGTTCCCGCCGGGGATTACTTCATGATGGGGGACAACCGTGGCCAATCCGACGACAGCCGGTTCTGGGGGCCGGTCCCGGACAAATGGATCATCGGCGTTGCCTTCTTCACCTACTGGCCGCCCGACCGGATCGGATTCCTCTGATCGCCGCCTGAGCACGTCGACCGGCCACGGCGCGGCGAGCACCGAACTCCCGCCACAGAACCCCACCGTGAACGGGTCGGCTCCGAGTAAGCACACGCGGATGACCGGACGGCGCCTGTTCAATTTCGACCGTTCCTTCGGCGTCCGCTACGTGGCGGGGGCCGACGAGGCCGGCCGCGGCTGTCTGGCCGGCCCGCTTGTGGTGGCCGCCGTACTGTTCGACCTCGAGCGCCTGCGACCAGCGGACGTCCGCGCGCTCGGCGCGCTGAACGACTCCAAACAGCACACGCCTGACGGGCGCGCCGAGCTCTTCCCCCTGATCCTGCGTCTGGCGTCGAGCGTGGCGATCATCACCCGCTGTGCGCCGGGCATCGATGCCCGCGGCCTGCACGTCACCAACCTCGCGGCTCTACGCGATGCGCTCCGCCGGGTCGCGCGCGAGCCGTGCGTGTGTCTGAGCGACGGCTTCCCGCTCGGCGAGCTGGGGCACCCACAGCGCGCGGTCGTCGGCGGCGATGCCCGCAGCGCGTCGATTGCAGCCGCCTCGGTGATCGCCAAGGAAACGCGCGACCGCTACATGCGTCGCGCGGATTCGGCCCATCCCGGCTTCCAGTTCGCTCAGCACGTGGGTTACGCCACGCCGGAGCATCGGGAGGCGATCGAGCGCCTCGGTGTCTCGCCGCTCCACCGCCTCTCGTTTCAGTCGGCGGCCTACCAGCAGCTGCGTCTCTGAGGGACGACAACTCCTCAGAACGCGCCCTCCAGGTGCTCGAGCGCGGCGAGCTCCCCGCGTGCGTCGAACGTCACGCCGATGGCGTCGAAGCGCAGCACGGGTGCGAAGACGTGTGCGCGGCCCTCCGACAGCCATTGAAGCGCCATGTGCCGCACTTGAGCGCGCTTGCGGGCGTGCAGCGAGTCGAACGGCCGCAGCGCTGAGGCCCTCCTCGCGCCGCGCGACTTGACCTCGCAGAAGGCGAGCGTGTGGCCGTCGAACGCGACGATGTCGAGCTCCCCCCAACGCGTCCTGTAGTTGCGCTCCAGGATGCGAAATCCGCGCCGCACGAGATGCTCGGCGGCGAGTTGCTCGCCCCTCGCTCCGAGGGCCGGACGGCGATCTGCGCTCACTGGCTCGACGCTACGCCGCAAGGTGTGACGCGTGGGTGGCGAGCTGGGTCAATTACGCGCCCTGTTGAGGTTGTCCCCGGTGCACAATTGGCACACGAGGTGACCCACGTGTCAGACGCGGGCGCCTAGCGTCAGCGGCGGTGCTGGCGAGGGTTTGCACGTTTGCGATCGACGGCGTCGATTCCAGGCAGGTGTGGGTTGAGGTCGACATCCGCCTTGGGCTGCCCTCCTTCACGATCGTCGGGCTCGGCGACGTCGCTGTCAGGGAGTCGCGCGAGCGGGTCCGCTCGGCGGTGCTGAACTGCGGCTTCGAGTACCCCCAGGCCCGAATCACGGCCAACCTGGCGCCCGCGTTTCTGCGCAAGGTGGGGCCCGGATTCGATGCCGCGCTGGCGATCGGGCTGCTCGCCGCCAGCGGGCAGGTGCCGGCAGAGGCGCTCGAGCGTTACGTCTTCTTCGGCGAGCTGTCGCTGAGCGGGGCGCTGCGGGACTCGCCGGGAGTCCTCGCGGTGGCCGAGGGCACGCGGCGGGCAGGCGTGTCCCGCTTGGTCATTCCGCGGGAGCGCGCATCTGAGGCAGCGGTCGTGGGCGGGATCGAGGTCGTGGCGGTGCCGAGCCTACGCGCGGCGGCCGAGGTGATCCGGGGTCGCCGGCCGCCAGCGCTTCCCGATCCTGCGCCGGAGCCGCCGGTTGCATCGGCGGATGACGACCTGGTCGACGTTCGCGGTCACGCGGCACCGTTGCTCGCGCTGCGGATCGCCGCAGCGGGAGGGCACAACCTGCTGCTGGAGGGGGCGCCGGGGACGGGCAAGACGATGCTCGCGCGGCGCCTTCCATCGATCCTGCCCGCGATGAGCAGGAGCGAGGCGCTCGAGGTGACCCGGATCCACAGCGTGGCCGGCATCCACGCCGGCGGGCTGATCCGCACGCGTCCATTCAGGGCCCCGCACCACACGATCTCACCGGCCGGGCTGGTGGGGGGCGGATCGCCGCCCCGGCCGGGCGAGGCCACGCTGGCCAACAACGGGGTCCTGTTCCTGGATGAGCTTTCCGAGTTCCAGCGCTCGAGCCTCGACGCGCTTCGCCAGCCGCTAGAGGACGGCAACGTGACGATCGTCCGGGGGCAACGGGCGCTTGAGTTTCCGACCAGGTTCATGCTGGTCGCGGCGACCAACCCCTGCCCATGCGGCTACGCCGGGGTCGATGACCGGTGCAGGTGCGCCGAGGCCGACCTGCGACGGCACCGCCGCAAGCTATCGGGACCATTACTGGACCGAATGGATCTGCTCGTGAGCGTGGAGCGGCCCACCGAGGCCGATCTGCGCGGGCCCCCGGGGACCGACTCGAAGCGGGCGCGGGAGAGCGTGGCGAGGGCTCGCGAGCTACAGCGGGCGCGGCTCGCCGGGACCTCGGCGAGCAGCAACGCGGAGATGGACGTCCGGCTAGTCCGGCGGCACGCGCGGCTCGAGCCGGGAGCCGAGCGGGCGCTGGCCCACGCTTACGCCATCGGGGCGCTCAGCGCACGCGGCAGGCACCGGGTGCTCAGGGTGGCCCGTACGATCGCCGACCTCGAGCTCCGCGAGCGGGTATCCCGCGAGCACGTGTTGACGGCGCTTGCGCTGCGCCAGCATCGTGGGGGCGAAGAAGCGCTCGCGGCGTGAGCTCGGCCCGCGCCTACCGTGCGTGCGGACAGTGCCTGAGGCGCTCGTGGCTGCTCGCTCGGCTATCCGGCCACCTGGACCTGGAGCGTCGCCGCGTGGGCGACTTGCTTGCGCTCCCGGATCACGAGCTGGTCAAGGCGCTGGCCGGCAGTCACCGCCAGCAGGTGCTGGCCGATTACGGCGGCGTCGATGGCTTGACCCTACGCGCCCGCGCCAGCCAAGCTGGGCTAGAGGTGATCTGCGAGTGTGACGGCGCTTATCCCGCACGGCTCCGAGAGCTCGAGAACGCACCCTCGGCGCTGTTTGTGGCCGGGGGCTTGGTGCGCTTCCTCGAGCTCGTCTCGGGAGACCCGGTGGCGGTGGTGGGGGCCAGAAGGGCGTCCCAGTACGGGCTGCAGGTGGCACGGACGCTGGCCCGGGGCATCGCACGTGCCGGGCCGACGGTCGCAAGCGGAATGGCCACCGGCATCGACTCCGCGGCGCACGTCGGTGCGCTGGAGACGGGCGATGCCACCGTCGCGGTCCTGCCCGCGGGCGCCGATCATCCCTATCCGCCCGCCAAACGGACGCTCTACAGGCGCATCAAGGCCCAGGGGGCGGTCGTCTCCGAGCTGCCGCCGAGCGCGCCCGTGCGCCGCTGGATGTTCCCGGCCCGTAACCGGATCATCGCGGCGCTGTCCGCGGCGACCGTAGTGGTCGAGGGCGGCGAGCGCTCGGGCGCGCTGGTGACAGCAGCCTGCGCCCGCGACCTCGGTCGGGCCGTGGGAGCGGTTCCGGGCCGGGTCACCTCGCCGCTGGCGGCGGGCCCCAACGGCCTGATCGCCAAGGGCGCGCGGCTCGTCCGCGGGGCATCGGATGTGCTGGAGCTTTTGTTCGGCGAGGGCGCTGCCGGCGCCCAGCAGGACGACCGCGAGGTGCTCACCCCGGAGCTCCAGCGGCTGCTGGACGCGATCGGCGGGGGTCTGGACACGATCGCGGCGCTCGTCCGCGGCGGATTGGCGCCGGACGAGGCGCTGGCCTCACTCGGCACCCTCGAGCTGACTGGATATGTGCGGCGGGCCACGGGAGGGAGGTACGAGGTGCTTCCCTAGTGTCTCTGACTCGCGACACTACGCCCGTGAGCGTCCCCAGGCGCATCCCACGCGTGCTGTCCCTCGCCGGCTCGGACTCTGGCGGCGGGGCCGGGATCCAGGCTGACCTCAAGGCCTTCGCGGCCTGCGGGGTGCACGGCATGAGCGCCATCACGGCCATCACGGCCCAGAACACGATCGGGGTCAGGGAAGTGCACAGCGTTCCCGGAGAGATGATCATCGGCCAGGTCCGGGCGGTGGCGAGCGACATCGGCGTGGATGCGGTGAAGATCGGGATGCTGGGCAACGTGGCAACGATCGAAGCCGTGGTAGCTGCTCTCGACGAGCTCGAGGCCGAGACGGCGGTCGTTCTCGATCCGGTGATGGTGGCCGAGTCAGGTGCCGAGCTGTTGGAGCCGGCGGCCCGCGGCACCCTGATCGAGGACTTGCTGCCGCGGGCGACCGTGGCCACGCCGAATCTGCCCGAGGCCGAGGCGCTGAGCGGACTGAGCGACGTACCCGCGCTGGAGTTGGCGCGCGCCGTGCACGCGCTCGGCCCGGGCGCGGTGGTCCTCACCGGGGGCCATGGCGAGCAGGCCACCGACCTGTTCTTCGACGGATCGCAGGTTGTGGAGCTGTCCGGCGAGCGGTATTCCGGCGACGCGGCGCACGGGTCGGGCTGCACGCACTCCTCCGTGCTCGCCGCCGGGTTGGCCTGGGGTCTTGATCCGCTCGAAGCCGCGCGGCGGGCCAAGCAGCTCGCCGCGGCGGCGGTGGGGCGTGGACTCCGCGGGCTCGGGGCCGGCGCCGGACCGGTGGACGTGCTCGGGCTTTCCGGCCGCCCATTTCCTTTGACATAATCCCCCCGTGCGCTTCCTGAGGATGAGGCCCGGCCACGGCGAGGTTGTGATCGCCGAAGGTGATGTTGAGCTGGCCGAGGATGAGCAGCGGCTGATCGACGAGTTCAAGCGTCAGCTGGAGCAGGGCCTGTGGGCGGCGGTCCCCTCGGAGGGCAATGCCGGGCGCCGAGGGGCGGAAATGGTGCGCTCCTTCGATGACGTTCCGCGCGACGCGGAGCGAGTGATCTTCTTCCCCAGGGCAGCGGGCGGCAGGTAGGGCGACCGCCGATGCTCCTGGCGCTCGCGGCGACGGCACTCGTGGTGCTTGCGCTGCTGGCCGAGGAGCTGGCCCCGAGGATCGAGCATGCGTGGGCGCGTCACCGTGCCCGATCACGTCGCGTGCCGACGATCGACTACGACCCCGGCCGGGAACGACGCGCCGAACAGCGCGCCCGCGAGCTGCTCCGGTCGTGCATCGGGGAGGAGGAGTGGGCCATGTACCGGGACCTCGGGTTCATCCGCGTGTGGGGCTCGCAGTCGGGCGGCCCAACCCAGGGGAAGCGGACCGGCGGCGCCCCCTACGCGTACCTCATCTATCCCCACAGGGCGATCGTCGCCTACCTGGCCCAGACGCACCGCCTGCTGAACGAGTACTGCGTCACGTTCCCCGACGAGACGCGGCCCTACGGAAGCGCGATGCTGCCCGATTCCGATGACGTGCTGGCCAAATGGATGGCGCTGACGGGGGACGAGCGACGGCTGATCGCCACCGCCAACATGCACCTGCCCGGCCGCCAGCTCGACCCGGTGAAGGTCAGGCGGGACTTGTGGCGCCTGTCGCAGTGGGAGCGAGCGCGGATGCGCGAGCGCGCCTCCTCCCAACGCGCGGCAGGCTGAGCCCGTCGTCCAGCGCGTGCAGAGCGGACCGCTGGGGCTGAGACCGCGCTCCCGCTACAGTCCCCGCCCTCGTGGCCCCGACCCCAAGTACCGCCCCCCTGGACCCCAAGCACCGTAGCCGGGCGCTGACCGAGGGACCGGAGCGGGCCGGGGCCCGGGCCCAGCTGAAGGGCATCGGCTTCGACGATGAGGCGCTGTCGAAGCCGATCGTCGCCGTAGCCAACACCTGGATCGAGACGATGCCCTGCAACTTCCATCTGCGCGCCCTGGCCGCCAAGGTCAAGGAGGGCATCCGCGAGGCGGGGGGCACGCCGATGGAGCTGAACACGATCGCCATCTCAGACGGGATCACGATGGGCACGCCCGGGATGCGGGCCTCGCTCACCAGCCGGGAGCTGATCGCCGACTCAATCGAGCTCGTGTGCCAGGCGCACATGGTCGACGCCGTGGTCGCCCTCTCGGGTTGCGACAAGACGATTCCCGGCACCGTGATGGCCCTGTGCCGGGTCGATGTGCCGAGCCTGATGCTCTACGGGGGTTCGATCATGCCCGGGCACTTCCACGGCGAGCGGGTGACGATCCAGGAGGTGTTCGAGGCGGTGGGCGCCCATGCGGCGGGCAGGATCAGCCGCGAGGAGCTCACAGAGCTCGAGGACGCGGCATCGCCAGGCGTCGGTGCGTGTGGGGGGCAATACACCGCCAACACGATGGCCATGGCGTTCGCGGTGCTCGGGATCTCGCCGGCGGACTTCTCCATGGTTCCGGCCGTCGACGGCCACAAGCCAGACGTGGCCAAGCAGACGGGCAAGCTGGTGATGGACGTGCTCGCGCGCGGCCAGCGCCCCAGCGAGATCGTGACCCGTCAGTCGCTGGAGAACGCGATCGCCGCCATCGCCTGCAGCGGCGGCTCAACGAACGGCGTGCTCCATCTGCTGGCCGTGGCCCACGAGATGGGCGTGCCGCTCGAGATCGACGACTTCGATCGGATCAGCGAGCGTACGCCGCTGCTGTGCGACCTGAAGCCCGGCGGCCAGTACGTGGCCCCCGACCTCTACGAGGCGGGCGGCGTGCCGCTCGTGCTCCAGCGGCTGAAGCAGGCCGGCGTCCTGCACGAAGGAGCCCAGACCGTCACGGGTCGCACCGTCGGCGAGCAAGCGGAGGCGGCGCGGGAGTCCGAGGGGCAGCGCGTGGTCAGGCCGCTCGACGACCCAATCAAGCACACCGGGGGACTCGCCATCCTGCACGGGAACCTCGCTCCCGAGGGGTGCGTCGTCAAGCTCGCGGGCCACGAGCGGCTGAGGCACGAAGGCCCCGCCAGGGTGTTCGAGTCAGAAGAGCACGCCATGGCCGCGGTGACCGCGAACGAGATCAAGGCCGGCGACGTGGTCGTAATTCGCAACGAGGGGCCGGCCGGCGGCCCGGGGATGCGGGAGATGCTCGGAGTGACGGCGGCGCTGGTCGGCGAGGGGCTGGGGGAGGAGGTCGCTCTTCTGACCGACGGGCGCTTCTCGGGTGCCACCCACGGCCTGATGGCGGGCCACGTCGCGCCCGAGTCGGTCAAAGGCGGCCCAATCGGCCTGGTCCGAGACGGCGATGAGGTCAGCTTCGACGTCGCGGCCCGCCGGCTTGACGTCCGGCTCTCAGATCAAGAGCTTCAGAGCCGCATCAGCAGCTATGAGCCACCGCAGCGCCCGTATCCGGGGCCGGCGCTCGCCAAGTACGCGCGCCTGGTCTCGAGCGCCTCGCTCGGCGCGATCACCCGCTGATCGCCCAGAGGCTGGGCCGATTGACGAAGCCCAACGTCGCTTTTCGACCAGCCCCGCGATCGCTGCCAGAATCGGCGCGTGCCCGATGCCGATTCCGAAGCCGGCCGGACCGTAGAGCTCGCGATTCCCGCTGCGCGGCCCCCGGCGACCCACGGTGAGGCCAGGAACCAGCTGCCCGGGCTCGAGCCGGAGCGCACGATCACCGACTGGGGGCGCTCGGAGCGGATCGAGGGCCTGGCCGATCAGCTCGTCTACGAGTTTCTGTACCGGTACTGGTTCCGGGTGGAGGTCGAGGGAATCGACAACGTGCCGGCGGAGGGGGGAGCACTGCTGCTCGCCAACCATGCCGGGGCGATCCCACCCGACGGGGCGATGGTGGCCAAGGCGATCAAGGAGGAGCATCCGCGAGCCCGACAGCTGCACGTCGCGGACTCGCGCTCGCTGGCTGGGATGCCGGGCGTGGGCATGCTTCAAACCAAGCTCGGCCGGGTCTCGGCGCATCCCGCCAACGTCGAGCGCCTGGTGGTCGATGAGCGTCAGCTGGTGCTGGCGTTTCCCGAGGGGCGCCGGGCCGCCGGAAAGCCGCTCCGGGAGCGCTACCGGCTGCGGCCTTTCTCCGACGATGCTCCGGTCGAGATTGCGTTGCGCCACGGGGCCTCGATCGTCCCGGTGGCGATCGTCGGTGCCGAGGAGGCGCTGCCGGTGCTAATGCGCCTTCCGCTGCCCAGGATCCCGTTCCTGCCTCCGGTGCCGCTTCCCGCCAAGTTCAGGATCCGCTTCTTGGAGGCGGTCCCCACCGCCGGGCTCGAGGGCGAGGCCCGCGGTGATCACCGGCCGGCGCAGGCGCTGGCCGAGGACATCAGGGCGCTGATCCAGGAAAACGTGTTGGAGCTCGTCACGGAGCGGCGCAGCGTGTGGCTGGGGTGAGCGCCAGGCGCATCCTGATCACCGGTCTCTCCACCCACTGGGGCGGACGGCTGGCCCAGACATTGGAGCGCGACGCCGCCGTGGAGGCGATCGTGGGCGTCGACACAGACGACCCGCGCTACCAGCTGGAGCGCACGGAGTTTGTCCGCGTGGAGAATCGGGCCTCCCTGCTGGAGCGCATCCTCGGCGCGGCGGCGATCGACACCGTGATCGACACCCGCCCGATCGGCGATCGGCGCCAGCCGCCGGGCGATAACGCCGACCAGCCGGCCGCCGGCGCGATGAGCGCGATCCTCGAGGCCTGCGCGGCCGCCGGCTCGCCGGTACGAAAGCTCGTCTACCGCTCATCGGCCCGCTACTACGGCTCGGAAGCCGACGACCCGGCTTTCTTCACCGAGGACATGGCACCCCGCCGCCCGCCGCGAACAGCGCTCGAGCGTCAGATCGTCGAAGCCGAGCGGGCGCTGGGGGCGTTCGCCTCCCGGCACCCGACGATCGTCGTGACCACCCTGCGGCTGGCGAGCGAGATCTGCTCCCAGCACCAGGACGCCGGGCTTCAGATGCTCTCCCTGCCGATCGTCCCCGGTGTGCTGGGCTTCGACCCGCGCCTGCAGTTCGTCCACCACGACGACGCCGTCGGCGCGCTCCTGCACGCCACTCGTCACGACCTGCCCGGTGCCTACAACGTGGCCGCCGACGGAGTCCTGGCGCTCTCGGAGGTGGCCTCGCTGCTTGGCAAGCCGCTGTTGCCGATCCTGCCGCCGTGGGGCACGGCATTCGCAGCGCGCCAGCTGCGCCGCCTTCGGCTGCCGATCTCGGTGGAGGGTTTGCAGGAGCTGCGTTTTGGCCGCGGGCTCGACAATCGCCGGCTTAAGGCGGCGGGCTACGGGTACCGCTACACGACGCGCGAAGCTGTCCTGAAGCTCCGCGCCCAGCAGCGGCTGCGGCCCCTGCTGGGCCCCGGCGGGGATTCGTACCGCTACGAGCGCGAGGTGGAGGAGTTCCTGCGCTGGAGCCCGAGCGTCCAGGCCGCGCGCAGGAGCCGCCTCGCGGCGGCGGAGAGCGCGCCGCCGCCGGAGGCGCTGGACGGCTATAACCAGTTGCCGGCGGAGGAGGTGATCGGGCTGATCTCCTCGCTCGAGCCCGAGGCGGCGGAGCGTCTTCGCAGCTATGAGGCGGCCAACCTGGGCCGGAACGAGGTGCTCGAAGCGCTCGACCGGCGCCTGGCCCGGGCCCGTGGCGAGAACTAGAGGCGCCATAACCTGAAGAACACCTGCAACGATGCGACGACCGGGGCCCGGCCCGCTAGCATTTCAGCGCCAAGGGGTTGATGACTGGTGGCCAACGTCTCGTATCTACGAACGCCCGTTCGCGAGGAGCGCTCCGCCCGGCGCCTGCACAGGCAGCTGACGTCGCGCGGCCGCGGCGGCGGCCCCTGGCGCTACGCGATCATCCCGCTGGTCCTGTTGGTGGTGATCGCCGTCGTGTTGATCGCCCTGGCGACCTCGAGCACCAGCCTCAGCACCGATTCTCAGGCCCTGGCCAAGGTGAACATGCCGCTGGGCGGCGGCAAGATCGAAAGCGTGTTCGTTTCACGGTCGCCGGACAACAGGCCCGTTCCGGTCACGATCAAAGACAACCGCATCTGGCCCCGAAGGACGATTCCGGCCGGCACCCATCTGCTGGTGGAGGTCGTGGTCACGCGTCCGGGCAGCGTCTCCTGGTTGACCGGCGGCACCGACCGTGTGCATCTCGATCTGATCGCCCCCACGGCCATGTTGACGACGCCGTACCTGACCCTGCGCTCGGGCGCGCCGCTGCACGTGCGGTTCAACCAGCCGGTCCAGATGGTGTCCTACGGTCAGCCCGGGGCGCTCCAGCGTCACCTGCTGTCTTCGCCCCAGCAGACCGTTGCGCTCCCGCGCACCGGCCCCGCCGGCTCCGAGTTGATCGCCGCCGCTCCGCGCACCTGGGAGACCGCCCATGCGAGCGCGCTCAGCTGGTTCCCGGCGGGCACTTCGCATGCCAGCGCCGTCGCCAACCCCGCCCCGGGCTCGCGGATCGCCTCCTCCACGCCGATCACCCTGACCTTCTCTGAGCCCGTGCAGCAGGCGCTCGGCGGGCACATGCCGCCCCTGTCGCCGAGCACGCCGGGCACCTGGCACACCGCGGGCGACCACACGATCGTCTTTCAGCCAGAGGGCTATGGCTACGGCCTGGGCGCCACGGTCACCGCGGCGCTGCCGGGCGGAGTGCAACTCGTGGGCGCCCGCGGAGGGGCGGCGAGCTGGACCGTTCCCGGCGGCTCGACGCTGCGCCTCCAGCAGTTGCTCTCACTGCTCGGCTACCTGCCGTTCAACTTCCACTACAAGGGGGGCGGCGGCGTTGGCCTCACCCCTGCGGCCCAGGAACAGGCGGCGGTCAATCCGCCGGCCGGCACATTCCAGTGGCGCTGGGCCAATGTGCCCGGCGACCTGCGCTCGATGTGGGCCCCGGGAACCTACGGCACGATGACCAAGGGCGCCCTGATGGCGTTCGAGAACAACGAGAACATGACCGCCGACGGAGTGCCGGGCCCGAGCGTGTGGAAAGCGCTGATCCAGGCGGTGATGGCCGGCAAGCGCTCCACCTTCGGCTACACGTTCGTAACCGTGACCGAGGGGAGCCCAGAGACCGAAAGCACTTGGCACAACGGCCGGGTGGTGGTGTCGGGGCCGGTCAACACCGGCATCCCCGGGGCGGCGACCGCGCTTGGTGTCTACCCCGTGTTCGAGCATTCGCTGTCCGTGACGATGAGCGGCACCAACCCTGACGGCAGCCACTACTCAGATCCCGGCGTCCCGTACGTCAGCTATTTCAACGGGGGAGATGCCCTGCACGGGTTCCTTCGCGGTTCCTATGGGTCCGCCCAGAGCCTCGGTTGCGTGGAGATGCCCTACAGCGAGGCCTCCCAGGTGTACCCCTACACGCCGATCGGCCAGCTCGTCAACGTCGTCAGCTGAGCCGGCCGTAAAGGGGCTTGCCGCGGCCGTGGCGAATCACGTGCCGTGTCGCAAGCCCCACTACCCGAGTCCTGGCAGCGGGCGCTGACAGCGCTGGACGATGACCTGCGCCGTCGCGCGCTGGCCGAGAAGACGCGCCGGGCGTACCGCATCGACACCGAGCAATTCGCCCGGTGGGCTGCCGGCGCCAAGCTCGAGCCGGGCACCGTCGACGTCCGCGCGGTGCGTCGCTACGCCGCCGCGCTCTCTGCCCAGGGCCAGGCGCCCGCCAGCGTGGCGCGCAAGCTGGCCGCGCTGCGGGCCCTGTTCCGCGTGCTGGTGGAGACGGGGGCCCGGGGCGAGAACCCGGCCGAGCTGGTGGGCTCGCCCAAGCGCGCGGCGCGCCTACCCCGGGTGCTGAAGCCCGAAGAGGTGGCCGCGCTGCTCGACCGCATCGGCGCCGATAGCCCGCTCGAGCTTCGCGACCGCGCGATGTTCGAGCTGGCCTACGCGTCGGGGCTGCGGGCCGAGGAGCTCGTCTCGCTGGAGGTGGAGGCGCTCGACTTCGACTCCGAGCTGGTGCGGGTGGAGGGCAAGGGAGATCGCACCCGGCTGGTGCCCGCGGGCGAGCATGCGCTGCGCGCCCTGGAGCGCTATCTGGCGCGTGGGCGGCCGGCGTTGTGCGCGTCGGGCTCCGAGCGCTGGCTGTTCCTCTCCAAGTCAGGCAGGCGGCTCTCCACCTCGGATGTCAGGCGCCGGCTGCGCACCTGGGCGCGGCAGGCGGCGCTGGCTGGAGCTCACCCCCACGCCCTGCGCCACTCGTTCGCCACCCACCTGCTGGAGGGCGGCGCCGACCTGCGGGCGATCCAGGAGCTGCTGGGGCACGCCGGAATCTCCACCACCCAGGTCTACACCCGGGTTGAATCGGGAAGGCTCCGGTCTGCATACTCTCGTGCCCATCCACGCGCCTGACATGCCCGATTCAGGGGGACATGGAGACCGACGTCAAAGCGATCGAGCTGCAGGACCTGTGGCGGCGCTACAAGGCCTCCGCGGATGAACGCGCGCGTGAGCGCCTGGTGGTGGCCTATTCGCCGTTGGTGAAGTACGTCGCCGGGCGGATGGGGTCCGGGCTGCCGGCGCACGTCGAGGAGGCCGATCTGATCTCGTACGGGTTGAGTGGCCTGATCTCCGCGATCGAGCGCTTCGACCCGGGCCGGGACATCAAGTTCGAGACCTATGCCATCGCCCGCATCCGAGGGGCGATCATCGACGAGCTGCGGACGCTCGACTGGGTGCCGCGCTCGGTGCGGGCCCGGGCTAGGGAATTTGAGCGCGTCAACATGAAGCTCGAGGCGCGCCTGCATCGGGTGCCGACCGACGAGGAGATGGCCGCCGAGCTGGGGCTTACGGTCGACGAGCTGCAGGACGCGCTGCTCGAGATCTCAAACTCGACGATCGTCGCGCTGGACGAGCTGTGGACCGTCGCCGACTCGAGCGGCGACCAGGTGTCGCTGCTCGACACGCTGCCAGACCGAGGCGCGGACGACCCGGAGGCGCTGGTCGATCAGTCGGAGCTACGCGACCGCGTGGCCGAGGCGATCGGCGCCCTCCCCGACCGTGAGAAGCTGGTCATCGCCCTCTACTACTACGAGAACCTCACGTTGCGCGAGATCGGCGAGGTGCTCGGGGTGACCGAGTCGCGCGTCTCCCAGCTGCACACCAAGGCCATGCTGCGAATGCGCTCCAAACTGGCCGCTGAATTGGACTAAAGTGGCCTGGCCGCATGCGGCCAGGCCCCGGGCCGATCATGATCGGCCCGGCGGGGTCGCGCATGCGCGACCCCGGACATATTTGAGAGAGAGGAGAAGGCATGCACAAGGCCGCGGATCGGATCCGCAACGTGGCGCTCGTCGGCCACCGCGGCAGCGGCAAGTCGTCCCTGCACGAGGCGCTCCTGTTCCAGGGCGGAGCTGTCAACCGGCTGGGCTCGGTCGTCGACGGCACGACCGTCTCGGACGCCGACGACGACGAGAAGGCCCGGCAGATGTCGATCTCGGCGGCGCTGTCCTCGTTCGAGTGGCAGCAGCGCAAGGTGAACCTGATCGACACACCGGGCGACTCGAGCTTCGTCGCCGACGCCCTGGGCGCGCTGCGGGTGTGCGAGTCGGCGGTGTTCGTGATCAACGCCGTGATGGGGGTCGAGGTCCACACCACGCGCCTCTGGCAGCGGGCCACGGAGCTCGACCTGGCGAGGCTCGTGTTCGTCAACATGCTCGACCGTGAGCGGGCGGACTTCTTCCGCACGCTCGACTCGCTCAAAGGCGCGTTCGGACAGCACGTGGTGGCCACGGAGATCCCGATCGGCTCCGAGCACGAGGTCTCCGGCGTGATCGACCTGGTCGACATGAAGGCATACAGCTACGACGGTCAGGCGCGCGAGAACTGCACCGAGATCCCGATCCCCGACGAGCTGGCCGACCAGGCTCAGGAGTACCGCGAGAAGCTGATGGACGAGGTCTCGGAGTCCTCGGACGCGCTGATGGAGCGCTATTTGGAGGGGGAGGAGATCTCCCACGAGGAGATCGTCACGGCGCTGAAGGAGGGCACCAACCACGGCGCGATCTTCCCGGTGACCTGCGGCGTGGCGACCAAGAACCTGGCCACCAATCGGCTGCTCGACGCGATCGTCGAGGACCTGCCATCCCCCGTCAAGCACGGGTCGCTCGAGCTCGGCGAGCTGACGCTCGAGCCCCGCGAGGACGCGGAGCTGTTCGCCTACGTGTTCAAGACCCGAGCCGACCCGTTCGCCGGGCGGATCAACATGTTCCGCGTCTACCAGGGGGTGATCAAGCACGACTCCCAGGTGCTGAACACCCGGGCCCACGCCAAGGAGAGGGTCGGTCAGCTGGTTACCTTCGAGGGCCACGAGACTTCTCACGCCACGGACTTCGGTCCCGGCGATATCGGCGCGGTCGCCAAGCTCAAGGAGACCCGCGCCGGCGACTGGCTCTCATCGCGCGACACGCCGATCGCCATGCCCTCGATCAAGCTGCCCGCCCCGGTGATGGCGTTCGCCATCGAGCCCCAGGCAAAGGGCGACGAGGACAAGGTCTTCACCGCGCTGCGCCGGCTGCAGGAGGAGGACCCGACGATCGACCTGCACCGTGACCCACAGACCGGCGATCAGATCGTCGCCGGCCTCTCGCAGGTCCACGTGGAGGTCATCGTCGAGCGGCTGCGCTCGCGCTTCGGGGTCGAGGTGAACCTCAAGCCGCCGCGGGTTCCCTACCAGGAGACGATCAGAAAGCCGGCCAAGGCCCACGGCCGCCACAAGAAGCAGACAGGCGGCCGCGGCCAGTTCGGCGACTGTCACATCGAGGTCGAGCCGCTGGAGCCGGGGGTTGGGCTGGAGTTCGTCAACGCCATCAAGGGTGGGGTGATCCCCTCGAGCTTCATCCCCGCGGTGGAGAAGGGCGTGGTCGAAGCGATGAACGAGGGCGTGGTCGCCGGCTATCCGGTCAAGGACGTGCGGGTCCGGCTCTACGACGGCTCCTACCACTCGGTCGACTCCTCGGAGATGGCGTTCAAGGTCGCCGGCTCGCTGGCGATGAAGCAGGCGCTTCAGGACGCCTCGCCGGTGCTGCTGGAACCGATCATGCTGGTCACCGTCAGCGTCCCCGAGGACGCCGTGGGCGACGTCATCGGCGATCTGAACTCGCGCCGCGGGCGGCCGCTGGGGATGGAGCCGGTGGGAGCGGGGATGACCGAGGTCAAGGCCGAGGTGCCGATGTCGCAGATGCTGAGCTACGCCCCCGATCTGCGCTCGATCACCGGCGGGCGCGGGGAGTTCGCGATGGAGTTCGAGCGCTATGAGGAGCTTCCAGCCCATCTGGCGTCGAAGGTGGTGGACGAGGCGAGGGCCGAAAAGGAGGCCGTGAAGGCCTGACAGTCCTTGCCCGCCCGCGACATCGTCTCCCTAGTACCCTCGGCGGCGTGAGCACGAAGGACATCCGTCCCGCCGTCCACCACGCGGTCTGCGACGTGTGCGGGCGCACGCTGCTGCGCGGAGAGCATCCCGAGCCCTATGTCGCGGGCGGAGAGCGGCGGTGGGTCTGTGACCTGTGCACCACCCGGGCCCTGCAGGAGGGCTGGATCAGGGAGGGGACGGTGCCCGAATACGACGCAACGGAGGCAGGGCGCGAGCGCCGTCGGCCGCTGCTCGGCTGGCTACGCTCGCGTCGCGGCGCCGGGCAGGAGATCCCGGACCCAGCCGGCGCCGAGCGGCTCGATCTCGGTGCGCCCCCGGTGCCGGCACCGCCACCGACGATGCCGCCCGAACGACGGGAGCCGCGCCACGTCCATGCGATCCCATCGAACGACGACCACAAGGTCGCCGTGGCGATCGACGTCTTCAACGGCTCCGAGCACGCCCGGACGATCGCCGGCGTGGCCCGCTCGCTGGGCTCCCCGGTCGTCTCCGTGCGGCCCTCGGCCACGACTCCCAGCGTCGTCAACCTGGTCGCCTCCTGGGAGCTGACCTGGTACCGCTACGAGATCGATCTCGCCGACGAGTTGTCGGGCGTGCGCGTCGCCGGGCAGGGTGCCGAGCTCTCGGAGCTATCGCCGGAGGAGCTGGAGGGCAATGCCGAGGCCGACGAGAACGGCCTGCTTGCCCTTCACGGGCCTTCGGCATGATCTACTGCGTGGTGCCCGAAGCGCTGGCGGGAGAGCTGTTCGAGAAGCTGGAGCGCTACTACGCCGACGATCCGGGCGTCACGGTGATCGTCGAGCGCCGGAAGGCGGAGCGCCGCGAGCCGGGATCCTCCGCCGGAGGCAAGCGGGCGGTCAGGGACCGCCGCCGCTCGCGGGTGACCGGGGAGCTGCCGGAGCTGCACGGCGGGTAGCGAGCGCGCAGCGCGAGCGGTTTGCGGCTGATCGTCAACGTCGATGGGGGGGCGCGGGGAAACCCTGGGCCCGCGGCGATCGGGGTCGTCGTCTCGGACGCCGAGGGCAACGTGCTCGACGAGCTGGCCGAGCCGATCGGGGTCGCCACGAACAACGTCGCGGAGTACCGGGCGCTGCTGCGGGGGATCGAGTGGGCCCTGGGGCTGGGTGCGGACGAGCTCGAGATCGTGAATGACTCCGAACTGGTCGCGCGGCAGCTGACCGGCGCCTACAAGGTCAAGCATCCGTCGATGAAGCCCCTCTACCAGGAGGCGGTGGCGGCTCTGCGGCCGCTCAAGAGCTGGAGGATCCGCAGCGTGCCTCGGGCCCAGAACGCGCGCGCCGACGAACTCGTCAACCGGGCCCTGGACGGCGACATCTAGCGGGGCACTAGCCCGCCGCTGCGACTCAGTACGGCGAGGGCGCCCCGAACATCTCCGGCAGCCGCGCGGCCAGCGCGAAGTCGCCCTCGAAGCTGGCCCGGTCCCGCAGCAGCGGCTCGGCGGGGTCGATTGTCCCCGCCGCGATGCGCATGAAGTCAGAGAGCTGGAAGCGGAGCGTCAGCGCCGCGTCCTCCCGGCCTCCGGGACGAGCCGTGGCGCGTCCGTCGAGGACCTCGATCGTCCAGCGAACGGGCGGGCCGCCGGTGGCCGGCCGGCGCAGCTCGTAGACCAGGTGGCCGTGAAAGCCGCCGGCAGCCTCGGGCTCGAACGCCGAGACCATTGCCGCGAACATGGCCCGCTGAATCCAGCGTGAGCCGAAGCGTCGCTCGATGCTGGCGTCGTCGGCACCGTCCACGGCACGCTCGAGCAGCTTGATCACGCGCCGGCGCGCGGCGCGACGGGCCCGCGAGCGGGCCGCCGCGGCCAGCTCGCCGGCGCCCTGCGGTGCCCTCGCGTGCCGCTTGGGGGCCGCCGCCAGCTCGCTCTGCTCGTCGATCACATAAGGAGAGCCCAGATGCCTCGGCGGCTCGCGCCTGGCGAGCGCGGCCTCGATCGAGGGCCGAAGCCGTTCCGCTTTGCGCGCCTCGCGCTGCTCGCGGTCCTGGAGGAACTCCGGCATCACCTGGGCGGCGAACAGCTCGAGCGAGGAGCAGATGTCCTCGTGGCGGTTACGACCGGACTGCAGGACGAAGATCACCTGGTCCACGCCGGCCTGCTGGTAACGGCGGACAAGGTCCGACACCTGGGCGGGGGTGCCGATCGCTCCCCGCAACGAGCCGAGACCCTCCTGGAGCAGGCGCACGCCCAGCGGCGCCTCGTCCGGCTTCACGATGTGGCGGGCGAAGCCCGCCTGGTCGCGGTTCTGCTCGAACTCCTCGTACACGTCGGTGACGCCCGCCGCGTGGGGATTCAGCCCGTAGTAGTGACCCAGGGAGTAGCCGAAGAAGTGAGCGCCGTCGATGCCCCGCTCGATGGCTTCCTGCTCCGAGGGTGCGAGCATCATCGGCAGCACCACAGCCACATTGGCGTTGACCGCGAAGCCCGCGGGCCGGCATTCCTCGGAGGCGATCAGCTCGTAGTACTCGCGGACCCATTTGGCGGCGTCCTCGGGCTCGACGAACGAGAACGACAGCGCCCCGATGCCGCAGCGCGCGGCAACATGAATCGTCTCCCTGCGGCTGCAGGCCACCCACACCGGCGGATGCGGGCGTTGCAGGGGCTTTGGAATCACGTTGCGCGGCGGCATCTGGATCCAATCGCTCCCCATTCCGGCGAACGGCTCCTCGACGAACATCCGCGTCACCGCGTCGAGCGACTCGTGCCACATCTGTCGCTTGTGCTCCCGCTCGATCAAAAATCCGCCCAGCTCGGCCGACGAGCTGGACTCACCGGTGCCGAACTCGACCCGGCCACCGGAGATGAGGTCGAGGGTCGCCACACGTTCCGCCACGCGCGCCGGGTGGTTGACCTGGGGCATGATGTTGACGATCCCGTGGCCCAGCCGGATACGGCTCGTGCGCTGCGACGCTGCCGCCAGGAAGACCTCCGGGGCCGAGGAGTGCGAGTACTCCTCGAGGAAATGGTGCTCGACCTCCCACACGTAGTCGAATCCCAGCCGGTCCGCGAGCTCCACCTGCTCGAGCGCCTGACGCAACAGCTCCTCCTCGCTGTGCCCCAACCACGGCCGGGGGAGCTGGTGCTCATAGAAGATCCCGAAGCGCACGCCGGCGGGATCTTAGGTCCCTGAAGGCACTCCGCAGAGATCTCGCGCCCGGCGGTCGTTAAGAGCCTGTCTCACAACCCCCCGCGCACGTTGGCGGCGGATCTGCGCGGGTCTCGGGTTGCGGCCCGCTCGGCATCCAGCCTCGCCGGAACCGGGCCGCGCCCGAGTGGTCCGGCTGTCCTCGGATGCTCGCGCAGCGCTGCTGCCACGCATCCTGCGTTCTCGCCCCGCTTGATCCGGCGCTCGCTACCCGCACACGCGGAGTTATGAGCCAGGCTCTAAGCTGCGGAGCGTGACCGATGCTCTGAGAGAGCTCTCGAGCAGGCTCGAGCAGGCGGTGGAGCGTTTGCGGGCGGGGGAACTCGAACCCGACGCGGCGCTCGCCCTGATCGAGGATTGCGCGCGCCTGGCATCCGAGGCCTCAGCCCGGGTCGACGAGCGCGCCCGCGCAGCGCTCGAGCCGCTGCCGGACCTGCCGGGCCAGCTGCCCCTGCCGGCGGCCTGATCACCGTTGTCGGCGATGGCGTCGATGGTCCCGAGCGGCGGCCAGGGTGCGCCCGCATATCCCGAGCACCTTGTGGAAATTGTCGAGCGCTACCTGGAGTCGCTGCGGTTCTCGAGCGAGTCGGCATCCGCCGGCCTGGAGGAGGCGATGCGCTACTCGCTGCTGGCAGGGGGCAAGCGCATCAGGCCGGTGCTGGCCCTGGCAGCCGCCGGGGCCATCGGCCTGGAGGCGGACTGCGTACTCCCGCTGGCGGGCGCGATCGAGCTCGTCCACACTTACTCGCTGATCCACGACGACCTTCCGGCCATGGACGACGACGACATGCGGCGCGGGCGGCCCACGTGCCACAAGGTGTTCGGCAATGACGTCGCGATCCTGGCCGGAGACGGGCTCTACGCCGAGGCTTTCAGCCTGCTTCTGACCGAGCAGCGCGGCCGGCCCGAGAGCATCATCGCCGCGGCGCGCGAGCTGGCGCTGGCCACCGGCGTGCGCGGGATGGTGGGCGGTCAGTACCTAGACGTCGCCGGCTCGGCGCCGGACGGTCCCGATGGGCTCCGGCGACTGCACGAGCTAAAGACCGGCAAGCTGATCGGCGCCAGCGTGGGCTGCGTGCTTTACCTGAGCCCGCGCCTCGAAAGTGAGACAATTTCGGGCTTAAGAGCCTTTGCCAGCGAGCTCGGTGTTCTGTTCCAGATCGTCGACGACATACTCGACGTGACCGGGTCGGTGCAGACACTGGGTAAGCAGCAGGGCAGCGACGAGCGGCTCGGCAAGCGAACCTACGTGACCGAGTTCGGGCTCGAGGGAGCGCGCCGTCTGGCCGCCGAGTCGCACGAACGAGCCCGGGCAGCCCTGGCCCGGGCGGTTCCAGAAACAGGCGCAGAGCTCGCCCAAACCACAGACTTCATCGCAACCCGGAGCTATTGATGCCAGACCTCCTCAAGCGGATCGAATCGCCCACAGACCTCCACCAGCTCTCGGACGATGAGCTGGAGGCGCTGGCGCAGGAGCTGCGGGAGTACATCATCGACACGGTGGGGGAGATAGGCGGTCATTTCGGCGCAAACCTCGGGACCTGCGAGATCGCGGTGGCGCTGCATTCGATGCTCGACTCGCCCAAGGACAAGATCCTGTGGGACGTCGGGCA
Organism: uncultured Actinomycetes bacterium; assembly: GCA_963730835.1. Classification (GTDB taxonomy): domain Bacteria; phylum Actinomycetota; class Thermoleophilia; order Solirubrobacterales; family Solirubrobacteraceae; genus Palsa-465. The sequence goes on from CAVSTE010000005.1 coordinate 151,884, forward strand.
CCAGGCTTACCCACACAAGGTCCTCACCGGCCGTCGAGACCGTCTGGGCAGCATCCGCCAGTACGGTGGGCTGGCGCCGTTCTGCGCCATCCACGAGTCGGAGCACGACATCATGGGCGCGGGGCACGCCTCGACGGCGATCGGCTATGCGGTGGGTCTCAAGGAGGGCATGCGCCGCGGCCACGGCGAGGATGGCCACGTGGTGGCGGTGGCCGGCGACGGCGCGTTGACGGGCGGCGTGGCGTTCGAGGCGGTCCAGCAAGCCGGCGGACAGGGGACGCCGATCGTGGTCGTGCTCAATGACAACGGCATGTCGATCGCGCCCAACGTCGGCGCCATGTCGCGCCAGTTCAACCGCGTCCGGCTGAATCCCAAGCTGTGGCACGCGCGTGAGGAGGTGGAGGGCGGCCTGACCAAGCTGCCCGCCGGCATCGGAGCCGCGTTCGAGCGCTTCGGCCCCCACGTCAAGGAGTCGATCAAGGCCTTCTGGGCCCCCGGGCTGTGGTGGGAGGAGCTCGAGTTCGCCTACATCGGCGTGATCGACGGCCACGACGTCAGGGCGCTGCGGATGGCCCTTCGCGATGCCCTGGCCGCCGAGCGCCCGGTCGTCATCCACTGCGCCACGGTCAAGGGCAAGGGGTTCGCACCGGCCGAGGAAGGCGGCCTGGAGGGCATGGAGAAGTGGCACGCCGCCAAGCCCAAGTCGATCTCCAACGGCGCTCCGGCGAGCGCGGCGCCGTCGCCGGCTGGGTCCAGCCGGGCTGCAGCAAAGCCGGCCCCACCGCAGTACACGCAGGTGTTCGGGAAGGCCCTGGTCAACGAGTGCCGGCGTGACGAGCGGGTGATCGGGATCACCGCGGCGATGAACTCGGGGACGGGGCTCAACCTGCTGCAACGAGAGCTCCCCGACCGCTACTACGACGTCGGCATCGCCGAGCAGCAGGCCCTGCTGTTCGCCGCCGGGCTGGCGCTGCAGGGATGCAAGCCCGTGGCCGCGATCTACTCCACGTTCCTGCAGCGCGCCTTTGACCAGGTCGTCCACGACGTCTGTTTGCAGAAGCTGAATGTGGTGTTCGCCATGGACCGTGCTGGGCTGGTAGGGGACGACGGCCCCACCCACCACGGCGCGTTCGACATCGCCTACCTGCGCTGCCTGCCGAACATCGTGCTGATGGCGCCGCGGGACGAGGCCATGCTGGTCAACATGCTGCGCACGGCGCTGAAGTACGACGATGGCCCGATCGCGCTGCGCTACCCGCGGGGTGCGGCGCTCGGAGTGCCGCTGCCTTCGCGTCCCACGGAGATCGAGATCGGCACAGGGGAGATCCTGCGCGAAGGGGGGATTTCTGGTTCCGGTGGCGAGTCCGCGCGCGTGGCGTTTCTGGGATACGGCACCGGCGTGGTCAGAAGGCGCTGGAGGCGGCTTCGATCCTCGCGTCGCACGGGATCTCGGCCACGGTCGCCGACGCCCGCTTCGCCAAGCCGATTGATGCGGCGCTGGCCGCGCAGCTGGCCGCCGAGCACGAGCTGCTGGTCACGGTCGAGGAGGGCGTGCTGGCCGGGGGGTTTGGGTCAGCGGTCTGGGAGACGCTGTCAGATGCCGGAGTGGGCGGCGTCGGCGCGGTCGGCGGCGCCAGGATCCTGCGGGTCGGGCTGCCCGACCGCTACGTGACCCACGGCGCGCCCAAGCTGCTGCACGAGGAGGTGGGCTTCACCGGCGAGCGGATCGCCGAGCGGGTGGAGGCCGCCGTGGCGCGGCGCGAGCGGGTGGCGTAGGGGTTCAGGCGCTCGGCCCCGCCTCGCTCGGCTCCGCCTCGCGGCGGCCCGGCCCCGCGAGGGCCGTTCCCTCCGCTCGGCGCCGCTTCGCGGCCCCCGGGGCCGTCCAACGCGAGGGCCGTCACTCTCCGCTCCGCGCCGCTTCCGGCCCCTGGGGCCCGGCCCGCGAGGGCCGTCCCCTCCGCTCCGCGCCGCCTCCCGGCCCCTGGGGCGGTCCAACGCGAGAGTGCAACCTGCGTCGCGCTATTCGAGACAAATTGCGCAACGTCAGATCGCTCGGCCCGCGACGCCCGGCCCCAGAAGCAGAACGGCCCGCGCGAGCGCGGGAACGGGTCCCGCCCGCGAACGCAGAACGGCCCGCGCGAACGCGGGCCGTTCAGAGGGAGGAGAGATGTTCTGCGTTGGTAGGTGGACGAATCCACCTGAAACTAAGGTTGCCGTCTTTCCGCCTGACCAGTGTGATCTCGATCACGTACCGTCTGCGCGGTGAAGCGGACCCGACTCGACGTCCTGCTCACCCGGCGGGGCGCGTTTCCGTCGCGGTCCCGGGCCGCGGCATCGGTTCTCGCCGGCGAGGTTTTTTTCCTACCCGACCGTCGTCGGGCCGAGAAGCCTGGCCAGATGGTCCCCGAGGACGTCGATGTCGAGCTCAGCCATGGCCCGGAGTTCGTGTCCCGCGGCGGGGTCAAGCTCGCCAACGCGCTGGCGGCGTTCCAGCTCGACGTGGCGGGTCGCGAGGCGCTCGACATCGGGGCGTCGACGGGTGGCTTCACCGACTGCCTGCTGCGCCGTGGCGCCGCTCGCGTCACGTGTGTCGACGTGGCCTATGGCCAGCTCGACTGGCGGCTGCGCTCGGATCCCCGAGTCACGGTCATCGAGCGGCGCAACGCCCGCTCGCTTGACGTCGAGGAGCTTCCGTACGCTCCCGACCTGATCGTGATCGACGTGTCGTTCATCTCGCTGAGCAAGGTGCTGCCGGCGGCCATCGGCTGCGCGGGCGAGCGCTTCGACTGCCTGGCCTTGGTCAAGCCGCAGTTCGAGGTGGGGCGCGAGCACGTCGGCCGCGGTGGGGTGGTGCGAGACGGGGGCCAGCGCCGTCGCGCGCTGGTTACGGTCGGCCGCGAGGCGCTGAGGCTGGGAGCGGCCGTGATCGGCTACGCCAGCTCGGGCCTCCCAGGCCCGAAGGGCAATCGGGAGTCGTTCACCTGGCTGGCCGAACGGGCTCGCGGCGGCCTTGGGTCCGACGAGCTGGAGACGGCGGCCAGGGGGGTCGAGCCGTGAACGCTGGCGGCGACGGCGACAGCCAGGCCGCTAACCCGGTTCGCGTCGCCACGGTTTTCACGCATCAGCGGCCGGGGGAGACGGGGCCGGCCATCGCCGAACTGATCGAGCGGGCCCGCGAAGCGGGCGCTGCGCTGCGCTTCGATCCGGTGGAGACACGCAAGCACGGCCTGGCTCCCGGGGAAGGGATCGAGATTGACGCCGCCACGCACCGGGGCGTCGACATGTGCTTTGCGCTGGGCGGCGATGGAACGATCCTCACCGCGCTGCGAGCCTACGCCGGTACGAGCACACCCGTGTTTGCGGTCAACTTCGGAGAGATTGGATTCCTGGCCACCGTCGAGCGGGACGAGGCCGACTACGGCCTTCGTCGCGCCTTCGCGGGCGAATTCGAGGTCCTGGCGCTGCCGGGGCTGAGGGTCTCCGACCAGCGGGCGCACTGGCTGGCGATCAATGACGTCTCGATCCACCGGCAGCCCGGGAAGCGAGTGGCCGACCTGGCCTACGCAGTCGGCGCCGACGAGGTCGGCAGGGTGCGCTGCGACGGGCTCGTCGTGGCCACCCCGGCTGGATCGACCGGCTACAACCTGGCGAACGCCGGCCCGGTGATGGCCTGGGGCGTCGAGGGGTTCGTCGTGTCGTTCATCGCACCGCACTCGCTGACGGCGCGCTCGCTGGTGGTCGCGCCGGGCGATTTGCTCGTCGTCCACAACCGATCCCGGGACGAACCCGTCGACGTCGTAGTCGACGGACGCCCTACGGGGGCGCTGGACGCAGGGGAGACCGTTTCGGTGGCCTTCGTCGGCAACCAGGGCCACCTGGCGCAGGTTCCCGGGACGACCTTCTACCACCGTCTGAGGGAGAAGTTCGGGCGCCTGGTGGCACCGCTTTAGCGAAGCGCCCCGCTGAATCGAGCCGCCCGGTGGATAGGCGCGATCCGTCTACCGCGCCTGGTACACCCGGCCTGTGCTCTACGAGCTACGAGTCGAGAATCTGCTGCTCCTCGAGCGGGCTGAGCTTCGCCTGGGCGAGGGCCTGAACGTGCTCACCGGCGAGACCGGCGCCGGCAAGACCATGCTCGCCCAGGCCCTCGATTTGTTGCTCGGTGGTCGCGCCCGCAGCGGAATCGTTCGCCCTGGTGCCCGCGAAGCCTATGTGGAGGGAGTGTTCGCTATCCCCGCCGGCGAAGGGACGCTTCGCGAGCGGCTGCCGGACGACGCCGAGGAACTCGTACTCGCCAGGCGCCTGTGGCCTGATGGTCGCACGCGTGCCTACGTTGGCGGTCGCGCTGCGACGCTCGCCGAGCTCCGGGAAATTGGCGCGGATCTGCTCCATTTCTACGGCCAGCACGAGCACCGCAAGCTGACCCTGGGCAGCGCTCAGCTCGATGCGCTCGACGCCTACTGCGGGCCGCGACACATGGCCCTGCGGGCCGACGTCAAGCAGGCATATCAACGCGTGCGAGACCTGCAGCGGCGCGCGGAGGAGCTCTGCGGACTAGCGGGGGCGCGGGAACGCGAACTTGACCTGCTGAGCTTCGAGATCGACGAGATCGAAGCCGCCAGCCCGAGCGAACACGAGGAGCACGAGCTGACCGCTGCCCGCGACCGGCTCCGCCATGTGGACACGCTGCGCCTAGCGGCTGCGGGAGGTGCCGAGGCGATCGCTCCCGAAAGCGGCGTGGGCGTGGCGGAGCTGCTGGCGGGTCCGCTGCACGAGCTGGAGGCGGCGGCGAGCCTCGATCCCGCCCTGGCGGAGCTAGCCGAGCGGCTCGGCGCGCTCCGCTACGAGGCGGAGGACGTCGGCGGAGAGCTCAGACGCTATGCGCTCGAACTGGAGGCGGCCGACGGAGCCGCTCACATAGGCAGCGATGAGATCGAGGAGCGTCTCGAGCTGTTCGCCCGACTGAAGCGCAAGCACGGCGGCTCGATCGACGACGTGCTGGCGCACGCCGAAGCATGTCGGGCGCGCCGGGCCGAGCTCGAGCATGCCGAGGTGGCGTTGGCAGGGGCCGAGACGGCGCTGGAGGCGGCGCGCAACGAACTCGAGCGCTCGTCGAGCGCGCTCTCCAAGCGTCGGCTCGAGGCTGCGCCCAGGCTGGCGCGAGCGGTGCGAGAACGACTCGCCGAGCTGGCGATGCCCGAAGCCCGATTCGAGGTGAAGGTCATCCCTCGTCGCGACGGTTGTGGACCGCGCGGCGCCGAGACAGCGGAGTTTGAGATCGCGGTGAACCCCGGCGTGCCGGCGGGGCCACTGCGAGAGATCGCATCCGGCGGCGAGCTCTCCCGCGTGATGTTGGCGCTGCTGAGCGTGGCCCACCGGCCGTCCAGGGCCGGGGGGGACCACGGCGCGCGGCGCGACGGCGCCCTGTTGGTCTTCGACGAGGTCGATGCCGGAATCGGTGGGCATACGGCGCGGGCCGTCGGCGAGCATTTGCGCGGGCTCGCGGACGGCAGGCAGATTCTGTGCATCACGCATCTGCCTCAGATCGCCTCGCTGGCCGACCGCCATTTCCAGATCGAGAAGGGAACGGGCGGCGCGACGGCGACCACCACGGTCAGCGAGCTTGCCGACGATGGCGTGGTTCTCGAGCTCGTCCGGATGCTGGGGGCCAACGAGGACGACCGCGCCGCGGTCCAGCACGCCCGCGAGCTGTTGCGGGCGGCGTGAGCGGGTCGTGGGCGGCCTGAGCGCGTCCGCCACCCGCGCTACCGTTGTGACGATGGCCCAGGACGAGACGCGCTTCATCTTCATCACAGGCGGGGTCGTCTCCTCCCTCGGCAAGGGCATCGCCGCAGCATCCATCGGGAGGCTGCTCGTGGCGCGCGGGTTCGACGTGCAGCTTCAGAAGTTCGACCCCTACATCAACGTCGACCCCGGCACGATGTCCCCCTATCAGCACGGGGAGGTGTTCGTTACCGAGGATGGGGCCGAGACTGACCTCGACCTCGGACATTACGAGCGCTTCACCGACGCCAACACCTCCCGCGCCTCGAACGTCACAGCGGGCGGCATCTACAACACGGTCATACGGCGCGAGCGGCGCGGCGATTATCTCGGCGCCACCGTCCAGGTGGTCCCGCACATCACGGATGAGATCAAGCAGCGCATCAAGCTGATGGCCGAGTCGACCGAGGTCGACTTCGTCATCACCGAGATCGGCGGGACAGTTGGGGACATCGAGTCGCTGCCATTCCTGGAGGCGATCCGGCAGTTCCCGGTGGACGTCGGACGGCGGCGCTGCATGTTCGTCCACCTCACGCTTGTTCCCTACATCGGACACGCGGGCGAGCTGAAGACCAAGCCCACGCAGCATTCGGTCAACGAGCTGCGGCGGATCGGAATCGCCCCCGACATGGTCGTCTGTCGCTCCGAGTCCCCGCTCTCTGGAGATATCCGGCGAAAAATTGCCTTGTTCGCCAGCCTTCCCGTCGAGGCGGTCGTCTCGGCACGAGACGTGCCAGACATCTACCAGGTGCCGCTCGTGTTCCGCGCCGAGGGCGTCGATGACTACATCGTCTCCGAGCACTTCGGCCTGCAGGCACCGGCGCCAAAGATGAGTGGCTGGGAGGCGATGACCCGCCGCGCGAGCGAAGCCACCAGCCGCGTGCGAATCGCCCTCGTCGGCAAGTACGTCCGGCTCGAGGACGCCTATCTATCGGTTGTCGAAGCCCTGCGCCATGCCGCCGTCCACCATGGCTGCCGGGTGGAGGTCGACTGGGTGGACTCCGAGGCCGTAGGCGAGCCCGAAGTTCTCGCGAAGCTGCAGCGAGCCGACGGGATCCTGATCCCGGGGGGATTCGGGGGGCGGGGAATCGAGGGCAAGATCCGCGCAGCCCAGATCGCGCGGGAGCAGCGCATTCCCTACCTGGGCATGTGCCTGGGCATGCAGGTCGCGGTGTGCGAGTTCGCTCGGAATGTGGCGGGCATGCAAGGCGCGAACTCCACCGAGTTCGATCTCGAGACACCGTTTCCGGTCATCGACCTGCTGCCCGAACAGAAGGAGGTCGCCGATATGGGGGGCACGATGCGGCTCGGGGCCGATCCCATCAAGCTCCATGACTCCACGCGCATTCGCGAGCTGTACGCGGAAGCCGTGATCTACGAGCGACATCGCCACCGCTATGAGGTCAACAACCACCTTCGCCGCAGGCTCGAGTCCGCGGGGCTGATCTGCTCGGGCACCTCGCCGGACGAACGACTGGTGGAAGCGGTCGAGCTGAGTCACGAGGCTCACCCGTTCTTCGTCGCCTCGCAGTACCACCCGGAGTTCAAGTCCCGGCCCGAGCGTCCAGCGCCTCTGTTCAGGGAGTTCGTGGGTGCCTCACAGGCCCGCGCAGAGGCCACCGCCGAGCCGGCGCCTGCGGCTGACGCAGCCGAAGGCCAGCCGGCTCCGGCCGCCCGGTGATCGAGCCCCCGAGCGAGACGGATCGTGAGGCGCGCTAGCGATCAAGAGCGCGAGCGGCTTCACGAGACTTTCCAGACGCTCTGCCGGATCGAAAGCCCTTCCGGCCGGGAGCGGGCGTGCGCGGATTGGGTGGCTCGCGAGCTCAGCGCGATCGGTCTCCGGGTGGAGGAGGACGACGCGGGGCCCCGGGCCGGCTCGGACGCCGGCAACCTCCTGGCGCGCGTCCCAGGAGGCACGGGGAGCATCATGCTCTGTGCGCACCTTGACACCGTGCCGCTCGCGGCGCCCGTCGAGCCCGTGCTCGTCGATGGGCATTTTGAGAACCGACACGCGGGCATCCTCGGGGCTGACAACAAGACATCCGTTGCCATCCTGATCGAGCTCGCCCGGCGGCTCACCGCGGCGGGTGACTCCGCCGCCGTGGGGGTCGAGCTGCTGTTCACTGTTTGTGAGGAGGTCTCGCTGCGAGGCTCGCGCGAGTTCGACGTAGCGCGGCTGCGCAGCCCGTTCGGCTACGTCTTCGATCACGCCACGCCGATCGGCGAGATAGTCCTGGCGTCACCCACGCACCATCGCATCGTCGCTGCGCTGCACGGCCGCGCCGCGCACGCCGGTCTGCGGCCCGAGGTTGGGCGCAGCGCGATCGCCGCGGCGGCGCGGGCCATCGCCGCGTCGCGGCTGGGCCGTGTCGACCCCGAGACGACGGCCAACGTGGGCACGATCGAGGGCGGCAGCGCAATCAACGTCGTGCCGGAACGCTGCCGCGTGGAGGGAGAGGTACGGAGCCTCGACGAAGCCAAGGTGGAGGCGCTGGCCACGGAGATGATCGACCACCTCCAGGACGCCGCGAACGCCGAGGAGTGTGATCTCGACGTGACTGTGGAGCGGATGTTCAAGGGCTACCGAACGCGGGCGCGCGCCGAGCAGGTGGTTCTCGGCGAGCGCGCGCTGCGGGCCTGCGGATACGAGCCGACGCACATCGTGACCGGCGGCGCTTCCGATGCGAACTCGTTCGAGGCTGCCGGGTTTTCCTGTACGAATCTGGCCGATGGAACCGAGCGCAACCATCAACCGGACGAGCGCGTCAGCGTCGATGCACTCGACGGAATGTTCGAGGTGGCGCTGGCCCTGGTAGAGGAGGCAGCGGAGGTGATCGGATGAACGAGCAGGGCGGCCACGGGTTCGAGGCCCTGGGCGGCGAGACGAAGTACGAAGGCAAGATCGCTTCAGTCACCGTGGAACGTTTTCGGCACGCCGACGGAGAGGAGGTGACCAGAGAGAAGGTCTCCCACCCCGGTGCGGTCGGCATCGTGGCGATCGACGAGCAGAGCGTATGGCTGACCCGTCAACCGCGGGAAGTGGTGAACGAGCCTGCCTCGCTCGAGATCCCGGCCGGCAAGCTCGACGTGGAGGGCGAACTACCCCTCGAGACCGCCAAGCGCGAGCTCGCCGAGGAGATAGGCCAGCAGGCAGCAGGCTGGGAGGAAATCCTGGCGTTCTACACAAGCCCCGGATTCAGCGACGAGCGTGTGGTGCTGTTCATGGCGACGGACCTCTCGCCGGCGCCGGAGGCCCAGAGCGACGAGCTCGAACGCATCGAGGTGGTCCGATGGCCGCTTGAGCGGCTGGACGAAGCGATCGCGCGGTGTGAGGACTCCAAGTCGCTGATCGCCTTGCTCTGGCTGGCACGCCGCCAGCAGACATAGAAGGAGGGACGGCCGCCGAGGCGAATAGGCGGTCATGACGGCCGCCACCCTCGATGCATCTCGCTCAGCGCCGGAGCGACCTTCGCGCCGGATGGGAGAGCTGATGCTCGACTTTCTGGCCTATCTCGAGCTCGAACGCGGCCTGTCTCGCAACACGCTCGAGGCCTACCGTTCCGATCTGCAGCAGTTCGGCGCGTTCCTTGGAAAGCGGAACGTCGATCCTCTATCCGCCTGCGCCGGCGACCTGCAGGGGTTCATCTCGGAGTTGGCGAGCGGACGCGACGGCCGTCGCGGAGCCCGCCCGGCGACGCTCCAGCGCAAGGTAGCCTGCCTTCGCTCCTTCTACAGGCACCTGCGGCGCGAGCAGCTCATCGTCGACGACCCCTCCTCACAGCTGCGCCCGCCGCGCTCTCGGGCCAGGTTGCCGAAGGTTCTGAGCCGCGACGAAGTGGGTCAGCTTCTGGCGCAGCCCCGTGGGAACTCACCAGCGGCGCTCCGCGACCGCGCGCTGCTGGAGACGATGTACGCCTGTGGCCTGCGCGCCTCGGAGGCCATCGCGCTCGAGGTCTCGGCGCTGGATCTCGAAGCAGGGGTGCTGCGCGCGCGTGGCAAGGGATCCAAGGAGCGGCTCGTCCCGATTGGCTCCAAGGCGATCGAGGCTCTGCGCGCGTACCTTGACCGCGGCCGGCCACGGCTCGTCGGCCTTGGCGAGGAGCCGCGCGTGTTCTTGAATATTCGCGGGGGGCCGCTCTCGCGCCAGGGCCTGTACAAGATCGTCCAGCGCCACGCGCGCAGCGCTGGGCTGGAGCGACGGATGAGCCCGCACACTCTGCGGCACACGTTCGCCACGCACCTGCTCGCCGGCGGCTGCGACCTGCGATCGCTGCAGGAGATGCTGGGCCACGCCGACATCGGTACCACCCAGGTCTACACCCACCTCTCCGCTGATCGCCTGCGGGACGTCTACTTCGACGCCCACCCCCGGGCACAGATCACCCGCTCGTACTAGCGGCGCGCCGCTCGCCCGCGAGCGGCCCCGGCAGCTTTGGGGAGCTCCGAGCCGGCTCGGCCCTGGAGCCGCTGCCAGAATCGCCCCGTGCCGATCCCGCTCAGCAGCGCGTGAGCATAGAACGCCGCCAGAAGCGGGCGTTCGTCGTCGTGATCGATGCCTGCGGCGTCGGGGCGCTTCCGGACGCCGCAGCGTATGGCGACGCGGGAGCCAACACCCTGGGGCACCTGGCCGCTGTGCTTCAAGGTCTCGAGCTGCCGACGTTGGAGCGGCTGGGGCTAGGCTCGATTCTGGCCCTCGAGGGTGTGCCGCCGGCGCGGCAGCCCGTGCTTCACGGCCGCCTTCGGCCCCTGGGCCCCGGTAAGGACTCGACCGCTGGGCACTGGGAGCTGATGGGAGTCATCACCCCGCGCCGGCTTCCCACCTACCCGCACGGCTTCCCGCCCGAGGTGACCGCTCTCGTCACCGCGCTCAGCGATCGCCCGGTGATCTGCAATCTGCCGTACAACGGCGTCGGCGCGATCGAGGATTTCGGCGCCGAACAGCTCTCCGACGGTGCGCTGATCGTCTATACGAGCCAGGACTCCGTGCTGCAGATCGCGGCACATGTTGACGTGCTCGCGCCGGACGAGCTGTATGAGATCTGCCGCGCGGTGCGCCAGTCGTTGCCGGCCGCGCATGCCGTGGGACGGGTGATCGCCCGCCCGTTCCAGGGCTCCGTGGCGGCCGGCTTCGAGCGCACCGATGGGCGGCGCGACTTCTCGGTCGAACCGCCGCGTCCCAGCTATCTGCAAGCTCTGCAAGCACGCGGCATCCCCGTCCACGCGGTGGGCAAGGCAGGCCAGCTGTTCCGCGGGATCGGCGTCGATGTCCAGCACGAGGGAGCCACGAATCGAGCGGCGCTCAGCCGCACGGGCGAGCTGATCAATTCGCTTCACTCGGGGCTCGTGTTCACGAACTTGATCGAGACCGACCAGGTCTACGGCCACCGCCACGACGCTGTCGGCTTCCACCGCGCGCTGCGTGAGATCGACGACGCCGTCGCCGGCTGGCTGCAGGCCCTCGGCCCGAACGACCTGCTGGTGCTGACAGCCGACCATGGCTGCGACGTCACCGCCTCCCACACCGACCATACGCGCGAGTTCGCCCCGCTGCTGGCCAGTTTCGCGGGCCACGGCTCGCGCCGCCACGACGGCGCGCTGCCCGACGTGGGGGCCAGCGTCATGCGCTGGCTCACCGGGGGCTCCGAACCGGACCTCCCCGGTTCCCCGTTCGTCTGATGCCGGAACTGCCGGAGGTAGAGACGATCCGCCGCCAGCTGGCCCCCCATCTGGAGGGCAGGCGGATCGAGCGCCTCCAGATTCTCGATCCTCGCTGGACGCTTCCCGACGCGGCGCCGCGTGTTGAAGCGGAGCTTCGCGGGGCCCTGATCGAGCGCCTGGCGCGGCGGGGCAAATACCTATGCTGGGTGCTGTCCGCCGACCGCCACCTCTTGATGCATCTGAGGATGACCGGCGTGTTGCTGCTGGATCCCCCCGCGGAACCGCTCCATGTGCGCGTGCGCTTCTGGCTCGATGACAGCCGGCAGCTCGTGTACGTAGACCCCCGGCGTTTCGGTACCGGTCACCTGCTCGATGGCCTGGCCGGCCGGGATGCTTACCTCGCGGCGCGGCTGGGGGCGGAGCCGTTGACGCCAGCGTTCACCACCGAGCACCTGTTCCACTCGACGCGTGGCCGCCGCGCGCCGATCAAGGCCTTTCTGCTCGATCAGCGCCGCGTCGCCGGGGTGGGCAACATCTACGCCGACGAGGCACTGTTTCGTGCCGGGATCCACCCGCTGAGGCCGGCGGGGCGGCTGACGCGGGCCCAGATCGATCGGCTGCGCTCAGCGGTCGAGGAGTCGTTGGAGGCCGGCATCGCTGCGAAAGGGGCGTCGATCGACGACTTCCAGCACATCGATGGCGCGCGCGGCTCGTTCCAGGACCGCTTCCTGATCCACCGTCGCGCGGGCGAGCAGTGCCCCAAATGCGGCGCCACGGTACGCAAGATCGTGGTCGGTGGCCGCGGGACGTACGTCTGCGAGCGATGCCAGCGGCGGCCCCGACTGAATGTCTGAGCCTAGCGGCGGCTCAGGCGGCCGCCGTCAGCGCACGCAGGCGGCCCGCCCGGTCCGCATCCAGGAGCTCGCGGAAGCCGCCCACGACCTGATCCCCGACCACGATTTGCGGGAACGTGACCATTCCGGTTCGCTGCTGGAGCTCGGCGCGGCCGTCCGGATCGCGTGTCAGATTGATCTCTTGGTATTCGATCCCGCGCCGACTGAGAAGCGTCTTGGCGCTCGCGCAGAGAGAGCAGTGCTCCGTCGTGTACACGGTCACAGTCTTCATTGCTTCACAAAGTATAGCGCCTCTGTTGGCGCCCTCGCTGTCTGTAGCTGCCCAGAAACGACGCTGGAGTAGCGGGTGGCCGGACCGCTGAAGACGGAGGCGATCGTGCTGCGCTCGATCCGCTACGGCGAGGCCGACCGCATCCTTCACCTCTATACCCCGCAGCGCGGACGCATCAGCGCCATAGCCAAGGGCGCCAGGCGCTCCCGCAGTCGCTTCGGCGCGCGTCTGGAGCCCTTCTTTCACATCCGCGCCGTTCTGCACGAGGGACGCAGCGAGCTGGCCACGGTGACCGGCGCCGACACGGTGGCTGTGTTCGCTCAGCTCCGAGACCGCGCCGAGACGCTCGATGCCGCTGCCCGAGCCTGCGACGCCGTCGGTCGCCTGTTCGAGACTCCCGAGCCTCACCCCGAGGTGTTCCGGCTGCTCGTCAACGAGCTGGCGCTCCTCAACAGCGCTCGCGGCGCGGCCAGGCCGGAGAACGGTCTCGCCTTCCGGCTCAAGCTCCTGCTCGCGGCGGGCGTGGTGCCCCATCTCGGTGCCTGCGCCGCGTGCGGCTCGCGCGAGCGCTTGAACGGCTTTTCGGCGGCCGCCGGCGGAGTCGTGTGCGGCGGCTGCGAGGGAACGGCCTTTCCGCTCGACGAGGAGTCCTACGGGTTTCTGGTGGCAGCCCTGGGCGCACCGCTGGCGAACGCTCCGGAGGCGTCCGAGCGGGCGCTGCGCCAGGCCGAGCGAGCGATCTCCGAGACCGCCGAGTATCACGCCCACGTGCGTCTGCGGCCGCTGCTCGGCTCACGGCGCGCCCAGGCCGATGTCAAAATCGGTCGAGATGGCTGACTCCGCCCTGCAGTCGGTATACGAGCATCCCCGGGGGCCGGTGGCTGACCGCTTCGCACAGATGATCCGTAACCGCGAGGAGGCAGAGCTTTCGTCGCGCGCCACGCGTTCCTATCCCGCCAGGCGGGCGCGGCCGGAGCCCGACTGCGGCCTGCGTACGCCATTTCAGCGCGACCGCGACCGGATTGTCCACTGCAAGGCGTTCAGACGGCTGAAGCACAAAACGCAGGTGTTCGTCGCTCCGGCTGGGGACCATTACCGCACGCGGCTGACGCACACGCTGGAGGTCACGCAGGTCTCGCGCACGATCGCCCGCGCCCTACGGCTGAACGAGGACCTGGCCGAGGCCATCGGCCTGGGACACGATCTCGGCCACCCGCCATTCGGTCACATCGGCGAGGAGGCCCTTGACCGCTGCCGGCGGGAGCACTTCGGGGCGTCGTTCAAGCACAACGAGCACTCGCTGCGGGTGGTGGAGGTACTGGAGCGGGATGGGCAAGGGCTGAACCTCACCGACGCGGTGCGCGAGGGAATCGTCGGACACTCCTGGCACGCCGCCCCGCCGCCGACGCTCGAGGGCCAAATCGTGCGCTTCGCCGACCGGGTCACGTACATCAACCACGACATTGACGACGCGCTGCGAGCGGGGGTGATCGGGCCGGCGCACCTTCCATCCGAGGCGATCGCCGTGCTCGGTGACAGTGGCCCGCGCCGCATCGACGCACTGGTCCATGACCTCGTCGAGCACTCCCAGGCGGCGGGGGAAATCGCCCAGGGAGACGCGGTCGGCCAGGCGATGTCGGAGCTGCGCGAGTTCATGTTCAAACGCGTCTACCTCGGAGCCCAGGCTAGGCGCGAACACGCCAAGATCGAGCTCGTCGTTCGTTCCTTGTTCGAGCACTACGGTCAGCACCCGCGCGAGATTCCAGACTCAATCCCCGACGGCGACCCCGGCGAGCGCGTGACGGACTATCTGGCAGGCATGACCGACCGCTTCTGTATCGCGACGTTCCAGGCGCTGAACGTGCCGGCCGCCTTCGCGCCGTGAAGCCGCCCGGGGCAAGGAGACGCAGCCGGCCGTGACGCGTTACACCGCCGACTCGCGTGACCGCGTTCGCGACGCGGTGGACATGGTCGCGCTCGTTTCCGAGAAGACGGAGCTTCGGCGGGCCGGTGCCAACGAGTACGTCGGCCTATGCCCGTTTCACGATGAGCGCACCCCGTCGTTCGGCGTCAACCCGCTCGACAAGGTCTACCACTGCTTCGGCTGCCAGGCCTCGGGCGATCTGTTCACGTTCGTGATGGAGACCGAGGGCCTGGAGTTCACGGCGGCACTCGAAGCGCTGGCCGACCGCTTCGGGGTCCAGCTGGAGACCGAGAGCGAGGATCCGCGGGCCGCCCAGCGACGTGAACGGCGCGAGCGCCTGCACGCGTTGCTGGGCCGGGCCGCCGCCTATTACGGACGCTATCTGTGGGAGGCGAACGAGGCCGCCGCGGCGCGCGAGTACCTGCTTGGCCGCGGCTTTGATCGCCAGACTCTGTCCGCGTTCCGGGTCGGCTATGCACCCAGCGCCTGGGACCGGATGCTGAGCGCCTCGCGCAGCGCCGGCTTCAGCGAGGAGGACCTGCTCGGCGCCGGACTCGCCCAGCGCTCGCGGGCGCGGCCGGGGGGCGTGTACGACCGCTTCCGGGAGCGGATCACATTCCCGACGAGCGACGAGCGCGGCAGGGTGATCGGCTTCGGCGCGCGCGCGATGCGTGAAAACCAAATGCCCAAGTACCTCAACAGCGCCGAGAGCGAGCTCTACCAGAAGCGCCGCGTGCTCTACGCGATCGACCTGGCGCTGCGCTCCGGAGCCACCCGGGCCGGGCGGATGATCCTCGTCGAGGGCTACACGGATGTGCTCGCACTGCACCAGGCTGGGATCCGCAACGCGGTCGGGATCATGGGGACGTCGCTGACCGAGGAGCAGATCGCCGCCCTCGCGCGGAGGGTGCAAGTGCTGGAGCTGTGCCTCGACGCCGACAGCGCGGGCCAGGCCGCGATGCTCCGGGCGGCGGAGGTGGCGGCAGGACACAAGCTCGAGCTGCGTGTCGTACCGCTGCCCGCCGGGACCGACCCGGCCGAGCTGATCCCGAGCGAGGGGGCCGATGGTCTGCGCGCGCGCGTCGAGGCCTCGGTCCCGTTCGCGGCGTTCCATGTCGAGCGGATCCTCGAGCAGGCCGACCTGCGTAGCGCCGAGGGACGCGACCGAGCCCTCGCGCAGCTCGCGCCGGTGCTCGGCGGATTGTCGGCGAGCGCCCTTCGCGACGACCTCGTGCGCCGAATCGCGGGGCGGCTCGAGCTGCCAGACACATCGCTGTCCACGCTCGTCCCGCGTCGGCCGTCTGCTCCTGGTTCCGCGAAGCGGAACCCCGACGTGTCAGGGCCGGCACGGCTTCCTTTCGCGGATCAGGGCTTTCGCGCCGAGCGGACGTTCCTGGCGATGTGTATCGCCTTGCCCGAGGCGGGGCGCGCGGCGCTCGCCGCGATCGTGCCAGAGGAGCACCTGATGAGCGAGCAGATGCGCCGGGCCGCGAGGCACATCGCGACGCGGACTGACTCGCCGCTGGCCGACCTTCCGCACGACGAGAATGGTCTGGCGCGGACGGTGGCCGACCTCGTCGCCCGGGCGGGCCGCACCCCCGACGTCTCGGAGACTCGGCTCGAGCACGCCCGGCTCGTGCTCGAACGGAATCGCGTCGACCGGGCGATCCTCAGGGCGCGGGCGACGGGGGAGGGGGACGTGGGTGCTCTGGCCCGCGAGCGGGAGGGGGTGCTCGAGGCGATCCGGAGGGTGGTGGGGGAGTTGGCCTAGAGCTGCTCAGCTATCTAGCGTGCGCTGTGATCGCTCTCGACGGCGATGCAGGCTGGCCTACGGACTGAGCGGGTCGATCCCCTGCGGAAACGGCCATCTTTCCGCCGCGGCGTATGGGAACATACGTTCGGAGGAGATTGACGGTGGAAAAGCAATCACTTGTCGAACTACTCGGCCAAGGGCTCAGCATCGAGAAGATCGGAAAGCGATACGGGAAGCATCCATCGACGATCTGGTATTGGATGCAGAGGTACGGCCTCGAGGCGCCAAATCGACGCAAGCATGGAGCCAGGGGCGGAGTCGAACGGGACCTGCTTGAGCGGCTGGTTGCACAAGGGATGTCGATCGCCGATATCTCAGCGTCGCTCGAACGCAGCAAAGGAACCGTGCGCTACTGGCTACGGAAGTACGGGCTCAAAACGACAACCGAACGCGAGGCTCGACTCGACGGAATCGTGCGGCCCGCCAGGGCGCTCGGGCGCCAGGACGTAACGATGGTCTGCAGCCAACACGGTGAGACCGAGTTCGTACTCGAGGGACGGGGTTATTACCGCTGCAAGCTCTGCCGTTCCGAAGCGGTTGTACGACGACGGCGGAGGATGAAGGCGATCCTGGTCTCTGATGCTGGGGGACGATGTCGCCTGTGCGGATATGACCGGTGCCTTGCCGCGCTCGAGTTCCACCATCTGGATCCGGCAATGAAGCGCATCCCGCTGAGCTCGCATGGCGTGGCATACGCGCTGAACACCCTCCGTGAGGAAGCGAGCAAATGCATTCTCCTGTGCGCGAACTGTCATGCTGAAATCGAGCACGGTTTGGAGACGCTGCCGCTAGAGTAGACGCGCAGCAGGAGGCGAGAGTAAGCGCGGAGCGCCAATACACCATAATCTGGGGTAGCTCAATGGGCAGAGCGAACGGCTGTTAACCGTTAGGTTGTGGGTTCGAGTCCCACCCCCAGAGCTCTCTACTGACGCACGCGATCGCGGTGCGGACAGACACCATGAAACTCTACGTCTGCTATGGAACCTGGAAGCCCGCCCCGCGCCCGGGCGGACATCCCTGCGGGGTCGCCTACCACGCGCTGAGGGATGCGGGCCACAGCCCCGAGGTGATCCGCTCCTACGGGCTGGGGATGCTGCCGGGCGCGTTCAACCAGACCGCTGGCCGTCGTGAGGTCAAGCGCCTGACTGGCAACCATTGGGTTCCGGCTTTGGTCACCGACGACGGCAGCGTGGTTCAGGGCTCTCGCCAGATCGCGGACTGGGCGAGCGAGAACCCGGCGTCCGCCACCGCCGCGAGGTAGTAATGGCGGCCAGCGAACTGCGAAGGGCGACGATCGAGCAGCTCCGCGACTGGCGGGATCAACGGCGCTGTCTGGCGGCCTGTCGAGCTCGGCGACGAGCACGCGGTGATCGATCTGTGCACATGCTCCGGTGAACCGATGGAACGGGTGTACAGCGACGATCCAACGTTGATCGCCTACGTGCGCGCGCATCGCGAGGACTGAAGTAAGCGCACGGCCAGCGGGTCTGGGCAGCGCCCACTCAACCAGCGGCCAGGCGCTCAAGGAGATCGGCGGCTCGCGATGCGCCGTCGTTCTCGTCCGCCCAGCGCTGGATCGCCGCTGCCCTGGTCCACAGCGAAGGAGTCGACAGCGCACGTCGCAGAGCAAACCTGAGCGTGGACGGCGACAGGAACCGCCACGGCAGCCGCAGCCCGGCCCCGGCCCATTGGGCGCGCGCCGCATTTTCGGCCATGTCGCCGGAATGCGGCACAGCCAGGACCGGACAGCCCGACATCAACGCCCGAACCAAGGTCCCGTGGCCAGCGTGCGTGATTACGAGCGAGGAGCGTGGCATGGTGCGCGAATACGAGACCCAGTCGACGACTCGGGCGTTGGATGGCACATTGCTCTGCAGCTGCGGCGCGCGACCGCCGTTCTCCCCGGACCCCTCCGCCGGCGGCCGATTGGTCGCCGCCAGCACGCGCACTGGCTCTCGTGCGAGGCCTTCGAGCGCCGCGTACAGCAGTGTCTGCTCGGAGTCCTGCGCAGTCGAGGGTGCGACGAGGATCAACGGCTCATTCCCGAGCGGGGGCGCCACCTCGTGATAGGGCGGCTCCCAAACGAGCGGACCCACGACGTGCGTGGTCGCCGGCCAGCGCCGTGGATACTCCAGCTGGGGCAGCGTGGCCACCAGCGTCAGCTTGTCGCTGATCGATCCGTAGAGCCGATCGAGTGGGCGCAAGCCCAGCCGCCGGCGCGTCTCGTTCAGCTCGGCCCGGCCGCGGCGGAGTCCATGCTCGGTCAGGCCTTCGAGCATGCCCCACCCCAGCCGGCCTAGCGGCGTCTGAGGCAGCCTTGCCCCCAGCGCATACGGGGGCGCTCCCGGCAGCGGCCCCGGGTAGACATGCGGGATCAGCGTCGCCACTGGGAGACCCTCCAGCTCGCCCGCCAGCGCCGGCGCCAGCGTCAGGATGTCGTGCACGACGAGTTCCGCCGCGGCCTCGGTGATCGCCTCGCGCGTCTGCGGCGTGGCGCGCAGCACGGCCTGGTAGGGCTTGACGGGGTGCTCGGCGGTTGGGAAGACCTGATACTCGGGCGCGTCGACGAACCGCATGCCGGCCTGCTCGACAACGGTGCCCCAGCGCTTCCAGGTCTCGAACGTCACCTCGTGGCCGCGCTCGACCAGGCGCTCGCCGAGCGCCAGCATCGGGAATGCGTGTCCCGCGTCGCCGAACGCCCCGAGAAAGATCTTCAAGCCGCGAGCTCTGCCACTGCCCGAAGCTGCTCTATCCGATCCTTCATCGTGAACGCCATCGGGGTGATCATCAGCGTCCCGACGCCGGCCTCGCGAAAGGCCGCGATCCGGTGGCGCACGACGTCGCGTGGACCGCAGAGCGAAACCAAATCGATCAGCTCGTCCGGAATCGCCGTTCCGGCTTCGGCCTTCTTGCCCTCCAGGTAGAGATCCTGGACCTCTTTGGCCGCCTGCTCGAACCCGTAGCGCTGCACGAGCTTGTTGTAGAAGTTCTGCTCGCGGGATCCCATGCCGCCGATATACAGCGCCAGCGCCGGTCGCATCACGTTGCGAGCCAGCTCGCGGTCCTCCGATACGAACACGTTGATCGTGGGCGCGATGTCGAAGCCGTCCAACGAGCGGCCGGCGCGGGCGGCCCCCTCCTCGAGCAGCGCTCGCAGCTCCCCGACGTGCTCGGGCGAGAAGAAAGTCGGAATCCAGCCGTCGGCGATCTCGCCGGCCAGCGCGGTGTTCTTGGGGCCAATCGCCGCCAGGTAGATCGGAATGCGCTCCTGGACCGGAGAGATCATCAGCTTGAGCGGCTTGCCCGGCCCATCGGGAAGCGGCAGCTCGAGCGTCTGGCCCTGAAACTCCACCCGCTCGCGTGCCAACGCCTTTCGCACCACGGCCACGTACTCCCTGGTTCGCTGCAGCTGGCGGGCGAAGCGCTGGCCGTGCCACCCCTCGGCCACCTGCGGTCCCGACGAGCCGATCCCCAGCAGCACACGGCCCCCGGACAGCTCATCGATCGTGGCCGCCGTCATGGCGGTCATCGCCGCGCTGCGGCCGGGCATCTGGAAGATCGCCGAGCCCAGCTTGAGCTTGGTCGTCTGCGCGGCCAGCCACGCCAGCACGGTGGCCGCATCAGACCCGTAGGCCTCGGCCGCCCAGACGGAGTCGTAACCCAGCCGCTCGGCTTCCTGTACGACCTGGAGCTGGTCCTGGGGGCCCATGCCCAGACCCCAGTAGCCGACATGCACGCCCAGCTTCATCTGCAATGTTCCTTTCGTCTGAAGGACTGGCTTGTCGCCGCCGGAGAGCGCGACTAGAGTGCCGCCGGCCCTTTGTCAACGGGCGCGAACCCTATGCGACGGCGGCGCAGAGCGACGATCAGCGAGCTGCGAGCGACGGTGGAGTGCCTGCCGCGCAGGACCCGCCTCGCGATGCTGGAGGGCATCCGTCGGAACGAGATCATCGTCGGCGCGTACTCGAATGGCAGCGGCATCTGCCCGATGCTCGCCGCCCATCGCGCGGGCGGGCGCACCAGCATGATCTCGTTCGCCAAGGCCTGGGACCGGTTCGCGTTTCGGAGCGGGCGACGGTGCGCGGCCCGGCGGGCGACCGAACGCGAGCTGCTGGTGCTGCGCTCGCAACTGGAGGCAAGCCTTATCGACGACGAGGCACCTACCAAGCTGGCACCGGCGATCGCTCAGCATCGCGAACCGATGGACGGCGCACTGGGCCGGGAGCTCCAGGCTCGCGAGCAAGCACGGTGGGTCCGCGTCCTGCGGCGCCGCAAGCGGGCAGAGGTGCCCGTCGGGCAACGAGTCTCGACGGTGGGCTAGAGCTGCTCGCCGGGGCGCTGGAAGACGATCTCGGGGATCACGCAGGCCGGCGAAACGCGGAGCAGCATCCTGACCGCCTCGGCGACATCCGCAGGGCGGATCATGTCCTCCGCCGCCACCGACTGCTTGACGAAATCGGTCATGGCTGTGTCGACGAAGCCTGGGCACAGGGCACACGACTTGACGCCGGCGCCGTTCAGCTCCTTGTTCATGGCCTGCGTGAAGCCCACGACGCCGTGCTTCGTGGCCGAGTACACCGAGAGCCAGGGCTGCCCGGACTTGCCGGCGATCGAAGCGGTGTTCACGACCAGCGCGTTGCCGTGCTCGGTCCCCGCCGCGCTGAGGAGGTCTGCGCACTCGCGGTAGAACAGCACGATCGAGCGCAGGTTCACCGCCAGCTGCACGTCCAGGTACTTCGTCTGAATCTCGCCGACCGCCGCGCCGATCCCCACCCCGGCGTTGTTGACCAGCACGTCCAGGCGACCAAACCGCTCCCGGTGTGAAGACACCACACGCTTGACGTTCTCCTCGGAGCCCATGTCGCCGGCCAGGTGCTGCAGGTCGTAACCGCGCTCGCCGAGCTCGGCGGCAGCGGCCTCGAGCTTCTCCGGTCGCCGGGCCGCGACGGTCAGCCCGAACCCCTCGTCTCCCAGCACCTGGGCGATCGCCAAGCCGATGCCGCTCGACGCCCCGGTCACGATTGCCGCTTTCTGTGCCAAAGGTCCTCCCACTCCTGTGGTCGCTGCCGGTCGGAGGTATCCAATCAGGAACGTGCGAGGATGACGGGGTGACCCAGGCAGACATCGAGCTTCGCGGATCGGCCGACCGGGGCTTCGACGAGGTCTTGAGCGCCGACGCGCTCGAGTTCGTGGGCGAGCTGCAACGGCGCTTCGGTCCCCGGCGCCGTCAGCTGCTCGAGGCCCGCGCAGCGCGGCGAGAGCGGCTGCGGGCGGGGGAGATGCTGGACTTCCTGCGGGACACGCGCGAGGTGCGCGAGGGCGACTGGCGGGTCGAGCCGGTTCCCGATGACCTCGCCCAGCGCTGGGTGGAGATCACCGGGCCCACCGACCGCAAGATGGTGATCAACGCACTGAACTCCGGGGCGGATGGCTTCATGGCCGACTTCGAGGACGCCAACTCGCCGACCTGGCGCAACATGGTGCTTGGCCATGTGAACCTCAGAGACGCGATCGAGGGGACTATCTCCTACGACGCCGCCGACGGGCGCCATTACGAGCTCGACCCGGACCACGCGACGCTACTGGTGAGACCGCGCGGCTGGCATCTGCCGGAGCGCCATCTGCTGGTCGACTCGGAGCCCATTTCCGGGGCACTGTTCGACTTCGGCCTGTACTTCTTTCACTGCGCGCATCGATTGCTGCGCGCCGGAACCGGACCGTATCTCTATCTGCCGAAGATGGAGTCTCATCTCGAGGCGCGGCTGTGGAACGACGTCTTTTGCTTCAGCCAGGATGCGCTTGGCATCGACCGGGGCACGATCAAGGCCACGGTACTCATCGAGACGCTCCCCGCGGCCTTCGAGATGGACGAGATCCTCCACGAGCTGCGCGAGCACTCGGCGGGCCTCAATGCCGGGCGCTGGGACTACATCTTCTCGGCCATCAAGTGCTTCCCGGAGCGCCCGGAGATGGTGCTGCCCGACCGCGGCGACGTCACGATGACCGTGCCCTTCATGCGGGCCTACACCGAGCTACTCGCGGCGACCTGTCACCGCCGCGGAGCGCATGCCATGGGGGGGATGGCGGCCCTCATCCCCTCGCGGCGCGACGAGGAAGCAAACGCCGCGGCCCTGGAGGGCGTGAGAGACGACAAGCGGCGCGAGGTCTCCCAGGGGTATGACGGTACTTGGGTGGCGCATCCCGATTTGGTGCCCGTCGCCCGTGAGGTGTTCGAGGAGGGCCTCGATGGCGCCCCCAACCAGCTCCAGCGGCTGCGCGACGACGTCGAGGTGAGCGCCGGCGAACTGCTCGACCTTCCTTCCACCCCCGGGTCGATCACCGAGGCCGGTCTGCGGACCGACGTCAACGTCGGCTTTCAGTACGTCTCCTTCTGGCTGACCGGCCGCGGCGCGGCGGCGATCAACTCGCTGATGGAGGACGCGGCCACGGCTGAGATCTCGCGCTCACAGATCTGGCAGTGGGTGCATCACGGCGCTCGACTGGACGACGGCCGCACGGTGACCCCGGAGCTGGTTCGCCAGACGCTCGACGAGGAGACGGCGAAGATCCGCGAAAGCGTGGGCGAGGAGATCTGGCGCCACGGCCGCCCGTCCGACACGCGCGAGATCTTCGAGCGCGTTGCGCTTGCGCCCGAACTCGTCGAGTTCCTGACGATTCCGGCCTACGGCTATCTCGACTGAGGGCCGAAGCCCTCGGCTTCCCTACTCGCCGCTCTCGAACTTGAACGAAATCCCCAGGCGCACGCGGTAGCTCTTCACCTGCCCGTTCTCGATCGCGACGTCCTGGCGGATCACTTCGGCGATGCGAATGTCGCGAACGGTGCGAGCCGCGGTCTCCACCGCACTGCGCGCGGCGTCCTCCCAGGATTGGTCGCTGACGCCGATTACCTCGGTCACTCGGTAGACGCTGCCTGCCATGTCGTCTGCTCCTCTCCTCGGGTTGCGGTTCTCCGGCCGTGCGCCGGTGACGCCGACCCTACACCGCCGGACGACCAGGGGGTGAGGAGTTGGTCGGCCGATGGCGGGTCATTCGAATAAAGGCGCGCCTGCCCTGAAGGGCGGCGCGCCCGTTTATGCTCGCGCCGTGCACAGGCTGAGTCCGCCGTTGGCGGTCTTCGTGACCCTCTTGACTGCGCTCGCCGCCGCAGCTCCCAGTGCCACGGCGGGCGCCGCGCGGGCCCCGGGGCGGTCCGTGACGATCGAGTGGGTCGGCGACATGGCGCTCAGCACCCAGCGAGGCCTGCCGCCGGGCGGTCTGCAGCGGGCGCTGGCGCCCGTGCGAGGCCTGCTGCGCGGCGCCGACGTGACCCTCGGCAATCTCGAGGGCACGCTGTCGGCCGGCGGACAGTCGAAGTGCGCTCAGCTCGGTGCCGGCAGCTGCTTTGCGTTCCAGGCCCCGGCCGACACCGCGGTTGCCCTGCGCGCGCTGGGTTTCGATCTCGTAAACCAGGCGAACAACCACTCGCTCGACTACGGTCCCTCGGGGCGGGCGCAGACCGTGGGGGCGCTGAAGCGGGCAGGGGTCGCCTACACGGGCTTTCCGGGCCAGATCACCTACCTCCAGGCCAAGGGCCTGAAGATGGCGTTTCTGGGCTTCGCCCCCTATCCCTACGACGCGAACCTATTGGACATCCCGGCGGCCCAGGCACTGGTCGCCCGAGCGCGCCGGCACGCCTCACTGGTGGTGGTGATCATCCACGCCGGCGCCGAGGGAGCGGGAGCGCTGCACACGCCAAGCGTGACGCAGTACTTCGACGGCGAGAACCGGGGGGATGCCCGAGCCTTCGCCCACGCCGTGATCAACGCCGGCGCTTCAATCGTGCTGGGCTCGGGCCCCCACGTCATCCGCGGCATCGAGCGCTACCGCCAGCGAATGATCGCCTACTCGCTCGGAAACTTCGTCGGCTACAACACGCTTGCCGGCGGCGGCGTGCTCGGCGAGAGCGGGATCCTGCGGGTGACGCTCGCGCCCGGGGGCCGCGTGCTGGCGGCACGCTGGATCTCGATAAAGCTCGTCAACGGGCTGCCGCGCCCGGACCGCAGCCACGCCAGCGTCCGGCTCGTGGCAGCGCTCTCCCGGGAAGATTTTCCGGGCCACCATTTCAGCATCGGCCCCAGTGGCGTTTTCGGCGGGTTGAGATAGGGCGTCGTCACACGTCAACCGGTGCCTCGCGCGCGCTGCGCGAAGCGCCGACCGAGGCGGCGACCACGAAGGCGATTCCGGCCAGCTCGCGGGCGCTCAGCCCTTGGCCGACGACGATGAAGCCGGCCAGCGCCGCCATCGCCGGCTCGAGGCTCATGAGCACGCCGAACAGGCGGGTGGCGATCCGCCGCAACGCCTCCATCTCCAGCGTGTATGGGATCGCCGAGGAGAGCAGGCCCACCGCGGCGCCGAGCGCCAGTGAGCGCGGCTCCAGGAGTGCACGCCCCCCCTGGGCCACGCCGAGCGGCAGCACCAGGATGGAGGCAACGCACATGGCGATCGCCAGTCCGCTTCCGTGCTCGAACGCCCTGCCGACGCGTGCGTTGATGATGATGTAGGCGCCCCACATGCAGCCGGCGATCAGCGCGAAGCCGACGCCCAGCGCATCGAGGCTGCGACCGCCGCCGTGCATCAGGGCGACGATCCCCACCGCCGCCAGCGCCACCCAGAGCAGGTCGAGTCGCCGCCGCGATCCGGCGACGGCGACGGTCAGCGGGCCGATGAACTCGATCGTCACCCCGATGCCGAGCGGAATGCGCTCGATGGCCTCGTAGAAGGTCGCGTTCATCGTCGCGAGCACCAGGCCGAACACCGCGGCCAGCAACAGGTCCCGTCGTGTCCTGGTCCGGAGCGCCGGGCGCCAGACGGCCAGCAGCACGATCGTGGCGGCCACGAGCCGCAGGAGCACCGCCCCACCGGGGCCGGTCCGTGCAAACAGCGTGGTGGCGATCGCCGCGCCGAACTGGACCGAGGCGATCCCGCCCAGCACCAGGACCGGTGACGGCGTGCGCGCCAGTAGTCCCGGCGCCCGCGGGATGGTGTCCACGAGTGTCATCAGCCGATCGTAGTGCGGGCTGTCGTGGCGCCTCGGACGAGCTCGCCGTCGCGGAGCGAGAGCAGTTCGCGGCGCAGGAGGCCGCACCGGCGAGGTGAGCGGCAGTTGACACCGAGCGGCCGTAAGTTTAGGCTTACGGTTAGTGATAACTAACCAAGGCGATGGGTGGGTCGCGCTCGGCGATCCGACCAGAAAGGCCATCTTCGAGCTACTCGCGAATCGACCACGGGCGGTCGTGGAGCTGGCCGGGGAACTGCCCATCAGCCGTCCTGCCGTCTCCCAGCACCTCCGGGCGCTAAAACAGGCCGGGCTGGTGATCGACCGGTCCGTCGGCACCCGCCGGATCTACCGGGTCGACCCCGATGGGCTCGCAGCCCTGCGGGCCGATCTGGAGCGCTACTGGGGCCAGGCCTTGGCCGCCTACAAGGCGATTGTGGAGCAATCAACCGAGGAGGAAACGTGAGCACCCACACCCGGGCGACAGCTACAACCGTCCGCAGTTCGGTCGTCGTCGAGGCGCCGATCGGGCGAGCGTTCACTGTCTTCACCGAGGGTTTCGGCACGTTCAAGCCACCGGAACACAACATGCTGGCCGTCGAGATCGCCGAGACGGTGTTCGAGCCGCGGGTCGGCGGCCACGTGTATGACCGGGGCGTTGACGGCACCGAGTGCCACTGGGCACGAGTGCTCGCCTATGAGCCGCCGCAACGCGTCGTGATCAGCTGGGACATCAGCCCGCGGTGGCAGGTCGAGACCGATCTCGATAGGGCCAGCGAGGTGGAGGTGCGCTTCATCGCCGAGTCTGCCGAGCGCACGCGGGTCGAGCTCGAGCACCGCAATCTCGACCGGCATGGCGACGGCTGGGAGGCTGCGCGTGACGGCGTGGGCGGCGACTATGGCTGGCCCCTGTACCTGCGGCGATTCGCCGATGTGATCGCCGAGGAGGGGTGAATGGCGCCGATCATCGTCAGCACCGAAATCGCGCGGCCGCCGGCGCAAGCGTTCGCCTACGTAACCGACCCCACGCGGTTCGCCGAGTGGCAGGAGGGCGTAGTCGGCGGGCATATCGACGGGGACGGCCCTCAGCGCGCCGGGAGCCGATGCCTAACCACACGCCGGATCGCGTTCGCCGAGCGGCAGGTGACCGCGGAGATCACGCACATCGATCCGCCGCGGGCATGGGGCGTACGCGGTATCGACGGACCGCTCCGCGCCACGGTTAACGTGACCGTCGATCCTCTCGGCCAGGGTGGGCATTCGCGCGTGACAATCGAGCTCGACTTCAGCGGCCACGGGTTCGGTCGGCTCCTGGTACCGCTGGTCACGCGCGGCGCGCGCAAGGAAATGCCCGCCAACCTTCAGCGACTGAAGGAACAGCTCGAACGCCAGCCAGCGAACGGAGGCTCGCAATGACTGCGAACCCCCGCTGGGTCGAGCCCCTCGGCCGATCAGCTCATCACGAGGACGTCCTGATCGATCAGCCGGCGGGCCGAATGCCTACTTGAGACGTCCAACGGCCGTATAGAAGACGCGCGCAATGACGCTGTAGCCGTTGTCGTTGGCGTGGATGTTCGGGCCGACCGGTGGGGTCGTGCATGCCCACGTCCAGGCGCAGACATAGGCGACATTCACCGGGATCGTCTGACCGGCATAGGACACGGTGGGGGACTGGTTGTAGCTGCTGAACGCATCCGCAACGTCGGCAGTCTTGAAGCCCGCGGCGGCGTTGGCCGAGTTGATGTCGCCGTTGATCCCCTGGAGCAGTGGCACCGACGCCGACGCAAGCGCTTTGTCGGTCGGGTTGGCGCTGAAGTACTCACCGAGCACCGGGTCGTAAAGATTCATCGCCGCGAATTTCGTTCCCTTGGGAGCGGCGGACTTGAGCGCAGCGAGGATCTTGGGCGTATTGGTCTTGATCGAGTTCTGACCAGTGGTCACGCAGGCGACGATCGCCGACAGGCTTCCGGCTGAGACGCAGCTGTCGACGTCGTTGGCGCCGATGTCGATCGTGACCAGCGGCACCTGGCCGGCCCGGTGGTGCTTCTTCAGGAAGGAGACAGCTGCCTTCAGCTGGGAACCCCCCTTGCGGTTGCAGCGGAACTGCTTGGCGCTCTGGGCGTTGCCCGAGCCGGTGAGCAGGCTCGTGGTCGTGTCACCGGGACAGCCCACCTCGACCAGCTGCAGCTTCTTGATCCGCCTGGCCTCGAGCGCGAACAGATCGTTGGTGTAGCCGCGATCGGTCTCGACGCCGGTGCCGTTGGCGTTCGGCTGAAAGCCCACCGACAGCGAGTCGCCGAGCGCGAGGTAATAACGGGGGAACGAGGCGGCCGGTGTTGCGCCTAGCGCCGGCGCGGCCGTAACGGCCGCGGTTGCAGCCAACACCCCAATCAACAGCAGTCGTACCTTCATCTCTCTCTCCTCCAATTCGGCTACTGGGTCGCGGCACTCTACCGGCCCGAGAAGCGCTCGGCGCCACAGACGTCGATCGCCGGGACGCGCCGACGGGCTTCGCCAGTAGGCAGCCCTCGGCGGCATCTGGCTCAACGTCCGCAGCGGATCCGATCGGGAGGCAATCTGCGTCTGATCTCTAGCTCGCGAGGGCTAGGTGCCGGTCTCGAGGCGCCCTCGTGGCCTGAGATCGAGAGCGGCGTCACGGCTGCGTCTCGCTTGGCTGCTGGTCGATCCAGGTGTCGAGCCGCTTCCACCAGCTGTAGAGCCAAGCGATCTGTCCGTCGGGTTCGCTGGGGCGGGCGGCTGCCGGCTCGAGCCACATTCGTTCGGTGAGGGTGGCGCCGATCGGAGTGTGGCGCCAGAGCTCGCGGGGGAACACGGCGAGCCCAAGTCCGGTGTGGGCCCCGAAGATGACGTCGGCGTCTGGATTGCCGCGCAGTGCTGCGAGCACGCCGGCGGGGTGTGGCGGCAGCACGTTTGACATCTCGCTCGCCATCGCCGCTTCGCGCCGCAGTCCCCTGCGCCAGAGCTTGGGCAACGCTTGTTGCTGACGATCGCGCGTGAAGTTTCCGCCCTCGGGGAACAGGAGCAGGACGCCGCGGGGACCCAGCTTGGCTGTGACCTCCTGTATCCGTGCCTCGCACTCAGCCGGGTTCGAGGTGTCGAGAACGGCGTGCGGCAGACGGTGACCGATCAGATCCACGGAAGGATCGATAGCGAGTGTGTCCTTGAACACGACGCTCGGATAACGGTTGTAGCGCGTGATCAACAGGTCGACTAGCAGCGCAGCGTCTCCGGGCCCGGCATGGCGAGAGAAGAACAGCACGGGCCTATCGGTCTCGAGCGCGCGGGCCGCCTCGTCTGAGGCCTCCGAGACCACGTCTATGTCGAGCAGAGCCAGCGCTTTCTGCGCGAGCCCGTGGACAAACCATCGCAGCAGCCGATAGTGGAGCAGCTGAAAGCGGCGGGAGCGCATCCAAAATCCGAACCCGCTCGCCAGCCAGAGCATTCCACAGGCCAACAGCACCCCGAGCTCGCGCGCAAAGTACGCCACGACCAAGCGAGCAAGGAGCATCGGCTGCGGCCGGCGGGTGAGCGCGGCAATGATCGCGGCCAGCGCTAGCAGCAGGGGGCTGAGCACGAGGGCGATCACCGACATCATGAGCCACAACGTGACGGTGAGCGGGCGCCGAATCGGGGTGGGCGGCATCACAGCTCCTTCAGGTAGCGCAGCGACGCCTCGTAGGAGGCGTCGACCTGCTGCTGAACGGTGCGGGCCATGCGGCGGATCCGGAGCTGACCGGACACGTCGTTGTAGGCCGGTGCGGCCGATCCGCCGGTGGGCAGTACGTGGAGCTCTACATCGTCCGGGAGGGAGCGCAGATCGTGCGCGAAGCGATGCCGCCGCGCGACCTCGAAGGCGACCAGGCCGACCTCCCACGGCCAGCGCGGCGGTCTGAGCGGCTGTTCCAGGCGTCCGACCTGAAGCACGTAGATCCGCTTGGCTCCGAGCGCCACGGCACGACCCACCGGAATGGAGTTGACGATCCCTCCATCAATGAAATGCTCATCGCCGATCCTCACCGGGGGCAGGATGCCCGGCACCGCGCACGAGGCAAGCACGACATCTGCAAGTGGACCGCGGTCAAACCAATGCTCGGCAGCCTGCTCGATCGACGCCGCTACACACTGAAACGGGACCGCCAGCTCCT
This sequence comes from uncultured Actinomycetes bacterium, assembly GCA_963730835.1. Taxonomy (GTDB): domain Bacteria; phylum Actinomycetota; class Thermoleophilia; order Solirubrobacterales; family Solirubrobacteraceae; genus Palsa-465. The sequence goes on from CAVSTE010000005.1 coordinate 181,409, forward strand.
CGACGCGCTGCACCGGAAGAACCTCGATCAGCCGCTGACGAACGTCGTCCAGCGTCTGGAGATGGGTGCCGCTCCGAGCAAGCGTCGTGACCCGCCGGAGCATCGTGCCCGCGGATACCTCCGAACGGTTCATCTCCCGCCACAGCCCCGCTAGGCGCTCCACGCCCCCCGGTGTCGGGTCAGCGGCGAAAAACGCGCCGTTGATCGCGCCCACTGACGTGCCCAGAACGATGTCCGGCTCGAGCGAGCACTCGGCGAGCGCCCGCAGCATCCCGACCTCGTGGGCCCCCAAAATTCCGCCTCCGCCGAGCACAAACGCCAGCTCGCACCGACACCGCGTGGCTTCCACACTCATCTGCTACCTCGCGGTGGGCTGCCGTAAGCGCGTGAACGTTCGCTGCCGGGCCAAGGCTAAGGTGACCTCGGCGTGATTCGATTGATCACCTGGAACGTCGCGCGCCGCACGACCCGGCTACCGGACCAGGCCACCGCGCTAGCAGAGCGGGAGCCGGACGTCGTCGCTCTACAGGAGATCACTCCAAACACTCTGCCCCTGTGGCGTCATGCGTTCGAGCTGATGGGGCTGACACATGTCCGCGCTTCAGCCGTGGGCGACGACGCGGCCGCGGGGGCCTTGGGTCGACGAACGCTGATCATGATCGCGTCGCGGGTCGCGCTCGAGGATCTGGACCAGCCGCTGCCGGTTCCGCGGCGTGAGAGCGCCCTCAGCGTGCTCGCGCACGCCAGCTCGGGCCCGCTGGAGGTCCACTGCGTCCATGTCCCCAATGCTGCGAACGGATGGGTCAAGGTAGAGACCCTCCGGGCATTGCGCCGCGGGCTTGGGACACCGAGCAATGCGCCACGAGTGCTGTGCGGCGATCTCAACACCCCGCGGCGCGAGCTACCGGACGGCACGACGATCTCGTTCGCGTGCGACTCGCGCGGGCGTCTGCGTCCCGACCGCGGCCCCGAGTGGGATGCCGCCGAGCTCGGCGTCGTCCCGGGCCTCCGCGACCTGGGATACCTCGACGCATACCGGACGCTGCACGGATACGAGTCGCGGTCGCCGAGCTGGACCTGGAGGACGATCGCCGGCCACAACGGTGGTTGGCGCCTTGATCACGTCTTCGTCTCCCTGCCTCTGCTGCCTCGCGCCTGCCAGTACCAGCACGAGTGGCGAGACCAGGGGCTCAGCGATCACTCCGCGCTCGAGACCGATCTGGAGCCGCGAAGCAGCTGAGGGCAGGCAGTTCAAAGCAGCAGCGACAGCGGCGCACAATCGGGTGGTGTGTAGGGTGGCGCGTATGGAGCAGCTCAACGGTCTCGGCGTCCCGCAGTCGCTTAGCGAGGTTTGCCGCGCGGAGCGCCTTGCGTTGATCGTCTACGACATGCAGGTCGGGATCTTGGACCAGATTGCTGACGGGGAGAAGGTCATCGAGAGCGTCCGGGAGGTTCTCGCAGCGGCGAGGGGGGCAAGCGTCAGGACCTACTTCACGCGCCATGTGACTTTGCCCGTGGAGTTGATGGGCGTCGCCCAGTTGAGGATGTGGCGCGCGTGGCAGCGCGTCGATCATCTCGAGGACGTGCGGTCTCCGTTCTTGCCCAATGCTCCTCAGACCCAGCTCGCGCCTGAACTGGCGCCGAGCGAAAAAGAGGCAGTCCTGGACAAGCTGACTTTGTCGGCCTTCGCCGGCACTCCTCTTGAGCTGGCGCTACGAGGAGCAGGTGTGGAGGCGATCGCGATCGTGGGCGTGGCGACGGAGATTGGCATCGAACCGACGGTGCGGCACGCTGTGGACCTGGGCTTCATCCCTGTGGTCGTAACGGATGCCTGCGCTGCTGGAAACGCCGAAGCTGGCGTCAGGGCGATAGACACCTTGCGGTTTCTCGGCGACGCCGTGCTCACGGACGTCGCGGGATTTCGCGATGCGCTGGCGGGACGCAACTGAAGCTGATCTCTGCGTCCTGCCTAGGCGAAGCGCACCGGGCCTGCGCGTGAACTTCGGCGTAGCGCTTGGGCTGCTCCTGGCAGCGATCTCGACGACGCTCACGAATCTCGCGTACTCGCGGGAGCACGATGCCGCTGCCGCTCTGCCGGCGCTTTCGCTGCGCCGCCCGGTGCACTCACTGCAACTCCTGCTGGCGGACCGAAGCTGGATACTCGGCTTCGCGATGGAGTCGGGTGGGTTCGCTGCCTACGCCGCGGCGCTGGCGCTGGCGCCGCTCGCCGTCGTACAGAGCATCGGCGCCGGGGGCATCGGTGTACTTGCGTACGCATCCGCGAAGGTCAGCCGACGGCGCCTGGGAACTCGCCAGTCAGCCGGAGCCGCGATCTCAGCACTCGGCCTGGCCTTGCTCGGGATCTCGCTGATCAAGCACAGCGGCGGGGGCGGCCGAGGGTCGACCGCCGGGATCCTCACGTGGCTCGGCGGAACCGCGGCGGTTGCGGTAATCGTCCTCTTGATCGGACGCAGGCGGGGGCAGATTGCCGTGGCCGACGGAATCGCCGGCGGCCTCCTCTTCTCGATCGGCGACTTCTCGACCAAGCTCGCGACACAAGGCGGAACTCACCTCGTCTTCGTCCTGACGCTGATCATCGGCTACACACTTGGCACCTCGTACCTCCAGCTCGGCTACCAACGCGGCGGGGCGCTGACGGTGGCCGGACTCGCCACGCTGCTAACCAACGCTCTGCCGATCCTTGCGGCCACGGTCGTGCTGCACGAGCCGGTCCCATCAGGCGCGCTGGGCGCTGCCCGACTGCTTGCGTTCGCCACCGTGACGCTCGGCGCGGTGCTCCTCGCCGCACCTGAGACCGGCCTCGCGGAACAGGCGCCAGAGGTCGCCGCTCCCGACTCCGGGTGATCCGGCACTTCGGCTGGCCCCGCTCGGCACGATTGCTTTCCGCGTCTTCGCCGCCTCCCCCGCGCTGGCGGTCGCCGGCGAACCTCAGCGCCGGGGCTGGTCCTCCGTGATCGCTTTATGCCGACGACGCGCGCGAACTCTGGTGATGCTGCAGCCGGAGCGCTAGCTGTAAGTCCCGAGAGGGTTGGTTCGCTCGTTGAGACCCGGCTGGGGTCCACGTGAGGGCGATCAGTCCGAACGCAGGGTCGATGCCGCCGACAATCGTGCAGTGTCTGGCGGAAGGACACGCGATCACCGTCGGCGGTATGGACCGGATCCGGGCCGGGAGGATGTTGCTCGACCACCGGCCGTTGGCCCACTTCTCGACGTAGGACCGGGTTGACGAACCGCCGATGGCGAGGCACAGGCGGGAGGCGGGGCAGGAGACTGAGATCATTGTTGAGCGAGGGAATGGGTTGGGGGCTTGCTGGATCGTCCAGTGCGCTCCGTTCCAGCGCTCAGCGAGGTTCAGTTGTCGATTCTTCCGTGGGCGGTAGTAGCCGACTGCTGTACAGGCGCGGGTCGAGCTGCAGCTGATACTTGACAGATAGCTGTACTGCGTTGGCGAGGGAGTCGGCAGCGACCGAGCGACCATCGGCCTCGGTTTAGTTCCTCCACGATCGCTTGCGTCGCCTGACCGGGGAGTGACTGCCAGCCAGACACGAAGCATGTGTGGCGCCCTGGACACGAGAGGCCAGTCAGCGTGACCTGCGAGGCGCCTGCGGGGTTGAACGCGGGCGCCGCGCTCCAGTGTGCGCCGTTCCAGCGCTGCACAACGGTACGCGGTTGCTGGCCGCGAGAGGTTTGCCCGCCTACGGCGATGCAATCAGCTCTCGTCCAGCAGAACACCGGGCCATACCCAGCATTCCCGGACCGAGGCCCGATCGGCACCATCGACCAGCGGCGACCATTCCACCGCTCCGCCAGCGGCACGCCCCGCTCTGCGGTACTCACATAAGAGCCGAGCGCCATGCAGAACCGCGCAGAAACGCAGGACACCCCCCGGAGGACCGCTATGTAGCCCGTGTCGGGGTGCGCACGCGGACGCGGAATACCTTCGACCGACCAGGTCGACCCCGCGGCCAGCGCCGTTCCCGAAACGGTGACCGCAGCAAAGACAAGCGCCGAGGAAAGCCAGAACCGGCTGCCGGTCGCAGCGCGCAGCCGCTGGCACGACACCCACCCCATCCTCGTTTCCTATCAGAACTGCGGTACGAGACGTGCGTGCGCCGAGGGTTACGGATCACGCCAAATCTGGGCAGGCGGCTGGCGCTTGCTTGCTCACAGACGGGGTTCCGATGGCCCGGGCAGGATTCGAACCTGCGCGCGACGGATTATGAGTCCGCTGCTCTGACCCCTGAGCTACCGGGCCCTGGGTCCCGCGAAGCTAGCACCGGCCCCTGATTGAGATACGCTCCGAGGGGATGTTCATCTCGGCCTCGGCAGCACTCTCCCAGACGCTGGCGCTGCTGGCGACCTTCTTGGGTATCGGGGTGATCGTCAACGTGCTGGTGGTCTACATCCTCGCCCAGGTGTTCGCCGAGCGTAGGGAGAATCAGGAGCGCCGCGACGGCATCTGAGGCCCCCGTGGGGGCGCCATAGCCGTCCGCCGCGAGGCGGCATAACGCTGCCGCTGAAGGAACGGCCCAGTCGGGCGTCGAAACAGACGCCTGCCGATGAAGACCTCAGCGCCTACGAGTGCATCGCACGGCCAGAACGGTGCGGCGACGAACCACACCGCCTCTAACGCCACGCCGACCGACACCGGCGCGCAAGCGCTCTCGGCGTACATCCGCTCGCGCTTCGATGAGTTCTCGCGCTCGCAGAAGGACGTCGCCCAGTACATCGTCGACCATCTCGATGAGGCGGCATTTCAGACCGCCGAGGAACTCGCCCGGCGTGCCTGCACGTCCTCCAGCACAGTCGTCCGTTTCTCTCAGGCGCTCGGCTTCGAAGGCTTCCCCGAGCTTCAACAGGCCGCTCGCGACGAGTACCGCCGGCGGCCGCCTGACACGGCCGGTCAGGCAATGGCGGCAGCGCCACTGTTCTCGCTCGACCACACGGAGTTCGAAGCGGCGCTGGCCGCCGACCATGTCAGCGTCGAGGAAACGGCTCGCAAGCTCTCTCGCTCATCGGTCGAGGCGGCGATCGACGCCATCGTTGGCTCCGAGAAGGTTCTGATCGCCGGCACCGACCAGATGGCGTTCTTCGCCAGCTACCTGCGGCATCTGCTGATGCTGCTCGATCTGCGGGCCGAGATCGTCGCCAGCCCATCACAGGAGGCGCTGGGTCGCCTTTCGCGGATCGACGAGCGGACGCTGGTGATCGGACTTTCGGCTGGACGTCCCCATCCGCTCATCACGCGCACGATGAAGCTGGCGCGTCACCGCAAAGCTCCGACACTGGCGATCACCGACGCCACGTTGTCGGAGGTCGCACGCCTGGCGCGGATCAGGCTCTACTACTCGTCGAACACGCCGGCCTTCGTCCGCTCTCACGCGGCCCTGCTGTCGCTGATTCAAGCCCTGGCCTACGGGGTGTACGCCCGCGACTCCCAGCAGTACGACGTGCGGATCAAGGCCTTTCGACTGAAGTAGCGCGAGGACTGAAACCGCTAGTCCACCACGAGCTGTGCTTCGGCTGCGGCCGAACAAACCTGTTCGGGCTTCTGCTGGAGGCGGAGCGCTCGGGGTCGGGTGCCCTAGCCGGGCGGTGCTTCATCAAGCAGGACCACCAGGGCCCCGAGCGCGGCATGGCGCACCCGGGGATCGTGGCCGCTGCGCTCGTCGAGGCGATGGCCCTGGCCGCCGGCGATGAGGTGCGCGCCCGGGAAGTGACCGTCCAATTCCTCGGCTCGGCGCCGGTCGGGTCGTTTCTCGCCGTGGACGTGCGGCCCGAGCACCGCCAGGCGCAGAGCCTGACGCTGTCGGCCGTGGCGCGGTCCGGCGACGCGGTGGTGGCGGAAGCGCGTGGAACGTACGCCTCGGGGTAGTCTCCCGGCTAGTGGCCGAGAACGCGACACGCCAGATCCTCAAAGAGCACCTCGCCGACGGAGAGCTCAAGCCGGGATCACCGATCTCGCTGCGGATGGATCAGGCGCTGCTGCAGGACGCGACGGGGACGATGGCGCTGATGCAGTTCGAGGAGCTCGGCGTGCCGCGGGTCAAGGTGGAGCGCGCTGTCCAGTACGTGGACCACAACGTTGTGCAGCTCGATTACAAGAACCCGGACGACCACCGCATGCTCCAGGCGCTGGCTCGCAAGTACGGCCTGCACTTCTCCCGCCCGGGCAACGGCATCAGCCACTACATCCATATGGAGCGCTATGCCAAGCCCGGACAGACGATGCTGGGGGCCGACTCCCACACCACCCAGGCCGGCTGCATGGGCATGATCGCCATCGGGGCCGGCGGACTGGACGTGGCGGTGGTGCTCGGCGGGCACCCGTACGAGATCTCCTGCCCGGAGGTGGTGGAGGTCCATCTGGACGGCAAGCTGAGCCGGCCGTGGGTGCAGGCCAAGGACATCATCCTCGAGTTGCTGCGCAGGCTCAGCGCCAGCGGCGGCAAGAACAAGGTGTTCGAATTCACCGGAGCCGGAACCGAGGACCTGAGCATCCCCGAGCGGGCGACGATCGCCAACATGATCGCTGACCTCGGCGGCACCTCGGGGCTGTTCCCGCCGGATGAGAACACGCGGAAATGGCTCGAGCGCCAGAACCGCGAGAACGACTTCGCCGAGTTCAAGCCGGACCAGGGCGCGGAGTACGACGAGCGGGTCGAAATCGACCTCGACGAGCTGGGGCCGCTGGTCGCAAAGCCCCACAACCCCGACAACGTCGTCCCGGTCGAGGAGGTCAAGGGGACCGAGGTGGCCCAGGTGTGCATTGGCTCCTCGGTCAACTCGGGCTACAACGACCTGGCGCTCTCGGGTGCCGTGCTCGCGGACAGGGGAGGGCAGATCGTCCACCCGTCGATCGCCGCCACGGCCACGCCGGGTTCGCGCCAGATCCTGGCGGCGATCGCCGAGTCCGGGGTCTATCGCCAGCTCTCGGACGGCGGCGTGAGGATGCTGGAGCCGGTATGCGGGCCGTGCGTGGGCATGGGTCAGGCCCCTCCGTCCGACGCCAACTCGCTGCGGACGTTCAACCGGAACTTCCCGGGCCGCTCGGGCACGCCCGAGGACTCGGTCTTTCTGTGCTCGCCCGCCGTGGCCGCGGTCTCGCTGCTGAGCGGCAAGATCGAGGATCCGCGCGAGTACGGCGACGCTCCGGAGCTGCTGCCGATGCCCGAGCTGCGCCCGTACGTCGACGACGTCCACATCTTCGCCCCGGCCGATGAGCAGGAGGCGGAGAAGATCGAGATCCCCCGCGGGCCGAACATAAAGCGCCCTCCGGAGCACACGCCGATCGGCGACTCGCTGGAGGCCAAGATCGCGACGATCCAGCCGGACGACATCTCAACGGGCGACCTGGCCCCCGACGGCGTCGAGGTCATGGCCTACCGCTCGAACGTGCCCGCGATCGCCGAGTTCACCTTCCGTCATCGCGACCCTGAGTTCCGCAAGCGGCTGAAGGAGTGGGGGAGCGGCTTCATTGTCGCGGGCGAGAACTACGGGCAAGGCTCCTCCCGCGAGCACGCCGCGCTGGCGCCGCTGCACCTGGGGGTGAGGGCGGTGATCGCGAAGTCCTTTGCCCGCATCCACCGCCGAAACCTCATCGCCCAGGGGATCGTGGCGCTCACATTCTCCGAGGAGAGTGACTACGACAAGGCGGAAGTGGGCCAGACCTGGACGCTGCCGAAGCTCAAGGAAGAGCTCGAACAGGGAGCGGAGGCGATCAGCGCAAAGATCGACGACACGGGCGACGAGCTCACGCTGACGCACGACTTCTCAGAACACGAGCGGGAGATTCTGATCGCCGGGGGACTGCTCTCCTACCTGCGCCGGGGCGAGAGCGGAGACGGCTCGCGAGCCGATAGCGCCGACCGCGCCGATAGAGCCGACCGCGCCGATCGCGACGCGGGCTCCACGGGCCAGGCCGCCGAGCGGTAATCAGCGGCGCGCCACGACCAGGGCCTGCGTGGCCCGGCCCACGCGGCCACGCTCGTCGAACAGAACGCTCTCGGCCATCCCGATTCCGTCGGAGACCACCCGTGTCTCCGCCTGGAGGCAGACCCACTCGCCCTGCGGCGCACGGTCGATGTACAGCGTCAGATCGGGATTGATGAACAGATGGTCGTCCCAGGAGACGACGGCGCTGATGCCGTTGCCGAAGTCACCGGCGGCCGCCAGCCGCTGCAGTGGCGAGGCCTCCTCGCCGGCGACCAGCGGGACTCGGAGGCGAAACCAGCCTGTGGAGGGGCCGCGGGCCATGAACGTCCCTTCCACGAAGCGGATTTCGATCGCATCGGGGGCGAACATCGGCCGGTGCGGAGCCAACAAGTCGCCCGCGCTGCCGTGCGCCGGGCCGAGCGGCGGCTGCAGCGGTTCGCTGGTGTCGTCCATCTCCGCGCGTCTGACGCGTAGCGCGCGCGCCCGGACGACCTCCTGGCCTGAACCATCGAACAGCGAGGCCTCGAGGAGCTGCACCCTGCGCCCCGGTCTGACGATCGACGAGCGGATCTCGAGCGGGCCGAGCGGCACAGGGCGCAGGAACTCATAGGTCACGCGGCCGATCAGAAGACCCTCGCCGGCGGGGACACGCTCGAACTCGCGCATCAACAGCGCCGCTGGCGCGCCGCCGTGCTGGGCGTTCGAATCCCACGGTCCGCGAGCGAGCTCCGTGGCGACGAACCGTCCATCCTGGGGCACGAACACCGCCTCGGCGGACATGGCGGCACACGGTAGCGCCCGGCTACACTCGAATCGCGATGGACGAGCTCGAAAACCGGCGCGACGAAGCGACATTCACCGTCAAGGCAGGCCTCGCGGAAATGCTCAAGGGCGGCGTGATCATGGACGTCGTAACCCCCGAGCAGGCCAAGGTCGCCGAGGATGCCGGCGCCGCGGCGGTGATGGCGCTGGAGCGGGTCCCGGCCGACATCCGCCGCGACGGCGGCGTTGCCCGCATGTCCGACCCGGCCATGATCCGCCAGATCCAGGAGGGGGTGACGATCCCCGTCATGGCCAAGGCACGCATCGGGCACTTCGTCGAGGCCCAGGTGCTCGAGGCGCTAGAGGTCGACTACATCGACGAGTCTGAAGTTCTGACCCCCGCCGATGAGGCCAATCACATCGACAAGTGGCAGTTCAAGGTGCCGTTCGTGTGCGGCGCGACGAATCTCGGCGAGGCGCTGCGCCGGATCGGCGAGGGAGCGGCCATGATTCGCTCCAAGGGGGAGGCCGGGACGGGTGACATCGTCGAGGCGGTGCGCCACCTCAGAAGGATCGGAGGGGAGATCCGGCGCCTCCAGACGCTCGACGACGGTGAGCTGGCGACCGCCGCCAAGGAGCTGCAGTCGCCGCTGCACCTGGTGCGCCAGGTGGCCCAGGACGGGCGTCTGCCGGTCGTGCTGTTCTGCGCGGGCGGCATCGCCACCCCCGCCGACGCGGCGCTGGTCATGCAGCTGGGCGCCGAAGGGGTGTTCGTCGGCTCGGGGATCTTCAAATCAGAAGACCCGGAGCGCCGGGCCAGGGCGATCGTGGAGGCCACGACCCATTTCAATGATCCGGCCAGAGTGGCCGCCGCGTCCACGGGGCTGGGTCAGCCGATGTCAAGTCTCGAGACCTCCAAGCTCGAGCACGAGCAGCTGCTCGCCCCGCGCGGCTGGTAGCGGTGGCAGGAGCCGTCGGGATCCTCGCCCTTCAGGGCGGCTTCGAGGCGCACGCCCGCATCCTGCGCGAGCTGGGCGCCGAACCGCGCCAGGTTCGCGTGGCGGACGATCTGAATGGCCTCGACGCGCTGATCATCCCCGGCGGGGAGTCAACCGTGATGACGTTGGGAATCGAGCGGGAAGGGCTCGCGGAGCCCTTGCGTCGCCTGGCTAGCGACGGCACCCCGATACTCGGCACCTGCGCCGGCATGATCATGCTCGACCGCGATCATCTCGGGCTACTCGACATCCGCGCAGCGCGCAACGCGTTCGGCCGCCAGCTGCGCTCGTTCGAGACCGAGCTGGAGCTGGCGGGCGTCCCCGGAGGGCCGCTGCACGCGGTGTTCATCCGGGCGCCGTGGGTGGCTGAGCACGGCGATGATGTCGAGGTCCTGGCGCGCCTAGACGGGCGCCCGGTGGCCGTCAGAGAAGGCAACCTGCTGGCCGTCGCCTTTCACCCGGAGCTGTCCGGGGAAACCCGTCTCCACGAGCTGCTGCTTGGAATGAATGGCGCCGCTGATTAATCCAACGCCGGCTGGCGTCGGCGGCGCCGCCGGCGCGCATAATCGCGAAATTCACGCTCGAACGCCGCCCAGTCAAACGTCGGCGCGCCGTCGGGGGCCGGCGGTGGATGTTGGTCTGAGGGCTCGTCGCCGCCCCGCGGCGGATCCTCGCCGGTGTCCTTACCGCGGGATAGCCACAGCGCCAACGCGCAGATCGCGATGCCGCTGGCGTAGACCAGCGCCGCCAGCGTCGTGTGGTGCGTGAGCGAAGCGACGCCCCCAACGGCGTAGAGCACGAGCGCGGAGATCACCAAGCGGCGCAGCTCGGCGTACGGGACTGCGCGCCGTGGCGCTGTGCCATAGGCACCGAGGAAGATCGCCGCGCCTAGCGCGACCGCGAGAAGCAGCTTCCACACGTCTGACAGAAGCATGGGCATCGCCTACCCCGATGATCGACCCCTGACCCTCAGAAATCAAGCCCACCGAGCCGATCTTGGGGGCGAGCTGCGCGGCCTCAGACCACGAGTCCGTGGCGCATCGTGTTCTCGCTCACCACCTGCGGCTCGACGAAATGCAACACATAATCGGGGCCGCCGGCCTTGCTGCCGGTCCCGGACAGCCGGTTGCCGCCGAACGGCTGGCGGCCGACCTTGGCGCCGGTGATTCCCCGGTTCACGTAGAGGTTGCCGACGGGACTGCGCCCCCGCACGTAGCGAACCGTGCCAGGATCCCGGGCGTAGAGCCCACCGGTGAGCGCATAGGGCAACGAATCCACGAGCTCGCAGCCGTGCTCGATGTCGCGCACCGGCTCGACCGTCAAAAGCGGCCCGAACACCTCCTCTGTCAGGACCGGTGAATCCAGCTTCAGGTCGGTGGCCACGGTCGGGGGGCAGAACCACCCCTGCTCGGGAACGGGCTCGGCGGCGGCCACGATCCGTCCCGCGGCCGCCATCGCTCGGTAATCAGAGATCCGCTCCTGGGCCGAACGTTCGATCACGGGCGGCACGTCGGTCGCCAAATCCGCAGCCTGGCCCACGACCAGCACCCGCACCGCCCCGGCCACGCGCTCCAGCAGGTGCTCGAAGATTGCCTCGTGCGCCAGCACACGCGAGGCGGCGGAGCATTTCTGGCCGGCGTAGGCGAACGCGGATGAGACGATCCCGGGGACGGCCTCGTCGAGATCTGCATCCGCGTCGACCAGCACGCAGTTCTTGCCCCCGAGCTCGGCGATCACGCGCTTGAGGTCGCGCTGTCCGGGCACGGGGTCGCCCGCCGATCGCACGATCTCGAGCCCCACCGCCAGCGAGCCGGTGAACGCGATGGTCTGCACGGCCGGATGCCGGACGAGAGCCTGACCGACTTCGCCTTCGCCGGGGAGCAGGGCGATCGCTTGCGGAGGTACGCCTCCAGCGCGCAAGGCCTGCACCAGCCGCAGAGCGCAGCCCGGCGATTGCTCCGCGGGCTTGAGCACGACGGCGTTCCCCGTGGCCAGCGCGCCGGCCGCCATGCCGCAGGGGATGGCGATCGGAAAGTTCCAGGGGGAAATCACGGCCGTCACTCCGCGTGGCACATAGCACAGCTCGTTGCGCTCGCCCGGAACCTGAACCAACGGCCGGCCCGCTTCGAGCTCCACCGCCGCCCGGGCGTAGTACTCGAGGAAATCGATCGCCTCGCACACATCGGCGTCCGCCTCCGCCCAGGGCTTTGCGCACTCGCGCACCTCGAGCGCAGCGAGCTCCAGCCTTCGCTCGCGCATCCACGCAGCGGCATTGACCAAAGCCCTCGCGCGCTCGGCTGCGCCGACCGCGCGCCAGGCGCGGAACCCAGAGCCTGCCGCGTCCACGGCGGCCGATACCTCGTCGGCCGTGGCCCGAGGACCGGTGGCCACCAAACGGTCAGGATTGCCCGGGTCGGTTGACTGAAGTGGCTCGCCGCCGGGCTCGGTGCGGGCACCGTCGCCGACCATCACCCCGACGGTCAGCGGCAGAATCCGATCGAGGGCCTCCAACGAGCCCACCATGTGCTGGCGCACGGTCGCCCGGCGCAGCTCGAGGACCGGCTCGTTGCTAAACGGGGCTGGCTGCGCCACGCGGCCGACCGTAGCAGCGGTGCTCGGGCGTCAGGGCGCGGCCAGCAGCGTCTCGAGCGGTGTCCCTCGGGCCTGCTCGTGCAGGAACGACTCGTTGCTCGTGTTCTCCAGCAGACGCCTCACCAGGTAGGCCATGCCGGCTACCAGGTCACCGACCGGACAGTAGGTCCGCACGCGAAAGCCGCGGCTTGCCAATGCGTCCTGCAGCTCGTCGCCCAGCCCCCGCAGGACCTGGAGCTCGAGCTCCGAATCGGGCGCCCCGAGCAGTCGGTTGACCGCGATCGCATGCGACACCGAGCGTAGGTTGTGGGAGGCCACGGCGACCCGCACCTTGGGCCGGGCGCCTAGCAGCCGGCGGGTCAGCACCTCAAAGTTGCGATCGCAGTCGGCCTTCACTTCGTAGACGGGCGTCGGCCAACCCTGCTGGCGAGCCTGCGCCAGCTCGTGGTCCCAATAGGCGCCCTTGACCAACCTGACCTGAAGCGGCGCGGTCCGGACACTCGCGTCCACCCAGGCCAGAAGCTGGTCCAGGGTGTCACTGGAGTCGCGCAGATAGGCCTGCAAGACGACCCCGGCTGACGGACCGTCCACGAACTCGGGCTCGGAGAGCAGCTCCAGCACCAGTTCGAGCACCACCTCCCGAGAATCCAGCGACTCCATGTCGATGTGGATGTGCGCTCGCTCGCGCTTCGCCGCCTGCAGCAGGGGGCGCAGTCGACGGGCGGCGTCATCCCGGCCGAGCTCCGGCGCGTCGGGGCGCAGCAGCGGCGTCAGCGCCGATACCTTGACGGACAAATTCGCGCGTGGCAGCGTGCCGCTGCCATCGCGCTCTGACTTAGGGCGGGCGGGCCACCGACGGGCCTCCCGTGCGAGGGTCCGCAGCGCGTCCGTGCAGCGGCGAGCGTAGGCATCCGCCTCATCTGCGGTCACGGTGGCCTCACCGAGGAGATCGACCGAGCTTGCGATGCCCCGACGCCAGAGCGCTCTCAGCACGCCAAGTGCACCCTCGGGGGTCTGTCCGACGATGAACCGGTGCGCCAGGTGCCTGACGCCTCCTGCAGCAGCGGCGCCGAGGGCCGCTCGTCCGGCCTTGGTGTGTGAGACGCGCATCGCGGCCGCGATCGGCGGCGGGCGCTCCGGTAGCTCATCGAGGAAGCTGGCCAGATGTCGGGCCAAGTCGTCCAGCGACCGGCAGGCCGGCACCACGTCGACGAACCTGAACAGCGCGGCGCGGAGCTCGCGGTCGCTCGATGCCAGCTCCATGGCGCGCGTGTCGAACGTGCGCATCGGGTGCAGAGCAGCGGAGGGGAAGGCGGCCGAAAGTTCCGAGCCGATCTGCCAGATCTGTGCCTCGATGGTGCCTTGGGAGGGTTCCGGAGCCCTATGGCCGTCGGAAGGTGACACCCCTCACCCCGAGGCTGGGGTCGCCATCGCCGCCTGCGGAGCGGGTGGCGTAGCGCGCTCGATCGCTTCCCAGCCCATGTCCTTATCGCGCGCCGCGCGGTCCGCCGCGCCCCCGCCGCGGAGTCCGAACAGCCGCTTGGCAAGCAGCAGATAGACGACCACGGCCAGGTTGATGATGAAGCCGATCACCTTGGTCGCCGTGGGCTTGTGTGCGATCTCGTACACCTCGAGAGGAAGGAAGATGGCTGTGGCCAGGAACGTCAGGTACTCGGCCCAGCGCTTGGTCAGCCATAGGCCGACGGCCTCGACCCCCTCGAGTGCGGCGTACGCCAGCAGGGCGATGCCCAGCTCGACCAGCGTTCCCGAGCGCAGCGAGAACAGCTTGTCCAGATCGTGCACGAATCCGACGTGGCCCGAGGCCTGCACCGGGCCTCCGCCCACCCCTCCCTGGAGCGCAGCGAGCACGCGGTAGAAGTCGTGGCGAAGGACCGTGCGGTGGGCGGCGAACAGCAGGACAGCCACGCCGAGGAGACCGAGCACGAGGAAGTGCAGCCCGCGCTCGATGGCGATCGCGCGCAGTACCACCTTGTCTCGTAGCGCTTTGCCCCGCAGGGGCACCTCGATCTGGGAAGGGTCGGGAAGGTAGCGCCGTGGCGCGGATTGCGGTGGCGAGAGGGGCAGCCAGCTGTCGCAGCGAAGGCAGCGGCACCAGCGCAAGCCATCGAACTCTCGCGCCAGGACGTGGTCCTGTGGCCGGAGCTCGGCGACGCCGGCGCCGGGGAGCGCGTGACCTGTGAACCCGCAGGCCACGAGCTCCCAGTCGATCCTCCGGCGGGGGCGCGGCCTGTCCGTGCCGGGTGGGTGCTGCATCAGCTGAGAATGTTGACGGCCCGGGAAACGACGAGCGCGACGATCAGCAGCGCAGTCAGGGATTGGACGGTCATCAGCAGCTTGGCGGTCTGCGATAGCGGCATGGTGTCGGTCGGGCTGAACGCCGTCGCGGTGGTGAAGGAGAGCCACAGGTAGTCGATCAGGCCCGGTGACCAATCTGGGCGCGTGAACGGTTTGGCGTCACCCATCTGCGAGAAGAGGAAGTCAGCTCGCCGCTCCGAGCCCGGCTCGGCTCGGGTCTGCGGGCCGCCCCGATCGAGCTCCCAGTACCAGAGCGCGAACAGGAGCACGTTGGTGATCCAAAGTGCCACGCCGGAGAAGATCAGCGGCCTCCCACTGGTGGGGTGGCCGTGCAGCAGATAGCGGCACAGCTCGACGAGCGAGAAGATGTTGACGGCGCTGACTAGGCCAATCAGGCCCATCGCGACATTCCGCCTGAACCTCGAATGGCGAACGCGCGGGTGGGGCGAGATCGCCAGAAGGACGACAAGCAGCAGACCCTCTATCGACGGCAGCAGCCACGTCGGTCCAAGCGTCAGCTTGTCGGGCAGGAAGAGATCGAGGACGATCGCGCCGACGACCAGAAGCTGCGGGCCCCATAACGGATCGAGCTTCGAAAGAAACGACTCAAGCGGGCGTACGTACTGCTCAGGGTCGTATCCGGCGGCGTCCTGGTTTGGCGGGCTGGGTTCCGGCATGGCCCCTGGGATACTCGCATGGGCATGCACCGCCCGGAGCGCATCGGGTCGCACCGCCGGAGAAGGAACTGAGCCCGCGGTGGCCAAAACACCCCAGATGCGAATCGCACTTCTGACCATTGCGGCAGTGCTCACGCTGGCGGCCTGCGGCGGCAGCTCCAAGCCCGCCTCAACGACGTCGGCCACAAGCCCAGGGTCCAGCACCACCACCGCCGGGCAAAGCACGACCCCCCAGACCAAGACCACGCCGCCTGCCACCACAACTTCGAGCGCAACGGCTGCGGGCCTCTGCCGGGCACCGGGGCTCTCGCTGTCGTTTCTCGGTGGCCAGGGCGCGACCGGTCACGGCTTGCTGGGCTTCGAGCTACGCAACGTGAGCCCGCGCACCTGCCACACCTTCGGCTTCCCCGGCGTGCAGTTCCTCGACAGCACCGGGCGGCCGTTACCCACCGTCTCCACGCGAACCACCCAGGACTTCTTCGGCAGCGCGCCGGAGCGTGCGCTCGCGGTGGCACCCGGACAGAGCGTCTCGTTCCGCATCGGCGTGACGCACGGCATCACGTCGACCGCCGGCTGCACCACGGCGGCGGCGGTCTCGGTGATCCCGCCGAACGACACCGAGTCGCTTCATGTCACGATCTCCCAGGGGGCCTACGAGTGCCGGACGGCGACCGTGACGCCAGTACAGCCGGGAGGCTCTGCCTATCCCTGAGGTGGCTCCCCCTAGCGCGGCGCGGGCACCTCGCTGAGTGCTTCGAAGCGACTGACGCCGCCCTCGTCGTGGCGCCTCACGAGGCCTTTCTCCGACAGCAGATCGAGGTGTCCCAGCACCTCCGAGATCGTCAGGTAGGCCTGTGTGACCGCCACGTTGCCCCACAGTTCGAGCGCCAGCTCGTAGGCGGTCATCGGCCGGTCATGAAGCAGGCGGTGGAGCTTGTGCGCCCGGCGAGCGTGCATCCGAAGCCGCTCGTCGATCAGCGCGGCGTGGTCGGTGATCGGCTCGCCGTGTCCCGTCAGCACCAGCGACGCCGGTAGCTCGCGGGTCGCCCGCATCGAGTGCATGTACGAAAGCAGTGCGTGCGGTTCGCCGGCATCGTCGCAACCGGGCAGAGGCCTCGAGATCATCGCGTTTGAGGAGATGTGCGCCAACAGATGATCTGCGGCCAGCAGGATGCCGCGCTGCTCGTCCCAGAAGACCGTGTCGGAGGGACTGTGACCAGGTCGATGCAGGACCGAGAGCTCGCGGTCGCGCAACTCGAGCCGATCGCCATCGCGCAGCGGCCGCGTCACACGGCCGGAGGAGCCGAAGGCGCGAAACGCGGCACCGACCGCCCCCAGCACGGTTACCAGGTCGCCGGGGATTCCGTGGCGGCGCATCACCTCGTCCGCGAAGGCGTCGTCGGCGGTCATGCTCGCCGAAAAGTTCTCCAGGTAGGGCGCGAGACGATGAAAGGCCGCCACCTCAGCTCCTGAGCGCCGAGCGAGGATCTCCAGCAGCCCCAAGTGGTCCATGTGCTGATGGCTGACGACGATCAGCTCCAGATCCTCCACGCGATAGCCGTGGGCGCCGATGGCCCGCTCAAGCTCGTCCAGCGATTTCCCGGAGTTCGGCCCGGTGTCCACCAGCGTCAGCGGCTCGTCGTCGATCAGGTAGCAGTTGACGCGCCCAACGAGGAAGGGCGTGGGGATCGCCAGGCGGTGTATGCCGGCGCGGGCCGCGCTTGCGAACCCGCCGGCGCCGGCGCTCACGAGCGGATCACTTCGAGGACCTCGTCGCGGCGGCGCTCCATGTCCTCGCGTGAGCGCAGTGACTCCAGGCACAGGCGGAGCAGCGGCTCGGTGTTCGAAGGCCGTACGTTGAAGTGCCAGTCGTCGTAATCGACCGACAGGCCGTCGAGCTGCTGCTGGCGAGCGTCGGAGTAGCGCTCCGCGAGCTCCTCGATCTTCCCGTCCTGGTCGGAGACCTCCGAGTTGATCTCCCCCGAGATGAAGTACCGGGAGCGGTACGGCTCGAGCAGGTCGGACATGCGTGCCGATCGGACGGAGAGCAGTTCCAGCACGAGCAATGCCGGGATGGTGCCCGAGTCGGCGCAGTAGAAGTCTCGGAAGTAGTAGTGGCCGGAGACCTCGCCACCGAACACGGCGTCCTCCTCGCGCATCCGGGTTTTGAAGAAGGCATGACCGACGCGGTTCATCAGCGCCCGGCCGCCGTCCCGCTCCACGACGTCAGCCACGGCCCGGCTGGCGCGCACGTCGTAGAGGATCGTCGCCTCCGGGTATCGGCTGAGCATCGACTCGGCCAGCAGCGCCGTGAGGAAGTCGCCGTCGACGAACTGGCCGGTGTCATCGATGAAGAAGCACCGGTCCCCGTCGCCGTCCCAAGCGATTCCCAGATCGGCGCGCTGCTCGACCACCTGCTGCATGATGAAACGGCGGTTCTCGGGCAGCATCGGGTTGGGCTCGTGGTCGGGGAAGTTGCCATCCGGCGTCCAGTAGGCCGTGACGGGTTCGAGCCCCAGCTGCTCGAACAGTGGACCGACCATCGGACCGGCCATGCCGTTGCCACCGTCGACGACGAGCCGGAGCGGCTTGACCGCCCCGGGATCGATGAGCTTCAGCATCGCCCGGTGAAACTCGTCATAGAGCGAGACCTCCTCCACCCGCCCTCCGCCCGGTGGTTCGCCCAGGCCGGCCTCGATCGCTTGCCGCACGCGGTCGATTCCCGCCTCGCCCGAGAGGGCGATCGCCCCGCGCCTGACAAGCTTGGCCCCGGTGTACTGCTTCGGGTTGTGCGATGCGGTGCACATCAGGCCGCCGTCCAGCTGGCGCGAGCCGACCAGGTAGTAGAGCATCTCGGTCCCGATCAGTCCGGCGTCATAGACGGTTGCGCCCTCCAGGCACATGCCCTCGCGATAGGCCACGGCGAGCTCCGGAGCCTCGAGCCGCATGTCACGGCCCAGCCCGATGCGGAGCTCGGAGGTCGGCTTGTCCTCGAGCTCGGCCAGGATGCGGCAAAAGGCCCGCGCTATCTGCCCCGCGGCCTGTCCGTCGATATCCCTGCCGTAGAGGCCGCGGACGTCATAGGCCTTGAAGATCTCGGGCGGCAAAGCCATCGGGGCCGGGATGCTAGCCATCCCGGCCCCGATGCAGGAATCGGAGCGCTGAGACTGAGGGCGCCCGCGGCGCGCGTCAGCTACGCGGGGTGCGCGCTATGACCCAGGTCCGCGTCGGGGTGCTCACGACCTCGACCCGCTGCCCGGTCGCGAGCTGCCCGAGCGACGCCTTGCGTCCGTTGTCGCGCACGCGGGCTCCGGCGGGGATGGTCAGCGTGACGTTCTTGTACACGGCCTTCTTGGTCCGTTCCGTGATCGTCAGCTGGTTGCCGGACGGGGTCGACTGGACCACGCCGCGGTTGAACGTGAGCGTGACGAATCCCGCTTTGGTGGGCACCACCAGATCACCTTGCACGGCGCCGGCCAGAATCCGCCTGACGCGACCGGCTCGGCGCTGGTGGGTACCGGTCACGCCCGCGGCAGTCGTGCTGGCGCTGGGGGCCCGGGTCGCTGCGCCGGCGCTGGTGATAGCGCTGACGCCGGCCCCGAGCGCCACGCACGCCGCCGCAAGCGCGACCAGCCTGTAATGGCGTTTGATCAATTCCATTCCTTCAGCCTCCTGGCGTTCGATTTAGGAGCCTGAGGTTGCCCGTGGGCCGCAAGCAGCCGGTAAGCCCAAGGTCAGCTGCGTGTAAAACCGGCCGGCTTGCGGGGGATTGGCACCTACGATGTCGGCATGAGCGCGCTGGTCATGGTGGTCGAGGACGAGGCCAACATCGGCGCACTCGTTCGCACTTACCTGGAGCGCGCCGGGTTTCGCACCGTATGGGTCCGCTCGGGGGAGGAGGCACTGGCCGAGCTGGGGCGGCACCCGGTGAAGCTGATGGTGCTCGACATCGGCTTGCCGGGAATGGACGGGTTCGAGGTCTGCCGGCGGATCGCCGGACGGGTCCCGGTGATCATGCTGACCGCGCGCGACGAGTTGCCCGATCGCGTCGCAGGGCTCGAGCTCGGCGCCGATGACTACATAGTCAAGCCGTTCTCACCGCGCGAGCTGGCGGCGCGCGCCAAGGCGGTGCTCCGACGCGCCAGTGTCGGGACCGGGGCCGACGGCGTCATCGAGCTGGGGCCGTTGACGATCGCACCTGGCCCGCGGGAGGTACACGTGGATGGCCGGGAGGTCGAGCTCACCCAGCGCGAGTTCGATCTGATCGAGTACTTGGCCCGCCACGCCGGCCAGGTCGTGACCCGTGACCAGTTGCTGGAGTCCGTGTGGGGGTTCGTGTCGCCGGGCGAGACCCGTACCGTGGAGGTGCACGTGGCGCAGCTGCGTAAGAAGCTCGGAAATCCGCACCTGATCAGGACGGTGCGGGGCCTCGGCTACAAGGCGGCCGCCCGATGAGGCTGCGCCACCGTCTGCTCGGCTACTTCGCGCTGACGGCCATTGCCTGCTGCGCACTGACTGTCGGCATCGGGGTCCTACTCGTGCGGCATCAGATCTCCAGCCAGCGGATGAACGCACTGCAGGTCCAGGCCGACGAGCTGGCCGCATTCGGGGGCGCCCCCGGGGCGCTGGTGCCGGGCCAGCACGTGTACGCCGTCGGCACTGGCAGGGCCCGGCTTCTGCGACCGGCGCGGGCCAGCGCCGTGCTGGCCGCCATCCCCGCCACAGGAGACGGTCAAGGCACCGCCACGGTCGCCAAGCGCTCGATTCTGTACGTCGCTCGAACCACGGCGTCGGGGCGGGTGATCGTCGTCCGCTCGGCGAAGCTCGCGTTTGGTGAGTGGCGCCCATTTTTGGGCAGCCTGGCGCTGGCGGGCGTCGGCGGCATCCTGCTGGCGGCCCTGTTGTCGTTCTTACTGGCCCGGCGCCTGGCCCGTCCGATCGGGGAGCTGGGCGCGGCGACTCGGCGGCTGGCCGCCGGCGAGCGCCGGGTCTCGGTTCCCGTGGGCGGCGAGGATGAGATCGCCGACCTGGGCCGAGCGTTCAACGACATGTCCTCGGAGCTTCAAAGCGCCCGCGAGGCGCACCGCCATTTTCTGGAGTCGGTCAGTCATGAGCTGCGGACGCCGTTGACGTCGATCCGGGGCTACGCCGAGGCGCTGTCAGAGGATGCCGTGGACCAGGTTGAGGGCGGGCGCATAATCGCCGCAGAGGCCTCGCGGCTCGAGCGTCTGGTCGCAGATTTGCTCGAGCTGGCCCGCTTTGAGCGGGCGGGCTTCTCGGTCCGCCGCGAGCCGCTCGATCTGCACGAGGTCGCCCAGCAGGTCGTGCAGCGTCACGCTCCGAGGGCCCGCGAGCTGGCGGTGAAGCTGGAGGTGGAGGGCAGCAGGCCCGCACCTGCAGTGGGAGATTTCGACCGGCTGTTACAGGCGGCGTCGAACCTGATCGAGAACGCGCTGCGGCTGACTCCACAAGGGGGGACCGTGACGGTCGAGGCCGCCCCGGGGCGCCTCATAGTCAGTGACACGGGCCCCGGTCTGTCGACCGACGACATCCCACATGCCTTCGAGCGGTTCTATCTCCACGATCGCTACAGGTCGGAGCGGCCGGTGGGCAGCGGGCTGGGTCTGGCGATCGTCAAGGAACTGGTCGTAGCCATGGGGGGAACGGTAGATGCGGCGGCGGGGAGCAGGGGAGGCGCCGGATTCACGCTGAGGATCCCGACTGATCCTAGACTTGACTCTCATGTCCGGACATTCCAAGTGGAGCTCGATCAAGCACAAGAAAGCGGTGGTGGACGCGCGCAGAGGCCAGCAGTTCACGAAGCTGGCGCGGGCGATCACGGTGGCCGCCCGTGAGGGCGGGGGGGACCCCGACGGCAACCCCACGCTCGGCCTCGCAGTGCAGAAAGCGCGGGACGCCTCCATGCCCAAGGACAACATCGAGCGCGCGATCGCCAAGGGAACCGGCGAGGGAGCCGACACCGATCAGATCCAGACCGTCATCTACGAGGGCTATGGACCGGGCGGGGTGGCGCTGCTGATCGAGGCCTTGACCGACAACCGCAACCGGGCTGGAGCCGATGTCCGCCATGCGTTCTCGAAGCACGGAGGAAGCCTGGGGGAGCCTGGATCCGTCTCCTACCTGTTCGATAAACGCGGCGTGATCGTGGTCGACGCCAGTCGATACGACGAGGAGGACCTGATCGCCGCGATCGATGCCGGGGCCGAGGACATCGCGCTGGACGAGGACGTCTTCGAGGTCATAACTGCGCCCGGCGACCTCCAGGCCGTCCGCACGGCGCTTGAGGAGAACGGGGTCCACCTCGACAGCGCCGACGTGACACAGCGCCCAAAGACCCGCGTCCAGGTGGGCGAAACGGACGCCGGGCGGCTGATGAAGCTGATCGACGCGCTCGAGGACTCAGACGATGTCAGCGCGGTGCACGCAAACTTCGACGTGGACACCGGCGTGCTGGAGCGCATCGCCTCCTAGATCCGGCCGCTACGCTGCCACGCTCCATATGACCAAACGGATCGTCACGATCGTGAGCTGCACGGCGCTCGGAGCAGCCTCGCTCGCCGGCTGCGGAGGCTCGACCAAGACGGCCCCCGGAGTGCAGCTCGCCCCGTCCGGGGGCTTGACGGCCTCCGTCGCCACCACAGCCAAGGTCCCGCCCGCGCTCTCCAAACAGCCCACGGTTACCGCGCCGAAGGGCCAGCCTCCGTCGCACCTGGTGGTCAAGGACCTGATTCAAGGCACAGGTCAGCACCTCGGTGCCGGCCAGACGGCCACCTTCAACTACGTAGGCGTGCTCTATAAGACGGGCAAGGTGTTCGACTCCTCCTGGCAGCGCAACCAGCCGTTCACCACGCAGCTGACGCAGGGAACCGTGATCTCGGGCTGGGTGCAGGGTTTGCCCGGGATGAAGGTGGGAGGGCGCCGCGAGCTGATCGTTCCACCGGTGCTGGCCTACGGCAAGGCGGGCAACCCTCCCTCGGTCCCGCCTAACTCGACGCTCATCTTCGTCGTCGACCTCTTGTCTGTTTCCTAGCCCCCGACTGCTCGTCGGCGGACGACTGCTGCTCGGCGGGGGACCGGGACCTGGCGCGGTAAAGGGGTTGGCGATCTTCGACGCCTTTCAGGCGAAACCTACCGGCGGAGGACCATGCGAATTTGTCTTCGGCCGCGTCACGGACCTCCT
Organism: uncultured Actinomycetes bacterium; assembly: GCA_963730835.1. Taxonomy (GTDB): domain Bacteria; phylum Actinomycetota; class Thermoleophilia; order Solirubrobacterales; family Solirubrobacteraceae; genus Palsa-465. The sequence continues at coordinate 203,911 of CAVSTE010000005.1, forward strand.
GGGTGCAGAGCACGCTGCCGGGCCGGGCGCTGCCGGTCACGCGACTTGCGATGTTGACCGCGTGTCCGTAGAAATCGCCCGCTCGGTTGAGCACCGGGCCGCTGGCCACGCCTGCCCTCACCGTGGGGAGCTCGGCGCGCTCGACAGCCTCCACCAGCTCAAGCGCCACGGCCACGAGCGCCGGAGCCTCAGGGCTCACGAACATCGCCGCGTCTCCGATCGTCTTGATGAGCTGAACGGGGGCAGCCGCCAGATCGCCTGCCAGCTCGGCGAACCGCCGGGCTACGCTGCCCAGCTCTGCAGGCGCGATGTCTCCCCCCAGGCGCGTGAACCCCACGAGGTCGGCGAAGCAGACGGCCGCCTGGTCCTCCGCCGCCAGCTGTCCGCGCTGAAGCTCGCCGTGGCCGATGATCCCGCGCCGCGCGCTCTCGCGGACGTGAGCGCTGAGCGCGGCGTCGAGGACCGGCGAGACCGACGGCAGCAATGCCTGGGCCATCTCCGCGTAGCGCAGCGCGACGTCGCGCTCGTTGTCGCCGGGCTCGAGGTAGGTGTCGGCGAACGCGCCGGTTATCGTCGGCGCGAGCCGCGCCATGCCCTCCCCCAGCACACGCGTGATCTCGATCACGGCGTCCTCGGGTATGCCGGCGTCCCGGAAGCGCTTGACCGACTTGGCGGCGGCCACGTCGGCCTCGCTCCAGGCGGGTTCGTCCGGGTCCGGGGCCGGGAGTCCCAGCGCCCGGCGCGTCCGCAGCAGCGAGTCCAGTGGAAGCTCGGCCCGCCGTGCCACTTCCCGGGCGCTGCAGTTGCCCCCGAGCGCCCGTTCGACCGGCAGCAGCACGAGCCGGTCCTCCGCAGCGGCGGCCCGCAGCTCATCGAGCCCCACGCCATCGGCGGCAAGACGCTCGAGCAGCTCCAGACGAGCGGCCCGTTCATCGCCCTCCAGCCCGTCGAGCAGTCCGGCCGCGGCGAAGTCCACCCTGTAATCCTGACCGAAAACTTCTACCCTCGCGGCCCCAGATGTTGTCGATCCTGATGCCCGTCTACAACGAGCAGGAGCGGGTGGCGCAGGCCATCGCCGAGGTGCTGGCCACCGAGCTGCCAACCGCTTTCGAGCTCATCGTCGTCGATGACGGCTCCACCGACGGCACGCGCGAGATTCTCCAGGGCGGCGACTGGGAGGGTCGGGTGCGCCTTTACGAGCACCCCATCAACCAGGGCAAGGGGGCCGCGGTGAAAACGGCTCTCCAGCACGCTAACGGAGACTTGGCTGCGGTGTTTGACGCCGATCTGGAGTACGACCCCGCCGATTTGGCCCGGCTGATGCCACCGCTCATCGATGGCCGGGCCAACGCATGCTTCGGCGTGAGGGCATTCGACGGCTACACCAGCCACTCGTATCTCTACGTGCTGGGAAACAAGGCGGTCACGCTGGCGGCGAACGTCCTCTTCAACGTGTACCTGCGGGACATCATGACCTGCCACAAGATGATCCGCACCGATCTGTTCCGCAGCCTCCATCTGCGCTCAGCGGGGTTTGCGATCGAGCCCGAGATCGCCGCTCGGCTCGTGCAGCGCGGAGAGCGCATCTTCGAGGTCCCGGTCCACTATCGGGCGCGCTCGACCGAAGAGGGGAAGAAGCTCACGGCGCTCGACGGGTTTCGCGTGCTGATCACGTTGGTGCAGTGCAGGTTCACGCGCCCGTAGCTTTTACACGCAGCTGACGAAAGGGGCGCAACTTACAGTCAAACGGCGGGTTTACGAACCCGAACGAGGTGACTGCGGACCCTTAGGAGGTCGCCGTGCGTCGCATGCGGTGGTTTTTGGGTTTGATCCTGTGCGTGGCCGCGGGCGGCTGGGCCGCGTCATTCGCCGCCGCGCAGACAGGCCACGCGACGGCGAGCCGTGGGAGCCGCATCACGATCAACGTGCTGCACAATCCGACGGTCGCCAACCAGCCGGTGATCGTCTCGGGTCGCCTGGTCGGGGGCGGTGGCGGGGTCGCGCTCACGCTGTGGCGGCGGCTGCCCGGCCAGCGAGGGGCGAGCGTGTCGATGCGCACGCGGACCAAGGGGGGCGGCAAGTACGTGTTCGGCATCAGGGCGCGCTCGCTAACCACCAACCGCTACTGGTACGTAACGGGGTCGGGGCTCCAGAGCCGCACGGTGTACGTGCGAGTTCAAGCCGCGCTGACGCTGGCGGCTTCCGACCCACTGCCGGTCCCTGGCGAGGGCCTGAGCTTCACCGGGCACGTCGGCCCCTCCTACGCCAAGCAGAAGCTCGAGCTACAGCAGAACACCGGCCACGGCTGGCAGATCCTGGCCCGGCCGTGGCTCGACCGCAACTCCAACTACTCCACCAGCCGCACATTCAGCACGCAGGCGGTCGTGCAGCTGCGGGCGTTCCTGCGGGGCGGGCGCCGCAACGTGAACTCCTATTCGCCGGTGATGACGCTGCAGGTGCTCTACATGCACAAGATCAAGCACGTCGTGGTGATCATGCAGGAGAACCGGTCGTTCGACACGTACTTCGGGACCTACCCCGGCGCCAACGGCATCCCGGGGGTGGCCGGCAACCCCGGCACGATCCCCTGCGTCCCCGACCCGTTGACCGGCGGCTGCATACAGCCGTTCCTCGATCACAGCGACAAGAACTTCGGGGGTCCCCACGGCGCCCCGTCAGCATCGGCGGACATCAACTTCGGACAGATGAACGGGTTCGTCGGCCAGGCGGAGAAGGGGTCGAACTGCACCACGAACGACCCGAGCTGCAGCCCCTGCCAGCAGGGTCAGTCGGGCTCGTGCGTCGACGTCATGGGCTACCACGACGGCAGCGACATCCCGAATTACTGGGCCTACGCGCAGAATTTCGTGCTCCAGGACCGCATGTTCGAGCCCAATGCCTCATGGAGCTTGCCCCAGCATCTGTTCCAGGTCTCCGAGTGGTCGGCGTACTGCACAAACCCCTACAACGCCTACTCCTGTTCAAACGCCTTACAGAACCCGAATAGCGACTCGGCGAGCAACGGCGCCAACGATGGCCAGCTGCACTACGCGTGGACCGACATGACCTATCTGCTGCACAAGTTCGGCGTCAACTGGGCGTACTACGTGTTTGCTGGCTCAGAGCCGGACTGCGAGAACGACCAGGCCATGGCGTGCACCGGCGTACCGCAGAACGCACACACGCCGGGAATCTGGAACCCGCTGCCGTCGTTCACGGACGTCACCCAGGACGGCCAGCTCGGGAACGTCCAGTCGCTGACCAACTTCTTCGCGGCGGCGAAAGCGGGCACGCTGCCGGCCGTCTCCTGGATCGACCCCAACGGCACGGTCTCCGAGCACCCCACGGCGCTCGTCTCGGCCGGGCAGACGTACGTGACGGGGCTGGTCAACGCGATCATGCAGAGCCCGGACTGGAGCTCCACCGCGATCTTCCTCTCGTGGGACGACTGGGGAGGGTTCTACGACAACGTGGTGCCGCCTGCCATCGATCAGAACGGCTACGGGCTGCGGGTGCCGGGGATTCTCATCAGCCCCTACGCAAAGCCCGGCTACATCGATCATCAGACGCTGAGCCACGACGCGTACAACAAGTTCATCGAGGACGACTTCCTCGGCGGGCAGGCGCTCAATCCGGCGAGCGATGGGCGGCCCGATCCCCGCCCCGATGTGCGGGAGACGAGCCCCTACCTCGGCGATCTGGCGGCTGAGTTCAACTTCACGCAGGCGCCTCGCGGGCCGATGGTCCTGCCGGTCTGCCCGCAGACCGCGCTGACGCCGAAGCCGTCCTGCTGAGCGCCCAGCTCGATCGGCGCGTCCGCCGCCGCCCTGGGGACACGGTGCAATGGGCCCGCTGGGCGGGCATACACTTGCCCGCCGATGTCGGCGGCGGACAAGCCCTTGCTGTGGGCGGCCGTGGCGAGCCTCGTCCTGGCGGCGTTGTCCGCCGCGGTGCTGCCTACGGTCCCGAGCTACGACCCCTGGGCCTGGATCGTGTGGGGCAGGGAGCTGGTCGACCCCCATCTGTCTTTCGCCACCGGCGGAGGGCCTTCATGGAAGCCCCTGCCAGTGGTCTTCACCGCGCTCTACGGGCTGTTCGGGGCGGCGGCGCCGACCCTGTGGGTGATCACCGCCCGGGCCGGCGGGCTACTCGGTTTGATCGCCGCTTGGCGACTCGCCTCGGGACTGACGCGCGGCACCGTGGGACGCCGCCCGGCGGCTGGCGCACGTAGGGACGACAGGCCGGCGTCGCTCGCTTCCCTCGGCGGGTGGCTCGCCGGCGCCGTCACGGTGGTGGGGATCGCGCTGACCCAGGACTACTTCTACTACATGTTCAGGGGGACCTCCGAGCCGCTGCTCGTTGCGGGTGCCCTGTGGTGGCTGGAGCGCCTGCTGGGCGGCCACCACCGGCAAGCGTTTCTGATCGCGGTCGCGCTATCGCTTCTGCGCCCCGAGGCATGGCCCTTCCTCGGCTGCTACGCGCTCTGGCTGTGGGTGAGGCAGCAGCGCATGCGCCCGCTGATCGCAGCGGGACTCCTGGCGCTTCCGCTGCTCTGGCTGGTGCCGCCCTGGATCGGGTCCGGACAGCCCCTGCTGGCCGCGCAGCACGCCCACGCCTATAACGGCCACCTGGGGCACGACCCCCTGCTGACGGCGCTCCGGCGCAGCGTGGACCTCCAGATCGCTCCGGTCCTCGTGCTGGCCGGCGTGGCACTCGTCTTGAGCTGGCGCGGACGGGCAGCGGTGCTCGTGAACGGGCTGTGCCTGGCGGCGCTGATCTGGGTGGCGATCGTGGTGGCCATGGTGGCTCTGGGGTACCCGGGGCTGGAGCGGTTCTTCCTCCCCGCCTCGGCGCTGCTGTGCGTGGTGGCGGGGGTCGGTTTCGCCTCCCTGGTCCTGGAGGCCGGTGAGCGCGTCGGCGCCGGCCTCGGCCGCCGACGAAGGTGGCCACTCGGGCGCGCGGCGAGTGTCGTCGTAGCCGCCGCGCTGTTGACGCTCTCCGTTCCGCTCGCCGTCTCGAGGATCGGCGCCGCCAGGGCGGCCGAGCCGGCCGCCCGCCAGGCCGTCAGGATCCTGGACCAGTTATCGGCGGCGGTGCGGGCGACGGGCGGCAAGGACGCCGTGTTCCCGTGCCGCTCGAGCTTCGCGGCGATCAATCACGGCGCCCAGACGGCGCTGGCCTGGAAGCTGCGCGTGTCAATGGGCCGGATCGGCACGGCGCTCACGAAACCCGGCGTCGACTTCGTCGGTCCCCACGTTCCCGCGGTGGGCATCTCCGCCCCGGTCGCGGCCGCGCTCAGCCGCCGCCAGATCCTGGCGCGTGCCGGCGTTTGGCGGGTCCTGCGCGTATCGGCGTCGGGACGTTCGGACCCTTGCGTCGGACACTGACCCCGCTTCCGATCTGGACACGCTTGACGACGGTCGTCTTGTTGCCGGCGCGATCGGCGACCGTCACCTTGATCACATAGGTTTTCGAGCGGGAGTAGACGTGGACCGCCTTGTGCTGGCCCGGGGCGATACTCGAGCGCCGTCCATCGCCCCACAGGATGACGATCGACGCGATGCCGGATCCGCGGCGCACGGGCCGGTCGGTGTAGCTGACGTTGAGGGTCACCCGTGCTCCCGGAGGGCCGGTCGGCTTGACGCGCACGATCGGCGGCTGTCGGTCGACCACGATCCGAGCAGAGCCCGCCGGGCTCTGCTGGCCCGCGGGGTTGCGGGCGACGACGCTCCAGTTGTGTCCTCCCTGGGCGAGCGAGAAGGGGACCTTGAACGACGTGCCGGTGGTCGTCCCCACGGCCGAGTTGCCCAGGAAGATCGTGTACGTGAACGGGCCCCAGGAGTTGCTCGGGGCGCTCCATGACAGAGCCGGCCGGTCGTTCTTGGTGTAGCTGACCGGGTTGAGCGGCTGCGGTGCCTGGGGCGGCTGGTAGAGCTGCGCGACCTCGATCGCGCTCGAGGCCCCCGACCCCTGCACCCATGCCACGCCGACGTCGCCATTGATGTCCCCGTCGGTGGCCAGCCCCGCGGCGGCATTCGCGGCTAGTCCGGAGGTGGAGACTTGGATCTCGGGACCGAAGCCGTTTGCCACCGTGAAGTAACGGGCCCGAATATCCGGCGCCAGCAGCAACCCCGGGTCGTTCTGCCAGGCGACGACGAGCGAGTTCGTCCCGACCGCGGAGGGAACGGGATACGGCGCGCTGGCGTTGGGGAGGCTGTCGACGCGGTACATCGCGTACCAGAAGCCGTTCTGGGTCAGCACGCTCGACCACACCTGCCCGGAGTTCGCCTGGTAGGCGGTCGCCAGGCCGTTGCCGTACTCGGCCATCGCGACCCGGGGGTACGCTCCCGAATCGGTCCCTGGGGTGCTGAGCCCGTCGTTACCGAACACGCCCTGAAACTGCGAGCCCCGCAGCTGGTTGAACAAGACGCGCGACTGCTGGGTGGGCCCGGCGCCGAGCGTCTCCACAAACACCACATCGACAAACGACGAGTCCCCGCCCACCGCGGCGTACGGCTCGCTCGAGGACATCTCCGTCCAGCCGCCGAGGTACGGGACGTCCGCCTGGGCGAAGACGACGCTCGGGGACGTGTACCACACCCGACGGGCGAAGACGTGCCCCTGCTCTCCCCACACCACTGTGGCGATCCCATCACCGGCCGTGGCAACGACCGGTCTTCCCGTGCCCGTACCGGCGTCGTCGTTCGGGATGGCGTTAAGCGGCGCGGAGGCGAGCTGCCACTGGCCGCCCGAGTAGTACGCGGCGCGGATATTGCCACCCGCCGCGAACGCCAGGTAGGCCTTGCCGAAGTTGCTCATCCGGATCGATGGGCTCGTTGCCCCTCCGCCCCCGATCAGCTGCGGGCCTTGATATCCGGACGTGGCGTTCACCCGATCGACCACGTACAGCCCGCCGGAGTTCACGAAAGCCACAAGCAGCGTGCCGCCGTTTCCGGCCGCGATGACCGGCTGGGAAGAGGGACCGGCGAAGCCGGCGTCAACCTGCTCAGGGGCTTCGAAGACCCCGCCCACCAGACGCGAGACGAACACGTGCTGGACGCCGCCCAGGTACTTGAGATACACGAGCCCGCCGCTGCCGTCCCGGGCAATCGAGAGGCCCGTCAGGCCGATGATCCCATCGCCCGGTCCGTCCACGGTGATGGGCGGAGCGGCGGCGGGGATCAGATTCTGGGCCAGCGCTTGGCCTGGGGCGGCCGCCATGGCGACAAGCAGGCAGATGACCACCGCTCGGGGAAGCCGGTGCACGGCCGCTAGAACAGCCGAATTCCGGCAGGGTTGCGGTGCCCGCCTACGGGCGCCGGGGCAGGCGTCCGCCCCCCTGCGCAGAATGTCTGAGGCGATGATCGTCCTCGGCATCGACCCTGGCACCGCCAGTACAGGCTACGGCGTCGTGGAGCGCGACGGTTCAGTCATGCGTGCGCTGAGCCACGGCGTGATCGAAACGAGGGCAGGACTGGCGCCCGAGCGCCGCCTGGCGCACATCCATGCACGAGTCACCGAGCTCTGCGGCTCTCATCGACCCGAGGCCCTGGCCATCGAGGAGCTGTACTTCGGCGCCAATGTCCGTACGGCATTTGCCGTCGGCCAGGCACGGGGCGTCGTGCTGCTCGCCGCCGGCCAGCTTGGCCTGCCGTCACGCTCCTACACGCCTCAGGCGGTCAAGAGCGCGGTGTGCGGCCACGGCGGTGCGCGCAAGGAGCAGGTCTCCCGCATGGTCTCGCGCCTGCTGGGATTTGGGTCCGACGCGACGTCCGATCACGCAGCCGACGCGCTGGCGATTGCGATCTGTGACTTGAACCGCGCCTCGCTGCGTCGTGCTTTGAGCGCCCGCCTGGAGCTCGGAGCGGCCCGATGATCGCCCTGGTCTCCGGCAAGGTCGCCGTCCGGCGGGCCAGCCACGTGATCATCGATTGCGGCGGCGTCGGCTATCAGGTAGCCGTCTCCGCCCAGACGCTTCGCCACGTGCCGGCGATAGGACTCCAGGCGACGTTGCACACGCATCTGATCGTGCGCGACGACGCGCTGTCGCTCTACGGGTTCGCCACCGAGGAGGAACGCGAGCTGTTCCTGATGCTGTTGGGTGTGCAGTCGGTTGGTCCCAAGATGGCGCTGGCCGTTCTCTCCGGTGGACCCCCGCGAGAGCTGCTCTCGGCGCTGGCCGCCGGGGACGCGCCGCGACTTCGCGCCGTGCCCGGGATCGGCAAGCGGACGGCGGAGCGCATCATCGTCGAGCTCCGGGAGAAGGTGGGGGGCACCGAGCCTGAAGATGCGATTGCCGCCGGGCGCTCCGATGACCCGCGCTCGGTCGCCCGCGAGGGCCTTATCGGGCTGGGTTACAGCGTGGGCGAGGTCGATGCGCTACTCGACCGTGCCGCGGGCGACAGCGCTGAGGACTTGATCGCGGAGGCACTGCGGATGGCGCGGCGATGAACGCCCGCCTGCAGGCCACCGAGGCGCTTCCAGACGAGGAGCTCGATCGCTCGCTGCGCCCACGCCGGCTGGAGGACTTCGTCGGTCAGCAGGCGGTCAAGGAACAGCTGGCGGTGTCGATCGCCGCCGCCGCCAGCCGGGGAGAGGCGCTAGACCACGTGCTGCTCGCCGGTCCACCGGGCCTGGGTAAGACCTCGCTGGCACAGATCGTCGCCGCCGAGCTGGACGTCTCGTTTGTGCAGACTGCGGGGCCCGCGCTGGAGCGCAAGGGTGACATCGCGGCGTTCCTCACCGCGCTCGAGCCCCGCGCCGTGTTCTTCGTCGATGAGATCCACCGGCTGCCGACCGCGCTCGAGGAGACTTTCTACCCGGCGATGGAGGACCGGCGATTGCCGATCACCATCGGCCAGGGGGCAGGCGCCCAGGTGGTGACGCTCGAGCTGCCGCCATTCACGCTGATCGGCGCCACCACCAGGACCGGACTTTTGACTACGCCGCTGAGGGACCGCTTCGGGATCCAGCACCGCCTCGAGCCATATTCTTCAGAGGACCTGGGCCGCATCGTCAGGCGCTCGGCCAGGCTTCTGGACGTCCAGATCGACGAGGCGGGCGCGCGCGCGATCGCCGAACGGAGCCGGGGCACACCGCGAGTCGCGAACAGGCTGCTCAAACGGGTGCGCGACTTCGCCGAGGTCCGCGGTGCCGGCGCCATCAGCGACGAGGTCGCGCTGGCAGGACTCGAGCTCTTGGAGGTCGACCGCGAAGGACTGGACCGCCTCGACCGGGAGATCCTGCGGACGATCTGCGAAAAGTTCGCCGGCGGTCCGGTGGGGCTTTCAACGCTGGCCGCGGCGGTCGAGGAGCAGCAGGACACGGTCGAGGACGTCTATGAGCCCTACCTGCTGCAGCGGGGGCTGATCGAGCGCACGCCCCGCGGGCGAGCGGCCACCAGGCGGGCCTTCGAGCATTTAGGGCTCGAGCCTCCGGGGCCGATGACCCTTATCTGAGCCTTCGGAGCCCGAGGCGAGTGCTGGCTATCCTGGCCCCGTGGCGCGAGAGCACTATTTCATCTGCCCCCACTGCGGTCATCGCTCGATGGCCACCGACCGCACGACGGACTTCGGTCGTGAGGTTCGGGGCTGCGAAAAGTGCGGGTTTGCCTACCTCTACGAGCTGCTCGACGATTACTACCCGGCCCCCAACGCCGCGTTCTTCGCCTGTGACTCTCAGGGCCGTGTGGTCGATTGCGGCAAGGGGTCCTTCGAGCTCACTGGTCTGCGCACCGAACAGGCGATCGGCAGGCCCGTAGCGGACGTCCTGGGGTTGCGGTTCGACGACGGCAAGGATCATGTGGGCACGGCGCTCGAGTGGGAGGTGCGGGTCCAGGGAAAGCCCGTCGAGGTCAATGCCGAGCAGGATCCACCCGCCAGGGCGGTCGCGGACATCTTCCCCGCCTATGACGACGACCAGGGCGGTTTGCTGGTCGTGCTGACGCCAACCAATCACCGCTGAGCCCCCGAGCGGGCAGCGGGTCCCCACCACGACCGTCGACACCCCCGAGCACTAGCATCACGCTCAGCTCATGACCGATCGCCAGCGCCATGGCTTCGTCCTGCTCCTTGTGGTGGGTCTGATCGCGGCCTCGGCCGTCATCCTGACCCAGTTCAAGACCGTTCTGGGGCTCGACCTGAAGGGCGGCGTCGAGCTCGTCTACCAGGCTCAGCCCACGCCCCAGTCGCAGGTCACCCCGACCTCGCTTTCTCGCGCCGTGGACATCATGCGCCAGCGCGTCGACCAGCTCGGCGTCTCAGAGCCCGAGATCCAGACCTACGGAGGCAACCAGATCTCGGTCGGCCTGCCCGACGTCAAGGACACGACGCGCGCGATTCAACAGGTCGGCACGACGGCCCGGCTGGAGTTCTATGACTGGGAGAACAACGCGCTGCTGCCGAGCGGGCGAACCGTCGCCAGCCTCGGGCCGGGACTCTCGCAGGATGCGACCGGCGTCGCGATCAGCCAGGGTTCCGGTGGCGCCCCAGGTGGTCCGGGGACCGCCAGCACGCCGCTCTATAACGCGGTATCGCTGGCGTCCAAGCAGCCGCCTCAGGTCAGCTCCGACAATGCGCGCAACGGTCCGCAGTACTGGATGTTCGGCGCCCCTTCGAGCAGCGCCTGCGGGATCGCCGGCAGGTCTTACGGCTATACCCCTGTACCCGGTCAGCGCTGCTTCATCGCTGGACCCGACACGACGCTCCAGGACCTCTACAGCGGCGTGCCGGCCGGGATCAGCCGTTCGCAGGAGCAGGTGCTGACGGTCCCGCAGGGCACGGTCGTCCTGCAGGCCACGCCGTCGAACTTCGCAAACCCGCCCAAGGTCTACGCGCCCACAACGCGCTTCTACGTGCTCAAGGACCACGTGTCGCTGTTCGGCAACGACATCACCAATCCGCAGCAGAGCACCGACCCGAGCGGCAGTCCGGACGTCTCGTTCGGCTTTACGTCCAAGGGCAAGACGGAGTTCAAGAACGTAACGGCGAAGATCGCGACCCGGGGCCTCCTCGTAAGCCCGCCCGGGAACGCCTCGAACTGCCAGTCGCCGCTTCTGTGCCAGCACTTCGCCGTAGCGCTGGACCAGCAGCTGATCACCGTCCCGTCAATCGACTTCAAGCAGTATCCGGACGGCATTCCCGGCGACACCGGTGCCGACATCACCGGCGGCTTCACCACCACCTCCGCCCAGGATCTGGCCAACCAGCTACGCCTCGGCGCGCTGCCGATCAACCTCAAGTTGATCTCCGAGTCGCAGGTCTCGGCGACGCTGGGCAAGCAGGCGCTACATCAGGGATTGCTCGCGGGCGCAATCGGCCTCGCTGTCGTGGTGCTGTTCCTGCTCCTCTACTACCGCGTACTGGGGGTGATCGCCACAGCCGGGCTGGCTGCCTACGCGCTCTACTTCTACGCGCTGATCAAGTTGATCCCGGTGACGCTGACGCTTTCGGGGATCGCCGGCCTGATCCTGACGATCGGCGTGGCGGCCGACGCCAACATCGTGATCTTCGAACGCGTCAAGGAGGAGATCAGGGCTGGTCGCTCGATCCGCCAGGGGATTGCCATCGGCTACCGCAAGGGCCTGACCGCGATCATCGACGCCAACGTGGTCACGATCATGACCGCGTTCATCCTGTTCGTGCTGGCCACGGCCGACGTCAAAGGATTTGCGCTCACGCTGGGGGTCGGCACGGTCGTGTCGCTGTTCACCGCCGTCATGGCCACGCAGGCCATCCTGATGACGATGGGCTCGTCGCCAGCCATCTCGCGGCCCTCGGCCCTCGGCGCCGGCGGTAAGAAGCGCGCTTGGCGCTTCGACTTCATGGGCGCCTCCAGATACTTCTTCTCGTTGTCGGGCGTGATCCTGCTGGTGGGAGCGCTGGCGATCGGCGGCAGGGGCCTCAACCTGGGAATCGACTTCACCTCCGGTACGCGGATCACAACCAGCCTCGAGCAGCCGGCCACCCAGAGCCAGGTCATCAAGGTGCTGACATCGGCGGGCGCGGCCAATCCCAGCGTCCAGAAGGTGACCAACCCGGGGCTCGGCAACAACGTCTTTCAGATCTCCTCCAAGCAGCTCCCGCTCAAGGACGTCAACCAGGTGAAGAACCAGTTGGGCAGCAAGTTCGGCGTCAAGAGCTTCGATTCCACCTCCGTGGGTCCCACCTTCGGCCACACGATCGCCAGCGCGGCGGTGATCGCGATCATCGCCTCGCTGCTTGTGATCTCCGCCTACGTGGCGCTGCGCTTCGAGTGGAAGTTCGCCGTGCCCGTGCTGATCGCCTTGATGCACGACTTGCTGATCACGAGCGGCGTCTACGCCCTGACCGGCCGTGAGGTGACGGTCGACACGGTGGCCGCACTGCTGACGATCCTCGGCTACTCGTTATACGACACGATCATCGTCTTCGACCGCGTGCGCGAGAACATCCCGCGGATGCCGCGGGCCGCGTTCTCGCAGATCGTCAACCGCTCGATGTCGGAGGTGCTGACGCGGTCCCTAGCCACCACCTCGTGCACGCTCATGCCCGTGATCGCCCTGCTGCTGTTCGGCGGCGGCGGCGTACTCGGGGACTTCGCGTTCGCGTTGCTGATCGGGATCGCCTCCGGCGCCTACTCCTCGATCTTCATCGCCTCCCCGGTCTTGACGCACTGGAAGGAGCGCGAGCAGGTCTACCGCGCCCGGCGCCGCAGGCTGCTCGAGGAGCACGGCCACGTCCCGGCCTACGCCGGGGTGGCGGCGGATGTCGAGCCGCCGGCGCCGAAGGGCATCCGGCGGCCGGGCAGGCTGACCACTCCCGAGCCGGAGACGGTCTCTCGCGCAGAGTTCGAGGACATGAAACGCGGCCTGGAGATCGAGGATGAGCAAGAGCAGCCCAGCCGCCAGACCTCGACCTTGGCCACTCGCCTGGCCCGGTCCCCCCGCGCGCAGGCGCCGGCTCGGGGCAAGCCCAAGCGAGACGGCGCCCGTGCGGCCCGCGGTGAAGACGGCGCGCCCCGGCAGCAGGCTACCCAGGAGACAAAGTCCGCCGAAGCTCCCGAAGCCGCGTCGCCGCCGCCGGCTCCGGACATCGCCGAGAACGAGGGCGTCGCCCGACCGGCGAAGCCGAAGCCGCAGAAGCCGAAGGGCCGTTCGCGCAACCGCAGACACGGGAGACGCCGCTGATGGGAATGCTCGCCTGGGTGATCATGGGCCTGGCCCTCTGGCACTTCACGATCTGGCTGCCTGACCGCTACTGGGGCGGGATCGTGGGCGCATTCCTAGGGGCGCTTGCGGGAGCTGCCCTGTTCGGCCTGATCCTCTCGGGTTTTCACATCCCCGGCCGTCACGCCACGCATCTCTCGACCGCGCTGGAGGCCATCCCGGGCGCCTTGATCGGGATGGCGCTGGTGTACTTTGAGGGCATGCGTCGCGAGCGCGCCGGCGGCCCCGGAGCGCTCGAGCTGTGAGGGCCGGAGGGACGCCTCGCGGCGTGAGCGGCCCGCTGCGGAAGCGCTCGGACGAGATCACGCCGGCGGGCGGGGCGGGTGAGCCGACGCCCGGCGGACCGGACATCGCAGGCGGCTGAGCGCTCGGCTCTGCTCGGAGGCCTGTGCCAAATCTGTAACCGCGCGCGCTGACTTCGTCACGGGCCGGCGCCTGGCGCCCTGGATCCGTCGGGGGCGGCACTTAGGCTGCCCGCAATGGCTGAGCCCGCTTTTGTCAGGGCCCTGGAGCCGGCGCGCCCTCGGCCCTCGCTCCGGGTCGTCTCCGAGCCGCCGGTGGGCGCTCCGCGCCTCGAGGTCCCGCCGTATGACTTTGCCGCCGCGCAGCGGCTGGAGCGAGAAATGGGAGTCAGCCACGTGATGGCTCAGATCCTCGTCCGGCGCGGTATGACGGATGCGGCCGCGGCACGCGCCTTCCTGGATGCGCAAGACGGGCACGACCCGGGCGCCTTCGAGGGAATCCAAAGCGCTGTGGACGTGATCCGCCAGCACACCGCCGGCGGGAGCCGGATCACGGTTCACGGCGACTACGACGTGGATGGCGTATGCGCCACCGCCCTGCTGGTCCGCGCGCTGCGCTCACTGGGGGCCAACGTTGGCTGGTATCTCCCAAGCCGGCTGGCGGACGGCTACGGACTTGCCGCGAGGACCGTTCAGCGGCTCGCCGACCGCGGCACCCGCCTGCTGGTGACAGTTGACTGCGGGATCACCGCTTTGCAAGAGGTGGCTCAGGCCAGGGCCGCCGGTCTGGACACCGTCGTCACCGACCACCACGCTTTCCGCGCCGACGGGAACCTGCCGGAAGGCCCTCTCGTACACCCCAGCGTGTGCGGTTACCCCTGCGCGGATCTGTGCGGCACAGCGGTCGCGTTCAAGCTCGCTGAGGCGCTCGGCGCCCCAACGGCCGCCGAGGACATCGAGCTGGTGGCCCTCGCCACGGTCGCCGATCTGATGCCCCTCCGGGGCGAGAACCGCCGGCTAGTTCGGGAGGGATTGCGGGTTCTGTCGGGCAGTGCTAAGCCTGGATTGCAGGCACTGATGCAGGTTGCGCGCGCAGATCCAAGCGCGCTCGATGCGCACGCGCTCGGCTTTCGGTTGGCGCCACGCATCAACGCCGCGGGCCGATTGCGGCGCCCAGACGCCGGCCTTGAGCTCTTGCTGACCGACGATCGGCCCCGTGCTCTGGAGGTCGCCGCCGAGCTTGACGCAATCAACACCGAGCGCCGCGCCCTGGAGGAGCGAACCAGGTGGGAAGCAGAGGCCCAGGTGGCGCGGCTCGGTGAGCGCTCGGCATACGTTCTCGCCGGCGAGGGGTGGCATCCCGGAGTGATCGGCATCGTCGCGGCGCGGATCGCAGAGCGCCACCACCGTCCGGCGATCCTCGTGGCCCTGGGCGACGGCCGCGGCGGCCAGGGCTCGGGCCGAAGCATCCCTGGATTCGACCTGCTGGGAGCGCTTCATGCCTGCGGCGGAGAGCTCGAGCGCTACGGGGGCCACCGCGCTGCGGCCGGCCTGACGATCGACCGCGAGCAGCTGCCGACGTTCGCCGAGGCGCTGGAGAGCCACGCCGCGGCCGTGCTGGGCCCGGAGCTGCTTCAGCCCACCGAGCGCGTCGATGCCGTCGTCTCGGGCCGCGAGCTCGGACTTAGACTGGCTGAGGAGCTGCGTTCGCTCGAGCCCTGCGGGAGCGGCAACCCCGCTCCATGCCTGCTTGTGCCCGGGGGGCGCTTCGGCGAGCAGCGGGCCATGGGGGAGGGGCGCCATGCACGCTTCTCGCTCTCCTCTGGGGGAACTCGCGCCCGCGCCGTGGCTTTCGGTTGCGACGGGCGGCTGCCGGTGCAACTTGAGCAGCCAGTGGACGCCACCTTCAAGCTCGAGCGGAACGAGTGGCGGGGGGTCGTCGAGGCCCGGCTCGTGCTTCGCCACGCTCAGCCGTGCGCGCCGCTTGGAATCTCCGTGCTGGGAGAACCGGCGACATACCTCGAGGGGGTCCTCACGGAGCTCGATGCCCCGCTGGCTCCCGGGGAGACCAAGCACCGAAACCCGCCGCACACGGCGCGAGCGGTAATCGACCGGCGCGGTGAGAGTCCGCTTGCCGTTCTGGCCGACGCCGTATCCACCGGAGCATCCGTGCTCGCCGTCTGCGCCGATATGGCGCGCAGGCGCGCCGGCCTGGAGGCTCGGGTCGGTGGTTTCTCGCTCGCCTCGCACCATCTGCTCGAGCGCGAGCCGTCGATTGCCGGGGGAGCGCGCCACGTCATCGCCCTGGACCCCCCAAGCACCGCGGCCACGGGGACGCTGCTGGAGCTCGGCAGCGGCTTTACCCACCTGGCCTGGGGCCTGCCTGAGCTACGCTTTGCACAGCAGATGCACGAGCTGGAGTACGGACTTCGCGCTTCGCTCGCAGCCCTCTACCGCGACGTCAGACGCCATGGCAGAGTGGCCGGCGAGGAGCTCGAGCGCCTGCTCCGCGGTGACGGTCAGCAGGGTCGTCCGGCGCGACTGGCCGGCAGGCTGATCAGGGTCCTCACGGAGCTGGAGCTCGTCAGCCTCGACCGGGATCTGCCGGCCCTGGCGGTGGCCAGCGAGAAGCGCACGGCGCTCGAGCGCTCACCGGCGTACAGGGCGTACACAGCGCGATACGAGGACGGACGGCGATACCTGAGCAGCGGAAATCTCCTACCAAGCGGCTGAGATCGAGCCGGGCATCGTCGACGCTCGTTCGCAAACGGGTGCCCGTCGACCAGGTCGACGGCGAGCACGCGTCCGGCCCCGCTGCTGGTGCCGAGCTGACGAAGACCGAAGCTCGGCTGCTGTCTGACCTGTTCGCGATCGTCGAGGAGCACGCCGAGCAGGCGGCGGTGGAAGTCGACCGCGAGCGCGTACAGCAGGCGTTCGTCTATGCCTGCATGCATCACGCCGATCAGCGACGCCGCAGTGGCGAGCAGTTCATCAGCCACCCGGTGGGGGTTGCCAAGATCTGCGCGGGCATGCGACTCGACACCGAGACGCTGTGCGCCGCGCTGCTCCACGACACGGTGGAGGACACATCCGCCTCGCTGACGGAAGTCCGCGAGGCGTTCGGCGAGGAGGTCTCAGGCCTCGTCGACGGCGTCACCAAGCTCACGGGATTGACCTTCCAATCGCGCGATGAGGCGCAGGCCGAGAACTACCGCAAGATGATGGTGGCGATGGCCTCGGACATCCGGGTCATCCTGATCAAGCTCGCCGATCGACTGCACAACATGCGCACGGTCGCCGCGCTGCCCAAGCCCAAGCAGATCGAGAAGGCTCGCGAAACCCTCGACATCTACGCGCCGATCGCTCACCGGCTCGGTATCCACGCCATCAAGTGGGAGCTCGAGGATCTGGCTTTCCAGACCCTGCATCCGCGCAAGTACAACGACATCAAGGAGCTGGTGGCGCAGCAGCGCGCCGAGCGCGAGCGCTACGTCAACCAGGCCGGCGAGTACGTCTCGAAGGAGCTCGAAGAGCTAGGCATCGAGGCAGAGATCTCCGGCCGGGCAAAGCACTTCTACTCCATCTACTCGAAGATGACCAAGAAGAGCCGCGAGTTCAACGAGATCTATGACCTCACCGCGATGCGGGTGATCGTCGATTCGGTCAAGGACTGCTACGGCGCTGTGGGGGTCATCCACTCGCTGTGGAAGCCGCTTCCCGGGCGTTTCAAGGACTTCATCGCGATGCCCAAGTTCAACATGTACCAGTCGCTGCACACGACGGTGATCGGCCCAGAGGGCAGGCCGCTGGAGATTCAGATCCGCACCAGGGAGATGCACGATCTGGCCGAGTTCGGGGTCGCGGCCCACTGGATGTACAAGGCCGGGAGCGCCCGAGGCCGGAACGGCGCCGCCACCGATGCCGAGGGCAAGCTCAAATGGCTGCGCTCGCTGCTCGACTGGCAGAAGGACCTGGCCGATCCCGGCGAATTCGTGGAGACGCTCAAGGTCGACCTGTTCGAGGACGAGGTGTTCGTCTTCACGCCCAAGGGGGAGGTCAAGTCACTGGCCGCGGGAGCGACGCCGCTCGACTTCGCCTACGAGATCCACACCGACGTCGGCCACCGGTGCGTGGGGGCCAAGGTGAACGGCAAGATCGTGCCGCTGTCCTACCAGCTGCGCTCCGGCGACATAGTCGAAGTCCTGACTTCGAAGCGCGAGCGGGGACCGTCGCGCGACTGGCTGGCGCTTGTCAAGACGACCCGAGCGCGCAACAAGATCAAGGCGTGGTTCAAGGCGGAGTCGCGCAGGGACACCGAGCACGCCGGGCGCGAACAGCTCCAGGAGCACCTTAAGAAGCAGGGCCTACCGGCACAGAAGCTGGTCGGCTCGCCGCTGCTGGCCGACGTCATACGGGAGATGGGCTTCCGCAAGGGCGACGACTTCTACATCGCGCTCGGCGCCGCCAAGATCTCAGCCAAGACGGTCGTGAACAAGGTCATGCAGCGGCTGAAGCAGGGGGAGGCCGCGGAATCCGAGCCCACCGCCACAGACGACCTGCTGATGACCCGCGGCCGGCGCTCGCGGCCGACGACCTCATCCAGTCGCTTCGGGATCTCGGTCGATGGCATCGACGAGGTGATGCTGCGGCTGGCCAAGTGCTGCCGGCCGGTGCCGGGCGATCCGATCGTGGGCTACATAAGTCTGGGGCGGGGCATCACGATCCACCGCGGGGACTGTCCCAACGTCGCCGTGCTGCGCAAGGACCCCGACCGCTTCACGCCCGTCTCGTGGGATGGGGATGCGGAGACCTCGTTCCGTGTCGAGATCGAAGTCGACGGCTGGGATCGCCACCGGCTGCTCGAGGACATGTCCCGGACGTTCTCCGAAGCGGGGATCAACATCCTCGAGGCTCGCTGCACCGTCAACCATCCGATGGTCAAGAACCGCTTCGTCGTCGAGGTCGGAGACACGCGGACCCTGGATCAGGCGATCGGGCGGCTGCGCAACATCGACGCGGTGTTCGACGCCTACCGCATTACCCCGGGCGCCGGGTAGCGCCATCCGGCTTCGAATAGGACTGGCGCTGCTGTGCGCGGCGGCGCTCGCCGCGGGGCTGGTCACAGGCCTGGACGGCAGAGGATCGGATAACGCCGGCGTCCTGCAAGCGGCGGTCTCACGCCACGCGGTCCGGATCTCCGTCTCCGACCGCCTGCTGGGGCGACCCGTCCCGGCCGGCTTTCTCGGTGTCTCGTTCGAGTACCAGGCGATCAGGCACTACACGGGCTCCGATCCGCGCGCCGTGAACCCGGTGCTTGTACAGCTGATTCGCAACCTGGCGCGCGGGCAGCACCCGGTGTTGAGGATCGGCGGCGATTCGACCGACGCCAGCTGGTGGCCCGTGGCCGGGATGAGACGCCCGGCCTGGGCCCGCTATCAGCTGACGCGGAGTTGGGTGGCCACGACCGCCGCGCTGGCCCGGGCGCTCGGCGTCCGGCTGATCCTGGGGATCAATCTGGCCGCCGACAGCCGCGCGATCGCGGGCACCGAAGCGCGGGCGCTCGTGCGGGGCATCGGGCGCCGCTACGTGGCGGCGCTCGAGCTGGGCAACGAGCCCGAGGTCTATGGCCGGCTTGGGTGGTACAGCGGCCCCGGCGGGCATCCGGTCTATGCTCGCCCGGCGTCTTACGGGACAGTCGGTCTCGAGTCATACGCCCGGGACGTGGAGGCGATGCGCTCGGCGCTGCCAGCCGTGCCACTCGCCGGTCCCGCCACCGGCGGCCGCCGCCAGCTTGCCCAGCTTCCGGAACTGCTGAGCTCGGTCCCCGGCGTGGCGGTCGTCACGTTTCACCGCTACCCGGCCAACCGCTGCTACCGATCCACCGACTCGCCACAACCGGCCACGATCGCGGGGCTGCTCTCGCGCGCGGCATCACGTGGTCTGATGCGGGGCGCCGGCACGGAGATCGCCCTGGCACACCGCCGGGGAGCCGCGTTCCGGGTCGACGAGCTGAACACTGTGGCCTGCGAGGGTCAGCGCGGCGTCAGCGACACGTTCGCATCGGCGCTGTGGGCGATTGACGCGCTGTTCTCGATCGCCCGTGCGGGAGCCGACGGGGTCAACGTGCACACTTTCCCCGGGTCGCGGTACTCGCTGTTTCAATTCGGCCGCGTCGCCGGCCGCTGGCAGGCGCTGGTTCATCCCGAGTACTACGGGCTGCTGCTGTTCGCGCGCGCGGTGACGCCCGGCGCGCGGCTGCTCGCGCTGAGCGGTGCCGGCTCGCGTAGCGTCAGGGCGTGGGCCACAAAGGATCACGACGGCGCCGTGCACATCGTCCTGATCAATGACAGCACCGCTCGGCCGTGGGCCGCCCAGATCCGCGTCAGCGGCTTGGCGGCCCCCGCGACGCTCGAGCGCCTGACAGCCCCCAGCATCTCCTCCTCGCTCGGCGTGTCGCTCGGCGGCCAAAGCTTCGGCACGGGGAACCGGACGGGGCTACTTCAAGGGCGTCCGCTGACGGTCACCGTGCGTCCTACGGGCGCCGGCTACCGGGTGGAGATGCCGGCTGCCAGCGCGGCTTTGCTGACGATCCCGCCGGGCTAGGCTCAGCCGAGCTCGGGGCCGCGCTGCGCGTGGCCGTCGCGCTCACGCGGGAGGCGCTCTGGCCCCGGCGCGAGGCGTTGTGGGTAGACGCGCACCGTCCGCACCTGAGCCCGCGGCAGCTTGGTGATCACCACGGCCTCGCCCGTGGCCAGCGAGGAGATCTGATCTGGATTGATCACGAAGCGATCGGCCTGGCGCCGCGTGCCCCGCCCGGTGTCGTACTGGCCGAACAAGGGATGACTTGACATTTGGCGTGTCTGCTCCCAGACGGTTTCGGTTCCCGCCATGCGGGCGATCGTCTGCGCCGATGAGGGGACGTCCTGGCGGTGGGCGATCTTGACCGCGGTAGACCCCAGCACCTGGTCCCGCAAGCCGCGGGCCGTCCGGTCCAGATCGGCCAGCTCCTGTGTCGCCAGCAGCACGCTGACGCCCGACTCCCGGCAGCGAGCCAGCAGTGAGATCACGTTGTCAGAGCCAAGCGCCGAGAACTCGTCGATCCCGATCATGGCCTGGCCACCATGCGGATTCGCCGACAGCCGATCGCCGGCCGCCGCAACCAGATCCTGGATCGCCAGCGCTCCGAGCTGTGACGCCAGGCGCCCGTAGGTGCTCGAGTTGAGGCTGAAGAGCACGACCGCATCGCCCGCCAGCGCCTCACGCACATCGACTGAAGGGACGTGCTCGGCACCGCCCTTCAGAAAGGCGCCGACGTGCGACTCGGTGACCAACGCCAGACGCGTTCCCAGACCGCGGATGGCGCTCAGCTGATCGGGCGTCAAGCAGGCGATGTAGTCCTGCACGCGCTCGGAGAACTCACGCGGCGCGCCGCGCAACAGCCCGGGTAGGCGGTGGGGGTCCATGAGCCGCGCCACCTCCTCGAGCGTCGGCGCTTGCCGCGGGTGCGCGCCGGCCAGGACTTGCAACGCAGTCTGCACGTAGCGCTCCGCCGCCCGCTGGTAGTGCGGCTCGGTGAAATGCTCGGAGGCGATCAACTTGTCCTTGAGCTCGGTCGGGTTCCCGTGGCTCAGCGGATTCCAGCCCGAGGGCCCCTCGGGAGTCCAGATTCGGAACGGCCGCCCCGCAGCGGCCGCCGCGTCACGGAGCGACTTTGCAAACGCGGGCGACCCCTTCATGTCGATCGCCACCACCGGGCGACCCAGCCGTACGTTCTCACCCAGCAGCTTGAGCAGCGTGGTCGATTTGCCCGCCCCGCTGGCGCCGACGATCAGGGCGTGCGCCGAGAGCTGGCGGCCGCTCAGCACAACGTGCCGGCCGCCGCTGTCCGCGCCCAGCGAAATTGCTTCGGTCGGCGGTCCGTGGGCCAGCCGACGCCGTCGCCTGGCGGCGAGCTGCGCCCGAGCGCTCACCGTCGTCACGATCACGGCGGCCGCGGCGAGCATCGCCCACGTCGGCGGGGCCGTGACCATCGCCACCAGGATGAGCGTCGAGAGCCAGCTGATCGCGCTGCGGACCGGCCTCATCGCCCAAGCGCCTCGTGGCCGGCGGCGCGCGCCGGCAGGCGGGTCGCCTCGCGGCCGCCGGCCCGTCCGGCCGCCTCGCCCCATTCCGCGCGCTGCACCTGAACCCGTGAAGAGATCCCCAGGCGGGCGGCGGAAGCCTGAACGGTGCGGGCCACGCTGCGGCGATCGACGAGGTAGAGGACGGCATCGATCCGGCTGTCGGCGGCGTAGGCGGAGAGGATTCGCTCCCGTCGTGTGCGCGCCTTCGTCGAGAGCTCGAGCTCGACGGCCACCCGCCGCCCGCCGTCGGTGACCAGCAGCAGGTCCGGGTAATGGAGGCGCTCGCGACCGCCCGCGCCGACGCCACCGAGCCTCACGGCGAACTGCCGGGCGCTGCGGGCTTCGGCCCTCGCCGCATGCCCCTCGGCGCCGTCCCGAGAGCGCATCTCCCGCTCGGATACGACCTCTCGCACGGGCCCCAAGATCCCTCGCCTCGCCGCCAGCCACAGCCAGGCCACGCCGACGTCGTGGCGGTAGGCATGGAGGTCAAACCGCGGCGGCGGCAGGCGCGAATCGATCGCGGCGAGGCCTCTGCGGGTGATCCACCAGCACCGCGGCTGGGAGTGAAACAGCCGCTCTGAGCCGAGCAGCCCCGCGCCCTGGAGCGCATGCAGGCGGGCGTCGGCGGCGCGCACGGAGACGCCGAGCAGCGTTCGCACGTGCGCGGACAGCGCGATCCGGTGCTCGGCGAGGAACGCCAGCAGCGTCCGGTCGCGGTCGGTGATACGGGCACGGCGCTGGGCCACGACTTCCTAAGCCCCCAGCGAGCGGTTTCCACCCCCTTTTGGGAGGCGGACGTCGGCGACTAGGAGACGACGGTGATCCCAGCGGGGCGGATCGAGAAGCGCGCCTCGTCGACCTCGCCGATGTAGTCGCCGTCGACCTGCAGTGGCAGTGGACGCTCGTCGCAGGAGCGGACGCTGAGCGCGTGCAGCGCGGCAAATGGGTACACGCGCCGGTGGCGGCTGAGCCGGGCGCCGCGCGCGAGCGCGCGCCAGATGATCGTCGGGATGTCGATCACGCTTGCCCGCTCGAGCACGATGCCCGCCAGGTCGCCGCTCTCGAGGTCGGCGCCCTCGCCCATCCGCACCGGCCGCTGCCCGAAATAGGTGTACGGGTCGCCGTTCTGGATCAGCGCCGTGACGCCGCTGACGCGCTCGTCGCCCAGGCTCACCTCGAGGCGCGGAGGATGCAGGAGGTATTTGCGGTTGAAGGTGCCGACCGCGATCCAGCTGTAGTACCACTCACCGAGCCGCGCCTTGAGCTGGGGGTGGGCGTCCACCCGCTCGACCACGCTGGCGTCGAGGCCCAGGCCCGCTGAGAACAGAAACCAGCGGTCGTTGACGCGCGCCAGGTCGAGCCGGCGCGGACGCCAGTCGTCGGCCATCCGCAGCAGGTGCTCTGTGGCATCGACCACGTCCGTGGGGATCCCCAGCAGCCGGCAATAGACGTTGGCTCTCCCTCCGGGCAGGCAGCTGAGCGGCGTGTCCGAGCCGGCCAGCCCGTTGGCCGCCTCGTTCACCGTTCCATCGCCGCCGAACGCCACCACGACGTCGTAGCGCTCGTTTGCCGCCTGGCGACAGATCTCCGTCGCGTGGTCGCGCGACTCGGTGTCCACTGCCACCACCTCGTAGCTGCCGCGCAGCGCGTAGACCACCAGATTCTTCAGCCGGTCCGAGACCGTCGTGGCATAGGGGTTGACGATGACCAGCATTCGCTTGCTGGGAACGCGTGAGCCGACACCGAGGATCGACTCGAGGCGGGCGACTGACTCGGGGGAGGTGGTGGCCATGGCCTGAGCCCTGAGAACACCGGGCGTGAGCGCTCGTTACGGACGGGTAACGTGGCAAACCCAACCAGTCTCCTCCCGCCTGGTCCACATAAGCGTCCCCACGACGCTTATGTGGACACAGCCGGCGCGGGGTGGCGGATCTGCTGCGAAATACGTCCTGGGCGGAGTGCGTCCCCGCGACGCTGCCCCAGATCCGCCGGCCGGTTTATAGAGCCCGCGCTTGCGGTTATACTCCGTAGTACATAGCTGTACTGCATCCAGAGGGGTGAAGGGACATGGCCCTGCGAAGCCCCGGCAACCTCCCGACAAGGGAACGGTGCCAATTCCATCAGGCTCCAACGACAAGCCTGGGAGATGTGGGAGTGGCGGTTTTTCAGGACCTCCGACCTACAGACCCCGGCGGAGGTTTATTTACATATGCCGCCAGAGTCACTTCGCTGTAAGGAATGTGAGACCACCTACCCGCTCGACGCGCAATTCGTGTGCGAGCGCTGTTTCGGCCCGCTGGAGGTGGCCTACGCGCCGCTCGGCGGGGCAGATCCCGACGAGCTGCGCAGACGGATCGAAGCCGGGCCGCACTCGCTGTGGCGCTACCTCGACTTCCTGCCGCTGGACGCTGAGCCGTCGAGCGGCCTGAAGGCGGGCTTTACGCCGCTGCTGCGCGCCGAGCGCCTGGCGGAGGAGCTCGGCCTGCGCGAGGTGTGGGTCAAGAACGACGCCGCGAACCCCACCCACTCCTTCAAGGATCGGGTGGTATCGATCGCCCTGGCCCGGGCTTGCGAGCTCGGCTTCGAGACGATCGCCTGCGCCTCCACCGGCAACCTGGCCAACGCCGTCGCCGCCCACGCCGCGGCCGCCGGCCTTCAGTCCTACGTGTTCATCCCCTCTGACCTCGAGGAGCAGAAGGTCCTGGCCACCGGCGTGTACGGCACCAACCTGGTCGCAGTGAACGGCACCTACGACGACGTCAACCGACTGTGCACCGAGCTCTCGGCCGAGCACGAATGGGCCTTCGTCAACATCAATATGCGCCCCTACTACGCCGAGGGGTCGAAGACCCTGGCGTTCGAGACCGCGGAGCAGCTCGGCTTCTCGATGCCCGACCGGGTGGTGTGCCCGATCGCCTCCGGTTCGCTGTTCACGAAGGTGGCGCGGGGCTTTGAGGAGTGGGTCGAGGCGGGGCTGCTCGAGGGGAATCTGCCGACATTCAATGGCGCCCAGGCCGCGGGCTGCTCGCCGGTGGCCAGTGCCTTCGCCGCCGGCGAAGAGTTCTGCCGTCCGGTGAGGCCCGACACGATCGCCAAGTCGCTGGCCATCGGCAATCCCGCCGACGGCCCCTACGCCCTCGATCTCGCCCGGCGCTCCGCCGGGGCGATCGACTCGGTGTCCGACGATGAGATCCGCGAGGGCATCCGCCTGCTGGCCCGCACCACCGGCATCTTCACCGAGACCGCCGGCGGCGTGACCGTGTCGGTCCTGGCCAAGCTCGCCGAACGCGGCGACATCGACCCCGATGAGCGGGTGGTCGTCTACATCACCGGCGAGGGCCTGAAGACGCTCGACTGCGCGCGGGGGACGTTCGAGACCTGGGAGATAGAGCCAACCGTGGCCTCGTTCCAGCAGGCCTCAGAGCGGGTGGCGGTCCCGGCTTGATAAATAGTCACGGGCAGATGGCGGTCAATGTCAAGATCCCCACTCAGCTCCGCGCCGCGACCGACGGCGAGGCCACCGCCGAGGTCGAAGGGGCGACCGTGGGCGAGGTGCTCGACTCCCTGTACGAGCGCTACGGCGAGCTGCGTAGCCGGATAGCCGAGGATGGCGGCCTGCGCCGGTTCGTCAACGTCTATGTGGGCGGAGAGGACATCCGCTTTCTCGACGGCCTGGATACGCCGGTCTCCGACGGCGACGAGGTCACGATCCTGCCGGCCGTGGCCGGAGGCTGATCAATATGCCCGGGGCCGCACATGTGCGGCCCCGCCGGCCGGAACATGTTCCGGCCGGGGCCGGCGCGCTTGCGCGCCGGCCTTAAGAAGTGGAGACGACGCCCACGGGACAGCTGACGCCGGTTCCCCCGAGCCCGCAGTATCCCCACGGGTTCTTGTGCAGGTACTGCTGGTGATAATCCTCGGCGTAGTAGAACGGGCCCGCTTCAGCGAGCTCGGTCGTGATCTTCCCGTGGCCCGCGGCCTGTAGGCGCTCCTGGTATGCGTCGCGAGAGGCCGCGGCGGCCGCGCGCTGCGCCCCCGTCGTCCAGTAGATCGCCGAGCGGTACTGCGTGCCGACGTCGTTGCCCTGGCGCATCCCCTGGGTGGGGTCGTGGTTCTCCCAGAACAGGCGCAGCACGTCCGCGTATGGGAGCTTGGCCGGCTCGAACACCACCAGCACCACCTCAGCATGTCCGGTCCGCCCGCCGCAGACCTCTTCGTAGGTGGGATTGGGCGTGAAGCCACCGGCGTAACCCACCGCCGTCGTGAACACCCCGTCCGCCTGCCAGAACACTCGCTCTGCGCCCCAGAAGCAGCCCATCGCCAGCACGGCCCGCTCGAGCCCTTCGGCGAACGGCGGCTTGAGCGGCGTCCCCAGCACCGCGTGGCGCTCGGCGACCGCCAGCTCCTGCTCGCGCCCCGGCAGCGCGCTGCCTGCATCGACCATCGTCGTCTTGTGGCCCAGACCGAACACCTACCTAAAGGGTAGACGCTGGGATCAGCCGCTCGCCGCGCTCCCGTAGGAGGCCGGCGCGGGGCTGTCGCTCTGGGCTCCGGTGATCTGCTGGAGCAGGGCCGACGGGCTCGTGCCGCCCAGCACGCGCAATCGCGGCAGTCGGAAGCGGTCCGTGGAGGGGGTCGCCCAACCCGGAATCACGGTCGTCGAGCCGACGAAGCCGGCCGCCTTCACCTCGTCGATGACCGCGGCGTTGTAGTGCCCGGACGGGTAGCAGAACCAGTTCACCGGCACGCCGTAGCGCTGCTGGAGCATCTGCCTGGCCGTGGCGACCTGGTAGTGCAGCTCGGAGGCAGACAGCGTGATCAGGTCGGCGTGGCTTATGCCCTGCGTGTCGAGCTCCCACCCGGCTGCGATCAGGCCCTTGACCTGCGGTTCGGTGAGCCCTCCCTGCGAGGGCGGCAGCCCGGTCAGCTGGATGTTCTCCACGCCCACCCAGCCGAGGCGCCTCAGCACCGGCAGCGCGTTCTGAAACTGCGACTGATAGCCGTTGTCGAAGCTCAGCACGATCGGCTTGCCGGCACCAAGCGGCACGCCTCGCGTCCAGTTGGCCTCGAGCTGGTCCATCGTCACCGGGTGCCAGCCAGCCGCCTTCAGCGCCTGCATCTGGGCCGCGAACTCGCTCGCCGGGACGTACAGACCCGGATACGGCGCTCCGGCCGGCGGGGGGTTGATCACGTGGTACATGAGGATCGGCACCGTCGCCGTGCCAGGCTTGCCCGTGCCGGCTCCGGTCACGGTCGAGCGGGGCGCCGTGGGTTTGCCCCCAGAGCTAGAGCTCGGCCGCTGCGCCACGCCCCCGCGCGAGGCCTGCGCCGGGTGGCCGCCTGACGAGGAGGAGCCGCTGGCGGCCACTGCGATCACCGCGGCCACGATGACCGCCACCAGGGTGCAGGCAGCCACGAGCCGCCGGCGCCTGATCTGACGCCGGCGCTCCTGCCCGTAGCGGGTGAAGCTCGTCTCGGGAGGCTGCATCGACCTCCGAGCGTATAGATTCACGCGGCGTGATCGAAGGCGCGGTGACACGGACCGTGAGTGGCCGCGATGGGGTCGAGCTCTCGCTGTGCGAGGCCGGGGACCCCCAGCAGCCGACCCTGGTGTTCATCCACGGCTATCCGGACACCAAAGAGATGTGGGAAGGGGTGATGGCGGGACTCGCCGAGCGCTTTCACGTCGTCGCCTATGACGTCCGCGGCGCCGGCGCCTCGAGCGCGCCGAGGGGTCCGGCGGCCTACGACCTGCGGCGCCTGGGGGATGATTTCCAAGCGGTGCTGGACGCTGTCGCTCCGGGCAAGCCCGTCCATCTGGTAGGGCACGACTGGGGAGCGATGCAGGGCTGGGAGTTCGCCACCATAGACCGCTTCCGGCCAAGGCTGAAGTCCTTCACGGCGATCGCCTGTCCCTCGCTCGATCAGGTAATCGCCGGGGGCCGTTCGCTTGGCCTGCGGCCGACGCCGGGCCACCTGCTGGAGATGATGCGGCGCCTACGGCGCTCGTGGTACGTGTTGGTGCTGCTGACTCCGGGCGGTCCGACGCTCGCCTGGCGGGCGGTCCTGGGCAACGGTCGCTGGCAGTGGGTGCTGCGCAACGTCGAGCGGATCCCCCCGGGGAGCCCGGCCGCGCCCACCGTCGCCGCCGACGGGGTACGCGGGGCGAACCTGTATCGCCGCAACATCCCCCGGCGGCTCGTCTCGCCGCGAACCGACGCGGTGGCGCATGTGCCGGTGCAGCTGATCGTCCCCAGTCGCGATCACTTCGTCTCGCCGAGCTACTACTCGCTGGCTGGGGAGGTGGCGCCGGTCCTCAGACGGCGAACGATCGCCACCACGCACTGGGCGCCGCAGATCGAGCCCGCGCGGATCGGCCGCTGGCTCGCTGAGCATGTGGAGGACGTCGAGAGCGGAATCCCGCTGCCCTCGCGCCGCCCTTGGGTGCGCGGCGGCGGGATGGAGCAGCTGCGGGGCCGCACCGCGCTCATCACCGGTGCGGCAAGCGGCATCGGCTACGCCACGGCCCAGGCTCTCTCGGAGCGCGGGGCCCGTTTGCTGCTGGTGGACCGCGACGTGGAGTCGCTGGAGCGTGCCGCGGCCTCGATGCCCGGGTCCCACCCGCTTGGCTGTGACGTGAGCGACGAGGAGGCGATGGAGCGGCTGCTGGCCCGAGTGCTCGCCGAGCACGGCGTGCCCGACGTGGTCATAAACAACGCCGGCATCGGCGTGGCCGGCACGTTCATGGACACCGGCTTCGACGACTGGCGGCGCATCGTCGGCGTCAACCTGATGGGAGTGGTCCACGGCTGTCGGCTGTTCGGTGCAGCGATGATCGAACGCGGCGAGGGCGGGCAGATCGTCAACACGGCTTCGGCGGCGGCGTTCGCGCCCACCAAGGAGCTGGCGGCGTACTCCGCGACCAAGGCGGCGGTCTTGATGCTGAGTGAGTGCCTGCGGGCCGAAATGGCTCCCCACGGGATCGGGGTGAGCGCCATCTGCCCAGGGTTCATCGCCACCGGCATCACCAGCGCCGCCACCTATGTAGGGCGCAGCGAGGCCCAGGCCCGGGATATTGCCGAGCGCGTCACGCGGCTGTACGAGCGGCGCAACTTCACCGCAGACCGAGTCGCCCAGCAGATCGTCGAGACGATCGTCACGGACCGCCCCGTGGCGGCGGTGACGCCCGAGGCGAAGGTGATGCGGGCGCTCTCGCGCCTGGCCCCGGGCGTCCTGCGGCGTATCGCCCAGCTCGACGCGCTGCCTGCCTGACGTCCAAAGAAGGACTCCGCCCGGTCCCGCCGAAACGGCACCACATGCTTCTGAAGAGAAACCCGCCACGCATCGAGCTGCGGGCCGCCGACACGCCAGAGGGGCTGGAGCACCTGCGCTCGCACTGGGTGGCCTTCGTCCGCTGGCTGCAGGCAAACAAGGTCGAGTACGTGCTGATCGGCGCCGTGGCCGAGGCCGTACGCGGCAACGGCCGGGCGGAAGGACCGGTGACGATCGTTCCGGCGCCCTATCGTCGCAATCTCGAGCGGCTCGCCAGGGCTCTCGGCACCGAACACGCGCGGCTGCGCGCCGAGACGGGCGAGGGGGCAGGCGCCGACCCGGTGCCGATCAAACTCACCGCTGAGAAGCTGGCTGAGCAGACTCGCTTCACTCTGCGGCTGGGCGCTCACAACCTGGACATCGAAGGCGGAGTGCGCGCCGCCGGCGAAGGGCCGGGAATGCCCAGCTACCAGGAGCTGCTGTACGAGGCCGCCCGCTTCGAGCTCGAACCGGGGGTGACGGTCGAAGTGGCCTCTCTGGAGGACATCGAGCACTTTTCCCACCTGCGACGCACGGGCGTAGCGCCCGAGATCAAGATCACACGGCAGGCCGAGGCGCCTCGGGAGCCGCCGGCACAGGATCAGCGCGCTCAGCCCGCGGAGCCCCCGCAGCGCTCCGAGCGCGAGAGTCAATAGCCGCCGCGGCGCGCTAGCTACCCTCGGTGCATGCCGAGGCGGGCGATCCTGGGCGCCGGTTGCGGGGCCCTGCTTTTGATACTGATCTGGTTGCTGGCGTTCCACGTCGGTGTGTTCCGGCACGCCGACCAGTCGATTTTCATCGGCTTCGGCGGCCTACGGCGTCCGCGCGTCAACTCGCTGGCCAACTTCATCGCGGGGCTCTGTAATCCCCAGCCGTACGTCTATCTGGCGGCTATCCCGGTGCTGGTGGCCCTCCTGCGCGGGCGGCCGCGGGTAGCGGTCGGGGTGGTAGCGATCCTGCTCGGGGCGAACGTGACCACGCACGTGCTCAAGCCGCTGCTCGCCGAGCCCCGGGCCGCGTCACTGTTCGGCGGCAAGGCTCCGGTCGGGCCTGCCTCATGGCCCAGTGGCCACGCGACCGCGGCGATGTCGCTGGCGCTGTCGCTCGTGCTGGCGGCGCCCGCGCGGCTGCGCCCCGCCGTCGCGGCACTGGGGGCCGCGTTTGCGGTAGCCGTCAGCTACTCGTTCCTCACCCTCGGATGGCATTACCCCAGCGACGTGCTCGGGGGGTTCGTGTTAGCCGGCAGCTGGTCGCTGGTAGTGGTGGCGGCGATCTCGGCGGCGGACCGGCGCTGGCCCCGGCCGCAGGCGGAGTCAATGGGAGCGGAGGGGGTCTCGATTCGCGAGGCCCTGCGCCCGCCGGCGCTGGTGCTGCTCGGCGCGTTGGCCTTGGCGGCGCTGGTCGCCATCGCCCGGCCTCACGCGGTGATTGCGTACGCCCAGCAGCACGAGGCCTTCGTGGCTGGCGTGGCCGGCATCGGGGCGCTGGGCCTGGTTGTGGCCACCGCGGTGATGCTCGCCGCGCGGCGCTAGTTTCAGACGGCGGCCCTCAGCGGTACCTGCCGGGCTCCCACAGCGGCTCGTCGCCGCGGTTGGCGCCCCGGCTGAGGATGAACAGCAGATCTGACAGACGATTCAGATAACGGACCACCTCGGCGTTCAGCTCCTCGCCGCAGGCGATCGCCAGTCGCTCCGCCCGCCGGCAAACGGTCCTGCATACGTGCAGCTGAGCGGCCGCGGGCGTCCCGCCCGGCAGGACGAACGACTTCAGCGGGCTGAGCGTCTCGTTCACCTCGTCGCAGCGCGCCTCGAGCCACGTGACCTGATCGGGGATCACCCGCAATCGCTCGCGCTCGCTGTTTACGTCTTCCGGCGCCGCGATGTCGGCGCCCACATCGAACAGGTCGTTCTGGACGCGCCGCAGCCAGCCGGCGTACTGGACCGACAGACCATCGATGGTGAGCGCCACTCCCACGTGGGCGTTCAGCTCATCGACCGTGCCGTATGCCTCGATCCGGGGGTGGGTCTTGGGCACCCGGCTCATGTCCCCCAAGTGGGTTTCCCCACCATCGCCAAGTCGGGTGTAGATGCGGGTCAGGTTGACGGTCATCGCGGTTATCTCCAGGGCTCGGCTCGCGTCTGCTCGGCACTGAACGCTACGCCTTGCGGCGGGCAGAGCGCTACGATGCCGGTCAGTTCAAGGTCGGTGGCGATGGGAAGCCGGTGAGAATCCGGAGCGGACCCGCCACTGTGATCGGGGACGCCTGCCGCATTGACAGCCACTGGGAGACTTCGTCGACCGGGAAGGCGCGGCGGGTAGGCCCGTCAGCCAGGAGACCAGCCCCCGGCCACAACGCCAACTAGCCCTCGCGGAAAGGGGTGGCCTCTATGAGTCCCAAGAAGTTCCTCGCCGCTGTGTCGGTTGTCGTCGTGCTGGTCGCTGCGATGTCGGGAGCCGCACTGGCGGCCGGATCGACGGGCACGGCAGTGAAGGTCCAGGTCAAGAGCCCGACCAAGGTGCTGCTCGGCTCCATGACCGTCCACGGACAAACAGGCTGGATCACCAAAGGCGGAACGCCGAGCGGAAGGTGCTCGGGCAACAGCGCCGCCGGTGCGCTCAACGCCGCGACGCGCGGCCGCTGGAGCGGGAAGTACTACTCGAGCGTCGGGGGCATCTTCGTGACCTCGATCCTCGGCGTGAAGCCGACGAGTCCGGCCTTCTGGGAGATCGTCGTGAATGGCAAGACTGCCAGCAGCGGCATCTGCGCCATCAAGCTCCGCGCCGGACAGACGCTGCTGTTCAAGCTCGCCAAGTAGCGATCTGAACCGGGTGGTTCGCCGAGGATGGGAGTGAGGTCCGCAGCCGGAGCGATCGTCGCCGCCCTCACGGTGGCGATCGTCTCCGGTTGCGGCCTGGGAGCGGGCCCCGGGACATCTGACGTCAGCCTCAGCGTGACGCGCGACTTCGGCACCCGCGCCGTCTTATCGGTGGCGCGTGGTCGGTTGGCGGGGTCCCAGACCGTCATGCGACTGCTCGAGCGCTCGGCACGGGTGACCACGCGCTACGGCGGCGGCTTCGTTCAGTCGATTGACGGCCGCTCGGGCACCGCCGCCCGCCGTGACTGGTTCTACTACGTAAACGGCGTCGAGGCTCCGGTGGGAGCCGCGCAGACGGCGGTTCACAAGGGCGACCGGATCTGGTGGGATTTGCATGATTGGAGCGCCGCCCAATCGATCCCCGCTGTGGTCGGCTCGTTCCCGGAGCCGTTTGTGCACGGCATCGGCGGTAGGCGGCTACCGACGGTGATGGAGTGCTCGGGCGACGTGAGCGCCGCGTGCGCGCGTGTCTCGGCTGACCTCGAGCACGCCGGCGTGCCGGTCTCCAGCCAGGCGCTGGGGACCGGGTCGGGTACAGACAGCCTGGCGGTGCTCGTCGGCACGTGGAATGACCTAAAACGGACGTTCGCGGCAACGCTGATCCAGAAGGGCCCGGGCACGAGCGGCGTCTATGCCAGGTTCGCTGGGCCGGGGGAGGATGCAATTCAGCTGCTGGATCCGACGGGCAGCGTGGCGCGGACGCTTCACTCGGGGGCGGGGCTGATCGCGGCCACGGCGGAAGGCTCCGCCGAGCCCACCTGGCTCGTGACGGGCACCGACGCCACGGGCGTAGGGGCGGCGGCCGACTCGCTGAGCGCGAGGGCGCTCGAGTACCGCTTCGCGGTGGCCGTGGAGGGCAGGTCGTTGCTGCCCGTCCCGGAGGATGGGGCGGCATGAGCTATCGGCGGCGAGCGAGCCCGCTGCACGCCGCTCGCGCCGGCGCCGCCTGCGCCTGGTGCCTGGCGCTGGCGACCGCGGCGCTCGCCCTGTCCAACCCGATCGCGCTGGGCGCCGTGACCGCGGCCGTGGTGCTGGCTGGAACCGCGGCGCGAGTGGGCAGGGAGCTGCGGCGCGCGGCGCTGTTCGCGGTCCCGCTGTGGCTGGCGATCGCGGCGGTGAACGCGCTCGTCACCCGCGACGGCTTGACGGTCATCGTTCGTCTGGGGCAGCTCCCGGTGCTGGGACACACCGATGTGACGCTCGAGGCCACAGCCTACGGCGGAATCCTGGCGTTGCGGGCCGCGGCGCTCATCCTTTGCGCGGCGCTTTACACCGCGGCCGTGGACCCAGATGAGGTCCTGCGCCTGTTTCGGCGGCTCTCGTTTCGCTCTGCGCTCAGCGCTACCGTGGCCACGCGCATGATCCCGCTGCTAGCCCGCGACGCCCGGCGTCTGGCCGACGCGCAGCGTTGCCGTCCCGGTCGCCCGCCGACACGCGTGCAGCTGATGCGCGTGGCCACCACGGGGCTCCTCGATCGCGCGCTTGACGTCGCCGCGGCGCTCGAGGTGCGTGGCTACGGCGCCGCCCGGCGGCCACCCGCCGCTCGCCATCGCTACTCGCGTCACGATCTGGACTTCACGATCGCGGCGCTGGCCGTGCTGGGGCTGACCATCGCTGCCCGAGTGCTCGATCTGGCGCCGTTCAGCGCCTATCCCACGCTGCGGTCTCCCGCCGGGCCGCGGACGCTGGCCCTGTCGGCCGCCCTCGCCATCGTGGCGCTCGCGCCGTTCGCCGACCGCCGGGGGATCGGGCGGTGAGCGCCCTCGTCTTCGAGCGCGTCAGCTACCGCTATCCCGGCTCGGAGCGCCTGGCGCTCGACGACGTGTCGCTCGCGATCGAGCCGGGTCAGCTGGTCGTTCTGGCTGGCGCCTCCGGCTCGGGCAAATCGACTCTGCTCCGGGCGGCCAACGGGCTCGTACCCCACTTCCAAGGCGGACAGGTGGCGGGCCGCGTGATCGCCGCCGGTATGGACACCCGCGGCCACGACCCGGGCGAGCTCGCGGCCGGGGTGGGCAGCGTTTTTCAGGACCCCGAGACGCAGGTGGTGCTGGGCACCGTTCGCGCCGAGCTGGCATTCGGGCTCGAGAATCTCGGCCATTCGACGGCTGCCGTGGCCCGCGGCGTCGAGGAGGCGGCGCTGGCGCTGGGGATCGGCCGTCTGCTGGAGCGCGAGACGACCACGCTGTCGGGCGGCGAGCTGCAGCGGGTTGCGGTAGGCGCGGCACTGGCGGTGCGCCCGTCGCTGCTGCTGTTGGACGAGCCGACATCACAGTTGGA